>OZ244849.1:0-1272500 GCA_965220875.1 Gammaproteobacteria bacterium | reverse complement strand
CTTTGCGGTGACCTGACGGCGGGCGAGCCGCTCCTCGAGGCAGATACATCAGGCATCACCAGGCCCCGGTTGCAGGCGCACTGCCCGGGAATCAGTCCAGCCCGATTTTTGCGAACTTGCGTTTGCCCACCTGAACCACGCCTGAGGTTCCGGCCTTCAGGACCAGCTTGGTATCCTCGATCCTGGTTCCGTCAATTTTCACGGCACCCTGGCGGATCATGCGGATGGCTTCGGAGGTGCTGGCCACCAGCCCGGCCTCTTTCAGGAGATTTCCGATCGGTATCTTCCCGCCCGGGCACTGAATGGTCATTTCAGGCAAGTCATCGGGGATGGCGCTTTTCTGAAACCGGCGAATGAAATCCGCCTTCGCTTCGCGCGCAGCTTCTGCATCATGGAAGCGTTCGGTGATTTCATGCGCCAGCCTGAACTTGATGTCCCTCGGATTGGCACCCTCCTGTACCTCCTTTCGGAAGGACCTGATCTCGCTGGCAGGACGAAAACTCAACAGCTCGAAATAGCGCCACATCTTTTCGTCATCGATGCTCATGATCTTGCCGAACATCTCATTGGCCGCTTCCGTGATGCCGACGTAGTTGTCCAGGGACTTGGACATCTTTTCCGGGCCCTGCGTGATGCCTTCAAGGATGGGCATGGTCATGACCACCTGGGGGGCTTGCCCGTACTCCTTTTGAATTTCACGGCCCACAAGCAGGTTGAACTTCTGGTCCGTTCCACCGAGCTCCACATCCGCATTCAGCGCGACCGAATCATAGCCCTGGATCAGGGGATACAGGAACTCATGGATCGCGATGCCCTGCCCGGACTGGTAACGTATGCCGAAATCCTTGCGTTCCAGCATGCGTGCCACCGTACATTTCGATGCAAGGTGAACGATGTCAGCAGCACTTTTCTCTTCCATCCAGGCCGAATTGAATGCAATCACGGTTTTTTCCGGATCGAGGATCCTGTAGATCTGTTCCTTGTAGGTTTCGGCATTTTGCTCGACGACATCACGGGAAAGGGGCTTGCGCATGACGTTCCTGCCTGTCGGGTCACCGATCATGCCCGTGAAATCGCCTATCAGGAAAATGATTTCATGCCCGGCGAGCTGGAACTGCCGCAGTTTGTTGATCAGCACGGTATGCCCGAGGTGCAGATCCGGTGCCGTGGGGTCGAAACCGGCCTTCACGCGCAACGGCGTGCCCCTTTCCAGCTTGGCCTTCAGCTCTTCAGCCAGCAAAACCTCATCCGCCCCGCGGACCAGTTCGTCATAGGATGCATTTTCTGTCATTTTTTACACTTGTAGAGGAACACCGGGCAAACCTGTAATTCAGGCTTTAAATGGCGAACCAGTTTTGCTAAATTCTGCTGGTCATAAGAAACAGGGACGTCGCTATTATGCCAAATTTTAAGATGATTCTCGTGCCTTCAGCTTCCCTGGGTCTTTGCAGGAACACAAATCCGTGAGGGTTCCAGGCAAAACGCCCAGACGGGGCACCCCTTTCGTGTATGCCATCGCTGCCCTGCTGGCCGCTGCACTCATCACGGGCAGCGTATTCAACACCCTTTCCAGCCGGACCTTGCTGAACGATAACCGATCACCCGAAGCTGAGGTGGTTTTTCCGCTTCCACCCGAATCCCCGGTTACGCCCTTTCAGGACGAGGTGGCACCTGAAATCCTGTCCGGGCCCCCGCAACCCGAAACATTGCTTGAAAAACCGGCCGGGCCTGTCGTTGCCGGCCCGCCTTTACAACATGAAACCGACACGACCATCGTCGTAGAAAAAGGTGACACGCTGTCCGCGATTTTCAACAGGCTGGGGCTGTATCCCGAACTCAGCCGGATCCTCGAGCTCGGCGAAGAGGTCAGGGAACTTGAGACCATCTACCCGGGGCAGAAACTGCATCTGGCCCTGGACGGGGACAGGATCACCTACCTGGACTTCGAATCCAGCAAAACCCGCTCGCTCAGGCTGTACAGGACCGGAAGTTCGTTCACCGCCGAGAAATTCAACCGGAAACCGGCAAGGTCCCTGCATGCAGCGGCCGGCATCATCAGCAGTTCCCTGTACCGTGCAGGGCGCAACGCAGGGCTGTCCGATGCAATGATCATGAGCCTGGTGCGCATCTTCGGGTGGGATATAGACTTTACCCGTCATATACAGGAAGGCGACCGCTTCACCGTCGTGTACGAAAAGCTCTACCTGGATGAAGAAGAGGTTGGTACAGGCGATATCATTGCCGCAGAATTCGTAAACGCCGGGAGGACTTACCGGGCATACCGTTACACCGATCGGTCCCGCCAAACGGACTACTACTCGCCTGACGGCAAAAGCATGCGTAAATCGTTTCTGCGTGCCCCGGTCAGCCTGGCGCATGTAAGCTCCCATTTCAGCCTGAGAAGAAAGCACCCTGTCCTGAACGTATTCCGTGCCCACAAGGGGGTGGATTATGCCGCGGCAACGGGCACTCCGATCATGGCTTCCGGAACAGGCCGGGTCATTTTCCGTGGGACCAAGGGCCAATACGGGAAGACGATCATTCTCAAACACGGTGATCTGTACACCACGCTGTATGCGCACATGTCCAAGTATGCGCGTGGAACGAGCGTGGGCAGCCGGGTGAAGCAGGGCCAAACCATTGGCTATGTCGGGCGTACAGGACTGGCCACCGGACCCCATCTCCACTACGAATTCCGCATCAATGGAGTACACCACGATCCCTTGAAGGTAAGGCTGCCGGGAACACGGTCATTGCCGGACTCGGAGCTGGAACGTTTCAGCATGAGCATCCAGCCCCTGATTGCCCGGCTCGATGAAAACACGCCGCACAGGCTTGCCATGCTGGAAAGCCAGGAAAGCACCTATTCACATTGAGCACCTGGTCCGTCAGGCGTGATATTCTGAAATCATGCCTGAGCTTTTCATCGGACTGATGTCCGGCACCAGTGTGGACGCCGTCGATTCCGTACTCATGGATTTATCCGGGCCTGCTTCGCGCATCATCAACCGTTCCAGCCAGGCCCTGAACAGGGAACTGAAAAAAGAAATCCACCGCGTGATCCTGAAGCGGGCCTGGCCACAGGACGTAGCAGGCGTAGACCGCGAGTTTGCCAGGGTCTGCGCAGCATCCGTTCACCGCCTGCTGCAGGAGGCCTCCATTCACGCCGACCGCATCACGGCCATCGGCAGTCACGGACAGACTGTCTTTCACGACCCTTCGGGGACTCCGCCCATCTCGGTCCAGATTGGCAGTCCCGGACAGATCGCGCGCATCACGGGCATCCGGACCGTGGGAGAATTCCGCCAGGCAGATATCGATGCCGGGGGCCAGGGTGCGCCACTGGCCTGCGCCTACCATGAGGCCCTGTTCCGGACCAGGGAGGAAGACCGGACAGTCGTCAACCTGGGTGGAATCGCCAACATCACCTGCCTGCCTGGTGACCCGGCCTCGGATATCACAGGATTTGATACGGGCCCGGCCAACACGCTTTCTGACGCCTGGGCCCGCGAGCACCTTGAATGTGACTTCGACGACGATGGAAAATGGGCGCAGGCCGGCACGATCGAGCAGGACCTGCTGCACCGGATGCTTGAAGACCCCTATTTCAAGCGGCAACCCCCGAAATCCACCGGTCGCGAAATGTTCAACCTGTCCTGGCTGCGGCAAAAACTCGACCAGTACGGAAAGCCGGTCCGGAACGTGGACATCCAGGCGACACTGGTGGAACTTACCGCACGGTCCGTCGCACGGGCAGTCGAATCCCATGCGCCCCGGGCATCACGCGTCCTGTTGTGCGGAGGAGGCTGTTTTAACGCCTATCTTGTCTCGCGCATCAGGAAAGCTATGCGGGACGTGCCGGTCGCATGCACTGGCGCCTACGGGGTCCCTGAGAAATGGATGGAAGCCATGGCATTTGCCTGGCTTGCCAGGCAGCACCTGGAAGGACTACCCGGCAACATTCCCAGTGTAACCGGGGCCAGGCGCAAAGTGGTTCTGGGCAAGCTGTACCCGCCGGACCGGGCCTGACTGCAAGCCGTCAGGGTGCCCTAGTTGCGGGCAGGTTGGGGCTTCGCGCTCAGCCGGGCGAGAATGAGGAACCACAACCGCAGGTTGTCTGCGCGTTGGGATTGCGGATGACGAACTGGGCTCCTTCAAGCCCTTCCGTGTAATCAATTTCTGCACCCATCAGGTACTGAAAGCTCATGGGGTCCACCAGCAGCGTGATGCCCCCGTTCTCCACGGAGGTATCCCCATCCTGCAAGTTCTCATCGAATGTAAACCCGTACTGGAATCCAGAGCATCCGCCACCGCTGACGAATACGCGGAGTTTCAGGTTATCGTTATCCTCTTCCTGGATAAGCTGCCTTACCTTGTTTGCAGCCGCATCGGTAAATATCAGTGGTACGGGCGGTGCAATCTCAGTTGCTGACATAAATCCACTCCTGTCGGAAAACGTAACTCCAGTAAATACTAGACATCAAATAGTTAGTCAATATCCCTATTATACGCATCTTCAACGCTCGGGGACTGCTGGTGCACGAGTTTTCCATTGATCTCGGCTCCCGCTTCCATCTCCAGCGAGTGGTAGTAAATATCGCCGTTCACCCTGGCACTCTTTTTCAGCTCGATACTGGAACTGACATGCACATCGCCATGGACGGTGCCGTTGATGACCACATACGGGCCACGAATCTCACCTTCCACCGTGCCCGACTCGCTGATGACCAGGACACACCCGTCTTCACATCTCGCCATGACATTCCCCTCGACGGTCCCTTCTATCTGCAACCCTCCGCCGTAGTACAGGTCGCCGACCACTTTCGAAGTAGAGCCTATCAGCGTGTCTATCTGGACGGCCTTGATCTTTTTGCTAAACATCATATTCACTCCTTCGCCCGACCCGGCGGAATCAGGATTCTCTGTAGACCTCGTTCCAGTCGTAACGCACCGAGACAGGGTTCTCGCCGCTGTCATCCAGGGTCAGCGTGATGTGCACGCTGTCCGGCTCGAAATCTTCAGGCAATGCAATGTTTCCCGAAATCTCCTGGAAGTACTTCAGGGAAAACTTCAGCGGGCCCGGGCTGCCTGCCGCGCTGATCTGACCGAAATCGAGCCTGGTCTCCACCCCGTGGCGAGTCCCTCCGACTGCCATGTCCACCATGCCGGATGTTTTCTGCTGCTTTTTCGGCATCCCTGTCAGGACCAGTATATAGGCAAACTCGTCCTCGGCCCCGCCTTTCTGGAGATTGAACGTCCCGACCCTTACCACCCGGCGGTCGTCGGGAGTATACAGCGTGCGGTAAAAATGAAGCTCCCGGGCCAGCCCCTGCACCTCCGCTTCCTTCTCACGCAGCGACGTTTTCATCTCGTCCACGGCAATCGACTGGAGTTCGGCCGAGCGCCTGGCCGACGCGGCCTCGCTTTTCAGTTCGCCGTTCAGTTTTTCCAGTAGCCTGATCCTGTCCTGGCTGTCATGAACATCCGAAGTCCCGCTACCGCCCACAAACGGCAGCCAGTGGCTGTTCATCCCCAGCCAGAAGGAAACACTCACCGCGACCAGCAGGATGAAAACCGCCTGGCCGGAAGAGACGAGCCGCATGACGGGCCATCTGATACGGATCCTGCTTTTCATGTCCTGCAAACCCCGGGCCGTGCCGCACTAGGGGAAGAGGCCAGACTGCATCAGCCCGACGGCTTCGTCGAGATCGAACATGATGTTCATGTTTTGCACCGCCTGCCCGGCCGCTCCCTTCACCAGGTTGTCAATCACCGACAAAATCACGACCGTGTCCCCCTCGTAGGGGCGCTGCACGGACAACCTGCAGAAATTCGAGCCTCTCACGTGCTTGGTTTCAGGCATTGCACCGTGATTCAGGACCTCCACGAACGGCTCGTCGGCGAACCGCTCCTGATAGACGGCTTGCAGGTCCAGTGAACGGTCTGTCCCGGTGACGTACAACGTGGCAAAGATCCCCCGCACCATCGGCGTGAGGTGGGGCGTGAACGTCAGGTTCACATCGGCCGCACAAACGCCCTGCAATACCTGTTTGATTTCGGGCCAGTGGCGGTGTGCACTGACATTGTATGCCCTGAAATTTTCCCCGGCCTCGCTGAACAAGGCAGGCACATTGGGATTTCGCCCGGCTCCGCTTACTCCGGACTTCGCATCCGCGATCACGTGCGCGTGCCCAGGCAGCCCGGATTCAAGCAGCGGCAACACGCCCAGTACCACCGCAGTAGGGTAACAGCCCGGATTCGCGACCAGCCGGGCGCTGCGTATCTGTTCACGGTTCAATTCCGGCAATCCATACACCGCATCCTGCAGCAGGTCCGGGCAGGCATGGGCCTGCCTGTACCAGAATTCCCAGACGCCAGCATCCCTGATCCGGAAGTCTGCCGCGAGATCAACCACCTTGACCCCTGCCTCAACCAACTCGGGAACCATGTGCATGGCCGTTCCGTTCGGCGCAGCAAAAAACACGCACTCGCAGTCCCTGAGTCCGGCCGGATCGGGCCGGATGAAATCCAGCTCCAGACGGGGCGACAGGTTGGGAAACAGGGCCGAGACCGGTTTTCCCGCTTCGCCACGGGAAGTGACTGCCTGAATCCTGACCTCGGGATGGTCCACGAGAATGCGCAGGAGCTCTGCACCGGTATACCCTGTCCCGCCCACAATCCCTACTGAAATCATCGCTTTGACCCCGTGAATAAATTGTAGGCATGATACAAGATTAATGGTGCAAGCCAAACGCATAAGTTGCTGGCGGCTCTGGCATAATCCGGTTTATGAAGCCGCACTCCCCGATCAAGGCCCTTATCCAGCGTGCGCTCGAAGACCTGCGCCTGCGAACTTCACGACCGGATGCGCTGTCCCTGCTGGCGGTCCTGAGCGTGATTGCCGGGCTCTTGACGGGCCTGGTCATTGTCTCGTTCAGGCTTCTCATTGAAACCGTGCAGGTACTGGCTCTCCCGGACGGTTTGCCCGGGAACTACGAAGGACTGCCGCTGGGCGTGCGGATCGCACTGCCTGTGGCCGGCGCCCTGCTGATCGCACTCGTCTTCAGGATCTGGGCCAAGGGCGAACATACGGTGGGCGTGCTGCACGTGATGGAACGGCTTACCTATAAACAGGGCCACCTGCCCTTGCGCGGCCTGATCATGCAGTATGCAGGCGCCGCCCTGGCCATCCTTTCGGGACAGTCGCACGGACGGGAAGGACCCTCCATCCATATGGGCGCAGCCACCGGCAGCGTGCTGGGACAACGCCTGGGCCTGCCCAACAACACGGTCCGCACCCTGGTCGCATGCGGCACGGCAGCAGGCATCGGCGCTTCCTTCAACACCCCGCTGGCCGGGGTGATCTTCGCGCTCGAAGTGGTGATGATGGAATATACGCTGGCAAGCTTCCTGCCTGTCACCCTGGCTGCAGTAAGTGCCACTGCGGTTTCCCGTATGGTGTTCGGCGGCGGGGCCGTATTTTCCGTGCCGAGCTTTCCGCTCACCACGCTGCTGGAGCTGCCCTATGTCATGCTGCTGGGAGTGGCCACCGGCTTTGTTGCATTTGCCTTCATCAACCTGGCGAGGATTTCCGCCAGCGCGGGGAAAAACATGCCGTTCTGGACGAGGCTCGCGCTTGCCGGGTCCATCACAGGCGTCCTGGCGGTATTTGCCCCGCAGATCATGGGCCTCGGCTATGACACCTCCAGCAATGTCCTGAACAGCAATATCGGGCTGACCCTGCTGCTGATGATCTTCGGAGCCAAGCTGGTGGCCACAGCCTGCAGTGTCGGGCTCGGCATGCCTGCGGGACTGATCGGCCCGACGTTTTTCATCGGCGCATGCTTCGGCGGCATCATGGGGATGCTCGCGCAACCTATATTCCCCGAACTGTCCTCTTCCCCGGGCATGTATGCCCTGATTGGCATGGGTGCCATGATGGGCGCGACCCTGCAGGCACCGCTCGCGGCCTTGACGGCTGTGTTCGAACTGACCAGCAACCCGAACGTGATACTTCCCGGAATGCTGGCCATCGTCACCGCCGAACTGACGACCAGGCAGCTGCTCGGCCAGCGCTCCATATACCGGACACTGATGCGGCTGCGGGGGATGGACTACCGGTACAACCCCATGGTTCAGGCGCTCAGGCGGGTGGGCGTGGCAAATATCATGAACCGCAACGTGAAATGCAGCCCCCGGGTGGTTACCTGCGAACAGGCTGCAGGCCTCACTGAACCCGGGACAGAATGGATCGTCATCGAGGAAAGCCAACCGGCTGTCATACTGCCTGTCACGGACCTGGCGAACTTCATGGCGAAAAACGAAACCTCCGAATCATCCACCATTGACCTCGTGGAAATTCCCGCCAAGCGCCTGCAGGTGGGCTTCATAGACCTGCGTGCAGCCGTCGACTCGGCACGTGAACAGTTTCAGCAGGAAAACGTGGAGGCATTGTGCATTCGAGGCATCACCGCACCCGGGTCGACGAGGATTTACGGAATCCTGACCCGCCAGCATTTCAAGAACCTGTATTCCGTATGACCGTGCCCGCACGAGAAGACCGACCATGCTCTGGATAAAGGCCTTTCACCTCGTCTTCGTCACGACCTGGTTTGCCGGCCTGTTCTACCTGCCCCGCCTGTTTGTCTACCATGCCATGGCAGAGGACCGTGAAGGCATCGAACGATTCCAGGTCATGGAACGGAAGCTTTTCCTTGGAATCATGACCCCCAGCGCGGTACTGGCGGTCCTGTCCGGAATCTGGGCACTGTACCTGCTGCCGGGCTACCTGTTTTCCAACTGGATGATGAGCAAGCTGGTACTGGTCGGGCTGCTGGTCCTCTACCACGCCTGGTGCGGGCGAATCATCCTGGATTTCCGAGCGGGCAGGAACTCCCGTTCCCATGTATGGTACCGCTGGTTCAATGAAGCGCCTGTCCTGGCACTGGTTGCAATCGTTATACTTGTGGTCGTCAAACCGTTCTGATACAGGTTCACTACCGGTACTGAGAGTCCAGGCCCCGTATACTTTTGCCCATATCTGAATCTTGCCATGACCATCGCATTCTTTGATCTGGACCAAACCCTGCTGGACGGAGACAGCGACTTCGAATGGGGGACGTACCTTGTCTCGATTGGCAAGGTGGACGTGACGACCTATGAAGCCGAGAACGAGCGATTTTACAGGGAGTACCTGGCCGGAAACCTGGACATCCAGGAATACCTCAGGTTTGCCTTGCGCCCGCTCGCCGAAAACCCGTATGCAGAACTGTGCCAGTGGCGTGAGACATTCATTGATGCCCGAATCCGGCCCATGATCAAGACCCATGCCCCGGACCTCATCCGGCAGCATCGTAACGCCGGCCATCACACGGCGATCATCACTTCCACGAACCGGTTCATCACGGAACCCATAAAAGACCTGCTGCAGGTTGAGACACTGATCGCGACGGAACCCGCCCGGAATCGGGGGAAGTTCACGGGCGAAATCCAGGGTATACCCTGTTTTGGCCAAGGCAAGATCACGCATGCCAGGCAATGGGCTGAATCCAGGTCGCACTCGCTGGAAGGCAGCTACTTTTACTCCGATTCCTTTACTGACCTGCCCCTCCTGGAGACCGTGGACAACCCGGTCGCCGTGGATGCTGACGAGAAGCTTACCGAGCATGCCATCAGGAAAGGCTGGAAACGCCTGAGCCTGAAATGAGCCTGAACCGGCCTAGTACGAATAACCGAACTCCTGCCTGAACCGGGATTTGAATTCCTCCTGGGTAAACGCATGGTTTTGCGTGCCATGGTGTTCCACTTTCATGGCACTGATGAGTGCTGCGATTCGACCGCTGACTTCCCAATCCATTCCATGCATCAATCCGAAGATCAGGCCCCCGCGATAGGCATCCCCGCATCCTGTCGGATCCAGCACGGAACCGGACCAGACCGCCGGAATGTCGATGCTCCTGTCTCGCGTATGGATGACTGAACCCTCGCTGCCCCGGGTCACGACCATCGCCTGGACGCGTTCGGTAATCTGCCTGGTGTTCAATCCGGTACGCTCCTGCAGAAGCTGTGACTCGTAATCGTTCACGCACACGTAACTGGCCTGCTCGACAAACGAGGACAGTTCCTCGCCGTTGAACATGGGCAAGCCCTGGCCCGGATCAAACACGAAAGGGATCCCCGCCTCACTGCACTGCCTGGCATGCTGCATCATCCCTTCCTTGCCGTCGGGAGAAATCATGGCAAGGCTGATGCCGTCCCGGGCCGGCACGTCAATCTCGTGTGCGCAGTTCATCGCCCCGGGATGAAAGGCGGTAATCTGGTTGTCGTCCAGGTCCGTCGTGACAAATGCCTGCGCAGTAAATTCACCATCGATTTTCCTGATGTATCTCTGGCTCAGCCCGCACCGGTCAATCCAGTCCGAATACTGGTCAAAATCCTGGCCGGCAGCAGCCATGATAAAGCCCTCGCCGCCCAGCAGGTTCAGGTTGTACGCGATATTGCCTGCACAGCCGCCAAATTCGCGGCGAATCTGTGGCACCATGAAGGATACGCTGAGGATATGCACTTTCTCCGGCAAGATGTGGTCTTTGAATCGACCCGGGAATACCATGATGGTATCGTAGGCAAGAGACCCGCAGATCAGGGCTGACACCGGTAAGATCCTTTTACAGTTTGTTTCATGGGCACTCTGTCGAATGTATCAGAAAACCAGTTCTGCTGGAACCGTGCCGGAGACGGCTGACCGTGAACCCGATCCATTCCTGTGCGCATGTGTACGAAAGAGAAACTGGTTGAATATTATTCTTGGCTGCGAAAATTCGGCTACAACGATTCCCATAGCGGAAATGCCTCGTTCCGTGACCGGGATACGGTCTGGATCACCCCGTCCGGGGCCTGTGCGGATACCCTGCAGGCAAGCGACCTCGTTGCCTGCGACCTGAAGGGGGTTACCGGGGCAAACGCCTCGTTTGACGCAAGGCTGCACGTCGAAGTGTACAGGCGCAACCCTGAGGCGCAGGCCGTGCTGCACAGCCACGGGCCCTACACCATCGCCATGACCATGGACGGCAGGGACTTTGTCCCGGAAGATTTCGAAGGCAGGCTGTATTTCCCGGTCGTACCGGTGCACACCATCCCTTTTGCGGATTATTCAGAAAAATCGCCTGAACTCGTCGCCCGGACCCTGAGCCGGCACTGTATTACCGTCACGCGGGGGCACGGCGTCTACGCCTGCGGAAAAACGCTGGACCTTGCGTACAAGTGGACCTGCTCGCTGGAACATTCCGCAAAGATTTCATGCCTCAGAAAGCAGGTCAGTCCGGCAGTCAGGTGAGCGCGACCATTTCGAAGTCATCCTTCACCGCCCCACACTCGGGGCACTGCCAGTTCAGCGGGATGTCTTCCCATCGTGTTCCGGGTGCAATGCCTTCTTCAGGCGCACCTTCGGCCTCGTTGTAGATCCATCCGCATATGACACACATATATGTTTTATACTGCATGGTCAGGAATTTCCTTGTTTGCAATTCATGAGTTCTACTACCTCACCCGTTCCAGTGGTCATGGCGATCTCGGGGTCGGATCCGACCGGAGGGGCAGGCATACAGGCTGACATTGAAACGATTTCCAGCCTGGGCTGCCACACTGCACCGGTCATCACCTCAGTGACTGTGCAAAATACCATCAATGTACTGGAAGCGTCACCTGTCGATGAGGACCTAATCATAGAACAGGCGCGGATTATACTCGAAGACATGAGCATTGCTGCCATAAAAGTAGGGCTGGTCGGCAGCGAGGAGGCGGCACGCGCAATTCACACGCTGCTGGTCGACTACCCGGACATTCCCGTAGTCCTGGATCCCGTATTCCTGGCAGGCGGCGGCAAGGTGCTCGCGGAGGACAACGTGGTACAGGCCATCAGCGCTCTCCTGGTGCCGCTTTCAAGCGTCGTGACGCCGAACTGCAGGGAAGTGAGAATGCTCGCCCCGGAAGGCGACACGCTGGAAGCCTGTGCGATGGCAGTGCTCGAGCAGGGCGCACATTACGTGCTGTTGACCGACGGTCAGGAAAACTCCCCGGAAGTGCAGAACATCCTGTTCGGGAACCACAGGAATCTCAGCTCGCATGCGTGGCCGCGCCTGCCGGAACAGTATCATGGTTCCGGTTGCACGCTGGCCGCCGCGATCGCTGCGCTGATCGGGCACGGCCATGAAGTCGTGTCTGCCGTGTACCAGGCCCAGGAATTCACCTGGAAAAGCCTGCAAGCCGCCCACCATCTCGGCATGGGCCAGAAAATTCCGAACCGCTTCCACTGGGCCAGGTAACACCGTCCCGGCCTGCAGCCGGCAGTGTCATGGGCGTTTCCGGTCAACGGTGACCAGCAGCGCCGGAAGAAGCAGGAAGTCGGTTGCGAGCGCAAAAAGAATGATGATCGTGACAAGAAGCCCCAGTGCCGTGCTGCCTGAAAATCCGGACATGGCAAGGACAAGGAAGCCTGCTGACAGGACGGTCGTCGTGGTGCTCAGCGCCTTGCCCACGGTGTTGAATGCGGTGTGCACGGCGCCAGGAGCGTGACCGCCTTCACGCCTGGACTTCACGTAGCGGTAGAGAAAATGGATCGTATCGTCCACGATGATGCCAAACGCGATGACCGTGACCGCCGAGGCGGCCAGGCCCACTGCCCCGTACAAGTAGCCCCACAGGCCGAAGCACATCACCACCGGTACAAAATTGGGCACCAGGCTGAGCAGCCCGATTTTCACGCTCCTGAACACCAGGATCAGGATCAGCGAAATCAGGCACATGGCAATGAACGTGCTGCCGAGCATGCTTTCGATATTGCGCCGGGAAAGCTTGGCAAAGAGCATGCTCAGGCCTGATGCCTCGCCGACGAAGCCCGGCAGGTTGAGCTCGAGCCATTCCTGTGCCCGCGCATCCAGGTCCTGCAGTTCCCGTGTTGACACGTCACGGGCCGTCACGGTCATGCGTGTAGCCGACCGGTCAAAATTGATAAGGTCGTTCAGGTCCATGCCCTCCGGCAACGAAAGCTCGTACAGGAGCAGGTATTGCGCGGCGAGTTCCGGATCGTCCGGCAGCCTGTAGTACCCGGGGTCATCGCCATGCATGTTTTTGTTCAGGCGCTTCATGACGTCTGAAAAGACCCGCACATGGGACACCTCAGGCTGCTCGCGATACCAGCCGGCAAACGCTTCGATGGACTGTAGATAAGCAGGATCGGTAATGCCGTTCTTCAGCCCGGAATCCAGGGAATATTCCAGTATGTCGAGGCCCGCCAGGTTTTCGGAGATGAAGTCCGCACTGCGCCGGAACTCGTACCGGTCATCAAAATAATGCGCCCACTTGTCGGTCAGCTCGATCCTGGGAATCCCGGCTGCCAGCACCAGTACCAGCAGGGTGACCAGCCAAAGAAGCAGCCTCGAACGGGCCACGACGAAACCGGCAAGGCGATCGAAAACGCCACTTCTGCCGGGCTTGGCTCGCGGTGCCCGCAATGGCAGGATCGAAAGCAGTGCCGGAAACAGGGTCAGGGAATAGACGAATGCACAGAACACGCCGAGCGCCACGAAATTCCCCAGAACGTGAAACGGTGGCGAATCCGAGGCATTCAGGCTGAGAAATCCAATCATGGTCGTCAGTGAAGTGAGAAATACGGGTACGACATTGATGCGGAAGGACTCCGTGATGGCTGCGCGCTTGTCCAGCCCGCCCTGCAGGCCTTGCAGTGCACTGGTGACGATGTGAATCGAATGCGCAATGCTGATGGCCATGACAATAATCGGCACCCCGGCATTGACAGGGCTGAACAGGGTGCCCAGCCAGCCCGCAACCCCCATCGTGACACCGACCACGCACAGGGCAAGGATCACCACCGCCACGGTGCCGGAGAATGAACGCAGGAATGCGAAGATGACCACCACAATCACGATGAACATGAACGGCGTGAGGTTCTTGAAGTCGTCTCGGGTTGCATCCGCAAAAGCACGGTCCAGGGAAGGATTGCCGATCAGGTAGTAGGCCATGTCAGGATGAGCTGCACGGGCCTGTTCGATGAGGACATCCAGGTGATCGGTCACTTCCTGGACGGCCATGTCGGCTTCCTTGGGCAATGCAAAACTGATGACGACCGCACCCACCTTCCCGTCACGGGAAACCAGGCGTCCTGCAAGATCGATCGACTCCAGCGCAATTTCCCTGGCCCGTTCCAGATCTGCCTCCTCCATGGACAGCGCCTCGTCAACAAGCGGCGCTACGACGAGTTCGTCTCCGTGCGCCTCGCTGTGGGAATAGTTGGTCAGCGAATCCACCCGGGTGGAATAAGGCGTTTGCCAGGCCGCTTCCGTCAACTCCTCCATTGCACCCAGTGCCTTGCGGGTAAATACCGACCCCTCTGCGGGTGCAACCGCAATCAATGCCCGGTAGGAGGCGGCGTAATCCCGTTCAAGCGCATCAAATACGGCAAGCTGCGGGTTATTCTCGCCAAACATCATCCGGTAGTCGCTCGTGATCACGACCAGGCGGACACCCCCTGCCGCGAGAAACACGAGCAGCATGGCCAGGATGACAACCAGCCATCGATGATGCAGGACAACACGGACAAACCGGTCCGGCAATGGGGAAGTTCTGGAAGCAAGTCTGCTCAATCGCGGTACCCGGTTCGTCTCAAGGATATCTCTCGTGGAACACGTACCTGTACATGTTAAGCCTCAATGGAGATACTTTGAATGCCCGTGAACCGGCATGCCCGGCAGCCAGCTCCAGGTAACGAATGACGGTCCGGTGTTTTACTTGCGGGTCCCCGGGCGTAGAATCCTCGAAAATGATGCGGGGCGCACATGTTAAAGGGCCTATATGTGATTGCAGACATGCAATGCATCCATGCACCGGATTTTCTGGATAGCGTCGATACGGTGTTATCCGCAGGTGCAAGAATCATCCAGTACCGGGACAAAGTCAATGACCGCGAAACCCGTGCGGCCATAGGCCACGAGCTGAGGTCACTGACGGACAAGCACCGGAGCCTGCTGATCATCAATGACGACATCGAGCTCAGCCGGACCGTCCGGGCGGACGGCGTACACCTGGGGAAAAGTGACTGCGGAATCCCTGAAGCCCGCGCGTACCTGGACAAAGGGAAAATCATCGGCGCGTCCTGTAACAACGAATACGCCTGCGCCACCCGGGCCGTCTCAGAGGGTGCCACGTACATCGCATTCGGAAGCTTCCATCCCTCCCCCACCAAACCGGACGCCCCGCTTGCCGACATCAGCCTGATTACCCGTGCCAAAAGGGAAACCAGCGTCCCGGTATGCGCGATCGGCGGAATCACACACGACAACGTCATGCCGCTGCTTCATGCCGGCGTCGACATGGTCGCCGTGATCAGCGGAATTTTCGGCACGCCCTCACCGGCTCAGTCCGTGCAGGATTTCCTGGCACGGCTGCAGCCCTTTTGTACGGACACCTGAAACAGGTTACGATCCCCGGGCATACGTTCCCAGTACCTGGACTGCCATGACGACCATGAAACAGGCCTTTGACGAGGCCCGCAAATACATACCCGGTGGCGTGAACTCCCCTGTGCGCGCATTCGGATCCGTCGGAGGCTTGCCGGTGTTTGTCAAGCGTGCGAGCGGAGCCCATGTCTATGACATCCTGAACCGGGAATACATCGACTACGTCGGGTCCTGGGGCCCCATGATCCTGGGCCATTCCCACCCGGAGGTGATCGAAGCCGTCCGGCGGGTTGTCAAGCAAGGACTGAGCTTTGGTGCGCCGACTGAAATAGAAACCGAACTGGCAAGAAAGGTGTGCGAGATGGTTGGATCCGTGGAGCGGGTCCGCATGGTCAATTCCGGGACCGAAGCGACCATGACCGCAATCCGCCTGGCACGCGGGTACACGGGCCGGGACAGGATCGTCAAGTTTGAAGGCTGCTATCACGGCCACAGTGACTCATTGCTGGTAAAGGCCGGCTCCGGCGCACTGACACTGGGTGTGCCCAGCTCCTCAGGAGTCGTGCCCGAACTCGCCGGGCACACTGTCGTCCTCGGTTACAACAGGCTCGGGGAAGTGGAGCAGGCCTTTGCAGAAGCGGGTGAAGACATCGCATGCGTGATCGTTGAACCGGTTGCGGGAAACATGAACTGTATCCTGCCGGCCGACGGTTTCTTGCAGGGCCTTCGCCGGCTTTGCTCCGAATACGGGGCGCTCCTGATATTCGACGAAGTCATGACGGGTTTCCGCGTGGCCCCCGGTGGGGCGCAACAGCTCTACGGGGTGGAACCGGACCTGACCACGCTCGGGAAAATCCTGGGCGGCGGAATGCCGGTGGGCGCATTGGGCGGAAAGAGGACATTCATGGACCGGCTCGCTCCTGATGGGCCGGTATACCAGGCAGGCACGTTGTCCGGAAATCCGGTTGCCATGACGGCCGGGCTGGCCACCCTGGACCTGATTTCACAGCCGGGCTTTCACGACCGGCTCGGCGAGCATACCTTTCTGCTTGTGGACGGGATTGCAAATGCGGCAAAAAGCAGCCGCATTCCTCTTGCCACGAATCATGTATGCGGCATGTTTGGACTGTTCTTTACCGAGGAGCAGTCCATCTCGACATTTTCCCAAGCAGCGTCCTGCAACATGCAGCATTTCAACCAGTTCTTTCACACGATGCTCGAACTGGGGGTGTATCTTGCCCCCTCACCGTATGAAGCGGGCTTCATCTCGGGTGCCCACGGTCTCGAGGACATCGAAAAGACCATCGCGCTGGCCGCCGCGGCCTTTCAGAAACTGCAGGGCGCCTGACGGCGCTTTCGAGCACCCGGCCGCACGGCACTCGTCACAGCCGCCGCTCCAACGTGTCGGCGCCCTGCCGCCGGCAGGTCACCGGTGCGCATCCAGGAATTCCAGTACCTCGGCCTGCACGGCCTTGTCCTCCAGCAGCTCATGCCTGTCTTTCAAATCCCCCTCTGTATAGACAACCGACTTGCTTCCGTCATTGCGCCGGTTCACGAAGCGGTTGCATTTGCCTCTCGTATAGGGGTTTTGAAACCAGGGGTCGTTGGCAGCCAGCAGGGTAAGCACCGCCTCCCCTTCAGGCGCACGGATGCCCCGGTATTCTCTCCAGCTGGCATTGCAGGTCCAGCCCTCCACGATGCGTGCCCGCACGGAGGTGTCCCCGGAATCATCACGAAACGTTGCAGCGGTAATTCCACCTTCACTCAGGCCCATCAGGTACATGCGGTCCGCATCCACCCATGGCACCCGCTTTGCCTGCCTGATGGCATATCCCGCATCGAACTGACGGATCTTCAACGTGCCCCGGTACAAACCGCCGACAAATTTTTCCGGCTCACAGGACTTGGGGTATTTCTTCCTTGCCAGGCTCGGCGGTGCGATGACCGCGTAGCCGTTGGCAGCAAGCAAATCCATTCTCCTGTAGGTCCCTGCCCATATGCCCGAACAACCGTGCAGATAGACCACGGTCGGAAGCACCGGGTGACTGTCCAGTTCCAGAGTGTGCAGCTCCCCGACCGTGGTCGAGAGAATCTCCCCATCCGGCATCGGAAGCCGGACCAGCGCTGCCTGCCATACTCTCTCCATCTCGGCCGGATCATTCCAGTCGGCTCTTTGCATCTCCGAAGGCGGGGTAAACGTCCTGGAACTGTTGTGCAGTCCCGTGCCGGCAGTCAAGACCGGAAAACAGGCGAGCACCAGCACCGCCAGGATGAAATGGAACCTTCTCATGCCACGCAGTCCCGGAATGATCAAGCTGTTTTGCACGCTGACAAGCCTGTCCGTCAAGTTAAACCGCAACACGGCCTTCAAATACCGGAACCGGGCCACTCCCCAGGCACCGCCATGCCCGCAACCCTCACTGTGGCTGGGATTCTGATTCCTTCTTCCTGATGTCCTCGCGTACCTGGTCCATGTCCAGGTCCTTGGCCTTGCCGATGATGTCTTCCAGTTGCGAAGGAGACAGTGCGCCCGCCTGCGAGTACAGCAGGATTTTCTCGCGAAAGATCATCAGTGTAGGGATCGACCGGATGTTGCAGGCCTGGGCCAGTTCCTGTTGTGACTCGGTATCGACCTTGCCAAACACGATTTCACTGTGATTGTCCGAAGCGGTGTCAAAAGTGGGAGCAAACGACTTGCACGGCCCGCACCAGGATGCCCAGAAGTCGATGATCACCGTGTCATTGTTTTCTATCGTTTCATTAAAGTTATCCTTGGTCAGGGCTATCGTTGCCACTACATTCTCCTTCTTGGTTTACAAATCCAGACTGCGGTATTGTACCTTTCTGCATGGAACAAATGTACCGCTCGATCATGCCCTCCCGTTTTTGATGGCAGGCTTGCCATGCATGTGCACCATGACCGTCCGTACAAATTGTTGATTGCCTGAACTTTGCCCTTTAGACTCGGGCCCATCAATACGGATAGAACCCCTCATGACCATCGAAGACATTCGAGACGAAATGTCGCAAAAGACCCGTGCCCTGGCGCCCCTTGGAAAGACACTGATCCTCCACCTTGATGATGAAAGCATGCTGATAGACGGAACCGGCGAAAAGAACGTCGTTTCACTCGCATCGGGCGAGACCGTCGAGGCGGACTGTTGTGTCCGCATGTCGATGGAGACCTGTCTGAAACTGCGGCGCAGGGAAATCAAGCCGTTCATGGCGATGGCATCCGGCAAGATCAAAGTCGAGGGTGACCTGTCCATTGCAGCCAGGCTCAAGATGCTGATCTGAACCCTTCGGCCCCGTGAACCACTCCCTGAATGTGATGGGCCGTCCGGCGGGAATCAGGAGCCCGGGGCTTCCCGGTTGCAATCTGCGCCACTCACAACTGGTATGCAACACCTTAATGCAGTATGATCGTGCCAGCATGCAGACAGCCCGTCGCCCAGCAGCCCGGACTGGCCCATACCACGGTGCTGACCGCATTCCTCAACGACAACCGGAATAACTGACACAGCCTGCTGCGGAGACTGCCGAAACCCCTCATTCACCATCAAAAATCGTGGAGACAAGTATGAATGCAAGCCACAAGAAGTTATTCCTGTTTGTATTCATGACAATTATCATGACTGCTTCTAGCGTACAAGCCGAAACCACCAGCGTAGAAATGGAAACCAGCATGGGTTCCATCGTTCTTGAACTGGATGCCGGGAAAGCTCCCGCAACCGTTGCCAATTTCCTTGCCTATGCCAAGGAAGGGTTTTATGACGGTACCATTTTCCACCGGGTGATCTCGAACTTCATGATCCAGGGCGGCGGCTTCACGGAGGACATGAAACAGAAGCCGACCCATGCTCCCGTTCAAAACGAGGCAGATAACGGGCTGAGCAACGACACGGGCACGATTGCCATGGCACGTACCAGCGACCCGCACTCGGCCACCGCGCAGTTTTTCATCAACGTCAAGGACAACACGTTCCTGAACTTTTCCGGCAAGAACGCCCAGGGCTGGGGCTATGCCGTGTTCGGCCGGGTGACGGAAGGCATGGACGTCGTGAATGCCATCAAAGGCGTGTCCACGGCATCCCGGGGGCCCTTTGACGACGTGCCGGTAGAATCCGTCGTGATCGAAAAGGTATCGGTTATCGATTGATCGTCAAGGCATGGCGCAGACCCTGTTTGTTTCCGACCTGCACCTGGACGCAGCAAGACCTCACATCATTACGGCTTTTTGCCGTTTTCTCGAAGGGCTTGAGGGCACCGACGCGCTGTACATACTCGGAGACCTGTTCGAGTACTGGATAGGTGACGATGACCCGGCCACGGGACTCGGGCCCGTCATCGAATCGATCCGGCAACTGAGTCTTGCCGGCGTCCCGGTCTACTTTATCCACGGAAACAGGGATTTTCTCGTCGGCGAGGTTTTCGAACGCAAGACCCGCTGCCAGATCCTGCAGGAAGAAACCGTCGTGGACCTGTACGGGCAGCCCGCACTGATCATGCACGGCGACACGCTGTGTACCGATGACATCGCCTATCAGAAGTACCGCTCCAGAGTACGAAACAAATGGGTCAGGAAGGCGGTATTGATGCTGAGTCTCAGGCAGCGTTTGAGAATTGCACAAGGTCTGCGGGACAAGAGCATGCAGGCCGTACAAGGCAAGCTGCCCGAAATCATGGACGTCAACCCGCAGGCCGTGCGCCACGCAATGCTGAAACACGGAGTGAAGATCCTGATCCATGGGCATACTCATCGCCCGGCTGTCCACGATTTCACCATCCGTGGCGAGGCATGCCAGCGCATCGTACTGGGTGACTGGTATGAGCATGGCAGTGTGCTGAAATGCACACCGGGCGGCAGGTCCCTGGAAACCCTGCGTACCTAGACGTCCTCGAGCGCCCGCAGCTCGGATTCCGAAAAGCCTGCCCTGCGCCGGGCTTCCAGGTGAAACGGTTTTTGCAGCCTGCCGGAGTAGTACTTCGCCACGAGAGAGGGAAAGATCCTGTCCGGGTGCAGGTTCTGCCGGGTGCAGGCATGCCTGTACCAGCGCGACCCTATGGCCACATGCCTGATTTCCTCTTCAAGAATGACCGCAAGGATATCGGCAGTTTTCGTGTCCCCGTGAAACTGCAGTTTGCGAATCATGGCCGGAGTCACATCCAGGCCCCGCGCCTCGAGTACCCGGGGCACAAGGGCCATGCGCGCGATCACGCTGTCACTGGTCCTGACGGCCATCTCCCACAGGCCATTGTGGGCATCAAAATCGCCGTAGTCGTAGCCAAGCTGCTGCAGGCGCTCACGCACCATCAGGAAATGCCGCGCTTCTTCCGCCGCAACGGATGCCCAGTCCAAATAGTAACTTCCGGGCATGTCCTGGAACCTGTACAGGGCATCCAGCGCCAGATTGATGGCATTGAATTCGATATGTGCAATGGCATGCACAAAGGCTGCCCGCCCGTGTTCCGTCACCAGGCTTCTGCGTGGCAGGTATTTCGGGAGTACCAGCCGGGGCCTTGGAGGACAGCCGGGGGATTCCACCCTCCTGACTACGGAAGTCGGAACGAACCCGAGCCGGTCCCTGTCCATCGCCTCGGCAAGACAAAACACCGCGTCGCACTTTTCCTCCGGACTGCAGTACCCGAGACACGCGTAGGCAGCCTGGAAGACCGAGGTATCGGGAGACGGAATCCGTACGGCCACAGACTATTCGCTGATGACAACCAGTGACGAGACCTGGAGACAATCGAAGAGATCCATCACGTCCCGGTTCCGCATCCGGATGCACCCTGCCGAAGCAGGCTGTCCGACCAGGCCTTCCTCGTGGGTGCCATGTATGTAGATATAACGCGCATGGCTGTCGACGCCTTCACCCTGGTTAACACCCTCTTCAAGGCCTGACAGCCAGAGCACCCTTGACGTGATCCAGTCTTTCCGTGTGCTGGTTTTCCCCGCCTCGATTTCAGCGATGACGTTCGTTCGCTTTCTTGCTTCAAGGATTTCACCGAGGCAGGCATCCGCACCGATTTTTTCCGCTACGCAATGCACCCCGCGAGGCGTCTTGTATGAATTTTCCCTCTCCCCCGCACCATGCCTGGAAGTGGAAACAGGATAGCTTCCGGTACACGCCCCCTGCGAGAAGACGTACAGCACCTGACGATCCATGCACACCACGGCTGCGGGATATCCTGCATACTGCGGGTATTGCCGGCAGGCACGGGCATAGAGTTCGAACGCTCGCCCGGTCGCTTCCTGGACTTGCATGGGTCAGCAGCCCTCGCTAACCGCTGTCATGCAGGTCGATGCTGGTGTATTCCTTTTCACGTTCCTGCCTGGACCGGTCGTTGCGCAGCGTCTCCAGGCTTTCAAAATAACCGTCTTCAACACCCGTGATGTAATCCCCGTCAAACATGGAGGTGTCAAATTTCTCCAGTGTCGAGTTCCCCTTGCGCACCGCCTCAACCAGGTCATCCAGATCCTGGTAGAACAGGCGGTCGGCACTGATTTCCCGTTCAATTTCCCCGACATCCCTGTTGAAAGCAATCAGTTCATTCCTGACCGGCATGTCTATGCCGTAGATATTCTGATGGCGTATCGGGGGAGATGCGGATGCAAAATACACTTTCCTTGCCCCGGCATCGCGCGCCATCTGCACAATCTCACGTGACGTGGTGCCCCGCACGATGGAATCGTCGATCAGCAGGACATTCTTGCGGTTGAACTCCAGCCGGATGGGGTTGAGCTTCTGCCGTACCGACTTTTTCCGCAGGGTATTGCCCGGCATGATGAACGTGCGGCCGATATAGCGGTTCTTGATGAATCCTTCACGGTATTTGATATCCAGGAGATGCGCGATCTCGATGGCTGCCGTGCGGCTCGTGTCCGGTATCGGCATCACCACGTCGATATCATGATCCGGCCACTCCCGTTCGATTTTCTTGGCAAGCCTCTGGCCCATGCGCATGCGTGCCTTTTGCACGAATATATCCTCGATTGCCGAGTCGGGACGGGCAAAGTAGACGTACTCGAATATGCAGGGTGAATGCAGATTGTCCTGCGAGCATTGCTGCGTGTAGATCTTGCCTCCCATGTCGATGAATACCGCTTCACCGGGATAGACGTCACGCAACAGGCTGAAATCCAGTGCATCCAGCGCGGCACTTTCCGAGGCCACCATGAATTCCATCCCGTGCCGTGATTCCCTCACGCCATACACGAGCGGGCGGATCCCGTAGGTATCGCGGAAGGCGACAATCCCGCTGTCAGCAATCATTGCCACCACCGCATACGCACCGCGACAACGCCTGTGTACACCTCGAACCGCAGCGAAGATGTCTTCCGGCCTGGGTTGCATTGTCTGCTGGTTGGCCAGTTCATGCGCCAGCACGTTCAGCAGTATCTCCGAGTCGGACTCGGTGTTCAGATGACGGCGATCCTCGCGAAACAGTTCCTTTTTCAACTGCTCGGAATTCACGAGGTTCCCATTGTGGCCCAGCGAAATGCCAAATGGCGAATTCACGTAAAGAGGCTGGGCTTCGGCCGAAGACGAGGATCCGGCAGTCGGGTAGCGTACATGTGCGATGCCCATGGTGCCTTTCAGGCGCTCCATGTGGCGGCTGTGAAAGACATCGCGCACCAGGCCATTTGCCTTGCGCTGGTAGAACCTGTCATGGTCATACGTGACAATGCCTGCCGCGTCCTGGCCCCTGTGCTGCAATACCAGCAGGGAGTTGTACAAGGCCTGATTGACCTGTCGATTGGCTACAATTCCGGCAATTCCACACATGACCAATATTTTCCGATCAGCGTCAAAGCGAGTACGAGTTGATATGGGACTCGGTGCCGTCGAGCATGAAATACCTCGAATACTCCGGAGGTACAAAATCAATTACCGCCTGTGCCCCGACCTCAAACACGGGCAACAACCGGGATGACTCCCAGATTTCGGAGCGCGGGAAACTTGACAGGGCTGCGACCAGAATCACCAGCACGACAACGGCTCCACCCCTGGCAAAACCGAACACTGCACCCAGTACCCTGTCGACACCGCTCAAAACCGGCAACCGAGTAACCTTTCCAAGCACATGATTCAGAACAGCTCCCGTGATCAAAACGCCGATTGCGATCGAAGCGAATGCGATCACTGCACGCAATTTACTCATTTTGAATTCATTGTCCCCCAAATCGAAGGTCGTTTCATCTATGCCGGCAGGCAGGAGATGGGCCACCTGATCGAAAAATGCAACGGCCAGCCAGATGGCGGCGACCAGGCTGAACAGCGAGACAACCTCTTTCACAAACCCCCGAAATACCGCAATCAATGTGGAGACAAGCAAGATGATCACGATTCCAAAATCTATCCATGTGAATTCCATGTAGTTACCGGGTCTCCATCAACTGTTGGAATCGCCTTGCTCCACAAAACTCCATGGACCACCCGTGATTCCAGAATCAGGGATGCTGAACCACGAAGGCACCTTTTATTCCATGGTCCTTCTCTATCCTGGTGCGCAACTTGTCGGCATTCTCCCGTTTGAGTTCAGGTCCGGCCTTGACCCGGTACAGCACCTTGCCTTCCTTCTCGAACTTTTCGGTGAATACCGGGTAATCACCGGCAGACAGTTTTCCCTGCAAGGCAAGTGCCTTGCCTTTTTCCGAAAATGCCGCAACCTGCACCACCCAGGCGCTCAGTGACGGACTGGGCTCTATGTGATCTGCAGCAGACTCGACGACCTCGGGAACCGGCGTTTCTGCCTTCGATACCTGGACCTCTTCAGAGCTCGCCTCGAGCGGCTTTTGACTGGCCCCCGGGTTCTTGCTTTTCTCGCTTTCAGGAAGCGCATCCAGTGACCCGGAATCCGGCAGATTGCTTTCAAAGCTGAACTTCGGTGCAACAGGAATTTCAATTTCCAGGACCGACTGCTCCTCGCGGTCCGGGCCATCCAGGATCATAGGCACGAATATTACAGCGAGAGCGACCAGAACCACCGCACCTACCAAGCGTTGTTTCAGGACTGTTTCCATAAGTTACCAGAGACCTCACACATGCCGGTCAGGCAGAACAGGATCCGAACTGCAGCATTATACTTGCAAGCCCAGTACTTCTGCCACCGTCAGAAACGATCCGAACACCACGATCCGGGCAGTATGATCCACGTCCCGGTTTGCAGCATGCCAGGCCTGTGAAACGGATGGATAGGCCCTGACGGGACTGTCCCGGTCAAGTTTTTCAATGCATTCCTGCAGGGCCTTGCAATCGATAGACCGCTCCAAGTCCAGTTCTGAAATGTACCATTCATCAATGTGCTCGCACATCGAGCCTATGATTCCTTCCACATCCTTGTCCTGCTGCACGGCAAACACCGCGCAGGTTCTCGTTGCGGGTTCCAGTTCCAGCAAATTCTTCCTCAGCACTTCTGCACTGTCCAGATTGTGTGCCACATCGAAGATGATCTCGCACTTTCCCGAAACCCGCTGAAACCGGCCTGCCAGGGAGATGCCCTTCAATCCTGAACCAATACTGTCCGGCCCTACCGGCAAGGTCCCGTTCACACACTGAAGGACCATCAGGGCGACCGCGGCATTCGCCAGCTGGGTATCCCCGTACAGGTTCGGCATGGGAAGATCCTCCAGGACCCGGCCGGCCGACCGGAATGACCAGGTTGCCTCCCGGTCCTGCCGGTAAGAAAAGTCCCTGTCGATCACAAACAGTTCGGACCCCAGGGTCCCGGCATGTTCAAGCAGGCTTTGGGGCGGCTCCCGGTCCCCGCAAACCGCAGGTTTGCCGGCACGGAAAATTCCGGCTTTCTCCATGCCTATGGATTCACGCGTGGAACCCAGCCACTGCACATGATCGATGCCGATGTTGGAGACAATGGCGACATCGGCATCATAGATGTTCACGGCGTCAAGGCGTCCGCCCAGGCCCACCTCGAATATGGCGATGTCCGGTTTCAGGTTTCTGAATATCAGCATGGCAGCCAGCGTGGCAAACTCGAAGTAGCTCAGGCTGATTTCACCCCGCGCCTGGTCGATAAGATCGAAGGCTTCGCACAGCAAGGAATCCTGGACATTTTCCTTTCCGATCCTGATACGCTCGTTGTAATGAAGCAGATGTGGCGAGGTATAGCAGGCCACCCTGTAGCCAGCCTGGTGATACACCGACTCGAGTATTGCTGCAATTGAACCCTTGCCATTGGTACCGGCCACGGTAACGACCTGGTACCCGGGATTCATCACACCCAGCTCGTCGGCAACCTTCGCAATTCGACCCAATCCCAGTTCAATTTTTTGAGAATGAAGAGTCTGCTGCCACGCAAGCCAGTCTTGGAGCCTTCTGAAACGCAATGCGGTAAATCTGAAAAAGTGATGTCCTGGGCTGTTCTTCCTGAATAGCGGCCGGCTAACTGAAGATCCTTTGCAGAGGACGGTTCACGTGTGCTGCCACCACCTTCAGCCTGAAGTAGGCTTGTGCAACAGGATGCAGAGCAGGTGATGCACCTGATCCCGCATCTGTTTCCGCTCTACGATCATGTCCAAGGCACCGTGCTCGAGCAGGAATTCGCTGCGCTGGAAACCTTCAGGGAGAGTCTCGCGCACCGTCTGCTCAATGACCCTTGGTCCCGCAAACCCGATCAGTGCCCTGGGCTCGGCAATGTTGATATCTCCCAGCATGGCCAGGCTGGCAGAAACCCCGCCCATGGTGGGGTCTGTCAGCACCGAGACAAAAGGAATATGCCGGGCACGCATGCGTGCCAGCACTGCACTCGTTTTGGCCATTTGAAACAAGGACATGAGTGCCTCCTGCATGCGCGCCCCACCGCTGGTGGAAAAACAGACCAGGGGGATCTCATCACCCAGGGCCAGTTTCGCTGCCTGCAGGAAACGTTCCCCCACGACCGAGCCCATGGACCCCCCGATGAAATTGAACTCAAAGGCCGCCGCGACCACTGGAAGATGTTTCAACCTGCCTTTCATGACAATCAGCGCTTCCTTTTCACCCGTGGCTTTTTGTGCAGCGCCCAGGCGATCCTTGTATCTTTTGCTGTCCCTGAACTTGAGAAAATCCCTGGGTTCGATATTTGTGCCAATTTCTTCAAGGGGACTTTCATCCAGGAATGAAAGCAGACGCTTGCGGGCGCTGATACGCATGTGGTGATTGCACTTCGAGCAAACCCAGAGATTGCGTTCGAGGTCCGAGCTGTACAGCACGGCGCCACAATTGGAACACTTGTCCCAGAGCCCTTCGGGGACCTTGCGCCGGCTTGTACCTTCTGTGCGTATGCGGGAAGGCATCAGTTTTTCTAGCCAGCTCATCGGATCAGGATAAACCCAGGGTTACGCGCGTGCCGGTTCCTGTCCGCGTGTGCAGACATCCATCGCTTCGCGCATGCTGACCAGCAAGGCAGACAGGTTTTTCTTAATGGCTTCATAATCGGTGGCAGAGTATTCTATCAGGCGTATCAGGGCACTGCCGACAATCACCGCATCCGCAATCCTGGCAATGTCTCCCGCGCTCTCGGCATCCTGGACTCCAAACCCCACTCCTACGGGAAGGGAAGTGTACTGCTTGATCTCGTTTACCTTTTTCTCGACCTCCACGACGTCCAGATGGCCCGCACCGGTCACGCCCCGAAGTGAAACATAGTATATGAGTCCGGAAGAGTTCTCACAGATTTTTTCTATGCGTGACGGGCTGGTCGTGGGGGCTATCAGGAAAATTGTGTCCAGGGAATGCTGCCGGTAAATTTCCAGCGTTTCCTCAGCCTGTTCAAAAGGCAGGTCGACCGTCAATACCCCGTCGACCTGGCACTGGTTTGCCTGACGGGCAAACTCGCGGGCCCCCAGGACTTCGATCGGGTTCTGATATCCCATCAGTACGACGGGTGTTTTCTGGTCCTGCAGCCTGAAATCGCGCACCATTTCCAGCACATCCTGCAGGCTGGTGCCGTGTGCGAGGGCACGCTCGCAGGCAGCCTGAATGACCGGCCCGTCCGCCATGGGATCTGAAAAAGGCACGCCCAGCTCTATGAGATCTGCACCTGCCTCCACCAGTGCATGCATGAGATTCACGGTCTGCCCGGGATGGGGGTCACCGGCTGTAATGTACGGAACAAGGGCCCTGCGGCCTTCCCGTGCCAGTTCTGCAAAGCGCTGCCGGATGCGGCTCACAGCTCGATGCCTGCGATTCCGGCCACGGTGTCAATATCCTTGTCGCCGCGTCCCGAGAGATTGACTATGATCTTCTGCTCCGGCGTCATGCTCTCGGCCAGCTGCAGTGCATACGCGACGGCATGGCTGCTTTCCAGCGCGGGAATGATACCTTCGACTCGCGTGAGCTCATGAAAGGCGGCCAGTGCCTGCGAGTCGGTCACCGACTCATAGCAAACCCGGCCCGTGTCCTTCAGCCACGCATGCTCAGGGCCTACTCCCGGGTAGTCCAGCCCGGCCGAGATCGAATGGGTCTCAATGATCTGGCCGTTCTCGTCTTCCATCAGGTAGGTGCGATTGCCATGCAGGACTCCCGGTTTGCCGGTGTTCAGCGGGGCTGAATGCCTTTGCGTGTCCAGTCCCAGCCCTGCTGCCTCGACTCCGAACATCCGGACCTGCGAATCCTCCAGGAAAGGATAGAAAAGGCCGATGGCATTGGAGCCTCCGCCCACGCACGCCACCAGGGCATCGGGCAGGACGCCTGCCATTTGATGCAGCTGGCTTTTCGCTTCATGGCCGATGACGGTCTGAAAGTCACGCACCAGTTCCGGGTAGGGATGGGGCCCGGCCACGGTACCGATAATGTAAAACGTTGAATCCACGTGCGTGACCCAATCGCGCAAGGCTTCGTTCAGTGCATCCTTCAGTGTTTTCGAGCCGGATCGTACCGGCTCGACCTCTGCACCCAGAAGCCGCATGCGGTATACGTTGGGCGCCTGCCGGCGCATGTCCTCCTCGCCCATGTAGACGACACACTCCAGGCCAAGACGGGCTGCGACCGTGGCACTGGCGACCCCGTGCTGTCCCGCACCGGTCTCGGCAATGATCCGGGTCTTGCCCATGCGCTTGGCCAGCAAGGCCTGGCCCACGGTGTTGTTGATCTTGTGTGCACCCGTATGGTTCAGGTCCTCGCGTTTCAGGTAGAGCCGGGCGCCTGCGTGCTTGCGGCTCAGCCGCTCGGCAAAATACAGCGGGCTGGGCCGTCCAACATAATGCTTCAGATCGGCCTTGAATTCTTCCAGGAAACCGGGGTCATCCTTGTACTGCCGGTATGCCTGCTCCAGCTGGACCAGCGGTTCGATCAGCGTCTCCGCCACATAGCGGCCACCGAATTCACCGAACATTCCCCTTGCGTCCGGCAACCGTACAGGCTTCTCCTGCGCCACCGGATCAGGCTCGTTCCGGCTCATGCCTGGCTTCCTCGATAAACTTTTCCATCTTTCCAGCATCCTTCATACCCGGGGAAGTTTCAATACCGCTGCTCACGTCGACGGCATAGGGTCTCACCTGGCGTACTGCCAGCGCCACATTCTCCGGCCTGAGTCCGCCCGCAAGCACGACCGGCTGGCCAAGCGAATCCGGGATCCTGTCCCATGCAAAGGCTCTTCCGGACCCTCCCATCTGATTGACCGCATGGCTGTCCATCACGAACCCCGCAGCCGACGGAAAGTCCGCACAAAATTCCGTCACCGATGGAGTGCTGCGGACAGGCACGGCCTTCAGATAGGGAATTCCGAACTGCCTGCAATGATCCTCGTCCTCACTTCCGTGAAACTGCAGCAGGCCCAAGCCCGTCTGTCGAATCACGGCTTCCACTTCTCCCGGCTCCGCATTCATGAAAAGGCCCACGCACGTGACGAAGGGCGGCACCCTCTCCATCAGGTTCCGCGCGGTCTCGACCGTCACGCAGCGATGACTTTTTTCCACGAACACGAACCCCAGGGCATCCACTCCCAGCTCGACCGCGCACTGCACATCCTCAGCACGAGTCATTCCGCAAAACTTGATTCGGACCGGCATGCCCCGATTACCCGGCATCCAGTGGAAGACCCATACCGATGGCGGGCCATCTTACCGCAGGGCTGAATCCGTGGGTGTGATCATACTGTACCTTCACGAGATACAGGCCCGGGGCAGGTGCCGTAACCCCGCCTGCTTCGCGGTCACGGCTCTCCAGTATGGTCCGTGCCCAGGCGGGTTCCTGTTCACCCTTGCCGATCGCCATGAGTACGCCAGCGATGTTTCTCACCATGTGGTGCAAAAAACCATTGGCGACAATGTCGACGTATACAAACTGACCCAGCCGATGCACTGTCAGGCGGTGTATCGTCCGGACCGGGCTTTTCGACTGGCAGGAGGTGGCCCTGTAAGCCGAAAAGTCATGCGTTCCCTTCAGAAACGATGTGGCGTCCTGCATCCTGACATGATCCAGCGGATCACGCGTCCAGGTGACCTTCTTGCTCAGTATGGAAGGCCGCGTCGGCCGGTCCAGAATGACATAGCGGTAACACCTGGACATCGCAGAATGGCGGGCATGGAAATCTTCACGCATTTCCCTGGCCCACAGTACGGATACGGAATGCGGCAGATTCACATTGATTCCCATGATCCATGACCTGGAATCGCGTATCGCGTGGGTATCGAAATGAACCACCTGTTCGGTCGCATGGACTCCGGAGTCCGTCCGGCCCGCCGCATGGACCTCCACGGACCTGTTCGCAATTTCCGACACGGCCTCCTCCAGGGTCTCCTGAACAGATTCCGCGAGTTTCTGCCGCTGCCAGCCATAGAACTTGCTGCCGTCGTATTCAACACCGAGAGCAATCCGCATGACAAAACACCATACTTTGACGAAAGAATGAATCAGGTAACATGTAGGCAATAATACATGACAAGGCCATGCCACAGGGGGTACATGGAACTAGCTGTCCTGCATGCGGGGGAATGTAACACGTGTCCCAGCCGTGATGCCAGATGAACGGGCTTCCCCTCCCGCTTGCAGGCCTGCAGCCGAAAAACGGCACACGCGCCTGGCCGGAGCCGGAATCCTTCACAACCGGTTCAACGGATACACGCAGGACAGACACCTCTTCAAACGACTTGCATGCCGGACTACCGCAGGAGCGTTACACGAAACCCGGAGACTCGAAAACCGCAGCAGGGCGCGGTACGGCGCAGCCATCCGGAACAGTAGGCCTGAATGGCTGCACTGGTGTACTATTCGACACATTTCCGGCATTCATGTGGAGTGCCGGAAGACCGCATGCTAGGGAAAGGTAGCAGGAACGTGAAGAAACTCGCCCGAGTCATTGTGCCGCTTCTGGTCATCGCCGTTGCGGTATCGGCTTTTGTCTACCTGCGGGCAACTCGTCCCCTGGCCACGCCGAACCCGGTTTCGGAAAAGGCGTGGCCCGTTTCCGTGTTCGAGGCCCGCATGACCGATGAACGGCCCGTTATCCAGGAGTTCGGTACCGTCGTTGCCGGCAGCGTGGTGGAACTGAGACCGCTGGTGACCGGACGTATCGTCCAGCTCGGAAAAAACTTCGTCGAGGGGGCTACCGTAAGGCGGGGCGAGACACTGGTTGTCGTAGACCCTTTTGACTACGAAATCGAGGTGGCTGACAAGGAAGCTGCCGTAGCCTCCTCGACGGCACAACTCAAGGAAATCCGGTCTGACCTGCGTGCCCAGCGGCAATTGCTGGAGATTGCACTTGAACAGGTGGAGCTTCGCAGGATCGACCTCGAACGAAAGCGCAAGCTGAGGACCGGGGACACGGTTTCACGCAAGGTGCAGGACGATGCACGAATTGCCTACAACGAAGCCAGGCAGGCTGCTGAAGGACATCAGCAAACCTGCGACCGGCTTGTTGCCAGGACGGAACAGATGAACGCGTCCCTGGCACGCGACCGGGCAGCCCTGAAGCTGGCTCGGCGCCATCTCGGTGACACGCGCCTGGCGGCTCCCGAGGACGGCTACCTCGCGGGTGTCGTGGCGGCGGTGGGACAGCGGGTTGGAAGCAATGACCGCCTGGCACGGCTGATCGTGGCACACCGGCTCGAAGCGCTGTTCCAGCTCAGCCGAAGGGACTTTGGCCGCCTGGCCGGCAGCACGGAACTGCAGGGAGGACAACTTCTCGTGGGCAGCCCGGTCTCGGTCACCTGGCGCATCGGACAGCAGTCCTTTCGTTACGATGCCGTGATCGAGCGGCTTGGCGCCGAGATCGACGCCGGCAGCGGGGGCGTCAACATCCATGCACGCATCCTCGAACCCGGCCTGGACAGCCCGCTGCGACCTGGCGCCTTCATCGAGGTTGGCGTGCCAGGCAAACTCTACCGAAACGTTTTCAGGCTGCCCGAAGCGGCAATTCACGATGACGGAACGGTGTATGCCGTCAATGAAGACCGTCTGACAGCCCATCCGGTACAGGTGTTGCGCAAGGTTGCCAAGGATGTACTGGTGTACGCAGAGTTCCCTTCCGGTACCAAAGTCGTCGTGACGCAGTTCCCGGAGATCGGGCCCGGACTCAAGGTGAAAGCGCGATGAGCGCTGCGCACGAAGGGGTGCGCGAGGCTGCGGCCCGGGCAGGCAGGTACCGCCCATGACAGGCCTGATCGCCCTGTTTGCAGGGCACAGGAATGCATGCAACCTGCTCCTGGCACTCATGGTCGTGTCGGGCATCTATGGCCTTCTGAAACTGAATTCCCAGTTTCTGCCGGAATTCGGGATCGACCGCGTCACCGTGGCGGTCGAATGGCCCGGTGCGACGGCCGATGACGTGTACAGCAACATCTCGCAAGCGATAGAGCCGGAAGTGCGGTTCCTTGACAACGTCAAGCGCGTCAAGGCCCTGGCTTACGAAGGGCTGGCGCGAGTGAACATCGAATTCGAGCCCGGGAACGACATGCAGGCGGCCCTGTCCAGTGTCGAGGCTGCAATCTCCAGAATCCGGACTCTTCCTGAAGACTCGAAAACCCCGGAGGTCAGCCGCGTGGTCCGTCATGAATCGCTCATGCAAGTCATTCTTTCCGGCCCCTATCCAGACACCTCCCTGAGGAAATTTGCCAAGCAACTGCGTGACGGACTGCTGGACCGGGGGGTCGACAAGGTCTCCCTGGTCGGCGCACCGGATGAAGAAATCCATGTCGAAGTGCCTTCTGCAGCACTACGCAGGCTCGACCTTACCCTGTCCGGCATTGCAGCAAGGATCGGCAATGCCTCACAGGACCTTCCCTCGGGTGATCTGGGCGATGGACAACGCCAGGTCCGGAGCCTGGGGCTGCTGACGACTGCCCGGGCACTGGGGGAGGTCGAAATAAAGGCCCACGAGGACGGAAGGAAGATATACCTTCGAGACATCGCACAGGTACGTGAGGCACACGATGAACAGGGCGTTACCGTGTACCGGGATTCCCAGCAGGCAGTCGAACTGCGCATTCAGCGCGCAGTGAGTTCCGATGCGCTCCTGCAGGCCAGGGCCGTCGAATCGTACCTGGACGAGGTCGAGCCGACCCTGCCTGCGAACCTTGTCATGGAACGGTACGATGCAACCACCAACCTGCTCAAGGACAGGATCAACTTGCTGATCAAGAACGGAACGGGTGGCCTGATCCTCGTTACCCTGATCCTCATCGCGTTCCTCAAGGTGCGCGTCGCCTTCTGGGTAATGGCCGGCATTCCCGCCTCCCTCATGGCGACCTTCGGAGTCATGCTGGCCACGGGCCAGACGCTGAACATGGTCAGCCTCTTCGGGCTGATCATGGCCATAGGCATCATCGTTGATGATGCCGTGGTAGTAGGAGAGCACGTGGATACACGCAGCCGGTTCGCACCTCCCCTGCAGGCATCCATAGAAGGGGCACGGCGCATGGCCGTGCCCGTCATTGCATCGGCACTGACCACGATCAGTGCATTCCTGCCGCTGTTTGTCATCTCGGATGTCATAGGCCAGATCATCGCAGCAATCCCGATGGTCGTGATTGCCGTACTCATTGCCAGCCTGATCGAATGTTTCCTGGTACTGCCCGGTCATCTGCGGGGTGCGCTTGCGCATTCCCGGCCTTCTGCCAGAAACCTGGGTACCCGTTACCGGTCCTGGTTTGACGGACACTTCGCCGCTTTCAGGGATGGTCCGTTTCGCAGCTTTGTCAGGGCATGTGTCGACTGGCGCTATGCCACGCTTGCCGTCGCTGCAGGGCTGTTCCTGCTGGTTTTGGGCATGGTTGCCGGCGGACGGGTCGGGTTCACTTTTTTCCCGTCACCCGAGCCGGACAAGATTTTTGCGAACATCCAGATGGTCCCGGGCACTTCGCGTGCGAAAACCCGTGAAATGCTTGCCGAACTGGACCGCGCGCTTCATGCCGCCGCCCGGAAACTTGAATCCTCACCGGGCAGCCTCGTGCAGATGTCCGTGGGGAAGATCGGAACGTTTGTAGGACAGGATCCTGCCACAGCTGCAAATGCCGCACCCGCCGACAATATCGGGGGGCTGATCGCCGAACTTCTTACGGCGGACCGGCGCAAGGTTCGTGTCCAGACTCTCACCGAGGCCTGGAATGCCGAAATCCGGCCGATGGCCGGGCTGGACAACCTTACTATCCGGGAGGAACGCGGCGGGCCACCGGGCAAGGACGTGGATGTAAGGCTGATCGGAAACGATATCCACTCGCTGAAGAAAGCCGCAAACGAGCTGAAACTCCTGCTGGCCCGATACCCGGGGGTGAGTGCGATCGAGGACAACCTGCCCTACGGCAGGCTGGAGACGATCCTGGAAGTGTCGCAACAGGGAAAAGCCCTCGGCTTCACCACGGACAACGTCGGTCAACAGGTCAGGAATTCGATAGAGGGAGCCATTGCCAAGCGCTTCCCGCGAGGTGACGAAGAGGTGACCGTCCGTGTCAAGCTCCCCGATCACGAACTGGACACCGACCTGCTGGAAAGCCTGTATCTTCGCAGCCCGGCCGGCATGGAGGTGCCTCTGGCCGAAGTGGTCACGAGGCGTTCCAACCAAAGTTTTTCCAGAATCAGCAGCGAGAATGGCCGTCGCCAGGTTGCTGTCACGGCAAGTCTCGATACCGCACTCATGAACACGGAAGAAATCCTCGGCGCCATTCAGCGTGACGGCCTGCAGGACATCCTAGACCGATACAGTCTCGACGTGTCCTACAAGGGCAAATCCGAGGAACGGGCCGAAACCTTCGAAGACATGAAGATCGGCGTACTGATCGGGCTGGCCAGCATCTACATCATCCTGGCCTGGACCTTTGCCAGCTACGTCCGGCCGGTCGTGGTCATGGCGATCATTCCGATGGGCCTTGTTGGCGCCGTCCTGGGCCACCTGCTGCTCGGATACAATTTCAGCATGCTCTCACTGACTGCCCTGATCGGACTGTCTGGAATTGTCGTCAACAACTCCATCATCCTGGTCAACACGATGGAAAGGCGCGCTGAGTCGGAACCGCTCGCGGATGCGATCGTGAACGGCACCTGCGACAGGCTTCGGCCCGTCATTCTCACTTCTGCCACCACTATCGGCGGCCTGACACCCCTTCTCTTCGAAAAAAGCCTGCAGGCACAGTTCCTGATTCCCATGGCAGTAACCATCGTGTTCGGCCTGGGTTGCGCGGCCGTGCTGGTACTGAGCGTCATCCCGGCACTGATGGCCGTACAGGAGGACCTGCGAAAGCTGCTTGGTCGCCCTGCAGAAATGGCCGCTTCCGGCAGCGGTACATGACATGCAGGGATAGTCCCCGAACCATTCATCAATTTTCCAGTTCTGCCCGGGACACTGCACGTGTCACCCGGTCGAACTGGCGAGTCGGGAGTATCCGCTTCAGGTAAGCCAGCACATAGGTCGGCACCGTCACGTAGTACCTGGCCCTGGGCCGAGCCGCCTCCAGGGCATGGATCACCTTTTTCACCACCGCATCTGCCGGCAGGGTGAAGGGAACCGATATGTCTTCCGTCATGAGACGCCGTTCGACTTTCCTGTAGACCTCGCGATGCGGGCTGCGGTCGGGATCAATGTTGGCCTTGTATGCCAGGTAGGCATTTTCCCTGAAACGGCTGCTCACGGGCCCGGGCTCGATCAAGGAGACAAATATGCCCGTGCCCTGCAATTCCAGCCTCAACGTATCGCTCAGGCCCTCGATGGCATACTTGCTGGCGGTGTAGGCGCCCCGGAAGTGCAGTGCCATCAGGCCCAGCAACGAGCTGTTTTGTATGATGCGCCCGGCATGATTGGCACGCATAGACGGCAAGAGGCGGCATGTCAGATCATGCCAGCCCAGCAGGTTGGTCTCCAGCTGGACCCTCAATACATCACGCGTCAGGTCTTCCACCGCACCCGGCTGGCCGTAGGCTCCATTGTTGAACAGCGCGAAGATCTTTCCCTGCGTGCGCGACAGCACCTCATCCGCCAGGGCCTCCACGCTTCCGGGATCGGCGAGATCCAGGGCCAGGGCTTCAAACCCCTCAGCCTCCAGCTGCTCCAGGTCCCTGGACTTGCGGGCCGTGGCCAGCACCCGGTAACCGCGGTCGGCCAGCATCTGCGCGGCCCGACGGCCAATCCCGCTCGAACAGCCAGTGATCAGTACACTTCGACCGGTCATGCCAGCTCCTACAGCCTGCCGGATTCGGACTTCCCCGCAGAACAGGCTGTCATGCTCAGAGGTGTTCCCTGACGAGAATTTCCGCAATCTGGATGCTGTTCAGGGCCGCTCCTTTCCTCAGGTTGTCACACACCACCCACATGTTGAGGCCCCGGGGATGCGAAATATCTTCCCGGATACGCCCCACATACACCGCGTCGTTCCCGTCTCCTTCAGTCACGGCAGTGGGATATCCTCCATCCTCATGTCGGTCCACCACACAGATGCCCGGCGTATCGGCCAGCAGTTGTCTCGCCCGGCTGGCTGAAAGCGGCTCCTTCAATTCCAGGTGAATCGCCTCGGAATGCCCGTTCACGACCGGGATACGCACGGTGGTGGGATTCACCAGCAGAGTCTCATCTTCCATGATTTTCCTGGTTTCCCAGACCATTTTCATTTCTTCCTTGGTATAGCCGTTATCCAGAAACACGTCGATGTGCGGCAAGGCATTGAAAGCAATCTGTTTCGGATACACCTCGCATGAAACCGGCTCTCCACTTGAAATCTTCCGGGTCTGCAGGTCCAGTTCTTCGATCGCTTCTTTCCCGGTACCGGATACCGCCTGGTACGTGGCCACATTTACACGCGAAATTCCGACCGCATCATGGATAGGCTTCAGGGCCACCACCATCTGGATGGTTGAACAATTCGGGTTGGCAATGATTCCACGGGTCGTGTAGCCGGATACCTGGTGGGCATTGACTTCCGGAACCACAAGAGGAATGTCATCGTCATAACGGAACTGCGAGGTGTTGTCCACGACCACACATCCCTGGCTTGCGGCAATCGGCGCATATTGTTTCGACACGCTCGCACCCGGTGAGAACAGGCCGATCTGCGTATCTGAAAAATCAAACCCGGCCAAATCCTGCACTTCGAGCTCCTGCTCCCTGAACCGGACTTTCCTGCCGGCCGAGCGTGCGCTCGCCACGGCATCGACCCGGGCTGCCGGGAAGTTCCTCTGTTCCAGGATGGCAAGCATCTTCTCACCCACGGCACCTGTAACGCCCACTACCGCAACATTAACTTTTTCCATTTTTCAATTGTAAACCTAGTTCTTGCTGGAAAGCTGAAGCATCGCACGGATCACTTCATCACCCATCTCGTCCGTCCCGACCGGCTGCTGCCCGGCACGTGCAATGTCCACAGTCCGGTATCCCGCTTCCACCACCTGGCGTGCAGCCTGCTCCACCAGGTCTGCCAGAAGGGGTTCGTTCAGGCTGTACCGCAGCATCATGGCCACCGAGAGGATCATGGCCAGCGGGTTGGCGATGCCTTTTCCCGCAATATCCGGAGCCGAGCCATGCACGGGCTCATACATCCCCCGGTCCCTTTCATTCAGCGAGGCCGAGGGCAGCATGCCAATGGAACCCGTCAACATGGCCGCAATGTCCGAAAGAATGTCGCCAAACATGTTGTCTGTCAGCACCACGTCAAACTGGCCTGGTTCCCTGACCAGCTGCATGGCCGCATTGTCGACGTACATGTGGCTCAGGGCCACCTTCGCATAGTCCCGGTGCACGGCATTCACCACGTCACGCCAGAGTTCGGAGACTTCCAGCACGTTGGCCTTGTCCACCGAACACAGTCGGCTTCCCCGTTTTTGTGCAATCCGGAATGCAACGTGCGCAATGCGCGCGATCTCATCCTCGTCATACACGAGCGTGTTGAACCCCTGCCGGGTCCCGCCTTCCAGGACGCGCATCCCTCTTGGCTGGCCGAAGTATATACCACCTGTCAACTCGCGCACGATCAGGAGGTCCAGCCCGGTCACGTGCTCGGGCTTGAGTGAAGATGCGGAAGCCAGCGAAGGGTACGAGATGGCCGGGCGCAGGTTCGCGAACAGATCAAGCTCTGAACGCAATCGAAGCAGGCCTTTTTCGGGGCGCAGATCCCTTTCCAAATGGTCAAACTGGGGCCCTCCCACGGCTCCCAACAGGATTGCATCGGCCTCCCGGGCGATTTCCAAGGTTTGTGCCGGCAATGGATCACGGTGCCGGGCATAGGCACTTCCGCCGACCGGTGCCTCTTCAAGCTCGATGGCCAGCGCATGTTCCTCGCCCAGGCTGACCAGTACCTTCCTGGCCTGTGCAACCACTTCCGGCCCGATTCCATCGCCCGGTAATAGCAGGACCTTGTACATGTGGGAGTGAGCCGGCAGGGATCAGGTGAACAGCCAGGGAGCTGACCGCCTGGCCCTGGCTTCATAGGATTTGATCTTGTCTGCATGCTGCAGCGTGAGGTCTATTTCGTCATAGCCATTCAACAGGCAGTACTTGTGAAACTCGCCGATCTCGAATGAAAATTCCCTGCCCCGTGCATCGAGTACCACCTGTGCTTCCAGGTCCACGGCACAGGTGAACGACGAATCCAGCATGACCTCTCCAAACAGGCAATCCACTTCTGCAGCATCCAGTGTAACCGGCAACAGCCCGTTCTTGTAACTGTTGCTGCAAAAAATGTCGGCAAAGCTGGAGGCGATCACCACTTCGAACCCGTAGTCCAGGATCGACCAGACAGCGTGTTCACGCGAAGACCCGCAGCCGAAATTGTCACGTGCGAGCAGTATCTTCGCTTCCCGGTATGTTTCCCGGTTCAATACAAATTCCGGGTCGATGCGCCGCCCGCCCGGGTCCTGTCCGAGCACCCCGGGATCCAGGTAGCGCCAGTTATCGAACAGGTACACGCCAAAGCCGGTTCGCTTGACCGACTTGAGGTACTGCTGGGGAATGATGGCGTCCGTATCCACATTGCTGCGGTCCAGCGGCAACAGGGTGGACTCGATGCTTGCAAACGACTTCACTGCATGTACCTCCTCACGTCTACGAAGTGCCCGTGCAGGGCAGCTGCCACGGCCATGACCGGGCTGACCAGGTGCGTGCGACCGCCCTTGCCCTGACGGCCCTCGAAATTCCGGTTGGAAGTCGAGGCACAGCGTTCGCCAGGCTCCAGTTGATCGGCATTCATGCCCAGGCACATGGAACAACCCGGCTCACGCCATTCAAACCCGGCAGCCTTGAAGATCCGGTCCAGGCCTTCCTGTTCCGCCTGCTGCTTGACCAGGCCGGAGCCTGGCACAACCATTGCCAGCTTGATGTTCCCCGCGACCGTACGGTCGCGAATCAGGCTTGCAGCCGCCCGCAGGTCCTCGATCCGGGAGTTGGTGCATGACCCGATGAATACCTTGTCCACCCGGATAGCCTCGATCGGCGTCCCGGGCTGCAGGTCCATGTACTGCAGGGCGTGGCGGTGGTCCGGATTGCCGTCCTCCGGGACAACCTCGTCCACGTCCACGACCATTTCGGGGGAGGTCCCCCAGGTCACCTGGGGCTTGAGGGTGCTGACATCAAGCCTCACCACTGCATCAAACCGGGCATCCTCGTCACTGTGCAGCGTGCGCCAGTTCGCCACCGCCTGATCCCACAACGGGCCCTGAGGGGCATAGGGGCGGTTGGCGATGTACTCCAGGGTGGTGTCATCCACGGCAACCATCCCTGCCCGTGCACCGGCCTCGATCGACATGTTGCACATCGTCATGCGTGCTTCCACGGAAAGTGAGCGGACCGCAGGTCCGGCATACTCCACGGTATACCCGGTGGCTCCCGAGGTGCCAAGCCTGCCGATGATGGCAAGAATGATATCCTTGGACGTCACCCCCGGTGGCAGGCGACCTTCCACCTGGACCAGCATGTTTTGCGACTTTTTCATCAACAGGCATTGCGTGGCCAGCACGTGTTCCACCTCCGAGGTGCCGATCCCGAACGCCAGGGCTCCCAGTGCGCCGTGCGTGGAGGTGTGTGAATCCCCGCACACGATGGTCATGCCGGGCAGAGACACTCCCTGTTCCGGGCCAATCACGTGCACGATGCCCTGCCGGACGTCCAGCATGGGAAACTGTGTGAGTGCAAAGTGCCTGCAGTTTTCGTCGAGCGTGTCGACCTGCAGCCTGGAAACCGGGTCCTCGATTCCTGCGCTGCGGTCCGTAGTCGGCACGTTATGGTCCGCAGTGGCAAGGATGGAATCCCTCCGCCACGGAACCCGGTTGGTGAGCCGCAACCCTTCGAATGCCTGCGGCGATGTCACCTCATGCACCAGATGCCTGTCTATGTACAGCAACACCATGCCGTCATCGCGCTCATGCACGACATGACTTGCCCATACCTTGTCATACAGCGTGTTCGTACCCATTTTCTATACCGTACCGTCGTGCCGTCCGAGTCTTCTCCAGGCTGGTTTGGCCAGCCACACGTATTGAAAGCACGCGAGGGCGGCAATTGCCATCGCAAGCATGTATACCCCGGAAGGTCCGGTTGCATTCCAAGTATACCCGCTCACCAGACTGCCAAGCGAGGCTCCCAGGCCAAAACTGATGCAGGAATAGATTCCCATGCCCCGTCCCTGGATGCTGCCCGAGAATTTCCGGTCGATCAGGTATATGGCCGACGCATGAAACAATCCGTACGACGCGGCGTGCAGGACCTGGGCAAGCAGCAACACGGGCAGGGTGTCCGCAAACGAGGCAATCATCCACCACCTCAGGGCCGTGAGCAGCATGGCCAGGACCAGCATCCGGTTGGCACCGAATTTCGGCAACAGCTTGTAGGCCATGAAAAACAGTATCACCTCGGAAATGACACCGAGTGACCAGAGCTGTCCTATCGCGTTGTGAGAATAGCCGAATTCCTCCAGGTAGATGCTGAAAAAGGTGTAGTAAGGCCCGTGGCTCATCTGGATCAAAAAGGCTGCAAGCAGCAAGGCCAGTACAGAAGGCTCGAGGCATGTTTTCAGCAACGAGGCATTTCCGTCATGCGCGGCCTGGCCCGGCCTGTCCTGTACCAGCAGGCTGCTGACGAAGATGCATGACAGGAGCACCAGGATCGCCCACGGCAACAACCCGATACCGTGGCTCTGCAACAGGGGCGCCAGGGCTGATACCGAGACGATAAAACCCACCGAGCCCCATAACCGTACCCGGCCGTACCCGTACTTGTCTTCTCCGAGATGGTTCATGGTCGCCGCCTCGAACTGGGGCAGCGCGGCATTCCAGAAAAATCCGAAGCCTGCCAACACGAGCAGCATCGCCCAGTAGTCGTGCGCAAGCAGTACCATCGCAAAGATGCCCATCCCGGCGATCATGGCAATACGGATCAGCCGAATCTGCTGGCTGGTATGGTCTGCGATCCACCCCCAGATACCGGGGGCGACGATCTTGGTCGCAAGCAGCACGGCAGACAGCTCCCCGATCTGCCCGGCGGTAAACCCGAGATGCTTCAGATACAGGCTCCAGTACGGCAGCAGCGCGCCCAGGCAGGCAAAATAGAAAAAATACATCGATGAAAGCCTGCCGTACCCGGCAAACGGCTTCTGCATGCCCCACATGTTGCTTCAGGAAACTGCTTTCACAGGCTTGACCGTCACAAACCCGTCACGAAACGGAGGGCGGAATGCGCGGAGCAGCATCTTTCACGTCCGGGTTTTGTGCACGGTGGCGAAGCAGATGGTCCATGACAACAATCGCGAGCATGGCTTCAACGATCGGCACGCCGCGTATCCCCACGCAAGGATCATGTCGGCCGGTCGTCACAATTTCGCAGGGATCGCCATGCACATCCACCGTCCTGCCGGGAACACGAATGCTTGAAGTCGGCTTGAACGCGACATGGACCAGCAGGTCCTGGCCGGTAGAAATCCCGCCCAGTACCCCACCGGCATGATTGCTCAGGAATCCTTCCGGAGTCATTTCGTCACGATGCTGGCTTCCGGTCTGGCCGACACTGCGAAAGCCCGCCCCGATCTCGACCCCCTTGACCGCATTGATGCTCATCATCGCGTGGGCAACATCGGCATCCAACCGGTCGAATACCGGCTCTCCAAGGCCTGCCGGCATGCCACACGCCATGGCCGTCACGCGAGCACCGGTTGAATCGCCCTGTTTGCGCAGGTCGTCCACGAGGCTTTCCAGTTGCGCCACCAGTTCGGCGTCCGGGCAAAAAAAGGGATTGGACTCCACGGCATCCCAGTCCTTGTGGGTGATTTCCAGCGAACCCAGCTGTGACAGGTAGCCGCGTATGAGAATGCCCGACTTCACCCTGAGGTACTTCCTGGCAATGGCCCCTGCCGCCACACGCATCGCGGTCTCGCGCGCCGATGAGCGCCCGCCGCCACGATGATCCCGCAAGCCGTATTTTTTCAGGTAGGTGTAGTCTGCGTGGCCAGGCCGAAACTTGTCCCTTATGCTGTCATAGTCCTTTGACCGGGCATCCTGATTGTAGATGATCAGCCCGATGGGTGTGCCCGTGGTGCAGCCTGCATGCGTGCCAGACAGGATCTCGACCTGATCCGGCTCGCGGCGCTGTGAGGTGTGGCGCGACCTGCCTGGACGGCGTCGCTCCAGGTCGGCCTGCAGGTCCGAGCTGTCAAGTTCCAGGCCCGGAGGGCACCCGTCGACAATGCAGCCTATCGCAGTTCCATGACTTTCACCAAATGAAGTGACCGTGAACAGTTTTCCTAGAGTATTCCCTGGCATCCCGGGATTGTAGCATTTCCCGCGCGATAACTGCCCGCCCCGAACTACCTGCCGGAATCAATTGTGCGATAATCCTGTCATGCCTTCTGACCCGGATACATCCAGAACAAGACAGACCCTGCGCCGCGACATATTGCTGCTTCTGGCCGTTGCAGGCTTCACGGCATGCATGGCGTTTTTTTACTGGCTGAAGGCACCCCGGCACGTGGAACCTTCCTTGCTCGAAAGCGGCACTTCGCTGCATGCACAGCCGCGCACATTCCCGCAGTTCGGCCTGACTGGCACCGAAACTGAACTCGACAGCCTGGGCCGTGCACCGGGTGTGGCCTATTCCGTGCCTGCAAATCCAGGAAACGAACATCACGGAAAACCGCAGGGCAGCTGATGAATGCCTTCTTGAAGCACTGCAGGGGATTCCTGTTCCACCTGTTTCCCCACCACCTCGTATCAAGGATCATGTACCGGATGACGCGCTTGCGGACACCCCTGGTAAACCCTGCCATACGTGTCTTTATCCGGGCGTTCAATGTTGACATGCACGGGGCCTGCCTTCCGGAATCCGGAAGCTACGCGACTTTCAATGAATTTTTCACCCGCAGGCTGATTCCGGGAGCCCGGCCCATCGCCCCTGCAGAGAATGAAATCATGTGCCCGGCCGACGGGTACATCAGCCAGCTGTCGTCCTACACCGGGCAGCATGTGATCCAGGCCAAGGGCCGGTTGTTCTCGATGCCCCGGCTGCTGGGCGGGGGCCGGGAATACCCCGGCCTGTGTGAACGCGGCAAGTTCGCAACGATCTACCTGTCTCCAGGAAGTTACCACCGCGTGCACATGCCCGTCGATGGGGAGCTGCTGGAAATGATCCACATACCCGGACGCCTGTTCAGTGTGGCACCCTACGCAGCAGAAACCCTGAACAGCCTGTATGCCCGCAACGAGCGGGTGGTCTCTGTTTTCAGGACCGGCCTGGGACACATGGCAGTCGTCATGGTCGGCGCAGTGAATGTCGCGGCGATTGAAACTTCCTGGCACGGACTGGTCACGCCGCCCCGCGGGAAAACCCTTCACAGAAGACAATATTCGGGTACGGAACTGAAAAAGGGCGAGGAACTGGGCGTGTTCAACATGGGGTCTACCGTGATTGTCGCCTTTGAATCGGAGTCCATCGCATGGCACCCGGATCTCGGGCCAGGCCAGGCTGTCAGGATGGGGCAGTCACTCGGCAGGTTCTCGCAGGCCGTCAGCCCCGAGGCGCAAGCACATCGCTGATCCGGTCTGCGCCGGTGACGAGCATCAGCAACCGGTCAATGCCCAGTGCCACTCCGGCACAATCGGGCAATCCCTCGCGAAGGGCCTCCACCAGGCATGGATCGGGTTCCATCGGGCGCTTGCCGGCCCGGGTGCGCTTTTCATTGTCCTGTTCAAACCGCGCCGCCAGTTCCTCCGCATCGGTGAGCTCCTGGTAGCCGTTCGCAAGCTCCAGGTTCCCGACATAAAGCTCGAAGCGCTGCGCCCGGCCCTCGCTGTCGATTCTCGCCAGGCTTGCAAGCTGCGCAGGGAAGTCGTGGATGAACGTCAGCCGGTCACCCGGCAGCCGCTGCGCGATGACCTGGTCAAGCAGCAGCGCCTGGTAGTCATCGCAGGAATACTGCATGGCCGGGGCAAGACCCGCATCCCTGCATGCGATCCTGTAATCCTCTGCCCGCGCCGTCCAGGGGTCCAGCCCGCAATACCGCACGAACGCCTCCCGGTACCCCATGGCCCCGGATTCAAGCAGGCGTACATGCCCCGGCAGCAAGTGCATCACCAGCTGCTCCACTTCCCTCATCAACTCCTGGTAGCTCCAGCCCACCCGGTACCACTCCAGCATGGTGAACTCAGGATGATGAAACCGGCCGGCCTCTCCGGCACGGAACACCTTGCAGAGCTGGTAGATATCGCACCTGAGGGAGACGAGCAGCCTTTTCATTGCATGCTCGGGCGAGGTATGCAGGTACTGCCTGCTGTCCTCGTGGCTGATCCCGATACTTTCAATATGCGGATCGGTCACCGTGTGGGGATTGATGATCGGCGTTTCGACTTCCAGCACGTCACGTTCCGCAAAAAAATCCCGCACCTGGGCGTACAACCGGGCACGTGCCTGAAGAGCCTCGAGGCAGGGGATCCCATGGTGGTCCGGAGATTTCAATGCAACGGGAAGTCCTGCATGCAGCCTGGCCTGGTTTCGGGCGACGGCTCCGAATCACTCCTTGACGCGTGAGACGTACTCTGCATTGCGCGTGTCGATTCGCAGCACTTCACCTTCCTCGACAAACAGCGGTACCTTGACAACCGCACCGGTTTCAACCGTTGCCGGCTTGACACCGCCGGTTGCAGTATCTCCCCGGACTCCAGGCTCAGTGCGGGTAATCTTCAGCTCGACAAAATTGGGAGGCGTCACGGCGAGCGGCACGCCGTCCAGCAGGGTCACACAGCAGATCTCCTGCCCTTTCAGCCACTGGGCGGCCTCAGCCACTATAGACTTCGGCGCGGCATACTGTTCAAATGAATCCGGTTCCATGAAATGCCATTGCTCTCCGTCGTTGTAGAGATACTGCATGTCCTGGTCGACGACATCCGCACCCTCGACCGATTCCCCTGATTTGAAAGTACGGTCAATGACCCGCCCCGTTTTCAGATTACGCAGCTTGACACGGTTGAACGCCTGCCCCTTGCCGGGTTTTACGAACTCGTTCTCGACGATGGCATACGGAGTGCCATCTAGAATGAGCTTGAGGCCTGCCCGAAATTCGTTGGTATGATAAACAGCCATCAACAATTACCGGTGAAACCATGAAATCCACCACCGCGCAGAGTCTAGCACGAGTCCCGTCAGGCCCGGAAACAAATTGGCAGCAGCAATACAGGGACTCCATAACCTGCATGGAAACGCTTTGCAGTGCCCTGCACCTGGACCCGGCAGAGCTTCCGGTCAGCACCGCCGCCAGCCGGCAATTCCCGTTGCGGGTGCCATGGGACTACGTGCGGCGCATGCAGCGGTCTGACCCGAACGACCCGCTGCTCCTGCAGGTCCTGCCCCACGCGCTGGAGGAAAATGAATCCGAGGATTTCCGCATGGATGCCGTGGGTGACCTGGAAAGCGCCCTGGCTCCCGGCTTGCTGAAAAAATACGATGGACGCGCCCTGCTGCTGGCTACCAGCCGTTGCGCGGTACACTGCCGCTTCTGCTTCCGGAGACATTTCCCCTATTCATCGCAGAATCCCCGCAGGGACGCCTGGCAGGGCGCACTGCGGAAAATTGCGCAGGACAGCACCATTCGTGAAGTCATACTGAGCGGCGGCGACCCGCTGGTGCTGGATGACGGGGAACTCGCCGAACTTGAGCGTCAGCTTGAATCCATACCGCATGTCATGCGCCTGAGAATCCACACACGTCTTCCCGTGGTCATCCCGGCACGGATCAATTCACGGCTGATTGAATGGGTAAACCGCTCCAGGCTGAAAACCGTGCTGGTGGTGCACGTAAACCACCCCCGGGAGATTGACTCCGAGCTACAGGCAAAGCTCGCAGGACTGTCCCGAGCCCGATGTCACTTGCTGAACCAGAGCGTCCTGCTCCGAAACGTAAATGACCATCCGGATACCTTGGTCATGCTCAGCGAAAAACTGTTCGATTCGGGCGTGCTGCCCTATTACCTGCACCTTCCGGACAAGGTGCAGAACACCATGCATTTTGAAGTGAACGAAGACCAGGCATGCAAGATCATGGACGAGCTGTCGGCGCGACTGCCCGGCTACCTGGTTCCGAGGCTCGTAAAGGAGCAACCCGGTCATCCATGCAAAACACCCCTGGGCTTCCGGTGACCCCTGCAGCCGGCCCGGTCCTCACCGGGCCTGTTTCAGGGAAGCAATCCGTTCACTGAGAGGCGGGTGAGACATCAGCAGCTTCTGCAATCCCCCCCTGACACGGCCGGAGATACCAAATGCCGCCAGCTGCCCGGGAAGTTCTTCGGGTTCGGACTGCGCCTGCAGCCGCTGCAGTGCCGCAATCATCTTCTCACGGCCCGCAAGCTGGGCACCCCCCGCATCCGCACGGAATTCCCTCCGTCTTGAAAACCAGCTGGCGATGATGGCCGCCAGAATGCCCAGGATTATCTCGGCGATGATGCTCGCGATGAAATACCCGGGCCCGATACCCCGCTGCACCTTGAAAATGACCTTGTCAACGAGCAAGCCCACAACACGTGACAGGAAAATCACGAAGGTGTTCAGTATGCCCTGCAGCAGTCCCATGGTGACCATGTCGCCGTTGGCAACATGGCTGACCTCGTGACCCAGCACCGCTTCCACCTCGTCCTGGCTCATCACGTCAAGCAGGCCCGTGCTGACTGCGACCAGTGCATGATTCCGGTTCATTCCGGTCGCGAAGGCATTGGGCTGGGGGGAGTTGAAAATCCCTACCTCGGGCATTCCGATGCCGGCCTGCTCGGCCTGTTTCCCGACGGTTTCCAGCAACCAGCGCTCGGAACGGTTGGCGGGCTGCTCAATCACCTTGACGCCCATGCTGCGCTTGGCCATCCATTTTGAAATGGCCAGGGAAATAAATGCGCCGCCGAACCCGAAGGCCAGCGACATGATCAACAGGCCGTTCAGCTGTCCAGCCAATCCCTGCTGTGCCAGCCAGTGATCCAGGCCAAGTACCCTGGCGCTGACACTCAGGACCAGGACGATTGAAAAATTCGTGATCAAAAACAAAATAATGCGCATACCCATATTGAATTCCTCGCCTGTTCAGCAACCGTCCGCACCGCAGCGATTTTGCCGTGTACCCTCTTCGACAGCCTTTCCGCCTGCAGGGTTCAGCCTGCCGCCTCACTTCGCATGATGTACCTCGATCGCATCCACGCTGCGGTACCCCCTGGAAAGCAGCGTGCCACGCCTGGCACGCTCGCTCCGGTAGGTTCGGATCTCTTTCGCACTCATCTTCTTGGTACGTTTTCCCGCGTGCAGGACAACGGACTCCCCCTCCTGCACCGCCGAGACAACCGACATGGATTCATCGCCGCCCGCCGCTTTCCCGCCGGGCAGGTTGATGATCCTGTTCCCCTTGCCCCTGGAAAGTCTCGGCAATTCCCCGGCCGATATCACCAGCATGTGCCCCGCAGACCCTACCGCGACGATCCAGTCCTTGTCCGGGTCACGAAGCTTGACGGGCGCCAGGGACACCGAGCCTTCCGGTACCGAGAGTATGGTCTTCCCGGAGCGGTTTCGTGTCAACATGTCCTCCAGCCTGCAGACGAACCCGTAACCGGCACTGCTTGCAAGCAGGAAGCAATCGTCGGGCTCACCCATCATCATGCCAGTGAACTGCATGCCGTCAGCCGTCTTCAGGTGCCCGCTCAGTGGTTCACCCTGACCCCTTGCAGAAGGCAGGCTGTATGCGGGCAGGGAATAGCACCTCCCTCGTGAATCCAGGAACAGTACCGGCTGATTGGATTTCCCTGTCACATGCGTCAGGTAGGCATCTCCCAGCTTGTAGTTCAGGGCGCGCGCATCGATATCAGCGCCCTTGCCAGCACGTATCCAGCCCCTTTCAGACAGCACCACCGTAATGGACTCGGCAGGCACCAGCTCAGATTCATCCATGGCAGTCGATGCGCCCCGCTCGACCAGCTGACAGCGTCGCGAATCTCCAAACTCACCTGCATCCTGCATCAATTCCTTCTTGACGAGCGTCTTGAGCCGCGCAGCGGATTTCAGGATTCGCTGAAGCTCCGCCCGCTCGGAAGCAAGCTCCTGCTGCTCGTCCCTGATCCTGGCTTCCTCGAGCCTGGCCAGATTGCGCAGGCGTGTATTCAGAATGGCCTCTGCCTGTTCATCGCTCAGGCTGAAGGTGCGGATCAGGCTTGCCCTGGGGTCCTCCTCTTCACGAACGATCCTGATGACCTCGTCAAGGTTCAGATACGCGAGCAGCAGCCCTTCCAGAATGTGCAGCCTGCCGGTGACCTTGTCCAGCCGCCACTGCAGCCTGCGCTTGACGGTTTCCTTCCTGAATGCAAGCCACTCCTTCAGCATCATGGCAAGGTTCTTGACCTGTGGCCGCCCGTCCGTCCCGATCACGTTCAGGTTCACCCGGTAATTGCGTTCGAGATCAGTGGTTGCAAACAGGTGGGACATCAGCGCCTCGGTATCCGTGCCGCGGCTGCGCGGGGTAATCACGATTCTCACGGGATTCTCGTAATCCGACTCATCGCGCAAGTTCTGCACCATGGGAAGCTTCCTGGCCTGCATCTGCTGGGCAATCTGTTCCAGAACCTTGGCACCCGAAACCTGGTACGGCAGTGCAATGACGATCAGGCTGCCTTCCTCCTTTTCGTACCGTGCGCGCATTCGAAAGGAGCCCGAACCCTTCTCGTACATGTCCAGCAGCTCTTCGCGCGAAGAGGTGATTTCCGCATCCGTCGGACAGTCCGGCCCTTGTATATGCCTGCAAAGGTCCTCCACGGTGGCCCTGGGGTGTTCCAGCAGATGTACGCAGGCATTCACGACTTCATTCAGATTATGTGCGGGGATATCCGTCGACATTCCCACCGCGATACCGGTCGAACCGTTCAGCAGCAGATTGGGCAACCGTGCAGGAAGGATGACCGGCTCAGACAGCGTGCCGTCAAAATTCGACTGCCACGCTGCCGTACCCTGATCCAGTTCCTGCAACAGGGCCCTGGCATACGGGGTCAGCCTGGATTCGGTATAGCGCATGGCCGCAAAGGATTTCGGGTCATCCGTTGAGCCCCAGTTGCCCTGCCCGTCAATCAGGGGATACCGATAGGTGAAATCCTGCGCCATCAGCACCATGGCTTCGTAGCAGGCACTGTCGCCGTGCGGATGATACTTGCCGATCACATCGCCTACCGTGCGTGCCGATTTTTTGGGCTTGGAAGCCGATGAGAGTCCAAGCTCGGACATTGCGTAGACGATACGGCGCTGAACGGGCTTCAGCCCGTCCCCGATACCCGGCAATGCACGATCCAGGATGGCGTACATGGAGTATTCCAGGTAGGCTTTTTCGGCAAACTGCTGTATGGGAAGCTTCGTTTCCGCCCCAAAGTCCATTTCCAGGTTCGAATTCACGTCTTCCGGGTTCCTGTCAAGCCGGTCCCGGGCAAGTCAAGCGCGTCCCGGTCACCGGCCAGGTTGCCTTTCCTTTCCAGCCATTCCCGGCGGTCCGCGGCACGTTTCTTCGCCAGCAGCATGTCCATGATCTGGAACGTCCTGCCCGGACTGGAGCATGAAAGCTGCACCAGGCGCCGGCTGTCCACTGCCATGGTGGACTCACGCAACTGCATGGGACTCATCTCGCCCAGGCCCTTGAAACGGGTAATCATGGTCTTGCCTGTTTTCTTTTCCGCCTCAAGTCGGTCCAGAACACCCTGGCGTTCCTCGTAGTCGAGGGCATAGAACACTTCCTTGCCGGCATCGATGCGGTACAGAGGCGGCATGGCGATGTAGACATGGCCGGCCTCGACAAGCTTGCGGAAATGCTGCAGGAACAGCGCACACAGCAGGGTTGCGATGTGCATGCCATCCGGATCGGCATCCGCCAGCACACAGATTTTCCCGTAGCGCAAGCCACTGAGGTCCTGGCTTGAAGGCTCAACTCCAATCGCAACCGAGATATCGTGGATCTCCTGTGATGCCAGGACCTGCTCGGAAGCGATTTCCCAGGTATTCAGAATTTTCCCCCGCAGTGGCATGACGGCCTGGAAGATGCGGTCCCTGGCCTGCTTGGCAGAGCCTCCCGCCGAATCACCTTCGACCAGAAACAGCTCGGTACAGGACAGGTCCTCGGAGCTGCAGTCGATCAGCTTCCCGGGGAGGGTGGGACCGGCGACTGCCTTCTTGCGCACGATTTTTTTGTTCCGCTTCAGCCGCAGTTCGGCACGACTGATCACCAGGCGTGCAATCTGCTCTCCGGCCGCCGAGTTCAGGTTGAGCCACTGGCTGAATGAATCCTTGGCGACTCCGGAAACGAACTGGGTGGTTTCCTTCGAGCCCAGACGCTCTTTCGTCTGCCCTGCAAACTGGGGATCCCGGATTCGAACCGAAAGGACGTAGCTGAGCCTCTCCCAGACATCATCCGGTGCAAGCCTGACACCCCTGGGCGCAAGCTTTCTGAACTCGCAAAATTCACGCAGGGCCTCGGTCAGCCCGGCGCGCAGACCCATCACATGGGTCCCGCCCTGGGGGGTGGGAACCAGGTTGGCATAGCTTTCCTGCAGACACTCGCTGTCCCCCGGCATCCACACCAGTGCCCACTCGGCGGCCTGCCTTTCGCCCTCGAAACTCCCGCAAAACCCATCGGCCGGAAGGCATTCGTAGCCTCTCACGCGATCCAGCAGGTAGTCCCGAAGCCCACCCGTGTAACACCATTCATGTTTCTTGCCGTGCTGCCGGTCATCGAACCTGACATTCAGGCCGGGAAAGAGTACAGCCTTGGCCTTCAACACATGCAGCAGCTTCGGGATCGAGAAATTGCTGCTTTCGAAATAGGCCGCGTCAGGCCAAAACCGTATGGTAGTACCGGAATTTTTCCTGGCGACCGCGCCGATGATCTCCAGGTCTGAAATCTTCCTGCCGCCCTTGAAGGCCATGTTGTATTCCTTGCCCTCCCTGCGTACCCAGACCTCAAGATGCTCGGACAGGGCATTGACCACCGATACGCCGACTCCGTGCAGGCCGCCGGAGTAACTGTAGTTTTTCTCTGAAAACTTCCCCCCGGCATGCAGGGTGCAGAGCACCACTTCAACCCCCGGCAGCCCCAGCTCCGGGTGGAGGTCTACCGGCATGCCCCGCCCATCGTCATCAACTTCGAGGGATCCGTCCTCATGCAGCGTGATGTCTATGTTCTTCGCGTAGCCGGAAATGGCCTCGTCCACGCTGTTGTCAATCAGTTCATGGGCAAGATGGTTGGGCCTGGTGATGTCCGTGTACATCCCCGGATGCTTGCGCACAGGATCCAGTCCGCTCAATACCTCGATTCCGGACGCGTCGTACGCCGCTTTCATGAGCCGGTTCCGCGGGTGAACTGCGAAGGGGAATGGACCGAAGGCAACCCGCCGGCAAATTCCGGTGCTGCGGGCAGCATGAAATCCTTTCGGGACTGCCTTGGCATCCGGCCCCTGCAGGCCGGTACACGTCCTGTCACCGGAGGCCGCCTCGTGGAATGCAGCCGCCCAGCCGGTCCGGCAGGCCCGTATTCGCGATTGTCCCCCAACCCGGCGCGAGCCGGACTGCTGTTACCCTTCTGTCTGGTGGCAGCCCGCTCAGGCAGCATGGACTGACTGGAGACTCAAAGAGCCGGGCTTTTTTCTGCCATTTCATCGAGCATGGCAGCAAGGTTCTTCGCAGGACGGTAGCCCCTTATCAGGACACCCTCTTCCGTAAACAGGGCAGGCGTGCCCGTAACACCCATCTGCTGTCCCAGAAGCCACTGCGACTGGACCGGGTTTTCGCAACTCGCCTCGGCCACTTCTTCTCCTGCCTTGGCCCGGGTAATGGCTGCTTTCGGGTCGGGTGCGCACCATACGCTCACGGATTTCTTGTACGAAACCGAGCCAATCCCGTCGCGCGGAAACATCAGGTACCTCACGGCGATGCCATAGCTGTTCAACTGATCCATCTCCGCATGCATCTTGCGGCAGTACCCGCAATCCACGTCCGTAAAGACAGTGAGCGTGTGACGCGGGCTGACAGGCGAAAAGACAATCATCTCAGACTCGTCAAGCTTGCCCAGCATCTGTCTGCGGGCACCTGTCCGGGCAGCCTCGCTCAGGTTCTTGCCCGCTTCCAGGTCCATCAGATCACCCTGCAGGCCGTAGCGGCCGTCTCCGGAGAGATACAGTACCTCGGCTCCGAATATCACCTCGTAGAGTCCCGGCATGGCAGAAGGCCGGATAGACGATGGCTCTTCAGGAACCAGCTGTTCCAGTCGCTGCCTGATATTTTCTATGTCCTCGGCCTCGCCAGCCCAGACCAGGGCGGTACAGCAAACCAGAAACAGCGCGAACATTGTGCGATGGTGCATGTTGACTCCTAGTTAATTTTCCCCGAAGCCCGGAATGGTACTATACGTATGACCGCACCCGGGAAAATAAATTTCGAGGCAAGCGGGCTGCATTACCCTCGGGGATGGTGTCTGCGGTGCAGCTCCTGGAGCCGCACCTGTGCTACGTGAGTATAGATCTGGGTGGTTGACAGGTCACTGTGCCCGAGCAGCATCTGCACAACCCGCAAATCCGCGCCATGATTCAGAAGATGTGTGGCAAAGGCATGCCGCAGGGTGTGCGGGGAAAGGTGCTTGTCGATCCCTACCCGTAACGCATGCTTTCTCACCAGGTACCAGAATGCCTGCCTCGTCATGGCGGCTCCCCGGTTTGTCACGAACAGGGCATCACACTGCCGCCCGGGCTTGAGCAAATCCTGCCTGGCATGGCGGATGAATTCCGAAATCCACTCTGAGGCCTGTTCGCCATACGGTACCAGACGTTCCTTGCTGCCCTTTCCCATGACGCGGATGACCCCCTGGTTCAGGTTGACCTGGTACAAGGTCAGTGCCACCAGTTCGCTGACGCGAAGCCCGCATGCATAAAGAACTTCCAGCATGGCCCGGTCCCGTATCCCGTGGGGCTTTCGCACATCGGGCGCATCCAGCAGCTTTTCCACTTCCTCCTCTGTCAGGGTTTCCGGAAGCGGACGGCCCAGCTTGGGGAATTCAATCCTTTCCGACGGGTCTTTCTGCACGACCCCCTGCCTCAGCAGGTATCGATAGAAACGGCGAATGCTGGACAGCAGTCTTGCCGAAGTCCGTGGCTTGCTGCCATGCTGCACACGATAGGACAGGTAATCCAGCACGTGGTCCTGGTGCGCATCGGCCAGGCACGTGGCGGTACGGGACAGCCAGCGTGACAGCCCGAGCAGGTCGTTGCGATAGGCAGCGAGGGTGTTCTCGCTCAGCCCATGCTCCACCCACATGCTGTCCAGAAACGCCTCGATGACAGACTCGTCTGATGCCAGCACGGCTGCCGAGTCCTTCACGGTTCAAGGCCTGCTGGTCTGAATGGACGCGAACTGTGAGAGGCCGGATGGCGCGAGACAGGAGAGGGTACCGCAGGGATATCAACGACAGTAAAATGGCGTGAAATCATTTGCAGAACTCGGTGTTACCCGGTTTCAGACGTCATGAGCAGCAGTATTCCCGTAGTTTTGATTTTCAAATCCTGATCCGAAGCATCCCGAGCAGTGTATGAATTTGACAGGGCAAAATCAATGATGCCGGAGCTGCAATGCCCTTGGATTTCCTTGAAAACTTCACGCTGGACGGACATGCTGCCCTATACTCTATCCGCATATGAACAGGGATCATTCATCCAGCAACCGTAGCGTTTCCTTGCCGCGCCGTCTTGCCGCGATACTGTATGACGCCCTGCTGCTGGCCACCCTCCTGTTTTTCGCATCCTTCGTCGTGGTCATCCCGCTCAAGCTGCACCCCGAGCATCACTTGTTTATCGCCTACCAGGGCTACCTGTTCACGCTGTCTTTCCTGTTCTTTGCATGGTCCTGGACCCACGGCGGACAAACGCTCGGCATGAAAGCATGGAAATTCAGGGTGACCTGCCTGGACGGCTCCGGAATCAGCTGGAAATCAGCCTTCGTGCGTTTCATGGTTGCCGCAGTCTCCTGGATCCCGTGTGGCCTGGGCTATATCTGGGCAGCATTTGATCCGGAAAACCGCACCTGGCACGACCGGGCATCCGGAACCCGTCTGACCCGCACCTAGATCCAGGCAAGTTTCCGATACACGACCGCTGCAACGACTGACACAAGCAGGACGGGAGAGAACGCGCCGACCAGCGGCGGGGCGCCATACACTACACTGCCATTTCCCAGCACCCGGCTCAGCAGGTCGAAGACCACGGCAATGCCGATCCCCAGCACCAGACGCTGGCCCAGTCCTCCGGTGCGCAACGGAAGAAACACGAACGGCACCGCGAGCAGCAGCATGGCGAGTCCGGACAGGGGTACGGCGAAACGGTTGAAATAAGCCAGCTGGTACCGCCTTGAATCCACTCCATTCGCGTCCAGGTACTCGATATAGGTCTTCAGCGGCCCGGCAGCCATATGCTCGGGCTTTACGCTTACGACATTGAACAGTTCGGGGGTAACCAGGCGCTGCCAGGTTTCCTCATCCACCTCGGAAGTCTCCACACCGTCCTGCAAAATCCTGTCGTGGCGGACCCGGGACAGTTTCCAGACCCCGTCTTCATACACTGCATCCCTGGCAAAGCTGACCCGCTTGAGGGCGTAGTCCTCGTCCATTTCGTAAACCCGGATATCTGCCATCCGCCGGTCGGTAAACATCTGCTTGATATTGATGAAGCGGTTCCCGTCACGTACCCACTGCCCGTGACGGGACCGGATCGAGATCTTGTGCATGTCGCTGCTCTTGTGAAGACTGCGCAAGTATCCCTCCGTAGTGGGTGCGACGGTCTCCCCCACCCCCATGCTGATGACTACCAGCACCGTGCCGACAGCCAGCACGGACCCGAGGATGCGCAGCCTGCTGATGCCCACAGAGCGCATGGCCTCCAGCTCCCCCCGTGCGGCCAGGTTGCCGAGCCCGATCAGGGCACCCAGCAGCAGGGAAGTCGGCATCAGGTCGTACAGGCGCTGGGGCATGCCCAGGAACAGCTTCAGCATGACATGCTGCACCGTGAAACCGCGCTTGTCGAGCAATTCCAGGTCATTGATCAGGTCTATCACCGAATCGATTGAAAACAGGGCCACAAAGGCCAGCAAGGTCCCGGCCAGCACATTCCTCGCCAGGTACCAGTCGTACGACTTGATCAAGTCCATGGTTTAGACCGTCATCCTTTGCTTCTGCAAGAGGCCTGCAATGAGTACGGCCATGACTGCGTGAACCGCAAGCATGCCGGGGAAGACGGGCAGCTTGCCGTCCGCCACCCATATCTCGGCCAGAATCAGCAAATTCGAATAGATGAGATAAATCACAATCGCCAGGCCAAGCCTGGCAAACCTCCCCTGACGCGGCTTGACAACGCTCAGCGGGAATGCCAGCACCACCAGCAGAACCGCCGCCAGCGGTATGGACAGGCGCCACTGCAACTCCGCGTGATCCTCCGTCCTGCCGGAACGAACCAGTTCCATGATGGACATGAACTCGGGCTCAAGCCGGTCCACCGAGATACCCAGCTCGGGGATGCGTACCGCATGCTGCTCGAACGTGACGACCCTGAACCCTGTCTGCCCTTCGAGCCCTTCGTAGCGCCTGCCCTCATTCAGAATCAGGGATTCGCCGCCCAGCTCGTCCAGACCGGCCTGGTGTACCGAACGGGCCGTTTCGACTACGGCGCTTTCCTTGCGCCGGTCATAGATGAAAATATTCCTGGCACTGGCCGATTCCCGGTCCGTGTCTTCCACGAATATCACCCAGTCGCCGCGCCTCGCCTCCACGAACCGGCCCGGTACCAGACCGAGCAGGCTGGTCCGCTCCTTTGCCTGAAGCTTGACTTTCTCCATCTGCCACGCAATTTCGGGAACCGAGAACAGTGAGGCATAGCTCAATACGGCAATGACCGGCAGCACGAACAAGGATGCATGTCCCAGCAGCCTGAACAACCCCACACCGCCCGAGCCCATGGCATATATCTCGCTGTCCCGGTAGAAACGGCCCAGGACGAGCAGAACGGTTACCAGCAGTGCAAAAGGAGCAAGCAGCACCGAAGAATCCAGGATTCCCAGGCCCAGCATCGACATCACCACGTCCGCGGGAAGCTTGCCATCCATCACTTTTGTAAGCAGGGAGCCGAACGACCTGCTGACAATGACCGCAAGCAAGACCGCGCTCACGGCCACAAAGTTCAGGGCCAGCTCACGCGAGAAATATCGGTTGAGTATCGAAAGCATCATTTACCCGGATTCCAGGAACTCCGGCCAGCAGGTTACAAACAGCATGATTTTAGCAATAATGGAAATACCAGTTCCCAAGTATAGAGGAGATCCATGAAATTCATCGCCAAAACCGCACCGATCGAAAAAGAAACCGCGGACTGTGTCATCGTAGGAATGTTCGAGTCCGGAGAATTCAGTCCTGCCGGAAAAAAGCTGGATACACTCTATCAGGACCTGCTGTCAGATTCCTTCAGCCGGGGTGCCCTCCGTGCCACACCCGGACAGGTCACGACCCTTCAGGACTCAAGCCGCACCCGGCATGCATGCATCATCGTGGCCGGCTGTGGAAAACGGGACCGGTTCACGATCCATACCCTTCAGCGAGCCCTGTCAGCCGCCGTGTCCGAGGCGAAAGCGCGCGGCGCCGGCAGCGTGATCAACGACCTGGCCGAAATGCCTGTGCCCAGTGCAGACACCAAAAGCCGGGTGCAGGCAAGCATCGTCGCCACGCAGGATACCCTCTACACCTATACCCGGACCAAGTCCGGGGCCTCCTCGGGCAAGGCTTCCCCGAAGACAATGAAATTCCTGGCCAGCCGGGCGGCTGAAACCCGCCGGATCCGGCAGGGCATCGCGTCAGGTGAAGCCATCGCGGGCGGGATGAAACTGACGAAAGACCTGGGCAACCTTCCGGGAAACATCTGTACCCCTTCCTACCTGGCCAGGCAGGCCAGGAGCCTGAAAAGGGATTATCCGAATCTCCGGGTCACGGTCCTGGGAGAGGCCCAGATGAGAAAACTGGGCATGGGAGCCTTTCTTTCCGTCACGCACGGAAGCGCACAGCCCGCGAAGCTGGTATGCATGGAATACCGTGGTGCCAGGCCCGGTCAACGACCGGTCGTGCTGATAGGCAAAGGCATCACCTTCGATACAGGCGGAATTTCACTGAAGCCCGGCAGTGCCATGGATGAAATGAAGTTCGACATGTGCGGGGCCGGCAGCGTGCTGGGAACCATCAAGGCATGCTGCATGCTGGATATGCCCATGAATGTTGTCGGCATCCTGGCCTGCGCGGAAAACATGCCGGGTGGCAAGGCTTCACGCCCCGGGGACGTCGTCAATACGATGTCCGGGCAGACTGTGGAGATCCTGAATACCGATGCGGAAGGCCGCCTGGTGCTCTGTGATGCGCTGACTTACGCCAAAAGGTTCAAGCCCGAGCTGGTGATTGACATCGCCACTCTGACCGGGGCTTGCGTGGTGGCGCTGGGCCATGTTCCGGCGGGACTGATGAGCAATGACGAGCCCCTGGTCAGCAGCCTGCTCGAAGCCGGGGAACACAGCGGGGACCGTGCATGGAGACTGCCGCTTTGGGACGATTACCAGCCCCAGCTTGACAGCAATTTTGCCGACATGGCCAATATCGGGGGGCGCTGGGCCGGCACAATCACTGCCGCCTGTTTCCTTTCCCGGTTCACCGAAGCCTTTCGCTGGGCGCACCTGGACATTGCCGGGATCGCCTGGCACAGCCAGGGCAAGAGGAAGGGCGCAACCGGCCGGCCGGTCCCCCTGCTGACACAGTTTTTGCTGCAACAGGCCACCCGGCGCAGGCACTGAGGTTCAGCCGGTCGCACCGGTCAGGATCCGGTATCCGTGCTGAAACCCCATGCCGGACCATCCAGACCGGACAGGCCCGGCACAGCGGTCAAGGACTTGCATGAATCCGCCGGATCACTGCATCATACGCGCCCATAGCATCCCTCCACATCACTCGAAACCCGCACGCTTCCATGGAAAAAACCTACCAGCCTGCCAGCATTGAACGAAAGTGGTACCAGCACTGGAAAGCCAGGAACTACTTTGCGCCAGGCGGTACAGGAGACCCGTACTGCATCATGATCCCTCCGCCCAACGTCACCGGCACCCTGCACATGGGACATGCATTCAACAATACCCTGATGGATTGCCTGACCCGCTACCACCGCATGGCAGGTTTCAATACGCTCTGGCAGCCGGGTACCGATCATGCCGGGATCGCAACCCAGATGGTGGTGGAACGACAGCTCCTGGCGCAGGGGAAAACGCGCCATGAACTGGGCAGGGAGAAATTCATAAGGAAGGTCTGGGAGTGGAAAGAGCATTCGGGGGAAAACATCTGCCGCCAACTGGAACGTATCGGCTCCTCCGTCGACTGGACGCGCGAGCGGTTTACCATGGACGAAAGCCTGTCCGAAGCCGTGAAGCGGGTGTTCGTGAGCCTGTACGATGAAGGCCTGATCTACCGCGGGAAACGCCTGGTCAACTGGGACCCGGAACTGCACACTGCCGTTTCCGACCTGGAAGTCGTCTCCGAAGAGGAAGACGGTTTCATGTGGCATATACGTTATCCCCACACATGGGACTCGGGCCATGTGGTCGTCGCGACCACACGGCCGGAAACCCTGCTGGGAGATGCTGCCGTGGCCGTTCACCCACAGGATGAACGCTACAGGGACATTGTTGGAAAATCGGTAAGCTTGCCCTTGACAGGCCGGGAAATTCCGGTGATCGCGGATGAATACGTCGACCCGGAGTTCGGCTCCGGGTGCGTGAAAATCACTCCCGCACACGATTTCAATGACCATGAAGTCGGTCTTCGGCACGGCCTGGAACAGATCAACATCTTTACGCGTGACGCAAGCATCAACGACAAGGCCCCGGAAGCCTACCGGGGGCTGGACCGCTTCCAGGCGCGCAGGCAGGTCGTCGACGACCTGCAGGCCCAGGGACTGCTCGAATCCACCCGGAAACACAGGCTGGTCGTGCCGCGCGGCGACCGTTCAGGAGCCATCGTGGAACCTTACCTTACCCGTCAATGGTACGTGAAGATCCAGCCCCTTGCGGAGCCTGCGATCGCGGCTGTTGAACGCGGCGATGTGCAGTTTGTCCCGGAAAACTGGTCCCGGACCTATTTCGAATGGATGCGCAATATCCAGGACTGGTGCATCAGCCGCCAGCTGTGGTGGGGACACCGCATCCCTGCATGGTACGACCCGGATGGAAACATTTTCGTGGCCCGGGACGAAGCGGAGGTGCGGGAAAAATACAGGCTGGGACCCCAGGTGGAGCTTGTCCAGGACGAGGACGTGCTGGATACATGGTTTTCCTCTGCGCTGTGGCCTTTTTCAACCCTCGGCTGGCCCGAGCAGACCGATGCGCTGGAAACGTTCTATCCGACCTCCGTACTGATCACGGGGTTCGACATCATCTTTTTCTGGGTTGCGCGCATGATCATGATGGGCCTGAAGTTCATGGACGATGTCCCATTCCGCAAGGTGTACATCCATGGCCTGGTGCGGGATGCCGGCGGCCAGAAAATGTCGAAATCCAAGGGAAATGTCCTGGACCCGATCGATATCATTGACGGAATCGATCTTAACGGGCTGATACACAAACGCACCTCCGGGCTCATGCAGCCGGACATGGCACCCAGGATAGAAAAGGCCACCCGCAAGGAATTCCCGGAGGGTATCAAGGCCTACGGCACGGATGCCCTGCGATTTTCCTTTGCCGCCCAAGCCACGTTCGGACGCGACATAAAGTTCGACCTGAACCGGATCGAGGGATACCGCAACTTTTGCAACAAGCTGTGGAATGCAGCCCGCTTTGTGCTCATGATCACAGAGGGCAAGCCGGTCGCACCGAGTTTGGAAACTGCCCGGCTTACCCTGGCGGACCAGTGGATCCTGAGCAAGCAGCAGGAGATCATTGAACACACGCACAGGCACCTGAAAAACTACCGGTTCGACCTGTGCGCGCAGGCACTCTATGGCTACGTCTGGCACGAACTTTGCGACTGGTACATCGAGCTCTGCAAGCCGGTGCTGTTCGGGGACGACACGGATCCGGACATCAAGCAGAATACCCGTCGTGTCCTGCTGGAAGTCATGGATACGTCCCTGCGGCTGCTGCACCCCATCATCCCCTTCATTACCGAGGAAATCTGGCAGCTCATCGCGAAACGCCTGCAGATTGCGCAAGACAGCATCTCCCTGCAGCCCTTCCCGCTAAGTGACTCGAGTCTCGTCGACGAGAACAGCCTGCTCAGAATGGAATGGTCCAAGGCATTCATCAATGCCGTGCGAAAGATCCGTTCCGACATGAACATTCCCCCGGGCAAGCCATTGCCCGTACTGGTTCAGAACTGGTCTTCGCAGGACCGGGAATACTTTGCAGGCAGCAGCCGTTACATCCATGAACTGGCCACACTGGAGCATGTCAAGTGGATGAAAGATGACGCAGCGCCCGAATCGGCCACCGCACTGGCTGGCAGGATGAAGATTCTCATCCCGCTCGCGGGTTTGATAGACAAGGCAGCGGAGTGCACGCGGCTGGAAAAGGAAATCAGCAAGCTGAAACTGAACCTGGAAAAAACACGGACCAGGCTGGACAACCCCGATTTCAAGACCAAGGCACCCCAAGCGGTCGTCGACCAGGAAGTCACGCGACTTTCTTCCATGCACGCCGCACTGCACCAGCTGGAAGAACAGCTGACGAAAATCCAGAACGCCTGAACACTCCAGCCGGGACTGAAAGCGGGAAGGTGCCCTTGCCTGGACCTCCGTGCGTCCTGCCACCCTGGCATGCCGCAGGCCGGTTCACCTGCGGGCAGCACGCAGACGGGGCCTGCCGGTCCTGCTTCGCAGGCTAGAATTTCCAGACAAGCAGTGCCTGCACGGTGTTCTCATCCGTATCCCGGTCACCCAGCTTGTTCATCCAGTACTGGTATTCAATCCCCAGGGACAACCGGTCACCGGGATTCCAGCGGAATTGCGGCTGGGCAAGCACCCATTCCGCGACCCTGTCACCGAACTCGTTCTTGCGCTCTCCAACGTACTCCACATGTCCTTCAATACTGAAACTGGAGTTCCCGATCCTGAAAGGCCGCGCGAAATTGAAATCTACCATGAAGGCGTCATGCTCTTCTGGCGCGCCTCCGGAAGAGACTCCCCGGCTGTCATCGATATAGGCCATGATGTCCAGGTTCGCGAATGAAAATCCCTTGATGTCCAAGGCCAGCCGAATGCCCGGAAGGAATTTCCGGACTTTTGCATCGCGGGCCCAGTTAAGACCCAGAATGAACCCGAAATCCGAAATGACCCCGGCAGCCAGTTCCCTGCCCGTGATCCTGCCAAGACTCAGATTTGAGTACCACTCCGCGTACAGGTCAAAATCCTGAAAACCTGAGCTCCTGGAATCGAGTACGTCGATGAAGAAAAAATTGTCGCCGTATTCCCACCCGTTGGCATGCTGCAACGTGTAAATAAGGTGGTATGCATGACCTCCCCCCTCGAACTCTGGCACATCCAGGTTTCCATACTGTACGTGCAGTTCAGTCACGCTCCATCCGGACGCGAAGACCGGTGGCATCCATGCACAGGCCAGCAATGCCAGCATGCACCGGTAAAAGACCTGCCGGAAACCGATCCATCGCCGATGGGACGGAATACCCGGCTCAGACAGGGCTGGGGACCTGCTGCAGGATAGCGGGGATCCCAATGCGTCCTCTAGGAGGTGTTCCTTGCTGACCCGCAGTTCCAGCATGCAGCAAACTGTCCTTCGATGTGCTCCCCGCACTTTGAGCAAACCCAGTCCTGGATACGGGTTTTGGTGGAAGCGATGAAATCACGCACAATTTTTTCCGCAACCTGGCGGTCTCCTTTATCCACCACCCAAAGCTCGGGCCAGACCTCGGTGGGTGGAAGTTCTCCGACACCGCCTGCCAGCAGCTCATTCCTGATGATCACGGCAATGCCCTTTCCCTCAAGGAGGTCCCTGAGATGATAAATAAACACCGGGCTGGGTTCGCTGTACACGCGTACCATGCGCGCATTGTAGCAAAACCGCAGCGACGAGGCGCCGGCGTGCACGTCGCAGAGCGCGGGCCGTCAGCCTATCCTCCAGTCTTTCGGCTTGCTCGCCACGTTATCGCGCACGTAGACCGGAATCGCCTCTGTTGCGGAAACAGCAAGGCCCTGGTGGAAGTAATGTTCTGCCAGGCATGCAACGTGCTCGGCCTGGGGAGTCACGTTCGCATCGAATGCCATGTCCGTTCTGCAGCGGTCCAGCAGGGCCTCGGCATACACTTTCCACCCCGATCCGTACCCGATGCAATGCTTGCCGACTTCCACATCAATCAATTCGGGCTTGCCGACCTGCTCCCGGCCAGTCAACTGCATGATTTCATTGTCATCCAGCTGGTACAGGGCAAAATAGACCTCCTGCATGCGGGCATCAATACAGGCCAGCACCTGTGATGCCTTTTGCCGGGTGTAGGCAGCTTGTGCCAGCGCCGCCAGCGAGGAGACCGGAACCACGGGCAGGTCCCTTGCCATGGCAATCCCCTGGGCCACGCTGGCGGCGAGACGTACGCCTGTAAACGCACCCGGGCCCCGACCGAAAGCAATGGCATCCAGCTGGTCCAGGCTCGCCTGGGCCTTTGCCAGAATGCGCTCACACATCGGCAATACAATCTCGTTGTGCCGGTTCTGCGCCACTTCGCTTTCACTGATGATCTCGCCGTCCATGCACAGTGCCACGGAACAGCACTCCGTAGACGTTTCAATGCAAAGGTGCTTCATCAGCGGAATCCCGTTGCTGCAGGAACTGCATGACCTCGTCCAGACTTGAAGTACGGGGCATGTTCGGCAGGCTTTCGACAAACGATTTCCCATACGGCCTGGCAGTCAGCCTGGGATCGCATATGGTCACTACACCGTAATCGGCCTCGTCGCGGATGAGCCTGCCTACGCCCTGTTTCAGTGCAAGAACGGCCTGCGGCAACTGGTAATGCATGAAGGGGTTTTCTCCCTGCCGCCGCAGCGCCTGCAGGCGGCCGGCCAGAACCGGGTCATCCGGTGCTGCAAAGGGCAGCTTGTCGATCACGACACAGCTCAAGGCACTCCCGCGGATGTCCACCCCCTCCCAAAAACTGCTGGTCCCCAGGAGTACGGCATGCTCCGTCCTCACGAACCGTCCAAGCAACTCCCTTCGTGGAGACTCACCCTGCACCAGCAGGTTGAAACGGCTGTTGCCCTGCAGGATCGCTGCCGCCGTACGCAGTGCGCGATGGCTGCTGAACAGCAGGAATGCGCGTCCCTTGTTGACTTCCAGGATCGGCAGCACGGCATCCACCACGCAGGCGGTATACTCGTCATGACCCGGGTCGACAGAAATGGCCGGCAGGAACAGGCGTGTATTGACTTCATAGTCATACGGGCTGTCCAGCATGATGGTTTCTGCATCGAGGAATCCGAGTTGCTGCTGGAAATGGTCAAACCCGGAATTCACAGCCAGGGTTGCGGATGTGAAAATCCAGCTGCTCTCATAGCGTGCAATCAGGTCCTGGAACAGGTTGGCCGTATCGAGCGGAGTGCTGTGAAGCTTGAAATCCTTCTGCTGGCACTCGAGCCAGCGTACCGTTCCTTCCTCTTTTTCCAGGATGCCTTCAAAATGCTGCACGTGTTTTTCACAACGCTGTGCGCAACGAGCCAGCGCACTGCCCCGACCACCCAGCTCGGCCAGTTTCCCTGACAACCGGCACAGTGCCGAGCAAAGCCGGTCAAAACCGTCCTCGACGTCTGTCGCCCCGACAGCTTCTTGCCACAGCTTTCGTTCCTTGCCGCCTGCCAGTGCAAGCTGGAAATCAGCTGTCGATTTCTGAACGGAATCCACCGTTTCACGAACGTCCACGGAATCGGGCGCCTCTTCAAGCTGTGCTGCGATCACGTCCTCGCACAGATGCCTGAGCTGGCGGCCGCTGGTGGTCGTCGCCAGAAAAGTGCTGGCAAGTTCCGGCAACTGGTGTGCCTCATCCAGGATGAATGCATCGGCCTCCGGCAACAGGTCGCCAAACCCTTCCTGCTTCAGGGTCAGGTCGGAAAAGAACAGGTGATGATTGATCACGACGACATCGGCCTGCAAGGCCTTCCTCCTGGCCTTGACCACGTGACACTTCTGGTAACTCGGGCATTCGCTGCCGAGGCAGTTTTCGACAGTCGAGGTGACGCTTGGCCATACGGGGTCTTCCTCGCCGACCGAATGCACCTCGGCTATCTCTCCTGTGCGGGTCACCCGGGACCAGTCCAGGATGGACTGGTAATGCCTCGCGCCCCGGCGCACATGGGCCAGGGCGCGGGGCGCATGGTGCTCCAGGCGGTATACGCAAAGGTAATTCGCCCGGCCCTTCAGCAATGCCGTGGACACGGGCGTCTCGACAATGTCCAGAACGGCTGGAAGATCCTTGAAATACAGCTGGTCCTGCAAATGCCGGGTACCGGTGGAGACGACCACTTTCTGTCCGGACAGAAGCGCGGGGACCAGGTAGGCAAAGGTCTTCCCAACACCGGTGCCTGCCTCAATGATGAGTCGCCCGCGCTGTCTCAGTGCAGCTTCGACGGACACGCTCATCCTCTCCTGCTGTGGCCGGTAACGGAAATGCGCCAGGCGTTCAGACAGCAAGCCGCCCGGGCTGAAAATCTTTTCGCTGAGCAACATCCCTTCGGGTTCAGGAACCGGCCGGTGAATGCTGCTGCAGCAGTGCTACCGCGAATGCGGCCACGCCTTCTCCTCGGCCGATGAAGCCCATGCCCTCACTGGTCGTAGCCTTGAGATTGACCTGGCTTGCCGGAATTTTCAAAATCCTGCTGATGTTCGCTTTCATGGCATCGGTATATCCTGCCAGCTTGGGCCGTTCCAGCACGACGGTACAGTCTACATTCCCGACCAGGTACCTGTCTTCTATCTTTTGCATCACATCCTCGAGCAGGCGCGTACTCTCCACGTCCCGGTACCTGCTTTGGCTGTCCGGGAAATGCTGGCCGATATCACCCAGTCCCGCAGCACCCAGCACGGCATCGCAAAGCGCATGCAGCAGTACATCTCCATCCGAATGTGCGTCGATGCCATGGGAGAACCGGATTCTTTCCCCGCCTAACACAATATGATCACCCTCGCAAAAGCGATGCGTGTCATAGCCAAAACCCACTCTCACAGTCATCGTGCCCCCATGATCATGGCATATCCCGGAAACCGCGAGGTCCCGGCCGAAACCCTTCTCACCCGGGCCGGCTCCTGATATGCCGCATTATCGATTCCGCCAGCCGGATATCTTCCTGCCGGGTTATTTTAATATTGTCACTTCGCCCCTCGACGATCTTTACACGATGCCCGATCGCCTCGACTGCCGAGGCATCATCGGTCACGGCCAGGCTGCCCCTGAGACAGGAACGCAGGGCTTCATCGAGTACGCGGATCCGAAACATCTGCGGAGTCAGGGCCTTCCACAGGCGGGAACGGTCTACGGTTTGAACCACTTCCCGGAAATCACCGGTCGAGCGCACCCGCTTGATCGTGTCGCAAACGGGTGTGGCCAAGATTGCACCGGTCTCACTGGCGACCCCTTCACTGATGAGACGGTCCAGGTCCGAGTAGTCAAGGCAGGGTCGTGCCGCATCATGGATCAGCACGTAATCGTCTGCACCGGCCATGCCCTGCAGCGTCTCCAGCGCGTTGAGAACGGATTGTGCGCGGCTTGGCCCGCCTTCTGCGACATGGATGCACCGGTCGGATGAAACCTTCAGTCCGGACCACCTTTCATCACAGGCCGGCAAGGCTACCACCACAGCCGTGACCCGCGGGTGATGCAGGAAACAGGAGAGGCTTGCCTCCAGCACAGTGGCATCGCCCAGCGGGAGATATTGCTTGGGGACATCCATGCCCATCCGCAGGCCTGACCCTGCGGCACAAACGATTGCCCAGCAGTTTTGCCGGCGATGATCATTCTCTGTCGCGATCTTCAGGTCGGCTCTCCAGAATCTGGATGAAAGTCTCGTTTTTCTTCACCATCCCCAGCTCGCTCCTTGCACGTTCCTCTACGGATTCAAGTCCGGTTTTCAGCTCCTCTACTTCAGCGGCGAGGACATCGTTGCGCTGGCTGGCCTGGTCGTTCTTGAGTTCCTGTTCGGCAACCGTGCGGCTCAACTCCAGCCCCTCGCGGAAACTTCCTTCACCGAACCAGAGCTTGTACTGCATCAGCAGCAGCAGCAGGGCCATAAAAATTACGAGTGTCCTCAATGGCCTAGGGAGGAAGGAAACGGTAGGCACCGATACCCGGATACCGGGACTCCGGCCCGAGTTCCTCCTCGATGCGTATGAGCTGGTTGTACTTTGCAGTGCGGTCCGACCTGGACAGGGAGCCCGTCTTGATTTGACCGGTACAGGTGGCCACGGCCAGGTCCGCAATCGTGACATCCTCGGTCTCGCCGGACCGGTGCGAGATCACCGCGGTGTAGTTCGCGGCATGCGCCATGTCGATTGCAGCGAGCGTCTCGCTCAAGGTGCCGATCTGGTTGACCTTGACCAGGATCGAGTTGGCAACTCCGGATTGAATGCCTTTTTCCAGCAATTCCGTATTCGTGACAAACAAATCGTCACCTACCAGTTGCACCCTGTTTCCGGCTTTATCCGTGAGCAGCTTCCAGCCATCCCAGTCGTCTTCAGCCACGCCGTCCTCAATGGTGAGGATCGGATACTGATCGACCCAGTCAACCAGGTAGTCCACGAACTGTTCCGAATCAAAGGACCTGCCTTCGGACTGCAGCTCATACCTGCCCTCCCTGTAGAACTCCGTGCTGGCCACGTCCAGTCCAAGATAAACGTCTCTCCCGGTCCGAAAACCCGCCTGCTCAATCGCGTTCAGAATGACCTCCACGGCCTCGCGGTTGGACCTGAGGTCCGGCGCAAAACCCCCTTCATCCCCTACGGTCGTCCCCATTCCGCGGGCATGCAGTGCACTTTTCAGCGCATGGAAGATTTCGGCACCTATTCGAATGGCCTCGCGCGTCGAGCCTGCGCCGGTCGGAACAATCATGAATTCCTGCATGTCCACGCTGTTATCCGCATGCTCACCGCCGTTGAGGATGTTCATCATGGGCACCGGCATGCTGAAAGCCCCTTTTCCGCGGTGCAAATAGCGGTACAACGGCACCTGCCTGTCCTGTGCTGCAGCCTTGGCTACAGCCAGTGAAACGGACAGCAGTGCGTTGGCCCCGAGCCGCGCCTTGTTGCCCGTACCATCCAGCTCGATCATTCGCCGATCAATTTCCTCCTGCGAGAAACAGGACATGCCGACCAGCGCCTGCCTGATCTCGGTATTGACATGCCTGACAGCCTGCCGGACTCCCTTCCCTGCAAACCGGCCCGGGTCCCCGTCCCGGAGTTCGACGGCCTCGAGTGTACCGGTCGAGGCCCCGGACGGTACGGCGGCACGACCCATCACACCCGAAGAAAGCAGCACGTCGGACTCGACGGTCGGGTTCCCCCGGGAGTCAATCACCTCCCTTGCCTGGACGGACTGTATCTCGGACATCGGGTCACATACCTCCTTGCCTTCCGTTGCCTGTCATGCTGCCGGTTCGTCGATCAGGCCGCACCGCTTCACGGCCTGGTCTATCTCCTGAAGCCCGCGCAACAGGGATTTCATTTTTCCCAGCGGCCAGGAATTGGGCCCGTCACTTTTTGCAATTTCAGGATCCGGATGGGTCTCCATGAACAGGCCCGAGATGCCGCAAGCCACAGCGGCGCGTGCCAGCAGCGGTACAAACTCCCGCTGGCCACCGGAACTGCCGGCGCCGGCGCCGGGCAATTGTACAGAATGCGTGGCATCGAATACTACAGGACAGCCGGTTTCTCTCAGGATTGCCAGGGAACGCATGTCCGAAACCAGGTTGTTGTACCCGAAGGATACGCCGCGCTCGCACACCAGGATCTCCCGGTTTCCCTGCGCCCTCGCCTTGTCCACTACATGCCGCATTTCTCCCGGAGACAGGAACTGGCCCTTTTTGATGTTGACCGGGCACCCGCATGCTGCAACGCGCTGGATGAAATTCGTCTGGCGACACAAAAATGCGGGGGTCTGCAGGACATCGACGACTTCCACGACTTCCTGCAGGGGAGTATCTTCATGCACATCCGTCAAGACAGGTACGCCAAGCTCTGCCTTGATCTGTGCAAGAATCTGCAGCCCCTTGTCTATCCCCAGGCCTCTGAAGCTGTCAGCGGAGGTGCGGTTTGCCTTGTCGAAAGAAGACTTGTAGATGAAGGGGATGTCCAGTGCCGAGGTGATTTCCTTCAGCCTGCCCGCAGTATCCTGTGCAAGCTCCAGGCTCTCCACGACACACGGCCCTGCAATCAGGAAGAAGGGACGGTCCAGACCCACTTCAGCGCCACACAGCTTCATGGCTGCCTGATGGATTATGCCTGGCCCGACTGCACAGGACGATCCGCCGCGAGCTGCTTCTGGACGGATTCGCTTTTTCCTGCAGCGATATGCAGGTTGTGCAGGGCATGGGCAGCGCGTATGAAACCGGTAAACAGTGGATGTCCGGCACGGGGCGTGGAAGTGAATTCCGGATGAAACTGGCAGCCCACGTACCAGGGGTGGCTGCTGATCTCGATGACTTCAACCAGCGCGTTATCTTCGGAGATGCCTGCAAATGAAAGCCCGGCTTCACGCAGGTCCGCCATGAACGTGTTGTTGAATTCATACCTGTGCCGATGCCGTTCTGCGATACAGTCTTTGCCGTACAGCTTGTGCACCAGGGAACCTGCACGCAGCTTGCAGGCCTGTTCACCAAGGCGCATCGAACCGCCCAGGTCAGAAACCTTGCTGCGGCGCTCAATGCGCCCTGCTCGGTCCTGCCATTCGGTGATCAGGGCGATGACCGGGTGCAGGGTATCCGGTTTGAACTCGGTACTGTGCGCATCCTCCAGCCCCGCGACATGACGCGCAAATTCAATCAGGGCCACCTGCATGCCCAGGCAGATGCCCAGGTACGGCACGTCATGTTCCCTTGCAAAGCATGCAGCAGCAATTTTCCCCTCGATGCCCCGCTTGCCGAATCCCCCCGGTATGAGGATGGCATCCAGTCCCTCCAGCACAGAGGTCCCGTTTGTTTCAATGCCTTCTGAATCAATATACTCGATGTTCACCTTGGTCCTGGTCTGGATTCCTGCATGAGTCAGCGCTTCGTTCAGGGATTTGTAAGACTCGGTAAGGCCCACGTACTTGCCAACCATCCCCACCGTGACTTCAGACTCGGGAAACTCGATCGCGTGCACCACTTCCTTCCAGTCTTTCAGTTGGGCGGCGGGCAGGTCCAGCTGGAATTTTTCAGTGACGATCGTATCCAGACCCTGTGCATGCAGCCAGAGCGGCAGCCTGTAGATCGTGCTCACATCCACTGTGGAAATGACGGCCTTTTCCTCTACGTTCGTAAACAGCGCGATTTTCTTGCGATGGTCCTCCGCAAGGGGCCGGTCCGAGCGGCATAACAGGATGTCCGGCTGAATGCCGATCGACCTGAGTTCCTTGACCGAGTGCTGAGTGGGTTTTGTTTTCATCTCTCCCGAGGCCTGGATATACGGCACCAGGGTCAGGTGAATATACAGGGTGTTCCTGCGGCCCATTTCAACGCCCATCTGGCGAATCGCCTCCAGGAAGGGAAGTGACTCGATGTCGCCCACAGTCCCCCCGATCTCCACCAGCACGATATCGGCCTCTTTTGAGCATTGCTGCACGCACTGGATGATCTCGTTGGTGATGTGCGGGATTACCTGTACCGTGCCCCCAAGGTAATCACCCCTTCGCTCCTTGCGAATCACGTTTTCATAAATCTGCCCCGTGGTGAAATTATTGTTCTTGCCGGGCCGGAAATTCACGAAACGCTCGTAATGGCCCAGATCCAGATCTGTCTCGGCACCGTCTGCCGTAACGAACACCTCACCGTGCTGGAAAGGACTCATCGTACCCGGATCGACGTTAATGTACGGGTCCAGCTTCATCAGGCTTACCCTGAGCCCGCGGGCTTCCAGGATCGCGCCCAAAGAAGATGAAGCGATGCCCTTGCCCAGAGAAGAGACCACACCGCCCGTAATGAATATATATCGGGTCATTGCTTGCCGCGTACCGCCGTCAGAGAAGCGGAAGTTGTGCTGGAGAAAAACGTATTCAAGACGGCTCTAGAGCCTAGCAAAGCTGCAAGACTTTTTCCAGTGCATGCGGACTCCAATTTGCATAAATCAGGAATGGCTGTCCGTGTCCGCATACCAGTAGCCGAAGACGCAAATCAGCTTGTCCCCATGATAGACGAGGGGAATCCTGTCCCTTTCCCAGGGCGGGATGTTTCCTTCCTGGAACAGGTTTTTCAATGACCTGTGGTGTACTTCTCCGGATGGCCTGAGCTGCTCCCCTCCCCTTCGAAATCGTACCGTAAGCTCTTTCACGCCTTTCGGCACGACAACACCGCGTTGCGCCAGTTCCGAATGGCGAAGAACCAGGTTGAGACTGTTGATGACCAGGGGCCTGTCCAGGCGCCACTGAAATGACTGGCCGGGATCATGTTCCGTCAAGGGCTTGAGGAGGAACAGGCGTTCCCGGTACCGGCGCATTTCCCCGTCTTTCCAGGCCAGTACCGGAGCCGAGTTCAGGTCCTGCCTGTAAACCAATTCTTCCACCTTCGCATCCAGGGATTTTTTATCAGGCACCCGCATGCCCCGTGAGCGGATCCAGCCCCGCAGTGCGTTTTTCAACCGGGGAACGGAAAGATCCCGCAGGATCCGGATATCCAGTACATGGGGCCGGTCCGTCGCAGCTGCCTCCAAATCCTCTCCGGCCAGCTCATGAAGGCACTGCATCGCCTCGTTCTGCAAGCCCGCCGCACGGGACAATGTCTGAACGGCACCTGGCCACCGCCGCACGAGTTCTGGCATGATCTCGTGACGCAGGAAGTTGCGGTCGAACTGCGTGGATTCATTGGTGGGATCCTCGATCCATACCAGTGAATGATGCTGCGCGTAGGCCTTCAATTCTTCTCTGGGGAACCCGAGTAGCGGACGCAGATGCAGACCCTGGCCGAGACTCTGGCGGCTGCCCATGGCTGAGAGCCCGGCAGGTCCTGCACCGCGCAACAGCTGCAGCAACATGGTTTCAGCCTGGTCATCCTGGTGATGGGCCGTGACGAGCGCTTCATGCGGGCCAAGCCGGCCGGACATCAGCCGGTAACGCGCCCGGCGTGCAACTTCCTCGAGACTCTGCTGCGGAAATTTTTCCACATCCGCATGCAGCAGTGTGATGGCGATGCCCCATTGGCTGCAAACCGCATGGCAATGCTGCTGCCAACGCTCGCTTTCCGGGTGCATACGGTGATTGACATGAATCGCATGCAGGGGCAGTTCCTGGCGCATCATTGCGTGCAGCAGGACGGTGGAGTCCATTCCGCCACTGAAGGCGACGATGTACCGGGAAACGGAATTGAATGGCTCAAAAAATGACCGCAGTCGGGAGTCGATCGATTGCATGAACAGGCCGCCTGCTTACAGGCCAGTTTCAATCATGACTACAGCTTGAATTCCCCGTATCGCGTCAGCCGCTCAAAACGGGCTTCCAGCAGGTCGTCTATGGCCATGGCCTTCAGTTCTCTCAGTTTGCCGGAAATTGCCTTGCGCACGTTTTCACAAGTCAGCTCGATATCCCGGTGGGCTCCGCCCAGAGGCTCCTCGATGATCTGGTCGATCAGGTTCAGCTCTTTCAGCCGTGCAGCAGTAATTCCGAGTGCAACGGCTGCATCCTCGGCCCTGCCTGCATCCTTCCACAGTATCGATGCACAGCCTTCAGGAGAAATCACCGAGTAGGTGCTGTAGCTCAGCATGGACAGATGATCGCACACACCAATTGCCAGTGCGCCGCCGGAGCCCCCTTCCCCGATGACCGTACTCAAGATCGGGGTTCGCAACTCAGCCATGCGCTGCAGATTCTGTGCAATGGCCTGACTCTGTCCCCGCTCCTCTGCACCGATACCCGGGTAAGCCCCGGGCGTGTCCACGAAAGTCAGCACCGGCATTCCAAAGCGTTCCGCGAGTTCCATGATTCTCAGTGCCTTGCGGTACCCTTCGGGTCGCGGCATGCCAAAGTTCCGTCGAATGTTCTCGTTCGTGTTATGCCCTTTCTGGTGACCTATAATTGCCACGGACTGCTTTTCAAACCTGGCGATGCCTGCAACGATCGCGGCATCGTCTGCATACATCCTGTCACCGTGCAGCTCGGTAAAACCCTTGAACAGACGCTCGATGTAATCCAGCGTGTAGGGTCGCTTGGGGTGTCGGGCAAGCTGCGCGACCTGCCACGGAGTGAGGTTGCGAAAGATCGACTCGACCAGGCTCCTCGACTTGGACTGCAGGCGCGAGATCTCCTCGTTGAGATCGAATTCATTGGTATCTTCGACCAATCTCAACTCTTCGATTTTGGCCTCAAGCTCCGCAATAGGCTGTTCAAAATCAAGATAATCAGGGTTCATCCGGGCAATCCACTGTAAAACTTTGTGTCATGTACATGATTTTATTACGTACATGACGGTAATCATGCATTAATTTCCGGTTTCTTGTATACCACATTTGTTCCCAGCACCTCGGAAATCTCCCTGAGTTCCTGCAACAGCCTGGAATCGAGAGATACATTCCAGTCTTTCGAGAACTCAAGCTGCGCCGTGACCGAACGGCTTTCGTATTCGAGGCGAACAGAACAGTCTCCATCCCTGAAGGGCATCAGCTGCCGTTGCAATTCTCCTACCCAGGAAGGAGGCGACCCGCCCGCCCTCACCCGGATATTCAGCAGACCACCATAATTTTTCAGGTATTCGTCAAAGCTCCAGATCCTGTCGGCCCGAACGCGTACCTGCTCGGCAAACTCATCCCAGCCGAGGGTTCCCTTGACGATCAGGATAGAATCCTTGACCAGCAGGGGATTATACCGGGCATAGTCACTCGCAAACACCGCCACATCAATGCGCCCGGTGTTGTCGTCCAGCGTAAGGAATGCAATGCGCCCCTTGGCACTGTTGCGCAGCCTGACCTGGTCCACCAGCCCCGCTACGTGTACCTGCTTGCCAGTCTCCTCCCGAGACTGCCGTGGCTGCACCGATCCGCTCGTACCGTTGTTCAGCAACTGCCCCAGCGTGTTGCGGGTAATCCTCTTGAGCTCTTCCTGGTACCGCTCTACCGGATGGCCTGTCAGGTACAGTCCGAGTGTCTGGCGCTCCCCGGACAGCTTCATTTCGTCGTTCCATTCCTCGATGACCTGGATTGCCCCGTCACGAGGGCCTGCATCAGACTCGGCAAACATGTCGTTCTGTCCCGCATGGCTGTCACGCAAGCGCTGGTCGGCGCTGCGCAGTGCCTTGTCGAGATGTTCAAACAATGCCGCACGGGTATGTCCAAAACAGTCCATCGCACCGGCCCGGATCAAGGCCTCGGTACAGCGCCTGTTGACCTTTTGCGTGTCCAGGCGCATGCAGAATTCATCCAGGGTCCTGAACTCTCCATGCTCGTTGCGCACGTCCACGATCTGCTGGGCCGCTGCACGGCCCACGCCCTTGATGGCACCCAGTCCGTACAGGATACTCATGTCATCCGGCACGGTGAAGTCATGATGGGAGCTGTTGATGTCCGGCGGCAGCACTCCGAGACCCAGCCGGCGACATTCGTCGATGAGATTGACTACCTTGTCGGTATTGTCGATATCGGACGACATGACAGAAGACATGAATTCGGCAGGAAAGTGTGTTTTCAGCCAGATCGTCTGGTATGCAAGCAAGGCATAGGCCACAGAGTGGGACTTGTTGAACCCGTATCCTGCAAACTTTTCCATCAGGTCAAATATGCGGCTTGCAGTGGTTTCCCGCACCCCGCGCTCTACGGCTCCCGAGACAAAGATCTCGCGCTGCTGGGCCATTTCTTCCGGTTTTTTCTTGCCCATTGCACGCCGCAGAATATCTGCGCCTCCCAGGGTGTACCCGGCGAGGATCTGTGCAATCTGCATCACCTGCTCCTGGTACAGGATGACACCGTAGGTATGCCTGAGAACAGGCTCCAGGTCCGGGTGAAAATAATCCACCCGTGCGCCGTGCTTGCGCTGGATAAAATCCTCTACCATGCCCGACTGCAATGGACCAGGCCGGTACAATGCCACCAAGGCGACGATGTCATTGAAATTGTCCGGCTTGAGCCGCTTGATAATATCCCTGATGCCACTGGATTCCAGCTGAAATACGGCTGTGGTCTGCTGGGACCGGAGCGTTTTGTAGGTCGCCTCGTCATCAAGCGGTATCGTGTCGACCGATACTCCTTCCAGGCCCTGCCTGGAAAGCTTCTCGTTGGCCATACGGACGGTATGATCAATGATGGTGAGCGTGCGCAGGCCCAGGAAGTCGAACTTGACCAGGCCAATGGTTTCTACATCGTCCTTGTCAAGCTGCGTGACCACGTTTGCGCCTCCGGCTTCACAGTACAGGGGAGTAAACTCCGTCAAGTCCGAAGGCGCGATGACAACCCCCCCGGCATGCTTGCCTGCGTTGCGCACGAGTCCTTCCAGGCGCCGGGCCATGTCCATAACCGCGCGCACATCTTCCTCGCTGTGGTACTGCTCCTGCAGTGCCGGTTCGCGCTCCAGCGCCTTGCCCAGGGTCATGCCGACCTCAAACGGAATCAATTTTGCAATGCGATCGACAAAACCGTACGGATACCCGAGTACGCGGCCCACATCACGTACCACGGCCCGCGCGGCCATGCTGCCGTAAGTGATGATCTGGCTGACGCGTGCCTGTCCATAGCGTCCGGCCACGTACTCGATCACACGATCACGATTGGTCATGCAGAAATCTATGTCGAAGTCAGGCATTGAAATGCGGTCAGGGTTCAGGAAGCGCTCAAACAGCAGGTCATACTCCATGGGGTCGATATCGGTAATGCCGAGCGCGTAGGAAACCAGGGAGCCGGCACCCGAACCCCTGCCCGGCCCTACAGGTATCGAGTTTTCCTTGGCCCACCTGATGAAGTCGGCCACGATCAGAAAGTACCCCGCATACCCCATGGAGTTGATGACTCCCAGCTCGTTCTGCAGCCGTGACTGGTAATCCTGCTCCGCAAGCTGGACTTGCTCCTTGTCTTTTTTCTCCAGGCGTTTGGACAGGCCCTCCCGTGCCTCAACAGAGATGTATTCCTGAGGCGTGAGCGACTTTGGAATCGGAAATTTAGGCAGCACGCTCTCACCCAAAGTCAGGGTGACATTGCACCGCTTTGCAATCTCGATGCTGTTGGTGACCGCTTCAGGTATGTCCGAGAACAGCTCTGCCATTTCCTCTCCGTTGCGCAGGTACTGCTGATTGGAGTAGGCATGCAGCCTGCGGGGATCATTCAGCACGCAACCCGTCTGGATACACACGCGTGCCTCGTGTGCCTCGTAATCATGACCGCGCAAAAACCGCACATCGTTGCTGGCAACGACAGGCAGGGAAAAGGTTGCAGCCAGCTCCAGTGCAGTGCAAATATATCTTTCTTCATCCTCTCGCCCGGTACGCTGAAGTTCAATGTAGTAGCGGTCCGGAAAATGTGAGCGCCAGAACTCCACGCATGCGTGAGCCTGGTTTTCGGAGCCGGCAAGAATCGCCTTGCCGACATCCCCGTTCCTTGCTCCAGACAACACGATCAGTCCCTCACCCGAACCGACCAGCCAGTCACGCTGCAACACCGGCCCGTCGACGTCCTGACTCTCCAGGTACGCCCTGGTAAGCCACTTGGTCAGCGTTTTGTAACCGGTCTCATTTCCGCAAAGGAATATGACCCTGGAATCAGGATCCTCTTCCGACAGGCCCGACACCCGGGCCTCCAGGCCGATGATAGGCTTGACACCGTTCAGCAGTGCAGCCCGGTAGAACTTCACCAGGGCAAACAGGTTATCCACGTCCGTCAGCGCCACAGATGCCATTCCCTGGCTGCTCACAGACGCCATCAGCTCAGGTACCCGGACGATGCTGTCTACGAGTGAGTACTCGGTGTGCACGTGCAAATGTACAAACTGGCTCATGGAATTCTGCCCGGGATTCTATCCGCCGGCCTGGCCCCGCATGACTTCCTGGACAGGCCGGAAACTTTTGCGATGCAGGTCCGAAGGCCCATGCTCATGCAGGGCGGCTATATGCTGGGCGGTCGGGTAGCCCTTGTTCCGGTCAAACCCGTAATGCGAGCACTGTCCATGGTATTCCAGCATGGCTTCATCCCGGGCTACCTTGGCCAGTATGGACGCGGCGCTGATCACCGGGACAGACAGGTCCCCCCTGACAATGGCCGTGCATGGCGCGGCAAGTTCCGGGCAGTGCAGGCCGTCCACCAGCACGTGCCCCACCTCAAAAGGCACTTCAGACCAGGCTCGCCGCATGGCAAGCAATGTTGCATGATGGATGTTCAACTCGTCAATTTCGGCTGCCGTGGCCTGTCCTATCGCGCAAAATGTAGCCTTGGACCGGATTTCCTCGAAAAGCTGTTTGCGCCGGTCCGGGGCTAGCTTTTTGGAATCCCTCAGGCCTTCGACAGGCCGTTTCGGATGCAAGACCACTATCGCAGCAAGCACCGGCCCAGCCAGCGAGCCACGACCCGCTTCATCAATTCCGGCCACTGGCTCCTGCGGATGAAGTTTTCTGTCTGTCAACAAAGGTAACCAGGCCCGCCGACCTGCCAAATACAAGGGTCAATGCTCTGCACACATAGTATACTGCACACTCATCGGAAGAATACTGGAAATAGCATGCAAGAGATACAAACGGCAGTAATCGGAACAGGCCACCTGGGCAAGTTCCATGCACTGAAATTCCATCAGCTGGAAAACTGCAAGCTGGTAGCCGTTTGCGATACGGACCCTGGAAAGGCGCAGGAAGTTGCAGACGAAACCTCCTGCATGCCCGTGGCTGACTACCATGAGCTCCTGGGACAGGTGGAGGCCGTCAGCATTGCCGTGCCTACAGACCTGCACTTTGACGTGGTAAGGGATTTTCTGCGTAACCGGTCGCATGTCCTGGTAGAAAAACCGATCACCGCGACCCTCGAGCAGGCCGATGAGCTGATCTCGCTGGCCAAAGAGTACGACAGGGTGTTGCAGGTCGGACACCTGGAGCGTTTCAACCCTGCGATCGTGGAACTGGAAAGAGAACTGAAAGAGGCACTGTTCATCGAATCCCATCGCCTGGCTCCCTACCGGACGCGCGGCACGGAGGTCAACGTGATCCTCGACCTGATGATTCACGATATCGACATCATCCTCGATATCGTGAATTCCGACGTGGACAAGATTGATGCCCGGGGCATCTCGGTACTGTCCAACGATATCGATATCGCCAATGCCAGGATAACCTTTGAAAACGGATGCGTCGCAAACGTTACAGCCAGCCGGGTAAGCATGGCTACAGACCGCAAAATGCGCATCTTCCAGCACGACGCCTACCTTTCCGTGGATTTCCAGAACAGCGAGTTGGCCGTCTACCGCAAAGGACAGCATGAACTGTACCCCGGCGTGCCCAACATCGTGGTGCAAAAAACCAGCTGTGCCGAATACGATGCGCTGCTCGCTGAAATCGAAAGCTTTCTGCACTGCATCAGATACGGCACCCAGCCCAAGGTCAGCGGGCAGGATGGTAAACGTGCCCTGGAAACGGCAATTTCAATCAGCAAGCAACTGGCCTGAATATTCCGAACGCACTTCCTATTCACGCATCATGATTCCCATGCTGGACCTGAAATTGCAGTACAGGATGCTGCAAAAAGAAATCGACCCTGCCGTGGCCGAAGTGCTTTCAGGCACGCAGTACGTGCAGGGGCCGAATGTCAGGCGCTTTGAAAACGAAGTGGCGAAATACCTGCAGGTCAGGCATGCCATATCCTGCAATTCCGGAAGCGACGCCCTGCACCTGGCATTGCGTGCATGCGGAATCGGGCAGGATGACGAGGTCATCACGACCCCTTTCAGTTTCGCCGCAACGGCCGAGGCCGTTGCCCATGTGGGAGCCACGGCCGTATATGTCGACATTGACCCGGTCACGCTCTGCATCACTGCGGAAACCATCGAACCGGCAATCAGCCCCAGGACCCGGGCCATCCTGCCTGTCCACATTTTCGGACAGGCAGCCGACATGCCCGGGATCTGCGCCCTGGCGCGGCGGCATGGCCTTCAGGTGATTGAGGACTGTGCACAGTCCTTCGGTTCCCGTCTGGCCAAACAGCATACGGGTACGTTTGGCGATGCAGGCTGTTTCAGCTTCTATCCCAGCAAAAACCTGGGAGGCTGCGGCGACGGGGGCCTGTTCGCCACGAACTCTGACGAGCTGGCGGGGCAGTTCTCATTGCTGAAGGACCACGGATGCGAGACCCGTAACCAGCACCATGCAGTCGGGTGGAACAGCCGTCTCGACGAGTTGCAGGCCGTGATCCTGAGGATAAAGCTGAAACACATAGACCGGTTCAACCGGCAAAGGGCCCTTGCCGCCAGTCACTATGCCGGCCTGCTTGGTCCGTTGCCGGTACAGATTCCGCGGCAAACGGATGATCTGTCGCATGTATATCACCAGTACACGATACTCAGCCAAGAACGAACAGGCATCATCGATGCACTGCAGAAACGCCAGATCGGGCATGCCGTTTACTATCCGATGCCCCTGCCCCGGCAGAAAGCCTTTTCCGGCATTTCAAGGTCACACGACCTGCCGAATACGGAGCGGGTGTGCAGTCGATGCATATCCCTACCGATATTCCCGGAAATATCCCGCTCCCAGATCGAAGCCGTTGCCGACACCATCAAGCAGGTCCATGCCGGCTGAGCGCCTGTCCCTGCGCATAATGATCGTCGCCGGTGAAGCTTCGGGCGATTTGCACGGGGCCAAGCTGGTACACGCGCTGAAAAAACTGCACCCGGACATGGATTGCCGCGGTATCGGAGGCGAACGGATGCGCCAAGCCGGATTCCACAGCCTCGTCGACGTATCGGAACTGTCCGTCATCGGCCTGATCGAAGTAGTGAAACACTACCGCCGACTGCGCAAAATCCTGAACAGGATGAAAGAGGAGCTGCAGCTCAACAGGCCAGATGTGCTGGTACTCATCGACTCGCCGGACTTTAACCTGCCCCTGGCCAGGGCTGCCAGGAAACTGGGCATCAAGGTGCTCTATTACATCAGTCCGCAGATCTGGGCATGGCGCTCATCCCGTATACGGGTCATCAAGCACTGTGTGGACATGATGGCCACGGTATTTCCCTTCGAAGAAAATTTCTACAGGGATGCAGGGGTACCGGTAGCGTATGTCGGGCACCCCCTAGTTGAGGATGCCCATGCCACTGCCGGCAGGGCTGCACTGATCCGCTCCATGGGACTGGATGCAGAAAAAAGGATCGTCGGCATCTTCCCCGGGAGCCGGGAAAGTGAAATTGAACACAATCTGCCTGTCCTGGTCCAGTCCGCTCTTGCACTCTCGAGACAACTCGGGAACCTTCAGTTCGTGGTGCCCGTGGCCCCGACCCTGCCGGCACATATGGTGGAAAGGTACATTCAGCACACACCTGCAGACATCACTGCCACAAGCTCCGACATATACGATGTCATTGATGCCTGCGATGCCGTCGCTGCGACCTCGGGTACGGTAACCCTTCAGGTAACCCTCATGCAGACACCGATGGTGATCCTGTACAGGGTTTCACCGCTCACCTACCTGATCCTGAAACGACTGGTGAACTTCAGCTACGCCGGAATCGCAAACGTTATCGCCGGCCGGGAGATTTGCCGGGAATTCATCCAGCATGAAGCAAGCCCCGAAAACATCGCAGGGGAACTGGAAAGGCTGCTTTCAGACCCGGCCTACACGGACAGGATGAAACGCGAGATGGGTGAAATTCGAAAGATTTTGGGTGAGAAGAACGGTTCGGTAGAGACCGCGAGGCTTGTCTTGCGGCTGACCGAGTCCGGATGAATGCGGCGCCTACTGCACAACCCCCCTTTTGCTGGCAAGGATGAAGTCCAAAAATTTTCGCACCTCGGGGTGTTCCTCTGCCAGGCTTTCCACCTGCCGGATGCTTTCTTTTCTGGATCCCTTGTTTCGGATCAGGAGCTTGTAGGACTGATGCAAGGCCTTGATGCATGCATCCGAAAATCCCCTGCGCTGCAGCCCTTCCTTGTTGAGACCATGCGTGGTGGCAAAATTTCCAGATGCCATGACATAGGGCGGCAGGTCTCTGTTGAGGGCAGTCCCCATGGCGCAGAATGAATGTGCGCCTATACGGCAGAACTGGTGCACCAGCGTGAATCCGCCCAATGTCGCAAATTCATCCACCACCACATGTCCTGCCAGGGTCGCACCGTTGGCAAATACCGTGTCATCACTCACCGTGCAGTCATGGGCGATATGGACATAGGCCATGATCCAGTTGCGGTCACCCACACGGGTGTACCCCTGACCATGCTCGGTACCGGTATTGATGGTCACATATTCCCGGATCGTATTGTTGTCCCCAATGATCAGTTCGCTGGGCTCACCATGGTATTTCTTGTCCTGCGGAACCTCTCCGATGGACGAAAACTGAAAAATACGGTTTGCGGAACCGATGGTCGTGGCGCCCGTAATCACCACGTGCGGTCCTACCAGGGTGTTTTTCCCGATCCGGACCTGTGGCCCGATTATCGAATAGGGACCTACTGATACGCCGGTATCCAAACGGGCATTTGGGTCAACGATTGCCGTTGCATGAACCTGGCAGCTTCTAACCCTTGCCGTAGACATGATCTAGCTCACTTGGTTACCACACTCTTGAAAACGCACATCAACTCGGCTGTGGCAGCTACCTCTTTGCCGACAGAGGCCTTGACATCAAATACTCCATAGTCACGCTTGTGCCTGATCAGCCGCACATCCAGGATGAGCTGGTCTCCCGGCCCCACCTGACGCTTGAAACGTGCCTTGTCGATTCCCACAAACAGGTACAGACTGTCGTCATCGGGCCGCCATTCCGGGTTGCTCAGTGCCAGCAGGCCAGCTGTCTGGGCAAGCGCCTCCAGGATCAGTACGCCCGGCATGACCGGCACTCCGGGGAAATGCCCTTGGAAAAAAGGTTCATTGTAGCTGACATTCTTCAACGCCAGGATGGACTCGCCCGTCTGGCACTCCAACACCCGGTCAACCAGCAGAAAGGGATACCTGTGCGGCAGATACTTCAAAATTTCATGAATGTTCATTGCGATCCTGGCCAGCCTGAATGCCCTGTTCCTCAAGTTTTTTAATCCGGCCTGCAAGTTCCTCAAGTTTGCTGAACAACGCTGAATTGCGCAGCCATTTCCGGTATGGCAAGGCTGGTGTTCCGGAAACATAGACGCCTGCTTCCGTGATTGACCGCGTCAACCGCGTCATGCCTCCGAGCTTAACGTGGTCGGCTATCTCAATATGCCCACCAATCCCGACGCCCCCTCCAATACTACAGTGCTTACCGATGACAGCACTGCCGGAAATTCCAGTACACGCAGCGATGGCTGTATGGGAGCCGATTTTCACGTTATGTGCGACTTGGATCTGATTGTCAAGCTTTACCCCGTCCTCCAGGACCGTGTCACCCAACGTGCCGCGGTCAATTGTGGTGTTGGCACCGATTTCGACATCGTTGCCAATCTGGACCCCTCCCAGCTGCGGGATCTTGAACCATTTGGTGCCTTCGTTGGCAAGACCAAACCCGTCACTCCCGATGACTGCACCGGGATGGATGGTAACACGTGAACCAAGAACTGTTTTCCCGCACAAGGTGACCCGGTCGAGTATACGACATCCATCACCGATCACACATGCCTTCTGAATACTGCAGTTCGGGCCAACGTACGTATTATTCCCGATCACACAATCCTCATCAATGACCGTACAGGGTCCTATTGCACAGCCCTCGCCAAGCTTCGCCGTTCCTGAAACCACCGCTGTGGGATGGATGCCTGGCTCGTGCGCAGGCGGGGGATTGAGCAAGTCTGCTATCCTGGCGAACACCAGGTACGGGTTATCCGTGACCAGGGCATGTGTGGGACAGTCCTGGAGATGCTCCTCCTGCAGAATGACGGCCGATGCCCGGGTCTTCTGAAGCTGTCGCTTGAGCCTTGGGTTGGCAAAAAATGTGATGGCACCAGCACTCGCATGCTGGAGACTGTCTACGCGATCGATTCTACAGTCCGGGTCACCTACTGTCTTTGCCGCGGCAAACTCGGACAATTTTGCAAGAGTAAACGACACTATGCACTATCACTGTTTAACTTTCCGCAGCTCCTCTAGAACCTGATCTGTCATGTCAATTCGATCGCTCGCGAACAGCACCGGTTGGGTGACAACCAGATCGTAGTTTTGACTCTTGGCCAGGCTGGTGACCACCTCATTCACGCTTTTCTGCAGGTCACCGATCTCCTGGTTTCGCCTGATGTTGAAGTCTTCCTTGAGTTCTTCCTGCTGCCGGCTGTACTCCCTTTTCTTGTGGAGAATTTCCTTCTCAAGCTCACTGCGCCGGGTCTCCGTCATTACGGCACCGTCCTTTTGCAGCGTTTCCTCGAACTTCAGGATTTCGTCCCGTACCGCTGTAAGCTTCTCATTGCGGTATGAAAATTCCTTTTCAAGGGTCTTACGTGCCGCGTCGGCCTGTGGCGATTTCTCAAGGATCTCGCCCAAATTCACGTATCCGATCTTGGTCTCTGCCGCCGCTACAACCGGCAGCAGCAAGGCCACCGCGTAGACAGCATGCCTGAGTAATTTAAATTCCATTATTCCTGATTCTCCCAAAATGCTAAAAACTTGTCCCCAGATTAAACTGGAAAGACTCCTTCTCATCTCCTGACTGATCGTTAAAGGGTGTCGCGAATACCACGCTGATCCCGCCAAAGCCTGTAATCAAGTTTACACCCAATCCAACTGAACCACGCAGGTCGCCGGTCTCAAAGTCATCCACCTCCTCGAAAACATTCCCCGCATCGACGAACAGGCTCATGCGGGCACTGCCTGGAGAGATCAATGGCAGGGGCGGCGGCGGAAACAGCAGCTCGCTTCGGAACGTCGTCAAGAGATTTCCTCCATACGGCTCTCCCAGCGAGTCCCTCGGACCCAGACTGTTGCTTTCATACCCGCGCACGGTCCTGACACCACCCGCTCTGAACTTTTCAAAGAACGGCAAATCCTCACTGCTCCCATAGGCATCACCATACCCGAACTCGCTTCCCAGCGACAATATGAATGTCTCGCCGAGCGGAAAATAGAAGGTATTGCTGTAATTCAGCTTGTAGAATTCCAAGTCGCTTCCGGGCAGCGTAAATTCCACCCCCGCACGCTGACGGCTTCCCACATTGGGAAACAACCTTCGGTCTCGCGTATCGTGGATGAAATTGGAGGACAAGCTGAGGTTCAGGTACTCATCGTCATTGTCCTCGATAAAATCGAAAATTTCCTGCGGCGTGTTGGAGCCTGTCGTGATTTCAGTACGGGCCAGCTGCGCCAGGGCATTGATGCGGTTATTTTCGGTCAACGGCATCCCATAGCTGATGTTCAGACCAAACTGGTCGGTGTCAAAATCCGAAATGTCGGCCTCGTCCGCTTCAGTCGACACGTAGTTGAACCCAAATCCCCTGCTCACGCCGTCAATCGTGTAGAACGGATTCACGTAATTCAGGGCATACACGGTATTGACCTTGCTCGTGTTGATCGAAAACGAAACGGTTTTACCGGTCCCGAGAAAATTTTCCTGGCTCACGCTCGTAGACAACACGGCACCCTGGCTGTCCGAATAACCCGCACCGACGTTGAAGCTGCCAGATAGCCTCTCCTTGATTTCTATGTCCAGATCGACCAGGTCATCCACTCCGGGAACCCGGAGGGTCTGGAACTCTACCGATTCCACGAATGACAGCCGCTGCAGCCTGAGCCTTGAAGCTTCGATATTGGACTGTGAGTACCACCCTCCTTCCATCTGCCTGAGTTCCCGCCGGTATACTTTATCCTGGGTGATCTTGTGGCCACGGAAATTGATCCTGCGGACATACGCGCGCTTGCCCGGGTCCACGAAAATGGTGATTTTCACAGACTGGTCGTCATCGTTGATCTCGGGCACCGGATTGGCGTTGGGAAACGCGTAGCCGTGGTCACCCAGCTTCCTGAGGATTGCCTCGGTCAACTGGGATACCCTTGCACGTGAAAAGGTCTCGCCAGGCGTGAACCTGATCAAGTCCTTGAGCTCTTCTTCCGGCAAGGCCATGTCTCCGGCCAGCTCGATTTCATTTAGCGTGTACTGGTCACCTTCCTCCACGTTGACGGTAATGAAAATGTCTTCCTTGTCCGGACTGAGTGACACCTGTGTAGACTTGATGTTGAACTTCAGGTAACCATGGTTCAGGTAGTGTGCCCGCAATCTCTCCAAGTCCCCCTGCAGCTTGGCCTTCGCATATCGGTCGCGAGTGCCAAAAAACTGATACCATGACTTGAGCCCGGACTCGAAGCCTTCAGTCAGCACCTCTTGATCGAAGTTCGCGTTGCCCACGATCTTTACCTGCTTGATCCTTGCCACCTCACCTTCCACGATCTGGATGCTGATACCCACCCGGTTGCGGGGCAGTTCGACTACCTGGGTATCGATCTCCACGTTGTACTTGCCAAACGCAAAATACTGCTGCAGCAGCTCATTTTCCAGCCGTTCAAGGACTGAACGGTTGAAAACGTGACCGCTTGCAATACCGATGTCCACCAGCACCTTGGTCAACTGCTCGTCATCCATGATCTTGTTGCCGTCAAAGGTGATGCTCGCGATCCCGGGCCTTTCCTGCACCACGACGACCAGTATGTCTCCTTCACGACGCAGCGCGATATCCTTGAACAGGCCAGTCTTGTACAGCTCTCTGACAATCGGGGCAGTCTGGTCCACGTCCACCATGTCCCCTACCTTCACCGGCAAATAGGTAAACACGGTACCCGCCTCGATACGTTCCAGGCCCTCGATATGGATATCCTGAACTCGAAAGGTTTCGGCCTGAACCGGGAGGATCGCACAGCCGAACAGGAACAAGAAGAAACCTCGCCTAAAGAAACTCATGTATTGTGTTGTTATTCTACTGCAGCAAACGATATATGTCGTTGTAAAAGGCCAGGCACATCAGCCCGGCAAGCAGCATTATACCTAAACGCTGGCCGAAGGCTTCGATCCTTTCAGACACTGCACTTCCCTTTATGATCTCGATGAGATAGTAAAACAGGTGACCTCCGTCCAGCATTGGAATCGGCAGCAAGTTCAGAATACCTATGCTGATACTGATGAGAGCCAGTGCCCCCACGAACGCAGAGATCCCGATGGCCGCAGAGACACCGGCATATTCAGCGATGGTGACCGGTCCGCTGATGTTCTTCAAAGAGGCCTCTCCCTTTACCAGTCTCCACAGGAGTTTCAGGGTCAGGACCGTCACATCCCACGTTTTCACCAGGCTCTTGGAGACCGACTCGAACGGGCCATACCGTACAACGACTTTCTGTTGCTGGACCCGGGCCAGGTCCACGTACGGATAGGCGCCTATACGGCCCACTGTTTTCCCGCCTATCTGGTCAGGTGCAGGGGTCAATTCGAATTCCAGGCGCTCACCACCCCTCTCCACCATCATTTGAATGGGAATCCCGGCTCGATCCTGGATATACCGGACCAAGTCAGACCAGCTCTGAATCACCTGCCCGTCCACGCTGACTACCCGGTCACCCTCCCGGACCCCTGCATCCATTGCGACGCCTTGTGTAATCTTCCCGAAAACCGGCTCATACGTGTAGCTCCAGGGTGTGATACCAAGCTTTTCCAGCAGATTTCCTTCCGACAGCAGTTGCCTGGTGTCGCTCAGGTCCAGCGTCACCACCTTCCTCCCGGATGCTTCGCCTTGCAGCATCGCCGTGACCTGCCCGGTCCTGAGCGCGTCACCCAGGAGCTGAATCGATGTCTGCTGCCAGGTCTTGACCGGGGTGCCTCCGACTGCCACAAATGTGTCATCGGGCCTGATGTCAGACTGCCAGGCGATGCTCTGCGGTTCCACCTCGCCGACCGTGGGCCTGGCTCCCTCAACGCCTATCACGAACGTCAGCCAGTATGCCAGCACGGCAAAAATAAAGTTGAACATCGGGCCGGCCGCGACGATCGCGAACCGCTTCCAGACCGGCTGGAGATTGAAAGCGCGGTGCGCTTCTTCCTCAAGCACCTCACCTTCCCTCCCGTCGAGCATTTTCACGTAACCACCCAGCGGAATCCTCGCAAGGACATACTCGGTTTCACCCACCTGCCGGGCAAAAACAGGCTTGCCCAGGCCCACCGAGAACCGCAGGACTTTCACGCCAAGCCTCCTGGCAACCCAGTAATGGCCGAACTCGTGGACGGTGATGATGATGCCCACCACGATCACGAAGGCGAGTACATAGCCCAGCATCTGCACCATCAATGCCTCCCTGCCGCCTGTTCAATGAATTTTCTGGCATGCGCGCGGGTCTGCCGGTCCTTGGCCAGGATCATCTCCAGGTCCTGTATGCTTTCATGCTCGACATGCTGCAACGCAGCATCAATCACGGCAGGAATTTCGGTAAACCGAATTTCGGACGCGAGGAAACTTTTGACAGCCACTTCGTTGGCCGCATTCAGAATGACTGCCGAACTCCCTGAAAGTTCAAGCGCTTCATAGGCCAGTCGCAGGCATGGAAACCGGTTCAGATCAGGCTCGGAGAAATCCAGCGGGCCCAGACTGGCCAGGTCAATTCCGCGCACCCCGGATCCAATGCGCTGCGGCCAGGCAAGGGCATGCGCGATGGGTACCCGCATATCCGGGTACGCCAGGTGTGCCAGCATGGAACCATCCACGTACCCGACCAGCGAGTGGATGATCGACTGCGGATGTATCACCACCTCAATGTCCTTCGGGTCCTTCTTGAACAGCATGCATGCCTCGATGACTTCCAGTCCCTTGTTCATCATGGTTGCGGAATCAACGGAAATTTTTCTGCCCATTTTCCAGTTGGGGTGCGCGCAGGCCTGTTCCGGCGTGACTGCTGCAAATTCATCCAGGGGGAGTTTTAAAAAAGGTCCTCCGGAAGCGGTCAGAACGATTTTCTCGACTTCTCGTTCATTGCCGCCCGACATGCACTGGAATACGGCGTTGTGCTCGCTGTCGATCGGCAGCAGCACTGCGGCGTGCCGGCTGGCCATGTCCATCAGCAGGCTGCCCGACATGATCAGGGCCTCCTTGTTTGCAAGCAGTATGCGCTTGCCTGCACGAGCCGCCGCAAGGGTCGCAGGCAATCCTGCCGCACCAACAATCGCGGCCATCACAAAATCGACCTCACCCAGGCTTGCGGCAAGCTCGAGGCCTTGGTTACCTGCATAGATGTCAGGCTTGTAGTCCCCGCCGGAAAATCTTGCGCTGAACGTGTCCACCAGCTGTTCATCCGCTACCACCGCCACTTCGGGCCGGTATCTCAAGCACTGCTCGTGCAGCAGCTCAATGTTTTGATGGGCAGTCAGTGCAAAAACGGCAAACTTCTCGGCATGCGCCTCAATTACCTTGAGCGTGTTGACGCCCACCGAGCCGGTAGCACCCAGTATGGAAACATGGGCCACACCGTTCAATTCCGAACTGTCGCTAGCTTGCAGTGTAACCATAGACCCAGTATACCCCAAAGACAAAACCGGGAGCCGCGGCAGTCAGGCTGTCGACCCGGTCGAGCACTCCCCCGTGCCCTGGCAAGATCCTGCTGCTGTCCTTGACCCCGGCCCTTCGCTTCAGCAGGCTTTCAAACAAGTCTCCAACTGTTGCCACCAGTACCGTGATCAGGCACAGGCACAGGAAGTAGAACCACAGGGCCAGGTCCAGGCCGATTGCAATCATGCCCGGAACCGCAAGCACCAGCGAGGCGGCAAGGGCGCTCCACAGGCCTTCGCGGGACTTTCCCGGGCTGAGACTGGGTGCAAGCTTGCTTTTCCCGAACCGCCGGCCTGCAAAGTATGCGGAGATATCAGCAACGCACACCAGCAGCAGCAGGAACACCAGCATGGCCGGATGGTGCTGATGCAGAAGAGCCAGGCTCAGCCAGGCGGGTACCAGGACAACGAATCCCGAGAGTCCCATCAGCCACTGCAGCCACGCGGAGTCCAGCCACCTGGGGTCATAGGCGGCAAGCATGACGACGGCACCCGCCCACCACAGCACTGCAGCCAGGAACAGCACCTGTGCATGGCCAGGCCGGATCCACACCCATGCCGCCACAAGCGAGACGGCCACCAGCCCGACATACACGGCTTTCCAGAACCTCCCGGGCAGGGATATCAGACCCGCCCACTCCCAGGCAGCCACCAGTGTCACCAGGGCGAACACGAATGCCAGCCAGGCATTCGGCAGGAACAGGATGGCTGCGAGAATGCCGACTCCAAGGAACAGCGCAGTAATGATGCGTTGCCTCAGCATGTCCATGTCATGCAAGCTGTTCCTGCGTAAGGCCAAATCTTCTCTGTCTCGCCCGGTAACTCTCGAAGGCCCGGTACAGTTCATCCCGGCTGAAATCCGGCCAGAGGGTGTCGCAAAAGTAAAGCTCGGTGTAAGCCAGCTGCCACAGCAGGAAGTTGCTGAGGCGCTGTTCGCCTCCAGTGCGAATAAACAGGTCCGGTGCAGGCATATCTCCTGTGACCAGCCTGCTCGTAAAATATTCCTCGCTGATATCATCCGCTACCAGCTCATCACGCAGTACATCCCCGATGGTATCTTTCACGGCCTGAAGAATGTCCCACCTGCCGCCGTAGCCCGCAGCGATACTCAAAAACAAGGCGTCATTCTTGCAGGTGAGTTCCTCTGCCAGCCGGATCTGTTCACAGAGCTTCTCGGAGAACGCGTTCCTCTGTCCCAGGAACCTCACGCATACCCCTTTCTCATCTAGGCGCTGGATTTCGCTCTGGAGTGATTGTGCGAACAGGTTCATCAGGGCCGAGATCTCGGCCTTGGGCCTTTTCCAGTTTTCACTGCTGAAGGCAAACAGGGTCAGGTACTTGATTCCAGCTTCGCCGCAGGCCGTAACGACCTCCCGGGTAACCCGGATGCCCTGCTTGTGGCCCGCAGTGCGCGGCAGGCTGCGCTGCCTGGCCCATCTTCCGTTGCCATCCATTATGATGGCTACATGGAGAAGAGAGGGCTTGCTTGACATTAACTGGGAAAAGAGAGGCGCTAGACTGTCATCAGATCTTTTTCTTTCTGTTCCAGAACCAGATCAATCTCTTTTATAAACTGGTCTGTAAGTTTCTGAATCTCACCCTGAGCATGATGCATTTCATCCTCTGAGATCTCCTTCTCCTTGTGCAGGTCTTTGAAATCTGAATTGGCATCACGGCGGATGTTCCGGATCGCAACGCGGAATTTTTCAGCCTCGCTTTCCACGATGCGTGTCAGGTCCCTGCGCCTTTCCTCGGTCAGGGGAGGCATGACGACCCGGATAACCGCTCCAGCAGTCGTAGGGTTCACCCCCAGGTCCGATTTCATGATGGCCTTCTCAATGGCCTGCACGAGAGACTTCTCCCAGGGAGTGATTGAAATCGTGCGTACATCCTCAACGTTGACCGTGGCGGCCTGATTGATCGGCACCTCGCTGCCATAGTACTCGACCATCACATGGTCAAGCAGTTGTGTGCTCGCCCGCCCGGTACGCACCTTCGACAGTTCATGGGCCAGCGAGTCAACGCTCTTGCGCATGCGCTGTTCTGCATCCTGCTGGATTTCATCAATCAATGGAAATCCTCCTGTTACCCCGTGCTTCCCGCCTACTGGCCATCCTGGCTGCGCTTCACCTGGTCCATGACTTCATCTGCAAAGTTTTCGGATTTTTTTTCAATGCCCTCTCCCACTTCATAGCGGACGAACCCGAGCACCTGGGCCTTCGCATCTTCCAGCAGCCGGCCTACCGGCTGGTCCGGATCCTTGATGAACGGCTGTCCCAGCAGGGTAATCTCCTTCAGATACTTCTTCAGCCTGCCCTGCACAATTTTTTCGACAATTTCCGGCGGCTTGCCGCTGGATTCCGCCTGTGCCAGGAAGATCTCCCGTTCCTTGGCCAGCACATCTTCGCCTACGTCCTTCTCGGAGACGCAGACTGGATTGCTTGCTGCGATATGCATGGCAATGTCCTTGCCCAGATCCGCATCTCCGCCACGGTGTTCGACCAGTACACCGATCCGGGTACCGTGCTGATAGCCCGTGAGGGTATGTTCCGTCCCCAGGTTCTCCAGCCGCCTCACCTGGATGTTTTCACCGATCTTGGTCACCAGTTCCTGTCGAGCCTGCTCGACACTGAGCCCGGATTCGAGAGTGGCAGCATTCAATTCCCCGACGGTCCGGATATTGCTGCCCAAGACAAGCCGGGCGAGCTGTTCCGAGAAAGCCAGGAACTGATGATCCTTGGCCACAAAATCCGTCTCGCAGTTCACCTCGACCACAGAGGCCTGTTTACCATCCGGCGAAGTGGCCAGGAGAATCACTCCGTCTGCTGCGATCCGCCCTGCTTTTTTTTCAGCCTTGGCCTGGCCCATCTTGCGCATCTGTTCGATGGCTGCCTGTATATCACCGCTGCTCTCCACCAGCGCTTTCTTGCACTCCATCATGCCTGCGCCTGTTCTTTCACGCAGCTCCTTCACCATAGTTGCCGTTATCTGCATCGTAATTCCTGGTAATATCTGGTTAAATTCCCGGGCCACGCTGCCCGAGGTCATTCCCCGGCCTGGCCTGTTTCCTCACCTGACTCCGGTTCGGATTTGTCCTCCATGCCCTGATCACCGTCAGCCTCTCCGGTATCCTGCACTGGTGCCGCGTCGTCCTTCACTTTTGCCTGATCCTTGCTGGCGTCCCGGATGCCGGCCCTTTTCTTGACAGTAATCTTCTGCTTGCCGTCCGTCTTCTCCTTTCCGTCAGCTTCCGCCACCTTGCCGGTATCATCAACTTCGACAAAATCATCTTCATCACCGGTCATTACCCGTGCACTTTCCTTGCCTTCCACGATGGCATCGGCGATATGGGCGGCAAACAGCCTGATCGCGCGAATCGCATCGTCATTCCCGGGGATCACGTAATCCACGCCATCCGTCCTGTTGTTGCTGTCCACAACGGCGGCGACGGGAATCCCCAGCTTGTTGGCCTCGCTCACGGCAATGGCCTCATAACCCACATCAATCACGAACAGCGCATCCGGCAGACCCGTCATGTGCTTGATTCCTCCGAGACTGCGATCCAGCTTGAAAATCTCGCGTTTCAGCATCAGCACTTCCTTCTTGCTCATCCCCTTGATGCCTTCACCCCCCGCAACCTGCTCCAGGTCCTGCAGTCGTTGAATCGACTTGTTGACGGTGTTAAAGTTCGTGAGCATACCTCCAAGCCACCGATGATTGACATAAGGCATGCCGCAGCGTGTCGCCTCCTCGCAAATTGCATCACGCGCCGAACGTTTCGTACCGACAAACAGGATCGTGCCCTTGTTGGCAGCCATTTTGCCAAGGAATGTCGCCGCATCGAGAAACATGGGCAATGTCTTCTCAAGATTGATAATGTGGATCTTGTTACGCACGCCGAAGATGTACGGACTCATCTTCGGATTCCAGTAACGGGTCTGATGACCAAAATGCACGCCAGCTTCCAGCATCTGGCGCATTGTGACATTCGCCATGTTATGCAATGCTCCCTTGGGTTGAGCCTCCACGCACCCCATGTGGCAACCCGACAGCGGGCACCCGGCCACATGTGACGACACGTGTGAGAATTTATTAATCCGTCAGTACAAAATGCGAGCCCTTTATAGCATGACTGCCTGTATGGGACAATGACCCGGGTACGCTATGCGATGAATCCTTAACCCTGCAAGAAGATGGACATATACATAAAATCCCCGGACGAGATCGAGAAGATGCGGGTAGCCGGCAAGCTGGCTTCCGAGGTGCTGGAAATGATCGGCCCCCATGTAGTGGCTGGCGTCAGCACGTCGGAACTGGACTGCATCTGCCATGAATACATCGTGAACGTGCAGAACGCCATCCCGGCGCCCCTGAATTACCGTGGTTTCCCGAAATCCATCTGCACCACGCTTAACCACCAGGTCTGCCACGGTATCCCGAGTGAACGTGTCCTGAAAAACGGGGATATCCTGAATATCGACATCACCGTGATCAAGGACGGTTTTCACGGAGACACGAGCAAGATGTTCTACCTGGGCAAGCCTACCGTGCTTGCCAAGCGGCTCGTCGAGATCACCTACGAGGCACTGAAGACAGGTGTACACCTGGTCCGCCCCGGTGCGAGACTGGGAGATATCGGACATGCCATCCAGAGTTTTGTCGAGAACAACCGCTGCTCGGTGGTGCGCGAGTACTGCGGACACGGAATCGGGCGCATGTTTCATGAAGAGCCCCAGGTCCTGCATTACGGGAAACCCAACACCGGCGTCGAACTTCAGCCGGGCATGACTTTCACGATTGAACCCATGGTGAACGCCGGCAAGAGAAACGTACGGTTGCTGCCCGACGGCTGGACGGTGGTCACCAAGGACCACAGCCTGTCTGCCCAGTGGGAGCACACGATCCTGGTCACCGACGGGGGCTACGAGGTGCTGACCCTGCGTGACGATGAAGACCTGTAGCCCGCCGGTCCCCGCCAAACTTCCCCTTGCGCCCTGATCCCATGCAACCAGAAAACCTGTCCGAGCATCCCGAACACAGCCAGCTCCCCATGAGCTTTCCGGACATCCAGGCCCACCGGCCCTTGTCCGTCATGCAGTACAGGGAATTTTCCAGGGAGCAGTTTTCGATCCCGCAGCAGTGCTTCGGGCCACAGGAGAATATCTACAAACTGCTTGCGCTGAACACATACATTGCCGATGAGTTGCTGAAAAACCTCTGGCAACAAAGCCAGATGCCTGACCGGGCGGCCACACTGGTTGCCGTGGGCGGGTACGGACGCCGGGAGCTATTCCCCGGGTCCGACATTGACCTGATGATCCTGCTGGACGAGGCCTGTGACGACACGACGAAACAGAAAGTCGAGGCATTCCTGACCTTGCTCTGGGATATCAAGTTCCCGGTAGCCCAGTCGGTAAGGACCCTGAAGGACTGCCTGGGCGAGGCCAAAAACGATGTCACCGTCATGACCAGCCTGATGGAGCACCACTATCTGAGCGGGAACCGGGAACTCTATGAAAGACTGGCTGCGCTGATTCGCAGCAGCAAGCTCTGGCCCAGTAAGAAATACTTCAAGGAAAAATCCGAAGAGCTGGTGAACCGTCACCACAAGTTCGGGGATACCGCCAATCACCTTGAACCCAACGTCAAGGAAAACCCCGGAAGCCTGCGTGACCTGCATACCCTGCAGTGGCTGACCCACCGCCATTTCCATACCCGCCGTTTCGAGGAACTGGTTGCCCATAACTTCCTGACAGACAGGGAAGCCATGGCACTGCGTGAGACCTACACGACACTCGCCAGAATCCGCTTCGCACTGCACCTGCACACCGGACGCGGCGAAGACCGCCTGCTGTTCGACTACCAGCACGATGTGGCAACGCTGCTGGGCTTTACAGAGGCCGACCGCAACCAGCGTGTTGAGGCGTTCATGCAGTGCTTCTACCGAACCAACAACCAGGCCTCGACCCTGGTGGAGATCATCATCAAACGCCTGCAGTCGAACATCTTTCCTTCGCTGCTGCGGCGCAGGGCAAGGCCTGTCAACGCACGTTTCCAGATTCGCGGCAATCAGCTGGAGGCAAGACATTCCGGGATATTCGAACAGAGTCCCCCTGCCATCCTGGAGCTGTTCTGGCTGCTGCAGGAACACGACCAGTTGACCGGTCCGAGTGATGCGCTGATCCGCCTGCTGCTCGACCACCTGGACCGGATCGACGAGACATTCAGGAATGACCCGTGCAACCGGGAAATGTTTGTTTCCATACTCAATCACCCGGTCACCAATGTCCGTGAAATCCGTCGCATGGCCCAGCTGGGCGTGCTCGGAAGATACTGGCCAAGTTTCGACGCAGTAACGGGAAGGATGCAGTTTGACCTGTACCATATCTATACCGTCGAGGAGCACACCCTGCGCGTGTTTGAAAACGCCTGCCAGTTCAGCCGGCCCGCGTCCGGAAACGAGTCCGCTGCCTACCACGACGTGTTCACGCAAACCCCGAAAGCCCTGATCCTGTACCTGGCCGCATTATTCCATGACATTGCAAAGGGCCGCGAAGGCGACCATTCCGAGCTTGGAGCGGCCGAAGCCAGGGGCTTTTGCCTGCATCACAACCTCAGTTCATTCGATGCAAATCTCGTAAGCTGGCTGGTCGAGAACCACCTGGTGATGTCCATGACTGCACAGCACCACGACGCCAGTGATCCGCAAGTGCTGAAAAAGTTTGCTGAAAACGTGGGTAACCTGACACGCCTGCACTACCTGTACCTGCTCACCATCGCCGACATCCAGGGCACCAACCCCAAACTCTGGAACAGCTGGCGCAGTACCCTGCTGTCCGACCTTTACCAGAATACTTCCATGTACCTGCACCATGGACTGGATTCACCGGTTGAGCCCAGGGAGCTGATCCAGGAAGTAAAGGAATCGGCACTCAAGTCACTGGCCAAGCTAGGCCACCGCCGTGAAAAGTGCCTCAGCTTCTGGCAGGAACTCGAGGAGGATTATTTCCTGCGCCACTCAGACGACGAGGTCGTGCGCCAAGTGGGCGCGATATTCAGCCGTGCCTCGGAAGAGGATGTCGTGGTCAGCATCCACCAGTACAGCGCAAGGGGTGCGACAGAAATATTCATCTACTGCAATGACCGCAACTACCTGTTCGCACACATTGTCTCCACACTGTCCAGGCTAGGCCTGACAGTGGTGCACGCAAGAATCATCACTTCCAGAAAGGGGCATGCGCTCGACACATTCCTGGTGCTCGGCGAGGATCAGGGACCTATCAGCGACAAGCACCAGTGTACGGTCGTGGAAAGCAAGCTCGCCGAAACCCTGCGGGACCCCCACAGGATTTCCATCTCGTTCAACAATAAACTGCCCAGGAAAATTCGTGAACTGCGGGTGCCGGTCCGGGTGAATTTTGAGCACGACACGCATCACGCCTACACCACCATGGAGCTGAGAGCCCCCGATTTTTCCGGGTTGCTGGCAAGCCTGGGAAAGGCCTTCATGGATTGCAACGTCTCCATTCACAATGCACGGATCTCCACGCTTGGAGAACGCGTGCACAACATCTTCCAGCTCAGCACGCTGGACAACCTGCCCCTGGATTCGCAGCAACAGCAGGCCCTCACCCAGGCGATCCTCGATGCCCTGCAGTGACCCGTGAGTCCTGAACAGAAATGAATCCCAACCTGCAAAAACTGCAAGCATATCCTTTCGAGAAGCTGAGGGAGCTGGTCACACAGCCCTACCAGGGCTCACTGCAACCTGTTTCCATGGCGGTCGGTGAACCCAGGCACGCCACGCCCGGAAACATCCTGGATGCATACTCCCGGAATCTTGCACAACTCGATCGTTACCCGACCACGCACGGGTCCGAGGCGTTGCGCAGGAGCTGTGCAGACTGGCTCCGCAAACGGTTTGAACTGCCCGGACAGACCGTTCATGAGCACGCCAACATACTGCCGGTAAACGGCACGCGCGAAGCCCTGTTTGCCTGCGCACAATGCATCGTCGACCCGGCCCAGGACCCGGTAGTGCTGATACCCAACCCCTTCTACCAGATCTATGAGGGTGCAGCCTTGCTGGCGGGAGCCCGGCCGGTCTACTACAACTGCGAGGTGGTGGACGATGATATCCCGGCACTATGGGAGCTTGACCGGGAGACCTGGAGACGCTGCCAGCTGGTTTATCTCTGTACCCCCGGAAACCCGACCGGCGAAATCGCACCGCACGCCACCCTGCAAAAGCTGGTCGAGTTTTCGAAAAAGTACAGCTTTGTGATCGCCTCCGACGAGTGCTATTCGGAAATCTACCCGCCGGCCGGCCGGCCCCCGATGGGACTGCTGCACAGCTGTATCCGGTCCGGGGACGACACGCTCGAGAACTGCCTTGCATTCTACAGCCTTTCCAAGCGCTCCAGCGTACCGGGCATGCGTTCAGGTTTCGTGGCAGGCAACTCGTACCTGATCAGCCAGTTCCTCCGTTACAGGACCTATCACGGCTGCACCATGTCCCTGCCCGTACAGGCGGCCAGCATCACTGCATGGTCGGACGAAGGCCACGTCGAACAAAACCGCAGGCTGTACCAGGAAAAGTTTGAAACAGTACTGGAAGTTTTGGGGGATATTCTGTCGTGCAAGCGACCGGATGCTGGATTCTACCTGTGGCCAAAACTGCCCATGGACGACCAGGAATTTGCCAGACTTTTGTATGCCAAAAAGAATGTCATGACGCTGCCAGGCAGCTATCTGGCACGCACGGTGGCCGGATTCAACCCTGGCAGCCAACGCGTACGGCTGGCACTGGTTGCAACCGGACAGGAATGCCTGCATGCTGCGCTCCGGATTCGTGAATTTTTACAAGAACCTGGCATCTGAAGGAGAAAACATGAGCAACACCTACCGGGAAACCGTGGAACGGGCCTTTGAGAACTGCTCCGGGATCACCCCCGCTACAGTGGATGCGGACACCCGCGAGGCTGTCATGCACACGCTCGGGCAACTCGACTGCGGAGCACTCAGGGTGGCCGAAAAGCAGGGTGACCGCTGGGTTGTGCACGAATGGCTTAAGAAAGCGGTACTGCTTTCGTTTCGCATCCAGGAAAACCAGGTCAGCCATGCAGGGTTCACTAAATACTATGACAAGGTCGCGGGCAAGTTCTCGAAGATGGACGATGCTGCAATCCGCCAGCAGGGTGTGCGGATCGTGCCGCCGGCAATGGCGAGACACGGGGCCTACATCGCCTCGGATGTCGTGCTCATGCCCAGCTACGTAAATATTGGCGCCTACGTGGATTCCGGAACCATGGTGGACACGTGGGCCACGGTCGGATCATGCGCACAGATCGGCAGGAACGTGCACCTGTCAGGAGGAGTGGGCATCGGAGGCGTGCTCGAGCCCCTGCAGGCCGCACCGACGATCATCGAGGATGACTGCTTCATCGGTGCCCGTTCCGAGGTGGTGGAAGGCGTCATCGTCGAGAAAGGCTCGGTAATCTCGATGGGAGTCTACATTGGCAAGAGTACCCGCATCTACAACCGTGAGACCGGCGAGATCGGCTATGGTCGTATCCCGGCCGGCTCAGTCGTTGTATCGGGCAACCTCCCTTCCAAGGATGGACGCTACAGCCTGTACTGTGCGGTCATCGTCAAGCAGGTCGATGAGAAGACACGCAGCAAGGTCGGGATCAACGAGTTACTGCGTGCAGCCGACTGAAGTGCGGCACATGACCGGCAACCCGTCTGTTATGGCCTGCAGTACGAAACATACTCCCCCTCGCCATGTCCGAAACCCTTGAACTGGCAAAAGCGCTGATTGCCCGGCCGTCGGTGACTCCCGAAGACTGCGGGTGCCAGCCGATGATCAGCGAGCGACTTGCGACCAGCGGTTTCAGCATGGAACCCATGAATTTCGGCGGGGTGAACAACGTCTGGCTTCGCCGCGGCGACCAGGCACCGCTGCTTGTTTTCGCCGGGCATACCGATGTCGTACCACCGGGTCCCGATACATCCTGGTCGTCCGCACCCTTCGAACCGACAATACGTGAAGGCCGCCTGTACGGGCGAGGTGCGGCAGACATGAAATCCAGCATTGCAGCCATGACCGTCGCCTGTGAAAGCTTTGTCCGGACGCACCCCGGGCATTCAGGTTCAATCGCCCTGCTGCTCACCAGCGACGAGGAGGGTCCTGCTATCGACGGTACGGCAAAAGTCATCGAACAGCTGCAGGCCCGGGGCGAGCACATCGACTGGTGTATCGTGGGCGAACCCACCAGTTCAAAAACGGCGGGTGACACCCTGAAAATCGGTCGGCGCGGCTCGCTTTCCGCTACGCTGCATATTGCCGGCATACAGGGCCACGTCGCCTACCCCCTGGCGGCATGCAACCCGATCCATGATTTCGCGCCCGCACTTGCCGAACTGGTCTCCATCGACTGGGATGCCGGCAATGAACATTTTCCCGCGACGAGCCTCCAGGTTTCCAACATCCATGCCGGGACCGGTGCTTCGAACGTGATTCCGGGAACGCTGAAAGTCGATTTCAACGTGCGGTTTTCAACAGAAACCAGTTCCGAAACCATCCAGGACCGGGTCCGGGAAGTTCTTGACCGCCACGGGCTGGACCATGCCGTGGAGTGGCATCTTTCGGGAAACCCGTTCTACTGCAAGCCTGGCCGGCTCGTACAGGCCTGTGAAAAGGCAGTACAGGACATCGTAAAGCTCAAACCCGAACTGTCCACGAGCGGCGGCACGTCGGACGGGAGGTTCATTGCACCGACCGGCGCACAGGTCGTTGAGCTCGGTCCTGTAAACGAAAGTATTCACAAGGTGGACGAGCACATTGACATGTCGGAGCTCGAACAGCTGGAAAGGATCTACGAGGCGGTGCTGCAGGAACTCCTGGCCTAAGTCCACTGACGCAGGAACTCGTCAAGGTGGGGCTTTCGCGTCTGCTCCAGGCAGTTCCTGACCCGCTCGACCTTTCTCACGTAGCCGCGCTCGGAGAGCTTCCCGCGCATCTTTTCAAAACACAGCCAGACCAGGTAGGTGTTCAGCGCATCGGTTTCACAATAGTTGCGGATCGATTCCTGTTCGCCGGCGAGCCATGCCTCACACACGCTGCTCCCATCCATGCCATGCTTGCCAGGAAATCCGAGCATCACCGCAATATGGTCCAGCTTTGCAAAGGCGCGGGGCTGGTAAGCGGCCAGCACGTCCATCAGGTCAACGTGACGCCAGTGATAGCGGCTGAGATAGTTGTTGAAGCGAAAGCTGGTGTCCTCGTCTCCCGTCTGCCAGTAGTGGTGGGCATCCACGCCGTGCAGCAGGGCGCGAAACTGGATGACAGGCAGATCGAACCCGCTCCCGTTCCACGACACCAGCGTCGGGTTGAATTGCTCCAGCCCTGCGAAGAAACGCTCCAGCAATTCCTTCTCACCTGAATCTGCAGAGCCAAGGGACCATACCTTGACCGTTTCATCACGCTCCAGTACCACCGAGATGGCCACGATACGCTGCAGGTAATGCGGCATGAAGGTATTCCCGGTCTGCTGGCCGCGCAGCTGTTCCATCGCCCGGATTACATCCCTGTCAGACAGCCCGTCAAGATCGTGGATTTTCTTGCCGGACTCGATATCCGGCACCGTCTCGATATCAAAGACAAACACATTCATGCAGGATGATGCCCCCTATTCCTCAGAAAACAGGCCCGTGGACAGATAGCGATCGCCGCGGTCGCAAACAATCGTGACAATCACTGCATCCTGCACTTCCCCGGAAATCCTGAGAGCGGCTGCGACAGCTCCACCGGACGAAACCCCGCAGAATATGCCTTCTTCCCTGCCCAGCCTCCTCATCATGTCCTCTGCCTCCTGCTGTGTCACCTCGATCATCCGGTTCACTGCCCTTGCATCGAATATTTCAGGGATATAGGCCTCGGGCCATTTTCGGATTCCGGCGATTTTGGATCCCTCGGAAGGCTCCACGCCGATAATCTGGATTCCGGGATTCATTTCTTTCAGGTACCTCGAGGTACCCATAATGGTTCCGGTCGTGCCCATGGAGCTCACGAAGTGCGTAATTCGTCCCCCGGTGTCACGCCAGATCTCGGGGCCGGTGCTGCGGTAGTGGGAAAGCGGATTGTCCGGATTTGCAAACTGGTCGAGCACCTTGCCCTTTCCTTTCTCCTGCATCTTCAGGGCCAGATCTCGCGCCCCTTCCATGCCTTCTTCTACTGTCACCAGGATCAGTTCGGCCCCGAAGGCCTGCATGGACGCGCGGCGTTCCAGGCTCATGTTCTCGGGCATAATCAGCTGCATCCGGTATCCCTTCATCGCTGCCACCATTGCAAGGGCGATCCCGGTATTGCCGCTGGTGGCCTCTATCAGGCAGTCCCCCGGACGGATTTCACCACGCCGTTCTGCTTCGACGATCATGCTCAGGGCCGGCCTGTCTTTCACGGAGCCTGCCGGATTGTTGCCTTCAAGCTTGCCCAGCACCAGGTTCGAGGTGGAACCGGGCAGCCGTTGCAGGCGTACCAGCGGCGTATTGCCAACAAAATGTTCAATGGTGGGTATGCTCATACATGCTTTCCAAAGGCGATCGCATAGGCGATCGTATAGTGTTTCTCATGGGAAATGCTCACAGCCACTTCCAGTTCATCCATGCCGATCTGGGCCAGCAAGGGAGTTTCAAATCTGGCCACGGGCCTGCCCAGGGAGTCTGAGGTAACACATATGTTTCCCCACGACATCTGGCCCCGGATACCCGTTCCGAATGCCTTGGCGATGGCCTCCTTGACCGAAAAACGGCTGGCCAGGTACCTGGTCTTGTCACGTTTTTCAGAAAATTCGGCCAGCTCGGCAACATGCAGGATTCTACTCGAAAACGCCCGCGAATAGCGGCTATAGATCCTGTGTATACGCCGATTGTCCACGATATCCACGCCTGCACCGATCAACTGCATGTCAGACTTCCGCATGCATGGCAGCTTTCATTCTTCTTGTCGCCTCCTCCAGACCCACGAACAGTCCGTCGGCAACGATCGAGTGGCCGATGTTCAGTTCGTGCATGTTTTCGATCCTGGCTATCGGCAACACATTACCACAGTGCAGCCCGTGCCCCGCATTCACGACCAGGCCCAGCGAGGCCGCATGCCGGGCCGCCGCGCGGATCCTGTCAAGCTCCCTTCCCTGTGCACCGCCCCGGGCTTCGGCATACACACCCGTATGCAGCTCGACCACCGTGGCACCGGAGCGGGCCGCGGCGTCGACGACCTTCTCGTCAGGTTCTATAAAGAGAGACACGGCGATGCCGGCATCTTTCAGTGCAGCAACAAGATCGCTGATTCTCGCCCGGTGCGCAATCACATCGAGACCACCTTCCGTGGTCAATTCCATCCGCTTTTCAGGCACGATGCAACAGTTCTGGGGCCTCACTTCCAGGGCGATGTCACGCATCTCATCGGTAGCTGCCATCTCAAGGTTCATGCTGGTCCGGATCACGCGTCTTGCAAGATATACATCTTCATCCTGGACGTGGCGGCGGTCTTCGCGCAAGTGCATCGTGATGCCGTCCGCACCGGCACGTTCAGCTGCTGCTATCGCCTGTTCGAAGTCAGGATAGTCCGTACCCCGCGCCTGGCGGATCGTCAGGACATGATCAAGGTTCACACCCAGTCGTATTCCGGATTCAGCATTCATCGTAGACTCCAAGCCTGTTCAGATTTCACCCGCTCAGGGCGCCTGCATGAATTGCAGTATTTCCCGGCTCCGCAAGGGCCGGCCACCTATATGACAACTCAGCACACCGCGCATGAATCTTTTCGTCTCGTCGAGGCAGGCCGGATCCATGGCCAAGGGAGACCGCAGTGCAATCAGCGCTGCCCCACTGACCACATTCCATGCACTGCTTGCGCGATGTATCCGGACTGCACCTGCATCCACATCATACCGATAGAGTCCTTCGCGCTGTATCTCGGTCTCATGGTCCGCTTCCTTGTCCAGGAAAAGCCCGTGCCCGGTCAGTTCGAGCAACTCGACCTCAAAAAGGCGCAACAGCTTAGCACGTCTTTGCATGCTGTCGCCCAGTGCGGTCACGACACTCCTGTACAGATCGAAAATCTCCCTGCTCGGACTGGATTTGGGAATCAGCCTCAAGACCAGTTCATTCAGATACATGCCGACGATACAGGCATCCGGCGAGACTATGTGCGAGTGGCCATCCGCCTCGGCATGTATCAGGGTATACAACTCACCGCGCCCACTCCAGGAAATCAGCATGGGCGTGAACAGCGATTTTGCAGAACCGGTGCGCCTTCTCGAACCCCTGTGCACACAGGATACCAGGCCGTATTCGGGTGTCAGCATTTCGGCAATATGACTCGATTCGCGAAAAGGCCTCGCGTGCATGCAGTAGGCCGGTTGCAACAGCACTTTCACTCTCGATCCCGCCCGCTTGCCTTCACCTGAACTGGGATACGATTCCCTGCTGGTCCTGCCAGTTCTTCTTCACCTTGACCCATGTGTGCAGCATGACTTTCCTGTTGAAGACCCGTTCGAGCCTCAGGCGTGCATGTTCACCGATCCCCTTCAGTTTTGACCCTCCTCTCCCGATCACAATAGGTTTCTGACTGTCCTTCTCAACCCACAGGATGACCGTGGCCGTGACCAGCTTGTCCTGGAATTCAAGCTGCTCAACCTCCGTGTACAGGGCATAGGGCAATTCTTTTTGCAACAGCGTCATCGCTACTGCGCGCACCACTTCCGAGATGACGAAACGGTCATCCCGATCCCACTTCATGTCGGCAGGAAACAGGAAATCCGAGGCCGGACAAAAGGCGCACAACTCCTCTATCAGCCCGGTCACCTCCCGGTCGTACAGGGCGGAAAAAGGAACGATACTGCTGAAGGCGTGATGTGACTTCAGCCTGTCGATCAACGGCAGGAGCGTAGACTTGTTCCTGATCCTGTCCACCTTGTTGATCATCAGCACGACCGGCTTTTGTGCCTGGCGGACATGCCCAAGCAGGTATTCATCTTCGTGGTTCCAGGTGTCCGGCTCGACCAGCATCAGGATCACGTCCACTTCCTGCAACGAGGACAAGGCATTGTTGAGCAGCACCCTGTTCATCAGCCTACGGTTGCCCAGTTGTATCCCCGGGGTATCTATCAGGACCAGCTGGCACCGTTCCAGTGTCAGGATACCCCTTATGTTGTGCCGCGTGGTGTGCGGCTTGTACGTGGTCACCGACAACTGGTCACCCAGCAGCTTGTTGAACAATGTCGACTTGCCCACATTGGCGCGGCCGACGATGCTCACGAAACCACACTTCGGATCGTCAGGCATGCCAAGCCCTCAAATGCCCAGGCCGGACATGTACGCATAGGCCAGCTCGGCCGCATCCTGTTCGGCACTGCGACGGCTCTTGCCCGTAACGATGAACTTTTCCTTGCAACCCTCGACCACACACTCGATCGTGAACAGGTCGTGGCCAGATCTCCTGGACTGTTTCTGCAAGACATACCGGGGCAGGCTCATGCCCCTGGACTGCAGCAGTTCCTGCAGCTTGGTCTTGGCATCCCTGAGCTGGTCCAGTGCCGGAATCGATTCAAGCCTGGTTCGGTACAGGCCCATCACCAGCTTCCTGGCCTGGTCCAGTCCTGCAGACAGGTACATTGCGCCGATCAGCGCTTCCACGGCATCCGCCAAGATCGAGACACGCTGTGCTCCACCTGTCTTCAGCTCCCCCGCGCCCAGCAAGAGGTACTCTCCAAGGTCGAGTTCGCGGGCAATTGCCGCCAGCGTCTCTCCCCTTACAAGGTAGGCACGAAGCTGTGTGAGATCCCCCTCGGAATGCCAGGGATACCGGTGGAACAGCCACTCCGTGATGAAAAATCCCAGCAGTGAATCACCGAGATACTCCAGCCTTTCGTTGTTGTCGGCGCCGGCGCTTCGGTGGGTGAGAGCCTGCCGGTAATATTCCGAGGCCTGGAAGGTCTCGTCTAGAAGGTCTCCAAAGCTCAATCTACTTTCTGTCAGTCTTCTGGAGGATACTGAACATGGCTAGGGCCCGAACGGGCATTGCCCTGCATGGCTGTGGCTGGTTTTGCTGCAAAGCGTATATATCTGCACGACTGCAAATCATATACCAAGCACAGCAGGAAACCAATCCGGAACCCACAGCTCGCCGCCGTCCAGAGTCATTGCCTGGCAGAGGCAAGCCGGGGTAAGCGCTAGATGATTTTCTTGCCAATACGGCCGAAATCGAATTTCTTCCCGGCAAAATCCCAGTTCATCCACACCAGGAAGGCACGCCCTACCAGGTTCTCTTCCGGAACGAATCCCCAGCTTCGACTGTCACTGCTGTGGTCGCGGTTATCCCCCATGACAAAATAGTGATTTTCCGGAACGACCTCGACGATCGGTATGTTGTATCTCGGATACGTGATCATCACATCGTGCCTGATTACCTCCAGGTCTTCACTGAACACGGGAATACCGTTCATGACACTGTTGGAACCCGTGCCACGGTATACGCCATTTGACGCCTGCTGCATGGGCCTGTCGTTGACAAACACTGTCTTGTTCCGGTACTCGATCCGGTCACCGGGAAGACCAATGATACGCTTGATGTAGTCGTCCGCAGGATTGACAGGAAACCGGAACACTGCGACATCTCCCCTGCGGGGTGCCCCGGTATCCATGATCTTGGCATGCAGCACGGGCAACCGGATGCCGTAAGTGAACTTGTTCACCAGGATGAAGTCACCATGCAGCAGGGTGGGCATCATGGAACCCGAGGGAATTCGAAAGGGCTCAGCGACGAATGCACGAAGGATCAGGACGATCAGCAGGATCGGGAAAAATGACTTGCAGGTTTCGATATGCCAGGGCTCCTTGGCAGCCTTCGCATCAGGCTTGGCCTCTTCGCCCGTCTCGTCCTTGCGGGTCCTCTGCCGGGACACCCCTGTACGGCGTTTTCTCAGGAACATCCTGTCGAGCAGCCATACCGCGCCTGTGACAAGCGTCCCGATTACAAGAAGCAACTCCAGGTCCATGTGAATATCCATCGACATCTGTTAAATGAATTTTTCCTGTTGCCGTCCCAAATGCCCCTTCAGACAGGCCCCAGGAGTTCTCTGTTAATGCGTGTAAAGCCGGCAGATCTTGTCAGGAACATCCTGCATGTCCCATGGCACCGGAATGGAAATCCCGCAGGGATGTTCTCATTCCTGCAGGCTCACATCGTACTTCACCGTACATTGAAACTGTATGCACCGGCGCATAGGGTACACAAAACAGCATTCGGAGTGAACTTCCGGACAAGCACCTGACAGGACGGCAGGACCAGGTGACATGCTGAATGACTTGGGCATCCCGCACCGAATACGGTTTCAGGGCGCAGCTCGCCGGGGACCGCTCCTTCGCCCCAAGTGTGTTACCCCATGCCCCCGGTAAGGACCAGCGATTCATGGTCGGGGTGAGAGGATTTGAACCTCCGACCACCGCAACCCCATTGCGGTGCGCTACCAGGCTGCGCTACACCCCGACTCGACCGGAAAAACAACAGGAAGACCGAACTGGAGACCCCTAACGCTTGAGTACGTGCAACAGGTCTTCGAGCTCAACCCGCATCTGGTGAATGAGCTGCTGGCTCTGGCTGGTGTCCTGCTTAGCAGATGATCCCGAAAGCTTTTGCCTGGCCCCGCCTATGGTATAGCCCTGTTCATAAAGAAGGTTCCGGATCTGGCGAATCAATATTACATCGTGCCGCTGATAATAGCGGCGGTTGCCTCGGCGCTTGACAGGCTTGAGGGATGGGAACTCCTGTTCCCAGTAACGCAACACATGTGTCTTGACCCTGCACAGCTCACTGACTTCACCGATTGTAAAATAGCGTTTTCCCGGGATAGCTGGTAACTCATTATTACTGCTGATTTCCAGCATACGCCTCAACTCTCGCTTTTAGCTTCTGTCCCGGACGAAACGTCACCACGCGCCTGGCGGAAATGGGAATCTCCTCGCCGGTCTTCGGGTTACGTCCCGGACGTTGACTTTTATCACGCAGGATGAAATTGCCAAATCCAGACAGCTTGACTTCGCAGTTGCGTTCCAAGGCAATGCGTACTTCCTCAAAAAATACTTCGACAAGTTCCTTGGCTTCGCGCTTGTTGAGGCCCAACTCCTCGAACAGGTTCTCTGCCATTTCAGCTTTGGTAAGCGCCATTGCGATTAGGTTCTGATTTCTGCCCCAAGCTTGCTTTCAAGTCTAGAAACAATCTGCGTGACAATTTGTTCTATTTCTTTGTCTGTAAGAGTGCGCGAAAACTCTTGTAAAATCAAGCCTAAAGAAACACTTTTCTTTCCTTCGGGGATACCTTTCCCGGTATAGACACTGAAAATTTCAGCATGCTGCAGACAGGCAATTTGCATCTGCTCAATGTTTGAGCGAATTTCCGCCGCTTGCAGTGCCTCATTCACCACGAGCGTGAGATCCCTGCGGATCGAAGGGAATCTTGACAGTGGCCTGAAGCTCCTGTCAGAAGCTTCCTGCGGCAGTTCACTCAATTGCAACTCAAACAGAAATACCTCCTGATCGATGTCCAATCCTGCCTGGATGCGCGGGTGCAGGGCACCCAGTCGCACCAGCGTGTGACCGGCAAACACCCCCTTCGCTGCCTGGCCCGGATGAAGGCCCGGATCTTCCAGGGCCTCGAAATGCAATTCGTTCCGCGGCACAGCGGCAATATCAAGGAGATGTTCCACGTCTCCCTTGATGTCATAGAAATCGGATTTTCTCGAACGGATTCCCCACTGCAGGGGTTCGCAGTCACCGGTTATCAGGCCGGACAGTACCGGGAGCTGCATGAGGCCTTGCGGAGTCTGCCGAAACTGCAGTCCCTGTTCGAACATGCGGGCCCTCATCTGCTGGCGGTTGAAATTGTAGCGGGCTGCCTGCACCAAGCCCGGCCAGATGCTGCTGCGCATCACGGACAGGTCCCTTGAAATCGGGTTTTCAAGCTCCTTGGCTTCATGGTCCGGATTGAACAGCTTCTCGACACGAGGGTTAATAAAGCTGAAAGAAATGATCTCGTTGTAACCTCGCAGCACTAGGGCCTGTTTCATCCGGTCGAGCGGGCTTGCACTTGACGGAGTATCGCCCGCACTGGTGGTATGCACGGTGTCCATGCGGGAGGCGGGAATGTTTTCATAGCCCTTCAGGCGTGCAATTTCCTCGATCAGGTCTTCCGCAATGGACAGGTCGGTGCGAAATCCCGGCGGGATGACATGCAGGATCTGGCCTGTGTGGCTCACGCTGCAGTACAGGCGCTCCAGAAGCGACCTGATTTCGCTTGTTTCTACCGGGACCCCAAGCAGGGCCTCGACCCTGGGCGGCTCCAGTTCAATCCTGGCCGGTCGCGGCAGGAAAGAGGGATTTTCCTCGCAGAGAACCGGGCCTGCATCGCCTCCCACGGTTTCAAGTATCAACTGGGTGGCCCTTTGCATGGCCCGATGCGCAAGGTCCGGGTCCACGCCGCGCTCGAAGCGGTGCGAGGAATCGGTATGCAGCCCATACCTTCGTGCCCTGCCGGCAATCGTTTCTGGCCTGAACCATGCGCACTCCAGGAACACGGAGCGGGTGTGTCCTTCCACTGCTGTCTGTTGTCCTCCCATGATGCCGGCCAGGGCAACAGGGCGCTGGTCATCGGCGATGACCAGTTCATCCTCGGCCAGCTTCACTTCCTGGCCATTCAGCAGCAACAGGGTCTCCAGCGGCCGGGCAAAACGCACCCGGATGCCGGACTGAAGGCTGTCAAGATCAAACGCGTGCATGGGCTGACCGAGCTCAAGCATCACGAAATTCGTAATATCCGTAATGGCGTTGACGGAACGGATGCCGCAACGGCGCAGCTTCTCCTGGATCCAGAACGGTGCCTGTGCATTTCCCGCCACACCCTTGACCACCCTGCCGACATAGCGTGGACAGTCCTCGGGTGCCTCGACCGAAACCGGGAAAATCGTCTCGACCGAATGAACCTTCCGGATGCCAGGGGCCTGGTTTGTAAGCGGCACCCCGAACAGCGCCGACACTTCCCTGGCCAGTCCCTGGATGCTGAGACAGTCAGCACGGTTGGGCGTCAGGTCGATATTGATCACGGTATCGTCCAGTCCCAGCCCCTCGTACACATCGGTACCCGGTTCGCACGTGCCGGGCAATTCCAGGATTCCCGCAGACGATTCGGCAAGGCCGAGTTCGGCGCCTGAACACAGCATTCCAGCCGAATCTATCCCGCCCAGCGTCCTGATCTCAACCAGGACATCACCTGGCAGCCTGGCCCCGGCCCTGGCCAGTGCAGCTGTCATTCCGGCGCGCGCGTTGGCCGCACCACATACCACTGTCTTCGGCTGGCCCGATCCATCATCCACGCTGCACACCTGGAGCTTTGCGGCTTCAGGATGTTCGGCAAGACTCACGACCTTCGCGGCCACCACACCGGAAAACACGGGCGCAGCAGGCTCAGTGCTGTCGACCTCCAGGCCTGCCATGGTCAGCGTGTCGGCCAACTGCTGCGTGTTCACAGCCGGGTCAGCCCATTCTCTCAACCATCGTTCACTTACCTGCATGGCCGGCTTCTCATGTGAACTGCTGCAGAAAGCGCAAGTCGTTCTCGAAGAACAACCGCAGGTCATCAATCCGGTAGCGCAGCATGGCGAGACGTTCCACGCCCATGCCGAACGCATAACCGCTATACCGGCCCGGATCAATCCCGACCTTCTCGAACACCCCGGGGTGCACCATCCCGCAGCCAATGATCTCCAGCCATTTCATTTCTCCCGACTTGGAGTCGACCATGGCCACGTCTACTTCAGCTGAAGGCTCCGTAAACGGAAAATAAGACGGCCTGAAGCGAATCGGGAGATTCTCGTCTTCGAAAAATGTCTGCAGGAACCTGACCAGCGTACTTTTCAGGTCGGCCAGAGACACCTGCTCATCCACTAGCAGGCCTTCCACCTGGTGGAACATCGGGCTGTGCGTCGGGTCCGAGTCACACCGGTACACACGCCCCGGTGCAATCACACGTATGGGTGGCGCCTGATGCTGCATCAGCCGGATCTGGACTGACGAGGTATGCGTACGCAGCAGCATCCGGTCCCGGAAATAGAAGGTGTCATGCATGGCCCGTGCAGGGTGGTGCGCGGGAATGTTCAGGGCCTCGAAATTGTGAAACTCGTCCTCGACTTCGGGCCCTTCCTCCACGGCAAACCCGTGCTGCATGAAGTACTCCCGGATATGGGTCAGGATACGGGTGACCGGATGCAGGCTGCCGAGGTTCTGTCCGCGCCCCGGCAGGGTGACATCCAAGGTCTCGCTGCGCAACCTGCTGTCCAGGGCAGACTGCTGCAACAGGATCTTTTTCTTCTCGATGGCTTGCTGGATACGCGACTTGATCTGGTTGATCTTCTGCCCGGCACCGGGTCGTTCGCCAGGGGGAAGTGTGCCAAGCGCCTTCAGCTGCCCGGTCAATACTCCCTTCTTGCCCAGCAGCCGCACTCGCAGTGCCTCCAGGGTGTTCTCGTCGCAGGCAGACTCGATCTCTGCAAGGGCATCGGCTTGCAGGGAATCTGGATCAGTCATGGGTACAGCCCGGGTTCATGAACGAAACAAAAAAGGGAAAGGCGCTGCCTTTCCCTTTTTACCGAATTTTCACTGCTTGATCGCGCAACAATTGCCTGGGTCGGACGAGCCTACAAGCTTGCCTTCGCCCTTTCCGCGAGCTTGCCGAACGTATCAATATCATGTACCGCGAGGTCAGCCAAAACCTTGCGGTCAATCTGCACGGAGGCCTTGTTCAGCCCGTCCATCAGCCGGCTGTAGGACAAGCCGAACTCCCGGGCTGCCGCATTGATGCGGACAATCCAAAGAGAACGAAACTGGCGCTTTCGTTGGCGCCGGTCACGGTATGCGTACTGGCCGGCCTTGATAACAGCCTGCTTGGCCACGCGATACGTGCGCCTGCGTGCCCCGTAGTACCCCTTGGCCTTGTCGAGAATCTTCTTGTGTCGGGCATGCGCAACGACAGACCGCTTGGCTCTTGGCATCGATTTTCTCCGGTTTCCTGATCGGTTCCTCTACGCGTAGGGCAGCATCTGCCGTACGGACTTGACATCCTGCTCTGCAATGGCGGCATCCGCACGCAGATGCCGTTTTCTTTTTGAACTTTTCTTGGTCAGGATGTGCCTGGCGTGCGACTGGATACGCTTGAAACCGCCACCTGCAGTCCGCTTGAAGCGCTTTGCCGCACCACGATTAGTTTTCAACTTTGGCATGTACTTATCTACCTGTATTATTTCTTTCGCAAGGGCCTGAATACCATCACCAGCTGGCGGCCTTCCAGCCGCGGTCTCTGCTCAACTTCGCCATACTTGTCCAAATCCTTTTCTATGCGGTCCAGCAAGGCCCCGCCAAATTCCTGGTGCATCATTTCGCGCCCCCTGAACCGCACGGTCACTTTCGCCTTGTCGCCATGCATGAGAAACTCAATGATCTTTTTCAACTTGACCTGGTAATCACTCACTTCCGTACCAGGCCTGAACTTTATCTCCTTGACATGAATCTGCTTTTGCTTTTTTCTTGCTATCTGGGCTTTCTTGCTTTGCTGAAACCTGAATTTGCCGTAATCCATCACCTTGCATACGGGTGGTGTCGCATTCGGTGCAATTTCTACCAAGTCTAGTTCCGCATCCTGGGCAATCTGCTGGGCTTCGCTGATGTCCACCACGCCCACGTTCTTGCCGTCCAGTCCAATCAGACGTACTTCACTTTCGGTAATCTCTTCGTTCAAGCGGATTGCTTTCCCTACGCTAATATCCAGTCCTCCTCAAAAAAATCTATTGCAGTCCACACGTATTTAACCCGGCGAACATGTCCCCGACGGCCTTGAGATCCATCGATCCCAAGTCCTTGCCACTGCGAGTACGAACGGCCAGCTGGTTTGTATTCACTTCACGATTGCCAGCCACCAGCATGTAAGGGATGTGGGCAAGCGTGTGCTCACGAATCTTAAATCCAATCTTTTCATTTCTCAAGTCGGATATGACCCTGAAGCCTTGATTTGTAAGCGTTTCTTGCACGGAACCGACATATTCCGCCTGCTGATCCGTAATATTGAGCAATACCGCCTGTACTGGGGCCAGCCAGAAAGGCAGGTCCCCGGCATAATTTTCGATCAATATCCCGATGAACCGTTCCAGCGAACCCAGTATCGCACGGTGTATCATGACCGGGACCCGTCGGGAACCGTCTTCCGCCACGTAGGACGCGTCGAGGCGTTCCGGCATGGAGAAATCCACCTGGATCGTACCACACTGCCAGACCCGGCCAATACTGTCCCGCAGCGTGAATTCTATCTTGGGCCCGTAAAATGCACCCTCCCCCGGCTGCAGCCTGTACTCCAGCTCCTGATTGTCCAGCACCCGCTGCAGGGCCTGTTCGGCTTCATCCCAGAGACTGTCTTCTCCCACGCGCTGCTCCGGGCGGGTCGACAGGGCCAGCTCGATGTTTTCGAAACCAAAGTCGCGATATACCTCAAACGTCAGCCGGATCAATTCCTCCACTTCCTGCTGCAATTGCCGGCGGGTGCAGAAGATGTGCGCGTCATCCTGAACAAAACGCCGGCCACGCAGTAACCCATGCAGGGTCCCGGAAGGCTCGTTGCGGTGCACCAGGCCGAATTCCGAGAGCTTGAACGGCAGGTCACGGTAGCTTTTCAGGCCCTGATTGTAAATCTGCACATGACCTGGGCAGTTCATGGGCTTGATTGCGTATTCGCGGTTCTCGGACTGCGTGGCGAAAATCATGCTGCCGAACTTGTCCCAGTGGCCGGATTTCTCCCAAAGCTTGCGGTCCAGCACCTGGGGAGTTGAGACTTCCTGGTAGCCGTGTGCACAAATCTTGTCACGAATGTAGGTTTCTACCAGCCGGTAAAGCGTGAACCCGCGATCATGCCAGAACACCATGCCCGGGGCCTCTTCCTGGAAATGGAACAGGTCCATCTGCTTGCCGAGCTTGCGGTGGTCACGCCTGCGGGCTTCCTCCAGCTGCGCCAGGTAACTCTTGAGCTGCTTCTTGTCCGCCCACGCGGTACCGTATATGCGCTGGAGCATCTTGTTGCTGGAATCCCCGCGCCAGTAGGAGCCTGCCAGGCGGGTCAGCTTGAATGCTCTCAGGTGGCGCGTGTTGGGCACATGCGGACCCCGGCACATGTCGGTGTATTCCTGGTGGTGGTAGAGTGCGATGATCTCCCCGTCTGGAATCTCGGATGCAATTTCGACCTTGTAGTCCTCGTTGCGTTCCCGGAACGTGTCGACCGCCCGGACCCGGCTCACTACTTCACGCACCACATCGTAATCCTGCATGACCAGTTCCTGCATGCGCTGTTCGATCGCCTCCAGGTCCTCAGGGGTGAACGGCCGTTCATAGTCGATATCGTAGTAGAAGCCGTTTTCAATCACCGGCCCGATTGCCATTTTGGCGGTTGGATAAAGCTGCTTGACCGCATGTCCCATGAGGTGGGCAAAGGAATGGCGGATGATATCGACGCCATCCGGGTCCTTGCTGGTAACGATCTCGACGCTGGCATCCTCCGAAATGCTGACACAGGCATCGGCAAGCTGTCCGTCGATGCGCCCGGCGATGGTCGCCTTGGCCAGCCCGGGGCCGATGGATTCGGCCACCTGCTGGATGGTAACCGGGTGCGTGAATGTTTTTTGCGTGCCGTCAGGCAGGGTGATGGTCGGCATGTCCGTTCTCCAGTGGTGACCTATACCAGGGGCCACATGTTTACCAAGTGTGTTGCAGGCGCCAGTCTCGGTGCTGTTTCAATTTCTGGTAGGCGCGATTGGATTCGAACCAACGACCCCCACCATGTCAAGGTGATGCTCTAACCAACTGAGCTACGCGCCTGGTACAAGGTGTGAAACCTAGCACAGAACAGGGGATTTCGGTACCTCGGTGCTGCAAATTTAACCGAAATAGACAAACCGGGCCTCATCCGGCTATTTTCTGCGGTTTCCCCAGAACCCTATCCTTGAGGTGAAAGACCTCGTCCCGGATCCTTGCAGCTTCCTCGAACTCCAGGTCGCGGGCATGCTGGTACATCTTCTGCTCCAGTTTCCTGACCAGTTTCATTCCATGCTCGGGACTCAGATCCGAATACTTGTCACGGTCCCAGAGATCCTTGTAACGTTTCTTGCCTGCGCTGAATTCATCGGGCGACCTGCGTGCGCCTTCCATGATATCGGCCACTTTCTTCCTGATCCCCCTGGGCGTGATGCCGTGAATCTTGTTGAAGGCGATCTGCTTGGTGCGGCGCCGGTTGGTCTCGTCGATGGCACGCTGCATCGAGCCGGTCACCTTATCGGCGTACATGATTGCCTTGCCGTGAATATGCCGTGCCGCACGGCCCACCGTCTGGATCAGTGACCGGTCGGAGCGAAGGAACCCTTCCTTGTCCGCATCCAGGATGGCCACCAGCGATACTTCCGGAATATCAAGACCCTCGCGCAGCAGGTTGATGCCCACCAGGACATCGAAATCTGCATTGCGCAGGCCCCGAATGATCTCGACCCGCTCGACCGTGTCAACATCCGAGTGCAGGTAACGCACCCGCACACCGTGATCGGCCAGGTACTCGGTCAGGTCCTCGGCCATGCGTTTTGTGAGTGTCGTGATCAGCACGCGTTCTGCGCGCTCCACACACCGGTTGATTTCAGACAGCACATCATCCACCTGGGAATCCACCGGACGGACTTCAATTTCGGGATCTACCAGTCCTGTCGGGCGGACCACCTGCTCCACCACTGCGGCCGACTTTTCCATCTCGTAGGGCCCAGGTGTGGCGGATACGTAGATCATCTGCGGGGCCAGGGCCGCGAATTCCTCGAACTTGAGAGGACGGTTGTCCAGGGCGGAGGGCAGTCTGAAGCCGTACTCGACCAGCGTCTCCTTGCGGGAACGGTCGCCCCGGTACATGCCGCCGAACTGCGGAACCGACACGTGGCTTTCATCCATCACCATCAGTGCATTGTCCGGGAGGTAATCCAGCAGGCAGGGCGGCGGCTCTCCGGGTGCACGACCGCACAGGTAACGCGAGTAGTTCTCGATGCCCATGCAATACCCGATTTCCTCGATCATCTCCAGGTCGAAGCGTGTACGCTGTTCAAGCCGCTGGGCTTCGACCAGGCGGTTGGCCCGATTCAGCACTTCCAGATGTGTCTCGAGTTCATCCTTGATCTGCTTGATGGCATTCAACAGGATCTCCCTCGGTGTCACGTAGTGGGTCTTGGGATACACGGTAAGCCGGGGAACCCTGCGTATGACCTCACCCGTGAGGGCATCGAAGTAACTCAGGTTTTCTATCTCGTCATCGAAGAGTTCGATACGGATTCCCTCGCGTTCGGACTCCGCGGGATGCACGTCGATGATCTCGCCATGAGCCCGGAACGTACCCCGTCGCAGTTCGAAATCGTTGCGCGAATACTGCAACTCGGCCAGGCGGCGAAGGAGCTTGCGCTGGTCCACGCGATCGCCGCGGTCGAGGTGCATGACCATGCTCAGGTAGGCCTTCGGATCACCCAGCCCGTAGATTGCGGATACGGTCGCGACGATCACCGTGTCCGGACGCTCGAACAAGGCCTTGGTGGCAGACAGCCGCATCTGCTCGATATGCTCGTTGACGGAGGCATCCTTCTCGATATAGGTGTCGCTGGACGGGACATAGGCCTCGGGCTGGTAATAGTCGTAGTACGAAACGAAATACTCCACAGCATGCCCGGGAAAGAATTCCTTCATCTCCCCGTAAAGCTGCGCGGCCAGCGTCTTGTTGGGTGCCAGGATGATAGTGGGCCGCTGCACCTGCTCGATCACGTTGGCAATGGTGAAGGTCTTGCCAGAACCGGTCACACCCAGCAGGGTCTGGTGGGCCAGCCCATCGTTCAGACCCTCGATCAGGGCCTTGATCGCCTCCGGCTGATCCCCGGCCGGGGCAAACTCGGAATCAATCCGGAATGGCTCGTACATGTTTCGCTCTCATTAAATCTGCGGGTTTCTTTACCGGGAGAACTCGTATCCGTCCAGCAGTACTGCTAAAGTGCATCCACCCAATTATCCTAAACCCAGAGGAAGACCGCATTGAACCATTCACTTGCAGACCGAGTATCGAGAATCAAACCTTCTGCAACTTTAGCCATAACTGCACGGGCAAATCAAATCCGGGCAGAAGGCAGAGACATCCTGAGCCTGGCTGCCGGTGAGCCCGATTTTGACACACCCGGGCACGTAAAGGAGGCGGCCATCGCTGCGATTCGGGAAGGCAAGACCAAGTACACTGCAGTGGCCGGTACGTCTTCGCTCAAGGATGCAGTCATCAGCAAGTTCCGAAACGACAACGGGCTTGAATACTCCTCGAATGAAGTCATGATCTCATGTGGTGCCAAGCAGGTGATCTACAACCTGTGCCAGGCGCTCCTGAATGACGGGGATGAAGTCATCATCCCTGCCCCGTACTGGGTTTCCTACCCGGATATCGTGCTCCTGGCAGGCGGTCGTCCCGTGATTGTTACAGGCCGTAGTGAAAACCAAAACAAGATCACGGCAGAAGACCTGGAGCGCAGTATCTCGGACAAGACCCGGCTGCTGGTCCTCAACAGCCCGTCAAACCCGACTGGAATCGCCTATACCCGGGATGAACTCGGTGCGCTGGGCGGGGTGCTGGAAAGGCATCCGCAGGTGTTCGTGATCAGTGACGATATTTATGAGCACATTATGTTTCGTGGACAGGAGTTTTCAAACATCCTGAACACCACGCCATCACTGGCTGACCGAACCCTGGTGCTGAACGGTGTCTCCAAGGCCTATTCCATGACGGGCTGGAGAATCGGCTATGCGGGGGGGCCGGAAGCGCTCATCAAGTCCATGACAAAAATTCAGTCGCAGAGCACATCCAATCCAAGCTCCGTATCGCAGGCCGCGGCCGAGGCCGCGCTGACCGGTGACCAGGGCTTTGTTGCCACCATGCGCGAAGAATTTGAGAAGCGCCATGATTTCATCGTGGAAGCCCTGAATGAAATTGAAGGAATCCGCTGCCCGTTGAGTGACGGGACTTTTTACTGCTTTCCAAACATCGAAGGCCTGATTGAAAGAACAGCAGGTATTTCAGATGATCTGGGCTTCGTGGAACATTTGCTGAATGAGGCGGGTATGGCCGTAGTACCTGGCAAGGCATTTGGATCGCCCGGTCACATGCGCATCTCGTTTGCTACGAGCATGGGGGTATTGGAAGAAGCTGCCACTCGCTTCAATACGCTCTGACAAGCAATCATGCTTTCCGAACTGCGATCAGGGTCAAAACACCGTATAATCCGCAGCATCATGATCCATTGACCTGTGCATAGTGGATCGCTACCATTTCTCGTCCTCAAATTCCCCGGTAGCTCAGTTGGTAGAGCGGGTGACTGTTAATCACTAGGTCGGCGGTTCGAGCCCGTCCCGGGGAGCCAATAACATCAAGTACTTACAAAATAGTCAGGTATGTACCACGTTTGATACCGCTTCTTTCCCAAACCCCGCAATGGCTTCCAGGGTCTCCTTCACGTCCTCCCAGGTCGTTGCGTGGTTGAGAATACACATTCGCAGCGAAAACTTTTCCCCGAGCGTTGTGGAGGATATCAATGCACGGTTATCCCAGAATACATGGGTGAGCACAGCCCGGTTGATGTTTTCCAGGGCGTCTTCGCCAAGTCCTGAATCCGCAGGATTGACCCGGAAGCACACGATGCCCAGCGACACGGGGCTCAGCAGTTCCAGGATCGGGTGCTCGCTGACATGCTCCCCGGCCCGTGCGGCCAGTTCCATTCCTTTCGATACGGCACGGCGGAACGCGGCCATTCCGAAGGTCTGTACGGACATCCAGATTTTCAGGGCCCGAAAGGAACGGCTCAACTGCAGGCCGCGGTCCGAAAGGTTCGGGTGATCCGCACCCCAGATCGTATCCTGAAGCACGTCGTGGCGCACTGCAAAAGCTCGCTCCAGGGTGCGCACGTCCTTCACCAAGAGACCACCAGCCTCGTACGGCTGGAAGAACCACTTGTGAGCGTCCAGGCCCACCGAATCGGCATGCTCGATGCCGCGCAAAAGCTTCCTGCCCTGATCGGTCACAACTGCAAAACCCCCGTATGCTGCATCGACATGCAACCAGATTCCCTGGGCCCTGCAGAATTCTGCCATCTTTTCAAGTGGGTCAACGGCCCCGGTGCTGGATGCCCCAGCATTGGCGCACACTGCGATGGGATTCAACCCCTGGACTCGATCCTCCGCTACGGCGCGCACCATGGCCTCCATATCAAGGCGAAAGTGCCCATCGCATGGAAGCATGCGTATATGCTCGGGGCGAATACCGATAATCCTTGCAGCACGGTTGTTCACACTGTGACTCTGGTCACTCATATACACGGTTGCCCGCTCAGGATTGCCTGCCTGTTCACGAGCCGCCACCAGGGCATTGATGCTGGCTGCCGATCCCCCGCTCGTCAAAAGCCCGCCCGCACCCTCCGGATACCCCAGCCAGCACCGAAACCAGTCGATAACCACCAACTCCAGTTGACTCGGACCACTGGCTACCAGCCAGGTACACGCGTTCACGTTGTACCCGGAAGCCATGAAGTCGGCCAGCACACCGGGCCAGGTGGGTGAAGTCGGAATGAATGCGAACGAACGTGGGTGGTCCAGCCGCAAAGAAACCGGAAGGATCTCGCGTGCAGCCTGCTCAAGGACTTCCATTGCCGGTCGGCCTTCTTCGGGTGGGGCCCCCGTCAACCGGTCCTCCAGTTCCTGCCTGAACTCTCCCTCCCAGGCATCTTCCCCATGCAGCCTATTGATCCGTTCCACGACAAGTTCTGCCGCCTTGCGTGCAAGCTCCATCATGAGTTCGGGGGCCATCTGGAGGTCACCACAGGATTCACTTCCTTTGGCTGAAGCGGACCGTGCTCCTGTCTTGCTTCCCGTTTTTTCCGTCATACCCAATATTTTTCTGTTTTAAAAACCCACGGTCCTGAGGCTTCGTTGATCAGCGCTGAGGCACTCGACCAGCATGTATCGTCGAACACCGCCCCGTGCAACAAGGCGAAGATGCTCGCGAACGCGTTCAGTTCCTTACTGGCCGTAGCGACTTCCTCTTTTTAGTTACCGGCTTGAAAATATGAAAGTTTTCCATCTTCCGAAAGACCGAGCGAATGGTATCGTCGTCTGCATGACCCAATGCCATCATGATTTCATCCCTGGCCTTCTTCTCAGACCATCCTTGCTGGAGGAGCACATTGTAAACACGCATGATCCGAAAATCCCTGCCCTCCTGCGCTGCATCGCGTGGGTTTCTTGGCTTGGAGGGTATCTTGAGCTTTCCTGTGTATCGCCTGGATACGACGCTACAGGCCCAGTCCTTTAGATAATCCGGAACTGGCTCACGGCGCTCTTCGAAAGTAACCAATAGCCGGTTCAGACCATCCCAGGCCCATCGTTTAGTGAAGGCCCAGTTTATGTAGCTCAAAATTAACACGTGGCGCGCTGAATGGTCCGGGAAGTCCGAATCTCGTAAACCCGGGGGTGTGGCATCCCACGCAGCAGGCAAATCAGCCAATTCAGGGGAGCTGCCATCCTCATTATCCACGAAAGCGCGTAAGCCCTCGAACCAGTCGGTATCCGTTACATCATGCATTGCGGCCACCCTTTCCCGATATCACCCAGAACGCACAGGCGGGTCAAGCGGCCTTCAACACCGCGTGCTCATTGGGCGACAGGTTGTTGAGAGCCCTGTGAAACCGCCTGCTGGACCTTCAGAAACGGTGCTTGAAACCAACGGTTACCGCCCAGTATTCAATGTCATCCATTCTAACCTGATCCACGAAAGGGGTAACCCCGTCCGCATGCACCGGCTCATGGCTTCGGATCTGGGCATAGGGAGCACGGTCTCTGAAACTGTCGAACCGTGCCCATCGTGCCTTCATGCCGACAGAGGTTTGACCGGTCAAGGCGTAGTCCACACCAGCAAGCAACTGAAATCCGAACAACGTGTCAGACAGTTCGGTGTCCATGGAACTCAGCGTGCCTGCCGCATTTTGCCGCCACTCGAGCCATGAGCCCTCATCCCAGCCGTACCCTCGCTGCATTTCCGGAATGTCCGGTGCCACACCCAGATAACCCTCATCCTCCGTCTTGCGCAGGAGCCTGCGTTTGTACTGCATCCGAATACGGGCCCATCCGGCGCCCAGGCCTGCGTACGGTGTCCACCTGGACCCTGATGCAAAATCATAGAACACGTTGGCGAAGTACTGCTGAATGCGTAAACCCGAGATCCATTCATAGGGGGGTGCAGTCTCGCTCCACTCGCGGTCCTTGCTTGCCAGACCCGGATGCGTCGAGGCGGTAATGATGGGGTAACTCGCTGAGCCGGGCTTGACATGCATGAATTCCAGCTCGAAGCGCACCCGGTCACGAACATAGCCCGCTTGCAGACCCGCTGCCAGACCGCTCCCAGCATCAAACCGGGAACTCCATTTTCCCTTCGGGTCAACATCCCCGCAGGCGGGATCACTGGCGATCGCCCCGGATGGGCGGGTCATATCGCTGTACATAAGAACATCGCAACGCGTCGGGTTACTTTGCCCGGTAACACTGGAACCCAGGGTTCGTACATCTCCCAGGCCGATATCAGCGCCTGCATAGAAGTCGGCACGTGCATCCGTCAAAACAAATATACTGAAAACCAGAACACACAGATGGAGCAGTTTTGAAGGTGGCATTTATCAAGAATCATCCGTAACTGTGGAAGATTTCATTGTATGGTGAAACTGCCGATTTGTGAACTGAACGTGAAGTTCCACTGAAATGGCCCTGACACCTCGAAATGCGGGTCCTGCACGAACCGGCTGTCTTGTGATTTGGTTTCGAATACAACACAGAATCTCAGGCCATGGTGGTACAACATGGCACGAAACAGGACTGCAGAATTGGTACTGAAAAGAAACAATGACCTTGAAAAGCTGCGTGTATACCGCACAATCCGGCTGAACTATGTATGCAGCCTGCACGGAACTTCGAAGTTTCATTACGTTCAACCATTGCCTGCCGGGGACGACCCGTCTGCCACCTTCGACAGGCTGAGAGAGTTGTTGCGCCGTAGGCCGCGCATCATGCTTCTGGAAACCGCTGACCAGTACATTCACGCTGTCTGTTATTCTCGAATTTTCAGGTTCCCGGACAACCTGAAATGCCTGCTTTGTCCAGAAGAGCAGGTAATCCACATCAGTTCCGCATCGAGATATGGCATGCATGACTTGGGGGTCAATCGCGCACGGGTCGAGTGGCTGCACCGCCAACTCCGGAGCCGTTCAGCAACAAACCCTGGCTAGGGTGACCCTGAATCACGCCATTTGCGCATGAGAGCAGTTATGGAACTGACTGGGAGATTGCACCTTGATGCTCAACCTTGATTCCTGTGTTCAAACTAAAGTAAATAACCCGGAAAAATAATAAGCATTGAACCCACTCGCTCGCTTACAGTAACCTGCTGATCACGGGTGATTGAGTCAAGGCGCCCGGAACCAAGATGTTGGACTCATATTTCAAGCTTTCCGAGAACGGCGTGACGGTCCGGATAGAAGTTCTGGCCGGTATCACAACATTTCTCACCATGGCCTACATTCTGTTCGTCAACCCCTTGATCCTTGCCGATGCAGGAATGGACAGAGCATCCGTATTCATTGCAACCTGTCTGGCCGCTGCAGTTGGCAGCCTGATCATGGGCCTCTATGCCAACTATCCTGTCGCGCTCGCACCAGGGATGGGTCTTAACGCCTACTTCACCTATGGGGTTGTTCTGGACATGGGCTATGCCTGGCAGGTTGCCTTGGGAGGCGTATTCATCTCCGGGGTGCTGTTTCTGTTGCTGAGCATCTTCCGTGCACGCGAGTGGATCATCAATGCGGTTCCCAAGTCCCTCAAGCTGGCCGTATCTTCTGGCATTGGGATGTTCCTCGCGCTCATCGCGCTAAAAAATGCAGGCATCATTCAGGGTCATCCAGAGACACTTCTTACAATTGGCAACATGACCGCTGCACCGGCACTTCTTGCCGCAGCAGGGTTCATCGTCATCATCGTCCTGAACTTCAGGAAGGTTCCCGGTGCCATCGTCATCGGCGTCCTCCTTGCAACAGCAGCGGGTATCGTGCTTGATGTCTCGCCGTTCAATGGTGTCATCGCAGCCCCGCCGGCGATGACACCTACCTTTCTCCAGCTCGATCTGGCTGGTGCCTTTCAGATTGGTCTTGTGACGATCGTGTTTGCATTCCTGTTTGTCGACCTGTTTGATTCGGCGGGAACCTTGATCGGGATTGCGCATCGTGCAGGACTGCTTGACGAGCACGGCAAGCTGCCTCGCATTCGCAAGGCACTGATTGCAGACTCCGTCGCTACAGTTGCCGGGGCAACCCTCGGAACATCGACGACAACGAGCTACATCGAGAGTGCGGCAGGCGTGAATGCTGGCGGACGGACCGGATTGACGGCGGTAGTGGTCTCCCTGCTGTTCGTCGCGGCCATCGTACTGTCGCCATTGGCCACTACCATCCCGGCCTATGCAACGGCCCCGGCCTTGCTGTTTGTGGCGTGTTTCATGGCCGGAGGCTTGGCGGACATAGACTGGAATGATGTCACTGAGTACGTGCCTGCCGTGGTGACTGCCCTTTCCATGCCCTTCACGTTCTCGATCGCCACGGGCATCGGATTCGGTTTCATCACCTACACAGCCATCAAAATTCTGGGTGGGCGTGCGAGTGAAGCCTCGCCAGCAGTAATTGTGATCTCCCTGGCATTTGCTGTGAAGTTTGCCATTCTCTGAATAAAGTAGCTTAAACGGATAGGGACGGCCTGGCATGCCGCCTGAACCCGATCAAGCGTCTGATGCGAAGTTCCCACAAGCTGAGAACCAGTTCGTATGGGTTCTTGTGCGAAAATCTTTTCTCAGCCTAGCTTGTGCAATCGGTTCAATGGGACGGTTGAGATGACTGCTTGCGTTTGGCAGGTGCAGATGCTTGTGAAGCTACATGTTCGGCAAACCCTGAACCCGCCTCGGCATACACGTTGAACACGGTCGATGCCCCTGCCTGTTTGAGCGGCTTGATTTCATCCTCGAACCGGGCCGTCGCTGCAACTTGACCGCTAAACGAAGAAGCTTTCAGCTCATCGAGGACAGCGAGATTGGCGGCCAGGTTCGGCAATGCCAGCATCACCAGTTCGAGTGTGTGGGCCTCCTGAACACGATCCCAGAAGTCCGCATCGCTTGGATCGCCCAGTAATACATTGCGGCCCGTCGACTGCTGGTGCCTCACCTTGACCGGATCGATGTCCACACCGACAACGGCCCAGCCATACTGTTGATGCATATTATCGTAGGCACCGGTGCCGACGCGTCCCATCCCGATAATCGCGATGACCGCACCCCCGATATCCAGCGGCCGGTCATCGGCAAGACGCTCCGAACGCTGCAGGCGTTTCCACAACATTGAGTACCGAGCATAAATCTGATGGGCAGTAACGTTGAGTCCTGCAGAAATGGCACAGGACAGGGACAGCGCTACCGCAATGACAATCAGCCAGTAGCTGTCAATCCAGCCACTTGCAACACCGACAGCTGTGACGATGAGACCGAATTCACTGTAGTTGGTCAGGTTTAATGATGCGAGTAACGAGGTACGTCCACGCAGCTTAAATCCAGTCAGCAAACCGAAAAACAGCGCTGACTTGAGGAATACGAAGGGCGTTATGGCTGCACCGATGAGAACAGCCTCGGCCGTCAAATGTCCAGACATGCCGACGGACAGGAAAAAGCCCAGCAGGAAAAGATCCTTGAAACCCAGCATGGTCTTTGCCATCTCACTGGCTTTTTTGTGATTGGCAATCAATACGCCCAGAAGGAGAGCGCCCAGGTCGCCTTTCAGCCCGACAAGCTCAAATACTTCAGCGCCTCCCAGTGCAAGCAGGAAGCCGTATAGAACCAGAAGTTCGCCGTGACCCACACGTTGCAGGATAAAGATCAGCAGCGGTCGCAACGGGATGAGCAGCAGCAGCAGGAGTACCCAGAACGTCGGCTGCATTTCTGCAGAAATCGCGATGAATACGACGGCCGCCAGGTCTTGCACGATGAGAATCCCAACCGCGATTCTGCCGTGCAATGAAGCCATCTCCCCCTTCTCTTCAAGTACCTTTACCACGAATACGGTGCTGGAAAAGCTCAATGCAAAAGCGATCAGCAAGGCACGGGAAAGGTCAAGATCTGAGAGAAAGGGAGTGCCAAGATAAGCCAGGGTATAGATGGCAACTCCAAAGACCACCACAGTGATCGACATATGCAGACCTGTGACGGCCCAAACCTGAGGTCGTGCGAAGGTTCGAAGATTCAGCTTGAGACCAACGATGAAGAGCAGCAGGGTGATGCCCAGATCCGACAGTCTGTGCAGCATTTCCCCGCTTGCAATTCCATACAGGTTGAGCACAAAGCCTGCCGCAAGGAAACCTACCAGGGGCGGAAGCCTGAAAGTCTTGAACAGCAGTCCCAGGACGAACGCTATGGAGATCCAGGCGACATCTCCCAAGGCAATTGCGATCCACTCGAAATCCATGATGCTACCCGGCGTTGTCAATGAAAGTCTGATGGCAAACTTTCTACACTATTTTCAAGGAATTTCAAATTCAACTATTTCCTGGCTTGAACAGGCAATCCACCAGGTCCAAACCCAGCCAGGGAAATTCCATTTGCACTGATTGACAACAGCACGAATGTCATCCTGCTGAATGCGTTCGAATTGAAACGTGTGCTGGACTTCGCGCCCTGTGCATGTTTCATTTCAAGATCCTCGGAACGAAACGCAAGACCGTCCAGGTAGATGCGAAACAGCCGTTCCCAGCACTGGAAAATCCATACGGGACTGATGGAAACGGGACTATCCCCTGACACGCAATGAGTCCACGAACCTGACGAGGTACTCCCTGAAGTCCTCACCGAATGACGGGTGCTCCACTCCCAGTTCAACTGTTGCTTCCAAGTACCCCAGCTTGCTGCCGCAGTCGTAACGTTTTCCCAGGATCTGGTATGCGAGTACTTTTTCCTTTTGGGCCTGATCCGACAGTGCATCAGTCAGCTGGATCTCCCCGCCTGCCCCTGCCCGGGTATTGTCGAGCAATCCGAAAATGGACGGTTGCAGGATATAGCGGCCAGCCACGACTACATCGGAAGGGGCATCAGCCGGGTCAGGCTTTTCTACGAACGTATCGACTTCCCACAAGCCTTCCCGGAGACTGCTGCCGGAAATCACCCCATACCGGCTGACCTCATCGCGTGGCATTTTCTGCACCCCCACCACACTGCAGCGATTCGCTTCGAATACTTCCACCATTTGTGACAGGCATCCCTGCTCCTCGTAGTAAAACAGGTCGTCTGCGAGAATGACCGCAAACGGGTCATCCCCGATCACAGGTTCAGCACACAGTACCGCATGACCCAGCCCCAGCGGTTCGGCCTGACGAATGTAGAGGCAACTGACATGATCCGGAATCACGTTCTGCACGAGTTCAAGCATCTCAAGCTTGCATTTGGCCTTGAGCTCAGACTCCAGTTCATATGCCTTGTCAAAATGATCTTCGATGGAGCGCTTGTTACGGCCGGTCACGAATACGAGCGTGTCCATCCCTGCCGAGACGGCCTCCTCGACAGCATACTGGATCAACGGCTTGTCAATCACGGGCAGCATTTCCTTCGGGCTGGCCTTGGTTGCCGGGAGGAAACGGGTACCCATTCCCGCTACGGGAAAAACCGCCTTGCGTACCCTCGTCATGCTGGTCCTGGTGAATGTTTCAGAAAAAGGGAATTATACCAGCGTCCTGTAGCATTGACTGTCCGGAATCAGCAGTATCCCATCCAGTCATTGCGCCGTGCCTCACTCCAGTCCGGGCACCACCGGAATTACCGTGCCCCAGTAATGGCAGCTCGGGCATTGCCAGTAGAGTCTCTTGCCCTGAAACCCGCACTGCATGCACTGGTGTGAACTGCATCCGCTGATAAAGTTCTCGATGCTTGCCTGGACCCTGTCCGCACCCAGTTCTCCCAAGGACTTCTCCTGCTGCCGGAGGTTCTCCAGGAAGGCACTGATTTCGGGAAGGGACAGCTCCGGTTTCTGCTCCAGCAACTGCAGCACCTCGCTTCTTTCCGTCTCATCCAAGGTCAGGTTCGTCAACAGGGCAGGCAGCAGGATACCACTCAACTTGGAATCCCTGATTTTAAGGAGGAACTGCCTGAATCCATCCAGATTGTCCTGCATCAGGAATGCCTCACGCAATTTCAGGAAAATCTCCGGCAGGTACTCCGGTTTCTGCCTGAACACGCCGGTGTAATGCTTGATGGCAACCCTGCAGTTCTTCTCGTGCATGGCATAATTCCCGAGCAACACGTTGGCCCTTGCGCAGCCCTTGTCATGGGACAGGGCCTTCCTGGCCATTTTCCTGGCTGCAGCGAGGTCGCCCGCGTGCCTGGCAAACTCCTGCTCACTCAGCTCACAGTAATAATGTGCGATGGTCTGGTTCATCCTCTTATCGCTTTTTTTCTGCATCTCGGTGGCGGTCTCGATAGCCATTTCCCACTCCTTTTCCTGTTCATACAGGCTCAGCAACAGGGGATAGGCCTCTTCGGCCTGCAGCCCGAGCTTGACGACTTCCACGAACAGGGATTCAGCGCGGTCCAGCAGGCCAGCCTTGAAGTAGTCTTTCGCTAGTTCAAGCAGCGCGGTCGAACGGTAGTTGGCACCCAGGGCAGGACGCGCGATCAGGTTCTGGTGGATACGGATTGCACGGTCCACCTCGCCCCTGCGCCGGAACATGTTCCCCAGGATCAGGTAGGTCTCGACGGTCTCGGTATCCACGTCGACCAGATCGATGAACACTTCCAGTGCCTTGTCCGGCTGCTCGTCGAGCAGGTAGTTGAGACCTTTCAGGTACTCGCCCGGAATCTTGGGTTTCGGTCTGGAACGGTAATAGATGTATGCAAGATACCAGCCTGCAGCCCCTGCCATCAGCAGCAGCAACCAGTACATTTCAAACATCATCTGGGGCTCTTGATAGGCAACTGCCTCAGGTTCGTGATTTCCTGCTCAAGCATTTCGACTTTCCTGGCCAGGGTTTTGACACGGCGGCGGTTGCGCAAAGCCACTGCGGCACTGAACAGCAAGCCCCCCAGTGCACCTGCACCGAGGCATAACAGCAGCGTGACTCCCAGCGGCACCTGCAGGTTCAGCGTGAGAAACCGGATGGTTACCGGGTCCAGGTTTTCAAGCGTGAAAATCGATATGAGTACTGCGATGACCACCAGCACCAGAAGAGACAGGAAACGAAGCATGAGATTCCAGGGATTGCCGAAGCGTCTCCTGCACTCTTTCGGATCTACTGTCCGCCGTCGGGAGACCGGTTCACACGCTCCCGCAACTCCTTTCCTGGCTTGAAATGCGGGACATGTTTCCCGGGCAGGGACACGGCTTCGCCGGTCTTGGGGTTACGCCCGATACGGGGAGGCCTGAAATGCAGCGAGAAACTCCCGAATCCGCGCACCTCGATACGCTCGCCCTTTGCCAGCGAAGTGCTCATCAGCTCAATGATGCTTTTTACCGAGAGTTCGATATCCTTGTAGGCAAGGTGGTTTTGCTGACCAGCAATGTTCTCGATCAGTTCCGACTTCGTGATCACCTTCTTATGTGCTTCAGCAGTCATCCTGTTCTCCTGTTGAACCCTGTAGTCAAATCAACCCTTGGCGCTTTCCCTGTTTTCCTCGATCGACTCCTTGAGAATTTCACCGAGGCTGGTCGCAGGGGACTCGCTGCTGCTGTAATCCTGAACAGCGGATGCTTCCTCCTGGGACTCCTTGGCCTTGATGGAAAGCGTGACCGTCCTCGACTTCTTGTCCACACCCACGAACTTGGCCTCAACCTCCTGGCCTTCTTTCAGCACCGTGCGTGCATCCTCTACCCGGTCGCGCGCAATTTCAGAGGCCTTGAGCATCCCCTCGACACCGTCTGCAAGGCGAATGGTAGCGGCCTTGGCCTCCACGGCGCTCACGGTCCCCTTGACAATGCTGCCCTTGGGGTTTTCTGCTATCCAGGCCGAAAACGGGTTCTGTACCAACTGCTTGACGCCCAGCGATATCCGCTCACGCTCGGCATCCACCGAAAGTACCATGGCGCGCAGCTCATCACCTTTCTTGTACGCCCGCACGGCCTCCTCACCGGGCATGTTCCAAGCCAGGTCCGACAGGTGCACGAGCCCGTCTATGCCGCCTTCCAGGCCAACAAAGATTCCGAAATCGGTAATCGACTTGATGATCCCCTGTGTCTCGCTTCCTCGACTGTACTTGCTGGCGAAATTGTCCCAGGGATTGGGCTGGCACTGCTTCAGACCCAGTGAGATCCTTCTGCGTTCCTCATCAATGTCCAGGACCATCACCTCAACCTCATCTCCCAGCGAGGCCACCTTGTAGGGACTGACGTTCTTGTTGGTCCAGTCCATCTCGGAGACATGCACCAGACCTTCTATGCCTTCCTCGATCTCCACGAAGCAGCCGTAGTCCGCAATGTTGGTGATCTTGCCGAACACTCTCGTACCTTCAGGGTAGCGGCGGTCGATCCCGCTCCAGGGATCATCGTTGAGCTGTTTCAGGCCGAGCGAGACACGTGTCTTTTCCTTGTCAAACTTCAGCACCCGCACGTCGATTTCGTCTCCAATGGACACGATCTCGGACGGATGCTTGACACGCTTCCAAGCCATGTCCGTAATATGCAGCAACCCGTCAATACCCCCCAGGTCCAGAAATGCCCCGTAATCGGTCAGGTTTTTCACGATACCCTTGATAATGGCGCCTTCCTTCAGTGCATTGATCAATTGCTCGCGCTCGACGCTGTATTCCGATTCGACCACGGCCCTGCGCGAGACGACGATATTGTTACGCTTGGTATCGATCTTCACGAGCTTGAATTCAAGCTCCCTGCCTTCCAAGTAGGTCGTATCCCGAACCGGACGGATATCCACCAGGGAGCTGGGCAGGAACGCTCGAAGATCCTGCAGTTCCACCGTGAAGCCGCCCTTGACCTTGCCGGTAATCATTCCAGTCACTGTCTCGCCGGCTTCGTGGATACGCTCCAGTTCCGTCCACGCGCGTGCACGCCTCGCCTTCTCACGTGACAGCCTGGTCTCGCCGTACCCGTCCTCAAGCGCATCCAGGGCCACCTCAACCTCATCGCCGATCTCAACCTCGAGTTCGCCGTTGTCGGTCCGGAATTGTTCGATCGGGATCATGCCCTCAGACTTGAGCCCGGCGTTGACGATTACAGCATCCTTGCCGATGTCCACGACCGTGCCATTGATGATCATCCCTGGCTGCGTGTTGATATTATCTTCGCTCTCTTCAAGAAGCTGGGCAAAACTTTCAGCCATATAATTTGTCTTCGTCCCTTTTCATGCTAGGTTCTAACTCTTAACCAGTGCCGCGACATGCTGCACCACCTGGGCGATGGTCAGATTCGTCGAATCCACCCTCACCGCATCATCGGCCGGTCTCAACGGGGAGATGGCCCGCTCCTTGTCGCGGGCATCGCGCGCCTCAATCTCTGCCAAAAGATCGTCAAGGCTAGCACTAATTCCTTGTTTCCTCAACTGTTTATGCCGCCTCTGGGCCCGTTCCATGGCGCTGGCCGTGAGATAGATCTTGAGCCCCGCATCCGGAAACACCACCGTACCCATGTCTCTTCCCTCCGCGACCAGCCCAGGTGTCATGCGAAATCCGTGCTGTTTCTCCAACAGGGCTTCCCTGACTGGCTGGCACATGGCAAGCCTGGAGGCGCCCAGTGCGCATTCCTCCGTTCGCAGCCTGTCCGAGATGTCCTGGCCGTCGAGCCATACCCGTACTTCCCCATCTTCCCCGAAAGTCTCGAAGTGGATCTGCATGGTTTCACACATGCCGAGGACACTCTCCAGGTCATCGGCATCGGCCTGGTGATGCAGGCTGAACCATGCCAGCACCCGGTACAGGGTGCCGCTTCCCAGGTAGTGATACCCGAGCAGACTGGCCAGCTTCACAGCGATGGTGCCCTTGCCCGAGCCGGCGGGCCCGTCAATGGTTATTACTGGAACGGTTTCCGGGGACATCTGAAACGGCCGCTTATCCGAACCGAAGGCCCAGTTGCGCGGCACGGTCTGCGAAGTCAGGAAAGGATGTGGCCACAGGATTCGTATCGAGCACTTTCACTGCACCGGTTGCGGCCAGCGAGGCGATGGCAAACGCCATGGCCACCCTGTGATCACCTCCGCTATCGACCACACCTCCTGTGAGCCTTCCGCCCCTGACTGTCAGGCCAGCCGGCTTTTCCCTGGCATCGATGCCGAGATTCCTGAGTCCGGTGGCCATGGTTTGGATGCGGTCTGATTCCTTCACGCGCAATTCCCCCGCGCCATCCAGTTCCGTGGTGCCCTCGGCACAGGCTGCGGCAATGAACAGTATTGGAAACTCGTCGATAGTATCTGCAATCAGGTGCTCCGGAATCTTTATGCCACGCAACGCGCTGCTGGTAACCACGAGGTCTGCCACGGGTTCCGCACCATAGTGCCTTTCGTTCCGGATATCAATCCTGGCACCCATGCGCCGCAGGATTTCGAGCGCACCGCATCGGGTCGGGTTGATCCCGACATTCTTCACAGTAAGCTGCGACGATCCGGATATCAGTGCCCCCACGATGAAGAATGCCGCAGAGGACAAATCCCCCGGGATCTCGATATCGGTGGCTTCCAGCCTGCCCCTGCCCTGGAGGCACACCCGGTTATCTTGCACTTCCACGGGGTAGGAGAAGGCCTGGAGCATTCTTTCCGTGTGGTCGCGACAGCCTTGCTCGCTCTGGATGCAGGTAGTGCCTGATGCGTAGAGTCCCGCCAACAGCATGCAGGACTTGACCTGGGCGCTTGCCACCGGCATGTGGAAGTCGATGCCGCGCAGCGCCTGCACCGGCCGGATATCGAGCGGTGCGGTCTGTTGCTTGCTCATGCTGATCGAGGCTCCCATGTCACGCAGTGGATCTACGATGCGCCGCATCGGTCGGCGGCTGAGGGAAGCATCCCCGGTAAGGGTTGCACTGAACTTCTGCCCGCAAAGGATGCCTGCCAGGATGCGCATGGCCGTGCCCGAGTTCCCCATGTCCAGCGCACTGCCTGGTGCCTGGAGGCCATGCAGCCCGACGCCATGGACCCGTATCCGCTCATGCTCCGGCTGCTCCATGTCAACGCCCATGCAGCGAAATGCCGAAACGGTTGCCTGACAGTCCCCGGAGGGCAGGAATCCTCTGATTTCGCTCGTACCCTGTGCCAGCGAGGCCAGCATTACCGCACGGTGCGAGATGGACTTGTCACCCGGGACATACAGCACGCCCCCGCACTGGCCATGCGGTTGTAATTGAAAGCTGGAATTCACTATCAGTCAGGGATTGTATCCGAAGCCTGTCATCTTGCGGAATTGCTGTCGCGCAAACGCTTGGCCTGTCCCAGGAAATCATGCAGCTGGGGTCCGTCACCCTCCGCAATCATGGCGCGCAGCGTCTCCAGCAGGCCTGCGAAGCCATCAAGGGAAGCAAGCAGTTCATCCCGGTTGGCCATGCAGATATCCTCCCACATGTCGGGGCTGCTGGATGCGATGCGCGTGAAATCGTAAAAGCCCGCCGCGGCATAGCCGAAGATGTGATCCGCATCCTGCCGACCGCCCAGGTAGTGTACCAGCGTATAGGCCACCATGTGCGGCAGGTGACTGGTCGCAGACAGGATCCGGTCATGCAGTCCGGCATCCAGTTCATCGACCGATGCACCGGTGGCCTGCCACATCCGGCGGATGCGCTGCAGAGCCTGTGCATCCGTGGAACCGGCCGGTGTGAGAATCACCTTCCGGTCCAGGAACAGGTTTTCCTGTGCATGCTCGTATCCGCTCAGCTCGCTGCCTGCAATCGGATGCCCGGGCACAAACCCCGGGGGCAGTTCACCGAATACTTCCAGGGCTGCCTGAATCACGCTGCACTTGGTGCTTCCCACATCCGTCAGGAGGGTATCAAAGCGGTAACTGGGCCGGATAGCCGCCAGTACTTCGGCCGTTCTCCCAACCGGTACCCCGATGACGATGAGATCCGCATCCGATACATCGGCATCCCGCAGCAGGCAGTATTCATCGATGGTCCCGAGGGTGCGGGCGCCTTCCAGGCGCTGCCTGCTCCTGCCGACCCCGACCACCACTTCTGCCAGATTCCGGACTTTCAGGTCCCTGGCGAGTGAACCGTTAATCAGCCCCACACCGATCAGGTATACCTTGCCGAACATCGAATCGCTACCGTGCGTGTCAGAGTACAGCCCTGGGATAGGACCCCAGGACCTTGAGCAGTCCGGCTTCCGCGCGAAGTTCCTCGATCGAGGCCCGGACCGTCGGGTTCTCGACATGGCCGTCCAGGTCCAGGAAAAAAACATAATCCCAGTTGATGCAGTGGGAGGGTCTGGACTCGATGCGCGTCATGCTGACATTGTTCTGAGCGAGCGGCTGCAGCAGGCTGTACAGGGCTCCAGGCTTGTTGTGCGTGGACACCAGCAGCGTAGTCTTGTCAGATCCGCTAGGTGCGGTTTCCTGCTTGCCGATGATCAGGAAACGGGTGGTATTGCCAGGCGAGTCCTGGATGTTCTTTTTCAAAACCGGAAGCCGGTACTTCACGGCTGCATCCTCACCTGCGATGGCAGCGGCCTGCGGTTCGCCACTGGCCCGCCTTGCGGCATCCGCATTGCTGGTAACCGGAATACGTTCCACTCCGGGAAGGTTGTCACCCAGCCACCTCTTGCACTGGGCTATCGACTGAAGATGCGAGTACAGCACTTCAATCCCGGACAAATCGGTCGCATGAGTCAGTAAATGCTGATGTATCCTGAGCTCGACTTCACCGACAATCTTGAGCGTCGACTCCATGAACATGTCTAGCGTGCTGTTGACGATGCCCTGCGTCGAGTTTTCGATCGGCACCACGCCATAGTCAGCATTGTCCGACTCGACCTCCCGGAACACGTCATCAATAGAGTCTGCGGCTACCGTTTGGATGGACCGGCCGAAATGCTTGTGTGCGGCCTCCTCCGTGAACGTGCCGGAAGGCCCGAGAAACGCAATGTTCAGAACCTGTTCCAGTGCCAGGCAGGCGGACATGACCTCGCGTACCAGGCGTGCCATCTCTTCATCTGACAACGGTCCCTGGTTGTGCTTGAGAACTCTATTGAGCACGTTCGCTTCCCTGTCAGGCCTGTAAAACGTCCCGCCCTTACCGGAGCGTGCCTTGACTTGTGCTATTCGAAGCGCCAAGCTCGCCCGGTCATTGATCAGGTCCAGCAACGCGCGGTCCACGTCATCGATCTGCTGACGTAATGACTCAAGTTCCTCGTTCATCTGCAAGCGGTGCAAGAGCTGTGAATTGAATTCTCAAGTGCCAAAATCCGATACTCATCGAAATACGAAAAACGTGACCTAGTGGAATCCCGGCAGTGTCGAGCAAATCCAATGCCTGGGATATAAGTGTTTTACATTCGGATACTTACGTTTGTTAAGCGCCTAGAAAACTTGTACCTGCCGGTTCCCGATAAGTGATTGTTCAGACTACCCGGCAAGACTAGCACAATCCTGACGGGCAAGTCTTCTCAGGATCACCTGCTTGGCATCTAGTGGTCGCGAACGATTGTTGGGTGCTCAACAGCAGGTACGCATGCTCTGCAAGAATTGAATGAATCTCCTGAAGGTTTGAATCAATGAGGCAATCTCCGTGGTTCTGCAAAAGAAGACCGGATGAACGCGCACCATCATTGCATTTCTGAAAGTCATGGGGGATTGACAATACATATTCATGTAATATAATAAGAATAATTCTCATTATCGTTATTATAATCATCTGTGTTATAGAATGAACTATGCACACGAAATGATCGAATTTGGAACCAGCATTCTGGACTTGGGTGGTCCAGTTGTCCTGATCTTGATCTGTTTTTCCATTGGTTCAATCACAATCGCTCTAATCAAGTTTTGGCAGCTTTACTTGCTCAGGCTCCCACTAAAGCTGACCAAGTCTGTACCTCTCGTGCAAGTTGAGTCCGATATGCTGATGCTTTCTGACTCGCTTGTTTCAGGACGAAGTAACCTCTACACACACACCCTGTCTGAGACACTCAGGCTGTTCAAGAACCCTGCCTTGTCCAGTGGTGATATCAAAACAGAATCCACACGCATTGCACGAGCGGCCATCACCCAGCTAGCAAGCTACCTGCGCCCTCTTGAGGTAATTGCAACCCTTGCACCGCTTCTTGGGCTGTTCGGCACAGTGCTGGGCATGATTGAAGCTTTCCAGGCCATGGAGGCTGCAGGGTCCCAGATAAACCCGGGGGTCCTTTCCAGCGGGATCTGGCAGGCATTGTTAACTACTGCCGTAGGTCTAGCCGTTGCTATCCCCACCGCCCTTGCCCATAGCTGGCTTGAACGCCAGGTGGAAAGACATGCTTTCACAGTCCAGGACAGCCTGGAGCATTTATTCACGCTAAAGGCAGGGCTGGATGGGCAACCTGCCCAACAGGCGGGGTGAGCATGAGATGAGCGTGCTTCAATTGTTCCAGCCACGCCGCTCACGGTCCATCAGCCTGACCGCACTAATCGACGTGGTATTCATTTTACTGCTTTTTTTCATGCTGTCTTCGACGTTTTCCCGGTGGCGTGCAATCGATTTTCGGACAATGGCCACGAGCACAGGTGCCAGTGAAAGCGTTCGTGAATCACAGGTTGCGATACTGGGAGAAACAGGGAGCTTGAATCTCCACAACAGCAGTTTTTCCATTGCGAGTTTTGATGATCTTACCGAAGAAGATGCTCACAGTTTTGACACGGCAAAAACACTGCTGCTCCTAACTGAAGCCAATGTGACCGTACAAACAATAGTTTCTGCAGTAGAACGTCTGAACGAGATTGGTCTCGAGCGCGTGACCTTTGGCGGTTCATTTCCTGAAGAACCCGAGTGAACGCATGACCAGGGCAATCTATCACAGGGTAAATTCCGGGCCCAGGAATCGTGACGAGAACATGATTCCACTCATCAATATCGTGTTTTTGCTACTGGTGTTTTACATGATTGCAGGAGAAATCACTGCGATCACGAATGAACAAATCGATCCTCCAATTTCAAACAGCGATGAAGCCCTGAATAGCGCAGCTGTTTCACTCGCATTGCATTCAGACCACTCACTCAGAATCAATGGTGTACGTGTTGAGCTTGAGTCTCTGGACCCTGAAATTCTTGAGAAGTTGAACGTAGTGCCTGGCCACGTCGTCCTCAAGGCAGACAAGCATGTCAAGGCGTCTGCGCTCGATCACTTGTTGAGTACCCTGCAAAGGAACCACGTCACGACCATCACCTTGTTCGGCAGAGCAGAAGGTTCCGGTTCATGAGCATCTATCACTGGCTATTGGCATTTTGCATAGCTGTCAGTCTCCATCTCATCGTAGCCATAGCATTCCTCGGTTTCAGGCAATCAGGCCACACTGGCACCTTGCAGAATGCACATAAGGGTGTGGACATCGGACTGGACATGAATGACAAGTATACGCACATGATACGGCGCATGCTGCATGAACCGGGTATCGAAGAGAACGAGATTCACAGTGCTGCAGAAGCTGGGCCCAAGTTCGAGCCCGAGCCTGCTGTAGACAAAAAACTACCACCTTCATCGAAACCTTCGCCAGTTCAACCTGCTGAACTACACCAGCAACCTGTTGAACGTGATGTCCAGGAGAAGGAAGCTGCACGCACTCAAGCCTTGCCTTCAATCCCTGAACTTCCAAAGGCACGCCACAACACAGTCAGGAGGATTCATGCCACTGTCCAGGACAGGCCCGAAAAGCCGGCAGCCCCCAAGGTGAAACCGGTGCAGCCGGAGATGAAAAGGAAACCGGTCCCTGTTCAGAAATCACACCAGGAACCCCTGACCGCCAGCACCCAGGTCAAGGCAGTGCCGGAAAATCCTGTACAGAAAACGGGTCCCGAAAGCCGGGGGCCGGTCAAGCCAGTCAGGCACAACAAAAGAAGGCCTGGTCGCAAAAATACCGATACAAGCCACTACTTCAGAACCCTCATGGCCTGGCTGAACCAGCACAAGAACTACCCCATTGACCTCAAAAAGAAAAAAACACAGGGGGTTGTGACGTTACAGTTTTCGATCAACAAACAGGGAGAAATCCTTAGTTCAAAAGTAATCAAAAGCTCGGGCCATCAAGAACTGGACAAAGCAGCCCTGGACATGCTGGCTCAGGCCAACCCGCTACCCGAAATTCCAGAAAGCATGCATCGGGAAAAGCTGACTCTGGCAATTCCCATCGAATATTCATTGATCACCGACAAATAGACATCAGGCAACCCTGCAGGAGTATTTTATGAAGTCAGTTCATTCCGAAAAATTCACGCCGGCCTCTTCACGGAACCAGCGCGCAAGAAAATTTCTGGCCAAGCCAACCAAGACAGCCTTGGCCCTGAGTCTTTCTGCCGTGCTTTCCAGCACAGCCGTAACGGCCCAAGATGAAGTCCCCGTTATTCTGGAAACGATGAGAATTGAAGAGCGGACCATCGACACCAATCCCTATTCAGAACCGGGGGCACCTTACAAGGCAAGGATCTCCGGGGATTCACGCCACGTCAAACCCCTGGCAGACACCCCCCAGACGATCGAGGTGCTGACACAGACCCGTATCGAGGAGTCCGGCAAGTCGGACATGCGCGATGTACTTGCGACCGTGCCGGGAATCACGATCGGCACCGGGGAAGGAGGCAATGCCTTTGGGGACCGTTACGTCATTCGCGGCCATGAAGCGCGAAGTGACGTGTTCATCGACGGTTTGCGGGACCCAGGCATGACCACGCGCGAGAGCTTTGCAGCGGAGCAGGTCGAGGTCACGAAAGGCCCCAGCTCCACCTTTGCCGGGCGCGGCTCAACGGGAGGGACAATCAACACGATCACCAAGAAGGCGAGCACCGAATACGACTTTACCAGTGTAGATGCCAGTCTCGGCACAGATGAATACAGGCGGGTTACCGTAGACAGCAACAAACGGCTCAGTGACCAGGTCGCCGTGCGGGCCAACCTGCTGTACGGCTACAAGGAGATTCCTGACCGCGACCCGGCAGACGAGGACCGCCTCGGTGCGTTGCTATCCGGCTCCTATGCACCGAATGATCGCCTGGAACTGGTGGCGGACTACTATCACCTGACAGCTGAGGATATCCCGGATCTCGGCACCTACTTCGTCGACGGCAAGCCTGAGGATGATCCGACGGTCTACCTGCAGGAAAACCGCGACTTCCTCGACACTGAGGTAAACACGTTCACGTTCAAGGCGCGCTACGCGTTCAATGAGAAGCTCCGCCTGGAAAACGGGTTTCGCTACGGTGAGACCGACAACGGCTATGTGATCTCCATTGGCCGTAACCAAGGCACCCAAAACAGCACGCAAGACGGCTGGCAGGATGTGGAGTACCTCGGCAACCAGGCCAACCTGTTCTACGATACGGAACTGGGTGGAAGACCACATACAATCCTGCTCGGCGTTGAATACACGGAAGAGAAGGTAGAGAACGGACGCTACGACATCAATCATGCCCCCTCTGACTACCTGATCGGGACCAATCGCCTCGACGTCGCACAGGCAGCCCTGGATGGGCTGAACCCCAACAAGATCTGGTCCGGCACGATCAGCAAGGGAAGACAGGATTCGGACTTTGACATCGAAACGATCTCACACTACCTGATGGATACGTTTGATCTCACCGATCAGCTGACCGTGTTTGCAGGCGTGCGCTATGACGATTTCGACTACTCCAACAATGTTCTCGGTCGTGGTGCAGACACCCCGACCCGGTTCTCGTACTCTGATGGATACTGGAACTATCACGGCAGTCTGGTCTATCACTTCATGGAGGATGCCAATGTGTACTTCACCTTCAGCACAGCCAGCAACATCAACGGGGGAGAATCGGATGTAGGCGGCAGCTGCGGCTATGGCGGTATCTGCGGGGACCCGGAAACAATCGGCCAGGGTGATCCGGAACAGACCGAGAACATCGAGGCAGGCCTCAAATGGGAGTTCTTTGACGAGAAACTGCTGGCCACCCTGGCTGTGTTCGAAATCAACAAGGATGATGTCATGGAGTCAGACTCGGCCAGTTCCTACGATACGACGGGAACCTACAACACCGGGGAAAACCGAGTCAAAGGGGTCGAGTTTTCCCTGACAGGCAACATCACCGAGAACCTGAGCATGCAACTCGGCGTTGCAAACATGAGCTCGAAGATTCTGGAATCCTACCGCGATGGCACGGTGGAGATCTGTAACAGAAGAGGCTGCAGCTATCCCAACGACATTGGCAAGCCGCTTGCCAACTTTGCCGATGAAAGCGCCAATCTGCTGGTGCGATACCAGATGACACCGGCATTCTCCGCCGGAATCGTGGCTACCTACAAGGGCCGGATGTATGTGGGACAGCCCGATTCGGCAGCCAATACCGACCTCAAGGTGCCGAGTTACACCTCGCTTGATTTGTTTGCGAACTACAGGATCAACCCGGCTATCCACCTGAGATTCAATGCAAACAACATCACCGATGAGGACATCTTTACAGCGGCGTATCGAAGCGGTGGTTTCGTCTACATCGGTGAGCGGCGCAATGCCTACCTGACCCTGACGTACGACTTTTAGTCCTGAGCCCATGATTGTGGCCATTAGGCAGGCAACATCAAATTGCCTGCCTAGGACAGCAAGGCAGCAGCACCATACGAGCATGCATTCTGATGACGAAGAAAAAACCACACACTTCCAGAATCTGCAAACCCCTGGACACCATTACAAGTGAGCTGGTGTCCCCGTCAGACTACGAGCGAATTGCGCCGGGCTTCATCGAAGCTGCGACTCATGCACATATTTCGAGCGGCAGTGGAGCGGAGCAAACCCTCAGGGCCAACGTCGAAGGACTCAATTCCATAGAAATCTACAATCGCGTGTTGAAGAGTTTTGAAGATGCCACTACACGAACAGTACTGTTCGGACAAACGTTTCGTCATCCAGTCCTGATGGCCCCGGTGGCCTCCCAGGCGCTGGTTCATGAAGAGGGTGAACTAGCCACGGCTGCCGGGGCTGCAGCACAACAAGCCTGTATAGTCCTGAGTACCCAGGCCTCCATGCGGCTGGAAGATGTCGCAGTCAAGACTGACTCGCCAAAATGGTTCCAGCTTTATATTCAGCACGACAGGGACTACAACCGAGCATTGCTTGAACGCGCTGAAGATGCAGGGTACAGCGCGATAGTGGTTACCTTGGATGCACCGGTTCAGACCCCAGGTTACAACGCTGCAAGATCAGGATTTGTCATGCCTGCCCATGCCCAGGCAATCAACCTGGACAAGCTTCCTGCCAAGCCCCAGGTTTATCTGCAACCCGGGCAAAGTGTAATTTTTCAGGGAATGATGAGCGATGCACCAGACTGGACAGACCTTGAATGGCTACAGCGGCAGACCTCATTGCCCATCATCGCAAAAGGTGTCTCGCATCCACATGATGCCATGCGCTTAGCCGATTCCGGCATCCACGCTATCGCAGTCTCCAATCACGGAGGCAGGGCCCTGGATGGCATGCCTGCAAGCATTGACATGCTGCCTGGAATCCGTGAGGCAGTGGGACAGGATTATCCTCTCCTGTTTGACGGCGGTGTTCGAAGCGGCTATGACGTTTTCAAGGCGATTGCCATGGGTGCCGATGCAGTCATGATCGGCCGTCTGCAAATCTATGCCCTGGCAGTAGCTGGAAGCCAGGGCGTTGCACATCTGATCAAGATGATTCGCGATGAACTGGAGCTGGCAATGGCATTGACAGGTTGCACAGCGATTGCGGAAATCAACAAGGGCTGCCTTTTCAACAAGGATCGTAAAAATCTCACGGGAAACCGGTAATGCTGTTGAGAATCAAAAAGGTGTTAAACAGGGAGGAAGTACGCCAGTTCCGCAAACACCTGGCAAGTGCTGACTGGATCAGCGGGCAGTCTTCGGCTGGAACGCTGTCCGGAGCAGTGAAAATGAACCAGCAGCTAGATGAGGAATCTCCGGTCGCCGTATCCCTTGGAAATCATATTCTAAGAACCCTGGGCAATCATCCACATTTTACCTCCGCCGCAATTCCAGAAAAAATCTATCCGCCTAAATTCAATCGCTATTCTGGTGGGGAACACTACGGTGTTCATGTAGATGGTGCGCTGATGCGTGTTACGGGCACCAAGGTTGTAATGCGTTCAGACTTGTCTGCAACATTATTTTTGTGTGAACCAGGCGAATACGAAGGTGGCGAACTGGTTATCGAAGACAATTTTGGGACACAGAAAGTCAAGCTTCCTGCCGGAGATATGGTTCTTTACCCCTCTACGAGCTTGCATCAGGTGCTACAGGTAACCAAGGGCACAAGAATCAGTTCATTTTTCTGGATCCAGAGCATGGTGCAAGATTCCGGTCAGCGTTCACTGCTTTACGACTTAGATCAATCCATTCAGGCACTTTCACGAGAGCATGGTAAAGCCGACAAAGACATTGTTCGTCTGACGGGCGTATACCTCAATCTGATGCGTCGCTGGGCAGCAGTTTAAATATGGTAACTACGTCACGGGCTCTAGACGTTTCAGATACGAATATCTTGCATATGTCCTGCTCATCTGCATGAGTTGCAATTCTGCATAATATTTAATTTTAAATATTGCGAATGATAATAATTATCATTAACATTACATATTAATATCAATAAATCGTACGGGACCACAGCACCATGTCAGATACGAACTTGCCCACTGCCTCGGACTCACTCATAAAGCATTCCCAAGTGAACTTTAAGCCTCCAGAGCTAGAGCGTATCAAAGCGTGCATATTCAAGAATATCGGGGTCGTCGCTCGGGCTTTTTGCGAATCAGAGTTATCCATGTTAAGTGCGCTTAGACAAGGCAAGGCACAAATTGGAACCGTTGACAACTACGAGGGCAAATACTGCATTTTTATCGAGTACCAGGGCATACAAGTACTCAAGCCTGTGCACGCCATTCACTAGCTATCCGATAACATGAAAGGTAGCTGAGCCGAGTGGCTGATGCCCCTGGCCCGGCCTGCAGCTGACCTACCGGCAGGTCGTCCTCGAACACCACCGCATCCCGCACGCATGCCGTTCACCGCTTTCGACGCGTGATGTCCTGTGACATCGCCTTGCCCAGGATCAAGTCCTCCGAAATCCCCATCTTGCGGCATATGTCACCGATCGAGGTGTCGTTCTCATGCACCTTGACCGCCGCACCGATACACTCCACCGAATAACGCTTGCGTCCCCTGCTTCCTTCTCCCCTACAGGAATTTGTCATGCCATGTTCGCAAACGCTTTGGATCCGTTTACGGGGTGACCATCATTGTACCCGCGCAGGCAGCTTGTCTTGTATAAGATTTCGGGAATAGACTGTGCCCTATGCCGAATTCCGTATATTCATTCCTCCTTGAGCAGGCCAGCAGGCACCCTGGAAACGTTGCACTCGAGCATCGTGAAGACGTGGTTACCTACCGCGCACTTGAGGCGGCATGCAGGCATTTTGCAGGGGGGTACTTCCGAGCCGGCCTGGACCGCGGAACCCGTGTCGGAATTTACCTCCCGAAATGCACAGAAGCCGTCACCGCATTTTTTGGAACCCTGGGCTGTGGCGGATGCATGGTCCCGGTGCACCCGGCGCTTAAAAGCCTCCAGGTGAGCCATATCCTGAAAGACTGCGGAATCGAGCTGCTGGTCACCACTTCACACAGACTGACGGCCCTGCAGGACACCCTGCAACACTGTGATTCTCTGCGTCATGTCGTTCTGACTGACACGGTGCCGGAACTCCCTGAAAACCTGCCACCTGCCCTGAGGGTAGATCGCTGGCAGTCGTTCTGTTCAGAACCTGGTGGCCCGCTTCCCGGCGACCTCCCTGAAACCGGTCTCGCTGCCATATTCTACACGTCCGGGAGCACGGGCAAACCGAAGGGTGTTGTACTGAACCACAGGAACCTGCGCCTGGGTGCACAAAGCGTGGCGGCCTACCTCGGGAACACGTCAAGTGACCGGATCCTGTCCGTACTGCCCTTCAGCTTCGATTACGGCTTCAGCCAGCTGACCACCGCCTTCTGTGTCGGTGCGACCCTGGTACTGCACGATTATCTGCTGCCAAAAGATGTCATGAAAGCACTGGAAACGGGCCGGATCACCGGACTGGCTGCCGTACCGTCGCTCTGGCAACAACTCGTCCGGCTCGAATGGCCCGCAAAGGCCCAAAAGACACTCCGCTACATCACCAGTTCGGGAGACATCCTGCCCGAGGCCACCGTCCGGAAGCTTGCAAAGAAACTTCCCGGTTCGGACATTTACCTGATGTACGGGCTGACCGAAGCGTTCAGGTCTACCTATCTGCCTCCGGATGAGGTCCTGCGCCGACCAGCATCGATCGGAAAGGCCATACCCCACGCGGAAATCCGGATCGTGCACGAGGACGGGTCGCTGTGCCGGCCAGGTGAGGTGGGAGAGCTGGTACACAGGGGACCACTGGTCGCCCAGGGCTACTGGAACGATCCGGACAAGACCGCCGAACGGTTCAGACCATTGCACAGCGGCCCAGGCAACGGCCAGGACATGAACGGACGCGAAGTCTGGTCCGGAGACCTGGTCAGGCAGGACCAGGACGGGTACCTCTATTTCGTCGGGCGCAAGGATGACATGATCAAGACGTCAGGGTATCGTGTCAGCCCGGGCGAGATCGAAGAGCCCGCAGGCATGCATCATTCGGTCAGGGAGGCCGTGGCCTTCGGTGTGGCACATCCTGATCGCGGTCAGGCCGTATGCCTGGTGTACACGACCGACCAGGATCCGGAAAAAACGAAAAAGGAACTGGAACGGTACCTGAAGACGGTTCTACCGTTTTACATGCTGCCGGTCCGGTACATTCGCATGAACGAGATCCCGCGCAACACGCATGGCAAGACCGACCGCAAGGAGCTGTCGGCCCGCTACCATTCGATGTGCCCGCCAGAACAGCAAGATGAACACGACTGAGCTACGACACCACAGCCTGCAGGGACCTTTTGCCGTCGACGGCCCGCACCTGGTGATCGGTGGCAGAAGGCTGGTGGACATCGTCGGGCAATGCGGCAAGACTCCCCTGTACCTGTACAGCCGCGACATCATTCGAAACCGCATCCAGGAACTGCGCAAGCTGCTGCCGACCGGGGTCAGGCTGCATTATGCGGTCAAGGCGAACCCGATGCAGGCGGTGGTCGACCTCATTGCACAGCATGTGGACGGGCTGGATGTCGCATCGGGCCGGGAACTGGGCACCGCCCTGCGAAGCGGCATGCCTTCGGCGGATATCAGTTTTGCAGGACCCGGAAAATCGGAGCAGGAACTTGCAGACGCCATAGCGGCCGGGATCACCCTGAACGTGGAATCGGATACAGAATTTGCAAGGATTGCTGAAATCAGCCGCACCTCCGGCCGAACTGCTAACGTGGCACTGCGCATCAACCCGGATTTCGAACTCAGGGCCTCGGGCATCAAGGTTTCAGGGGGCTCGCAGCCTTTCGGGGTGGATGCGGAGGCGGCCCCGAGTCTGCTGGAGAAGATCGCGGCATCGGGCATGCAGTTCATGGGGTTTCACATATTCAGCGGATCGCAGACCCTGCGGGCGGAAACGATCATCGAGGTTCAGGAAAAAACCTTCGCGCTGGCAGGCCAGCTTTCCGGGCAGGCCGGCATGCCGGTAAGGAGGCTCAATATCGGGGGCGGGTTCGGTATACCGTACTTCCCCGGTGACACTCCCCTTGAGGTCCGGCCGGTCATGGAAAACCTGAAGGCCCTGCTTGCGCGGTACCATGAGAAGTTTGCCCATACCGAAATCATCCTCGAACTCGGGCGCTACCTGGTCGGCGAGGCCGGACTGTACGTGATGCGTATCACGGACAGGAAGATTTCAAGGGGCACCCTCTACCTGGTGTGTGACGGCGGGCTTCATCACCATCTTGCCGCCAGCGGGAACTTCGGCCAGGCCATTCGCAGGAATTACCCGGTGACCATTGGCAACCGAATCGGGGAGCGCACAGAAAACGTATCGGTCGTAGGGCCCCTGTGCACATCCCTCGACATCCTCGCCAAGGACATGGACCTTCCCAAGGCGGACATTGGTGACCTGGTCGTGGTGTTTCAATCCGGTGCGTACGGCTATACGGCCAGCCCAATCAATTTCCTGAGCCATCCGGAACCGTCAGAAATCCTGGTCTGAACTGCTGCTGGGGCTGGCAGAACCCGGATCATGCATGGTCAGCCATTTTCAAGAGGATCAGGTCACGCAAGGTCCCCACCGTGCTGAAGACCTGCGCATCCAGTTCATCGGCTTCAAACCCGATGCCAAAGGTTTTCTCAAGGTCCATGATGACGTTCGTGATGGCCAGGGAATCCAGCTCCGGAATGGCACCCAGCAACGGTGCCTGCTCACCCATTGCCTCCATGTCTTCCGGGACCGGCACGGACTTCGCCAGTACCGCCAGGACCTGTTCTATAGTTGGCATGTTCCTGAAAACCTCACCCCTGAGACCCGGGCAGCATCACCTGACTGCCCGTCAAACCTGAATCAAGCCGGTGATGGTACAACATGCTGCACCGGGAATGAATCCTGTACAAACACATGACCGCCCGGGCTGTATCAATCCGTTCACCCGGACACATGCCGGTTCAGGTGCCTGGTCTCGAAATCACGCATGAACTCCGCCAGGCGTTCCACGCCCGCATCCGGCATGGCATTGTACAGGCTGGCACGGATTCCCCCTGCATTCCGATGGCCGCGCAGGCCATGCAGCCCGTTTTGCCCTGCCTCGGCCAGGAAAAGCTCCTGCAAACCCTGATCCCTGATTTCGAAAGGTACATTGACCCTGGAGCGGAATTCCTCGATGACCCGGTTCCTGTACAGCCGGCTTGAATCAAGCACCCCGTAAAGGATACCGGCACGGCGCAGGCTCCTTTCGTGCATGACCTGCACTCCCCCCTGACCCTTCACCCAGTCCAGAAGCACCTGCAGTACATAGATTGCAAATACGGGGGGCGTGTTGACCATGGACTGCTCCCGCGCACAGCGCCGGTAGTCATTCAGCCGCGGGACCTGCTCGTTCACGAGGCCCAACCATTCCTTCCTGACGATGACGACACACAGGCCTGCAATCCCGAGGTTTTTCTGGGCTCCGGCATAGAGGACCGCGAACCTGCGGATCTCCACGGGACGCATCAGTACTGACGAGGTCATGTCGCATACCAGTGAACGCCGTGGCGCGTCGGGAATTCCCGGAAATGCGACCCCTTCGACCGTCTCGTTGTCGCAATAATGCAGGTAAATAGCCTGCGGATCCAGGCTCCATTCCCGTTCGGGTGCAATGGACAGGCCATCCCCTTCATGCAGGGCATGGATCTCCCGGATCCCCGCCAGCCTTTTTGCCTCCTTGGCAGCCCTCGCAGACCAGTACCCCGTGCACACGTAATCGGCACTGCGTCCAGGGCCAAGAAAATTAAGCGGCAGCATGGAAAACTGGCCGGTAGCCCCGCCATGCATGAAAAGCACCGCATAATCCTCCGGGATCTGCATCAGCTCCCGCAGCAGGGATTCAGCATGCTTCCTGATTCCGGAGAAAACTTCTCCACGGTGCGGAAGTTCGATTACGGACAGCCCGGTACCCCGGTAGTTCAGGAACTCCCGCCTGATTTTCTCCAGCACCGGGCGAGGCAACGCCGCAGGACCGGCGCCAAAATAAAAGATGTCCTGCATGGGTATACGCGGGTATCTTACAGGAACCGCAGGCCGGTATGCCTGATCTCAGATTCCGGGCAGGCCGTGCCCGGACTGACCGGCAAATGCTTTCTCAGTCAGTGTCATCGGCCAGGTTCTCGATCCTCTCGACCTCCACGAGCTGTTCTTCTTCGGCCAGGCGGATCAGTCTCACGCCCTGGGTGTTGCGTCTCGTCCTGGAGACTCCCCCGACGGGCGTGCGCACCAGGGTGCCGCTGTTGGTGATCAGCATGATTTCATCATCGCAAGAGACCGCTATGGCGCCGATCACCTTGCCGTTGCGTGGCCCGGTCTGGATGGTGATCACGCCCTTGCCGGCACGATTTTGCACCGGGTATTCCTCGATTCCGGTGCGCTTCCCGTACCCGTTTTCAGTGGCCACCAGGATTTCGGTCTTGCCCATGCCTGGCTTCAGGCTGAGCAGGCTTATGACACGCTGTCCCTCGTCCAGCCGGATTCCGCGCACACCCCGGCTGGTGCGCCCCGTGGCAGAAACGCTCTTTTCACTGAAACGGATTGCTTTGCCTGCATCGCTGACCATCAGAAGCTCGGTGTCTCCATGTGTCATCACAACATCGATAAGATAGTCGTTGTCACGCAGATCCACCGCAATGATGCCGCCGGCCCGAGGCCGGGAAAACGCGGTCAGACGGGTTTTCTTGACGGTGCCGCTGCTGGCTGCCATCACGACGTAGGCATCTTCCTGAAATTCCCTGACAGGCAGCACGGCATTGATTCGCTCCCCTTCCTGCAACGGCAGGAGGTTGACAATAGGCTTGCCACGTGCCGTGCGTCCGGCCTGTGGAAGCTCGTAGACCTTGAGCCAGTACACCTTGCCACGGCTGGAAAAACACAAGACGGTGTCATGCATGCTGGCAACGAACAGCCGGTCAACAAAATCCTCGGCTTTGACCGATGTGGCGGCCTTTCCCTTGCCGCCCCGCCGCTGCGGATTGTACGTGTCCAGTGGCTGTGACTTGGCATAGCCGCCATGCGACAGGGTTACCACCACTTCCTCGTCCTGGATCAGGTCTTCCATGGTAAGTGCCACCTGTTCATCGGAAATTTCCGTTCTCCGATCGTCACCGTACTGGTCCCGGATAGCTTCCAGCTCACTGCGAATGACGCGCATGAGTCGATCCGGATCCTGCAGGATCTCGAGCAGGTCGATGATCCTGTCGAGCAGTTCGCTGTAATCGTTGACAATCTTGTCCTGCTCAAGGCTGGTCAGACGATGCAGCCGCAGGTCCAGTATCGCCTGTGCCTGCATCGGTGACAGGCGGTACCCTGCCTCCTGCATGCCGAATTGATCCCCCAGGCCTTCCGGGCACGAGACCTCGGCCCCTGCGCGCTTCAGTAGCCCCGTGACGATTCCGGGCTGCCAGAACCTTTCGACCAGCTGGTCCTTGGCCACTGCAGGGCTCGCGGACTGCTTGATCAGTGCAATGATTGCATCGATGTTCGTGAGAGCGACGGCAAGGCCTTCTAGGATATGCACCCGTTCCCGTGCCTTGCGCAGCTCGAACAGCGTGCGGCGCGTGACCACGTCACGCCGGTGCCGGATAAAGACCTGCAGGATCTGTTTCAGGTTCAGCAACCGCGGCTGTCCATCGACCAGCGCCACCATGTTCATGCTGAACACGCTCTGCATGGCCGTATGCTTGAACAGGTTGTTCAGAATCACACCGCTCACTTCGTCCCGGCGCAATTCGATGACAATGCGCATGCCTTCCTTGTCCGACTCGTCGCGAAGCCCGTTGGCCGCAATCCCGTCCAGACGTTTTTCCTTGACCAGTTCGGCAATCTTCATGACCAGGTTGGCCTTGTTAACCTGGTATGGCAGCTCGGTGACAACGATGCGCTCGCGCCCGCTCTGCGCATCCTGCTCGATATGGGTGCGGGCACGCATATGGATGCGCCCGCGGCCCGTGAGATAGGCCTCGACGATACCCTCCCTGCCATTGATGATGGCAGCGGTCGGGAAATCAGGGCCCGGCAAATGCTGCATCAGGGCCTGGCAATCCATCTCCGGCGCCTCAATCAGTGCGATACACGCGTTGACCACTTCCGTCAGGTTATGCGGGGCGATATTCGTCGCCATGCCCACGGCAATGCCGGATGAGCCGTTGACCAGCAGATTGGGAACACGGGTCGGAAGCACGGTTGGCTCGGACTCGGAATTGTCGTAGTTCGGTGCAAAATCCACGGTTTCCTTGTCCAGGTCCGCAAGGATCTCGTGCGTGATACGAGCCATGCGCACCTCCGTGTAGCGCATCGCGGCCGGCGCATCCCCGTCGACCGAACCAAAATTGCCTTGGCCGTTTATGAGCATGTAGCGCATGGAAAACGGCTGGGCCATCCGCACGATGGTGTCGTAAACGGCCGACTCGCCATGCGGATGGTACTTGCCGATAACATCCCCCACTACTCGGGCAGATTTCTTGTAAGGCTTGTTCCAGTCATTGCCCAGTTCATTCATGGCGTGCAGGGCACGGCGATGCACCGGTTTCAGGCCGTCCCGCACGTCCGGCAGGGCACGTCCGACGATCACGCTCATGGCATAATCGAGGTACGACTGGCGCATCTCGTCTTCGAGATTGACTGACAGGATTTCTTTGGCAATGGCAGCCATGGGTATAATTCGGGAATCCCCTTGAGATACAATTTAAGGCACTAAATTATAGCACAGGCTCCCGAACAGTGGCTCGGTAAAAAAGGCATTCACAATCAGGTTAAAAGCCCTGAAACAAAAATCGACCCTTTCCGGAACCTGTTTTTCCCTGCTGCCTGCCAGAAACCCGTCAATTCTCCATCAGGATCCTGATTTTCCTACGGGTGGGGTGCTCCACGACACCTTTTTCCGTCACCAGCGCAGTGACAAGCCTCGCCGGAGTGACGTCGAACACCGGGTTCCAGACCCCGGCCCCGGCCGGCGCCAGGACATGCCCTTCATATTCGGTAACCTCATGCTGCGAGCGCTCCTCGATTTCGATCCGGGCCCCCTCACTGGCTTCCATGTCAATGGTGCTGGTCGGTGCGGCGACCATGAATCCGACTCCATGCTGCCGGGCCATCACCGCCAGGGAGTACGTGCCGATTTTGTTGGCAACGTCGCCGTTGCACGCGATGCGATCGGCCCCCACGATGACCCAGGCCAGGCGTCTTTGCTGCATCAGGCTTGCCGCGGCACTGTCGCAAATCAGCGTAACGGGTATCCGGTCCTGCATCAGTTCCCAGGCCGTAAGCCGGGCACCCTGAAACCAGGGGCGGGTTTCATCGACGAAAATGTTCCGGATCTTGTCCTGGGCATGGGCGCTGCGGATTACCCCCAGGGCCGTACCGTAACCCCCGGTTGCCAGTGCTCCGGCGTTGCAGTGGGTCAGTACCTCAGCTCCGGCCTCCAGCAATCCCGCACCAAATTCTCCGAGCGCACGGTTGGCCCTGACGTCCTCCCGGTGAATCCTTTTTGCGGCATCCAGCAGATAGGACCCGGGATCCTCGTCTCCTGTCTCGGCCATCAAATCCCGCATCCGTGTCACGGCCCATTTCAGGTTGACCGCGGTGGGACGCGCCTGCAGCAATGCCTGCAGGTCCGCCTCGATGGTCTCACGCCAGTTGCCCGGTGACGCCGCATGGTGCTGCCTTGCAGCGAGCACGATGCCGTATGCCGCGCTCACTCCAATGGCTGGGGCGCCGCGTACCACCATGTCACGAATGGCTTCGTTGACCTCCTGCACCGACGTGCATTCCACAAAACGGATTTCGTTTGGCAACCTGCGCTGATCGAGCAGCACCAGCTGGTCGTTGCACCAGCGAATCGCCTGTTCGGCCAACGAGCTCATACCCTTCCGGACCTCAGTACTGCCCAGCCACGATGCCCCGTACCGAAGCATGCTGTATTGCCTGCATGGCAAATGCCATTGCATAATGCGTTTCAATCACCGCCATCAGCGCGCACCCGACTACCAGCTATTCGATGAAACACGTAGAGACCCTGATCCATGGCAAGCATATCATCCCCATGGACAATGGCGCGCGCACGTTGACAGATTTCAGCATCGCCGTGCAGGACGGCCGAATCATCGATATCGTGCCGGATGCCAGGGTTGCAGGCAGCTACACGAGTGACGCCTCCCACCGTTATGACCACCACATCGTTCTTCCCGGGCTGATCAACACCCACACACATGCCGGAATGTCCCTGTTTCGCGGGCTGGCCCATGACCTGCCCCTGATGGAGTGGCTGAACGGGCACATTTGGCCGGCAGAACAGAAATGGATGAACGAGGAATTCGTAAGGCTCGGTACGCAGTTGGCCATGGCCGAGATGATACGGGGCGGCATCACCTGTTTCAACGACATGTATTTTTTCCCCGAAATTGCGGCCAGGGAAGCGGCACGCACCGGAATGCGGGCTCACCTGGGCATGATCCTGTTCGACTTTTCCACGCCCTATGCCGGGTCCGTGGACGAATATCTTGAAAAAGGACTGGCCGTGCACAGCGTATACGGTTCGCATCCCCTGGTAGGCGTCACGCTCGCTCCGCATGCCCCCTATACGGTTTCGGACAAGCCACTGGAGCGCGTTGCCCGTCTCTCGGAGGAACTGGGATTGCCGGTTCACATCCACCTACACGAAACCGAGCAGGAAATCTCCATGAGCCTGGAACAGCACGGAATGCGGCCCCTGCAACGCCTGGATCAGCTTGGACTGGTCAACAGCCGCCTGATCGCCGTGCACATGACGCAACTGACGGACGAGGAACTGGACCTGCTGGCCAAGACCGGCGTCAGCATCGTTCACTGCCCCCAGTCCAACCTGAAGCTTGCAAGCGGGTTTTGCCCGGTTCAGAAGCTTCGCGACAGGCAGGTCAACGTGACACTCGGCACCGACAGCTGTGCGAGCAACGACGACCTGGACGTACTGGGCGAAATGCACACCGCCGCCCTGCTGGCAAAGGGTGTGGCCCGGGATGCCTCGGCGCTGCCTGCTTACGATTCCCTGCGGTGCGCTACGGTTCATGCCGCCGAGGCACTCGGCATCGCGGACAAGACGGGCTCCCTTGAAGTCGGCAAGGCTGCCGACATGACTGTTCTCGACATCGAGCAGGTAGAGGCCCAGCCTGTCTACGACCCGATCGGGCATACCGTGTATGCTACACAACGTTCACAGGTGTGCGATGTATGGGTGGAAGGCAGGTTGCTGCTGCAAAACAGGAAACTGCAGACCCTCGATCAGGATGAAATCCTCGCACGCACCCGTGAATGGGGCAAAAAAATACAGAATGGAAAGGCTCCCGGGGCGTCCAGCGGTTAGAATGGACGCTGACTGTTCCGGTGCCGGGACCTGCAACCCAGACCAACTGACGCAATTTCACATGCCGAATCCGAACCTCGACAAAGAAGAACTGGCAAAATTCGAAGCGCTCGCACAGCGCTGGTGGGACAGGGAAGGTGAGTTCAAACCCCTGCATGACATCAATTCCCTGCGCCTGGACTTCATCGATTCCCATGCGGGACTGGCCGGTAAGAAAGTCCTGGACATCGGCTGCGGCGGCGGCATCCTGACCGAAGCCATGACACGCAAGGGCGCCGAGGTGACAGGGATCGACCTGGGCCGGGCTTCACTGGCTGCCGCACAGCTACATGCGAATGAGCAGCAGCTTGAAATCGAATACCGGCTGATTTCCGCAGAAGAGCTTGCCGGCCAGGAACCCGAATCGTACGACGTGGTAACCTGCCTCGAGATGCTGGAACATGTTCCGGACCCGGCTGCCATCGTCAAGGCCTGCACCCGGCTGCTCAAGCCTGCAGGGCATGCATTCTTTGCCACCATCAACCGGAGTCCCAAGTCACTGCTGTTCGCCATTGTGGGTGCGGAATATGTCCTCGGGCTGTTGCCGAAAGGCACCCACCAGTATGAGAAGTTGATTCGCCCGGGCGAGCTCGACCGCTGGATCCGCCAGGCCGGATTGCATACCGCCGAGATCACAGGCATGCAGTACAACCCGATCACCAAGGTTTACCGCCTGTCATCTGACCCGAGCGTGAACTACCTCGTGTTCGCCTCCAGGCCCTGAGCGGACCTGTCAAGGCATGCGCCGAATGACACGGGTCCGGGCCGTCCTGCTGGATCTGGACGGGACCCTGGCACACACAGCACCGGACATGGCCGATGCGCTGAACGAGCTGCTGGCCCGTCATGGTAGGGACGGGGAAAATTACGACCGTTTACGCCAGCACACTTCTCGGGGCGCCATCGCACTGATCCGGCTGGGTTTCAGTGAACCCATAAATGAAAGCAGGCTCTTGGGGCTTCGTGACGAATTCCTGCAGATCTATGCTGGCCTTCAGCATGACAAGACCCGGCTTTTCCCAGGTATGCCGCACCTGCTGGATTGCCTGGACGAGGCCGGACTTCCGTGGGGGATCGTGACCAACAAGCCTTCTCATCTTACAGAACCGCTGGTACAGAAGCTCGGCCTTGCGTCCCGGACGGGTTGTACCATCAGCGGCGATTCGCTCCCGGAAAGAAAGCCGAGTCCGATGCCTCTCCTGCGGGGTGCTGAACTGCTCGGTGCAGACCGCACCGACTGCGTGTACGTGGGGGATGACCCGCGTGACGTGGAGGCCGGGAGGGCTGCCGGCATGAATACCGCCGTGGCCGCGTATGGCTACATCCAGGAAGGCCAGGATCCTTTCACATGGGGAGCCGATGTGGTCATCGAACACGTGTTCGAACTAAAGAATTGGCTTTTTTCACAAGACTGACCAACAATAGCAGGATGCTACCGGCTGAATCACAAGACCTCTGGCTGCTTGCCTTGACCGTGACCTGCCTGTGCCTGCTCAGCGCGGCGCTCGGGGCGTGGGTCGTGTACTATCGGAGCCGTCAGCGGAAATGGAAGCTCGAATCGGAAATCCAGCGGCTGTCGCTGCTGCTCGAACATGAGAAAACCCGTCTTGCCGAAAAAGTACAGGGTATCGAGGAAGCCGGAAGGCAACTCCAGCAAACCTTCCAGAACCTTTCAAACCAGGCACTGCAATCGAACAACGAGAATTTCCTGAGGCTCGCCAGGGAAAAGCTTGCCCAGCACCAGATCCACGCGGAAGCCAGCCTGGAAAAAAAGGAAAAAGCCATCGAAACCCTGCTGCAGCCCATCACCGAGATCCTGAAGCAGACGGAGTCCCAGATCCAGGCGATCGAGAAGGAACGCAAGGAATCGTTTGGCTCGCTGACACAGCACCTGAAACTGATCAATGAGTCGCAGACAGACCTGCGTGTCGAGACCCAGAACCTCGTCCAGGCGCTGCGGCGTCCCGAAGTGCGTGGACAATGGGGTGAGCTGACACTGAAAAGAATTGCCGAGCTGGCCGGCATGGTCAACCACTGCGACTTCTACGAGCAGCAGGACAGTGCGGACGAGGACCGCCGCATGCGGCCTGACATGATCGTGCGCATGCCGGACCACAGGGAACTGATCGTGGATGCTAAAACCCCCCTGGATGCCTATCTCAATGCGGCCCAGACCCGGGACGAGAGGGTGCGCGCGGAGTCTCTGCACAAGCATGCGCGCAATGTGCGCGATCGCATGCGTGAACTCGCCAGCAAGGCCTACTGGAACCAGTTCAGGCATTCACCCGATTTTGTCGTGCTGTTCATTCCGGGCGAGCAGTTTCTATCGGCCGCGCTGGAACAGGATCCCAAGCTGCTGGAAGATGCCCTGAAAAACAAGGTGATTCTGGCCACGCCCACCAGCATCATCGCCCTGCTCCGCGCGGTCGCCTTTGGCTGGCGCCAGCAGTCCGTTGCCAGGAACGCGGCGAAGATCAGGGAACTGGGCGAGACCCTCTATCATCGACTGGCCACCTTCGCGACCCACCTGCAGAAACTGGGGAAGAACCTGGATTCGAGTGTCGATCAGTTCAACAGGGCGACCGGGTCGCTCGAACGGCAGGTCCTGCCCGCCGCAAGGAGATTCGACGAACTCGGAATCGAGAAGAAAAAGGACATGCCCGATCTGAAAATGATCGAGACTTCCACGCTCAGCAAGAGCAAGAGTGAATACCTGTAGTGGCGCAGGGCTGACCTGCGAATCTGAAGAACATGCGTCTCGACGACTACCGCATGCTGCCTGACCGGCTCCTGGGGCGGCTGGTACTGATCACCGGTGCCACGGACGGAATCGGCAAGGCCCTTGCATTCGCATGTGCAGCACATGGTGCCAGGCTCATGCTGCTGGCAAGGAACGACAGGAAGCTTGACAAGCTCTCCAGGGAACTGGCCCGGGACGGGCGCGAACCCTTGTCCTACTCGATGGACTTCAGGAGTGCCGGAGAACTGGAATACATCAGGTTTTCCGAGTTTCTTCAAGACCAGGGTACGCCGTTGGACTCCCTGGTCATCAATGCAGGATACCTGAATGCGTTACAGGGCATACGGAATTTCCCGCTCGACATCTGGCTGCAAACGATAACAGTCAACCAGCATGCCGCCTACATGCTGGTCCGCAGCTGCATTGCATCCCTGGAGTCATCACCCGACCCCAGCATCGTGTTTTCCACCCACGACTGCCAGCGGGCATACTGGGGGGCCTATGCAGTGGCCAAGGCTGCCCAGCGCGGCCTGATGGAGGTGCTCGCACACGAACTCGATGGGGACAAGCCGGTTCGTGTGAACGGTGTGGACCCGGCACCGGTGCGTACCAAGCTCAGGATGGCGCATTATCCGGGCATTCATCCCCTGAACTTTCCGGCCCCGGAAGATGTCGTCGCACCCTATCTTTACTTCATCGGCCCTGACAGCCAGGGGACGACGGGACTCAACTACAAGCTGAATCCCGATTACCGGGAGTGAGGTCTCGCCTTGTAAAACCGGCACATTGCTCTCAGGTCACAGGCCCCACACCTCGGTTCCGGCCTGCACACAAGCTTGCCATGCTGAACAATCAGGGCATGGTATTCTCCCATCCGCCTGGGTTGTCGGCCCAGCTCGCGTTCGAATTCCGCACGGATTTCATCATAGGGTTCGGCCCCGCTGATCAATCCGAGGCGCGCAAAGATCCTGCGCGTGTAGGCGTCGATCACAAAGACAGGCCGGTTGAAGGCATACAGCAGTATATCGTCAGCCGTTTCCGGACCGACACCGTACACACCAAGCAGCGCATGACGCAGCCTGGCCGTTGACCAGTAGCGCAGGTTTCTGTACTCACGCAAACCGGTATACCATTCACAGAATTTCCTGAGCCGCCTTGCCTTGATCCTGAAATAGCCGGACGGCCGAATCAGCTGTGCCAGTTCATCGTCCGGTGCCTGCAATATGGCCCCGGCATCGAGCATGTCTGCGGCCTTCAGGTTTGCAATGGCCTTTTCGACATTAGACCAGGCCGTATTCTGCGTGAGGATGGCACCCACCATGATTTCGAACCTTCCTTCAGCCGGCCACCACGCCTGTGGACCATGCTGGGTCCGAAGCGCCCTGTACACCCGGTTGACCCAGCTACCTCCACTGCGGGGACGGCACGTGTCCTTGTTCATGCCCTGGAGCTGCAGCGGACCGCCCTGTACAACCGGCCAACCTGCTGCGGAGACAACTCGTCCCATTCCCCCGGGCGCAGTGCTTCCGGCAGCGCAAGCGGGCCGTAGCGCATACGAATCAGCCGACTGACCTCCAGGCCCTGCGAGGCCCAGAGTCTTCGCACGACCCGATTTCTGCCTTCCTTCAGCACGACTCGACACCAGGTGTTCGTGCCCGGGCTATCGAACACTTCCAGCGCAACCGGTTGGACCATGCCGTCATCCAGTTGTACACCCTGTTGCAGGCGAGACACGACCTCATGCGTGATCCTGCCGTGCACGCGTACGCGGTATTCACGCTCGAGCCCGGTTCTCGGATGCATCAGGGCATCGGCAAGTGTTCCATCCGTGGTAAGCAGCAACAGGCCCGAGGTATTCAGATCCAGGCGCCCCACGGACACCCAGCGTCCGGCACCCGGGTCGGGCAGCCGCTCGAATACCGTTGCATGCGCATCCTGTTCGCGCCTGGAAACCACTTCTCCCGCCGGCTTGTGGTAGCGAAGCACCCTGACCGGAACACGAGCCTGCAGATCGACGGGTGTGCCGCACACCAGGACGCTTTCATCGCCCCGGACCTGCTGTCCCAGGGTACAGCATTCTCCATTTACAATGATTTCCCCTTCCCGGATCCAGCACTCGACCTGCCTTCGTGAGGCAATACCCAGGTGCGCGAGCAGCTTCTGAATTCTCTGTGCCAATTGCAGGCAGGGAACTTGATGATCCGGCGGGTTCGAGACAGCCCAGGGGTTAAGACCCGGCCTTGCCGGAATCGACCAGTTCCCCCGATTCCGCAACAACCTTCAGGGATGCCTTCTCTTCCGCGCGTGAACCCAGGTCCAGTTCCGGGTGGGCAGCCAGCTCCAGATCCTTCAGTTCGGCAAGTGCAGGCAGCTCATCCAGCGATTTCAGGTTGAAGTAGTCCAGGAACTGGCGGGTACTTCCGTACAGGGCCGGACGACCGGGAACCTCCTTGTGTCCTACTACGCGCACCCACTCCCGTTCGAGCAGGGTCTTGATGATACTGCTGCTCACGCTCACACCCCGGATTTCCTCGATTTCTCCACGCGTGATCGGTTGCCTGTAGACGATCAATGACAATGTCTCAAGCAGGGCTCGCGAATAGCGCGGCGGCTTTTCCTGCCACAGCCGTGCCACCCAGGGCTGCACCTCCGGTCGTGTCTGGTAACGCCATCCGCTCGAAATCTTTCGAAGTTCCACGCCCTTTCCTTCACATTCCTTCTGCAGGGACGCGATGGCATTCCTGACCTGCTCGCGGGTCGGCTTGTCCGCATCCGCCTCGAACAGCTGCATCATTCGGTCCACGCTCAGCGCGGTGTCTGCCGCCATGAGAGAAGCTTCGACAATCCGCCTGACCTGCTCATCGTTCATGATTACCCCTCTTCCTCCGGACTCCTTACGGAGGGCTTGACATAGATGGGGGCAAAGGGCCTGGACTGCACCAGTTCGACGGCATGGTTTTTCAGCAGTTCCAGCAATGCGAGAAAAGTCACCACGATCCCGGCCCGTCCTTCCTGTGCATCGAACAGCGCCTGGAATTCCACGAAATCGTCTACCTTCAAGATACCCAGTATGCGGGACATTCTCTCTCTCACGGAGAGATGCTCACGCTGGATGAGGTGACTGGCAAACATTTGTGCGCGCTGCATGGCCTCATGAAAGGCAAACAGCAATTCCTTGAGTTCCACGTTCGGCCTGGATTTCTGCTGCGCACACTCGGTCTGTATGACAGACACCCCAAAGGTATCCCGATGCATGCGGGGCAGCCTGTCGAGCTGCTCGGATGCCTGCTTGAACCGCTCGTATTCCTGCAGCCGCCGGATCAGTTCCGATCTCGGGTCGTCTTCCTCCTCCTCCGATACGGGTTGCGGCAACAGCATACGGGACTTGATTTCCGCCAGCATGGCCGCCATGACCAGGTATTCCGCGGCGAGCTCAAGACGTACTTCCTTCATCAGCTTGATGTACTCCATATACTGCTGTGTGACCTGGAGTATGGGCAACGCCAGAATATCCAGGTTTTGCCGCCTGATCAGGTAAAGCAGTAGGTCGAGCGGGCCTTCAAAGGCATCCAGAAACACTTCCAGTGCATCAGGCGGAATATACAGGTCCTCGGGCGGCACCGTCATGGGCTCGCCTTTCACCACGGCAAAAGGCAGTTCTGCCTGCAACCGTTTTGAAGTGGAGGTGTCCGTCTTTTCCATTACCACCCTACCTGTAGGGCAAACCAATCGCTTCCCTGACATCATCCAGGGTGTCTCGCGCCACATCGCGTGCCTGTTCGCAGCCTTCCTTGATGATGCTGTGCACGGTCGATTCGTGCTCCATGTACTCGGCTGCACGTTCCCGGATTGGCTTGACTTCACGCTCCACGGCATCGATGACAGGCTGTTTGCATTCGATGCAACCGATCCCGGCGCTGCGACAGCCTTCGTCCACCCAGGTCCTCACCTCATCCGGAGAATAGGTCTCATGCAGCTGCCATACCGGGCACTTTTCCGGGTTACCGGGATCGGTGCGTTTCACGCGCGCCGGATCGGTCGGCATGGTACGTATTTTCCTTTCGATGTCCTGCGTCTTCTCACGCAGGGAAAGGGTATTTCGATATGACTTCGACATTTTCTGGCCATCGAGTCCTGCCATCTTTACGGTCCTGGCAAGCAGGGGTTGTGGCTCCGGCAGGATCGTCTTTCCTTCACCCTGCAGGTAGCCGAACAGGCGTTCCTTGTCACCGATCGAAATGTTTTGCAGGGACTCAAGCAGGGCATGTGCAACTTCCAGCGACTCGAGATCTCCGGACTCCTGATAACGTTTGCGATGCTGGCGGTACAGCCCGGCATTCTTCTTACCCATCCTGGAAATGGCCAGCTTTGCCTTCTCCTCGAACTCGGGCTCCCTGCCGTACAGGAAATTGAACCTGCGCGCGATCTCACGCGTGAGCTCTACATGCGCGACCTGATCTTCGCCAACCGGAACGTGACCGGCCCGGTAAATCAGGATATCAGCACTCTGCAGCAGGGGGTAGCCCAAAAATCCATAGGTCGCCAGATCCTTGTCCTTCAGCTTTTCCTGCTGGTCCTTGTACGTGGGCACCCGCTCCAGCCAGCCGAGCGGGGTGATCATCGACAGCAACAGGTGTAATTCCGCATGCTCCGGAATGCGCGACTGTATGAACAGTGTCGCGGCACTCGGGTTGACGCCAGCAGCCAGCCAGTCTATGACCATGTCTGTCACGCTTCTTGAAATGACCCGGGTATTATCATACTCGGTCGTCAGGGCATGCCAGTCCGCCACAAAAAAGAAACACTCGTGCGTGTGCTGGAGGCTGATCCAGTTATGCAGTACGCCATGCAAGTGGCCAAGGTGCAGTGGCCCTGTAGGCCGCATGCCCGAAAGTACCCGCTTGTTCTGGTAGGGATTAACGTTCACGGATGATCAGATCGGAATTCCGAAAAACTTGCCGATCACCGTTGTCAGCAGCCTGAGCGGAGGAAACAGGATGTACTTCATTGCACCGATCGCAAGCAGCCCGAACACGATGAACATGCCCAGTGGCTCGATTCTCGCCAGCATGCCGCTGAACCGTTGGGGGGCAAGCCCCGCCAGGATCCTGCCTCCATCCAGCGGGGGTACCGGCAGCAGATTGAGCAGCAAAAGTACCAGATTGATGGCGATCCCGGCCTGGCCTGCAAGGATCAGGGGAGTGGCCACCCATTCAGACAACCCAGGCAGCGAGAGCCCGATCTTCATGACGACAGCCCAGGCCAGCGCCATCACCAGGTTGGCAGCAGGTCCTGCCGCCGCCACCCACACCATGTCCCGCTTGGGATTGCGCAACTGGCCGAAGTTGACCGGCACCGGCTTGGCCCAGCCGAAACCGAAGCCCGCCAAGACCAGCAGCAGGGCCGGTACCAGGATCGTGCCGACCAGGTCGATGTGCCGAAGAGGGTTCAGGCTCAGCCTGCCCATGAGGGCTGCAGTGTGGTCGCCATAATGCCTGGCGGCCCATCCGTGGGCGACCTCATGCAGGGTGATGGCAAACAGGACCGGAATGGCCCAGATGGCAATGATCTGGATGGTGTTCATCAACGAGGCACATTATACGCAACATTACTGCGCGGTTGCACCATTAGGTGCCGGATAGCCAGTCGCTCTCCCCCTTGCCCTGCCGCATGACCACCGGACTTCCCTGGGTCAAATCGATGACCGTGGTAGCCTTGACACCGCAATACCCGCCATCAATCACCAGATCTACCTCGTGCTCCAGGCGCTCACGCATGACCTGCGGATCCGACATGGGCTCCGGGTCGCCCGGCAGGATCAGCGTGCTGCTCATCAGGGGTCCGCCCAGCGCTTCACATATCTGCAGGGCCACAGGATGATCCGGGACCCTCAGGCCTATGGTTCTGCGTTTCGGCGTCAGCAGCCTGCGTGGCACCTCGTGAGTTGCTTTCAACAGGAAAGTGTAGGGTCCGGGCATACAGCGTCTCATCAGCCTGTAGGCGCTGTTATCCACGATCGCATAGCTGGACAGTTCGGACAGGTCCCGGCAAACCAGGGTGAAGTGGTGCTTTTCATCGAGACGGCGAATCCGGCGAATTCTCTGCATGGCTCGCTTGTCCCCGATATGACACCCCAGTGCATAACAGGAATCGGTCGGATATACGATCACGCCCCCTTGATCGACGATGTCAGCGACCCGCTGGACCAGGCGTTTCTGCGCCGTTTCGGGATGAATCACGAAATACTGAGACATCGCTCATCCACAACTGCTGAACCCGTGTACATCGCGAGTCCCGCGGGCCGCAGTTTTGGAGCTGCCCGTTTCACCTGCATGTGCACGGGTTGCTGTGTACGGTACGGATTATCTGATATGCTTGACCATGTGACTGAATCCGAGGCAAAGCTGTCTCCCTGAAAACGCATTTCAAACCTCCAGATCATCGGCTGCCATGCTTTATGCCATCCTCAGCGAGGACGTCCCAGACAGCCTGGAAAAGCGCAAGTCTGTCCGGGCTCTGCATATTGCGCGCCTGGACGAACTGAAAAACCAGGGGCGCCTGGTACTGGCCGGCCCCCACCCAGCGGTGGACAGTCCCGACCCGGGTGATGCGGGCTTCACCGGAAGCCTGGTCATCGCCGAGTTTGACTCCCAGCAGCATGCACAGGAATGGGCCGATGCGGATCCCTATATCGAAGCCGGAGTGTATGCGAAGGTTGTGGTAAAACCTTTCAAACGCGTCTTGCCCTGACACACCAGGCGACTGAGTTCCGGTCGATTCCTACGGTTGCCGGATCAATTCCATGAATTCTGCCCGGGAGCGGGAATCCTCCCTGAAGGCACCCTGCATGGAACTCGTAACCGTCTTGCTGTTCTGCTTCTGCACACCGCGCATGACCATGCAGAAATGGCTCGCTTCCAGCACCACTGCCACACCGTGTGCATCCAGCACACTGAGCAGGCCGCTCGCAATTTGCGTGGTCAGCCTTTCCTGGACCTGAAGGCGCCTGGCGAACACATCCACCACGCGGGCAATCTTGCTCAGCCCGATCACCCGTTCCTTCGGCAGGTAACCGATATGTGCACGGCCGAAAAACGGCAGCATGTGATGCTCGCACAGGGAATAGAATTCCACATCCTTGACAATGACCATTTCCTCGCAACGCTCCTCGAACAGGGCGTCACTCACTACATCCTGTACGCTGAGCTCATAGCCACTGGTCAGGAAATGCAGGGCATTGGAAACCCGTTTCGGGGTGTCCTGCAACCCCTCCCGGTCGGGACTCTCTCCGACCAGTCTCAGCATCTTGCGGACCAGTGCTTCAAGCTCGATGTCACGCTGGCCCTTGCCCATGGGCCTGTCTTCTTCCAGGTAGCGCCCCCCTGCAAGTACTTCCAGCGCCTTACGGTTCATGTGTGCCCTCCAGAAACTCGTGTCCCCATGTACAGTCCCCCTAGCGATGATAACAGTTTTCCATGCATCACTGCATGAATAATGCTACAGTCTAGCTGGGTCCGGGGTGACGATTCCGGATTCTGACAGACATGACTAGACCAAGTGAGGTCACGACCATGAGCGACTCAGTTCCGACAGATTCCGTGCTTCGGCGTCACTATGAGGCTGCCCTCAAGATGACACAGGAAGAAAAAACCGAAACCCCGGCTTCTTCAGCTGAACCAGCACCTGCTGCTGGAGAAACTGCACAGGTGCAGTCCAGCGGAGGTTTTGTTGACTGGCTAAAAAGGATTTTCTGCGGTTAAGCCGCCTGCCTGATCCTGGGCATATTGCAACAGGGCATACGTAAAACGACCATCACCGGTTATATACGTACTTGACCTGGAGTCCCTGTAGACCGGCTGGATGCGAACTCCATCCGCAAGGGGTGTTATGGCATAAATTTCGGCAAATCCCAGCTTCTCAGTCTCGGCTTCCGAGGCATAGTGGATGCCCTGGTTCGTGACAGCCAGCTTTCCCTGCGCCCGGACCTCGAACTCCCGTTCCCTGTATCTTGACCGCCTGAACTGGTTATTCAGGATGGTTTGTATCAAGGCCCACTTGCCGGGTTTGTCAGGCAGTTTCTGCCCGGTCTTATCGACGCCTTCGAAGACCCAAAGCAGGGATTCTGCAGCATCCATCCCGAATTCATCCAATCCCGTCGAAAAGGCTTTCAAAGGCCGTTGCCCCTGCTGCAGGCAGGCCAGGTATTCGATGTTGGAAAGCTTCAGAAACAAGTCCGGAGCCACGGTCCTTTCATCCACGCCCAGGGTGCATGCAATGCTCAACAGGTTGTTCGCATACTCCGGGTTGAGTGACTTGCTTCGAACAAGGCGTGTGGCCTGCTCCTTCCATGCTCGCCGGACCAGGGTGGCCATAAGGCCCGGAGAAAATCCCCGTGACGGCAGGCAGGCCTCAACGGACTGCCTGACTTCGTCAACCCTGTTGGCTGATTTAACAGCATCCTCGAGGGTATGCTGTATACACCGGCTCGCATTCTCATAGGCTGGAAAACATGCCTTGTGCAAGGAGTAGAATGGGCCCGCAGACTTGTTGCATACGATGCATCTACCCACAGCAATGTTACAGACAAAGCCTAATTGTCTTCCAGTCCTTCATACAGTTCATCGTCGAGCGATCCCTTTCCGTCCTGGACCAGGAATTCCCGGCGGTCCTGGTAGGCATCCCGTATAAATACGTAGCGATCACGACTGAGATCCTCGACCCTCTCCTCAAGATCCATGTACTCCGACCGGGTATTGATCACATTCAGGGCAATAATCGCCCTTTCCTCCGAAGACGAGGCGCCCGATATGGTGGCGGACCAGAACAGTATGTCCAGCACCTTGCCCGGGGTGTCGCGCAGGTTGCTGGGCCCGAGCAAAGGCAGCATCAGATAAGGCCCTGTACCGATCCCCCAGTACCCCAGGGTCTGTCCAAAATCCTCGTCATGTTTCTGCAAACCCACTTCGCTCGCCACGTCGAACAGCCCCAGAATGCCGAACGTCGAGTTGATCAGCACGCGTCCGATGTCCGACCCTGCCGAGACGAGCTTGAACTGCAAAATGTTGTTCACGGCGTTTCCAATATCCGAGATATTGGAGAAGAAATTGCTGACGCCTGTTTCGACAAACTCCGGGGCAACGGCCCGGTACCCATTGGTCACGGGGGTCAAAAACGCCTGGTCGAGTGCGTCATTGAAGCTGTAAACCTTGCGATTAAACCCCTCCAGCGGGTCATCAGGATGAGGCGCTGCCTCCCGGGCACTCGCACACATGCCCACGGCCAGAGCTGCCAGAAGTACGGTGATTCGCCAAGACATTCCGATCATGCTTATTTCATCCCAAGTGCACGGTTTCAGGAACGGATTTTGGAGGATTTTGCCACAATTCGCATACGCAGGGCATTTAATTTTATAAATCCCTCCGCATCCTTTTGATCGTAGGCACCCTTGTCATCCTCAAATGTGGCAATCCCGGGGTCGAACAGGCTGTGCGCATCGGATTTCCTGCCCACGACCTGCGCACTGCCCTTGAACAGCTTGAGCCTCACCGTCCCTGTGACTTCTGCCTGGCTGGCATCAATCAGTTCCTGCAGTGCCTGTCGTTCCGGACTCCACCAGTACCCGTTATAGACCAGTGACGCGTAACGGGGCATCAAATCGTCCTTCAGGTGCGCGACCTCGCGGTCCAGCGTGATGGATTCCATCGCCCGGCGGGCCTTGTGCAATACCGTCCCGCCAGGAGTTTCGTAGCATCCCCGTGATTTCATGCCGACATACCGGTTTTCCACAATGTCCAGCCTCCCGATACCATGCGCTCCGGCCGTGGCATTGAGGATCTCCAGCAGGTGAGCCGGTGGATAACTTGTTCCGTCCAGGCTCACCGCGTCACCCTGTTCAAACCCGATTTCGATGTACTGCGGCCGATCCGGAGCCTGCTCGGGTGAGCAGGTCAGTTGCCACATCTCCTCTTCCGGCTCCTGCCAAGGATCTTCCAGCTTGCCCCCTTCGTACGAGATATGGAGCAGGTTGGAATCCATCGAGTACGGGGACCGGTGGCCTCGCTTGTGTTCCACGGCGATGTCATGGCGGGCGGCATAGTCCAGCAGCTTCTCCCGTGAATTGAGATCCCATTCCCTCCAGGGCGCAATGATCTGGATATCCGGGTCCAGTGCGTAGGCACCCAACTCGAAACGCACCTGGTCGTTCCCTTTGCCGGTAGCTCCGTGGGCAATGGCGTCTGCACCGACCTCCCTGGCAATTTCGACCAGGCGCTTGGCAATCAGTGGACGGGCAATGGACGTGCCGAGCAGGTATTCTCCCTCATACAGTGCATTGGCCCGCAGCATCGGGAATACATACTGGCTTGCAAACTCGTCTTTCAGGTCCTCCACATGGATTTCACGTACCCCCAGGGCCTCCGCCTTGGCCCTTGCAGGTTCAACTTCCTGTCCCTGGCCGATATCCGCAGTGAAGGTCACGACGTCGCACTGGTAGGTCTCTGACAGCCATTTCAGAATCACGGAAGTGTCGAGACCGCCGGAATAGGCCAGTACAACTTTTTGGACTGATGACATACTATGCGTGTAGATGCTTGATTAATGACCTGGCAAATTCGTGCCTGATTATAGCTGAAAGCCTAAACCTGATTTAATAAATCGCATATGGACCCTGCAGCCCAGCAAGACTTCATACCGGTTGGCAATCGTTTCCGCGGTTTCTGCCCGGTGGTCGTGGATGTGGAAACCGGCGGATTAAATGCCGAAACCGATGCCCTGCTTGAAGTGGCTGCCGTGCTGATCGGCATCAATACGGAAAGGCAGTTTTTCTGCCAGCGGACGATCGCGGCACATGTACGCCCGTTTGACGGGGCAAACCTGGACCCCTCTTCACTGGAAGTAAACAAGATCGATCCCTTCCATCCACTGAGGGTTGCCCTGAGTGAAAAGGAGGCACTGGAAAAGATCTTCGCGCCTGTACACCGCCACATCCAGCAAAACCAGTGCACCCGTGCAATCCTGGTTGGGCACAATGCCTTCTTCGACCTGAACTTCATCAAGGCTGCGATCACCCGTACCGGTATCAAGAATAACCCCTTCCATCCCTTCAGCAGCCTCGACACCGTCACGCTAGGGGCGCTCGTCTATGGCCAGACGGTCTTGTCCAGGATCGCGGAGGCAGCCCATCTCGAATGGGAGAGCAGCAGCGCACACTCTGCGGTCTACGATGCGGAAAAAACAGCTGCAATTTTCTGCAGCGTGCTGAACAAGTGGAACGGCATGTCGTCCTGAGGGACGAGATGCGAAAGCATGCGGTGCCTAGCTGTCTTTTGAGGCAGCCTCGACCATTTTCTGCAACTCACCCTTCTCATGCAGGTCCAGCGTGATGTCGCAGCCGCCGATCAATTCACCGTTGATGTAAAGCTGGGGAAAGGTGGGCCAGTCTGCAAAGCGGGGCAGGTTTTCAAATATCTCTGGATCCATGAGGACGTTCACATAGGCAAATTCACGACCGCAGGACTTGAGTGCCTCTGCCGTGCGGCTTGAGAATCCGCACTGTGGCATCTGCGGCGTACCCTTCATGTACAGAATTACTGGATTGGACTCCACCTGATTCTTGATTCGCTCCAATACGTCCATCGACTTGCTCTCCTGAGGTGCCCTAAAAACTGGCTTCTATTGTACTGTGAGGAGGCGCGCTAGCAAGGCATCTATCCACATTGCGCTGCAACCATAGTTCCAGCAAGGCCAGGTGCCACAGCTTGCTTCCCCTGAGCGGTGTCATGAATCGCTCCGGCTCAGCCAGCAGCGCGTCCACATATTCTCGCCGGAAAATGCCGCGTCGAATGCAGGCATCCGAATGCAGGATGTCGTGCATGAACTGCCTGAACCCGGTACGTACGTATTTCAGCGCCGGCACGGGAAAATAACCCTTCTCACGATCAATCACCTTGGGCGGCAGAAGGCCACTGGCTATTTTCTTCAGGATATGCTTGCCGCCACTGCCCAGCTTGTACCCTGCCGGCAGGCGCATGGCCAGTTCTACCAGGTCGTGATCCAGGAACGGCACCCGGGCTTCCAGGCCATGCGCCATGGTCATGTTGTCGACGCGTTTCACCGGATCGTCCACCATCAATGTCGTTACGTCCATGTGCAACACTGCGCATATGAAGTCGTCCGTATCCGCCTCGCCCAGCAATCGCCTGACGCTGTCCGATGCAAAGTCCCGGCTGACCAGGTCCCGGCACAGTGTGTCTTTCATTTCAGCATGGCTTCGATCGAAATAATGCCTGGCAAAACTGTCCACGCTGAACGACTCCTCTGCCTGCATCCTGGGATACCAGAAATACCCGCCAAACACCTCGTCCGCCCCCTGACCAGACAGAACCACCGACACGTGCTGACTGACCTGTTCGGCCAGCAGGTAAAACGCGATGGCATCCTGACCCACCATCGGTTCGGCCATGTGTTCGACTGCCATGGGCAGACGCTCAAGCACCTTCCGGTTGTCAATGCAGATCTTGTGGTGGCGTGTACCGAAAAACTGTGCAACCGCATCCGAATACTCGAATTCGTTTCCACGCTCTTCGGGCTGATCTTCGAATCCTGCGGAATAGGTCTGTATGTCCTGTACACCGGACCGGTCGAGCAGGCCCACCAGCAGGCTAGAGTCCAGGCCTCCGGACAGCAGCACGCCCACCGGAATATCCGCAATATGCAACCTTTTCTCGACGGCTTGCTGCAGTACCCTCTCGATGTCATGGCACCATTCCTGTTCGCCCTTCCCGGTATCTACCTGGTCTGCGCGCAGACGCCAGTAGCGTTCGATCTCGCTGTCACCCGTTACCCGAACCCGCATGGTATGTCCGGGTGGCAGCTTTTTCAGGCCCTGCAGGATCGTTCCGGGCGCCGGCACCACGCCATGCAGGCTCAGGAAATGGTGCAGGCCGGACCGGTCCAGCGAGGTATCCACGTCTCCAGCAGCCAGCAGGGCTTGCGAGGTCGATGCGAAACGGAAAAACCCCCGGTCCCTCGCGTAGTACAGCGGCTTGATCCCGAGCCGGTCGCGAGCCAGAAACAACTCCTGGCTGGCTGCATCCCACAGCGCGAAGGCAAACATGCCTGCCAGTCTCGGGACACTCGATGGACCCCACTGGGCGTAGGCCTTGAGGATCACCTCGGTATCCCCTGTCGAGCGAAACGTGTGACCCAGTGCTATCAACTGGCGCCGCAACTCCGGGTAGTTGTAAATCGTGCCGTTGAACACGATGGCCATGCCGGTGTCCGTATCAACGATGGGCTGGTTGGCCTGAGCCGAAAGATCGATGACGGCCAGGCGCCTGTGGCCCAGCCCGACTGCACCGGAAAAGTAGCTGCCTTCATGATCCGGACCGCGCCGCTGCAGCACCTGCACCATGTCCTGGATCGTCTGCGGTGCGGGTGCAGTCCCGTCCAGGCGCAATTCACCACATATTCCACACATGAGAAGCTATGTCACCTGACCCCAGCCTCCACCGCCAGGCGACTCGATGCGAAGACATTCCCCCGCCCGCACATCTCGCCGTACCTTGCCAGGCAGCCTTTCACCGTTCAGGAAATTGACCCCCACCTTACCAGCCTGGCCACCGTTCAGCCCCCAGGGAGGGCGGATGCGCCGTTCAGACAGTATGGTAAACGTTGCCGAGTCAAGAAACTCGAGCTCCCGGACCAGGCCGTCCCCTCCGCTGTGCAAGCCGAATCCCCCGGAGCCCTCGCGTATCTCATAACGCCTTACACGCAGCGGGTAACTGATTTCCAGCACCTCGACCGGGGTGTTTTGCGTATTGGTCATGTGGGTCTGCACCGCTGACAGCCCTGGCATATGCCTCGAGCCACCCATGCCTCCCGCGACGGTTTCGTAATATCCCCATGCCCGTCCGGCCGAGTTACCCAGTGCGAGGTTGTTCATGGTCCCCTGGCTGCAGGCAGGCACTTCACCGGGAAGCGCCTCGCTCAGAGCACCCAGTACCGCATCCACGATCCTCGAACTGGTCTCGACATTCCCGGCAGCCACGGCCGCCGGGCGGTTTGCGTTCAGCAGGGACCCCTCCGGTACCCTGAGCCGGAAAGGGGAGAAACTGCCCGCGCAGGCGGGCGTCTCTTTTGGCATCAGGCACCTGAACACGTAGAATACCGCGGCAGCAGTCACCGACAGAGGGCAATTGATATTGCCCGTCACCTGTGAAGCAGTACCGGCAAAGTCCAGCTCCACTTGCCCCTCACTCACCTGCAGAGCAACCGAAATAGCCAGGTCGGTACTGCCCTGTCCGTCATCCTCCATGTAGTCCGTGAAGGCGTAGGTGCCTTCCGGAATCCTTGCCACGGTGGATTGTGCGATCTGCCTGCCGTAATCATTCAGTTCACCCAGCAGGTCCAGATACCGGTTCCGGCCAAAATTTTCCACTAACTCCTTCAGGCGCCTGATTCCGAGCAGGTTTGCGCTGCACTGGGCCGCAATATCACCCAGGGTATCGCGCGGGTTCCTGGCATCCCTGAACAGTTCTGCGATGACCTGCTGGTCAATTTCACCGCCACGGCCGATGCAGGTTGGGGGGATGACCACACCTTCCTGATACAGACTCGTGGATACCGGCATGGAACCCGGTGTCTCGGCACCGATATCTGCATGGTGTGCCCGATTCGCCACAAAACCCATAAGCCGACCCTGTACAAACACGGCGCTCACCACGGTCACATCAGGCAGATGGGTACCTCCGAGATAGGGATCGTTCAGGGTAATAAAATCACCCGGGCGCCAGTTCCTCGCGGCCACGATCTGCTGCATGGCAAAGGCCATGCTCCCCAGGTGCACCGGGATGTGCGCTGCCTGCGCGCACAGTCCGCCCTGCGGGTCGAACACCGCACAGGAGAAATCCAGCCGGTCCCTGATGTTGGGCGAAAATGCAGCAAACCGGAGCTGCGCACCCATCTCATCACAGACGGCGTCGATCCTGCGAGCAAAGATGCTAAGCTCGATGGGGTTCACGGGTGGCGTACAACAAAATATTAAGTTTACCGGGCAGATTCGTTATAATCTGCCGCAGACAATACGTCAAAAAGGCAGATTCAAACAACCACTTGTAAGCAAAACAGGAGTACTTCATGAATCCATTGAACTCAATTCTCGGTACGATCATTGCAGGTACAATCGTTGCCATTTTGCTTGGTCTTGGCTTCACGCCTACGTTTAGCTTGGTCGGGTGGTCGCTTGCAGTCTGGCTGCATGTCCTGGCTGGCACCGTCTGGATCGGCCTGTTGTACTACTTCAATTTCGTGCAGGTTCCCGCCATGGCCGATGCAACCGCCGATGCAAATGGCCCGGGGCCGGCAGCGATCGGCAAATATGTGGCCCCGCGGGCACTGGTCTGGTTTCGCTGGGGCGCGGTGGTCACGTGGCTGACTGGAGCCTGGGCACTCGAGTACGTAGGGGGGTTTGTCAACAATTTCTTTGCACTGAACGGGGTTACCACAATCGGTGTCGGTGCATGGCTTGGCACCATCATGCTGTTCAACGTATGGGTGCTGATCTGGCCCAACCAGAAAAAAGTGCTCGGCATGGTCCAGGCGAGCGACGATGAAAAGGCCAGGGCCAAAAAAATCGCCTTCATGGCCTCGCGCACCAATACGCTTCTTTCCATCCCCATGCTGGCATGCATGGTGGCGGCAGGACACGGTTTCTTTATATAGGTAACAATGTACAGAGGGCAGGGCCCCGCCCTGCCCTCATTCGCGATAAGGCTGAATCACCGGCGGCCCATGTGGCTGCCGTTTTTATTTGTTGAATGTGACAAATCGATGAACAACAGGCACATAATGGCCACTTACGCTCGCAAACCCGTCTCGTTTGAGTGGGGCGAAGGCGTGTGGCTCTACCCCGGAAAGAACAGGGAAGACCGGTATCTTGACGCTTTGTCAGGACTTGCGGTGTGCGGTCTCGGCCACGCCCACCCTGCGGTCTCGGCCGCGGTATCCGATCAGTGCACCCGTCTCCTGCACACCTCCAACCTGTACGGAATCACGCTCCAGGAAGAGCTCGCGGCAAGGCTTTGCGACCTGTCGGGAATGGATGCCGCATTCTTCTGCAACTCCGGCGCGGAAGCGAATGAGGCAGCCATAAAGCTGGCCCGGCTGTATGCACACAGCCGGCAAGTTCAGCATCCTGTCATCCTGGTCGCCGAGAACAGTTTCCACGGCCGCACCCTGGCAACACTCACCGCCACGGGGAATCCCGCGGTACAGACCGGGTACGAGCCGCTGGTACCTGGCTTTATACGCGTACCCTACGATGATGCGGATGCAATACAGGCTGCGCTGAGCGACAATCCGGAAGCGGTAGCGGTCCTGATCGAGCCGATTCAATGCGAGGGAGGAATCTGCATCCCGACCCCCGGATTTCTGGCTGAACTGCGCAGGCTGTGTGACCGCCATGCAGCGCTGCTCATGCTCGACGAGGTGCAGACAGGAACCGGAAGAACAGGCAACTGGTTTTGCTTTCAGCATGAAGGGATCCTGCCAGACGTCCTGGTCACTGCAAAGGGCCTGGCAAACGGCGTGCCGATCGGCGCATGCCTGGCAAGAGAATCCGTTGCCGGCCTGTTCACGCCCGGTTCGCACGGTTCGACCTTTGGCGGCAATCCCCTGGCATGCCGTGCGGCACTTGCCACACTGGAAACAATCGAGGCAAATGACCTAAGGGCTCATGCCAAGCGACTCGGTGAATACATGCTGGACAGCCTGCAGGAAAGGCTTTCCGATGCAGGCTGCGTGCAGGAGATTCGTGGCATGGGGCTGGTCATCGGCGTCGAGCTGGCACAGCCCTGCGGCCGGGTCGCGGACCTTTGCCTCGAGAACAAGCTGCTGGTCAATGTCACTGCAGAACGTGTCATCCGTCTGCTGCCTCCACTGATCCTGGAGAAAATGCATGCAGACCAGATTGTGGACATCCTGGTCCGCTGCATTCTCGAATTTGCGGGTTCACCCGTGCAACGACCGGAAGACCGACATGCGTAGCCGTCATTTCCTCAGCCTTCTGGACCTCTCGCCTGACGAGCTCAGGACACTGCTGGTGCGCGCCATTGAACTCAAGAAACACCTGAAAGCAGGTCAGGTTCACACGCCGCTGGCACGCAAGACCCTGGCCATGATTTTCGACAAGTCATCCACCCGCACACGAGTCTCCTTTGAAACGGGCATGATCCAGCTGGGTGGTCAGGCGATGTTTCTCTCCCCCCGCGATACCCAGTTCGGCCGGGGCGAACCGATCGAGGACAGTGCGCGGGTATTGTCGAGAATGGTGGATGCCGTCATGATCCGGACTTTTGAACACGACTGGGTGGAAACGTTCGCGGCGCATTCCTCCGTACCCGTGATCAACGGCTTGACCGACCTGTATCACCCTTGCCAGCTACTGGCCGACATGCAGACCTGGCTTGAGCATCGGGGCGACATCAGGGGAGCCACGGTGGCCTGGGTGGGAGATGGCAATAACATGTGCCATTCCTATATCAACGCTGCTCGGCAGTTTGACTTCAGGTTGAACATCGCCTGCCCTGAGAACTATTTTCCCAAGTCCTCGGTAGTCAAACCGGCTGGTGACCGGGTGCAGCTGATGACAGAGGCTGCGGCGGCCGTCGAACATGCTGACCTGGTTGTCACGGATGTATGGGCAAGCATGGGGCAGGAGAAGGAACACGGTGCGAGGCAGGATGTTTTCAGGACCTTTCAGGTCAACGAAGCCCTGCTTGCAATGGCCAGCAGGGATGCATTGTTCATGCACTGCCTTCCTGCACACCGGAACGAGGAAGTCACGGAAGGTGTCCTCAACGGCCCTCAAAGCGTAGTCTGGGATGAAGCTGAGAACAGGCTGCACGCACAGAAAGCCCTGCTGGAATTCTTGATCGTCTGATCCCAGCACCTGCATCGGACCGGGTGCTCAATGTCCAGGTTTTGCCAGTACCAGTGAGAAATACCCGTTTTCAGGCTCGAAGTGGGCATGCTCGTACAGGCCGCTCCTTGACAGCAGGCGCTGGATGGAGGATCGGGTATACTTGCGGCTGATCTCGGTAAGGATGTGTTCGCCTGCATGCAGGCGAATCATCTCGTCAATACCGGGCAAGGCGACCACCTGTGAAGTTCTGGCAACCAGGTGCATCTCGATCTGTTCCATGGCTTCCCGGTATACGGCACGGTGAGAGAACGCCTGGTGCCGGAAGTCGGCTCCAAGCTGTAGATTGAGCACGTTCAGCACGTTCAGGTTGAACTGCGCGGTCACACCCTGTTCATCATTGTAGGCCCGCTCCAGCACATCCTTGTCCTTGACCCGGTCAAGGCCCAGCAAGAAGCTGTCCCCGGGTGCCATCCTCCCCACGACCCTGCTTAACAGTTCAATGGAGTCAGGCTCGGAAAAGTTGCCAAGTGAACTGCCCAGGAAAATATACAGCACCGGCTTTTCGAACTCGCGCAGAGCGTCGATGCCAGCCAGGTATTCACCCGCCAGGGACTCAATCGCCAACCCGGGAAAATTCCGAAGCAGGCGCCTGGCGGACTCAAGGAGCACTTCTTCGCAGACATCGATCGTGACATACGTGGCCGTATCACGGCGGGCAGTCAGCCTGGAAAGCAGGATCTCCGTCTTGACCGATGTCCCGGCTCCCAGTTCGACACAGGTCCCTGGCCTGGTCATGGCAATGATTTCGTCGGCATGCTGCTCAAGCAGTTCGCGCTCGGTACGAGTAACGTAGTAGTCCCGGGTCTTGCAGATTTCGTTGAAGAGCCTGGAACCGGTCTCGTCGTAAAAATACTTGGGCGGCAGGCTTCTGGGGGCTTGAACAAGCCCTTCACGCGCATCGCGTCTCAAGGTCTCCAGCATGTCCTGACAGGACAGCGTCTTGATCCGGAACCGGTCGCTGGGCAAGTCTGAGGCCATTAGATATATTCTCGGTTTCAGAGTAGCATTACAAGTTCAGGGATGGCCTGCATAACCGGGCGGCACCAGGACTGCAGTACAACACTAATTCTATCCGGGCCGCAAACGCACGCACGGCATACATCTGGTCCAATACTCTAGCGCAAGTCAACCACCAAGTTCGTACAGGGGAAGTGATGGAAATCATACACTCAATCTTGAGCCAGCCAGGCAGCTTCATATTGGGCACAATGGGCACGAACCCCGAGAAATGAGTACGGCAGTACACAGTCAGGAGGCGTTGGACGCCATACGCGATGCAGTTCGCATTGCCCTGCAAGAGGATATCGGACCGGGTGATGTGACGGCTTCGCTGTTCAGTTACGACAAGCTGACTGAAGCAACGGTCATCTGCCGCGACGAGGCCATCCTGTGCGGTCAGCACTGGTTCAACGAAGCACTGCACCTGCTTGATGCGGATATCAAAATCGACTGGCAGACAGAAGACGGTTGCTGCATGCAGGCCGACACCACCATCTGTACGGTACAAGGCAAGGCAAAGGCCATCCTCAGCGCCGAACGTACCGCGCTCAATTTCCTGCAAACCCTGTCTGCCACGGCAACCTGTACACGGCAATACGTGGAGCGAATATCCGGTACGTCTGCACAGATCCTTGATACGCGCAAAACTCTACCGGGCATGCGTTACGCGCAGAAATATGCCGTGAAATGTGGGGGTGGAGTTAACCACAGAATGGGCCTGTACGATGCCATCCTGATCAAGGAAAACCACATTGCAATGGCCGGCTCGATTCACAAGGCAGTCTCCACGGCCAAACAAAAATTTCCCGGGCTCAAGCTCGAGGTCGAAGTGGAAGATCTTGAAGAGTTCAAGCAGGCCCTGCAGACACAGGCCGATGCGGTATTGCTGGACAACTTCTCCCTGCCCGAGTTGCGACAGGCTGTCCGGCTCAACCGGGACAGGAAAAAACTTGAAGCCTCAGGCAACATCAACCTGGACAGCATCCGTGAAACGGCCAAAACCGGCGTACATTACATTTCGGTTGGCGCGATCACAAAAAACATTCAGGCAGTGGACTTTTCCGTACGCATTTGAAACTGCTTTGACATACGCTCACCTGTCCGGGCAGTCCTTGGCCTCTTCCCAGGCCTGCTGCATCTCTTCCATCGTGTAATCCCCAGGCTTCATCCCCTTTCGGAACAGCATTTTTTCAACATGCCTGAAACGGCGAACAAACTTGCCGGAACTTTTCCGCAGGGCCTCTTCTGCATTGACGTCCAGGTGCCGGGCCAGGTTGACTACCGTAAAGAGTAGATCACCCAGTTCTTCCTCCTGCCTAAGCTGCTGCCCGTCGTTGGCAAGCACTTCTTGCAGTTCAGCGAGTTCCTCTTCAATCTTCTGGTACACCTGGCCTGCATCCTGCCAGTCAAAGCCCACCCTGGCTGCTCGCCTTTGAATCTTTTCTGCGCGCAAGAGCTGTGGGAGTGCATCCGGCACATCGTCCAACAGACCGCCTTCCCGGCGACGTTCATTTTTCTGTTCGCGCTCGGCATCCTTTATGTCATCCCATGTTGCCGCGGCATTTTCATCATCCTGGTTGAAAATCAGGGGATGACGCCGGACCAGCTTGTCACTGATGCTTTTTGCCACATCGTCAAGATCGAACAGATCCTTCTCTCTGGCCATTTGCGTGTAATAAATGATCTGTAACAACAAATCACCCAGCTCATCCCTGAGCTGTGCAAAATCCTGCCTGTCTATGGAAGCTGCTACCTCATAGACCTCTTCGATTGTACAGGGTACGATTGAAGCAAATGTCTGACGCAGGTCCCAGGGGCAACCACATTCCGGGTCACGCAGTATCTGCATGATGCTGATCAGTCGATACAGGTTTTCCATAATTACTCTACAGGCTTGCACATCCCATGCAGATGTCGTTATACCACTACCTTGGCATTGGATGAAAACAGGATATTGAAAACCGGGCCGGTCAGAAATTGTGCAGGAATCCTCATGCAAGAATCCCGAAACAGAATATAGGACCATTGAAGTATTGTTTACGGCGAATTTATGTCTCTTTAGAGATAGAAACCGGAACTAGCTTCCCAGAAATTTTGTTTTCGGGCTTATATGATAACTTTCACTATGTATAATCGGGGGTTCTCGCAGTCAGGATTGGCCACGAAATCAAGTATCAGTCTGGCTGCAAGATGTTTCTTTCAACCAACAGGGAACCTTAAGATGACGACTAAAAATGATGCCCTTGCAAATTGGGTAGAAGAAGTAGCGGCACTTACTAAACCGGACAAGATTGTCTGGTGTGATGGCAGTGATGCTGAATACAATGCCATGATAGACCAGATGCTTGAAAGTGGTACCTTGATGAGGCTGAATGAGGAAACTCATCCCAACTGCTACCTGCATCGTTCCGATCCATCGGACGTGGCACGCGTGGAACACCTTACATTCGTGTGTTCCAAGAGTGAAGAAGACGCGGGCCCGAACAACCACTGGATGGACCCGGTGGAAGCACATGCAAAACTGGATACCCTGTTCGATGGCTGCATGCAGGGCCGCACCATGTATGTGATTCCATATTGCATGGGACCTATCGATTCGCCCCTGTCCCGTAACGGCGTGGAAATCACGGACAGCCCTTATGTAGTAGCCAACATGAAAATCATGGCTCGTATCGGCACTCCCGCGCTGGAACGTATTGAAAGAGAAGGCACATTTGTCAGGGGGCTGCACTCCACAGGTGACCTTGATCCTGAGAAACGCTTTATCATGCATTTTCCAGAAGAGCTCTATATCAAGAGCATCGGATCAGGCTACGGGGGCAATGCGCTGCTCGGGAAGAAATGCCATGCCCTGAGAATAGCCAGCTGGCAGGCCCGCACCGAGGGCTGGCTGGCCGAGCACATGCTGATTGTTGGTCTGGAAAGTCCTCAGGGCGAAACGCATTACGTGGCATGCGCCTTCCCGTCGGCATGCGGCAAGACCAACCTGGCCATGCTGATCCCCCCGGAACAGTACAAGGACTGGAAAGTCACTACGGTAGGCGATGACATCTGCTGGCTGCACTTGAGAGAAGACGGACGCCTCTGGGCCATCAACCCGGAATCCGGTTACTTTGGTGTCGTGCCCGGTACCAACGAATGGTCAAACAAGAATGCCTACGATACCCTGAAGGGTGATGCGATTTTCACTAACGTCGGAGTGACCGCGAACAACGAGCCCTGGTGGGAAGAAAAGGATGACGGTAAAGAACCGGCACTGGACTGGAAAGGCAATGCTTACGATCCTGAAGTCGGTCCTGCGGCACATCCCAATTCGCGCTTCACGGTTCCTGCCAAAAACAATCCTGTCTATTCCCGTATGTCAGAACACCCGGACGGCGTACCCATTTCCGCTCTGGTCTTCGGTGGTCGACGCAAGGAACTTGCACCGCTAGTCTATGAAGCCAAGGACTGGACCCATGGTGTACTGGTGGGTGCATCCTGCGCATCGGAGATGACGGCTGCGGCCATAGGAGGTGCAGGACAGATACGACGCGACCCCATGGCCATGAAACCGTTTTGCGGATACAACTTTGGGGATTATTTCGCGCATTGGCTCAGTTTTGGAAGCAAGTCCGACAAGCTGCCCAAGATCTTTCACGTAAACTGGTTCAGACGAGACCAGGATGGAAAGTTCATGTGGCCGGGATTCGGCGAGAACATGCGGGTACTGGCCTGGGTCGTTGACCGATGTGAAGGAAAGGTCGAGGCGAGGGAGACCCCGATTGGCTTCCTGCCAAATCCTGAAGACATCAACACCGATGGCATCGATGTTTCCATGGAGACCATGCAGGAACTGCTGTCTGTAGATCTGGCCAAGTGGGAACAGGAGGCTTCGGATATCAACAAATATTTTGCCGAGTTCGGTGAACGCATGCCGGAAACCATGCTCAATGAACTCAGCAAGATCTCTTCTGCACTGCAAAGCAAGGCCGCCTGACATCACGGTGCGTAGCCCCGCAGCGGGCTGCATACGGGGCTACGCACCACCATGCCGGCGCTCAGCCGGGCTTTTCGGATGCAAGGTCCGTGACGCCTGCTGAAAATACCCTGTCCGCCCCTGGCCAAGCGTATGTCCTGAGCAAAATTGTCTCGGGTGGCCAAACGGGTGTCGACCGGGCCGCACTGGATGCTGCACTTGAAAATGACTTCCCCTGTGGTGGCTACTGTCCCAAAGGCCGCAAGGCAGAAGATGGCATGATTCCCATCCGTTACCCGCTGCAGGAACACGGCAGTACAAAATACGCCGGGCGCACTCATGCAAACGTCCTGCAAAGTCAGGGCACCCTGATCATCTTTGTACAGAAGCTGGAAGGAGGCACTGCACTTGCAAAGGACTATTGCCTGCAACTTGGCAAACCCATGGTTTCAGTCAATGCCAGGCAGCTGACATTCGAACAGGCAGCGGAGAAGACCCTGGACCATGTCCGGAAACTCGGGATCAGCTCCCTGAATGTAGCGGGACCCCGCCGCAGCGAGTGGACCCATGGCTACCGGTACGCCTATCAATGCGTAGACCGCATAATCAAGGCCTGCATACAGCCCACACCAGGATGACGCAAGAAACCGGCGCGTTACAGAGATGCGAATATGTGACCCCGGCTCGGAACTTCGATACATCATTTTGTCCCGGAACCTGCTGCGGGAAGGCAACCCGATGACATCCAGGCCAGTCATCACCTTGCGGACCGGTGTCCCTGCCCCTGTACTTGCCCTGCAACTAAACGCCGAAAACAAGGTCCTACATACAGGCGGCTTTTGCTAGAATCCTCGGGAACCGCATCATCTGTTGCCCGGCACTTACCAATCAACAAAGGAGACAGGACCCATGAAAAAACAGACCATTCTTCGATCCACCATGGCTGGAATATTTGCACTGGGCGCCAGCCTGGCGCTGCAGAACGCAATGGCCGTACCGGACGCACCCAAAAACTGGGAAAAATGTGCCGGAGTAGCCAAGGCAGGCATGAATGACTGTGGTGCGCTAGATGGGACCCATCAGTGTGCAGGCATGGCCACTGAAGACAATTCCGAGCACGAGTGGGTCTATATGCCTGAAGGTACCTGCACCAAGATCGGTGGAACAGTCAAGGCAGTAAAACCCGCAAAATAAGCCCGCCAGGTGTGACGTGCAAAGCGGGGCTTCAACGGATCCCGAAAAGCCTTCTACCCCAAGGATAGGGGTAGGGCTTCGCTCCGCGCATGTCAACGAAATCCTGGCTACTCAGCCGGACCTGGACTTCTTCGAGCTTCTCACAGACAACCATCTCGATGAGGGTGGCTATGCGAAACAGCAGGCTTTTCTGGTCCGACAGGACTACCCGGTAAGCCTGCACAGTGTGGGCATGTCGTTGGGCGGTACAGACCCGATCGACTTTGTCTACCTCGGCAAGATCAAAGCGCTTGCAACAGAACTCGAGCCTTTCTGCATCTCGGATCATCTGTGCTGGACATCTTTTGAAAGTCACCACGCACATGACCTGCTGCCTCTTCCCTACACAGAAGAGGCAGTGCATCACGTGAGTCGGCGTATCAGACAGGTGCAGGACTTCCTGGAAACTACACTGGTCGTGGAAAATGTATCCAGCTACCTGGAATTTGCCTGTTCCACCCTCAAGGAATGGGAATTCCTGACAGCCGTCTCCACCGAATCAGACTGCAAAATCCTGCTAGACCTGAACAACATCTACGTCAGCCAGTATAACCATGCAGTCGATGCACAAGATTACATCCGGAATATCCCGCTCGATCGAGTTGCAGAAATACACCTTGCAGGCTTCGAATACAAAGGGTCTTACCTGCTTGATGCACACAACCGACGCGTTTCCGCGCCCGTGTGGGAACTATACCGCGGGCTTATGCGTGGCAGCCCTTCCATTCCCACCCTGATCGAATGGGACAATGAGCTGCCACCATTTTCCGTGCTGTTGGAAGAAGCGGAGCAGGCAAGGCGATACCAGCAGTCTGCAGCAGACAATCTGAACTGACTTGCCATGCATCAACTGCAATCGATTCAACGCCAGTTCTGGGACTGCTTGAGAAACCGGGACACAAACGCCGAATGCCTGCCCCCACTTTCCGAGGGCGGGATCCTGTCCGATCAGGAAAGACTCGAGATTTACCGCAACACCATGCGCTCAGCACACATCCGTGCTCTGGCCGGCATGTACTCATGCAGTGAAAAAATTCTCGGAGAACGGTATTTCAGGCAAATTGCAACCGAGTATTACCATGCATATCCTGCAACAAGCCAGGATTTAAACCTGTATGGAGAATCCTTCCCGACATTCATGCTGGACTGGGTTCATAACCATCCAGAACTCGTCGATTACCCGTACTTGCCTGATCTCGCGAAGCTCGAACTGGCCATTGGACAATCCTATCGTGCGAAGGATGATCCGGATTTTGACTTTGACATGCTGGCAACACTCGACGAGGATGACTACCGGAATATCTGCTTTACTTTGGGTGCATCGTTATCGATACTCGAATCTGCCTACCCTGTATGCGAAATCTGGACGGCCCACCAGGAGCAGGAGGAAGTTGAAGTCATCGGGTCAATAGATAAGCCCCAGTACCTGTGTATTGCCAGAGAAAACTTCAAGCCTGTGATCCACAAAGTCGATCAGGCAAGCTGGTGGGTGATGGAAAAAACCAGTAGCTGCCACACATTTGGCGAGCTTGAATCCCTGGCTCAACTGGAAAAGATGGACATCCCCTTGCAGCGCATCATTCCCGAGCTGATTCACAAAAGATGGATTTGCGGATACAAAATTATTGCTCGACATATTGAACCCTGACCATGACAGGCAGAACCTGCTATTCCTGCTAGACCGGATGAAAGATTCTGATACACTTGAAGCGCAAACCCCGTAACCAGAGAGTCCCATGCTAAGACAAATTGCCCTGATAAGCCTGTTCCTGGCCAGCCTGTTCTTGACTTCAAGCATACAGGCCTCCGAAGCAACCGAAACTGATGCTCAAGCACTGGTGGATGCTGCTGCAAAATCTGTCAACACCTTTTCTATTGACCCGGACATGGAATGGTTCCGTCAGAACATGAACAGGGCCAAGGGAGTCTTGATAGTGCCTCAACTGGTGAAAGGCGGTTTCATATTTGGAGGCTCCGGAGGCAGTGGTGTATTACTTGCCAGGGGAGAAAACAACATCTGGAGCAACCCCGCATTCTACACCATGGGCACTGGTACGTTCGGACTGCAAGCTGGACTTGAAATTGCTGAAATCATTCTGATGATAATGACCGACAAGGGTGTGGATAAGCTGCTCACCTCTTCGTTCAAGCTGGGCGGAGATATTGGCATTGCGGCGGGGCCTATCGGTGCGGGTGCCAAAGCCCAGGTGGTAGACATCCTGGCCTTTTCCAGAGCCAAAGGCATATACGGAGGCCTGAACGTTGAGGGTGCAGTACTCAAGGTACGTGAGGACCTGAACCAAGTCTACTACGGAAATGAAAAAAGCAGTCCCCGCTCCATACTTATCGAGCATTCATTTATCAATTCGCATGCTGACGAACTACGTGCAGCGGTGGCCAAGCTTACTGCCCAAAGCAACCCCTCAACGGAACCCTCAACAGAGTAAGTCATGGCCTTCAAGGCCATGAAGGGGCAGCATGGTTGCATGAACCATTCATGATCATCACCTCTTGATCAGCAAAGGTGTCCAACTGCGTTACCAGTCCGTAAGCTGTCCGCACCAACAGCAGTTACTCCTGATCAATCATCCGACTGATATGATGGTCGCTGGCGGCATCCGCTGTCTCAATGGCGATTGTACAGTTACGCCTGCGAAGGATATGAAGGACCGGGGAAGGATGTTCAGGCATGCAGGCAAGGTGGACGGACCTGGGTAGACCAGGGCGCTCTACCGTGTCATGCCACCCTAATCTTGATCCAGGTCCCAGTTCGACTCTCTCACAGAACTTGGTACATACACAGGGGGCTTGACAACAGGCTGCTCTCCTTTTAATAGAGTTGCGCCTAAAGCAGACAAACCACCGCCGACCCTTTGACAGGGATGGACGACTACCACTGTGGCTGATTGCGCAGGTGGAGGGTATTGCTTTCACTCCTCTAAAGGCAGTATGCCTTACTGTTTGACCAAGAACCGCTCGAAATCTTTCAAGGTCCGCGACTCATTGATTTCATCATGTGGAATCAGCAGATAGGTCCATTCCTTGCTACCATTTTTCCTAGCATAGTCTGATGCGTGTCCACACCACTGGGCGGCGGCATCTGCCTTTGCCTGCACCTCGTCATCCTTCACATCCGTGCGCGCCTTGGTTTCTACCATATAGATGGCGTCAGCCAATTCAGCCACAAAGTCCGACACATACTCAGGCTGTTCTGTGCCGTACTTGTAGTAGATCTGGAACTGCCCCTTCACCGGCCGGAACCATTTCTCGGTATCGCGCTCCAAAATCACCGCAAACCGACGCTCGCTATCAGAGTCGAACTTCTGCAACGGGTAAAGACATTTCTTAAAACCACCGAACAGAAGCTGTTTGATACGCCCCTTGTCATCGAGCGTTTCCCGAATGTTTCGCGGAGGTTGTTTTTTGGAAGCCGTGTAGGTGCAGGGCTTAAGCTGGGTGAAGCCCCGGCTAACCTGGACCTCGTAACCCGAAGCCTTCTCCCAGAAGTGTTCCATCATCTGCGCATGGATGTTATCAGCAATCAGACGCCGATTGTGGTCCAGCACCGCGCGGGCCTCACCCTCCGATAGGTAGCCCAAGAAATGCTGCACTGCCTGACCGGCAAGGTCATACAGCAGGTCGGCCTGGCTATGGTAGTCGATATCGTCGAAGTCGACTAGGGCGTAGACGATGTAATCCTCCAGCCGCTTTTCGGTGATGCCGACCTCCGAAGCCAAAGTCTCCTGCTCGTTGGTGCGCAGATTCTGGATGACCAGTTCCCGGTCGGCAGGCTGCAGATTGAGGCCGCTCAAGTCCAGCGTAAACGGTTCGAAGCCGACGGTGACCTCGCCCGTGGGCACCACGGCAATCCGGGGGATATCGATGGTCTTCTGAACCACTACCTCCGTAGCCTTGACCACCACATCATCTAGGTCCACCGATTCGGTCTCCAGCAGGTCACCCTGAACCGGGGTAAGGCGCTCCTTGACCTGCTCGATAATCGCCTGCCGCACCTCCAGCTTACTCAGCGCGCCACTGCCCGGCACCAAATCCCTCCTGGTTTCCAGCTCACGGATCACGTCCATCACCGCACGCGCGGCTTCCTTCTCCGCAGCCTTGGTGAACACGGGGACAGTCAGTTCTTCTGGCTTGAGTTCATAGTGCTTGCCGCCGGCGCTGGTCACTTCCGGTTCGATCAGGCCCAAGGCTTCCTCGACACAGGAACTGACCGTGACGCTTACCACACCCTCTTCCCTGTCCGGTGCTTCCAGAATCACCTGCTTGAGACGGATCGGTGAGTCACCCCTGTTAGCCTCGTCGATGATCTCCTGGAATCGGTCATGGGCGACGATGTTGAGCCGATCTACTGCGCTCACCCCGGTACGCTTGCCGTAAGGCAGGCGTAAGCCGCGGCCGATAGACTGCTCGATCAGGGTGCGTGCATTGGCGGCGCGCAACGGCACGATAGTGTAGAGATTGGTTACGTCCCAACCCTCCTTGAGCATATTGACGTGGATGACGATCTCGGTGGGTTCGTGCTCGCTCTCCACCGCCAACAGGCGCTCGACCATCTCGTCCTCTTTCTTGGTCGAGCTGTCCACCTGGATGACTTTGTCGCGGTAGCGCCCTTCAAAGAAGGCATCAGACTGGATCAGCGCCAACAACTGGCCGGCATGAATGGTATCGCGGGCGATGATCAGCACGAACGGCTTGACCGTCTTCGCGCCGTTCTGCCGGGCGTAGGTCATCAGCTCCACCTTGGTAGCCTCGTGCAGGCGCACGCCGTCTTCCAGTTTGATCTTCTCCAACTCCTCGGGGGTGTGTCGTTTGGCGTCAAAGTCGCGTTGGGTGACGACGGCAGGTTCCTTGACAAAGCCATCTTCCATGGCGCGGGCCAGCGGATAATCGACCACCACGTTCTTGAAGGGCACTGGCCCATGGCTGCTTTCCACGAACGGCGTAGCCGTCAACTCCAGACCGAACAGCGGCTTGAGTTCGTTAATAGCGCGCACTCCGGCGCTGGCGCGGTAGCGGTGCGACTCATCCATCAGCAACACCAGATCGGGCAGCTCGGACAGGTAGTTGAAATAGCTGTCGCCTAGGTATTCCGAAAGGCGCTTGATACGCGGGCTCTTGCCACCGCGCACCTCGGAGTTAATCTTGGAGATGTTGAAAATGTTGATGGCAACGGGTGACAAAACATGTTGTCTTCCAGCACCCCTTTGCTCATAGTCATCCCCTGTAATAACTTCCGGCGGATAAGTGGCAAACTCGGCGATGCCCTTGAACACATACTTGGATGTGTTCGGGGTGAAATCGGAAATCAGCTTTTCATAGATGGTCAGGTTGGGCGCCAGGACGAAGAAATGCTTAAAGCCATAGGCCAAGTGCAGATAGCTGATAAAGGCGCCCATCAGGCGCGTCTTACCCACACCGGTGGCCAAGGCATAACAGAGCGATGGGAACTCCCTCTCAAAGTCCTCCAGCGTCGGGAACTCAGCCTTTAGGGTATTGAGGATGGCTTCGAGGTCGCGCTCGTGGGCACGCATGTCAGGAGTGACATCCAAGGCATGAGCGAGTTTTTCCAGCGATTCGGCCTGAGGTGCGCGCAACGACAGCCGTCCCTTGATCGCATTGAGTACGCGGGTGTTCATCACTCATCCTCCCCGAACAAGGTCGCCTGTCTTGAGGCGGTTTTCTTTTGGTTTTTCTGCTTTGGTTCCGCCACCGGTTCCGCCTCCGACTCGGCCATGGGCAGAGTCTGCACGTTCAGGCTGTAATCGTCATGGCCCCACTCGCAGCGCGACAGCACCACCTTGGGGATCTTCTTGATCGTGAGATTCGGCCAGCGCTCTGCGGCCTTCGTGGCGCTCACCCCACGGAAGGCGCTGCACAGCACCAGCAGGCTGCGGCCCTCACCAACCTCTTCGGACAAAACTTGGAACTGATCGGCCGACAGGTTCTGCGTGGTGACATAAATAAAATCAGTCTCGGTGGAATGCCCCTGCTGCCACCAAACAGTCTCCGACGGCGCGTAAGTGAAACCTTCCAGCTTACACAGCGCCTCGGTCAGCATGGCGGCGTTGTATTCCAGGTTGACCACCCAGTTGCCCCACTTGTCCTTCTCCAGCAGCGAGGGGGCTAAGCGGTAATAGCGAAAGCCTCCGCCGCCTTTCCAATCTACTGCTTTAGTGATACCACTGGCATCATCGCCTTCGATGACATTTTTAATGCGGGGAATAACATGCGTATGGCAGTGGTCTCCCAATTCCACCATCATCCAACGTCGGCCCATCTTATGGGCTACCGCCCCAGTAGTTCCAGAGCCGGCAAATGAATCTAACACCAAATCACCAGGTATCGTTGCCAAATCAAGGCAACGCTTAATTAACCCTTCTGGTTTCTTGCCTTTGGGAAACTTAACTCCGCCCTCATTGTGAAGATTATTCGATAGGATATCGTCCCAAATCGACGTTAGAGGTTCTCCTGCAATATACTCACCGTCTACCAGCTTGAGCTTATCTACATAAAATAAAACTCTCTTACCTCTGACAAAATACATATCAGAATACTTTTCACGCTCAAGCAAATATACGGTTTCCGTATTTTCTTTTGACTTGTCGATCATTTGTCTAGCATCAGTACTTACAGCGTTATAATCTGGCCGCGCTAGTTGAACTACTCTTTTTGCATTTGATAGTACGAAAGCAAGAAGCCTTTCATCATAGTCTTCACCCAGCTTTTTCTTTAGGCCTTGCTCCGGTAAATCGATACTGCGCGCAAATGCCTTCGAAAGAGTTATGAACTGCCATTTTTCATATCCGGCATCATAGTTTTCAATAAATTGATTGTATCTCGAGTCTCTTTCGCCTATTGCCGTATAGACCCGATTAGGGCGCCATTCAGACTTATCTTTTGCATAAATCAGCAGAAAGTTAGAAGTCGTTACAACTCCGGGATTGATCGCTTTGTGCCCTGTCGCAGAACCCTGCTTGAATGTCACAATGGAAACTCTATTACCCCTACCAAATAATTCATCAAGGACCGTGATTAGATACCCAAGCTCATTATCATCTATGTGAACAAATAAAGTTCCATCGTTGGACAATAGCTTTCTAAGAAGCTCCATGCGATCCCTAATAAGGGACAACCATAAGGAATGCTCAAGGCCATCGTCATAGTGTTCGAATGCCTGTTGCGTATTAAACGGAGGATCGATATAAATGCACTTCACTTTGCCTGCAAAATCCTGCTCCAATGCCTTCAGCGCCAACAGGTTGTCACCAAAGATCAGGCAGTTGTCGAAGATGTCGTTATCCGTCACCCGCTGCTTGGCGTGGTAGGACTTCTCTGGATCTTCCAGCAGAATCCGTGGCTCCAGCTTGGGGCGCTTTTCTTTGCCTATCCAGGTGAGTTCAAGTTTTTGTTTGGTACGGCTCATCAGTGATATTTTCCAGATCGGTTATCAAATGCTGGCTTTGTACCTTCCAGCACGGTAACAAGGGCTCCATTCAATGAAGTGTTTTCGATTGCGCCTGATTCATAACTGATCGTGAAATTCGCAGCCCGATCGAATTGCGCATGAATAATCTGTTCCGCGTCGCACACAACCGCCAGATTTGGATTGTGCGTGACCATAAAAATCTGCCGCTTCTTCTTGGCCTCGGAAAGAACAGGCACAAGCAAGCGATATACTGTTTCGTTATCAAGATTTTCTTCTGGCTGATCCAGGATAATAGGTGTTTTCCCCTTATCAACCAGCAGGTAGAAAATCAACAGCAATGCACCACGTTGCCCCGGGGAAAGCTGCTCGATTTGGGCATCCTGGAACTGCAGGGAATATCTTGGTTCGAGAAAGCCAAGACCAAAGATAAGATCATATACCGATGTTGCCGATTGGCCCTTTTTCACAAGATTAAAGATTCCCACTTCCGAACCGGACGTCTTGGCTGCATCAGATACCTTTTCATTCAAGGCGGAGATAAACTCCAATGCCCCGTCTCTGGTGTTAAGATCATGACTGTCGAACAACTTTCTGATTGCAGACAAAGCCCCATCCTGTCCACGGAATTCACCCCAGAATTGCTTAATCAATCCAAACAACTGATCTGCGATTGCATCAGCTGAGGCAGCAAGAGTCGCTTGAAACTGCAGCCTGTAATCCTCGCGTATCAGAGTATTATTTTGAATCAATTGCTGAACGGGCTTAAAGAGTTCCTCGCGCGCCATTCTCTGGGTGTTGAGCGTGTCGAACACTTCACCGGACAAACGTAATCTTTTTTCCTGTAACTTCTTGAGCTGATCTGGCAGTTCCCTGATTTGCGCTATGCGAGTTTCAAGACCCACTTTTGTCTCAGGTTCGGTTGGCGTGCCCAACAGGTCACCCAGCTTCTTGTTCCATTCTGAGAGCCGTTGCTGGTAGCTTTCATACTGTTGCTGCGGCGCATTCAACTTGGCTGCGAATCCCTGCTGCTTTTCGACTTGAGCTGCCAAGTCGTTCTTAAGCGTCTCGGATTCAGCCCGTATTTTATCCTGTTTTTCGGTGATTTCCGTTGATTTTGCATCGAGAACAGTTTCATTAAATTCAATAGCAGCAAGCTCTGACCATGTCGTACCAATCAGCTTCAGGTCTTCGGCAACATTCTGCTGCGCATCTTCAAACGCCCGCTTGAGCAGTCTCAATTGCTCCCGAATGTTCGCGACCGCTTTTTGACGCTTTGCGTTCTCGGTGGTTTCAGTGGCAATTTGTTGAGTTCGCTCTTTAATAATCCCTATCTGCTTATTCGTTGCAGCTAAATCATCAGCAGCCTGCTGCTGTTCCGGGCTTAACGCTTCTGCAGGCGGAACGACCTCTTCAGGTTTCAGCTTGTTGTGCTCCTCGATTTGCTTAGTCTTCAGCAATAGCAAGTCTGTGAGCTTTTTGAGTTCTATTGGCTGAAGCTGTTCCTCGATACGTACGATTGAAGCATTCGTGGAGCGCAGCTCTTTACGGTGTTCGCCCAATCTATTTCTAAGTGACTGCTCCTGCTGATCAATCAACTGGTCGAAATCGAGGGCACCCAATCTCACTTCTTCACTCGCATGCGAGAAGATCACCGACCGAAGTTCTTTCTCAAATGCGTTCGATTTGCCTGACACATGCTCATTACAAAGTTCTTCGAAATATCCCTGAGGGATATAGCGAACCAATTCTGCCTTTTCTTCAGAGGGGTGTTCATTTAGCAATCGCGCTTCGGTGCTTTCATCTCGCCAAGTAAGAGTGCCGGTAAAGTGGCATGCTGGTTCACCGGACTTCCCCCAAAAACGATCTCGTTTGAGAAAACTGAAATGCTTAGACTGCCTGGAATTTCCAAGTGTAGCGATGACATCCGCCAACGCACTCTTTCCACTTCCCTTGTTGCCTATGATGGCGACAAGATCAGGGTTCAGTGGAATATCGCAACCATCAAGCCATTGCCCCACATCGGCTTTACTTCCCGTTTTGGCTACTTCAACAGACTCAATGTAGTAAGTCTTATTAGATTCAACTTCCTGAAGCTTGGGCGGCTTTTCACCAATGAAAGAACGTTTTGCTGGCTCAAGAACTACCTGCTTAAGGCCACGGAACGAAGGGTCAGCCTTTAACCAGGTTTTCTTGCCGGATGGAAAATCACCGTAGCCGCGCTTGTCGTTATCTCCAGGCACACCCACAAAACAGTGTGCATCACTGCCAGAGACCACCAGCCTAGGTATATTTTTTAGCCCATGCTTAAAATTTTTAAACCACTCTTGGTTTTTCTCCGTCGTTTCACACAGGAATGCTGATCGAAGCTCAAGGTTTCTCGATTCAAAAATCGGGGACGACTCGAATAGCCCAAGAAAATACGAGTAGTGCTGTTCCCATTTCACTTCATCGAGGCCATCGGTCGTGTCATACGGCATAAAACCAATCGCCATCTCATTAGGAACGCTTGAGATTGCATGCTTATAACTTTCGGTTTTAATTTCCGCCAGCTTGAAGCCTGCTAGCAAAGCATCATCAAAATCCTTATCCACCACATCTTTTTTATGGCCCTTCTTCTTCAACATGTCAGGAGCCGTGGTACGGGCGAGATCGACCAGAGCGTCTTTTGAAATTGCGCGATCTATCCTCTCTATCCTCAGATTCGACAAAAAGTCCTTTAGGTGCTGATCAGCTATTTCATCTGAAAAAATGACATGCGCATTAAGACGTTTATCGGTCGGGGCAGAAAGCCGCAATTCAATACCCGGAAATACCTTTTTAGTAAGTTTCGGCGCATCTTCGTCCGCAAGGCGCTGCTTAAGTGCAAACCAGCCGTCAAAACTCCAATAATCCATGATGGCAAATACAGAAGGTTTCGCCTGGTTCATGGCCTCGATCATGTCATCAACCAATTTCTTATTCTGGTCGGATGACAGATCACCATCAAACTTTTGTCCAGACCAATGAAATGAGGCAGGTGTATGCACATGCAAGTCCCATTGCCTCCAAATCGCCCCTCTGGCAAGTTCCCTCTTGGTCATCACACTAACTCCCATTCGATAACAAATAGTGGTTTTTCTTCAATCTGCTGCGTGAGCTGTTTTTCCAGATTACTGATCAACATGATGTGCATGTAATCCAGCATAGGATGTTATGCCTTACCGATCCAAGCCAGAGCCATTTGTTGTCTATTCCTCATAATGCACACTTAGAGCGGCTGCGTTAGCGCAGCCAACATCAAATTTCTTACCATTTGCACATCGGTCTGATTTTCAAATATTGCACGCGGCTGTTTATTCCAGATATTCGCCTTTACCGCGTTGATCAATTCATTGGCTATGGCATCGATAGCCACCGAAAGCCGATTTCTTTCATCTTCGGTCAACGACAATTCTGTCCCCCAGCGTAACTGGGTCTTGAATAGCAGCACATGCAGGATCAGCCATTTGCCCTGGCGCAATATCTCGGCATCGCCTGCCGCTTCTCCTCTGGCTCGGTGAGTGACCGTCTTCTGTACTAGGCGGCTGATCTGCACCAGGCGCCAAAGCTCTCTAGCGGTCAAGGCATCTATGAACAATCGGGCATAAGCGTCATCAAGCGGAGCACCTGCCACAGCCAGGTCAGTCTGTCTGAACAGCCGTTTCTGGTCTTTTTTGGCAGCAACGATGTAGGCGGACCAATGGTTGGCTGTTTCGCAGCAGGCCAGTGCTGGGGCAGCCTCACGTACACTGAACACGGTTTCCGACAACGGTGGATCATCCTCCCCGTGTTTGTAGAGATAGCTAACGCCAGCCATCTCCAACGTCTGCCGCCACTGCACCTGCTTCTCATCAAGGGCAGCAAAATCTTCCAGATCGACCGCATTCTGCCGGTTACGGTATTGAGTGACACGCGCACCGAAATTGACCGGCGCCCGATCGAGACTTATGAAGGTCGCTAGCACCTCTGCGGGGTGCTGCTTAAAATAGGCAGCCTCTTTTTCCGCTATGGTTCCCACTGTTTGAGCACCGTTGATGATGGATATACCGCGAACACGGAACCTCCCATTGTCTCTTGTCTGGGTTATAGGCGGCAGTTGTTGAATGCTGGAGCACAGGAACGTCACGCCGTTGTTGAAATAAAAGAAGTGCTCCGCCTCTTCACCAAGCGTATTGAGCATCCCCGCGTTTACGTCGGTAGATCCCTTGAATCGGCGGATATTCTTTTCCACGATCCGGTCACCATGTTGCTGCTCCATTTCAGCAAGGCTTTTCGCGGCCATCCTTCCATAGAATCCACGATACGGATTATTCACGTAACCGAAATCCGCCAGTTCCACTACGGCATCAATTGGCTCAGAAGCTTGCGAGTCGAGCTGCAATCCATGCAAGGTAGATAGCCCGAAGGCGTGACAGCGGATGAAACCGGGTTCGGTCGCGTTATAGGCGTGTTCCAGATCGGAAAAGATATTCCTGCGATCTTCCGCTATCGCCCCGCCCGTATGAGCCAGAACCACTTTGACGTTCCGGTGTTCTTCTGCCAAAGAAGCCTCGATCTCCGCCCTTCTTGCATTCAGTGCTTCATTGAAGCGGTCATATTTTCCCGCAAGCAAATCGACAACACCGTCTTTGAACTTCGATACGTCACCCAAGTCTGGTTGACCAACGCCGCTTGCTATGTATTTGGATTGAATCAGCCACAATGTTCCGTCGGCCGCTACATTTATGGAGTCGATGCCGTGGTCAGCGCCACCGTCAATACTCGCGGCAACCACGACTTCAAGTGTCGAACCAGCCTCCTGTTGCAACACAAACGCGGCAACTGCCTTCGACAGAAAATTGCTCCTTCTAGCCTCATCGCTATTGCCAGTGCCCACGATTAGCTGACCAAAAGTGTTGTCTAGCAGACCGATTAATAAACTCAGTTCTAATGGCGGCTCCTGCGGTGGCATCAAACCAACTCCCATTCAATAACAAACAGTGGCTTTTCTTCAGCTTTCTGCGTGAGCTGTTGCTCCAGATCACTGATCAGGTCGTTGCGTTTTTCTTCCACCTGATCCTGGCGATCAAAGAGCTCGCGCCTTAGCTTGTTGCGTTTGTATTCCAGCTCGCGTTGCTGCTTTTGCCAGCTGAGCTTTTCTTCTAGCGTGGGTGCCGTTGCGGCGGTGCGACGAACCTCTTTGATCTCGCGGTCGATCTCCTTGATCTCCTGTTCCAGGCCAACCTTGAGGTCATCCGCCCAAGCATCGAGCTTTTGCACCTCCTGTTCGAAGTAGCTGAGATTGCGCTGATTGACGCTTTCGGCCAAACGATTTTTGCGTTCGGACAGATTGTTATCGAGTTGCAATATCTCTGTGTTTTCGATGGATGCCACTGGCTGCCGTACAGGCAGGCGCAGCAGCTTTTCCGGATCATCTTCAAGCAGTGCCTCGCCCGAATGAGTAACGGCAGAGACCACAAGGTGCTGCTCTATTCCTCCGAGGGATTCGATAGTCAGCAGTTCAGCCTTGAGCAAACCGCTTTTACCTCGCCAGGACTCTAGAGTACTGAGGCGCCCCCCGGTATAGGCGGCATAGTCGAAGATCAGACGTGCCGGTGGCAATTGGTGTGACTTGGCCTGCTCCAGCACGTATTCGCCCAAGGGGTGGCCAAGACGATAGAGATGGGCATCGCCGCTGCGGCGTGGCAACTCGTAGCGGCCCAGGGGAACCTTTCCACTCAGGGATGGATTCGGCAGACTTTCAAGGGTGAAGCCATTGTCGCCATCGAATCGGGCATTGCCGTTGAGTTCGGTTCGCGTCAGCATCATGAACAACTGCTCGTAGCGGCTGCGGGTCTCTTCACTGTCGATGCGCAACTTCTCCAGCACCTGGTCATCGAAGTGCTCGAAGAGGATATCACGGGTTTTGACCATAGCCTCGTTAATCTCGCGGGCCAGGTCCAGTTGAAGTTGTTCGAAGCTTTCCTTGATGGTCTCGGGGTTGCGACAGGACCGGTAGATCTCGGCGATGCGACGCTCGAAGTCCACGCCTGAGCCGATTGCCCCCAGCACCTCATCCGAGGCACCAAAGACGCCGTTGAAGAGCTGGAATTTCTGATCGAGCAATTCGTAAACACGGCGGTCTGCCTCATTGCTAAGATCAATAAAATTGACCACTACCACGTCAAACTTTTGCCCATAGCGATGGCAACGGCCAATGCGCTGTTCCACTCGCTGAGGATTCCAGGGCAGGTCGTAGTTGATCACTAGGGAACAGAACTGCAGGTTGATACCTTCCGCTCCTGCCTCGGTGGCAATCATTACCTTGCCCTTATTGCGGAAGTGCTCCACCAGCGCAGCACGGTTATCAGCGGTTCTGGAACCGGTTACCCGATCTGAACCAGCATGCTTTGCCAACCAGTCCTTGTAGATCTGCTGGGCCTCCTTGCTGTTATTGGTGCCATTGAACAGAACAATGCTGTCGCCGTATTGGGTGTCCTTGAGCAGGGAAAGGAGATAGTCCTGAGTGCGACGGGATTCGGTGAAGATCAGCGCCTTTGCCGGGGCACCCAGAGTTTCCAACTCCCTGAAGGCACGATCCAAGGCTGTGAGTAGCGCTTTCCCCTTGGCGTTATCGCGGATCTGCTTCGACATCGTCTCGTAGCTGCGCAGCTCGGCGATCTCTTTGCGGATAGCTTCCTTGTCTTTGTCGTCGAGGAGCTGGTCGACAAGTTCTGCCTCCCACTCCTCCTCATCTTCATCGAGGGTTTCGTAATCCCGATCCAGTGACTCTATCAGGGACTCTGCATAGTCGGCTTGCGCCAGCAGTTTCTCCAGTCGCTCAGCCATGGTGCCCAGTGCCCCGCCGATGGCGAAGGTTGACGATGCCAGCAACTTCCACAGCACTAGGGAAATGAGCTGCCTTTGACTGCTAGGCAGCGCTTTAAGCTCTGGTCGGCGCAGGTAGTCAGCCACCAAGGCTCTAAGGTTTTGCTCGTCCTGCGTCGGCGTGAACTGTTCCACGAGCGGAATGCGCTTGGTATAGGCAATGGTGTGCGCTACGTGCCTGCGCAGGGTGCGTTTGCACAGGGGGGCGATGCGGCTGCGCAGCTGCTGGAACACTGAATCGTCGTTCAGACGTGCAAACTGCCGCCGGAAGCTGTCTAGATCGCCAAACACATGCTCGTCGATGATGCTGACAAGGCCGAACAGTTCAAGCAGCGAGTTTTGTAGTGGTGTCGCCGTGAGCAACACCTTCGAGTGCACGTGAGACAGGCCCCCTTTCAGTGCATTGGCGATGACGTTGCTTTTCTTATAGACATTCCGCAGCCGGTGGGCCTCATCATAAACGACCAGGTCCCAACAGACCTCGTGCACATCGTCAATTTTTGACTTGGCGAACTGATACGAGCAGATGACCAGTTGAGGGGTATGGAATGGATTTCCCTTGCCCTGCTTCTTGAGCTCGTTGTAACTCTTAGCCTCGAGAATGACTGCATCCAGCGCGAATTTATCCAGCAGTTCCTGATGCCACTGCTTACGCAGGCTTGCGGGTACGACGATGAGAATACGCCGCTTACGCTCGGCCCAGAGCTGGGATAGCACAAGACCGGCTTCAATGGTTTTTCCCAAACCGACTTCGTCCGCCAGTATGACCCCGCGTGACAGCGGATTCTTGCAGGCAAAGAGCGCCGCTTCGACCTGATGCGGATTGAGATCAACCTGGGCATCAACCAGGGTCGAGCCAAGAGATTCAATTGAGTCGCCAGAAGCCTGCCGAGTGAGTTCCCAAGCGAAGAATTGGCTTTGATAAGCTGTAAGCTCGTCGTTTTTCATTGAATTTGGTGCGAACGCCATATCAGAACTAAACATCCTGCCACATAGCACTATTCGGCTTTTTCGGTTTTCGAGTTTATTGAATCCGCGACCGAGATCCCATTTCTCCCGCAATAATCCAAAATCATCACCTCTATCATATTGGCCAGGCTGCGCCGTTCTCGTTCGGCCATGGTACGCAGCCCTTCCTTAACATCAGGTTGGATGCGCACGGTCAGGGTTATGGATTTTGTCTCTGCCATCGATAAACCTCGGGCTTTGGAAATAGCTTTCAAATGTACTGCATATATACTAATCGGCTTCAACCGTACGAGGAAGTTTTTTTAGCTGCCTCGCAACTCATATAGATTGCTCATTTTGCAAAACACTTGGGGTTGTTGCCCTAGACGGCTGAACATGGCAGACTCCAGATCATCGTCTATCGATATGCTGATACCCTAGGCCTTTGCATCAACATCCAGCTGAAATCCATGTGGTGCAGCCGCACCACTTACAGTAAGTCCACCGGCAGCCATCGCCGATTCAGTCAGTCCTAAGCTCCGGCACGATGGTGGAAATGAAGTCGGATTTCTTGGATTTCATTCTCGCGCCCGGCGGCAATCAGATCCTAGGCGATGGTCTGCGCGGTGAATATTGAGAGCCTGGCGACACGGATTTCGGCCTCGGGGCTGAACATCCTGCAGCGTTCCAGGGCCTCGATCGCTAGTTCGATGACAAGCTGATTGGTGGTCAGGCGGGTTCCGTCGACCGCGTGCTCGATCAATTTCCATTGTTCAGGTTTCACCCGGATCGTTTTCTTTATCGTCTTTTTGATGGAATCTGTCATGGGTTTCTTCTGTTTTTGGTAGCTCCAAGACATTCCGGAATATCACCGAATCAGGTTTTCAGCGATCAAAATTTGCCGGAATTGTATTCGATTCGTGGATATTTCAAGCCTCTCCCGTGCTTTCACGGATCCGGTGGAAAATGATTTCTATGGTCAACAGCAGATATTGTCTGCCCTGAATCACGGATTTCAAAGCCATTGGCCCTGACGTCAAACTGGCGGCATGGCCGAAAAACCGGGCAACTATTTCCGGTGTCAAGCCCCCAGTGTATGTACCAGGTCCCAGTTCGACTCTCTGACAACACCTGGACCATATCCAGAGTATTGACAGCTAAATTTCTGTGACCGGTTTCGAGGGCCAGTCCAGTTCGTCCTCATCGACTCGATGGGTTTCTGCCAAACCACGGCGAATCCATTCACGAACTGACGGATCAGATTCCACAGTACTGCAATAACCGGCGGCGCCGTCGTCCAGATCCACCGGGATGCTGCGAAAACGCATCACCACTGGAGCATACATCACATCGGCAATGGTAAACTCCCCGAAAAGCCAAGGTCCGTCATTCGCAAAGCCCTCCCGGCAATAACGCCAGACTGCCTGGATCCGGTCTACATCTGCTATCGCTTCCTCACTCAATCTGTATCCGGGAAACTGACAGCGCAGGTTCATCGGCGCCTCATTGCGCAAGGCGCCAAAGCTGGAGTGCATTTCTGCGCTCACCGACCGCGCCACCGCCCGGGCCTCCGTGCCTTCTGGCCAAGGCTTCGAATCAGGAAAACGCTCACCCAGATATTCAAGAATTGCGAGCGAATCCCATACTTCAGTTGCACCATCCAGCAAAACTGGCACCTTGTCATTGGAAAACCGCTCCAAAAGAACTTGACGCAAGTCTTCGCTAAACAAGTCGTAGCGCTCGACCTCTACCGGCAGACCATGCTTGTGCACGTACAGCCAAGGACGCATCGACCAGGTGGAATAGTTGTAGTCACCGATAATCAGTTTCATTTTTGCATGCGCACTGCGGAGAAGTGCAATTTTATTCCAGGTACAGGCATCTCGACCTTGCCAATCTCTGGATACTTATGCTCTTGAGACAGTTGTTCTTGTTCCTGTGCAAATTCTGGTATATAGATGATGGCTCTGATCCAGCGATAAAACGTACTTAAAGATCCAGGAATGAATCCATGTTAGAACTTAGGCCCAATTGTGAAGTGTGTGACAGGGATTTACCACCCCATTCAACCGAGGCTTGCATCTGCTCATATGAATGTACGTATTGTAGAACCTGCGCAGAAAATGTTCTTCACAATGTGTGCCCTAACTGTGGAGGCGAACTATTGCCACGCCCTATCCGGCCTAAAACTGAACGCCGTACCGGTGTAAGCCTGGCAAAACAACCCGCATCAACAATCCGTGTACATACGAAATATAGCATCGAGGAAATAAAAGAATTTACAGAGTCAGTTAAAGGCATAAGCCCGGAGAACCGATAGGTATGAAATAGATTAGTCCTCATTTGTACCACGTGATTTTCGCCATCCATACAAACCACCCGTCAAAAGCCTAAGCTTGAGTGCCTGATAACTTGAAATACCAGACATTTGATTGGCTTCGGTTCGGCCCTGGATAAAAATTCCTTTGTCCAGAGGCCGCCTTGTTCTTGTCAGCTGCCGTCATAGACGCGTCGCACCTCGTCGACGATGATCGCCAGCCCATGCTCAATCCGGTTCCAGTCATCGGCATAACTGATACGGATGCACTCATTTTTGTGGGACCAGTCGTCCATCTCAAGCCCTGGGAAAAAATGATGACCAGATACCACGATGACCCCGCGCGCCTTCAACCGTTCGTAGAGTACGGCGTTGGTGATCGAAAGTCCCGGCATCCACAACCACAAGAAGAATGCTCCTTCAGGGCAGTGGATCAGGATATCGTAGCCATCGAAACCCTCTCTCAGCAGTTCAAGGGTTCGTTGGGCACGCTCGGCATAGTGAGGCCGGATAACCTCCCGGGATAACGCAAGCATCTCACCGCTCTCAATAAGATCGGTGGCAAGTGCAGGGCCAAGGCTTCCAGGCGCAAGACAGAAGACCGCGTTGATTACCCCAAGGGCGGAAATGATCTCCTCTTTGGCAATCACGATCCCGGTACGAAGCCCTGGCATCCCAAGTTTCGAAAGACTCATACAGAGAACCATGTTGTTATCCCAGACGGGTTCCGCATCGCCGAACACAATACCAGGAAAGGGCAGTCCGTAGGCACTGTCCACGATGAGCGGTACGCCACGGGCACGGGCAAATGCGCCAAGGCGCCGCAGCTCCTCATCGGTCACGACGTTGCCAGTCGGATTTGTGGGCCGCGATAGGCAGATTGCGGCCACGTCGTTTACGGCTTCCAGACCCTCAAAGTCCACTCCATACTTGAACAGCCTGTCTCCCAGCTTGTTAATGGTTGAGCGACAGGACGTCAACAAGCCCGGGATAAACCCCACATCCGTGTACCCAATGTATTCAGGCGAGAGCGGCAAGAGAATTTGACTGGCCTGATGTCCGTTCCCGCCAGCTCCAGGCTCTGCAAACAAGTTGAACAAAGCGAGAAAGGCAGATTGACTGCCATTGGTGACAGCGATATTGCGTTCGCTCAGCTCCCATCCCTGCTCGCGTCGGAGCAGGCGGGCAAGAGCGCGGGCGAAGCCTCGATGCCCCTCCGGTGCGTCGTAGGTCCCGATCGCTCTTTCGAATGCGTCATTGCGCTGCATGAGTGCCTGCATCCGGTGTCGGAAAACCATCTCTGTACCCGGAATGTGGCTCGGGTTTCCACCCCCGAGATTTGCGATCTTGCTGCCAGCGGTCGCGACCTCGCCAAGATCATTCATGAGCGACCTTGTACCCGATGTGCTCATGAGCCGTTGGCCGAACGCCGAAAGCACCATGGTCTATCCCCAATGTTCACTCGTCGAGATCTTCATAGTACCGCATATCAGATGAAGACGGCATAACCTGGCAAGACTGATCATCCGTATAGATGCCCTGTAACTTTGTTCATATAACATGCACCTTTAAGTCATTAGTTCGAAAGCCCAGGAACAAAGAATGAGATATATGATGAATCAGTGTGGACCGATGCCTGATGGGTTGAAGCTTTAGCAAGTGTAGTGGCCACCTCCTGCAATTTCACACTGAAATGAAGTGTAAGCAGTACACTCTTGATGTTTGTATTTGCAAGCTCCTTGCCTCATCAATCACTGGATGACTACCTTCGTGTCTGTGAAACCGTCGCTTCAGGCTGCTTGTTTTCCGGTACACACCTAAAGAGCCTGACAGTCCGGTGCTTAAGTAGACAAGTTCTTTTATGTTATGCTCAGATGCCGAATAAAACTATAGAGCAAGTCCCATGAACCCCACATTATTTGAAAAGATCGGAGGCAAGGAAATTGTCGAAAAGGCCTCACATTTTCTGTACGTCAATATCTTATCTGACGAACGCATCAATCACTTTTTTAAAGATATCGACATTGAAAAGCAACAGCGCAAAATGAGCGCCTTTCTGACCTATATATTTGGAGGCCCGTCTCTTTACATTGGCAAGGATATGCGTCGTGCACACAAGCATGCCGTTGAGAGCGGCTTAGGGGACGAGCATGTTGATGCCATGATGGAGTGTGTGAGAAAAGCGTTGAATGATTTAAATATTGATAACGATTCAATTGATGAAGTCATTGAGACCATAGAAAAACACCGTGACGATGTATTAGGCAGGTGAATTGAAATAAAGCAGTTTCACTGAAGTTCATTGAGCCTGAATCGGAATGTCAAGCTTCCTGGATGTATGCCAGGGGCGACAGCCTTAACATCAGAGCTGCAAAACCCGGCGCCAACTCCTTTATTTTCGTAAGCAACTTAGAACGAATTGCTCACAATCAGTATGAGAGCATAATAATTTTGTTATCAGGGTACAGGCGCAATGCCTCTTCGGTCCTGGGCAGGTTACGGGTGGGTTCCCCGGTACTTCCAAGATCCGAGTGAATGGCGATAGGCATGTCGCATTTACGCAGTTTGGCCATGAACCGCCCGCATTTCGCGATCCTGGATATGGCAATGGCAAGACGGTGCTTGCGAAAAACGGATGACATTATTTGATAAAGATCATGAGGGTAACACTCCCACAGAACAGTCAATATGCCCCCGATATCGCCTCAAGTTGCCCCAGATGTCAATGGATCTTGCAAAATGGCAATGGATGATATGTTTCTATAAACCGCTGATATAAAACAATAAAAAAGCCGTACTGGTACGGCTTTGAAATTTAATTTGGTGGCTATGGTTGGACTTGAACCAACGACCCCAGCATTATGAATGCTGTGCTCTAACCAACTGAGCTACATAGCCACTCGCTATCAAGCCCGGAAACAGTACAGAATCGTTCCGGCAGATGTCAATGCTGCCTAAACATTGAATCGGAAGTGCACGACATCCCCTTCCTGCATCACATAACTTTTCCCTTCCAGGCGCCATTTGCCCTGTCCTTTCGCACCCAGCTCACCACCGGCTTCGATGTAATCCTGGTAACTGACCACTTCGGCACGAATGAAGCCTTTTTCAAAGTCAGTGTGTATTTTGCCTGCAGCCTGTGAGGCGGTTGAGCCTGACCTCACTGTCCATGCCCTGGTCTCCTTCGGACCGGCTGTGAAAAAAGTCTGCAGTCCAAGCAAAGCGTATCCGGTGCGAATCACCCGGTTCAGGCCTGGCTCGTCCAGTCCAAGTTCACCCAGGTACATCCGCTGATCGGTTTCCTCGAACTGCGCAAGCTCTGCCTCGATTTTGGCACACACAGGAATCACCTCCATGGATTGCCTGCTGGCATACTCCTGCAAATGGGCCAGATGTTCATTGTCTTCAAACCCGTCTTCCGCAACATTTGCTACAAAAAACATCGGCTTCCCGGTAAGCAGCTGCAATGCATCCAGACACTGCACCTGTTCGTCACCCGCCTCAAATTCCCGGGCAAGATGTTCGTCCTCCAGGTGTTTTTTCAGGTCTTCGTACACACCCACCTGCAAAAGCGCCTCCTTGCAGCCTGATTTCGCAAGACGCTGCGTTTTACCTATGGCTTTTTCCACGGTCTCAAGATCAGCCAGGAGAAGCTCCATGGTGACGGTCTCCACATCCGAGACCGGATCGACGTTCGCACTGACATGAGTCACATTTTCATCCTCGAAACACCTCGCAACCTGTGCAATCGCATCCGTTTCACGTATATGCCCCAGGAACTGGTTGCCAAGCCCTTCACCCTTTGATGCGCCTGCAACAAGACCTGCTATATCGATGAACTCAATCGTGGTCGGGATAATCCTGTCCGACTCCGCAATCCGAGCAAGCGCGTCAACCCTGGGGTCAGGTACCGGTACGACACCTACGTTCGGGTCGATGGTACAAAACGGGTAGTTCTCTGCGGCTACCCGGGTTGCCGTGAGCGCATTGAAGAGGGTCGACTTGCCTACGTTGGGCAAGCCTACTATTCCACATTTAAATGCCATGCCTACTGTCCGGTGTGGAGCCTCTTCATGGCAGCCTGCGTATCACCATTGAACAGATCATCCAGTACCACGATAGCATCGTCGATAGCCCTGTTGATTGCGGCATGCTCCTGACTGCCCGGCTTTTCGAGTACATACCCTGTTACATCGTCTTTACATCCAGGGTGTCCGACCCCAAGGCGCAGTCGCAAAAATTCTGGACCCAGGTGCGCAAAGGCACTGCGCAACCCGTTATGTCCACCGTGGCCGCCTGCCCACTTAAGCCTCGCAGTACCGTTCGGCAAGTCAATCTCGTCATGTACAACCAGCATTTTTTTTACGGGCATATCATAGTAATGCGTAAATGCGCGCAACGAGACCCCGATCTTGTTCATGTAGGTCAGCGGCTTCAGCAACCAGATCTTCTCACCTTCATGAAGGAAGTCCGTTACTTCGGCCTTGAATGCAAGCTTGCGACTGAATTCGACGCCATGCTTTCTTGCAACGGCATCCGCAAACCAAAACCCGGCATTGTGCCGGGTCTGTAGATGTCTTTCATCCGGATTGCCTAACCCAGCGATCAGCCGGATGCCGTCACGCATGGACACAATGGGTCAGGAATCATGGAGAGTCTGACTCGCCCTCCTCCGGTTCAGCAGATTCATCTGCCTGTTCATCTTCTTCCTCCTCAAGTTGAGGAGCGGTACGCTTTGTATGGACTGACACTACGGCATGATCATGCCCCTCTCCATGAGCGAGTTCCACGATGGTCACTCCCTCGGGGACCTTGATTTCACTCAAATGAATGGCCTCGTTGAGCTTGAGGTCCTGCACATCCACTTCAATAAACTCAGGGAGATCCTTTGGCAGACAGGTGATTTCCAGTTCAACAAAATTGTGGCTCAGCACGCCACCTTCCAGCTTGACTCCATGACAGGTATCCTCGTTGACGAAATGCAGCGGTACGTGCACATTAATCAGGGTATCTTCCCGCACACGCAGCAGGTCCACATGCAGGATGGCAGACTTGTAGGGATGTCGCTGCAGTTCCCGCAGGATTGCCTTCTGAGGCTCACCATCCACTTCGACTGTCAGAACATGTGAATAGAATGCCTCGTCTTCGAGGTTATGCATCAGGATATCGTGTTCAAAGCTTACCTCGGCAGGAGGCTCCCCGCCTCCATAGATGACTCCAGGCACCATGCCGGCCGCTCGCAACCTTCTGCTCGCGTTGGTACCGCGTTCGCTACGCAGGCTTGCTGTCAACTTAAAATCAACGTTCATTCATTCTCTCCAACTTCTCGCTGCCTTGCTCACCATGAGCCCGAAACAACTCAGTCCATGTAAAGGGTGCTGACCGATTCTTCCTGGTTAATGCGTCGCATGGACTCGGCAATCAGTGCCGAGACTTCCAGCTGGCGTATTTTACCGCACGCCCTGGCATCTTCACGTAGCGCAATTGTATCAGTGACAACCAATTCATCAAGTTCAGAATTTTCGATGTTTTCTACCGCTTTTCCCGAAAGCACAGGATGAGTGGCATACGCTTGGACTGTATTGGCCCCGTGCTCTTTTAAGGCGCTCGCTGCCTGGCACAGTGTACCTGCAGTGTCAACCAGATCATCGATGATGAAGCAATCCTTGCCTTCCACATCACCGATAATGTGCATCACCTTAGCCTGGTTGGCCTTAGGCCGGCGTTTGTCAATGATGGCCAGGTCTGCATCATCCAGCCTTTTTGCCAGAGCCCTGGCGCGTACCACGCCACCAACATCGGGTGATACCACAATCAGATTGGAGTGCTTGCGCTTGTAAATGTCCCCGAGCATCACAGGCGAGGCATAGATATTGTCCACTGGTATGTCGAAAAACCCCTGGATTTGATCCGCATGCAGATCAACCGTGAGAACCCGGTTGGTACCTACACTTGATAGCAGGTTGGCAATCACCTTGGCAGAGATGGGAACCCGTATCGAACGTACGCGCCTGTCCTGGCGAGAATAACCGAAATATGGAATCACTGTGGTTATGCGTTCAGCCGATGAACGCCTCAAGGCATCCACGATGATCAGCAACTCCATGATGTGGTCATTCGTCGGCAAGCTCGTCGGTTGCACGACAAAAACATCCTTTCCACGTACATTTTCCTGAATTTCAACCTGAACCTCGCCGTCGCTGAACCGGCTGATCAAGGCCTTGCCCAAAGAAACATTCAGATAGTCAGCCATGTCCTGGGCAAGCTTAGGATGCGCATTGCCGGAAAATACCATCAGGTTGCTGTCTACCGGCAAAACTCTTTCGCGAATCATGTTGATACGATGCCTTATGCGCCAAAGAAACAAAGATTGGCTGGGCCGGCAGGATTCGAACCTGCGAATGCCGGGATCAAAACCCGGTGCCTTACCGCTTGGCGACGGCCCAAACTCGTTGCGAACTATACCTAATTATACTGACTTATCGAACATGCTGGAGAGTGATTCATGCCTTTCGCCACAAAAACCGTGAAATCTGACGGGCAGTCTGCGGCAATTTCCTCGACTTGGCTCCGGGACTGGCCGCATGCAAACAGGCAGCTACCCGAACCCGTGAGCCGTACCTGCAGATGCTGGCTCAACCACTGCCAGGCACGTTCGACCTGTGCGTGCCGTCGGGCAATTGGCTCGAAGACATTCCCTGCCTCTCGCAACGGGAAACCGCGGGACAGGACAGGTGCGCAATCCCGCTGCAGGCTTGGGTCCGCAAACATCTGCCGGGTGTCAAGATGCACACCCGGATATACAACCACATACCAGGCTTCAGGAAAATTCACCGCGTGCAGCGGCTCGCCAACCCCTTCCACCCAGCTTGCCTTACCCCGGATAAAAACCGGCACATCAGCACCGAGTTGCGAACCCAGCTTCTCAAGTCTGCTTCTGTCCAGACCGCAGCTCCACAACTGGTTGAGGGCAAGCAACACCGTGGCAGCGTCCGAACTGCCCCCTCCCAGACCCGACCCTTTCGGAATGACCTTGTCCAGGTGAATATCTGCACCATGCTCCACGGAGCACGCGTCTTGCAGGAGTCGTGCAGCCCGTACAGCCAGATCGCTATCACTGGGAATACTGCGATCGGAATTGACGCACCGAATTACACCGTCATCGCGCAGGCGAAAGTTCAACAGATCACAAATATCGACAAACTGGATTGCAGTCTGAAGCAAATGGTATCCATCGTTGCGGCGCCCGGTTATATGCAAAAAGAGATTCAGCTTCGCAGGAGCGGGCCAGGTCTGGGGAATCCCTACTGGTTGACGACCGGCATTCATCATACGATTTCCCGTCAGGCCTGGTTCAGGCCATCACAGTGCGGCAGCGTTTCGGAGCCATTTGTCAATAATGATTTTAGCACTCAACGCAGGACTGGTAATCCTGATGAATGCGGGCAGCGCCGGCTTGCCTTCATGATAACGGTCATAGCCTATGTCCCACCCGGACTGCCTGAGACGCCTCAGGCGGCCCTGCTCATCCAGTTCCAGGATCGAGTAGACCTGCCCCGGGTCCGGCACACCCCGCACCCAGTAGTGCAGGCCGTTGACAGGCAGCGCAAACCCGAGCAGGTCCTGCATCAGTATCTCAGGGTCCCGTGCGGCATAATGCTCTCCTTTGGACGTATTCAGCTGAACTTGACCATCCTGAACGGAGATCACTGCGACTTTTCTGCCCAATGGACCCAGCAAATCGATATTGAATTCCTCCTGCTGCTGGTGCCAGCGTACTCCCGCACGAAATCCCCCGCTATCGGATTTTCCGGCGATGCGACCCTTCAGCTTCCAGTTCGACAGCTTGCCCAGTTGTGCATGGTGGATTTCCCATGCAGCCAACCTAGTTGTTGTCATCTCGACGGGCGAAGCATGCTCGTGAACCACGGCACAACTGGCCTGTACAAACAGCACAGCACAGGCAATTCCAGCCCGCCACATCCAGCACCGCATCCTACAGCTCAAGCTTCGATTTCAATTCCAGCAGATACTCCTCGTCCGGAAACTGCTTGAGTACTTTCTGCATCATGTCCCGTGCCTCCTGGTAATCCCCCTGGGCCCAGAACAGCTCCACCAGGTGTCCGCCGATCTCAGCATCCTCAAGCAGCCGATACGCCTTGCGCAGATACATTTCTGCCTGCTCATAATTGCCCAGTCTGAACTGCACCCAGCCCATGCTGTCGATGATCGCGGGGTCATCCGGTCGAATTTCAAGGGCGCGCTGGATGTACTCCAGGGCTTCATCTATCCTGAAATTACGATCTGCAAGGGTATAGCCCAAGGCATTCAGGGCCATGGCATTGTCAGGCTCCTGCGACAAGATGGCCTTCAGGTCTGACTCCAGCAAGTCTATGCGGTCGATTTCTTCCGCCATCAATGCCCGGGCGTACAGCAGGTCACTGTGCCCCGGAAATTCCTGCAGACCCTTGCTGTAAATATCCATGGCGGCAACATAGAGCTTCTCACTGTACAACAGCTGCCCCTCAATGAGATACACCTCTACAATATCCTCGGAATCATCCAGCCCGTGGCGAACCTCTTCCAGGTACTGCTGTGCCTTATCCAGGCTGTCGTATTCAGCATACAGGAACGCTATACGGCTTTTGGCATCAAGGAAATATTGCCTTTTTTCTATTTTTTCGTACTCGGCAATCGCAGCTGTCAAGTCCTGCTGCGCCTCAGCTATGCGCCCCAGGTAGTAATGCCCCTCGTCCTTGCGCTGATTGCGCTCCACCAAGCGACTGAAGCTTGCCCGAGCAGCATCATACCGTCCGAGCTGGAACTGCAGAAGTCCCAGGGTATGGATGAGTTCACTGTCATTGGGGTTCTCCGCATGCAGCAACTTGAACTCGGCCACGGCCTGTTCAAATTTCTGTGCCGCAAGCAGCATTCGCGCATAGGACAAGCGAATCTCGCGATTGTCAGGCGTATGCTCGACTATGCGCTTCATCTCCCGAAGGGCCTTGTCTGTTTCCTCAAGTTCCATCAGTGCTTGAGCATGCATGACGTCCGCTTCCAGCAGATCAGGCTTCAGCTTCAGCGCAAGCTGGCTTTCATGGACTGTGCGCACATAATCCCCGGCCTGGAATGCAATACTGGCTAAAGTGAGGTGTCCGTAAGGATTTTCAGGAAATTTCTCCACCAGCCTCTCAAGCAATAACACTGCCTGAGCCGTGTCGGGCTCACGGGCCAGCACGGCACCTATGATGCTATAGCCCTTGGCCGGGGAGTCCTGCGCAAACGCCATGATTTGTTCAAAGTTCACCGCTGCCCTGTCAAGATTGCCACTGCGCAGCTCCAGCACACCTAGGATTTGACTGATCTTCAGGTTGTCTCCGGCCAGCTCTGACCAGCGGTAGGCTGCTTCAAGCCCGGACTCCCAGTTCTTGGCCACCATGGCAATGCGTGTGGCTCGCTCGGCAATGGCCGGGTCATCACTCAGGTGTGCAGCACGGACATAATGCTCCAGGGCCTGATCGATATCGCTGAACTGCCCTGAGAGCTCGCCCAGCAGAACTTCGTAAACCAGGTCAGAGCGGTCACGGTACTCGGAGTCCGGGGTCTCGCTGATTTTCAGTGCCCGATCCGGGTCTGCCAGGGTATCCTCTTTGCTGTCGCCAGTTTGCAGGGAAGTGCAGCCGGACAGGACCATACCTGTCACAAGCATCACGGGCAGGAACAAGGCCCGTTGTTTTGTGGAATCGACCTTCAACTTGCTGTGTTGAGTTACTAGCTCAATTAGACTATACGTAATATTACTCCAGATAACTGGGCAATACACACGCATATGACAGAATTTACAGTTACCAGGGGCCATCGGGCCATGCCCGATACAAGACGACCTGACCGCTGCGTATCTGCCACGTATACTGCCTGTTTTCATGCATTTACTCACACTCGGCATTAACCACACCACCGCACCTGTACAGGTGCGAGAACTCGTGGCAATCAGTGACCAGAACCTGAAAACGGCTCTGCAAAACCTGATTGAGGTGCCCCAGGTGGATGAAGCCCTGATAATCTCGACCTGTAACAGAACCGAACTGTACTGCAATGTCACACATGAACTGGAAGGCAGAAGAGGTATCCTGAACTGGCTGAACACCTTTCATGGCCTGAATTCCGAACATACCGCTGCGTATTTGTATGATTACCTTGACCGGTCTACGGTACGTCACATCTTCCGAGTGGCATGCGGACTGGACTCCATGGTGCTCGGAGAACCGCAGATCCTGGGACAGCTGAAATCAGCGTACCAGAGCGCTTCCAGTGCAGGGACACTGGGAAGGAATCTGAACCAGCTTTTCCAGCATGCCTTCAGCGTCGCAAAGAAGGTGCGCACTAATACAGAAATCGGGGCAAACCCGGTGTCGGTGGCATCGGCTGCTGTCTCGCTTTCAAAAAAAATATTTGGGGAACTGGGACATCATTCCGCTCTGCTCATCGGCGCGGGTGAAACCATTGAACTTGCAGCCGAATACCTGAAAGCAGCGGAAATTCGCAGAATCATCGTGGCAAACCGGAGCATAGAACGTGCCCAGGACATCGCTGACAGGGTAGAAGGCCGCGGAATAGGCCTGGGTTATGTGGAAGAAGTACTGCCCGAATCGGAAATAGTCATCACCGCCACGGCAAGTTCGCTGCCCATACTCGGAAAGGGGCTCGTGGAACGTGCCCTCAAATCCCGCAAGCACAAGCCCATTTTCATGATCGACCTTGCCGTGCCTCGAGACATCGAACCGGAAGTGGCCAAGCTTTCAGATGTTTACCTGTATACCATAGATGACCTTCATGACGTCATTGAGCACAACCTGCAATCACGCAAAAATGCCGTCAGGGAAGCCGAGGTAATGATTGCAGGAGAGGTGGAGAAATTTTCCCTCTGGCAACGCGGACAAGGCGCTGTAGATACAGTGCGTGCTTTTCGCGGCCGGGTTGAACGGCAGCGAGACGACATGCTGGAAAAAGCGAAGAAGATGCTCGAACAGGGCAAGTCAGTCGATGAAGTCCTGCAATACCTGGCGTACACCCTGACCAACAAGTTCACGCACGACCCGACTGAAGCCCTGAATCAGGCAGCCAAGCAGGGAAAGAACGAACTGATTGAGGCCGCACGCATACTGTTCAATATCGAATCCGTGGATTCAGATGCATTCTGACCGGTAGCACCTGCGGCCGGATTCAAAGAACTACATGGTAACCTGCCCTGATCATGAAAGATTCAATCATACAAAAGCTTGAAGCCATAAGAGGGCGTCATGAAGAAATTTCCATGGAGCTTGCGGATATGGAAGTGGCAGGCAACCAGGACAGGTATACCTCATTGTCCAAAGAGTATGCCCAGCTTGGGCCCATTGTGAAAAAATTCAATGAGTACCAGCGTACGGCCGAAGACCTTTCTTCCACCAGGGAGCTTTTGAACGACAAGGATGAGAGTCTGAAATTGATGGCCATGGAAGAAATCGAGACTGCAGAACAGGATATCGAAAGGCTTGAAGTGGAACTGCAAACGCTGCTGTTGCCCAAGGATCCGCATGACCAGAACAATGTCTACCTGGAAATCCGTGCAGGCACTGGAGGAGATGAGGCGGCAATCTTCGCCGGCGACCTGTTCCGCATGTATTCACGTTATGCGGAAAGCAGGAAATGGAAACTGGAGGTAATTCACAAAAGCGAGGGTGAACACGGGGGCTACAAGGAAATCATTGCCAAGATTTCCGGCACAGGCGTTTATTCAAACCTGAAGTTTGAATCCGGTGCGCACAGGGTACAGCGAGTGCCGGTCACCGAGTCGCAGGGCCGGGTACACACTTCGGCAGCCACGATCGCCGTAATGCCCGAGGTGAGCGAGATAGATGATGTGCATATCGACCCGGCGGACCTGAGGATCGACATTTTCCGTGCTTCCGGGGCAGGCGGGCAACATGTCAACAAGACAGACTCTGCCATTCGAATCACGCATTTCCCCACCGGAGTAGTCGTGGAATGCCAGGATGAACGTTCCCAGCACAAGAATCGTGCTCGTGCCATGTCCTTGTTAAGCGCACGCCTGCTTGACCATGAGCGCAAGAAACAGTCTGACAGGCAGGCTGAAACACGCCGCAACCTGGTGGGAAGCGGAGACCGCTCTGAACGCATCCGCACCTACAATTTTCCTCAAGGACGCATCACTGACCACCGGATCAACCTGACCCTGTACAAGCTGGACGAGATGATGCAGGGTAATCTTGACCAGTTAATTCAGCCCCTGCGCAATGAACATCAGGCCGACCTGCTGGCCTCCATGAATGAACAGTAACGACATCACGCGATATGACCTTCCAACAGGCAATCGATCGTGCAGCAGCAAAGCTTGGCAAGGTCTGTGACAACCCTAAACTGGAGGCACGGCTTCTCATCTGTCACGCATGCCGTATCGAGCAAGCCAAGCTGGTTGCCCATCCTGATGATGAACTGTCTGCAAGGGAAGAAGAGATATTTGAAATCCATTGCTCCAGCAGGCTTGAGGGCAAACCCTTTGCATACATCACGGGAACCAAGGAATTCTGGTCACTCGAACTCATCGTAAACCAGCATGTATTGATTCCTCGCCCCGAAACAGAACAGCTCGTTGAGATCGCACTGAAACTGATTCCTGACGGGCAATGCATGCAGATACTGGACCTTGGAACCGGGTCAGGTGCCATCGCCGTGGCGATTGCAAAGGAGCGGGAATCCTGCAGCGTAACGGCCAGCGATCTTTCCAGATCCGCGCTGAAAGTCGCGAGACAAAACGCTGACCGGCATGAAGTAGAAATCACTTTCATCCACAGTGACTGGTTCACCAATCTGCACCGAGCCCGTTACGATGTAATCGTATCCAACCCTCCTTACGTATCAGAAGACGATCCAAATCTTGACAGGCATGTTGCCCGGTATGAACCTCGTCTGGCGCTGATGAGCGGTGAATCAGGACTGGAGGAAATCGAACAAATAGTCGCTCATGCAGGGCAATTCCTGAACAGGCAGGGATGCCTGATCATCGAGCACGGCTTCAACCAGGGAGCCTTTGTTCGCAGGCTGCTCAGCCAAAAAGGCTTCATCCGGATAGACACCTATCGGGATCTTTCCGGCCAGGAACGTGTCAGCTGCGCACGCGTCCCGTAGGGATGGGCACGGCTACTGGAGCTTTTTGCGCAGCAGGCTGTTTACCTGCTGCGGATTCGCCTTACCCTTGGAAAGTTTCATCACTTGCCCGACAAAGAAGCCGAATACCTTGTCCTTGCCAGATTTGAACTGGTCCACCTGAACCGGATTTTCGAGTAAAACCTGGTCAACCAGCAATTCAATCTCCAGCGTGTCCGTGATCTGCCTGAGACCCTTGGACTCGATAATCGAGTCTGCTTCGCCCTCGCCTGCCCACATGGATCGGAAAATTTCCTTGGCAATCTTGCCTGAAATGGTGCCGTCTTCAATCCGGGTCAACAGCCCTGCCAGCATGTCACTGGTCACAGGACTTGAAGTGATGTCCAGGTTGTCCACGCTCAGGGCTGCGTTGAGTTCTCCAGTTACCCAGTTTGCCACGCGCCGGGCATCGGCACTCGTCTTGCGTACTGTCTGCTCGAAATACTCTGCTACTTCCTTGTTCATGGCGAGAATTTCCGCATCCTGTTCATTCAGGCCATATTCGAGACTGAAACGTGAGGCTTTTTCCGCCGGCAATTCCGGGAGCTGTCGCCGGATATCTTCAATCACTTCGGACCTGATTGCCACGGGCAACAAATCCGGGTCAGGAAAGTAGCGGTAGTCATCAGCTTCTTCCTTGCTTCGCATAGGACGGGTTTCGTCATCCCCGGCATCATACAGCCGTGTTTCCTGGACCACTTCGTGGCCGTCTTCAAGTACCCCGATCTGGCGTTTGATCTCAAATTCGATCGCCCGTTCCACAAACCGAAATGAATTCAGGTTTTTGATTTCGGTGCGGGTGCCCAGCTCCTCCTGGCCAGCCGGACGCACCGAGACGTTCGCATCACATCGAAACGAGCCTTCCTGCATGTTGCCATCTGAAATTTCAAGGTGCCGGACAATCGAGTGTATTTTTTTCATGTACGATACGGCCTCCCTTGCAGAACGCATGTCCGGCTCTGACACAATCTCAATCAACGGTGTGCCTGCCCGGTTCAAATCAATTCCTGTCTGATCCGAAAACTCCTCGTGCAGGGATTTGCCGGCATCCTCTTCCAAATGGGCACGCGTGATCCCGACAATCTTGCGGCCCCCCTCGTCTGACACAACCTCTAGCTGGCCATGCTCAACGATTGGCAATTCGTACTGGCTGATCTGATAGCCTTTGGGCAAATCAGGGTAGAAGTAGTTTTTCCGGGCAAAAACGCTGCGTTTTGCAATCTTGGCATTGACTGCCAGGCCGAACATGACGGCCATCCTGACAGCCTCGGAGTTGAGAACGGGCAGGACCCCTGGCAGGCCAAGGTCGACTGCACAGGCTTGGGTATTGGGTTCTGCACCGAACGCAGTGGAAGCCGCAGAAAAGATCTTGCTTCGTGTTGCGAGCTGTACGTGAATTTCCAGCCCTATCACCGCTTCCCACTTGGCCGTCATGATCCTGGTTCCACTATTCGAAGCCCGGAGGACACCTCATATGCCAGTCAGTCGCCTGCTGGTACTGGTGTGCAAAGTTAAGCAACTTGTCTTCCTCGAAATGATTGCCGATCAGCTGCATGCCAACTGGAAGCCCATTGTGGATGCCGCAAGGGATCGATACGGCAGGAATTCCTGCCAGGTTCACTGAGATGGTATAGATGTCTGACAGGTACATGGTGACGGGGTCATCCACCTTTTCACCGATCCTGAAGGCCGGTTCTGGTGTAGTTGGACCCAGAATATAATCCACATCGTGGAATGCCTTGCTGAAGTCCTCACTGATGAGGCGGCGAATCTGCTGTGCCTTGCGGTAATAGGCATCGTAATACCCTGTAGAAAGCGCGTAGGTTCCGATCATGATTCGTCGCTTGACTTCTGCTCCAAAAGCCTCGCTGCGACTGCGATGGTACAAGTCATGCAGATCCTTCGGTTCCTGGCAACGGTATCCGAACCGGACTCCGTCATAACGGGAAAGGTTAGAAGAACATTCCGCCATGGCAATTACGTAGTATGCAGGAATTGCAAGGTCCGTGTTCGGCAGGTGGATATTCTCGATAATGCAGCCCTCCTTCTCGGCCCAGGCGATCGCACGCTCCACGAGTACTCTTACCTCGGGATCCAAACCTGCGCTGAAATATTCATCAGGAATGCCGACCACCTTTCCCCTCAGCGACCGATCCAGTTCCCGGGTGTATACGGGCACTGGCTCGTCCATGCAGGTTGAGTCCCTGTCATCAAAACCGGACATTGCCTGCAGAAGATAGGCACAGTCCAGCGCAGACTTGCCAAAGGGACCAGCCTGGTCCAGGCTCGAGGCATAGGCGACCATGCCATAGCGCGATACGCGGCCGTAGGTTGGCTTAAGGCCTGTTATTCCACAAAATGCGGCCGGCTGCCTGATCGAGCCGCCCGTATCTGTCCCGGTTGCCAAAGGTGCCATACGGGCCGCTACGGCAACGGCAGATCCTCCCGAAGAACCGCCGGGGACACAATCCGAATTCCACGGGTTCCTAACCGGCCCGTAAAAACTGTTTTCACTGGAGGATCCCATCGCGAATTCATCCATATTGGTCTTCCCCAGCACGACACATCCTGCCTGCTCCAGCTTTTGCACTACCGTTGCATCATAGGGTGCAATGAAGTTATCGAGCATTTTGGACCCACACGTTGTCTTCCCATCTTGCATGCAAAATATGTCCTTGTGCGCAAGCGGGATTCCGGTCAAAGGCCCATGATCCCCTCTCCTGATTCGCTGGTCAGCGAGCCTGGCCTGCCTCACTGCATGCTCGCCCATCTCCGTGACAAAGGCATTCAGATGCCTGTGTGCCTGCATCCGGGCCAGGAAATGCCGGGTGAGTTCGACACTGGAGAACTGCCGGTGGGCCAATCCCTGCGCAAGCTGTTGAACAGAAAGTTCTTCCATAGAAAAAATGTGCAACCTGAAATGTCAGGGTTCTGGAAAGACCTGCCCGCAACCGCTACTCGATTACCTTGGGAACTAGGTAGAGGCCCTTTTCAGTGCTGGGTGCAACAGACTGGAACCTGCTGCGCTGGTCCGTTTCCGTGACCGTGTCTTCGCGCAAACGCTGGCTAGCATCCATAGGGTGCGCCATGGGTTCTATGCCCCGTGTATCCACCTTGTTCATCTGTTGTACCCAGGCCAGAATCCTGGGCAGGTCCGCGGCATATTGCCCGGCTTCTTCCGCACTCACATGCAGCCTGGCCAGCAGGCTGATTTTCTGAATTTCCTCAAGTGATATGGACATCGCCAATCCCTATCCCATACGATGAACTTGCCATGTGACCGCATGGCCGTTCGACTTCATGCTGAAAGTTGAAACCAGCCCATTCCGATGCGGCCAGATGTGGCAACACCCGATTCCGACAAGTGTGGGCATGCGGTGCGCTGCTCAAAACAAATTACCATATATCAATATGAGCTTGCTCAAAAATTTTGCCGCTGATAGAGTAGCCCTTCATCCCAATTAGGCATCAAACTGCTCATTCACCTATGTTAAAGCGCATCCTGAGTGTCTTCTCCAAAGACCTGTCTATTGATTTAGGTACAGCCAACACACTGATCTACATGCGCAGCAAGGGGATCGTGCTCAACGAACCGTCCGTGGTGGCGATTCGCAACAATCCTGACGGAGGACCCCGCACCATTGAGGCAGTCGGTGCAGCAGCCAAGGGCATGTTAGGTCGCACACCTTCCAACATTGAAGTCATTCGTCCGCTGAAAGACGGTGTGATCGCAGATTTCACCACTACGGAAAAAATGCTGCAGCATTTCATCCGCAAGGTGCATAAAAGCCGTCTGTTCAAGCCCAGCCCGAAAGTCTTGGTATGCGTACCTTGCGGTGCCACACAAGTTGAACGTCGTGCGATTCGCGAATCTGCCCAAAGCGCCGGGGCACTCAAGACCTACCTGATTGAAGAGCCGCTAGCTGCGGCACTGGGCGCCGATCTTCCCATCAAGGAAGCATGTGGCTCAATGGTGCTGGACATAGGGGGCGGAACTTCTGAAGTGGCCGTTCTGTCCTTGAACGGTATTGTGTATTCCTCATCCGTCAGAATAGGCGGAGACAAGCTCAATGAATCTATCATCAACTACATTCGCCGAAATTATGGGGTTCTGATCGGAGAATCCACGGCAGAGCGGATCAAGCATGAAATTGGCTCGGCTTATCCAGGAAAGGAAATGCAGGAACTTGAGGTTAAAGGCAGAAACCTTTCAGAAGGCATACCCAAGAGCTTTTCCGTAAACAGCAATGAAATCCTCGAAGCGCTGCAGGATCCTCTGCACGGCATTATAAGTGCCGTGAGAACTGCACTGGAACAAACCCCGCCGGAACTCGGAGCAGATGTGGCGGAGCGAGGAATTGTCTTGACGGGTGGTGGAGCCTTGCTGCGAGACCTCGACCGACTGATCACTGAAGAAACCGGTATACCAGTGGTGGTAGCAGACGACCCGCTTACCTCGGTTGCAAGAGGTGGTGGACGAGTCCTTGAAATGTTGAATGACGTAGGTGCCGAGCTGCTAGCCAACGATTAGTACAGACGCTCAGAGTGGTTTTCTGGATCAGCCTGTGGATTGTACGAACTCACCACTGAGGAGGGCAAGCTATCAAACCCCTGTTCATCCTTGATTCCGCCCCTGCTGTAAAGTTGATTCTCCTGGCCATGTTATCCATCGGCCTGATGATCACTGATTATCATTACAATCGCCTAGGCGTCCTACGTTCGGGAATAGGTGTAGTGATATACCCCATGGAATATCTGGCAGGACTGCCTTCAAGGATGTACAGCCTGGGCACAGAGATCTTTTCCTCCCGGCAAGAGTTGCTGCAGGAAAATTCAAGGTTGCATGCAAAGCAAGTTCTTCTCGAGCAGAAACTGCAAAGACTCACCGTCCTGGAATATGAAAACAGCCGGCTGCGGAAGCTTCTCGCCTCCACCAAGACACTGAAGAAAGAACAGGTCCTGATTGCAGAACTGATTTCCGTGGACCTGGACCCGTTCCGCCATCGTGTTGTCCTCAACAAGGGCACACGAGACGGTGTGTATGAAGGGCAACCGCTGCTCGGACCAAAAGGCATCATTGGCCAGGTAGACAAGGTAAGTCTGGTGCATTCTGTGGCCATTTTGATTTCAGACCCTAATCATGCCTTGCTTGGCGTTGTGGCCCGCAGCGGCCACCGGAGTCTGGTCGTGGGTACCGGAAACGCTGACAAGCTCGATCTGCAGCATGTTGTAAGCACTACAGACATAGCGATCGGTGACCTGATCACAACATCTGGCCTGGACGGACGCTATCCACCCGATTACCCAGTGGCGCAAATCACGAAAATCAGTCCAATACCTGGTGAGGCCTTTTTAAGCGTTGAGGCCAAACCCCTGATGGATCTTAACGCGATCCAGGAAATCCTGCTCGTACTGACCGACAACCAGCTTCCCGACAGTGGTGCAGAAAACCAGACAGGCGCCCAGTGAACAAGATGCAGACTCCAGGTCCTGTCATCATTGGTATCACGTTTATAGCCGCCATGGTACTCATGCTGATCCCGCTTCCAGAATCGGTGCGTCTCTGGCGCCCCGAGTGGCTTGCCTTAACGCTCATTTTCTGGAACATGACCCTGCCGAAAAATGTTGGCATCGCGATTGCCTGGATACTGGGTCTTTGCGTAGACGTCATTCATGGCACCCTGCTGGGACAGCATGCTCTCGGGTTTGCAGTGACCGCCTATCTGACCATTCGGTATCACATGCAGGCTCAGGAATACCCTCTGTATCAACAGGCCATATTCGTTGGAATCGTCCTGTTGCCCTACATGGGTATTTCATTCTGGATTCTGGGTGTTTTGGGTGAGGGATACGGAACGTGGATGTACTGGGCACCCATACTTTCCAGCATGGTAGTCTGGCCAGGAGTCTACTGGACCTTGCGCGCGCTACAAAGGAAATGCTGAACCGTTCTCCCAAAGGACGGTTTGCTCCAGGCCTGAATCTTGCTGGAAGCGATCACTCGGACGCTTCCCTTTGCCTGAGCCTTTTCAACTGTGCCTCAAACTCTATGCACGGATTCTGATCGGTGTGGCTGGGTGTGAAATACAGGATATCGAATGCATCCTGAACACCTCTCAGGTAGTCTTCAGGACGGAGTGCCTCCGGTTTTACAGGAGTCAGTGCCACTGACAGATAGGACGCGCGACGGTATATATTGCGCAAATGCATGGGGACCGCATAGTCCTTCCGTACATGTCCCTTTCCTGCAAGGAGCACAACCGGCGGCAGACTGTTTGCCAGTGCCTGCGTAATGACACGGTCCCTGTGCAGTTGAGCACCTGCCATAAACTGGACATGCCCTGAATGGGCATAGCCACAATGCGATTCGGCGATATCATCTTCCAGCTGTTGCAAGCTATGAGCCGGAATTCCGGATCGTATGGCAATTTCCCGGGCCCAGTTGATCCCTGCTTTTTCTGACGCTGCATGCAGGGCTTCGCTTTCAATATTACCCGCAACCAGCTCAAGACCGTGACGTACAACCGCGCGCAACACAGGTGCATACAGCTTCCAAGGCCAACCCGCATTTCGTGCCTTAACCGCTTGCTGCAATGATCCGAGATCGCTCCAGTAAGCCGGCTGGTCCTGCCATGTCCCCTGTGCCAACATCTCCATCACTACCACAGGCCTTTCCCCGGCCTGAACAAGCCGGTCAAGGACTTCCGCCTGCAGCAGGTGATGATCCGGGTTATCATGCACCTCCCCCAACAAAATGTACTCATGCTGCAACAACTCGGCAAACAATTGTTCTGTAGAAATCCAGGCACTCTGTCCTGTATCCCAGATTTTTCCGGTCAGCACATGACCCTGATGAAAAGGTGCTTGCCAGTTGCGAGCGGCAGCGGGATCCTGAAGCAATCCAAGACCGCATGCCAGCAGCGTCCATGCCAGTGCATGAAATCTTGAAATACGAGCTGTTATCAAATTGCCTGTCATGGAAATCGAGATTATAAGTGAACCCGCAAAATTGAAGGCTTTTTGTGTGCATGCAGCCACCCAGGAGTGGTTGTCCGTCGACACAGAATTCATGCGGGAGGACTCATTCTACCCGAAACTCTGCTTGGTCCAAGTGGCCACGCAAATCCGGATTGCTTGTATTGACGCATTAGCCCTCGATGATCTTTCGGCACTGTATGAACTCCTTGGGTCGAAAGCCCTGACAAAGGTCTTTCACGCTGCTCGCCAGGATCTGGAAATTCTTTATCTGCTCAGCAACACGGTTCCGGCTCCTGTTTTCGACACACAGATCGCTGCCAGCGCACTAGGGTATGGCCATCAGGTGAGCTATGCCTACCTGGTCCTCAAGATGTGCGGTGTACAGCTGGACAAGTCCCTGTCGCGCAAGATCTGGACCAGAAGGCCTTTACCTGACCGAGCGATTCGCTATGCGGCCAACGATGTGCGGTACCTGTCACCGATATACAAGTCCCTCAGACTGGAGCTTGCTGAAAAGGATCGAACCCACTGGGTAGATAATGAATGCCAGCGTTTGTGTCACGACAGGCAATACAAGCCTGATCCGGACAATTCATGGAAATCGGTAAAAGGGGCCCGAAAGCTGCTGCCTGTACAACTGGTCGTGCTCAAGGCACTTGCATCCTGGCGTGACAGAACGGCCATGACACGGGACAGGCCAAGACAATGGATCATGCGCGATGAAGCCCTGTGTGAACTGGCGGTCAAACAGCCTGCAAGTGTTTCATCTCTCATGGAAATCGAAACACTGACTCGCAAACAGAAGGACAGGTATGCGCATTCGTTGCTCGGTTGCGTTGCGGCGGCTCGGCAAACACCCGAGAAAGACTGGCCATTATCGCTTCAGCATCTAGTGCTCTCCCGCAGCCAGCGCAAGAACCTCAAGCTGGCAAGCCAGTTTGTCCAAGAACGCGCAAAACAGCTGCATGTCCAGCCTGATTTCCTGGCCAGCCGGGCCCTGCTGGTAAAACTGATCAATGGGCTGGAGGCGCCTCATGCAGTACTGGGCTGGCGGCACAACCTGATCGGGAAAGAACTCGAGCAAATTTTGGGTGAAGAATAATGAAAACTGGAGACATTACCGGTTATAATCCACGCACAACGTACAGACCAAGCAAATAAGCCAATCGGTTGACTGGCCCAACGACCCGGTACGGTTATGCTCCCGGAAGATATCAAGACTCTGATCGAAAATGGTGTGCCTGACTCCGAGGTGTTCGTCACGGGTGACGAAGGCAAGTTCGAAGCGACTGTGATCAGCCAGTGCTTCGATGGGATCAGCATGGTAAAGGGGCACCAACTGGTTTACTCAGCTGTCAAGCCCCAAATTGCCAGCGGTGCACTGCATGCACTGAGTATAAAGACCTTCACCCCATCGGAATGGAAGCAGCAAACCGCAAACTGATCGGGGAAAGTAGTCGTGCCTGTTTCCATACTGGACCCTAGCCTGCCACAGTAAGCGGGATAAACAGTATCTGTCATGTCTGGTGTGCCGCACATGCAGGGGTTTAACGCTTTTGAGAGGAAATCTGTTGACAAACACTTCAGGATCATTTCCAGGTTTATGAGCCTGCCACCTCTCCAGGTCACAGCGTATCTTGGAATTTTTAAATCGTAAGGAAAAAACTTCATGAAAATCGAGACACTCGCGATACACAGTGGTTATTCGCCGGACCCTACGACCAAAGCGGTTGCCGTGCCAATCTTTCAAACCACCTCCTATGCATTCGATGATACACAGCATGGTGCAGACCTGTTCGACTTGAAAGTCGAAGGCAACATTTACACACGAATCATGAATCCGACGACTGCTGTTCTCGAGCAGCGTGTTGCCGCCATGGAGGGAGGCGTGGGTGCGCTGGCCGTTTCATCAGGCATGGCTGCCATCTCTCATGCTATTTTTGCGATTGCCGAGCAAGGTGACAATATCGTTTCGGTCACGACTTTATACGGAGGCACCTACAACCTGTTCGCCCACACCTTGCCCAAAATGGGAATTGAAGTCCGGTTCGTGGATTATCGGGATATCAGTGCCATCTCTGCAGCCATGGACGAAAATACGAAACTCGTTTTCTGCGAATCTCTGGGTAATCCGGCGGGCAACATCATAGACCTGGAAAAAACAGTAGAGGCTGCCCATGCGATCGGCGTGCCGGTCATGGTCGATAACACGGTGCCAACACCCTACTTATGCAGGCCATTCGAGTTCGGGGCTGACATCGTCATCCACTCATTGACCAAGTACATGACTGGTCATGGCACGTCAATCGGGGGCATTATCGTCGACTCGGGGAAATTCCCATGGAAGAAATACGAGCAGCGCTTTCCGATGCTCAGTGAACCAGACCCTTCCTATCATGGAGTGGTCTATACCGAGGCACTGGGAGACGCGGCCTATATCGGCCGCGTGCGGGTTGTCCAGCTTCGCAACATGGGTCCTGCAATTTCACCCCTGAACAGTTTTTTGATACTTCAAGGCATAGAAAGCCTGCCCGTCCGCATGGACCGCCACTGTGAGAATGCGCTTGCCGTAGCCGAACACTTGCAGGAACACTCCTGTGTGACCTGGGTCAACTATGCGGGGTTACCCTCGCATGAGGATCACCAGCTCGTACAGAAATACTGCAGGGGGCATGCTTCCGGAATCCTGAGTTTTGGAATCAAGGGTGGACTCGAAGCCGGAGTAAAGTTTATCGACTCGCTGAATCTGGTCGTCAGGCTGGTAAACATTGGTGATGCAAAATCACTGGCCTGTCATCCTGCCACGACCACTCACCGGCAATTGAGCAAGGAAGAACAGGCAGTCGCTGGCGTGAGTGACGACCTGGTCCGCCTTTCCATCGGGATAGAGCATATAGACGACATTCTGGAAGATATCGATCAGGCTCTGGCCAAGGCCAGCTAGGAGGACGCGGTCGACGCGCTGGCATCAGAATCTCCATCTGATGCATCGCCCGCGGCGAAGAGACCGGGGTTTGCCAGGACGTAGGGGGAAGGCCAAGTATTTCATTGTGCGTCCGCCATGGCCGTGTGACTTCAGGTCGGGGGTATTCCAGCATGCATGCACGGGTCCCGAGAGAGCCTATTCGTGCTTCTCCCAGCCGTCCAGGCCTTCAGGTGCGTTGTGCTCCTCCAGCTGATCCCAGACAATATAGCCGGAATCCTGTTCATATACGGCCTTGGCAGCATCATCGGGCGTGGGAAAGGTACGCGTGGGCATGTCATCTACCCACAGGTCCCACAAGCCCAAGGGTTCCTGATGGATAACGAATTCAGATACGCCCGTTTTCAATTTATACTTCACAAGGCCGATTCTACCGTAACATAATCTCTGCGTGGACAAGGCAGCTTTCTTTTTTCATGGTCTTTTCCCCGACCATATCGAGCTTGGCGACAATGCAGGCAGACCGCTTTGCAAGGTGTTGTTCGATGTGGAATTCGACGGAAAGTTCCACTCACATCTGTTGGCAGATATCCGGCCTGTTGACGAAAATGACGGGGCACCTGTTTTCGAGGTACATTATGATCTGCCCTTCGAATGCGCCGGGTTCCCCAGGGCGGTTGCAAGCTATTACCAGCAGGTGATGGGTCCCCAGTCGGCAACGATAAGTCACAGCGGGCCCAAGGGACCCATTCCCAACAGGAATGTTTACCGTGTACAGTGGGAGGTGAGCTTGGATGCCTGCCACAAATTACCCGATCCCGAGCCTCCACAACGGAGGATCGAATAAGCCGGCAGGCCACTCAGAAATTCCTGGTGAACTCCGCTACACCCCGGATATCATGCTGACAGTTGCATTGATGCAGGCATTTTTGGTAAAAACTCCTGCTCTTGACCGGATACACGCCTTCCTGGAATTCCAGAAATGCGCGTCCCGTTGGCTTGAACAAATTACAGGATATGCTTATGACCGAAGAAAACTTGATTCGTCGCGACCAAGATGCCGGCTACATCATCGCATGGAAACGCAAGTACGAATTTGAAACCGGAAAGTTCAAGGATGAAACGATGACTTATGGCGAGGCACGCAAAAAGTGCGAAGACCTGAATGCTGAGAACCCGGAAAATACGTACTGGCCGGAAAAGCTGAAACAGGATCCGGAGTGGCACTTGGTGTACGAATAATCCCTGCCATCAGGTCCCGGCCTGTCTAGGGAGACAGTCTCTCCACCTTCCAGTCACCGGACGGGGCAGGCGAATAGCGCAACCGGTCATGAAGCCGGTTGGGACGGCCCTGCCAAAATTCAAACTGGCTGGGTATCACCCGGAATCCACCCCAGTGCGTTGGGCTGGGTATGACTTCCTGCCCCCTGTATTGAATTTCCAGTCGCCTGTAGGCCCTCTCCAGTACCGAGTAGTCTTTTATGACCTTGCTTTGTTGGGATGCCAGCGCTCCCAACTGGCTGCCCCTGGGTCGTGTATGGAAATACTCAGCGGAGTCCGCAGCGGGGATCTTTTCGACGTGGCCTGTTATTCGTACCTGGCGGTATAGCATATCCCACCAGAAACAAAGAGCGGCAATCCGTGTGGATTGCAGGTCCTGGGCCTTGTCGCTGTTGTAGTTGGTAAAAAACACAAAGCCGGACTTGTCATACGCTTTCAACAGCACCATACGGGAAGAAATATCCCCTGTATGGCTGACCGTGGCCAGATTCATCGCGTTAGGCTCTACAAAGTCAGAGGCCAGAGCCTCTTCAAACCATGCGTGAAACTGGTCAAAAGGATCTTTCTTGGCTTTGCGTTTTTCCAACACTATCGCCTGATAATTCTTTCTCAGCTTCCGTATGTCGGTTACCCTAGGCATCAAGACTCAAAGGTGCGATCACTTCAGTGCAACCCCTGTGCCTCCTAGCCCGCAATAGCCATCCGGATTCTTGGACAGGTACTGCTGATGGTAGTCCTCCGCATAGTAGAATTCAGGCGCCGGGAGGATTTCAGTTGTAATGGAAGGGTAGCCCTTCTGGCCTAACGCCAGTTGATACCGCTCTCTCGTCTGTTCCGCAATCTGCTGCTGTTCTTCGTTATACACATAGATCCCGGAGCGGTACTGCGTCCCTACATCATTTCCCTGGCGCATGCCCTGGGTTGGATCATGGGACTCCCAGAACAATTTCACCAAATTAGCGTAGCTGACCAGTCTGGAGGCGAATACTACACGCACGACCTCATTATGCCCCGTCATACCGGAACATACCTCTCGATAAGTCGGATTTGGGGTAAAGCCCCCCGAGTAGCCTACAGAGGTGGAGTACACCCCAAACTGTTGCCAAAACTTTTTCTCTGCACCCCAGAAACAGCCCATGCCAAACATTGCCAGACCCATGTCCCCAGGAAAAGGCGGGCATAGCGGATTGCCGTTCACATGATGCACATCCGCCACTTGCATCGGTTCGTCACGACCCGGCAGAGCCTGGTGCTTGTCTACAATGCACAATTCTCTAAACACGGTTGCATTGCTCTCCCGTACCCGATTCAGCGGTTCCAGTCAGATCCCGTCATTTGGCTGCAAGATTCAGCTTCTGCAAGAACCCGCACAACATTCGACATTCCGTCTTGAATTTCAACTCCGGTCGCCATCCCGAGGCAGACCGGTTCAAGAACAGCAAACCCTTCAGCATTTCCGTACGCCAGCGAATATTTCAGCCAGCCGGTCTTTCCCAGCGTAACGCCTGGGCACAGACAGTGTGTGCGTTCACGCCTCCTGGCGGGATTTGGCCTCCGACTCCCTGAATTCACGCGCTTTTTCCCGCAGGCCCTGTTCAATGGCAATTGGAATCTCATCGATTCCCTGCCTGGCTGCGTAATCCCGTACATCCTGCGTGATTTTCATCGAGCAGAAATGCGGACCGCACATGGAACAGAAATGAGCAACTTTTGCCGAATCCCGGGGCAGGCTCTCATCATGCAAAGAACGTGCATGTTCAGGATCCAGGCTCAGATTGAACTGGTCCTCCCAGCGAAACTCAAAACGCGCCTTGGACAGGGCATTGTCCCTGAGCTGAGCACCGGGATGTCCCTTGGCCAGATCTGCAGCATGTGCTGCGATCTTGTAGGCAATAATTCCATCACGCACATCCTGCTTGTCCGGCAAGCCCAAATGTTCCTTGGGAGTGACATAACATAACATTGCAGTCCCATACCATCCTATGTTTGCCGCACCGATCGCAGAGGTGATGTGATCGTAGCCTGGTGCGATATCTGTGGCCAGCGGACCCAGGGTATAAAAGGGAGCTTCCAGACAGTCGCTTTGTTCCCGGTCCACATTCTCCTTGATCATTTGCATCGGAATGTGACCAGGTCCCTCAACCATGACCTGCACGTCATGCTCCCATGCAATCCTTGTCAGCTCTCCCAGCGTTTTCAGTTCGGCAAACTGGGCCTCGTCGTTCGCATCTGCAATACATCCCGGCCGCAGCCCGTCTCCAAGTGAAAAGGCCACGTCATAGGCCTGCAAGATCTCGCAAATTTCCTCAAAATGCGTATAAAGAAAGCTTTCCTGATGATGCGCCAGGCACCACTTTGCCATGATCGAGCCTCCGCGCGACACGATGCCTGTCGTGCGATCAACCGTCAGCGGCACATACGCCAATCGCACCCCCGCATGCACCGTGAAATAATCCACACCCTGCTCAGCCTGTTCAATCAGCGTATCCCTGTACAGGTCCCAGGTCAGTTCCTCGGCCTTGCCATGCACTTTCTCAAGTGCCTGGTATATCGGGACCGTGCCAACCGGGACAGGCGAGTTGCGTATGATCCATTCGCGGGTTTCATGGATGTGTTTACCAGTTGACAGGTCCATGATCGTATCGCTCCCCCAACGTACGGCCCATGCCATTTTTTCCACTTCTTCCTCGATGGAAGAAGCAATCACGGAGTTGCCCAGATTGGTATTGACCTTTACCAGGAAGTTCCTGCCAATAATCATCGGCTCTGACTCGGGATGATTGATGTTGTTTGGAATGATGGCGCGTCCGGCTGCGACTTCTTCACGTACGAATTCCGGGGTAACCGTCTCGGGCAGGCTCGCTCCGAATCTCTGACCCTTGTGTTGATGCAGTAGTTTCCCGTAGCGGGTGTCCTGGCGGTGCTGCTGCAGCCGCATATCCTCACGCAGTGCTACATATTCCATCTCGGGTGTGATGGTTCCGCGTCGCGCGTAGTGCATCTGTGTGACGGCCCGGCCCGGCCTGGCCCGAAGGGGAAGTCGATGATGCTCAAACCGCAAGTGCGCGGTTCGCGGGTCACTCTGCCGCATCCGGCCATATTCCGAAGATGGTTGTGCGAGCTGTAACGTGTCATTTCGCTGTTCTATCCAGGCAGTACGTACAGATGGCAGTCCCTGCATCAAATTCACCTGTATGTCCGGGTCGGAATAAGGGCCCGAAGTATCGTAAATTGTTATGGGCGGATTCTGGCCCCCGCCAAAAGTGCCCGGGCTGGCCGAACAATGAACTTCTCGCATCCCTACCCTCAGATCTTTGCAGGACCCCTGAACATATACTTTATGCGAGTTGGGAAAAGGCTGCTCAACGTCAGCAGAAAGCTGGGCAGTTTTATCCCGCATGGAACTGGCAATTGCACTCATATCGTCTACCTTTCTCTATGGCGGTGGTGCGACAGCGGGACAAACCCACATGTCAGCAGGCCAGCGGCAAAGCATTTTCCCTCGCATGCGTTGCCTGACCCGGCCTCCATATAGGAAACACCGGCCAGATTATCAACGACCCGGCACCTTCGGCCCTTGGACTTGCAATACTAAAGGATAATGCTCATTGTTGCATAGGAAAAGCCACTCAAGAGCAGACTGACTCATGCAGAAACCTAAATGGCACAGGCACTGTATGCACCGTTCAGGTGATTCCATCTGGGCTTCCCCGTAGACCCATGCCTTACAACGTTGCCATCATAGGCCCCTCCCGCAACAAACAGGGTACCGGGCCTTACGTTGCAAAAATCTTTCATATGCTGGGCGCTCATTTAAGCGCAGTCGTCAGCAGTTCCAGGCAGTCTGCAGCGAGTGCGGCAGAGCACTTGAGAAAGGAATACGGAGACAGCTGCGAGGCCTTTGCAGACACGGAAAAGATGCTTGAGAGCGTTCCTGTCGATATCGTGGCAATCTGCTCTCCCACCACGGCACATCTCCAGCACCTGGATCCCTCCGCTGAGGCAGGTTGCCACATATTCTGCGAAAAACCACTTTGGTGGCCAAGGAAGGAAGTGAGATCGGAGACAGATGCCCGGCTCGTCATGGCCGAGACCATCCGCCTTGTCCAGCTATGCAATAGGAAGAACATCGTCCTGCAACTGAACACACAGTGGCCGTACACGCTGCCCGGCTACTACGAGTTAAACCCAAAACACAGCCCGCCCGCCAGGGAAATCAGGAGCTTTACCATGTGGCTTTCTCCGGCCAGTGCTGGCGAGGAAATGATCGTCGATTCGGTGCCCCACCTGCTCAGCATGCTGTATGCCCTGTTCGGGGGTGGACGGATTCATGACATTCGCTGCGGCCCTACAAGCTCCAATGCCGCCAAGGAACTGCACATCCAGTTCCATTACCAGCACGCAGCAGGGGATTGCAAGACTGCCTTGTTTTTGAATCCCACCTCCGAGATGCCCAGACCAGCTGCCTATGCCATCAACGACAGGCGAGTAGACAGGCATGTTGATCTGCCAGATTACCTGATATCATTGAAAGTACCCGGAAAACGATTACAGATCGTGGACCCTTTATTGTCCTCGATCAAAAACTTTTTAGGATCCATACATTCTGTATCCGCCTTGGATGAAACTGCATTAATAGACGGGATGGAACACCTGTTGCAAATTTACCAGGCTGTAGGCACCCAATCATGACGGTAGGAAAAATTCATTCCGACAGTGGCGAAGTGCTGCTCCAGATTTCGCCCCTGATCCATTTCAGCAAGTTTGAGCCAGGGTCGAACCAGGATATTGCATGGAAGCCCTTGCATGTAAAAGCGACCCCACGCCAGGTCAAAAAACAGACAGAACTGTCTCCCCTGCATGATTTCATGGGCAAGCTGCTCCAGCCCGAGGTGCTTGAAAGCCTGAAGGATTATGTGCGCTGGCAGGCACGATGGAGAGAAGGATTTGCGACAGGATCCATGACCTTTGAACAGGCGCTGGAAACCACACCTGGACAGGCTCCGGTTTCCATCAACCTGGATGTGACCACGGCCTGCAATTACCGGTGTGACCACTGCGTAGACATGGATATCCTGAACAAGAATATCAACTACGATCATGAACTGCTCAAGGACTCATTGACGCATCTGGTTGACAACGGCTTGCGCTCGGTCATCATTATCGGCGGCGGTGAACCTACCGCCTACAAGGGTTTCGAAGATGTTGTACGGCATCTCAAATCCATGGGCACACAGATCGGCGTGGTAACCAACGGCAGCATGATGAAGAAAATTGAAGCCGTGGCTGATGTGCTGCAGGAACGGGACTGGGTGCGTCTGTCTCTTGATTCGGGTACAAATGAAACGTTTCGTGCCATGCACAAACCCGGCAGCAAGAAGTGCACACTGGAGTGGATTTGCGCCCATATACCCGCGATCAAAAAGCTGAGTCCCCGGTTCATGATCGGGTTCAGTTTCATCATTGTCTGGAAAGACTGCGAGACCAACGATACGCAGATTATTGAAAATATTGATGAAATGGTTGCCGCTGCCAAGCTCGCCAAACAGCATGAATTTGACTACATTTCCTACAAGCCGTTCCTGACCCGGTCCGAACTGAACAACGCCGAAATCGTGGGGATAGACAAGCAACAGGAATCAGTTGCCTCCACCATGAACCGGATCCGCGATGCCATTGTTCAGGCCAAGCAACTGGAGGACAACAAATTCTCAGTGATCGAGAGTACGAACCTGCGGGTACTGGAAAACGGTACATACACGGACTACAGCAAGCAGCCCCACAACTGTCACATGCAGTATTTCAGGCAGGTACTCAGCCCGCTGGGCGTGTTCAACTGCCCGGTATACCGCCATGTACCGCAAGCCCTGCTGGGAGGGAAGCACACGTATGCCACGCAAAACGGACTACAGGCCACACAGAAAAACACCCTGAAGCTGATCGAGACGTTTGACGCCACCGAGGAATGCAAGGATGTAACCTGCCTGTACAACCATGCGAACTGGTTTATCGAAGATCTGATTAATCACCCGGAAAAACTGGATTCGCTGGCTCCAAGCTTTGACCGGGGTGATTATTTTCTCTAACGGATGTGGCGCCGAGCAACTCTTGCGCGCTGTCATACACCTGGCCGACGGAAAGATTGCGCAGGCAATTGTAGTGTCCATACGGACACTGTTTTTTCCAGCACGGGCTGCAATCCAGATCCAGGTAGTGGATGATTGCCGAGTCGGTTAACGGCGGAGTGTACTCAGGCGTTATTGACCCGTACATGGCAACCACAGGCCGGCCCACCGCGGCGGCGATGTGCATCAACCCTGAATCATTGGTCACTGCGACCTTTGCCAGTGATAGCAAATCGATGACTTCCTCAAGGCTGGTCTGCCCGCATAGATTTTTGGCAATTCCACCGGATGCACTCACTACTTCTTGCCCGATGGCGCGGTCATTGGGGGAACCGAAAACGTAGACTTCAAAGCCTTGCTCTCTGAACAGAATGGCGAGCTCACCAAAATACCTTGCCGGCCATCGCTTGGAAGGTCCGAATTCAGCACCAGGCATCAGGGCAATACATGGTTTCGACTCATCCATTCCGAGCCTGGCTGCTGCCTTGCTGCGCCTGTCTTCATGCACCTGCAGCTTCGGGTAACAAATCTCGGGAATTTGCTCTGACTGCGACCGTTCAAGCCCCAGGCTGACATACTTTTCCACTGCCCTGTATGCCATGTCCCTGTTCAGCATTCGCATATCATTCACGACTCCAAAGCGCATTTCGCCTCGATAGGCGGTACGTCGAGGGATACCTGCAAAATAGGGAATCAGTGCAGACTTGAAAGACCTGGGCAAAATGATGCATTGATCGTACCTGCCCCGCAATGCGCTGCCCATGCGCAAGCGTTTCAGCAGTCCCAGTTCGCCATGCGCCAGATCGACTTGAATGGTCTTTCTCACCTCTGCCATCCTGGCAAGCACGGGAGCAGACCATGCAGGCGCCACTACGTCGATGATGTTCTCTCGACTCTGTTGCTTCAAGGCCATGAACAGGCTCTGGACCATCACCATGTCTCCGACCCATGCCGGACCTATTACAAGTATTTTCCTGGTTTTCAAAAGTATTTTCGTCTTACCGGCGTCGTGAAAAAGGACTGATCCTGCAGGCCGCGCAATAAAGCTGCAGGGTTATAGTTCTTGCATATATGATACTGGTATAGTGCGCAATCGCATGAAACTATAACAGACTAGCCCTGGGCAGGATGATGGATATCGAGCAAGCACGAATCAACATGATCAAACAGCAGATTCGTCCCTGGGAGGTTCTGGACAACGAAGTGCTCAGGGTAGTTGAACAGACTCCTCGTGAGCAGTTCGTGCCTGAACGGTACCGCAAGCTTGCGTTTTCCGATCTGGAAATCCCCTTGCCGCAAGGGCAGTTCATGATGTCCCCGAAACTAGAGGCACGCATGCTGCAGGCCCTGCAGATCAAATCTGGTGACAGGATCTTGGAAATTGGAACCGGAAGCGGGTATGTCACTGCATGCCTGGCCAGGCTGGGCAGCCATGTGGACACGATCGAATGGTTCGAAGACCTTTCAAGCCAGGCACAGGAGAATGTGAAATTACTTGGAACCAGCAATGTCCGCTTTGCTCTGGGTGACGCCTTTCAAGAACGTTTAACGGGCCAGTATGATATCATCGCTGTCACTGCCTCAATGCCAGTATACCAGGATACATTCGAGCCCTTTCTGGCAATAGGTGGGCGCATGTTTGTAGTAACAGGCAAGGCTCCAGTGATGCAGGCACAGTTACTCACCAAGGTAGATGCAGAGGCCTTGAGTCGCTCTGCACTGCTAGAAACCAACCTTCCTCCCTTGATGGGGCTAGAAGAACCCCAGGCTTTCCAGTTATGACGTTCAGGGAGTACAGTCCTCAAGAGCTCAAGAAACACCTGCAACTGGCCAAGACCAAGCCTGTACTGCTCGATGTCAGAGAACCCTGGGAATACGAACGCTGCCATCTGCCTGAGACGACCCTCGTACCGATCAGGCTGATCCCTGCCGCCCTGCGAGACTTCGATCCTGACCAGGAAATCGTTGTCATCTGTCATCACGGCATCCGCAGCCGGGCAGTTGCCAGCTATCTGACAAAGCACAGTTTCACCAAAGTCATCAACCTTTCGAGTGGAATCGATGGATGGGCAAAAGAGGTTGATCCATCCATGCCCGTTTACTGAAACTCGTAGAATCGTACACTTCCAGACCCCCGAAAAAAGCCATGCAACAGAAATCCAAGATATTGCTGATTCCCTTGTTCATATTCTGTACGGTTTGTGCCTTGTCGGGACCTGCTGCGGCAAAAAGCCTTATGGAAATTTTCCTGATGGCCAAGCAACACGATGTCGATGTGCAGATCGCAGAATCGAACTATCAGGCCCAAATCCTGACACAGCCGATCGCTCGTGCCAACCTGCTGCCCCATGCGAGCATGACTGCTCGGACAGCAGACAACCGGCATGAAAGTGACGGAGAGACGTTCGGGATATCAGGCAGGACAGTGGATTTCAACTCTCATGGTTACAGACTGAATATCAGCCAGGCCCTTTATCATCCGGAATTTCTCGTACAGTTGCGCCAGGCAAAAAATACTGTGGCAAAGGCAAAGATAGATTTGGACGCTGCCCATCAGGCGCTGATCATGCGTACGGCTAGCGCCTACTTCAATGTGCTTGCTGCACAGGATATCGTCACACTCCGGAAATTCGAGAAAAAAGCCATTCAACGCCAGCTGGCACAGGCAAAGGAACACTTTCAAGTAGGTCTGATAGCCATCACGGACGTGTATGAAGCCCAGGCCTCCTATGACCTGGCAGTTGTAGAGGAAATTGAAGCGTTGAACGAACTTGAGATCACCAAAGATGCGCTGGAAGTCATCATTGCGGATCGCCCGGAATTCCTGCACACACTTTCCGACAGGATGGAGCTTGTGTCACCCACTCCTGATAACCCGGAAGACTGGGTTACCAAAGCGCTGGAACAGAACCTGGTTTTGCTGTCTCGCGAATACGCCAACAAGATCGCCCAGCAAGAAATCAAGCTTCAGAAATCCCGACATCTTCCAACGCTGGACTTGGTAGCGACATATTCCGATGAGAATACTGGCGGACTGTCCGGGTCAAGATCAACAGAGGATACCACCATAGGCCTGGAACTGAATATACCGATCGCCGAAGGCGGCAGAACCTATTACAGAATCAGGCAGGCACACCACGAAGCCTCTGTGTTACTGAACGAATATGAGAAAACGCGGCGCAAGACGGTACAGGATGCCCGTGATGCCTACCTGAACGTGATTTCCGCAATAAGCCGGGTCAAGGCCTTGGCAACAGCACTGGAGTCCACCGAGGCTGCAGCCCGTGCTACTGAAGCCGAATTCCAGGCCGGCACGCGCACCTCGGTAGACGCGTTGCTGGCCCTGCAGGATACCTTCCTGGCAAAACGGGACTTCCTGAATGCGCGCTACGACTACCTTCTCAGTACGCTGCAGCTCAAACAAGCCTCGGGTGTCCTGTCGGCAGATGACCTGACAAAGATAGATGACTGGCTGAACTAGCCTTTATGTCAAACCATCGCACCTCCCTGCGATATAGAGTCCTGCTATTCCTGCTGAGCCCTGCGGCACTCCTGTACACCGTGTACAGGGCTCTCAAAGATGGTGGCTGGCGATATTTTTTCCAGCGCTGGGGGTTCTCCTACCCGTGCCTGGCATTGCCGTCAATACTGGTGCATTGCGCGTCCGTTGGTGAATTCATCGCAGCCAGGCCTTTGCTTGACAGGCTGAACCAAACTGACACCGGATTTCGACTCGTCATTTCCACGAACACACCCACCGCTGCCAAGCTCGTATCCGATCTGCCTCATGAACAGTTCATGCATGTGTACCTGCCGCTGGATTACTCGTTCGCAGTAAAAAGATTCCTGTCACGAATCTGCCCGAACTGTGTATTGATTCTTGAAACAGAAATTTGGCCGAACTTGATTCTCCAGGCGGCCAGAAAAAACATCACAACAGCCATTGTCAACGGAAGACTATCCAGCAAGACCCTGCAGGCGAAGAGCATGCTGAGAAATGAGTACCGGTCTTCGCTCAGGAATCTCACAGCAATTCTTGCACGCTCTGATGAAGATCGTCTGAGATTCCTCGACCTGGGTGCCGAGCAACAGACCACTTTCAATGCAGGCAACCTGAAATTTGCAGCCGCACAGACAGACAAGAAGACCCGGCCCGCTCTCATTCAACGTCCGTATTTCCTGGCAGTGTCCACGCATGAGGATGAGGAACTGCAACTGTTGGAACACATGTCCCTGCTGAAAGAAAACAACTATCTCCTGGTTCTTGCGCCACGATATCCAGAGCGGGGCAAGGCATTGCATCAGCAGCTGAGACAGAGAAATTTCACGGTGGCATTACGCAGCCAGCAAGACAGCATTACAGAACTGACTGAAATCTACGTTGTGGATACCCTTGGTGAGCTTGACGGCTACCTGAACGACGCCTTCCTGGTATTTGTAGGCGGTTCACTGGTACCCCGGGGCGGCCACAATATTCTTGAACCTGCCGGATTCGGCAAATGCGTGATCGTAGGCCCGCACATGGACAATTTCTCACAGGAAACCAAGGAGCTGCTCAATGCAGAAGGCATTGTACAGGTTTCCGACAACCGGGAGCTCGGGATGCAGCTTGCACGCCTTGTCCATGACAAATGCATGCGAGACCGGCTCGGAATGAATGCACTACGGCTTGTCAAGCAAAAAGCCCAGATCCTGGAACATTACATGAAACTCCTGCAGTCGATACTGGAACAGCACTAGCTGGAGCGATAACCTTCCATCAGGAACTTGAAGTCCTGTTCAGAATAATTCAACAAAGGCCCGGTATTTTTCAGCTTCAGCAGCGAACGTCGCAGTCTCGCAATATTATTTTTCCCTGCCGACCGGTTTCTGCCGACCAAAACTGCCCGATCAAAATCGAGCAGAAACACCTTCTCTTTCTCGTCAATCAGTATATTGTGCGCATTCAGGTCCGCATGGCTGCAACCATGATCATGGAACTGCCTGATTACCGTGCCGATCCTGCGCCAGGTGTCTGGCGCAAGCGAATGTTCAGCGAGCCTCGCACTCAGTGAAATGGCCTTGGGAATGAACTGTGTAACCAGGTCTGCCCTGTACGTCAGGCTGCCCCTCAGGACCCGGGCAGCAACGGGGACCGGCACCGGGAGGTTCAGATGGCGCAGGGTGAGCAGCATCTTGAGTTCAGCCATGGCTCTGGTCTGGTTCAGGCCACACCACAGATAGCTGTCCTTGACGAACTTGGACACTGCTCCCCCGCGATAGTAGTGTCGCAACACGAGGGCACAGCCGTGGTAAGTAAACACATGCAAAGTCCCCCGGCCCTTTACGCTGGCAGGCATGAGCCTCCTGTAATTCAGGGAGGGATCAGAAGAGAGGCATTCCGGATTGAACAACTCAACCGGGAATTCTGAAAACAGGCTTTTGTCATGGGCAACAATGTAGTTACCATAGCGGGCAAGTTCAACAGAATCCATCTACACTGCTTCTGCGGTTATACATCACTTGATTCTCACTCCCCATGGGCAAACCACCTAAATCCATCTGCATAGTACGGCTTTCCGCAATTGGTGACGTGACGCACATGGTCCCGGTTGTGCGCACGATACAGAAACACTGGCCAGATACCGAGTTGACCTGGATTATCGGGAAAAGTGAAGCCAGACTGGTCCATGACATTCCTGATATTGAGTTTATCAAGTTTGACAAAGCGAATGCGATACGCAGTTACCGGTCTGTCTTCAGGAAAACCAGGCGTCGAAAATTTGATGTGTTGCTTTGTGCACAGGTCTCATTGCGTGCTAACTTCATCGGTTCAATGATACCTGCAGAAATGAAGCTGGGATATGACAAGGAGCGTTCAAAAGACCTGCACTCTTTTTTCATCCGCCAGCGCATCAAGCCGGTTGCTCGACAGCATGTCCTGGACAGCTTTTTCAGCTTTATTGAACACGTCGGCCTGCCTCATCGTGAAATGAACTGGAACTACAGCATTCCGGATGAGGCCCGACAATTCGCCAGAAGATATCTTGCAGAAGATCGTTTCAAGCTGATCATCAGCCCTTGCTCTACCCATCCTCTCAGAAACTGGAGTGCTGAACGCTACGCAGCGGTTGCAGATTTTGCTGCCCGCTCACTGGATGCCCAGGTCATCCTTTGCGGGGGAAGCTCCCAAACGGAACTTCGAATGGGTGAGCAAATTGAAAGCTACATGAAAATGAGGGCACTGAACCTGATTGGCAAGGATACGCTGAAACAGTTTCTTGCATTGCTGCAAGGTGCTGACGTCATCATCTCGCCGGACTCCGGGCCTGCACATATTGCCACGGGTCTGGGCACACCCGTTATCGGACTGTATGCGGCCAGCAACCCGAGGCGAAGCGGTCCCTATTTCAGTCAGCAATGGTGTGTAGACCGGTACGATGAGGCCGCGCATGTCTTCAAAAATAAATCTGAAAATGAATTAAAATGGGGTACGAAACTCGAATACCGTGGAGTCATGGACCTGATTGCAGTAGAGGATGTGACCTCCAAACTGCAAACCCTGGTCAACCATCAATAACTTACCGGGATGTGAAATCTTGCAATGGAAAAAATCTGCGTGCCCGTGTCACCTGGTGAACTGCTGGATAAAATCACCATTTTAGAAATCAAGGTACAACAGATTGCTGACGCTGAGAAACTGCGAAACGTAAAGACCGAACTCGAATTGTTGAATCAGGCATGGGGAAAGACCCATGTTGACGACAGCAGCATCAAACTGCTCAAACAATCGCTCAGGGCTGTCAACCAGGACTTATGGACAATCGAAGACAGGATACGTATCAAGGAGTCACAGAAGAACTTTGATGAGGAATTCATAGAACTGGCACGTTCTGTTTACCTGCACAACGACAGGCGCGCGGCAATCAAGAAAGAGATCAATACACTACTGGGCTCCGCGATTGTCGAAGAGAAATCATATGCCAGTTATCAGTCACCCGTGGACTGAGATTCGTTTTCTGTACCAGATGGATATCACGTAAAGCATGATGAAAAGTGCCAGCAGGCTTTCCTTGACCTCGCCTGCCCGAACGTCCAGCACGGATGGAATCTCAACGCCCAGCACCCGATACAGTTTCTCATGCCAGCTGACAAGCAATGAAAACAGGGCGGCAGGCAAACAGACAAAGGTAGGCCAAAGCCAGTAACCTGGAGAATGCCTGTCCGGGTACCTGCCCGTGATCATGCGAAACAGGGGTACCATGACCCCCCCTGCCAGTGCGGCAAATGAAAGCAATGTTCTTGGAAGCTGGTCCAGCAGTGCACTGGTGTTATGGAAATTCGTTTCACCCTGGTCATTGAGTCCCAACCACCGCTCAGGCGTCTCCCAGCCAAATATATGCTGTCCCCAGCTGATCTCCTCGCCGGCGAAATACAAGCTGCCCAGCACGATAACGATCATCCATCCTCGCATCCAGCCATGACCATCAATCTTTGCCGATGCCAAAATATTCATGCCAAATAGAATGGCTATCAGCAGATAGATTGCAGTCGATACTTCTATCCAGCCATTTTCTCCATACAGGTATGCATCAGAACCTGGTGCACCCAGACGGGACAGGTAGGGCAGGATAGAAACTGCCAGTGGCAACATAAGCCAGAACAGCCAGTGGAGATCTTTTTTCATATCTGCCTATTCATGCAGTCGTGTTCATGCCAGGAGATTTGCGGGGCATGAGGCTGGTATCGGCTTGACACCCTGAGTCAAGATTTCAGTATGGAATCAATGATCCCGGTCGTCGAACAGCCTTCTACATAAGGTGACAACACGACCTCACCCCCATAGCTTCTGACAAGGCCAGTCTCCACAAGTTTTTCCTTCTCGTAATCCCCGCCCTTGACATAGACGTCGGGCTTCAGCTCCTGGATCAATGCAAGTGGAGTCTCCTCAGAGAAGGGTATGATCCAGTCAATGCAACTGAGTTCCTCCAGCACGGCCATACGATTCTTCAAACTGCAGACAGGACGGCCTTCTCCCTTCAGGTTTCTGACCGATGCATCATCGTTGATGGCTACGATCAGGCAGTCACCTCTGGATTTTGCATCACGCAGGCAGGCAATGTGGCCTTGATGAATCAGGTCAAAACACCCGTTGGTGAAAACGATCTTTTCACCGTTCTTCCTCAAAGCAGACAGGGACTGCCTCAGCTCATCAAGGTCTGTCACTCTTTTCCCTTTGGCAAAGGGTTCGTTCAGGCATTGGTTCAGCTCTTCGAGTGTCACGGAAACCGTACCAAGCCTGCTGACCGCAATGCCCGCACCCAGATTGGCAATTTTTACCGAGTCCGGTAGCGAAAAATTCGCAGAGATCGCAGATGCAAACAGGCCGACAACCGTATCCCCGGCCCCTGTAACATCATAAACCTCCTTGGCCCGGGTAGGAAAATGCCTTGCCTGCTGTCCCTGAACATACAAAGACATTCCACGCTCACTTCGAGTAACCAGCAACGCATCAAGATTCAGCTTCTGGCACATCCTGTTCGCCCTGTCTTCAAGCTCAGCCTCTTCCTCACAGGCTCCTGCCACAAGACTGAATTCCTGAAAATTGGGTGTAATGATGTTAGCGTTCCTGTACTTGTCAAAACTGGTTCCCTTTGGGTCTACAATGACCTTCTTGTTTTCTTCACGAGCCGTATTGATTATTTCCTGAACCTGCGTTACGGCACCTTTGTCATAATCTGATATCACCAGGGTCTCATAGTCAGGCATGTGCTTCTTGCATAGCTCGATAACTTCCGTGTTGTCAGGCTTGCTTTGATCATTTTCATGGTCGAGCCTGAGCAGCTGCTGGTTTCGGCTGACTACACGCAACTTGGTGGGCGTCTTGAAACCCTGCTTGCAGGCCATACTCGTATCGATGGCAGCAGCATCGAGCAAGCCCGTCAGCCTGCTTGCGTTCTCGTCGCTTCCTACCATTCCGATCAAACAAACTTTTGCACCAAGGCTGCAAATATTCATGGCCACATTTGCAGCTCCGCCCGGCCTGCTCTCCATGCTCTCAACGTGCACGATCGGTGCAGGAGCCTCGGGGGATATCCGGGTCGCTTCACCGAACCAGTACTGGTCCAGTATGACATCCCCCACAACGAGAACCCGGGCATTCCTGAGGTGATTTAGATTCATCAGGAGAATTCCATAGGCAGGGCGCACCAGACTGCATGCAGCCAGGTGTCATCCGTAGTCAGAGAACCTGTAGACAAATTACTGCCAGACCGCTCAGGTCCGCACACTACACATAAGAAAGCCAGGAGTCGTACCGACCATTTTTTCCATGCACCAGTTCGAAATACATTGTTTGCAGCATTTTGGTAACCGGACCCGGCATACCTTCTTCCCCTATTACCCGGTTATCGAGTTCACGGATGGGAGTGATTTCCGCTGCGGTGCCTGTGAAAAAGGCCTCGTCTGCTGTGTACACCTCATCACGCGTGATACGCTTTTCGATCAGAGGGACCTCGACGGACCTTGCAAGTTCGATCACGGTCTTGCGCGTGATTCCATCTAGTACGGAAGTCAGTTCCGGGCTGTAGAGCTTGCCCTCCTTGACGATAAAGATGTTCTCACCACTTCCTTCCGCAACGAATCCATCCACATCCAGCAACAAGGCCTCGTCATAGCCATCTGTCAGGGCTTCGTTCAATGCCATCATCGAATTCACGTAATTTCCGTTCAGCTTTGCCTTGCACATGGCAATATTCACATGATGGCGTGAATAGGATGAGGTCTTGACCCTGATCCCGTTTTTCATTTTTTCTTGACCAAAATAAGGCCCCCAGCCCCATGCTGCTACAATGCAGTGCACTTCCAGGTTATCGGCCCTAAGCCCCATTCCTTCTGCACCATAGAAACACATCGGCCGTATATAGCCGGACTGCACGCTGTTTTTGCTGACTGTATCAAGCTGCGCCTGGTTGATTTGTTGTGGACTGAAAGGGATTGGCATGCCTATGATTTTTGCAGAGTTGAACAGCCTGCTGGTGTGATCCTCAAGGCGAAAGATCGCGGTTCCCCGGTCCGTTTCATATGCGCGCACCCCTTCGAAAACGCCGGCCCCGTAATGCAGTGTATGGGTGAGTACATGCGTGCTGGCCTCACGCCATGGTACAAATTCATTGTCATACCAGATGAAACCATCCCTATCGTACATCGACATTCGTCCTGGACTCCTTCAGAAATAAAGCACACCGAACAGGGCTCTTGCGGTGGTGCATGGCCGATTAGTTTAGCAGACTTGTCCAGTAATTTCGTACGACAGACCGCTCCCTGGCAAACTTGTCTGCTGCCGCAGTTTCCGGCAGCAGCTGCAGGCTCAGCTGATGCAGAAACTTGCGGTACGAAATGTAGATCGCCTTGAGCTCTTCGGCAGATTCGGACTTGATCAGCCCCACTTGCGCACAGGCGTCCAGGATTCGGACATGGTCAGTATGCACACAGATTTCCCGATGCTTGTGTGCATGACTGAGTACTAAATACTGGGCAATGAACTCTATATCAACAATTCCGCCCTTGTCTTTCTTGAGCCTGAAACCTGCCGCTTCCTTTGTTTTTTTCGCAGAAACTATTTTTTCTCGCATTTCCGTCACGGCTTTTCGGACTTCTTCCTCGTCACGGACTTGGCAAAGCACCTCCTGCCTCAACCTCATGAAGGTGTCCGCAAGACTTCTGCTTGCAGTGACGGGCCGTGCACGAATCAGGGCCTGGTGTTCCCACAGCCAGGCCTTGTTGCGCAAATAATCCTCATATGCTGCCAGGGTGCAGGCTACAGGTCCCGACTCACCGTAAGGTCTGAGCCTCGTGTCTATGTCAAAAACTTTTCCCGATGCAGTAACGGTCGTGAGCAGGTGAATCGCGCGCTGTACAACCCGGGTAAAGAAAACGGTATTTTGAATCTTATTTTCACCGTTCGTCTCTCCTGATGCGTCCGGGCTGGTGTATACAAACACAATGTCCAGGTCAGACCCGTATCCAAGTTCCAACCCACCCAGTTTCCCGTATTCAACGATCAGCAGCTCAGGGGTGAACATGTCCCCGTCTACTTTGCATGCCGGTTCACCATACTTTTCCGCCAAATCACCGTATGCCTTGCGTACGGCACTCTTGATGCAGGTCTCTGCCAACCAGGACAGGTGGTCACTGACACGCATGATCGGGTAATCTGAAACGATATCCGCCGCGGCGATCCTCAATACCTGTGCATGCTTGAATTCACGCAGACGCTCCATGTATACCTCAAGGTCGTCTCCTGATGCATCAACAAGCATCTGAAGCTGTTCAAGAACCTGTAGCTGATATTGCATTTCCTCCAAGTCTGGCGGATCGTAGTTATCCGCGTGCAGCAGTTCATCCAGCAAAAGAGGATGCGCGGAGATGTACTGGGCGACCCATTGACTGGCCTCGATAAGCTTGAGCAATTCAGCAAGCTTATTCCGGTTCTCGGTCAGGAGTGAAATATATGTTGAACGCTGTACGATTTTTTCTAGAACTCTCAGGAACCGGGTCAGCACCAATATTGGTTGAGAACTGTGCGAAAGGTTCTGTAAAAGGACCGGAATAAACCTTTCGAGCCTTTGCTTCGCCACCGGCTCGGCCTGGTGTACCACCGCCTCAAATCCCCGCAGTCGCGAATAGACGTGCTCAGCCTCTTCCCCAAAATACCTCGTGAGGATTTCCGTGCATGATGGCTTGTCCTGAATCTGTTGCCATACGAAGGCGAAGTCGTCCTGGTCTCCTGAGGGCAAGCTGATTCCTTCCTGATCAGTTTGCAGCAACTTCTGGAAAATTTCGCTTACCTCCGAAGTATGGGACTGGTACACAGCATACAGTACGTCCCAGGACTCCGATCCCATGGCATGGGCATACTCTGAACGGTCCGGCTCCCTGACTGGCAGACTGTAAACCTGCAGGTCTTCGCGCATCTGCAGGACGTTCTCCGCTTTTCTCAAAAACAAATAGGCTTTCTGCAGGATCGCGGTGCCGTCTGCAGACAGTCTTCCGGAACCACCCAGGTACGCCAGTGCCCCAAGCGTTGAACGAATGCGCAAATCAGGATCCCTCCCGCCGTAGATCAGCTGGAACATCTGTGCTATGAACTCTATCTCGCGAATGCCTCCGCTCCCGATCTTGAGATTGTCCAGATTTGCCGCCTGAGACGCCTTCTTGTCCACCATGATCTTCATTTCACGCAATGACTGCATGACGCCGTAATCATGGTAACGACGGTATACGAACGGACTGACATCCTTGAGAAACCGTTCGCCCGCCCCGAGGTTGCCCGCCACGGTGCGGGCCCTGATCCAAGCATAGCGTTCCCATTCACGCCCGGTAGTCTGGAAATACTGGTCGATTGCCGTGAGACTGGGTACCAGGGAACCGGAATTGCCAAAGGGCCTCAACCTCGTATCAACCCGGAACACGAATCCATCCTGTGTCTGTTCTGCAAGAACCTTGATCAACAACTGAACAAGCTTCAGGTAAAAGCTGCCGGCCTTGGCCTGCTGATCCTGGGTATGAGCCGCATTGTCCGAATAGGCAAACACGAGATCCACGTCTGAAGAAAAATTCAACTCAAAGCCGCCAAGCTTGCCCAATGCAAAAACCAGGACATCGTTCTGTAATGACTGCTCGAACTGGCCCGTATGGGATCGAGACCTGAGCCACTCAAAACACCAGGAAAGCGCCAGGTCGATACAGGTCTGTGCATAGGTGCTCAACTCGATCAACGTTTGCTGAACATCCGCATACTGCTGAAGGTCACGCCACGCAATACGCGCATAGGATGAGTATCTCAGCCTTCGCAAAGACTGTTGCAGCGCTTCAACGCTCAAAGCGCCGGTAATTGCTGGCCTCAGAAGCCCTGCATAGTCTTCGGCATTCAGGTCAATATGCAGCCTTCCCTGAGCAAGAATCTCCTGCACCCACTGAGGCTGTGACAGGCAGACACGCCTTATGAAAGGGCTCGCATACCATACGGCCAAGATTTCGTCTCGATGCTGAGCGACAGTGGAATCCCCCGCGCGCTCAAGCAGAACCTGAAAATCCTGATCCAGTCTAGATTCGTACTGAGCGGGAGGGGAAGCAAGCATAGCGAGTAAATTACATCAAAAAATGCAAGGCAGGTCAGTCAGAATTTCAACTGCCTGTACGATCGAGATATTATTAATGCAAATAAGAATTGCTATTATTATTATTTCATAACCATAATGCCACAACGATCAGGCAAGAGGCTTCACGATGAATGTCCGTTTTCCGAATATCGCTAGATTCTCGCTTGCAGTGTTTTTCTGCCTGTCTACTTCGCTGCTGTGTGCAGCAGAGGTCAATGTCTACTCTGCCAGAAAGGAGAATCTTATCAAGCCGCTGCTGCTTCAGTTCCAAGAGCTAACCGGTACAAGCGTCAACCTGATCACCGGAAAAGCGGACACCCTGCTGCAACGCATCATCAGTGAAGGCCAGCACAGCCCCGCTGACATACTGATAACGATCGATGCCGGACGCTTGCACCGTGCACTGCAAGCAAATATCCTGTTGCCCGTAGATACTCCTGCCCTCAGAAATTCCGTCCCACAACAGTACAGGGATCCTGACGGGAACTGGTTCGGCCTCTCGCTGAGGGCGCGCCCGATCATGTACGCGTCCGGCCGTGTGAACCCGTCAGACCTATCCACCTACGAAAACCTGAGCCTGCCCGGTTGGCAAGGGAAAATATGTACACGATCCTCGGACAACATCTATAACCAGTCTCTGGTTGCGTCAATGCTTGCGCATCACGGCAAAGAGTACACGCTCGCCTGGACCCGAGGCCTAGTCAGCAACTTTGCGCGTCCACCGCAAGGAGGGGACCGGGACCAGATCCGGGCCGTAGCGGCAGGCCAATGTGACGTGGCGATCGCAAACAGCTACTACCTGGGGAAAATGCTTGCCTCGAAAGATCCCGCACAGCGAGAAGCGGCCCAAAAAGTGAGAATATTCTGGCCCAACCAGGATGATCGAGGGGTGCATGTGAACATCAGCGGTGGCGCAGTCATTCGCACTTCAAAAAACAGGGCATCCGCGGTCGCGCTGCTCGAATTCCTGGTGAGCGATGCTGCTCAAAAGTGGTATGCAGAAACCAATTTCGAGTACCCAGTGAAGCCCGGAGTACAGCCAAGCGAGATGCTGACCCGCTGGGGCCAATTCAAGGCTGATTCCCTGAACCTGTATCTGCTAGGTGAACTCAATTCCAATGCAGTAATGGTAATGGATCATGCCAGATGGAAATGATCGCAGGTACAGGCCGCCATGGGCATCAGGAATGAAACACTTGCCCTGCCCGGCATTATCAGGAAATCCTGGCAGCAAAGAAGCAATTTAGGATGGCTGGCTTGTACGGCATGTACAGCACTACTGCTGAGCATCCCCATCATCACCGTACTGTATTCAGTGCTGCTGCCCAGAAGCGAGGTCTGGCTGCATCTTCGTTCCACCGTCCTGCCAGGTTACATCTTAAATTCTCTTGTTCTGGCTGCGGGTGTTTGCCTTGGCACATCCCTGCTTGGGATCACAACTGCCTGGCTGTGCAGTGCCTGCAATTTCCCCGGACGTAGATTTTTCAGCTGGGCACTGCTTTTGCCCCTTGCGTTCCCGCCGTACATCATAGCCTACACTTACACGGGTATACTGGACTTTGCAGGGCCTGTGCAAACACTCTTGCGGAGTGTCTTCAGCTGGCGGTACGGCGATTACTGGTTCCCGGAAATCCGCTCAATCGGTGGGGCGATCACCATGATCTCGCTGGTGCTCTATCCCTATGTGTATCTACTCGCGAGAACCACATTTTCCGAACAATCCGCCAGTTTGCGCGAAGCGTGCCACACGTTCGGTGCCAGTGCGTACAGGACCTTCTTTACAGTTACCCTGCCCCTGGCAAGGCCCGCCATTGCAGCGGGACTGACACTGGTCATCATGGAAACACTGGCCGACTACGGAACTGTCCACTACTTCGGAGTCACCACGTTCACAACGGGAATTTTCCGTACGTGGTTCGGGCTGGGTGACCGCATTGCTGCTACCCAGTTAGCAAGTATCCTCCTGCTTTGCATATTTGCGGTCATTCTCGCCGAACGCTATTCACGGAAGGCTGTGCGTTACCAGTACCCCGTGAAGCCGCGAAAAAACCGGTACTACCAGCTATCGGGTCCCAAGGCCGTTCTTGCAGTATTCGCATGTGGCGCACCGATCCTTCTGGGATTCATAATCCCCTCATACCAATTGGGCATTTGGGCATTACAAACTGCGCCAGAAATAATCGACATGTCCTTTCTCGTGCTGTTTACCAACACCATACTGCTTGCCACCATGGTGACCTTAGCCGTGATCGTTTTGGGCACCCTGCTGGCCTACGGCAAACGTGTTGGCACGCATCCTTTCATATCACACGCTGTCAATTTCAGTGCTACGGGCTATGCCGTACCAGGAATTATTATTGCTGTGGGGGTGCTGCTCCCTTTTGCTTGGCTGGACAATACCCTGGATGCCTGGCTACAGCAGAAATTCGGGATTTCATCAGGCTTGATCCTTACCGGCACCCTGGCGTCATTAGTATTTGCCCACGTTGTGCGGTTCATGGCGATCGGGCTCAATTCTGTTGATTCCAGCCTGACAAAGATTCACCGCAGTATCGATGATGCAGCGCAATTACTGGGAAATAAGACGTTTGATCGCTTTGCCAAGATCCACCTTCCTCTCATACGAAGTGGAATTTTCGTGGCCGCGCTACTTGTATTTGTCGAAGTGATCAAGGAGCTTCCTGCTACACTGGTGTTGCGCCCTTTTGACTTCAACACGCTGGCTGTACGCACCTACGAACTGGCATCCGATGAGCGTCTGGCTGATGCTGCATGCAGTGCATTGCTGATAGTAGTGATCAGCATCTTGCCTATTCTGATACTGAATCGATCCATTGCACATGGCGGAGTCATTCATGGCAGCCAAGCTTGAAGTACGTAATCTTAGCGTAAACATGCAGGATGAAAGCATCCTTCGAAATGTTTCCTTCATGCTTGAACCTGGCCGAATTGCATCGATCCTGGGTCCCAGTGGATGCGGCAAAACTTCGCTCTTGCGAGCCATAGCAGGGTTCCTGCCTGTCTCGGCAGGCAAGATTCATGTTCACGACAGGCTGCTCAGCAAGACGCACTACACGCTTCCACCCGAGAATCGGCACATCGGCATGATGTTCCAGGACCTTGCCCTGTTTCCCCACCTCACAGTCAGCCAGAACATAGGCTTCGGACTTAAGTCGCTGAACCGGAATGACAGGCAGGTCCGTACTCGACAGGTTCTCGAGTTGACAGATCTAGACTACCAGGGTGAAAAATACCCGCACCAGCTGTCATTTGGACAACAGCAGCGTGTCGCGCTGGCACGAGCCTTGGCACCAAAGCCCGAAATCCTTTTGCTGGATGAACCATTTTCAAACCTTGACCCCGATCTGCGCGAGCAGGTAGCAACGGGTGTCCGCAAGATTCTCAAGCATGAGGACGTCACGGCAATCCTGGTCACCCATGACCAGCACGAGGCCTTTGCCATGGCTGACGAAATAGGTGTCATGCTGGATGGCAGCGTGGAACAATGGGACACAGCCTATAACATCTATCACAGGCCAAAAACGCGTTTCGTTGCAGACTTCATCGGTCTGGGCAGCATGGTGCCTGCCAAAGTGCTCGATGTTTGCACGCTCGAAACCGAATTTGGACATATCAAGGGAGAATTTGACCCGGAATTTGCGTCAGGCCAGGAAGTTGATCTGCTGGTACGGCCGGATGACATACCTCACGATGACAGCAGCCCAATCACCGCTCTGGTGGAAGAAAAACGGTTCCGGGGTTCAGAATTCCTCTACAAGCTCCGCCTGAGAAGCGGCAATTTCGTGCTCTGTTATGCGCCCAGCCATCACGATCACCAAATCGGAGAGCCCATCGGCATCAAACTGGACTTGGAACACCTCGTAGTGTTTGAACGTAAACATCCGAACTAGCCGAAAGCCTGCAATGAATCAAATCCGGTTCCTGCACACGTGGCCACGAGCAGCCGGATACTTCCCCGCCTCCTGCCTGCATCCTAACTACCAGTGCACTAAACTTTGCAATCGAGGTTCATAATGGATATAACTCAACGGCGATGTATATTGGTCGGGGCGTGGCAGGATAACCGCACATGGACTTATCCACTTTCATTCCTGCAGCCTGACAACTGAATACCGGAGGTAACCAAATTGGCCAGCAGCAAAACAACCCGGCCCTATTCCTCTTCCGTCGTTGATGGGGTCGAACGGGCTCCAAGTCGTGCCATGCTCAGGGCGGTAGGCTTCAGGGATCAAGACTTTGCCAAGCCCCAGATAGGTATTGCATCGACCTGGAGCATGGTAACCCCGTGCAACATGCATATCGATGGACTCGCGAAACAAGCCGCCAAAGGTGCCGACCTTGCCGGGGGCAAAGCCGTCATATTCAATACCATAACAGTTTCTGACGGCATCTCCATGGGCACTGAAGGCATGAAATATTCCCTGGTGTCACGCGAAGTCATCGCTGACTCCCTGGAAACCGTAGTGGGCTGCGAGGGGTTTGACGGCGTGGTCGCAATCGGAGGTTGTGACAAAAACATGCCTGGCTGCCTGATTGCCCTGGCACGCCTCAACCGCCCTTCGGTATTTGTCTATGGAGGAACCATTCTGCCGGGCAGACACAGGAACTCCAATGTGGATGTAGTTTCCGTATTTGAGGCAGTAGGGCAACATGCCAGGAACCAAATATCGGACCGAGAACTCAGGCTGGTGGAACGATCTGCCATACCCGGCCCAGGGTCCTGCGGTGGCATGTACACCGCAAACACGATGGCCTGTGCCATCGAGGCACTGGGCATGAGCCTGCCAAACAGTTCTGCGCAAAGTGCGGTCTCCAAGGAAAAACGGCAAGACTGCCTTGATGCCGGCAGGGTTGCACTGAACCTGGTGCAAAAAGACATCCGTCCAAAAGACATCATGACGAAGAAGGCCTTTTTCAATGCGATTGCAGTTGTGACCGCACTGGGCGGCTCTACCAATGCAGTGCTGCACCTGCTGGCCATGGCACATGCAATCGGGGTAAAACTGAAGCTGGATGATTTTACAAGAATCGGCCGAAAAGTACCGGTACTTGCAGATCTTCGCCCCAGTGGGCGATACATGATGTCCGAGCTGATCGAGATAGGCGGAGTACAGCCTCTGATGCGCATGCTGCTTGACAAGGGCTTGCTGCAGGGAGACTGCATAACTGTAAGCGGCAAAACCCTCAGGCAAAACCTGCAAGGTGTCAAGCCTTATCCGAAGTCCCAGGACATCGTGCGTGATTTTGCCAACCCGATCAAGGAAGACGGGCACTTGGTCATCCTGTATGGGAACCTGGCACCTGAAGGTGCGGTGGCAAAAATCTCCGGAAAAGAAGGTTTGAGCTTTACCGGCAAAGCGCGGATCTTCCCCTCGGAAGAAAAGGCCTTGTCTAGCATCCTCAGTGATCGTGTCAGGAAAGGGGATGTCGTGGTCATACGCTACGAAGGACCCAAGGGTGGACCAGGCATGCGTGAAATGTTGTCTCCGACATCTGCCATCATGGGAAAGGGGCTGGGAAAGGATGTTGCCCTGATCACTGATGGCCGCTTCTCCGGGGGCAGCCACGGTTTTGTGGTGGGCCATATTACCCCGGAGGCGGCTGTAGGCGGCCCTCTGGCACTGCTTAAAAATGGTGACCGGATCACAATTGATGCCCGAAAGCGCGAAATCAATGTCATGCTTTCAGCAAAGGAACTGGGACTGAGAAGAAAAAGCTGGCGGCCTCCAAGGTCCCGGTATTCCAAGGGTGTTTTAGCCAAATATGCGCAACAGGTAGGCTCAGCATCACATGGAGCCATCACCGGCTGAAAACTCCGAAATTGTCAAGCATGGTGCAAATCCATTAGGATTACACCTCTCATTCAAAACCACGTGCCCGGCATAACAAAAATATTTTCAGGAGTCTCAATGGCCACACTACTATCTCCCGAAGAACTCAAGGCGGTAATGGAACGCAAAAACAAGATGCGGCGTGAAGCCTATGACCGCCGCAATGCCCAGGAAAACAAAGATGAACTCAGCATACAGGCTTGCCAGAGATTTATGGCCCTGCCAGAGTATCAGCGTGCAAAAACCGCAATGTGGTACATTGACTGCCGGTCAGAAACCCGAACCAAGCCACAACTGCTCGAAGAAGTGGCCGAAAGTGAAAAAAAAATCATCGTCCCCTACTGCACTGAAGACGAAAATGGCGAGAACAAGCTGGGGTTATGGTGGATGGAAAGCCTAGAGGAAATGGTCGTGGGCAAGTGGAACATTCTTGAACCGCCCAGGGATCTGTGGGGAAATCCTGAAAAAGAAGTGGAACCTGAAGACCTAGACATCATCATGGTGCCGGGCGTGGGTTTTGACCGTAAAGGAGGACGCATGGGAAATGGGCAGGGATACTATGACCGCCTTCTTGAAAAAGCCCGCCCTGATTGCCCACTCATTGCACTGTGCTACGAATCGCAACTTTTCGATGAGGTACTGGTAGCTCCACATGATGTTTATATGGACAAGGTCATCACTGAAGATGCCGTCTATGAAGGTATTGGGCGGAACTAGGCATGACTGCGAAAATCGATGATACCTACGCAGAAGCGTTCAGAAGCTTATACACAGAATTCCTGATTACCGCACGCGACCGAAAATGGCTGGATCATGCGGTCCAGGCAGCGACTGGCAACGCTTCAAGCTCTATACTGTGTGACTGTGAAGCAGGCATGGACCGCTATGTAGGTCCGGGAGGGGATGAGGACTACGCCACACCTGATGGCAGACCAGGGGCCATAGTTCAACTGCATATACCGCGTTTTCGCAAAGACCGCGTGAAGGCCTTGGAACGTGCTGCACTGGTACGAATCAGCCAGAATGTGCTCACCTGTCCAACGGCTTCATGCTTTAATCTGGTCGACTCGGAAGATTATTACCACATGGGTCGTAAAGTGGCTTACTTTGGCAACGGCTACCAAAAGCGTATCGAACGCTTCGGACGCAAGATGTGGTGGATTCCGATACTGGGTGGTGAATTCATTCTCGACAGGAGGCTAGGCTATACCGATGGCCTCATGGGCGGCAATCTGTGGTACTTTGGAGACAGTGTGGATTCCGCGCTTGAGGCGGCAGAAAATGGTGTGGAAGCCATACGCCCCATACCGGGTGTGATCACCACATTCCCTGGCGGAATCGCAGGCAGCGGTTCCAAGGCAGGAAGCAATTATGATTTTACTATCGCAAGTACGTACGAAAAATTTTGCCCGCTCTTACAGAATAATCCGGACGTGGAAACAGGCCTGCCACAAGGTGTTCATTCCGTCATGGAGATCATCATGAATGGTCAGGGCATGCAACCGATAGTCGATGCCACGCAGGCTGCGATCAAGGCGTCTGTGGATACCCCTGGACTGGTCATGATTTCCGCAGGCAACTATGGGGGGCGTCTGGGCAAGAGCCTGATTTACCTCGACCCGGAAAAGCAGCCTTGACCAGCCTGCCCGAGCTGGCACGTGAAGCTGCTGTACAGCCTCCGGGTATTCCTGGCTTACGTTGCCCTTCCACACCCTAGCCTGCTACCCGTCGCCCAAATTGCTTGAGTCAGGCACAGTGCTTATGGCAAGATGCGGAGCTTTTGAGACAAAGAATGTTTCACGCGGGAGTGGCTACGCCAGTCGCGGGACCAAATTCGAGGCACATTTGCTTTTCTTCTGATCTGAACAAGGAATTTTACTATGCCTAGCGAAAAATTAGCTTTTCCTGGAAGAAACTACCTATTTGCTCCAGGGCCGACGCATATACCCCAGGCAGTACAGAATGCCATGATCGTTCCGCAGGAGGATCATCGTGCACCTGACTTTCCAGAACTCGTCAAACCCCTGTTGCGTGATTGTAAAAAAATCTTCAAGACAACCAAGGGCACATGTTTTCTGTTCCCTGCTACCGGCACGGCTGGCTGGGAAGTGGCATTGGCCAATACCCTATCTCCCGGAGACAAGATTCTTACTACTCGCTTTGGCCAGTTCAGTCACCTCTGGTATGACCTTGCATGCAGGATTGGCCTGGATGTCGACCTGGTAGAGACACCCTGGGGCGAAGGTGTCCCTATTGCCAAGTTCAAGCGCATCCTTGCCAAAGACAAGGAGCATCAGATCAAGGCAGTTGTAGTATGTCACAATGAAACTGCAACCGGTGTAGCCAGCGATATAGCCGGGCTGAGGCGGGCCATGGATGCCGTGAAACATCCTGCCATGCTTATGGTGGATGGAGTCAGTTCGATTGCCAGCATTGATTTCCGTATGGATGAATGGGGTGTTGATGTCGCTGTAAGTGGATCACAAAAAGGTTTCATGCTCCCAGCAGGCATGGCTATCGTTGCCTTCAGCCAAAAGGCATTGAGGGCTCGTAAGACTGCGCAGTGTGCACGCTGTTTCCTGGATATCCAAGACCACATCAATGCCAACAAAGATGGCTTTTTTCCCTATACCCCTTCAGTGCCCATGCTGCGCGGGCTGCGCGCTGCAATTGATCTGCTCTTGGAAGAAGGCTTGGAAAATGTGTTCAAGCGGCACCACCGGCTAGCAGAAGGTGTGCGCAGAGCAATCAAAGCCTGGGGGTTGAAGCCCTGTGCTAAATCACCCAAATGGTATTCCGATACGGTAACTGCAATTGAAGTGCCGCCAAGCGTCAATGCTGCTGAAGTGATTCACATTGCCTATCACCGCTACAACGTGTCTCTGGGCGCCGGACTCTCCAAAGTTGCCGGCAAGGTGTTCAGAATCGGACATCTTGGTGACAACAATGAAGCTAGAATGATGGCTGTGCTGGGTGTAGTGGAAATGGCAATGCGGGATGCGGGCATGAATGTGAAACCTGGTAGCGGTGTTGCCGCAGCAGGTGAGTACTACCGCAAAACTGCCAAAAAGATTAAAAAGTTCGGTTCAACGAAAGCTCCCCGCGAAGCCAGAACCACAGTCAACAAGAACAAGTAGTGAGGAATTAAAAAATGAGTTTTACCCAATACAAACCTGCCCAGCAACGATTGCAGCGCTGCGAGTTGGCCGTACCGGGGTCTAATCCAAGGATGATAGAGAAAGCACTTACCTGTTCGGCAGACTATGTGTTTCTTGATCTGGAGGATGCCGTAGCACCAGATGACAAGGTACAGGCACGCAAGAATATCATTGCAGCACTGAATGAACACGACTGGAAAAGTCACGGTAAAACTGTTTCTGTTCGCATCAACGGATTGGACACGCATTACATGTACCGCGACGTGGTGGATGTGGTTGAACAGGCAGGAAGCACGCTGGATACCATACTCATTCCAAAAGTAGGCACACCGTCTGATGTATACATGGTGGATGCCATGGTGACCCAGATTGAAGAATCAAAGGGATTTGAAAACAGAATTGGCCTTGAAGCTCTCATCGAGACGGCCCTAGGCATGGCAAACGTGGAAGCTATAGCAACCTCAAGCTCCCGATTAGAGGCCATGCATTTTGGAGTAGCCGATTACGCGGCAAGCAATCGTGCCCGCACTGTCAACATTGGTGGCCTGAATCCTGATTATCCTGGCGATCAATGGCATGCAGCAATTTCAAGAATGACCGTTGCATGCCGAGCCTATGGATTGCGTCCAATAGATGGTCCATTCGGTGATTTCGATGATCCTGAGGGCTATCTTCTGGCAGCGAGACGCGCCGCAGCATTGGGATGTGAAGGCAAATGGGCCATCCATCCCAAGCAGATTGACCTGGCAAACGAGGTATTCACGCCTCCTGATGCTGAAGTAAACAAGGCAAAAAGAATTCTTGAAGAACTGGACAAGGCTGCCAAGGAAGGCAAGGGAGCTGCATCACTGGACGGGAAAATGATAGATGCTGCCTCGGCACGCATGGCGGAAAACATTGTACGTGCTGCTGAAGCCATTGCAGCAAAATCCTAGTACTCTGCAAACCTGAGTGGTAAATCCGGGCTCCACACCGTATGACTATAGATTCAGGAAACTATCCAACAAGAGAGTTTGTTTAGCAGCTACAGGATGGGCTATAAACAACCCATGGCCAGTCATCGCCACGTCCAACTGGCCAGACAGGGGAACGAAAAAATTCTCGGGAGGGAATACAAGTGAATATTCATGAATACCAGGCCAAAGAACTACTATCTGAATTTGGTGTAGCCATTGCACCTGGCGGACTCGCATACAGTCCTGAACAGGCTGTCTATCGAGCGAAGGAAATAGGCGGACACCAGTGGGTCGTCAAAGCACAGATCCATTCGGGGGCACGAGGCAAGGCGGGTGGAATCAAGGTCTGTTCAAATGATGAAGAGATTTGGAATGCTGCAGAAGAATTGCTTGGCAAACGCCTGGTGACACACCAGACTGGACCGAATGGCAAAGTTGTGTACCGTCTCTATGTCGAAGAAGTTTCAGATATTGACAGAGAAATCTATCTTGCACTGGTTCTGGACAGAAATAAGCAGCGGGTAGTCATCGTGACCTCATCAGAAGGAGGAATGGATATAGAAGAGGTATCCGCCACGAAACCGGAGTCCATCATCAGAATTGAAGTCGACCCGGCAGTCGGTTTGCAGGATTTCCAGGCACGGGAACTTGCTTTCGCTCTCAATATCCATCCCGAACAGATTAGCCAAGCTGTTCATTGTTTCGAAGGCGCTTATCGTGCTTTCCGCGAACTAGATGCCACACTTGTTGAAATCAATCCACTTGTCGTAACCAAGGACCATCACATCCTGGCACTGGATGCCAAAATGAGCTTTGATGACAATGCCATGTTCAGGCGACCCAGAATTTCCGAGTTGCGTGACAAGTCCCAGGAAGATGTGCGTGAGACAGCTGCATCTGACAGGGGTTTGAGCTACGTAGGCCTGGACGGAGATATAGGCTGCATGATTAATGGTGCAGGACTTGCCATGGCCACGATGGATATGATCAAACACAAGAACGGTGAACCCGCCAACTTTCTGGATATTGGAGGTGGAGCCTCACCAGACCGGGTAACTAAGGCATTCAAGCTTGTACTGGACGACGAAAACGTCAAGGCAATGCTGGTCAATATTTTTGCGGGCATTAACCGTTGTGACTGGATTGCCGAAGGTGTTATCCAGGCATTCGGAAACCTTAACGTCAAAATACCTGTTGTAGTCCGCCTCTCTGGAACCAATGTGGAAAAAGGCATGCAAATGCTCAAAGACAGTGGCCACCCTGTTATCACTGCAGCCACATTATCTGAAGCTGCAGAAAAAGTGGTGGCTGAGCGCAATCGCATTGTCAATGCTGGATAGGATTTAGGAGTCAAGCTCATGAGCATAATGATCGACAACAAAACCAAAGTGCTGGTGCAAGGGTTCACCGGTAAGATTGGTACCTTTCATGCAAAGGAAATGCTTGAATACGGTACCCAAGTAGTCGGTGGCGTAACCCCTGGAAAAGGGGGACAGACCCATCTTGGCCTGCCGGTGTTCAACACCATGAAGAATGCTGTGAAGCAAACGGGTGCTGATGCCAGCATCGTATTTGTACCCGCTTCGTTCGCCGCTGACTCAATCATGGAGGCAGCTGATGCCGGAATCAAAATTTGTGTTGCGATCACAGACGGCATTCCTGCTCAGGACATGATGCTTGTCAAACGCTACATGTTCCGCTACAAGAAAGAAGACCGGATGCGTCTTACTGGCCCAAACTGTGCTGGTACCATCAGTCCAGGAAAATGTCTGCTCGGGATCATGCCCGGACACATCTACATGCCTGGTAATGTGGGCATCGTGGCCCGTTCCGGTACACTGGGCTATGAAGCAGCATCCCAGATGAAAGCCTGTGGGATAGGTGTTTCCACCAGTGTAGGAATTGGCGGCGACCCTATCAACGGATGCTCACACCGTGACATCCTAGAGCTTTTTGAAGCTGACCCCGAAACCAAGGCAGTCATGCTCATCGGTGAAATTGGCGGTCCTCAAGAAGCTGAAGCTGCCGAATATTTCAAGAATCACATGAGTAAACCCGTGGTAGCTTACATTGCTGGCCTCACTGCGCCCAAAGGACGCCGGATGGGCCATGCCGGTGCCATCGTTTCAGGTAAAGGTGAAAGTGCTGCAGAAAAAGTGGAATTGCTGCAGGAGGCCGGTGTTACAGTCGCACCCGACCCATCTGAGCTGGGCTCGACCATGGAGCAAGTCATGAAAGAGGTTGACTAGGAGTAAACTACAATGAGCAAACTGAAAGTCATTGTTTCTCGTGCTTGGCCTGAAGCCGTAGAAGCAACGTTAAAGGAAAAATATGACGTGCAACTGAACGAAACTGATGTTGCCATGACCAAAGAAGAAATGAAACACGCGTTGGGTGCTTGTGATGCATTCCTGCCCACTGTTACAGATCCTGTCGATGCTGAAGTGTTAAGCACTGAACCAATGCGAACTAAGTTTATCGGTAATTTTGGTGTCGGATTCAACCATATCGATCTTGATGCGGCCAAGGCACGTGGGCTCACTGTTACCAATACACCAGAAGTTTTGACCGACTGCACTGCAGATATCGCCATGACCCTGCTCCTGACGGTTGCACGACGTACAGGTGAGGGAGAACGTCACTTAAGAGCCAAATCCTGGACAGGCTGGAGGCCCACTCATATGCTTGGGACCAAAGTCACGGGCAAGACACTGGGCATGATTGGAATGGGACGAATCGCACAAGCGATGGCCAAGCGGGCACATCATGGCTTCGGCATGAAGATTGCCTTTGTTGACCCTTACCCTCCTTCTGATGAGGTAATCAATGAATTTGAGGCTACGCAGTATGAATCGATAGACAAGGTACTCGAATCCTCTGATTTTGTTTCCATCCACTGCCCTGGAGGCAAGGAAACATACCATTTACTGAATAGGGATAATCTTGCCAAAATGAAGCCTGGCGCATTTTTGATCAATACGGCACGGGGTGATGTAGTGGATAACGACGCGCTGATTGAAGCTCTGAAGAATGGAATAATCGCAGGAGCAGGTCTTGATGTATTTGAAGGCGAGCCCAATTTGAACAACCGTTTTCTTGAACTGGAAAATGCCGTGTTGTTGCCCCACCTAGGAAGTGCCTCTACTGAAACCCGCATCGCGATGGGTAATCGTGTGCTGGAAAACCTGGCAGCATTTGAAGCTGGCCAGACACCGAAAGACAAACTGGTCTAAATCCATATTCGCAGTACTTCCTTCATTACAAAAAGAGCCCCTGCCTCGTTCGACGGCAGAGGTTCATGGTCATTGGCTTACGTCAGCCACGCCCTGCTCGAAAGCCCTCCTGCATCATGATTGATGCCCCACATCTTTCCTGGATTCAACTGACACGTGTAGCTTCCGGTCGCACGATTATAGATACGGCTGCAAGCTATGAGGACAAGCTGGTATCAGAGCTGTACAGGCAACTGATCAGTGTACTGCGCATTCGCCAACCGGATATTGAGGCTTTTTTTGAGGGCCAGAAGGACATTCGTGACGGTACAGACTCTCAGGTTCTATATATCCTCGAGGCCTACGGCATCTGGTTTCAATTGCTCAGTATTGCTGAGCAAAATGCGACAGTGCTGCAGCGAAGGAAGATTGAAAAAGAATATGGGCGTGCCCGTGTGCCAGGAACTTTTGCTTATACGTTCTCCACTGCAGCCAAGCACAACATTCCTGCCGAGGAACTCCAGAAAGTTCTCGATAACAGCACAATTTGTCCGGTTATCACAGCTCATCCTACCGAAGCCAAGCGCGTTACAGTGCTGGAAATCCACAGACGAATTTATATTCTGCTGAAACAACTAGAACTGACACGTTGGACCCAGCGGGAGCGTGATGACCTAACTCTAGAGCTTCGTAACGAAATCGATCTGTTATGGTTAACCGGTGAAATTCGTCTTGAAAAACCCACTGTTGAACAGGAAGTTACTTGGGGCCTGCATTTTTTTACTGAATCGCTGTTTGATGGAACATCAAAACTCTATGCTGAGTTTAATCATGCGTTAAGGGAAACATATCCGCATTTTGAGTTCGATGTGCCGTCACTGTTCCGCTTTGGCTCCTGGATAGGGGGAGATCGGGATGGCAATCCCAACGTGAATAATGAGGTCACTGCATATGCCATCCACGAGGGTGCCAAAACCTGCCTGGTGCGCTACCGCCAGGACATACAAAAACTTCGTGCAAAACTCAGTATAGCCAGTCATTCCGTCACTATCACGCAAAGCTTTCTCGATGTACTGGAAGAAAAACAGCAGCTTATTGGAGAAACCCAGCAACTTTCAAAGAGAAATCCAGGTGAAATCTTCAGGCAATATCTAAGTTGTATATTGCGCCGCATTGATGCAACGCTGGAAAACATTCACAAGCCTGGCAAATCAAAAGTTGCCTACCAAAGTGCAGCCGATCTTGCGGATGACCTCCTAAAGCTGGAACAGGGCTTGAATGAATCCCGCTGTGAACACCTGAGCACTTCGGACGTGTCTCCCCTTCGTCATATGGTCGACACTTTTGGATTCCGTGCAGCCAGCCTTGACCTGCGTGAAAACACAACCGTTACCAACAGCGTACTTTCCGAAATCTGGCGCACCTTGCATCAAAAAACACATATCGACGTTCCGGATTTCAAATCTGATGAATGGAAGGAATGGATTAAGAGTGAACTGTTGCAGCCCTTGCGGGTGATTCCGAACATCAATGCACTATCCGATCAGGCGCGCAACACACTCGCCATGCTTGAGCAAGTCAAGCACTATAGAAGTAAGCTAGACTCTAAGTCCTTTGGCACCTTTATACTGAGTACTACCCATACATCCGTTGATGTGTTGGGCGCTTATCTCTTGGCGAAGTATGCGGGCTTGTTCACGGACACTGCTGGCCTGGAAGCTTGCAGGATTCTCATAGTTCCTTTGCTGGAGTCCTTCGAAGACCTTAAAAATGGACCAGCCATTCTCAATGAATTACTGGAATACGGCTTCGTGAAACGCACGATAAGGAAACACGGAGGTGCACAGGAAGTCATGGTCGGCTATTCCGATTCGAACAAGGACGGCGGATTCCTTACCTCTAACTGGATGATCAGCAAGGCACAAATCCTCATCAGGGAAGCAGGTAACAAGCATAAGGTACCTATTTCATTTTTCCACGGTCGCGGTGGCTCTGTCAGCCGTGGTGGTGCTCCGAGTGGACGAGCCATCGCAGCACAGCCTGCAGGCACAATCGATGGCCGTATGCGAGTCACTGAACAAGGTGAGGTCGTGTCATACAAGTATGCAAACCGCGGGTTTGCAGAAGAACAAATGGAGATTCTAGCCTCAAGCGCGCTTACACATACCCTCATGTCAGGTAAAGATCCTGCCTACCAGACCAGCCCTGAACTGGATGAAGCCATGGAAGCACTTTCTGGAACCGCATACGTTACGTACCGCAGATTTATAGAAACTCCCGGTCTGATGGAGTTTTATCAACAGGCTAGTCCGGTAGAGGAGTTATCGCTCATGAAAATCGGATCAAGGCCCCCTCGTAGATTCGGCGCTTCAACCCTGGCAGACCTGCGTGCAATTCCTTGGGTATTTGCCTGGACACAGAACCGCCTTTTGGTGCCGGGCTGGTATGGGGCTGGAAGCAGCTTTGAACAACTAATTGCCATCCGGGGAGAGCTCGGGAAAGAACTCCTGCAGGAATTGTACAATCGGCATTTATTGTTCAGGCTAATACTGGACAGCGTTGAAAAAACATTATTGCTAGTCGACCTGGAAGTAGCAAAAAAATATGCAGAACTCGTTACAAATATTCATTTCTGCAGAACAATCTTGTCGGACATCCAATCCGAGTATTCCCGGACCAGGAAATTTGTTTTACAGATTACGGGAGAAGATGAACTTTGTGACCGCTTTCCAAATTTCAAGCGGCATTTTGGGCGGCGTCTGAAATTCTTGAATCAGGTTGGTATCGAACAGGCTGAGTTAATCAGGAAATTCCGTGACGTTGAGTCTAGCGCCCAAGACAGGCAGAATGTGCTGGTCTCTTTACTGCTGTCAATCAACTGTGTTGCAGCTGGCATTGGCAGTACCGGCTAGCCCTGTCACGCAGCAGCAACTTCTAGCAAGTATCCATGAAAAAACTTTTATACCACTTTGATACTGATCTTGTTCCAAGTGTATTTGATTCAGTGGTCGCATACGATGGAGGTGCTGACCACGTAACACAGTATGCAGGCATTCATGAAAATAACTGTGCAAAGCTGGTCGAAGGCGCCATATACACGAGGGCGCCTAAACATAAAAAAAATACAGCAATATTCATAGGAGGAAGTGACTTGGCTGCGGGTCAGTCATTGCTCGAAGCTGTACAACGTAATTTCTTTCAGAATTTTCGAGTGTCCGTAATGCTAGACAGCAGTGGATGTAATACCACTGCAGCGGCTAGCGTGGCGTTGATCAGCCGAACCACATCTCTGCAAGACAAAACCGCGGTAGTCCTGGCTGGTACAGGACCGGTAGGCCAACGTGTAGCAATGCTTCTGGCACAAGGCGGCGCAAAGGTTCGACTGACTTCACGTAAGCAGGAGCGCTCGATAGCCGCCTGCAGCGAGATGGCCAAGAGATTCGGGGTCTCCCTCGAACCGATAGAGGCCAGCGATACCCATTCCATTGCGACTGCTCTGGAAGGTGCCCAGATAGTATTTGGTGCTGGCAAGGCAGGAATCCAGCTGCTTGAGGCAAGCCATTGGCAGCAACATGCTACGATAGAAGTTCTAGCAGACGTCAATACGTCTGGTTCACCCGGTTTTGAAGGCATCCTAATGACTGACCACAACAAGGAAAGATTTGGCAAGAGAATATTTGGAGGACTAGGAATTGGAGCCTTAAAGCTCAAGCTTCATCGTGCTTGCGTTGAAAAGCTGTTTGCTTCCAATGATCATGTTTTGGACGCTGACATGATTTACGAAATTGCCCTGGACATGGCCCATTCCGAATGACATGAAAGCTTCACCTCCCAAACTGCTTGAAATGATAGGGCAACTGGTTGCCATCCCCTCTGTCAGCAGCATCCAGCCACATTTGGATACAAGTAATAGGCCCGTCATAGATTGCCTGGCAAACTGGCTTGACGATCTTGGATTTCAAATAGAAATAATTCCCTCATCGGAGAGTAAGGCTAACCTGATTGCATGGATAGGAGAAGGTGAAGATGGGCTGGCATTGTCTGGACATACTGACACGGTAAATTATGATCGAAATGGCTGGAAAACCGATCCATTTCGTGTACAGCAGATTGACAACCGTCTGTATGGGCTGGGTACCTGCGATATGAAATCTTTTCTGGCGATCGCGATTGAAGCGGCAAAGGATTTCGTAGGGAAAAATCTGAAGCAGCGTCTGACGATAATTGCCACAGCTGATGAAGAAAGTACTATGCAAGGCGTTCGTACCCTGGTTGAACAAAACAGGAAACTTGGCCGCTACTGCATCATTGGTGAACCAACGGACCTGACACCTGTCCGCCAACACAAAGGTGTGTTCATGGAAGCGATTGCCCTTTACGGAAAGGCTGGTCATTCTAGTAATCCTGCTCTTGGGAAGAATGCGTTGGACGGCATGCGGGCCGTGTTAAATGAGCTGGACCGATTCAGAAAGGAACTTGCTGAAAAATATGCCAACCATGATTTCATTGTGCCCATTCCCACGCTGAACCTTGGTCACATTCATGGCGGAGATAATCCGAATCGGATCTGTGCAGAATGTGAACTGCATATCGATTTGCGCCTGCTGCCGGGTATGCAAATCAGCGTGTTGCGTGATGAATTGCACGAGCGTATCAATAAGACAATAGAAAGACTGGGGATTACCTGTAAATTCGAATCGCTGTTCGAAGGAGTTCCACCTTTTGAAACATCCCATGACTCAAAGATCGTTCTATTGGCAAGCGAGCAAACTCGCAAAAACCCGGTATCAGTAACCTTCTCAACAGAGGCTCCGTTTTTCAATTCAATGGGGATGGAGACGGTAGTGCTGGGCCCGGGTTCTATTAATCAAGCACATCAGGCAAACGAGTATATCTCACTTCCCGCACTTGACCCTGCAACTGAAATCTTGAAAAACATGATCCACACGATCTGCGTACAGCCATAAACAGGTACAGCTCTTCAACTAGTCCCTGAAAAACTTTTTCATACTGATAAATTCTTCCTTGTTTCCTAGTTAAATTTCGTTGGCAGGCTGCTTCTTGACATACACATCATTTTCCAGAAGGTAGTCTGCCAACCTGTCTGCTTCGGCACTGATCTTGTCAGACATCTTTTTCATGCATTCCACTATTGAGTATTCCAAAGGTATACCGACATTTCTTGACATCGCAATATGCACAATTTTGGATTCAATCCGGTCCACATCACGGATTGACGGACTATAGCGACCTACGTCACGGTCATGGATTTCCAAAATGTTCTTGTGTATTACTCTCTCTTCATTCAGGAAGCGTTGTATGAGCGTAGCCTCGAAGCCTTCCCGGTCAACTCCGTAATCTTCCTCATGACTTGTAAAAGGGCGTGAATAACACATAACCAGTGCAATTTTTAATGCCAGCTTGATTGTCAGGCTCAGTTCCGCATATGCCTCAATACCGTTTTCCAGAATGAAATCTGCAAAATGCGAAAAGAGGCGCATGTCAACCTTGACAAGGTATGCTCGATATAATTCAGGAGAGTCTTTCAAGCTCATGGCAAACAGGCTTTTCAGGTGACAGGGCCAAACTACTAATCCTCAGTTAATCAGTCAGTGTTTGCACACATTATAAGCCAGGACTATCTGGCCAAGCCCAAACTGCTGCAACAGAATCGATAAATAGATTCGAGTGTCAAGCCATGATCAGCCATGGATTCCTGTTCTACTGACCAACTTGCCCAGATATTGCTGGCTCATAGCGGTTCTGGCTTTATAGCAGTTATGAACTATGTTGCTGGTCTGCAGTCAGGACTCAACGTTTTTTGCTTTTGAAAAATCGTTCGAATCGCAATTTATATATGTTCCCCTGCGAGATCACTTCACTTTCCACCAGACTTGCCGATTCCTCATCTTCGCGAGTCGACAAGACACGTGCAGTGTCGATGTCCTGACAGGCTACTGGACTGAAATCACGGTTATGGTAGTCCTGAGAAGTGCATGGACGAAAGCCTGGGAAAAATTTCGACTCAAATACCGTGACATCTTTAGCTTCTACAGCCTGCATCGATGGGTCTTCCTTTTGGGCTGGCGGTGCATCCAACACCATTTCAGGGGGCTGGCTGATATCTTCAGGTTCATCAGCAGTCAAGGTCGCTGTCCAGAACATGGTCAGCAGAAATACAAGGGTTAATCTGATCATAATCACCCCCCTTGACACCTATAACTCTTCATGACTGCGCCTTGTAATTTCATCCTCTATGACTGCAATCGCACGTTCAAGCTCTTCAATCGAGTAACTATCTTGTACGAGGTACCTGTTATCTTCAACCTTGGAATAGGAATCCGCCATTTCCTTTTGATACCTGCCTATCAGTGTATCAGGATTTTTCATGTCGGCAATTATTCGCTTTTGGATTTCAGGATTTTCACTGAATTTAAACATCATAGACATATAGACAGCCGAAAACCGAAAGTCATACGATTTATAGTCTTCCAAGTCGTGCACATGATTTCGGGCATCCCTAATTACCCTGTCGAATGTATCTCTGTAACCGAGTAAAGCTGTTCGAAACTCTCCCGTTATCTGGTATTTTTCAATCAAGCCAGGTATTACTTCTACAATACGCAGGCGCTTGTCATCATGCTCAAAAATGATTTCAAGAAATTTCTGTCTGGCAATATCGGGGGCGCCACTCATGCGTTGAATGACGGCTAGGTCCTGTATGCGTGCAGCCTTCTCAGCCTCCAGCTGCTTCAAGCTCATTTGCCTGAGATCATTCGGGGCTGAATAGATCATCTCTATTCGATCAAGAATTGGAGATTTGACTGTCTCGCCCCCAGCAAAGCCCAGAATACTGGCAGCAGCAAGCTGTAAGAAAACCAGGCCTCTTATACAGGGTGAAACGCTTAGCATTCTCTATTCCTTATGTATAAAATACAGTCGCAGACTCAATAGTACTACCTTCAACAAGTCTTGGCTTGTCTATCGTAGGACTGAAGTGATGCCTGAGATAGGGCTACAAGCCTGCCAAGGAACCTAGCCTGCATAGTTTAGAAGCTCACTCCTTACAGATTTCTTCAGATATCATACACGTACCGTTGCAGAATCAACTATGAGCAGCAATTCCCTGTTTCTGCCAGAAAGGTTCCGGGAAGTTGCCCACTATATCCATACTCATCACGGCAAAACATTTGTTGTTTATCTAAGTGGTAATGTCCTCTCTGAAAATATCATTTTGACAGCACTCATCCAGGACTTGGCGCTGATTCACACACTTGGAGTCAAGCTGGTGCTGGTATTGGACCTAAACACACTAATCCAACAAGACGCAAAGAAGCGAGACAGCAGTCTCTCGCATGACGACAGGCTTCTGACAAACCCTGACAGTATCAGACAGGCCCACAACACTGCTGATGAAATGCTAAATAACCTGGTAGCACTCTTCGATGCGAGCCTGGTCAATACCCCTCTGTCCGCAATCAAGCCGAAAATTGCATTCGACGATTTCGTACGTATAGAACCTTCAGATTTCCGGGAAAAGAAATATGCCTCACATCGTGTGAAGTACAGCATCGCAAAATCACTTATACAAAGGCAACTTGTTCAGAACAATATTGTAGTCGTTGTGCCGCTTGTTTCCTCTTCGACACAACAGAGGTATTTGCTGGAAGGGGTGCAAGTTGCAATGCATACTGCAAGTGTGCTGGAAAGTAGCAAGCTCATCTTGATGCTGAAAGACTTCAGGCTGGAAGGCAGTACATCACAAGGAGAGGATCATTATGACATTCACCAGGCAAGAAGACTTGCAGATGAATTACCAGGATCAGAACTGCATGCGAAGCGCTGCCTGAACATTGCAATTCAGGCTTGCAAGGAAAATGTCAAGCGGGCTCATCTGGTCGATGCTGGAAAACCCGGCATGCTACTGCAGGAACTGTACAGTCTAGACGGTGCAGCCACACTGGTCACCGCACAAGAATACGATGAGATCCGACCGGCAAGCCACCATGACGTAGACGGTATAATGAAGCTTATACAACCATTTGTTGAAACGGGGGCACTTGTACCGCGTTCTCGTAGACAGCTTGAATCTGAAGTCGGGCTTTTTGACGTAATCGAGCGTGATGGTGTGCTGTTGACTTGTGGTACGTTAAACACATTTCCGGAAGAAAATGCAGCCGAGGTGGGTTGTCTTGCAGTTCACCCAGAATATCAATCCATAGGACGTGGCAGCAAAATGTTGAGACACCTACAAAATAAAGCCTGCAAGGCTGGTTTCAGCAAGCTTTTTGTACTCACAACACAAACTGAAAACTGGTTTCTAGAGCAAGGTTTCATACCGGCAGATTTCGAAGATCTGCCTGTCAAGAAACGCTCACTCTACGATCACCTGCGCAATTCCAAGGTGTACTTTAAAACGATTCGATAATCTAGACCCCAATGGGATGTTTTATTGAAAATCTCTGAACCAGTATACTAGACATTCATTCTGAACCCAGACACACGAGAGATCTGAAAATAATGAAAACCAATCCCGCCTTATTGATAAGCCTAGGTATTGTGGTTGGCATATCACTTGCCAAGCTTATCGACAACAACGCTTTTTTGTTGTTGATTACAGCAGGCCTGATAATTTTATTCTTAACCATTCCACCCATTTTGAAAAAGCTGAGTCGCGGCCTTGTTTCCAAAAAACCAGGAAACTCGGCTACTCGCACACACGCCGAAGGAACCGTGAAATGGTTCAATTACAAAAAAGGTTTCGGGTTTATCGAGCAGGAAAACGGCGAAGATGTTTTCGTACATCACAATTCCATTGTCAATGGTAAGAAAAAGCCCTTGCGTGAAGGCCAAAAAGTCTCCATGGATATTGTCCAAAGCGATAAAGGGCCTCAGGCTGAAAACGTAAGTCTGCTTTAGAAAAGCTCCTGAACAGGAAAATTTGCTTCAGCCCACGCCCAGACAGAAATCTTGTGACTGTCAGACTCTTGCACTAAAAGTAAGTTTTTGAGACCTGCATCAGACAGTTCTGGAGATTATCTAAACCAATCCGTTTCCCATGGGATATGAATCCAGACCCACGTCTTCACCAGCTACATGAGTGGATAAAAGAAGTTACCGGAAATGCCTCCTGCACTCTTGAGCCAGTTTCTGGTGACGCAAGCTTCAGGCGTTACTTTCGCTTCCGGTTAGAAAACGCTCAATTCATAGCCGTCGATTCCCCTCCAGAAAAGGAAGCAAACGAGTCATTCATCCAAATCACTCACCTGTTGGAAACTGCGGGCCTGCCTGTACCGCATATTCACTACAGCCTGCTGGAATTTGGTTATTTTATTCTGGAAGATTTCGGAGATGTACTCCTGCTGGATACACTGAACGCTGAAAATGCAGATGCACTTTACGCTAATGCACTGGAAGCACTTACAGTAATTCAGCAAGTTCCCGCTGACAGCCTACCCGATTACGACAAGCCTCTCTTGCAGCAGGAAATGGAACTGTTCCAGAACTGGTTTTTAGTCGGGCTGCTTTCAGTTCAGTTATCATCTTCTAGCTTGCAAGTGCTGAATAAAACATTCACCAACCTGATCCATAACGCACTTGTACAACCGCAGGTGTTTGTACACCGAGATTATCATTCTCGAAACTTGATGCAAATTGATAAGGATTGGCCCGGAATTATAGATTTTCAGGATGCCGTGCGTGGTCCCCTTACCTATGATGCAGTCTCCTTGCTCCGTGACTGCTATATCCAATGGCCACTGGACCAGACAGAAGCTTGGGCACTCAGCTACAAGAACCGGCTAGTGAAAAAAAATATTATCGATGACGTCAAAAATGAAGTCTTCCTTAAGTGGTTCGACCTGATGGGAATCCAGCGACATCTGAAAGCGATTGGTATATTTTCTCGACTTAAACTGCGAGACGGGAAATCTTCATATCTACAAGATATTCCACGCACTCTGGATTACATCAAGGCTGTTGGACCCAGATATCCTGAAACATCTGAACTTGCCAAGTTTATTCGTGAAATGGTTTCATTCAAACCATGATGAAGTGCATGTTGCTGTCTGCAGGATTGGGTAACCGATTAAGGCCTCTCACCCTTCAGGTCCCAAAACCTCTTGTCACACTTGCAGGCAAGCCTCTCATAGTGCACCACCTGGAAAGATTAGCTGCGGCAGGTTATGAAGATATCGTTATCAACCTTTCCTATTTGGGGGAGATGATTAAGCAGACACTCAAGGACGGTCATGACTACGGGGTCCACATCGAATATTCATTCGAAGGGGAGCGGCCTTTAGGCACGGCCGGAGGAATCGCCCATGCCCTGCCATTACTGGGTAACAGGCCCTTTGTGGTAGTCAACAGCGACATATGGTGTGATCACCACTTGTCTTTTCCTGTCCTTACACACGATTTGGCGCACGTGGTGCTTGTAGATAATCCGGCTCACAATCCCGAAGGCGACTTTGAGTATGAATCTGGGAGGGCCTGCAATTCAGGTGAAAAGCGCTTGACTTTTAGTGGCATAGGTATCTATGTGCCGAAATTGTTTCAGTCTCTAACCGCTACAAGGCTCGGTTTGGCTTCTGTCCTGCACACTGCCATTGATCAGGGACGGGTGAGTGCCGAATACTATGCCGGCAACTGGTTTGACATCGGTACTGCCGAACGACTGATGCAGGCCGAAGACCACATTTCAAAAATCAAATGACAGATAAAGCAGGGCAAGAATACTGACAAGCTGCTCTAGAATGCCAGCCCGCAAGACTCATGCCTCCGAAGAGCAACGGCAGTTCAGTGCCCGTATGCCTCGATATCTGCGTGGTAAGAAGAGCGCACCATGGGCCCGCTCGCAACGTGCTTGAAACCCAGGTCCTGCGCTACATCGCGCAATCTGTCAAACTCCGCTGGATCCAAGTAGCGTTGCACTGACAGGTGATAACGACTGGGCTGAAGATACTGACCCAGTGTAAGCCTGTCCACATCATGCGCCCTCAAATCTTTCATCACCTGGATGACCTCATTGATGCGTTCTCCTAGGCCCAGCATCAGCCCCGATTTCGTAGGAACACTTCCCAGCATCTGTTTGTGCCGATACAGCAGGTCCAGGGAGTGCTGGTAGTCAGCACCAGGGCGAACATGCGGATACAGGCGAGGGACAGTTTCCAGATTGTGATTAAACACATCCGAAGGCTGAAGAAACAGATTCTGCAATGCCTGAACCAGCCGCCCCCTAAAATCGGGGACAAGAATTTCAATTGTTACACCTGTGCAGCTTTCTCGTATTTTGCGTATGCACTTGACGAAATGGCCCGCTCCCCCATCATGCAAATCATCACGGTCTACGGAAGTGATGACCGCATAACGTAGTCCCATGGTGTCAATCGCCTCTGCCAGGCGTGCTGGCTCCTGTTCATCCAGTGGAAGCGGCCGGCCATGGGCCACATCACAAAAAGAACAGCGGCGAGTACACACATCGCCCATGATCATGAATGTAGCCGTACCTTGTCCGAAACACTCGCTCAGATTTGGACAAGCGGCCTCCTCGCATACGGTATGCAACTTCTGTTCTCTCAACAGATTCTTCAATGCCTTAACCTTTGGAGTAGGAGCTTGCGCACGAATCCATGCCGGTTTCGGTTTACGCGGTGTATCCTCTGCGTGGCTTACAGGGATACGTAAAATTTTTTCCTTGCCTCGCTGCTTCACACCAAGCTTTGCAAGATGAGATTTACTTGCCAATGACTTCTATATCCTCAGCTTTGTAGTTCAGTTGATTACATAAATGCATTGCTAGTTCCTCATGGATTTGCTGGCAATCAGATATGACCCCATGGTCCCTCAACTGCGTGACGGAAAGCCCTGGGAATCCGCATGGGTCCATCTGTGAAAAAGGAGTCAAGTCCATATCTACGTTCAATGCCACACCATGGTAACAACATCCACTCCTTACCCTCAAACCGAGTGAGGCAACTTTTGCATTTTCGATATACACCCCGTGAGCTTCATCACGTGCCTGAGCACTAATCTGGTAACTGCCCAGAAGGTCGATTACTGCTTGTTCCATGTGGGTAACCAACTTCCTGATTCCCAATGATTTTCGTCGCAGATCGATCAACAGGTAGATAATTGCCTGCCCAGGAGCATGATAGGTTACCTGCCCTCCACGGTCCGTTTGAACAACCGGAATCTCGAGTCCTGACTGGATATGCTTGACGTTGGCATGAGCTCCTAGCGTTACAACAGGAGAGTGTTGCAGGCACCAGAATTCATCTGCAGTTCGAATATTTCGTCCAATGGTGAACTCGCGCATTTTTGTAAATGTCGGGACATATTCCTGCTGACCCAAATAACGTATCTTCAGCTTTCGCATTTATGACTGCAACACAATCCCGTGGTCATAAGAGAAGGAGTCAATTCAAGCGGACCCGCAAAATCCAGCCCTGACAGTAGAGCCGGCCTGAACTGTCAGCGTGACTAGCCGAGGAGCTTCCTTTGCTGGTACAAGTCATAGACATCCTTCCAAAGCTTGCCTGGCGCCCCATTTCCCACAGGACACTGGTTAACTGTTGTAGCCGCTAGTATCCCCTTGGCAGAGCTTGTAATCCACAGTTCATCAGCCTCATAGAGCCAGTTTTCAGGTATTGCTTGCTCGTGGCACTTTTGACCTAGTACCCCCAGCAATTCCAAAATCACGTCCCGCGTTATGCCGGGTAGGATCAGGTTGTCTTTTGGATGCGTGAAAACCTCCCCACCGCGGACTACAAAGAGGTTGCTGGAAGATCCCTCAAGAGCAAATCCGTCACGAACCATGATGGCCTCCGCTGCACCAGCCTGCAAGGCAGATTGCTTTGCCAGAACATTCGGCAGCAGGTCAATGACTTTGATGTCACAACGTTGCCAACGAGTATCTTTCACGGTGCTCAGTACAACCCCTTTCTGAAGCTGTTCATCCGCTATCTCTGCTAGCCGGTTCGCCATAGCAAACACGGTTGGACTCGTGTTTTCAGGAAACCCATGATCACGTGGCGCAATACCCCTGGTCACCTGTATGTAAACAGCAAGGTCAATGCAACTTGACTGCCCAATCAGGTTCTCAACTATTCCTTCCCACTGTTTATGGGTATACGGATTTTGAATGTGAACCTGCTCCAAGCTGCGTGCAAGCCTGACCAGATGCGGTTGCAAACAAAAGGCCTTGCGATCATAGGCGGGAATCAGTTCGTACACGCCGTCACCAAAAATAAAACCACGATCCAGAGGCGAAATCTGGCATGCCTCCAGCGGCATGTACTCATCATTAAGGAAGGCTGGAATTTGTGCCAAAATCAGCGTACTCAATCTAGTAAAGTCGTATAAAAAAATCGAAAAGGCGTCTCCACAAGCTGCCCCTGGGATTCGACTTCAGGGCTACCAGCGGTTCTTCAGCAACTTCCTCATCCCCCAAAGTAACCATGACGGTACCAAGCTCATCACCCTCTGAAACAGGTGCCATGATATCAGGCGCTACATGCACGACTGCCTTGAGACTGTGTGACTGGCCACGCGGGATGGTAACAAAAAGATCATGATCAAGTCCCAGTTGCAAGAACTTTGATTCTCCGTGCCAAATGCGTCTTTCAATCAGTGCTTCATGTGCATGATACAACTTGTGCAACTCATAGTGTCTGAAACCGTAGCTGAGCAATGCCTGGCTGTTAATCATGCGGGAACGCGAGCTGGGTGCACCCATTATTACCGAAATCAAACGCATGCCTTTGCGTTCCGCAGAGGCTGCCAGGCAGTACCGGGCTGTCGTTGTGTACCCGGTTTTAATACCGTCTACCGTTTCGTCCCTCCACAGCAGTCGGTTACGATTGTGCTGTCGAATGTTGTTGAAAGTAAACTCTTTTTGCGCATAGCGCCTGTATTCCTCAGGAAACTCATGGATCATCGCGCGAGAGAGTAGAGCCACATCATAGGCTGTCGTATAATGGCCCTCTGCAGGCAATCCCGTTGAATTTACAAATTTGCTGTCCTCAAGTGCCAGTTGCTTGGCCTCGGCGTTCATCATTTCCGCAAAACTTTCTTCTGTGCCGGCGAGATGTTCAGCTAGTGCGATACTGGCATCGTTGCCTGACTGTATGACCATTCCCCGAAGCAAGTCTACAAGGGGAACCTTGTCCCCTACTTCGATGAACATCCTGGAGCCCACGCTGCGCCAGGCCTTCTCACTGATAGACACTGCATCATCCAGGTGTACATCACCCTGTGCCAAGGCTTTGTACACGAGGTACGCCGTCATGATCTTTGTAAGGCTTGCCGGTTCTACACGTTTTCTTGGATTGTGTTGTGCAAGTACAGAACCGCTAGCATGGTCCATCAGCACATAACTTGAAGCTTCAAATTCAGGCGCAGCTGGAATGGGAATGGGTTCTGCTTGCGAGAATGACCCAATGCTTGCAAGCACCAGCGCCAAAAGAACAACCTTATATTTCATGTAACTTTGATAAACGGGCATTCTCCCAAAACTGATTACTCGATCACTATCCTGTGCTCTCTCATACCCAAGTCACTAAGCCTTGCGAAGGTGTCATCAGCAGCCTGGACCGTAGGCAAGGGACCTATCCTCACTCTATGCCACTCCTCCATATCTTTCGTGACCGAGGATATGGAAACAGTACCTAAACCCAGTTCGCGAAGCTGATTAAACAGTTGATCAGCACCAGCACGCAAACTGAACGCACCCGCCTGTACAAATATCCGGGGTCTGCCGGACCCCGGATCGGATTCGACAGTTGTATCATTGGGATTGCCTGCATCCATGCCTTGAGTAAGTTTGTTTCCTGACTCTTCAGAAAGCCGGTAGTGTAATGGATCAATGGCATTAATTTCCACCAGGCCGGTGCCCTTCTCGACGATTCCTAATTTTCTTGCTGCCGAATACGATAAGTCTATAACCCTGTTTTTACTAAAAGGCCCACGGTCATTGATGCGTACAACGATCTGTTTGCCATTTTCGAGGTTTTTCACCCGAACATAGGTGGGAAGCGGCAGCCGGGTATGAGCGGCCGTCATGGCAAACATGTCATAAACTTCACCACTTGAGGTTCGCTGGCCATGGAATTTCCAGCCATACCAAGAAGCGATTCCCCTTTCTTTGAACCCGCGACTGCTGGAAAGTGTGTAGTAGCGTTTGCCAAAGACAGTATACGACGCAGGATTGCCATAGCGACTGCGTGGTTCAGCTCTTGGAACCGGGTCAGGTGGCAGTTCCCGCTCGGGTATTTTCGCAGCCGACGGTACAGGCGGAGTTACCCTGACGTGCTTTTTTGCAGTACAGCCAGCCTGTACGGCTACAAGCAGGGAAAACACACAAACATTGGTAAAACAGATTGCAGCCCTGTGGGCTTCAGTTTTGTACAACGTAGTCCTTAAATTCCTGTTTGATAAGCTGGCTGAGCTGATACACCGCCATTGCGTACATATGACTGTGATTATAACGCGTGATGACGTAAAAATTGTTCGACCCGACCCAGTATTCCGATGAGTCATCCTTTCTTAGCTCAAGCAGGGCAACCTCATCCCTATCAGCAAGTAGCCCTCCCGGCAGCAGTACATCGTACTGTGGCAGTTCGGAAATTGAGGTGGTAGGCTTCATGCCCTTTTTCAAAAGCGACTTATGGCGCTCCCCTATCACAGTTACAGGAAAGGCAACAGCAAGATTGGGCTTCCAGCCATGCTCCTTGAAATAGTTGGCGACACTGCCGATGACGTCAGCACTGCTACTCCATAAATCACGTTTGCCGTCTCTATCAAAATCCACTGCATATCTTCTGTAACTGCTCGAAATAAACTGGCTTGTGCCCATTGCACCAGCATAGGAACCTTTGACTGAACGAGGATCGAGCTTTTCCTCTCTGGCTAGCAGGAGAAAATGTTCCAATTCACCACGGAAAAACTTTTCCCGTGGCTCATATTCAAACCCCAGAGTTACAAGCGAATCCAGCACCAGAAACTTGCCTTCATATTTCCCATAGAACGTTTCGACCCCGATGATGGCAACTATGATCTCGGGAGGAATACCGTACTGTTGCCCTGCAAGCTGCAAAATCTCTTCATTCTCAGCCCAGTACCGCAAACCTTCGCTGACTCGGCGTGAAGTGATAAATATCTTCCTGTACTCCTGCCAGTTCTTTTTCTTCTCTGCAGGGCGCTGTATGGCATTCAACACTTCATTCTGTTTTCGGACCTTCCCAATGAGTGCAATCAAAGACGACTTGGGATACTGATGACGTTGCGAAAAGTCGTCAATGAATTGATTTACCTCTGCATTGTCCAAATAGCTTGTATCCGCAGCAAACCCCTGTGTGATTACAACGCTAAAAAAAAGAAAAAAGAACCGTAGTTGTCTCATAGTTCAAGATGTAAACAGCTTTCTTCGGGATTGAATCGACATCAGTATCCCAAATGTCGCCAGAATAGTCACAGCCGATGTCCCTCCGTAACTGATCAATGGTAATGGCACGCCTACGACTGGCAACAGACCGCTCACCATACCGATATTCACCACGAAGTACACAAAAAATGACAGGCTGAGGCTGCCGGCCAGAACCCGGGAATAAGTATCCCCCGCACCGGAAGCAATATGCAACCCGCGCATCACGACAAACCCATAGATCAAAAGCAGCAACACAACGCCAAAAAAGCCAAACTCTTCGCCTAACACAGCAAAGATAAAGTCAGTGGTCCGTTCAGGTATGAAATCTAACTGGGACTGGGTTCCATTCAACCAGCCCTTCCCGAACACTCCCCCTGAACCAATTGCTATCTTGGACTGGATAATATGGTAACCGGTTCCAAGCGGGTCTCGTTCAGGATCGAGCAAAGTTAATATCCGTTGCTGCTGATAATCATGCAAGTAGAACCAGACCATCGGCAAGCCTGCCAGTACCATTCCCCCCAGCAGTGCCAGGAATCGCCAGGGAATGCCTGCAAGAAAAATTACAAAAAAGCCAATGCTCGATACCAGCAAGGCTGTGCCGAGATCCGGCTGTATGGAAATCAACCATGTTGGGAAGGCGATCATCAGCACAGCCACGACCACTTGACTTATGGAAATAGGTGCGGGCTTGTTGCTGAGATACCAGGCCACTGCCATTGGAAGAACTATTTTCATGACTTCAGAAGGCTGGAATCGTAATATCCCCAAATCCAGCCACCGTTGTGCACCTTTACCCGTATAACCCAGTGTGAGTACAGCAACCAATAAAGCCAAACCTGCCAAGTACAGCCAGGGAGACCACCTGAATAGCTGGTCACTTGAAATCTGTGCCAGGAATATCAGGACAACGAAGCCGACTGCTATATGAACTGCCTGGCGTAAGACAATGTTCATCTCATGGCTGGCAGCACTGTACAACACTGACAGGCCCATCGCGCACAGTACAAACAGTGCGCTCATCAGGACAGGGTCAAGGTTAAAGAGATGCCTCTGCTGTGTTTTAGTGGACTTGCTAAGCATACAGATACTCTGAAAAGGTATTTCCTAGTCAGGATGAATCTTCATTATCTCTCAACAGGTAATAGTCCATTACAGCTTTTGCAACAGGCGCAGCAGCTGCACTGCCACTGCCTCCATTTTCCACAACTACTGAGACAGCGATTTTAGGGTTATCTACAGGAGCGAACGCGATGAACAGGGCATGGTCCTGAAGCCATCCAGAAATATTTTCCTTCTGAATCTTTCTATGCTCTTCATCTTGAGACAGACTAAATACCTGTGCAGTCCCTGTCTTCCCTGCAATTCGATAGCTGGCATCTTTCCCTACGCGATACGCCGTCCCGTTGGGCTTGTGCATCACATCTTCCATCGCCTTAACAATCTGCTCCCAGTAATTTCGGTTGCTTATTTCAAGAGAATGCAAAACAGACTCATTGACCATTTTCTCTTCGCTACCTGAAGTGCGCAACGTACGCAAAATCTTCGGTTGAACACGCTGGCCTCGCGTGGCCAGGACACTTGTTGCCAAAGCAAGTTGTAGCGGAGTCGCAGTCATGTAGCCCTGGCCGATTCCGGTAATGATGGTTTCTCCAGGGTACCAGGGCAGTCCAAGTGTCTCGTGTTTCCATTCCTGTGTAGGCAGGATACCCTTCGCCTCTCCCAACGTATCCAGCCCAGTCCTGCTGCCAAAATTAAACTGTCCTAGAAAAGCAGACATCCGGTCTATTCCCAAGTTGCTGGCTAACGAGTAAAAATAAACGTCGCTCGACTGGATGATGGCCTTGGGCATATCAACCCATCCGTGCCCTTCTTTTTTCCAGTCATGATATTTACGACGACTCCCGGGCAGTTGGAAATAAGGCCCTGCCCATATCAGGTCTTCCAGCCTGATTACACCATGATGCAGCCCTGCCAGGGCCACCATTGGTTTTATCGTTGAGCCTGGCGGATATTGGCCTGACAAGGCGCGGTTGAACAACGGCTGATTCGGGTCCTCGCGAAGCTTCAAGTACCGCTTGCTGCTGATACCATTTACGAACAAGTTAGGGTCGTATGCTGGCGCACTTACGAATGCCAGGATTTCTCCAGTTTCGGGTTCCATGGCTACTACGGACCCCCGGTGTCCGCCCAAGGCTTGCAATGCCACTTTCTGCAGCTCTGCATCCAGAGTCAATACGAGATCAGCACCCGGAACAGGAGGAATGCGTTTCAAGATTCGAAGCTTGCGACCCTGGGCATTAATCTCTACGTGCTGATAACCAGTTTTGCCGTGGAGCAAATTCTCGTAATATTTCTCGACACCCAATTTTCCAATGTAGTTGGTTCCACGGTAATTCTGCCTGTCAAGTTTCAGCATTTCTTCAGAGTCGATGCGCCCCACATAGCCCAAGGCATGGACATTCACATCGCCCATCGGGTAGTAACGGTTCGTATGTGCAGTGACCTCTACACCGGGAAAACGGTGGCGATTTACTGAAAAACGTGCCACCTCATCCTCACTCAGGTGCATTTTCAAGAGGATAGACTCGAATGACTGCTTCCGTTCTACATCTGCAAAAAATCTCTGAAGATGTTGCTCCTCTATCTCCACCAGCTGCCCCAGCTCAGAAACGACCTGTTCAAGATCATCTGTCAAAACAGGCGTGATCCTGATCTGGTAGCTGGGCTTATTCACAGCCAACAGGTTGAGGTTCCGGTCATAGACCAACCCTCTGGCTGGAGGTACAGGTACAATCTTTATCCGGTTTTCCTGAGACAGGGTTTTGTAGTAGTCATGACTCTGGACCTGTAGGGAATAGAGCCGCCAACCAAGTGCAAGCAGGCTCAAGAACACCACTAATGCTGCAATGAGCAGACGTGCCTTGAAATAGCGTGTTTCCTGCTTAAGGTCCTTTAGAAAATCGCGGGTGGCCAATTTGACTATATCATCCAGTACATTGTCAGAAATGATAACAAATATACCCTCTGGCTGATGCATGGGTGTATCTTTCGGACAGAGTGGATAGAACACCATGCACACATGTTTCATTAGAACCCATCGTGATATAGCATACGCATTGCACGAGACTGCGCGCCTTGTTAACGGGAGTCCGTATTCCAGTACAATACCCTCATGCTGGCCCGTACAGGTCAGTACCCTTGTTGCAGGATGCGATCAAATTTTTTGTTAAGAGCCACTATTTCTATCTCTAGCAGGGAGAAAGATTCATGACCATTCATCATCTGCCGGTTACCCTGGGTGTCTTAGGCCTAGTCATTGCATTTTTGATTTACCGGATGATCCTGCGCTACCCCCAGGGAAGCAGTAAGGTCGTCGAAATATCAGATGCAATCCATGCAGGCGCCATGACCTTCATGCGACGTGAATATTCCATACTGTTTGTATTTGCAGCACTGGTAACCATTGCAATCTGGATTTCAGATTTGGGGCAGAATACGGCTATCGCATTCATTGTAGGGGCATTGTGTTCTTCCGCAGCCGGCTATATCGGGATGTACACTGCCACCCGCGCCAATGTCAGAACTACTGTGGCAGCACATGAAAAAGGCAGGGATGTAGCACTCAATGTTGCCTTTATGGGAGGTTCCGTCATGGGACTCACCATTGCAGCCATGGGTCTGCTGGGACTTGGCGCCCTATACCTCGCCTTCGGGCGTAATCCTGAAACTGCCAATGTCATTCACGGTTTTGGCATGGGCGCATCTTGTGTTGCACTCTTTTCGAGGGTAGGAGGAGGAATCTATACCAAAAGTGCAGATGTGGGCGCTGACTTGGTGGGCAAAATTGAAGCTGGTATCCCGGAAGATGATCCACGCAACCCAGGTGTCATAGCTGACAATGTCGGAGACAATGTTGGGGACGTGGCCGGCATGGGATCGGATATCTTTGAGTCCTACTGTGGTTCGATCATAGCCACTATTGCAATATCATCCACTTTGGGGCCTGCCATAATCAAGGAACTGGGTGAAAGACAGAACCTGATGTTTTTACCGCTGGGCCTTGCCTCAGTCGGAATTGTCTGTTCCATCCTTGGAATACTTCTCGTTAAAACTGCGTCACGAAAATCACCTGCCACAGCCTTGCGAATCGGAACATTCTCGGCAGCAGTCCTGTTTATTGCCGTAGCCTATCTGGTGATTCACCTGCTAGAAATCAATACCGGCGTGTGGGCTTCGGTCCTTGCCGGTGCGATCGGTGGCATTATCATAGGGCTGGTTACCGAGTACTACACGGGAGGCAAGCCTGTAAGAAAAATTGCCAAAGATGGAGAAACAGGTCCAGCAACCGTCATCATTGCAGGTTTGGCTGTGGGCACTCAGTCTGTCGTGATACCAATCTTGAGCTTGGCTGCAATCATCTTTTTTGCTAACCACTTTGCTAACTTGTACGGAGTGGGCATCGCAGCAGTCGGCATGCTGGCTACAGTCGGCATTACAATGGCGATCGACGCCTATGGGCCGGTAGCTGATAATGCAGGTGGTATAGCCGAGATGGCCGAACTCGGAGATGGCGTGCGCCAAATCACAGACGAACTGGATGAAGTGGGCAATACTACTGCGGCAATTGGCAAAGGGTTTGCAATCGGTGCGGCAACCTTGGCGGCACTTGCAATAATCACCGCATTTCTTGCCGAAGTCAGTCATGGTAAAGAACGCATCAGCCTAGATCTGAGTGATCCAATGGTTCTCATCGGACTGTTCATTGGAGGGGTATTTCCTTTCATTGTGGCATCCTTAACCATCACGGCTGTCGGCGATGCTGCATTTGACATGATCAAGGAAATTCGCAGACAGTTTAGCGAGATACCTGGCCTGTTAGAAGGCAGTGCCAAGCCAGATACAGTTCGCTGTGTGGATATAGCGACCACGGCAGCTCTAAAGCGCATGGTTGCACCGGGCTTGCTGGCGGTGATCGCACCGGTTGTTGTCGGTTTCGGGTTCGGCGCTGAAACACTGGGAGGAATGCTTGGGGGTGCGCTACTGGGTTGCGTCCTGCTCGCTTTGACGATGACGACTGCAGGAGGCGCTTGGGATAATGCAAAAAAATACATCGAGAGAGGAAATCTTGGTGGCAAGGGCTCAGATGTCCACAAGGCTGTTGTAGTTGGTGACACAGTTGGCGACCCCCTCAAGGATACCTCGGGACCATCCATGAATATCCTCATCAACGTCATGGCAATCGTGAGCCTGGTCATTGCACCACTGCTGTAAAAGTCAACGTGAAACAATCGGTATGCGGCCAGCATGCGCGATCTGAAGCCCTGAGAAACACACCTATGCTATCATCTGTGCCTGATCAAGTTCGTAATCACTCATGCCAAAACGACCCCTCAGCAGGCTGTACATTTCAATTTTGGGAGTCATATGTCTCACCGTTTCGGCAACTGAACTGGGACATACTCGAAACGAAAGCCTGAATAGCCCAGCGAACAGCCAAGAATCTGCTCACAAATCTTGTCCAACACCGCATCGCCCTGCTGAGGCTTTACAGCCTGAACCAGGGGGCGGCCCTGCATGGTTAAGCGCGAACCGCGCTGATTCTGATGAAAACGGAGTTGTAACCCTGCAAGGGGCGGTGAAAGTGACACATGGGAGACAATCTGTAGATGCAAATCTTGTGCATTACCATAATAACGAAAAAGAATTATATGCTAGTGGAGATGTGCGCATTGAGAATGACCGATTAATTCTAGAGAGCCAGGAAGCCCAGCTTAACCTTGATACAGGCTATTTCACGTCAAACCCAACTACTTACCAGTTGAAGTCCTCGCATGCTCATGGCAGGGCAGACAGCGTCGAGCGGCTTTCTGACAATCTCGTCAATATGAAAAATACAACCTACACCACATGCAAAAAGGGAAACGACTCGTGGGTGATTTCGGCTGGCAAACTTGAACTGGATAACCGCTCAGGAGATGGGACAGGAAAAGATATCCTACTCAAGTTTAAAGGCGTCCCCGTTTTCTATACCCCGTGGATAAGATTTCCGATTGACGACAATCGTAAATCGGGTTTCCTGCCCTCCAAACTCAGTAACTCGAGTGACTCAGGCCTGGAATTGGACATACCGTGGTACTGGAACATGGCACCGAACCGGGATGCTGTGCTGGGGTCCCGCCTGCTGACAGACCGTGGGATACAGTTGAAATCAAGATTTCGCAATTTGAGCCTCAAAGGACTGAGTGAAGTAGGTCTGGAGTACTTGGACGACAGTGAGTCTAATGATGACCGCTATTTAACCCTGCTGAAGCATCAGGGCTTTCTTACACCCAAGACTGAAGTCGACATACTGTACAACAGGGTTTCAGATGAAAGCTATTTTGAGGACCTGGGTAAGGCCTTGGGACTCAGCAGCACCCATTTTATAGAACAATATGGGCGATTGGCCTACCACACCCCTCATTGGATATTCTCTGGACAGCTGCAGAGTTTTCAGTCAGTAGACCCAAGCCTGCCGAACACCGACAAACCCTTCAAGCGCCTCCCGCAATTGAAACTGGACGGGGGCTACCCGAACATCTTGGGTGGACTCCATATCAGCTCTGAGGGGGAGTGGGTACGCTTCCAGCATGATGACAAGGTTGACGGAGAACGGCTTCATCTGGGCATACGAGTCGAACACCCCTTTGAAAGCAAGTCGTATTTTGTCCGCCCCGGCATGCGCCTGACTCATACGCGGTATGACTTGAACCGAAACGACGGACTTGACGACGAACCCACTCGAAGCTTGCCCAGTGCCTACCTGGACGCCGGACTGCTTTTTGAAAAAGTTCTCAAACGGTCTGGAAATATCCAGACTCTCGAACCTCGATTGTATTACCTGCACACTCCTTATCGTGATCAGTCCGATATCCCTGTCTTTGACACGGCAGAATTCGAATTTGAATTCGAACAGCTCTTCCGTGACAGTCGTTTCAGTGGCCATGATCGCTATGATGAGGCAGATCACCTGAGCGTTGGACTGACCTCACGAATCATCGATGTGGAAAGTGGCAATGAAAAAATCCAGGCTAACCTGGGCCGCATCTTTTACTTCAGGGACCGAAAATCAGGATTGCCGGGCAGGCTTCCTGAACGCGAACAATCTTCCGAATTTGCTGCAGAACTCAGCATAGGAGTGACCGATCGCTGGAAAGCGATTGCATCAACCTTGCTGGATACACACGATGATCATACTGAAAAAAGTTCGCTGCACTTTCAGTACCGAGGAGACAACAGGTTGATACTCAATCTGGCCTATCGCTACCGGCACAAGGATCTAGAACCTGTAGATCCTGCAACGGGCATGCGTAGAAGCCTTGAACAATCTGACTTCTCCATGATATTGCCCATAAATGAGAACTGGCGTACCGCAATGCGCTGGAACTATGACCTGGAAGAGAAACGGAACCTAGAACTCCTCGCTGGAATTGAGTACGAAACCTGCTGTTGGAAGCTGCGTCTAGCGGGGCGGCGCTACAGCCAGAACACAGATGAGGATTACAATAACAGCATAGAAATGCAACTCGTTCTTAAAGGCTTGGGGCAGATAGGCGCACCGCTAGGTGAGCTACTTGAACGTGGTGTGCGTGGATATGATGACAGGGACAGCGAATACCTTTTCTGACCAGCCTGCTTGCGTCATGTGACCGGTCAGCACCGGATGAAACAATTTCAGTACATACTATGGGTTATATTGCTTTTCAACAGCAGCGCTGTAATTGCGCTTGACCGTATTGTGGCAGTTGTTGAGGATGACGTCATCATGGAAAGTGAATTGTCGCAGCGTATACAGATATTGATGCAGCAATTCAATCAAAACCGTGGAACCTTGCCACCTGATGATGTCTTGATCGAGCAAGTGCTGCAGCGTTTGATCGTAGAACGCCTTCAACTGCAGCTTGCCGAACGTAGGGGAATTCGAATCGATGTCCTGAGTCTCGATCAGGCTATGCGTAATTTAGCCAGGCGTAACAACATGAACCTAGAGCAGTTTCGTAATGTACTACTGCAACAGGGATTGGACTATGAGGCATTCAGAAACCAAGTACGGGACGAGATGATCCTGGAACAGCTGCGTCAACGTGTCATTGATCAAAATATTCAGGTCTCTGACAGCGAAGTTGATGAACTGATAGCCCGGGCAAACAAAGACTTGCTAAAAATGCAGTATGAATATCATGTTGCTCACATACTTATTGCCGTGCCAGAGGGTCCCAAGCCTGAAGAAATCAAAAACGCTGCAGATCGTTCTGCTGTCGTATATGAACGAGCAATCTCCGGAAGTAATTTCACACAGCTCGCCATAGCGGCCTCCGATGCCCAAGACGCCCTGCAAGGTGGCGACCTGGGATGGCGTGACAGAGCACAGTTGCCGCAGATCTTTTTGCAGCAATTGGACCAGATGTCGCCCGGAGACATAAGTAAAATTGCACAGAGTCCCGCGGGATTCCACCTGTTCAAGCTCATCGACAAACGTGAAGTGCAAGACACTATTGTCAATCAGGTGCTGTCACGTCATATCCTGATCCGAACCAATGCAATGCTCTCTGACGCGGCAGCGGAAAAAAAACTGAAAGACATCAAATCCAGAATCGAAAACGGAGAAGAATTTGGTGTACTGGCAAGAGAATTTTCCGAAGATCATGGCAGTGCAATTAACGATGGTCACCTAGATTGGGCAGTATCTGGCAATTTCGTGCCAAAGTTTCAAGAAGTTGTGGACAGCCTCGAGATAGACCAGATTAGCGAGCCATTCCGCACCCAGTATGGCTGGCACATCGTGCAACTTTTAGGCAAGCGAAGGCATGATAATACCCAAGAGGCCATGCGTACCAAGGCCCGTGAACAAATCAGGCAAAGGAAAGTAGAAGAAGAAACCGAATTGTGGCTAAGACAGCTTCGTGATGAAAGCTACGTAGAAATTCGCATGCACTCTTCTTACTGAGTCCAGCCCCAGATTCCATCATTTGCCTTTAGCACTATGCAACCGCCCATCCGAATCGCCATTACGCCAGGTGAACCAGCCGGAATTGGTCCGGAGCTAGTCCTCAAACTTGCACAGCAGAACCTCTCGTTCGAGCCAGTAGCAATAGCCGATAGGCAATTGCTGACCAGTTTGGCACGACAACTAAATATCGAAACAGCAATTACCCTCTTTAACCCAAACGACAAGTATGGGTCTCACAAACCCGGACAACTCAGGGTAGTCGATATCCCGGTTTCTAATCAGGTGACATTGGGTGAGCCTGACAACAGAAACTCGAGGTACGTCATCGATACTCTGAAAACAGCCATCGATCTTGTGCAAAGGGGGATATGTCAAGCCCTGACAACAGGACCTGTTCAAAAAAGTGTCATCAATCAGGCAGGAATTTCTTTTACTGGACATACGGAATTCATAGCTGAAATTACTGGCGGTAACCCGGTCATGATGCTGAGCAACGAGGCGGGTCCTACTGTACCGGCTCAGTTACTGCGCATTGCATTCGTAACCACTCATATAGCAGTTGCAGATATCCCTGCCTGGATTACAGCTCAACGTATAGAAAATGTATTGCAGGTTTTACACGGGGACTTGAATCGGCTCTTTGGTATTCGTGACCCCCGTATAAGCGTGTGTGGGCTGAATCCCCATGCTGGAGAAAACGGGTACCTGGGGTCAGAGGAAAAGGAGATAATTGCACCATGCCTTGAAAGGCTGCGCAAACAGGGAATGAAACTGGAAGGTCCGCTGCCAGCTGATACAGCGTTTGTTCAGAAAAATCTCCGCACTACAGATGCCGTACTGGCAATGTATCACGACCAAGGTCTGCCCGTGATCAAGTTCAGCAATTTTGGCGGTGTCGTGAATCTAACCCTTGGCCTGCCCATCATACGCACATCTGTTGATCATGGTACTGCCCTGGATATTTCAGGACGAGGTGTGGCCAATGTACACAGTCTTCACAATGCAGCATCCCTGGCAGAAAAACTTGCGGTCAAACTTCCTTGGGAAAAAGCTAATTACTTAGAGCCAACTGGTTCGGAAGCAGATTCTGCCGTAGTGACGCATTGAATGATTCGATGTACGTGACAACAGTGCTTCAGGCTTTACACGGAAAATGAACTTGAACAGGAAACATTTGCTGGCAACCACACTGATAATATTCTTTCTCAGTTCGAATGTGTTCGCTGTCGATATGAATCGCTCAATCAAAATATCAGGCAACGAGAAGTTTGAGTTGCTGCACGATGATGATATTGCCTTCAAATTCAGACCCCTGCCCGGACATGCTGGCGCAATGGAGACCACAAGAAATGCATCGTCACTCGGAATAACATACCTCGGTCAACTGAAACTCAGAAATAACACAACTGCACTCTCCGCATTACGTTCCATTGCAAACCAGATAGGAAATAACCTGGACTTGAGGTTCGCAGTAGTTATAGATTCAAGTACCTCTGAAGCCCTCAAGGCAAGCCAGCAGTTGCTGCTCTATCATCCAGATATTGTTATCACGCTTACTCTTCTGAGTCCTGTTGAACAGGATCATTATGAACTTGTTTGTACATACGCTGTCCGTAAATCACAGGCCATGAACCCAGACAGCGATAACCGCCTAAAACCTGCGCCTGCCCTGTCAAGTGAAGATACTCGGGCTCCAAACATGCCTAACGTGCATGAATTCAATTGAAGCTGGATTGCATAAAATCAAGTCAGGCATTTTGATAAAAGTGCGAATCAATGATTCTGCTGGCAGTATCGAGCACTCTTTAACCAGCATTTTCGGGATATAGACTGACTACCCACCGAGAATCAACAGTGACCATCAAGCCCAGCAAACATCTTGGACAACATTTCCTGAAAGACGAAAATACAATTAGCGACATGGTACGAGCCATAGATCCGGAACCAGGACAAAACATATTTGAAATAGGGCCCGGGCTTGGAGCGCTTACACTTCCTGTATTAAGGAAAGCGGGTACTATGCACGCGATTGAAATTGACACAAGGCTTTCTGAAGAATTGCTCAAGAAATCTATTCAAGCCGGCACTTTGACCCTGTACCAGGGCGATGTTTTGAACTTCGACTTCAATCGAGTTGCCAATCCAGCCCGGAATGTCCGTCTGATAGGAAATTTACCCTACAATATCTCGACACCACTGTTGTTCTATCTGCAGCGATTTTCCGGTCTGATTGCTGACATGCACTTCATGCTACAAAAAGAAGTGGTTGATCGCATCATTGCCTTACCAGGAACTTCCGTATACAGCCGGCTCAGTATTACTTTACAAAGCTTGTACAAAGCGGAAAGCCTGTTTGACATCACACCCCAAATGTTCTCGCCGGCTCCCAAGGTAAGCTCAAGCTTCATGCGCCTGCAGCCCAGATCCGATTATGTCAAACAAATTCACAATCGGGCATTATTCAGCAGACTGGTAGAGATCGCCTTTCAGCAACGGCGCAAAACCATCAAGAACAGCTTGGTGAACATGGTCACAGATTCTCAACTTAGACAAGCTGCCATAGACCCGAAACAACGTCCGCAAGAAATCTCTGTACAGCAATACATAAATCTTGCCAACCAACTCTCTGAATGATATTTTTTCTGCATCAGAGGTCAGTGTCAGTAGTGTGAGCAAATCAGAAGTTCATAACATCGATGTAAGCGTGGATAGCGCGTTTGTCGAAGCTGATGAAGGACAAAACCGCTTCATATTTTCATACACTGTAACCATACATAATGCTGGGCTGGTGCCTGCCAGACTAATGACACGTCACTGGGTCATTACGGACTCTAATGGCAAGACCCGGGAAGTAAAAGGTGATGGAGTGGTCGGTGAGCAGCCCTACTTGCGCCCTGGCGAGTCATTTCAGTACACAAGCGGAACGATGCTCGAAACACCGGCTGGTATCATGCACGGTAGCTATCAAATGATTACAGATGACGGAACGAAATTTGATGCTCCGATCAACTCCTTTATCTTGGCAGCACCCCGAGTTTTGCATTAGGTTCATAACTTTTACAGATTTAGTGTGATTCCACGCATCGTACTCGACCTGCGAAATACAAAGTGAACCTTTTCTTGCTATCACAAGCAGTCTAGCCGACAAGCTGTCCGATACCTTGATGTAGGGAAACCAAGTTACGGGAATGTCAATTTACGCAATCGGCGATGTACAGGGCTGCTTTGATGAGTTAATGGCCCTGGTCGAAAAAATCTCATTCAACCCCAAGTCAGACAAGCTATGGTTTGTAGGCGATTTGGTGAACAGGGGCCCCAAGTCACTTGAAACCTTACGCTGGGTAAAGTCGCTTGGCGAACATGCGACTACCGTACTAGGTAATCACGACCTTCATCTCTTGGCAGCACACGCAAAAGTAAAGCCGGTTTCCGAATCCAGCAGTCTTGCACCTACACTCCGGGCCAGTGATGCAGATGAACTCCTTGACTGGTTAAGGCATCGCCCACTTGTACATTACGATGCCGAGATAAAAACCGCCATGATACATGCGGGGCTCGTCCCCCAGTGGAACATAGAAAATGCATTAGCCTGTGCGAAAGAGGTGGAGGATATTCTGCGCTCTGAGAATTACATTGATTTTCTGAAAAACATGTATGGCAATACACCTAACAACTGGAATGACAGCTTGAGCGGATGGGGCCGATTGCGTGTGATCACCAACTCGTTGACTAGGCTGCGTTACTGTGACCAGCATGGTGTAATGAGCCTGACGGATAAAGGCCCCATAGGCACACAAAACCAGGGGATGCTGCCCTGGTATGAAATCAGCTCAAGAAAAAGCAAAAACACCAAAATTGTATTCGGACACTGGTCTGCATTAGGCTACCTGGAAAAAAACAATGTTATTGCTACTGACACCGGGTGCCTCTGGGGGGGCTCACTGACTGCAGTCAGAATCGATGAAACTCCGGTCAGGAAATTCCAAGTCAAATGCAAGGCCAAACGTGCCATCCCCACAGACATACGCTTCGAAGGCCTGGCAAACAAGCATTAATCATAACGGCAGACGGCAGCCTCCCATTTCAAGGGCATTGTCAAAGTCACAGATAGAGGCTGGCTGTCACGTATTTCCTGTAGCAATTCGTTTATACTGAATAAACTCCATATCGTATTTGTTATTCTCGTCTCTTGGAAGGAACTCCCGACCTTCTTCGCTCCAATCGCTCCGATTCCAGTTCGGGAAAAATGTGTCTCCTTCCAGTTCCGCATGCAAAAGGGTAAGGTGTAGCCATTCGGCGTGCGGTAGAGCCAACAAATGGATGTCAGCCCCACCAATTACGAATACCTTCTTCGAATCTGCCAGCAGGACTTCCATCTCTTTCCAACCGGTTACAACATCGCAGTTTTGCGCCAAATAATCCTTGTTTCGCGTCAGCACAATATGCCGACGGCCTGGCAATAGCCCAGGCAGTGACTCAAAGGTCTTACGCCCCATGACAATAGGATGGCCCATCGTGATTTTTTTAAAACGCATTAAATCAGCAGGCTGATGCCAGGGTATCCTGTTTCCCTTCCCAATGACCCCGTTCCGAGTCATGGCAACGATGATGGTCAGTTCCACACTGAACTAAACCGCAACTGGAGCAGAAATATGCTCATGAGCCTGGTAATTTCGCAGTTCAAAATCTTCGTAAACAAATTCGAAGATGGATTTCACGTCCTGGCTGACATAGACCTCGGGTAGAACGAACGGGGTTCGTTTCAGCTGCAGGCTCGCCTGCTTGAGGTGGTTGGTATAGAGATGCGCGTCACCCAAGGTATGAATGAATTCACCAGCCTGATACCCGGTGACCTGGGCAACCATTTTCAGCAGCAATGCATAAGAGGCAATGTTGAACGGAACACCGAGAAAAATATCTGCACTGCGTTGATACAGCTGACACGAGATGCGATTCTGAGCTACATAAAATTGGAAAAACATATGACACGGTGGAAGTGCCATAGCTTCTAGCTCACCAACATTCCACGCACTCACTATATGCCTTCTTGACTGCGGATTGGTTTTCAGGCTCTCAATCAAGGTGCTGATTTGATCAATCGTACTGCCATCTGCACAACGCCAACTACGCCATTGTGATCCATACACTGGACCCAAATCTCCATTTTCATCTGCCCATTCGTCCCAGATGGACACACCGTATTTTTGCAGATAGGAAATGTTTGTCTCACCGCGCAAAAACCATAAGAGTTCATGAATGATTGACTTGAGATGAAGCCTTTTCGTGGTCAACAGAGGAAACCCATCGGCCAAATCGAATCTCATTTGATAGCCGAATACTGATAGTGTCCCCGTGCCTGTTCGGTCTTCTTTTGCCACCCCATGTGACAACACATGTTCCAGCAACTCAAGATACTGCCGCATCGTCAGAGCCTTTTGTTCATAGCACCAAATGACCCGGGTTTCCGATATGCAAGAAACATTACTATCACACCAACCACCATCATGGGTATCGTTAGCAATTGCCCCATAGTAAGCCAATCGTAGGCAATAAAGCCCATGTTGGCATCAGGCTCCCGTACAAACTCCACTGCAAACCTGAATGCACCGTACAGCAATACAAACATGGCTGCTACGGAACCGGCAGGACGAGGCTTTTGTGCAAAAAGCCAAAGCACTGCAAACATTACCAAACCTTCCAAGAAAGCCTGGTACAGTTGCGACGGATGCCTTGCCAGATTGTCGGCATTGGGAAATACCATGGCCCACGGCACATCGGTCGCTCGACCCCACAATTCACCGTTGATGAAATTTCCAATCCTGCCAGCACCTAGACCCACCGGAATTGTAGGTGCTGCAAAATCGCAAATATCCAAGAACCCATATGGCTTGTTGCGTTGACACATCCATAACACCAGAATGACTCCAATCAGCCCTCCATGAAAGCTCATGCCACCTTCCCATATCCTGAATACATAAAGCGGGTTCTCCAAAAAACTGGAGAAATTGTAGAACAGTACTGAACCCAAACGGCCCCCGATAACTAACCCCAGCATGCCATAAAAAAATATATCGCCTACATCTGCTGGTTGTATTAGGATATGTTTGTGCCTTGCATGAATGCGGCCCAGCCACCAGAATGCCAGAAATCCTACGGCATACATCAACCCGTACCAGTGCAGTTTCAGTGGACCAACAGAAAAAGCTACGGGATCGATTTCCGGAAAACTCAACATGCTATGTCTTCCCTGTTTGAATTCACGTCATGCTAGTATGAAATCCGTGAGATCAACGAACTAAAGATCACTAAATGAGTACATCATAAACATGATAGAAGGCAAAAACCATCTCGCTAATGAAACGAGTCCTTACTTACTTCAGCATGCGGACAACCCGGTAGAATGGTACCCGTGGTGTGAAGAGGCCCTAGAGCGTGCCAAGCAGGAGGACAAGCCAATCCTGCTGTCTATCGGATATTCAGCCTGCCACTGGTGCCATGTCATGGCGCACGAATCTTTTGAAGATGATGCTACAGCGGAATTGATGAACAAGCTCTTCGTGAACATCAAAATCGATCGTGAGGAACGCCCGGACATCGACAAGATCTACCAGACTGCCCAGTATCTGATTACACAGCGTACCGGTGGCTGGCCACTGACGATGTTCCTGACGCCCGATGATCAAATTCCGTTTTTTGGAGGTACCTATTTCCCCAAGGATACGCGTCACGGACTTCCTGCATTCAAGGACCTGTTGCAACATGTCTCAGAGGTCTACAGAACCCAGCGCGCGCAAATCATGACCCAAAACCAGTCAGTTCTGAATGCATTGCGAAAGATTCATGAGCCTCAATACGAGGAACATGATCTGACACACGAGTTGTTTGATATTTGTGACAAGCAGGTAAAACAGGCATTCGATGAAATGAACGGAGGCTTCGGATCTGCTCCGAAATTTCCTCACTCGACTTATGTCGACCGCCTACTGCGCTATCACGTGCAATCAGCAATAAAAGTGGAAAACAAGGAGACCAGTTCTTTACACATGGCCTTGTATACCTTGGAAAAAATGGCAGCAGGTGGCATCTATGATCACTTAGGTGGAGGATTTTGCCGCTATTCAGTGGATGCAGGCTGGATGATTCCGCATTTCGAAAAGATGCTGTACGACAATGGCCTGCTCCTTGCGCTATATGCCCATGGTTTTGCATTGACGGGATCCATGCAATTCAGGCACGTGTGTGAGGCCACTGCTGAATGGGCAATACGTGAGATGCAATCCTCTGAAGGGGGCTATTACTCTTCCTTGGACGCTGATTCCGAAGGTGAGGAAGGGAAGTATTATGTTTGGGACTTCGAACAGGTTAAAAAAGCACTTGATCCGGATGAATTCGCTGTCTTCTCACCTTTCTACGGACTTGACAGGCACGCAAATTTTGAGGGCCAATACCACTTGCATAATTTTGCAAGCAAAGCTGAAATCTGTCAAAAAGCTGGTGTGTCTTTCGAAGAATTCGACATGTTGATCCATCATGCAAAACAGAAGCTGTTTTCATTACGTCAGGAACGCGTTCGCCCAGGATGTGACGAAAAAATCCTGTGCAGCTGGAATGCACTGATGATACGTGGCATGGTCATCACAGGAAGAATACTTGAAAAACCCGAGTACACCGGGTCTGCACTGCGTGCTCTGGATTTCCTCCGACAAACGATGTGGGCCAATCAACGACTGATTGCGACATACAAGGATGGCAGAGCCCATCTGGATGCCTACCTGGATGATTATGCGTTTTTGCTGGATGCCATTATCGAAAGTTTACAAACGCACTGGAGTACACTGAATTTAATCTGGGCACGCGAACTTGCTGATGTGCTGCTGGAACAATTTGAAGATAGCGCCTCGGGAGGATTTTATTTCACCTCAAGAGACCACGAGCAGCTTATTCAGCGGTCCAAGACCATGAGTGATGAGGCCATGCCATCTGGAAACGGGATAGCTGCAATGGCCTTGACACGCCTGGGCTACTTGCTTGGCGAGACCAGGTACCTCGACGCGGCTGTTCGTGTACTGAAGTTTGCTTCACAGGCTGTCTCCCATTCACCTGCTGGACATGCAAGCCTGGTCAATGCATTTGAGGAACAGGTTTGTCCACCTCAAATCATAATCTTGCGTGGACAAAAGAATGATCTTGATAAATGGAAGCAGCAAATTTCAAAAGCTTTTACCCCACGGCAACTGGTATTTGCAATAGAGGCAGACGAAGATGATTTGCCGGACGCGTTGAGTGAAAAAACACACAGAGATTCAAGCCCTGAGGGTGTAACTGCATATATGTGTGAAGGCATGCAGTGCAGGGCACCAATCCAGCAACTGGACGAACTGCAAAAAGCTGTATCAGATACTGGCACCCAGTGCTAAGCCTACATGACATCACATGGATGCAAAGTGCATTTTCAGGGGCATAATTCGTTTACTGCACCTGCTCGCCCACCTCCTGAAAGGGATTATCCTGTGTTACACCGTGCTCAGGGGGATCCAGAACCATGTCATGACAGAAAAACAGCGACAGATCATCCAGTCTTGGATGTACCAAGTTACGAAAATTGTTGGTGTTAATCTGAAAGTACATGGCACACCGCATCCTCCACCTGTATTCGTTGTAGCCAACCATATCTCGTGGCTGGATATAGTAATCATCGCCTCGGTATTGCCTGTGTCATTTCTTTCCAAGGCTGAAATTCGCAGATGGTTTGTGATTGGCACCCTTGCCAGCAGGGCAGGTACTCTTTTTATCCGGCGCGGATCAAAATTTGGAGTAATTGATGCTGTCAACCTGATGCGGGAACGACTCGAATCAGGACACAGTGTTGCCTCCTTCCCGGAGGGAACAACAACTGATGGAACTTCTGTTCAGGCATTCCATCCGCGCCTGTTTGCCGCTGCAATTGATACTGATTCCATGATCCAGCCTGTTGCGCTTCTTTATCCACAGATACATGGCTCCAACTCGATAGTACCCTATGTCAGAAACAGCAATTTGGTCAAACACGCATTTAGAATCATGTCTGCAGAGCGTACTGAAGTGATCATAACCTTATGTGACCCGATATGCATTGATGGCAGGTTGAGAAAACAGCTTGCACAAATAGCGAGAAACGCAATTGTTAATGCGCTTGAAGATAGTCACCTGAAACAATCAGCCTAAAGCTCGAATGGCAGCTTTGTAATCCGGCTCGTTTGCAATTTCACTGACAAGTTCAGCATGTACAACCGTATTGTTCTGGTCGAGCACGATAATTGCTCGTGCAGTAATTCCCGACAATGGTCCGCTTTCTATCAGCACACCGTAATCTCTGGAGAAATCTTGCGAACGCATAACGGACAGCGGTATGACATGCTCAAGCTCTTCAGACAAGCAAAACCTTGAAGAGGCAAATGGCAAGTCAGAAGAAATTACCAAGACTACAGAATCATCATACTCCTTTGCATACTCATTAAATTTCTTCGCCGATACCGCACATACTGGTGTATCAAGACTGGGTACGATACAGAGAATTTTTTTCTTGCCTGGGAAGTTGGTAAGAGACACATTTTCTAGTTCCTTGTTGACCAATAAAAAGTCAGGTGCATTTGACCCGATCTCCGGCAGATTTCCGCTGGTATGCACCTCGTTTCCCTGTAGAGTGATCTTTGCCATTTTTTTCTCCAGTGATTGGCCAATTTATTTTCAGCAAAATCCCGTATACCACTACATGGTCACTAAGATTCAATGTGCAACCCTAGGTCTGCAAAACAGACAAAATTTTCTGGCTATTCGCTTAAAGTTGCCTCATATTGGCTTGCATCCAGTAGGCTGTCAATTACTGTTTTATCGAAAAGTTCTACCTTGCAGAGCCACCCTCTTTCATATGGTGAATCATTCATGATTTCAGGCGAATCTTCTAAATCCTGATTGAGATCTACTACCCTCGCATGCACAGGCATGTAGACATCACTTGCAGTTTTGACCGACTCAATCACGGCACAAATTTCTCCAGTTTGATATTCGTTTCCCAAAACAGGCTGCTCAACAAAAACGATATCCCCTAGTTCCGACTGCGCAAATTCAGTAATCCCTATCGTAGCAACAGAATCATCCTGTATCTGTAACCAGAGATGGTCCTGCGAATAGACACGGTCATCGGGTGGCAAGCTCATGGGTGATATCTCAAATCCGGTTAGGCTGGTTTTCAGTTGCTGTCTGACATGCCATTGTAGTAGTTTATTTTATATCACGACACGCCTTTCAACAAAGCAGTTACTCTGATGCCCAAATTGGTCTTGATCGTCTTGTATTGCCTGACATTTTCGGTCTCAGCGCAGGCACAACAAGAACCAATCACAGCACAAGATGCATGGATTCGTGAAGCTCCGGCAAATGCCAAGACTATGGCTGGTTACTTGGTTCTCCACAATAACTCTTCACGAACGTACACTCTTACTTGTGCAAAATCCAAGCACTTTAGAAGCATTGAATTCCATCGCACTGTCATTAAGAATGGCACAGCCAGCATGCATCAATTTGAGACACTTGCCATACCTGCAAAAGGTACTTTAGCGTTTCAACCCGGTAATTTTCATTTTATGCTAATGGATCCCAGAATCGGGTTAAAGGCCGGTGATGAACTGATGATCACGCTTTGTATCACGCATGAGGGTAAGCAGGAAGAGCATGACATCTTCATGACTGTCAAGAGACCTTGATTCTGACAAGCTAGAATTCCAAATGTTCATCCCTAAAGGAAGCCACTTGCTTGCCCAACGGATCACAGCATCAAGCATAAACAACTAACTTGAAACACATATTTCATCAGCAAGTCGTACGGTATCCTACTTGAACGATTTTTCTCAAGCCTTTTCAAAAGCGATCTGGCTGATCATACAGTTGGATGGTGATCTGATAGAAATCGTAACTCTGTCACTGCAAGTGAGTCTGACCGCAGTACTCATTGCCAGCATGATAGGTTTACCACTTGGTGCCGCGCTCGCACTGTACAGGTTTTTTGGACGAGGTCTCCTAGTTGCCATGCTCAATACTTTCATGGGCCTGCCTCCTGTGGTTGTAGGCCTTGTGGTTTACCTAATCCTGTCTCGATCTGGACCCCTCGGCATGCTGGGTCTGCTCTTTACACCTACCGCAATGATCATTGCACAAGTGTGCCTGATTGCTCCCATTGTCGCCGCTCTCACACGTCAAACTATTCTGGACGCAAATGACGAATATCATGAGCAGTTAAAAGCACTAGGGGCCAAACCCTCAGGCTTGATGATCACACTCTTATGGGAAACCCGATACAGTTTGGTGACTAATATGTTTGCAGGATTTGGCAGGGCAATTGCTGAAGTTGGCGCAGTATTGATTGTAGGTGGTAACATCAATCACAGTACACGCGTAATGACAACCGCCATTGCTCTCGAAACCAGCAGAGGAGATATCGAGCTAGCCTTGGCTTTAGGAATCATTCTCATCATGCTTTCGCTAATTGTCACCTCAGTTGTCATGGGTGCTCGTCATGCTGCCTACAAGATCTATAGCTGACAACATGCAGTTTGCACCTGTCCTGCCGCTGGTCTTCCAAAACCTTGGTGTTTCCAGACAAGGAAAGCTGCTTCTGGACAATCTGAACACCACAGTCGAATCAGCAGGAACCACGATCATACTTGGTCCGAATGGAGCAGGGAAAAGTTTACTGCTACGCATCGCACATGGTCTCGACCTTCCAGACCAAGGATCATTACAATGGAATCAGCAGACTCCCCAACCCAGGGAACCTTGGCGCGCGTTTGTATTCCAAAAACCTGTATTCTTACAGCGTAGCGTATACGCTAACCTAGAATACGTACTCAAACTACACAAAATCAGCAAAACCAATTGTGAACCGCTGATCCGTGAAGCTTTGCAGCATACAGGACTGGCTGAGCTTGCGGCACGTAGTGCACGCACCTTGTCAGGTGGCGAACAACAACGTCTGAATATTGCTCGAGCTTGGATTCTGAAACCCAAAGTGATGTTACTGGATGAGCCAACTGCAGAACTTGATCCTTCCGGTGTCGCGACTATTGAAATGCTGATCGGGGCCATTGCTCAACAGCGCACTAAGATTGTCATGACTACTCACAGCCTGGACCAGGCAAAAAGACTTGCAAGCGACATCTTGTTCCTGCACCAAGGCAGGCTAATCGAACACACCTCAGCGAATTTGTTTTTTTCACGGCCTAAGACCGACCTTGCTAAAGATTTTATTGCAGGGAAACTACTAAACAATCACTAATAGGAAACTCATGAAATATCGTCTGCTCAAGGTCATCGCAGCAGTGTATTTTCTAGCCCTGAATCCAGCGATGGGAAACAGTTTCATTACTTTGGTTTCTACTACATCGACAGAAAACTCCGGGCTGTTAGACAACATCATTCCGAAGTTCCGTGAACAGAGCAAGATAAATGTGCGAGTTGTAGCTGTGGGTACTGGTCGTGCGATGAAACTGGGCGAGATGGGTGATGCTGACATGATACTGGTGCACCACAGGGCATCTGAAGAGGAGTTCGTGTCCAACGGATTTGGTATCGAACGCAGTGAAGTAATGTATAACGACTTTGTGATTGTCGGACCACGCGAGGATCCTGCAAACATCAGATTTGAAAACAGGACCTTGGATGCCCTGAGTCAAATTTTTGAGCACGAAATGCCGTTTGTGTCACGTGGTGACGATAGTGGTACACACAAGAAAGAGTTGGAATTATGGACTATGGCCGGGCTCAATGCCCAGCAATACAGCGGCACCTGGTACCACGAAACAGGAGCTGGTATGGGCGCCACACTTAACATAGCAAATGCTATGGGCGCCTATACACTTTCTGACAGGGGTACTTGGCTTTCTTTTAAAAATCGTGACAGGCTGGTTTTGCTTTTTGAAGATGACCCGCCGCTGCATAATCAGTACAGCATAATCCTAGTGAATCCAGAGCACCATCCGCATATCAAAATTAACGAAGCAAGATCGTTTGCAAACTGGCTGATATCCGATCAAGGTCAGCAAGCTATTGCAGACTTCACATTCGCAGGACAGCAATTGTTTTTCCCAAATGCACAATCCAAGCACCGTTGATTCTGATAATTCAAACCAGGCTCACCAAGACAGGGCTGCTGGACAAGGTTTGATTCAACGAGCAAACACCGGCCGGTCACTGCTCAGGCCCATTGCCTGCTTCATGAAAAACCTCTTCAAAGGCAAGCTGTGATCAGCAAGGCTCAATGCGGTACTGCGTGCAACAATTGCAGGCAAGGAAGTCGTACTGAATACAGCAGCGAATGCTGACATAGCATACTGCATGACATGCACCTCTCCCTTTCGTGCCCGTTCGTACACACGCAGCAACCTGTAACTGCCTAAATCCCGTTTTGATCCAGCGAGTGTATCTGCCAACACAGCAACATCAGTGAAACCCAGATTCGCTCCTTGGCCGGCAAGTGGATGTATGGTGTGGGCAGCATCTCCTATCAATGCCACGCGTGGCTTTACCAGGGCCTGCGCTTGACCAGATGCGAGTGAAAAACTGGCACGTTTTGATTTCAACGTGATTTTTCCCAACCGCTGTCCGCTGGCGCGTGTAACTTCCTGCTCAAAATTACGGTCATCCATGCGCATGAGTTGACTTGCATACTCTGAATCTGCCGACCAGACAATGGAGCACTCATGATGTGCTCCTTCATCGCCTGCAGGCAACAGGGCCAAGGGCCCGGTTTTGAGAAAACGCTGCCAAGCAGTACATTCATGAGGCAATTCAGTATGGACCTTTGCCACGATGCCCAGTTGATGATAGGGCGTTTCGGTATAGGAGATTCCTGCAAGGTGACGTATGGCAGATCGACTGCCATCAGCACCTACCAGCAATTTCGCTCTAAGTACTTGATTATCTGTCAATATCACCTCAATTTCATGGTCATGGCAGAATACTTTCTCCACACTACCTGGAACATACCATTGAATACCGGAAATCTTTTGCAGAGCCTCATAAAGGGTGGACTGGATAATGCTGTTTTCAACGATATAGCCCAAGCATGGCTGGGACATGTCTTCTGCAAAAAATGTAATACTGGCTGTGCTGGCCTCATCCCATACAACCATCTTCTTAAACTCCATGACCCGTTTTTCCTGTATACCCGACCAAGCTCCCGTGTATTCAAATATCGTTTTAGAACCCGGGCTGACTGCCGTTACACGCGCATGACTTGGTTCCGAGGCATCGAACTCAGCAGGCAAGCTGCGATCAACGACTGCAAGGGACCTACCCTGCCTTGCCAGTAGATTTGCGAGCGTAAGACCAGACATTCCTGCGCCGACGATGACTACATCAATCACCTGTGCTGTCATGAGTACTGTAAAGCCCTGCCCTGCAAAATTTTCACTGAAGAACCGAGTGTGCCCGTGCTATGCCGCAAGACCTGATTTTCCAAAACTGGAACTGCGCCCAGTAGCGCAAGACCAATTCCACGTACTTGTGCCAATACGGGATTACCTGTGGAAAACAGGAAATTCAAACGATTCGTAAGCATAACCGTGTGCTTGATATCTGACTGACGTTTGGACTCATATGAATGAAGCATCTCGCTGATGTCATCCAGCACATGCTTGTTCCCGAGCAAGAGTTCACTAAGCTCAGCAATGTCCCGAAAGGCCAGATTCAACCCTTGGGCCGCCACCGGGTGTAACGTCTGGGCCGCATTGCCTATCAGTACTGTGCGCTGACTTACAAGTCGCTGACTCACCTTTAATGACAATGGATAGGAATAGCGCTTTCCAAGCCTGCAAAAGTACCCAAGTCGGAAACCAAAGGCCTGCTGCAGACGTACTGAAAATTCCTCCTCCGAGAGCGCTAAATGTTCCAACGCTACCTTGGTCGGATTTGTCCATATAAATCCGTAACAATTGTCGCTACGTGGCACCAACACCAATGGCCCCTGTGCAGTAAATCTCACATAGGCAGTACACGGCTGATAATCAGTTACTCCAATATTGCCCACAACCGCCGTCTGTCCGTAAGGTTTTTCATCGACAGGAATTCCAAGTTCTTTTCGAATAAACGAATGTGTGCCATCAGCAGCTATCAGGAGTTTTGCTTCAATGGGTGCGCCTTCACCATGCAACATGACTTTATCTGCATGAGCTTGAACGCCCGAAACCATGTATGGCTGAATGCGCTCGATGTTTTGATGCTGGCTCATATACTCATGAAGAACAAGAGCTAGCCTTTCTGCCGGTACAAGATAACCGAGGCCCTTGGAACCATGCTCTTGGCAATTCACCCGCATGGCACCAAATTTCCCTCTCTCAGAGATGTGGATGTTCTTAATGGCCACCGAGAACTTTCCGAGTTTCTCCCATACACCAAGCGCCTCAAGCATATTTTTTGAAGTCACTGCCAGAGCAAAGCTCCGTCCATCCCGGTTGCTGTGAGAGATGCCCGCAGGAGTCTGCTGACTTTCAAGTAATGCGATACGCAGGGAAGAGGCAGCTATGGTACATGCCAAAGTACTACCAATGACACCGCCTCCTACAATGGCAACATCATAATTGCGTGGCATGACAAAACTAATGCACGGACGATGCCATTAAGGCTTCAATCTCGTCAGGACCACGAATCAAAGCATCGGTGAGGACCTTATTACCTTCCTTGGTGACAAGCACGTCGTCCTCAATACGAATTCCTGTATCCCAGAAGCACTTGGCCACATTTTTCGCTTTGGTAATATACAAACCAGGCTCTACAGTCAACATCATACCCGGCTCAAGCAGACGCCATTCGTCACCTATTCGGTAGTCTCCCACGTCATGCACATCCAAGCCTAACCAATGACCGGTGCGGTGCATGAAGAATCTTCGATACTCTCCTTCTCTAATCAATTTCGCTGGCCTGCCTTGTAAAAGACCAAGGCTAACCAAGCCCTTGGTAAGAACTTTTACAGCTTCATTATGTGGATCATTCCAGTGATTGCCTGGGATGGCTTTCTTGATTGCAGCAGCCTGAGCTTCGAGTACTAGCTCGTAGGCCTCGCGCTGGGCTTTTGAAAAAATGCCATTAACTGGAAAGGTTCGTGTAATGTCACTGGCATATCCTTGATATTCTGCACCGGCATCAATCAGTAACATGTCACCATCACCCAATACCTGCTTGTTTTCGGTGTAATGCAGGATACAGCCATTTTTCCCTCCTCCGACTATACATGGATAGGCTGCAGCACATCCTGCCTTTTTGAATTCGTATAATAACTCGGCTTCAATTTCATATTCATGCATTCCCGGTTTACAAGCCCGCATTGCACGCTTGTGAGCTGCAATGGAAACTTTTGCAGCCTGTCTCATCAGGCTCACTTCGTTGCGTGATTTGTACAGACGCATGTCATGCAGCAGGTAATCCAGCGAAAGCAGTTCTTGCTGAATATGGCTTGTAGTACGAGAGGAACCGCGTGATTGATTGACCCACCTTATAATCTTGCGATCGAAACTGGCATCACTACCCATTGGGTAAAAGACCCGCTCACGGCCTGAAAGCAATTTCGGCAATATTTCATCAAGCTTGCTTATGGCATAGGCTTTGTCCGCAAAATAATCCTTCCTGGCACCCGAAAGTCCAGCACGCCGTCCATTCCAAATTTCCTTCTCTGCATCCCGCTCGCGACAAAACAGGATATACTGCCCCCCTGCCTGATCCGGCAATAGAATTGCCAACGCATCAGGCTCTTCAAACCCGGTCAGATACAGAAAGTCACTATCTTGCCGAAAGCTATAGTCCACATCCCGGCTTCTCGGCACCAATTCTGCTGATGGAATGACAGCAACGCCGTTCGGGCCTACCATCCGCATCAGCATCCTACGTCTTTTGAGCAGTTCTTTACTATTCATTTTGAAATGAGCCTAGTTTCTAGACTAGAAATTAATGTACCCTTGGTTTCATACCATTATATTAGTACATCCTGCAGCATCGAAATAAATCCTTTTTACTGATACCTGCAGCATTTCCTCCACGTACCTCTATCCAGCGATTTTCTACAAGAGAAATAAAATCACCCGCTACAACAAGTTTGAAGATGCATGACAAAATTAAGTTGACGGTAAACATTCTTCATCCTACCATTTTGCTATGGTAAAAATTGATTCAGACCTGTTCAATGAGCAGGAGTTAGAACAACTTGAAATTCGAGTGAATACACTCATTCAAACATGCGAAGCACTTAAAAAAGAAAACAGCCTGCTAAAGGCTCAACGTGACATGTATACTGCTGAACGGGCCAGTCTTATTGATAAAAATGATCAAGCCCGAAAACGGGTAGAAGCCATGATTACCCGTCTCAAATCGATGGAAATCAGCCTGTGAGCTCAGTCAAGTCCCCTGTTGTGCTCAATATTCTGGACAAGGAATATCGTATTGCATGCCCAAAGGGCGAAGAGGATTCCTTACAAGCTTCTGCGCATCTGCTGAATGTGCGAATTCAGGAAATCCGTGACGGAGGCAAAGTTATGGGTCCTGATCGAATGGCAGTTATGGCTGCACTAAACCTGGCTCATGATCTGCTCTTACAAGAAAACAGACTGGAGCATTCGAGCAGAAATTTCTCTACTAGGATTCGCAGCCTTCAGGAACGGATTGATTCCACCCTGAAGCATACCCAGCAGCTAGAACTCTAAAAATCTGCTAGACTTTAAGTGAAACCGGATACCTCTGCGGTACAGGCCAGTAACCGAGTGTATGCCTTGAGCCTATTAATATACTCAGGGACTATACTGTAAAAATGATGTTGTGCATGTCCATGACATGGAAAGCCTGATTCATTTTCAGTCCTCCCACTTGGACCCCTGGTTCAAGGTCAGCGGTTGCAACCGTGCTCGTGGAGTGTATCCGCATCATTTAACACCATACTTTTTGATTTCTACATAAACCGGATGCAATCCAATTAGAACCGGCAATCTGGCATGCAGTATTGGTTAATGAAAAGCGAGCCTGGTGAGTACAGCATCGATGATCTGAAACGTGACAAGGTTGAGTGTTGGGATGGGGTCCGAAATTTTCAAGCACGTAACATGATGCGTGACGACATGAAAGTAGGTGATCTTGCTTTCATGTATCACTCAAATTGCGATGTAATAGGAATAGTAGGGCTCATGAAAATTGTGCGTGAAAGTTATCCTGACCACACTGCCTTTGATCAGCATGACAAACACTACGACCCCAAAAGTGATCCTGATAATCCACGTTGGTTTATGGTAGATGTACGCTATAAAAGAAAACTCAAACGCACGATAACGCTTGCAGAACTCCGACAGCACGAAGAGTTAGATGGATTACAGCTTCTAAAACGTGGCAACCGACTGTCGGTAATGCCAGTCAGCAAATTTCATTGGGACTTTATTTTGTCATTGGAATAAGTTCTGCATGACCAGCTTGCTTATATGCATCTATGCTTACTTGAAATCAAGCTCGTTATTTTTCACAGTACACCGCATCTTTTCATGACGGTGTTTGAGCAAATCAATGTCACAAAAAATACTAGTATTTATGTATCAAACGTATATACTTTAATGCGTGTTTAACTCAGCGCTTATAGTTTGGGAGGGGAGTATTGATGGCCATTAACAAACGTAAAGCTAGCACCAGGAGTAAAGCAGTGAGAAAAACTGCCAAACCCAAAACCTCCGCAGCCGCTAAACGAAAAGTCGCAAAGAAAACCGCTGCCAAACCCAAAACCTCCGCAGCCGCTAAACGAAAAGTCACAAAGAAAACCGCTGCCAAACCCAAAACCTCCGCAGCTGCCAAACGAAAAGTCGCAAAGAAAACCGCTGCCAAACCCAAAACCTCCGCAGCCGCTAAACGAAAAGTCGCAAAGAAAACCGCTGCCAAACCCAAAACCTCCGCAGCCGCTAAACGAAAAGTCACAAAGAAAACCGCTGCCAAACCCAAAACCTCCGCAGCTGCCAAACGAAAAGTCGCAAAGAAAACCGCTGCCAAACCCAAAACCTCCGCAGCCGCTAAACGAAAAGTCACAAAGAAAACCGCTGCCAAACCCAAAACCTCCGCAGCTGCCAAACGAAAAGTCGCAAAGAAAACCACTGCCAAACCCAAAACCTCCGCAGCCGCTAAACGAAAAGTCGCAAAGAAAACCACTGCCAAACCCAAAACCTCCGCAGCCGCTAAACGAAAAGTCACAAAGAAAACCGCTGCCAAACCCAAAACCTCCGCAGCCGCTAAACGAAAAGTCGCAAAGAAAACCACTGCCAAACCCAAAACCTCCGCAGCTGCCAAACGAAAAGTCGCAAAGAAAACCGCAAGGCGAAGGCGTACCTGAAACAAGGACGTTAGAAGCTGTTTTAAAAGGCTCTGAAAAGAGCCTTTTTTTATTTCAGCGCCTGTTACCGCAAATATTTAAATTGAGAACCATACTGAACAGTACTGCATGCTGAGATTTGCCTGGAAACTATCTACAGAACCCACTTTTGATAGATTTCAGTCATGTGCTCACCCTAAAAACAGCTTGTATACCGGATTACCTGTCTCTTCCCAGTAACGGTATCCCAGTTCAGCCAAAAACTGGTCTAAACGTTGCCTGTTTTCTGTAGGAACCTGTATCCCAGCCAGCACACGTCCGTAGGCAGCACCATGATTCCGATAATGAAACAAGCTGATGTTCCATTCTTGCCCAATCATCTCAAGAAAGTTCAGCAAGGCACCTGGTCTTTCAGGAAATTCAAACCGAAAAAGTATTTCATTTTCCAAGGCTGGGCTGCGTCCACCTACCATGTGGCGTAAATGTAGAATTGCCACTTCATTGTCAGAAATATCAAGCGCTGGATAACCTGATTCTTTGAGCAAACTCAGTATCTGATATTTTTCTGCATCTGCGTCTTCAACATTCACACCCAGAAATACTTGCGCTTCTTCAGTATGCGCATAGCGGTAGTTAAACTCAGTAACTCCCCTGGCACCCAGCAGCCTGCAAAATTCTAAAAAACTTCCGGGTCGTTCCGGTATGGTCACTGCAAAAAGGCATTCTCTACGTTCACCTAGCTCTGCACGTTCAGCTACGTGACGTAAACGGTCGAAATTGATATTGGCCCCACTATTGACAGCCACAAACCGCTTGTCCTTGAGTTTTCCACGGTCGATATACTGTTTGATACCTGCCAATGCCAGAGCTCCTGCAGGCTCAAGTAACGTGCGTGTCTCATCAAACAGATCTTTGATAGCCGCACATATTTCATCGGTATTCACCAACAGAACTTCATCGACCATGTCTTTGGCAATTTCAAAAGTGATTTCCCCAACACACCGTACTGCAACACCATCTGCAAATATCCCTACATCGTTCAATTGAACCCTTTTTCCAGCATGCAGAGCAGCATGCATAGTTGGTGCATCCTGTGGTTCCACGCCAATTACTTTGATCTCGGGTCTATAGTGCTTTACATAGGCGGCCATTCCAGCAATGAGTCCGCCTCCACCAATAGGAACAAATATTGCGTCAATATGCTCAGTAAGCTGCTGCAAAATCTCCAAGGCAACTGTACCTTGCCCGGCAATAACATCTTCATCATCATATGGATGCACATAGGTAAATCCCTGCTCTTTAGCCAGCACCTGAGAATGCGCATAGGCCTCATCATATGTATCTCCGTGTAAGACCGCATTCGCACCCATACTAACAACCGCTTGCACCTTTATCGAAGGTGTCGTGCAAGGCATCACAATCGTAGCCTGGATTCCAAGCTTATGTGCTGCCAGCGCAACCCCTTGAGCATGATTTCCAGCTGACGCAGCTATTACACCGCACTTCTTTTCTGAATCTGTCAGGTGCACGACCTTGTTATAGGCACCCCGAATCTTGAAAGAAAATACACACTGCTGATCTTCTCTTTTCAGATAGATCTGGTTAGAGAACCGTTTGGACAGTGCCTGTGCAAATTCGAGCTCAGACTTGATTGCTACGTCATAAACGACAGCGCGCTCTATCTTGCTTACAAGTTTCTCGTTCGCCATATCCTGAAATCACATTTCATCATGCTTTCGACGACTACTACAGGTATCATTGGTAAAGTTCGAACTAAGCTCTCGCCATGACAACTGAAAACAAGAAGCAGGCAGCTGCCGAAGGTGCATTGGATTATATACAGGTAGGTGACGTTATCGGTATCGGAACAGGCACTACTACAAATTATTTTATCGACGCACTGGCCAGGATCAAGGGTAAAATCGATGGCGCCGTTGCGAGTTCAGAAGCCTCAGCAAAACGATTGAAAACACACGGCATCCAAGTACTTGACCTGAATAGTGTATCAAGCTTACCCCTTTATATCGACGGTGCAGATGAAGCGACACGGCACAGATATTTAATAAAAGGAGGAGGCGGTGCACTGACACGAGAAAAAATTGTTGCCGATGTCAGCGAAAAATTCATTTGCATTGCAGATGATACAAAGTTAGTAGAAATTCTGGGGGCATTCCCTCTACCAATCGAGGTCATTCCGATGGCTAGGAGTCATGTAGCCAGACAGCTGGTTAAACTTGGTGGCATTCCTGAGCTGAGAGAAGGATTCATCACGGACAATGGCAACCTCATACTAGATATCTACAATCTGGAGATTTTAAATCCTGTCGAAAAAGAAAGGGAATTAAACAACATTGCAGGCATAGTTACAGTCGGGATATTTGCATTGCGGCCTGCCGATTTGCTCATTATCGGTTCAAAGTCCGGGCTTGAATTTATCCAGTGATTGCTTGACTCAATATCTGATGCCGACAGATTGGCTAGAACTTGTCAATCAAGAACCTTGCGTTGAAAGAATTTCAAACTCAATTCTCCAGCGTTACCCTGCAGGCGTAGATTGTCAGGATTTTTCAATGTAAGTCTTACTCCAGAGGAGTTTGACTTCGCTTCAAATACACCTTCTGCCCTCTCCAATCTACCACCTACTCGCAGGGCATACCGTTCACCAAGCAACCACATCGATACGGCATGCCTACGACATTGGCCTTGATTGTGTACACGGGTTTTTGATGACGGGCAGGGAAGGTGACATGGTTTCGATTTCCATGTGCCAGCCCAGGATAGAAAAGCCAGAGGCTCAGCGCTTTGAGTATTGCTCCTTCTTCCTGGCCTTGCGCAGTCCGACCTTCTTGCGCTCGACTTCACGCGCGTCTCGAGTAAGAAAACCGTTTTTGCGCAAAGGGCTGCGCAGGTCCTGATTGTAGGCCAGCAATGCACGTGCAATACCCAGTTGCACGGCGCCTGCCTGACCATTCAATCCCCCGCCCTTGACTTTTACATCGATATCAAAGGAATCTGTCAATTCTGTAAGATCGAGAGGCTGACGGATAATCATGCACGAAGTTTCACGACCGAAATACCTGTCAGCTTCGCGCATATTTACGGTGATCTTACCTGAACCCGGACGCAGGTAGACACGCGCAGTTGAACTCTTTCTTCTCCCTGTACCGTAGAACTGCTCTCGTTCCATGATGTACCTATAGTTCCAGCAGTCGGGGTTGCTGCGCCGCATGCTTATGCTCAGACCCAGCATACACTTTCAGCTTTCGAAACATCGCCCGCCCCAGCGGATTTTTTGGCAGCATTCCCTTGACCGCATTTTCAATTACGCGCTCAGGATGTTTCGCGCGCATCTCTCTGAGACTCATGGACTTGAGACCCCCGACATAACCTGTATAGCGGTGATACATCTTGCCTTCCACCTTGCTACCCGTCACGCGGACTTTCTCCGCATTGATGACAACGATATAGTCGCCCGTATCCACATGGGGCGTATAGATTGGCTTGTGCTTGCCTTTCAGTCTCTTTGCTATTTCACTCGCCATTCGGCCCAAGGTCTTGTCCGTGGCATCAACGAGGAACCAGTTTCGCTTTACGAGTGCAGGTTTCGCACTGACCGTCGCCATCAAATACACCTGTGTATTACCTTTTGGGGGAGCGGCGGATAGTACCGAACATCCTGTCCGCTGACAAGTTCATCGTTTTATACAGGCAAAAAAAAAGCGCAAACCTTTGCAGTTTGCGCTAAAACTACCAAAGAGGTAGATGGAGGAGCTTTAAATTCACTTCAAACAATAAGAATATGCGTATTTTCTAATATGTTTATATTATTGTCAACTGGCTGAATGATAAATTCTAGCATACACCCCTATGTGGATATGCAAAAAGAAATCAGATCTTCAGTCGTTCCACGATTTCGCCTGCAATCAGATGCCTGTCAATGATTTCGTCCAGATCGTTTTCATCTCGATATGTGTACCATACGGCGTCCGGATAGACGACCGCAACAGGCCCTTCATCGCATCGGTCCAGACAACCCGCCTGATTGACACGCACGCCGCCCTGCCCGGCGATACCAAGTTCCTTGCTCCTGTTTTTGGCATAGGCTCGCAACTCGGCAGCACCATGATCCTGACAGCAGTTGCGATCCTCACGCTGATTCACGCACATGAACAGGTGTCGTTTATAAAAAGCCATCACTTACACCAGCTTATAATTCAACAGCAGTCATCATTTTACTTCCATGCTTTTAGTTGACGTAGATCAAGCACGTTCGGGCTTACGGTTGTCTTAAAGGATCGTACAAGAATTTCCGGGAATGGCAACTGTGCAAAATTTCCAGGTCAACATGGAAGGCCGTAGAATTTTGTACTGAGTACGCACTGAACGGGGAGCAAGCCTCATGCACTTGCCGACCGTTACTGCACTTCCAGGCATGTCCACCGGCTAGTTCGCACAATTCCGCGCATAGACCAGCCGCTCACTTTGCATGCTATAAAAACCGTACAGGGCATGTATACTGATACGGGTACAGCGGTGACAAACACAACCCCAAGACCAAACTTTCCGAAACCTCCCTACTGGCCCGTCGAGACCTGAGAGCAACCGATGCAGTTACTTGGTTTCAGCACACAAGATATTATTGCCGCAACAGATGAATGCGTCATGTGCGGGCTCTGCCTGTCTCATTGTCCGACTTATTCTGCTGCAAAGAATGAGGCCGAATCGCCCCGCGGGCGCATTGCAATGGTTAGGGCTATACATGAAGATAAGCTGCAACCCAGTCAGACCCTACTGAATCATCTGGACCAGTGCCTGGGCTGCATGAACTGTGCCGAGGCCTGTCCGGTCCAGATAGATTACGAGAGAATCCTGGATTCAGGCCGCCTCATCACAAATGCCCGGCACACTTTCCTGTACAGGCTAAAGCAGTCCCTATTACGGGCCACACTCAGCAGGGTCCATGTCCGGAGGATGGCAAAATTCTTGTTACGCATGTATCGCGGCATGAAAGCGGATTCCTTGTTCATGAGGCTGGCTGCAAGATTCCCTTATGCATTGCGTCTGACACTCTTGATACCCGGCCTGCATGAGCCAGGTTTCAGCCCAAACCCTTCCGCATCAGAAACGCAAAACCTGCGGGTAGCACTGGCACCTTCGTGTGCCAGTGACTTGTTTTCTGATCCATGTATTTCCTCTGCTGAACTCGTCTTGCAGGCATTGGGCTGTGAAACGGTACGTCTTCCTCAAAGCCCCTGTTGCGGTGCCCTGCACCAACACAGTGGTGATCTGCGTACAGCGGGCCGGCTTATCCGGAATTTCTGCAATGCATACGGAAATCAGGATTTTGACGCAGTGGCCTCACTCGCAACAGGATGTGCAGCACATATCAGCCGGTACCCGGCATTGCTCAACGAGCCCTACACGACCTGGATGTCCCGTCATCACGTGGAGATTTGTGTATTGATTGCGAGACTCCAGATGCAGCACAAACCGGAATTCAGACCCCTGCCAGAAACGGTGTTTGTACATAGACCATGCACTCAAAAACGGGTCAGCAGCGACCCCGGCCTGACTGAGAAGCTTTTGAGTCCAATCCCCGGGATCCGGTTTGAAAAATTCCTAGACGATGCAATGTGCTGTGGGGCTGGAGGCATGAATGTATTCACCCAGGCCAAACTGGCAGACCAACTGATTCAGGGTAAGATTGCTGAACTGAAATCCAGCCAGGCTGGCTACCTGGTAACTTCCAACATTGGCTGCGCACTGCACTTCCAGGCACAACTGTCCAAGTCCAAGTCTGCGATCAAGGTCTGCCATCCCGTTCAGTTGCTGGCTCAACAGTTGTTATACTCTGGGCATGCGTGACTACAGTACCCTGGACCATCTCCTGTCCCATTCCGAACGTGGAATCCGGGCCATGTTTGCATTATTCAGCACAGGCACCGAAACCAAGCCGCAAACGGAAGACAACCTGTCTACTGACGGCAAGATCAAATCTGCCAGACTGATGCGCGTGAACCATGCCGGGGAAGTTGCTGCACAGGGCCTCTATCACGGACAGGCCCTGACTGCCCGGAGCAATACCGTCAGACAGCAGATGAAACAGTGCGCCCTTGAAGAACAGGCCCATCTGGACTGGTGTGAAAAACGGCTGGCCGAACTGGCAGATCACCCGAGCACCCTGACTCCGGCATGGTACCTGGGTTCCTATGCCATTGGCGCTGCGGTCGGGATTCTTGGTGACAAATGGAGTCTGGGCTTTATCTCTGAAACGGAAAGGCAGGTAGTGAAGCATCTGGATCAGCATTTGTCACGCTTGCCCCCTCATGATGAAAAGAGCCGCCAAATCCTGCTCAGGATGCGGGAAGATGAGGCCAGACATGATAAGAGTGCCCAGGATGCAGGTGCCACCCGGCTGCCTGGACCTGCACGGCGTGCCATGAGCACAGTATCCAAGATCATGACCACCACAGCATACTGGATCTGATCATCCAGGAGTGCTGATGCCGTAAAAAATCTCGTTCATCTCCTTCCTGAGCAGCTGTTCAATCGCCTGCAGTCCGGTTGCCCCAAGTGCATGCGCCACATTCCCGAACAGGTAGTTCTCCAGCCTGAAATCAAGCAGCTTCATTCTGGTATGGAATATGTTCTCCTGCTCCACGTTCATATCTGTGATTTGGTACAGGCGTCTCGTCGTGTCTGACAGGAAATCCTGTATGGATGTAATTTCATGGTCAATGTAATGTTTTTGTCCAAAAGTATCCCGGGTAAATCCACGTACGCGATAATCCAGGATGATGATATCCTCGTCGAAACTGTCTATCAGGAAATTCAGCGCCTCAAGCGGCGAGATCTGCCCACAGGTCGAGACATCAATATCGACCCGAAACGTGCTGATACCGTGATCCGGATGACTTTCAGGATAGGTATGCGCCGTGACATGGCTTTTATCAAGGTGCAGTACTGCAGACGGGTTTATGCCTGCACGCTGGTCCTTCGTAGTCCCCATGTGCATCATGATTTCCTGTGGCGCAGACTTTTCAGCGATCAAGCAGGCTACACTCGAGCCTCGTGGTTCATAGTCGTGTGCAGAGATACTCAGGACATTGGCACCTATGATATCGACGACCTCGCAAAGCACACGCTGCAGGCGTTCTGAATTGTAGACTTCGTCAATGTAGTGCAGATATTCTCGCCGGTGCGCCTGAGTATGCGCATAACAGATATCGTAAAAATTGAAACTCAGGGTTTTGGTCAGATTGTTAAACCCATGCAACTTGATTTTTTGCTGACTGACGCCCATTTACATGGCTGACGAAGGGGCTAGGACGTGGCCCGCAATTCTGTCTGCACCTCATAGTCATACGTGATTTCCACCCTGTCACGCAACATCATGATGACCGAACAATATTTTTCAACAGACAGTTCCACTGCACGCTTGACCCTTGAAGGGTCCAGGCCTGCTCCTGCAAGAATGAAATGCAGGTGTATCTTGGTAAACACTGCCGGCACAGTATCCGCCCGCTGTGCATCCAGCTTTACCTCGCAATGCCCAACAACCTGCCTGGCCTTGGTAAGGGTGTTTACTATATCAAAAGCACTGCAGCCACCCAGTCCTGCAAGTACCATTTCCATGGGTCTTGCAGCCAGATTGCGACCACCATGATCCGGTGGACCATCCATGACAACTGAGTGCCCGCTTCCCGTTTCGGCCACAAAACTCATGTGATCAGTCCATCGTACACGCACTTTCATGGTTAACCCCCCTGAAATCTCCCTGCATGATTTGTTTGATCGTATGCTAGGGCTGCAGTGTCCATGCAGTACTGGCAAGACAGACCACAGGCTCGAAATTGCAGGCCGACAATCACCTTCTACCTACAAAAGGCATACGTCCTAATGATTCATGATTTGCTGGAACAGACTTGCGTATGATTGCTTCACCTTTTCACCGAACAGGGGATCTTCAACACGTGCCAGATCATGATCTATCTCCTGCCAGTCTCTTGGACTGAGGCTTGAATTCAGGACCGGATAAACATGCGCCTCTTCCTCATCCATGTGTTTTCTCTGAACGGAAATGTACTCCTCCAGCATATTACAAAGTTCCTCCCTGTCCTGGGGTAAGCCTGCCTGTGCATTCTGCAATGTCTCAAGCAGTCTCTCTGTAAGCGCGGGCATTCCTTCATGTTCATGCAGAAGCCCCTCTATGCTTTTGTGCTGTTGCCCATAATTTTCCATAAAATACCTGAACACTATATCCTCAAGAGGATGGTGAACAAAGTCAGGGTATTCCTTCATATATCTGACTGCATCGTGCATAGCGGCGAGATCAGAAAGCTTACATTCCTCCAGCAGGTGCTGTTGATGCTCCAGGAACCTCAGGAGCTCACTGAAATTGATATGATCGCTGTGCAGTTTTTCAAGTATGGATTTCATAACACCTGTTCATAGCCAGCCTGTAAGCATGGCACTATGTTACCTTGATGCATACAGGGCTGAACAGCGGTTTTCAACTCAATCCCGGACCCTCAGCACAGCTGCACCCTCCAGCTTTCCATGACGCAAATCCTCCAACGCGCGGTTAGCTTCTTCAAGCTGATACAGGTGGACATGAGTCTGAACGGGTAATTTACTGACTTTGGAAAAAAACTCCATGCCATCCTGCCGGGTCAGATTTGCAACCGAACTGATACGCCGTTCGCCCCACAGGCTGGCATAGGGAAAAGACGGAATATCACTCATATGGATGCCACCACAAATCACAGCACCACCCTTGCGAACGCTTTTCAGCGCCAAGGGAACCAGGTGTCCCGCCGGTGCAAATATGATTGCGCAATCCAGAGCAGCAGCAGGTACCTGGTCTGAATCACCCGCCCAAGTCGCACCAAGACGATACGCAAACTGCTGTGCAGCCTGGTCACCCGGCCGAGTGAATGCAAAAAACTGCCCCCCGCGGCAGACGATGATCTGGGCAAGGATATGTGCTGCTGCACCAAACCCGAACAGACCGATTTTTTCATTATTCCGGCATAGTGAATCTGCAATCTTCAGACACCTGTAACCAATCAGGCCCGCACACAACAGCGGTGCCAGCTCCTCGGGATTACTTTCACTGTGTACCGGAATGCAATACCTGTAATCTGCAATCGTGTATTCGCAGTACCCGCCATCAAGCAGGTAACCGGTAAACCTCGCCTGCTCACACAGGTTCTCTGCATCGGCCCGGCAATACACACAGTCACCGCAAGTCCACCCCAGCCATGGAATACCCACCCGCATGCCTGGCTCGAGTGATGCGTCGGCTCCAGCTTTAACAACTTCTCCCACGACCTCGTGACCCGGTATAACCGGTACAGGTATATCCGGCAACTCCCCGTCAACAAGGTGCAAGTCTGTCCTGCAGACCCCGCAGGCTTCTACCCTCACCAGTACTTCTGTATTTCCCGGCTTGGGAACCGGCAATTCAACCGGTACCAGTGGGCTGCGCACGGCATTCAAGACCATCGCTCGCATGGTTATCCGAATCCAGGCTCAAGCTCATGATGCATCATGCATCCCTCTTCGGGTAACCTCGATGTGCTTTCAGCAGCCAGCATGCCACACCGACACATCAAGACTGGCTTGACTGGAAAAACAGCTCATTCAGGCGAGTGCCTGGCTCTTCAGCTACCATGAAGGCCTCACCCACAAGAAAAGAATTGACTCCCTTTCCGGTCATCCGGGCAATATCTTCCTTGGTATGAATTCCACTCTCAGTGACCACATGGCAGGTATTCGGAATCCGCGGCAATAGCTCCAGAGTGGTATCCAGGGTAGTATCAAATGTTTGCAGGTTACGGTTGTTGATGCCAAGCAAGGTTGGCTGCAACTCCAGTGCACGTCCAAGCTCTTCAGTGTTGTGTACTTCCAGCAGCACGTCCAAGTGCAACTCCCTGGCAAGGGCATACAATTCTGCCATCTGTCCGTCTTTTAAAGCAGCGACAATCAGCAGCATGCAATCCGCATTAACCGCACGCGTCTCGTAGACCTGGTAAGGATCAATAATAAAATCCTTGCGCAAGATGGGCAGATAACAGGACTTCCGGCACAATTCCAGAATTGCACAGGAGCCTTTGAAATAGTGGCTGTCGGTCAGGATTGACAAACAAGTGGCGCCATTCATCTGGTAGCCTGCTGCGATCTGCATGGGGTTGAAATTTTCACGCAGGATGCCCCGGCTGGGTGAAGCACGCTTGATTTCCGCGATCACCCCGGGACGACTGGCCTGCTGGGCATTACGCAAGGCTGACTCGAAACCTCTGGGCGCCGAGGCCTCCTGTACCCACTCCCGTAATGTCTCCTCAGGCACGCGCTGCTTGCGTTCAACCAGTTCACGTGTTTTGTGCTCGATGATCTCGGCAAGAATCCCTGGCTGTTCGGACATGCTCAAATATCCCTGGTGAATTCGATATACTGCTTGAACTTGTTCTGGGCCTCACCACTCGCAATCGTCACCGCTGCAAGCTCGACTCCTTCAGCAATAGTTGCAACCTGATTACAGGCGTACAGTGCAGCACCGGCATTGAGTTTCACAATATCGGACGCGGGATTTGCCTTGTGGCTGAAAGCCGCATGAACCATTGCCAGGCTCTGCTGAACATCCTGTACCACAAGTTCATCAAGACTGCATGGTTCGATACCGAATTGACGGGGGGAAACCCGGTAGGTGGAAATACTTCCTTCATTTAATTCTGCGACTCTCGTATCATTCGTGGTGCTGATTTCATCCAAGCCGTCGTCTGCATGTACAACCAATGCGTGCCTGCTTCCGAGTAACCGAAGTACCTCTGCAATCGGCTCGACCCAGGTACCGGAGAACACGCCGAGAACCTGGTGTGTTGCACCTGCTGGATTTGTAAGCGGGCCCAGCAAGTTGAACATCGTGCGCACCCCCAGCTCCCTGCGTACACCTGCAGCATGCTTCATGGCACTGTGGTGCATCGGTGCAAACAGAAAGCCTATGCCGATCTCTTCGATACATCGTGCAACCTGATCAGGTGTCAACTCAAGCTTCGCACCGGCGGCTTCCAAAACATCTGCACTGCCACATGTTCCCGATACAGAACGGTTTCCATGCTTGGCTACTGCACCGCCTGCGGCAGCCACTACAAATGCAGAGGCTGTTGAAATGTTGAAAGTTCCCTTCGCATCCCCACCGGTACCGCAGGTGTCGACCAGGCGCTCCACGGGCACTTCGACCCGTGTTGAAAAATCGCGCATCACGGAAGCGGCAGTAGCAAGCTCCAATGCCGTCTCGCCCTTCATGCGCAGGGCCACCAGTAGTCCGGCGGTCTGTGCTGGACTCGCACGGCCTGACATGATCTCCTGCATGACGGCAGTCATCGGCCCCCGGCCAAGGTCATTACCCTCGACTACGGCCTGCATGATCTGACGAAATCCTGCTTCCTGTTCGCTCATCGTTTCCGGTTCTGATTAATGAAGTTTGCTAACAGATGATGTCCGAACTCCGTCAGGATTGACTCGGGATGAAACTGTACCCCTTCCACTGCAAACTGCTTGTGGCGTACTCCCATGATTTCATCCATTCCTCCTGAATCTTTCTGTGTCCACGCAGTAATTTCCAGACAGTCTGGCATGCTCGTTCTTTCAATTACCAGAGAATGATACCTCGTTGCAATAAAAGGATTGTCACACTGTTCGAAAACATGCGTGCTGTGATGATAGATCCTGGAAGTCTTCCCGTGCATGACTTCGTTTGCCCTGACAATTTTGCCTCCATAGGCCTGTCCGATACTCTGGTGTCCAAGGCAAACACCAAGTACCGGCACTTCCGCACCCAATGCGGAGACAATTTCCAGTGATATGCCTGCTTCATTGGGTGTACACGGGCCGGGAGATATGACGATATGCTCAGGTTGGAGCACCCTGATCCCTTCTATACTGATCTGATCATTTCTAACGACCTTGACCTCTTCACCGATCTCACCCAAGTATTGCACCAGGTTGTAAGTAAAGGAATCGTAGTTGTCAATCATTAGCACCATAAAAATTTCTGCCTCGTACTTGAGAGTTTTCCGGCTTGAAAAGCACAGCCCGTAAGCGGCAAAACACGAGCTCAGGTCATTGATTTTGCGAGCTTCACGGCTTTCACCAAGGCACCGGCCTTATTGTTCGTCTCCTCCCATTCCCTGTCCGGAACGGAGTCGTGCACGATTCCAGCACCGGCCTGAATATAAATTTTATTGCCCTTGATAACCGCCGTCCGAATCGCTATGGCTGTATCCATGTTTCCGTCCCACGAAATGTATCCCACTGCTCCGGAATAAATGCCCCTTTTCACAGGCTCGAACTCATTAATGATCTCCATGGCACGAATCTTGGGGGCACCACTCACCGTGCCTGCAGGGAAAACAGCCTTGAGGACATCAATGGCATCATACTGCTCTTTCAGCTTTCCGGTGACATTTGAAACGATATGCATGACATGCGAATAGCGTTCAACGATCATCTTGTCAGTAAGCATGACCGATCCGGTGTCCGCTACCCTACCTACGTCATTTCGTCCCAGATCGATGAGCATGAGATGCTCCGCCAGTTCCTTGGGATCCTGCAGCAATTCCTGTTCGACAAGCTGGTCATGACCAGGGTCTTTACCTCTCGGCCGGGTCCCCGCTATCGGTCTGACCGTCACTTCCCCATCTTCGAGCCTAACCAGAACTTCAGGGGACGAACCCACAATATGGAAATCTCCCATGTTGAGGTAAAACATGTATGGAGAGGGGTTCACGCTGCGCAAGCCTCTGTACAGGTTCACCGGGGGGTCCTCAAACGCTGTACTTTGTCGCTGCGACAGCACTACCTGCATGACATCCCCAGCGCGGATGTACTCGCGTGTACGCCTTACAGCCTGCTTGAAGGAATTTTCTGAAAATTCAGAGGTGAAACTTACCGGCACGCCTGCAGAACAGGCCCCGGCCGGGGCCGGCACCGGCTGTTGCAGGATCTGTACAAGTTTATCCAGACGTTGTTGGCCTTTCTGGAAAGCCTGCTCATCATGAGGATCCACGTGTACCACCAGAAAGATCTTTCCATTCAAATTGTCGAATACAACCAGTTCCTTGGACACCATGAGGAAGATATCGGGGGTTTGCAGGGGATCCGACCGGCTGCTGCCTGCAAGCCTGGGTTCTATGTAGTTCACCGTCTCGTAACCGAAGTACCCGACAAGCCCACCGGTAAAACGCGGCAATTCCGGGATAGGTGGTACTTGCAGGCTGTGCTGGAACTCCTGGATCCAGGTGAGAGGATCACCGGTTTGCGTTGAACACAGAATCCGAGTGCTGCATTCATGTACGACCTTCTCCCCGAAGACCCTGATGCGTTCCGGGCTCGACAAACCTATCACGGAGTACCGCCCCCAGTTTTCTCCTCCCTCAACGGACTCAAACAGGTAAGTGTAAGGCAGGTCTGCAAGCTTCAGGTATACGCTCAGGGGCGTGTAAAGATCAGCAAGGACCTCTCGCAGCAGTGGAATGTAGGTATAACCCTGATTCTTCAGGGCATCAAATTCAGCGAGCTGCATGATACCTACATGATCTTTTGACAGGGCTTCTAATGGGCTGCAAGCCCCGCAGCAGCCAGTTGCTCGCGCATTTCACTAATCACACGCCCGTAATCCTGCGATCCAAAGATTGCAGAACCGGCAACAAAGGTATCAGCCCCAGCAGACTTGATTTCCGCTATGTTGCCGACCTTAACACCACCGTCCACTTCTAGGCGTATCGGCAATCCCGATCGATCAATCAGTTTTCTCGCTGCCTTGATTTTTTCGAGCACCGCAGGAATGAATTTCTGGCCACCGAAACCAGGATTTACGGACATGAGCAACACCATGTCCAGCTTATCCATCACGTACTCAAGCACATTCAGAGATGTAGCTGGATTGAAAACGAGTCCTGCCTTGCACCCCTGATCACGGATCAGCTGCAGGCTGCGGTCAATATGCTCGGTGGCTTCAGGATGGAATGTGATAAAGCTTGCGCCCGCTGCAGCAAACTCGGGAATCAACGGGTCAACAGGCTTGACCATGAGGTGTACATCGATTGGAGCCTGTATCCCAAAACCGCGCAACGCGCTGCAAACAACAGGACCGAACGTCAAGTTCGGGACATAATGGTTGTCCATGACATCAAGATGAATGATGTCTGCGCCCGCACCCAGCACTGTAGTCACCTCTTCCCCAAGGCGTGCAAGATCGGCAGATAATATCGAGGGGGCAATCCAGTCAGTCAACATTTCAGATACACCTGTTAGCGGGTAATGCACTTTAGCCTATAACCATACAATTTGCAGCCCGGTTCCAGTACACTTTGGCTGTCGAAGCCCTCTGAATGGATATGGGCCAAGGCTACCAACTGGCTACAAAAGCACGAAAATTTGGATATCCAAGCATACTACCTTCCTGTTGCAGTGGCTGCCCACTTACTTTCTGCCGTCATCTGGGTGGGAGGTATGTTTTTTGCGTACACTTCCCTTAGACCTGCAGCAGCCAAACTGCTCGAAGTCCAGCAACGCACTAAATTGTGGCGAAAATGCCTGATCACCTTCTTCGCCTGGGTATGGATCAGTATCATCGTGCTGCCTGTCACCGGCTACTGGATAATATATGCTCATTACGGCGGAATGGCCCGTGTCGGCTGGCATATCCATGTCATGCAGGTGATCGGAATCATCATGATCATGATTTTCCTGCATGTGTTTTTTGCACCCTTCAGACAACTGCTCAAGGCACTGAAACATGAAAATTTCCAGACGGCTGCAGACCAGCTAGCGAAGATTCGAAGACTTATGGGCATTAACCTGGTTTTGGGAATAATTGTGCTGGTCGTAGTGGGCGGCATGCGCTACCTGGCCGTATAGACGTGCCTGCTGGCTTCAGGGTGAAGTTCGTACCAGGTTCCAGGCATATTCCGTGCTGAATTATATCTGGCTTGGCTTTTTCGGGGCCGCATTCCTGAGCTGCATTTTTCAGGCCCTGCTACGTGACAATACCGCAATCTTTGCACAGGTGATTCAGGCCACCTTTGACATGGCCGCGCTGAGCGTCGAGATTTCACTGGGGCTCATTGGCGTTCTTTGCCTGTGGCTGGGTTTTTTCACCATCGCCGAGCGGGCTGGGTTCGTAGACCTTCTGGCACGGATTTTTCGCCCGCTGTTCCGACACCTCATGCCTGAAGTACCCGGCAATCACCCTGCAATCGGCTCCATCACCATGAATATGGCCGCCAACATGCTTGGGCTGGACAATGCTGCCACGCCATTGGGACTCAAGGCCATGCAGGACTTGCAGGATCTCAACCCAAACAAAAGTACTGCGAGCAATGCACAAATTTTGTTCCTCGTGCTGAATACCTCATCCGTGACCCTGCTGCCTGTGACAATATTCCTGTTTCGTGCGCAGCAAGGTTCTACCGACCCTACTGCGGTCTTTATCCCGATCCTGCTTGCTACCGGCACTTCTACGCTTGCGGGGCTGCTGCTCGTTGCCTACATACAGGGCCTGAACCTGTTCAACAGGACTGTCCTGGTTTACCTGCTGGCACTCGGAGCACTGTTTGGCGCCTTGCTGGGATTTCTGCTGGTCGGGAACGCCGAACTTGCCGAACGTTCCAGCCTGCTCGGAAATCTCCTGTTGCTGCTCGTGATCATGTCTTTCCTGGGACTGGGATTCGCCCGCAGGATTAACGTTTACGATGCGTTCATTGACGGCGCCAAGCAGGGATTCGAAGTTGCAATAAAGATTATTCCCTACCTCGTGGCCATGCTGGTTGCCATAGGCGTGTTGCGTGCCAGCCTGGTCCTGGATCATGCGCTTGAAGCCGTGGCAAGTCTGCTGACTGTTTTTGGCCTGAACACCGACTTCGTCGCTGCCCTGCCTACTGCATTGATGAGGCCGTTCTCAGGCAGTGGAGCCCGTGCGATGCTGCTCGAAACCATGAATACCCACGGCGTGGACTCGTTTGCAGCCAATCTTGCCGCAACGGTACAGGGTAGTACCGAGACAACCTTCTATGTGCTTGCAGTCTATTTTGGAAGCGTTGGCATACAACGTGTGCGCCATGCCATCGGCTGCGGTCTGTTTGCTGATCTGGCAGGAATCTCTGCTGCCATCGCGATAGGCTACTGGTTTTTTGCCTGACAGGCCTGTGACCTAGCTGTCTAGTACCTTGACCAGTACCCGACCCCTGATTTCGTTGTTGAGCAGTCTTGTGAACACGTCTGGCAAATCCTCCAGATACACGGTTTGTGCATGAATTGACCTGATTTGCCCGGGTCGAAGATCTTCCCCCAATCGCTCCCAGATATGCCTGCGAAGACTCTGCGGGCAATTGGATGAACTCACGCCCAGCAGATTCACGCCACGGATGATAAAAGGCATCGTGGACAGCTGAAAACTGGACCCGCCCGCAATTCCCACGCTTACTACATTTCCCCAAGGTCTTGTGGAACGCACCACGCTACTCAGTGTCTTACCACCGACATTATCGATGGCACCAGCCCATAGAGCCTTGCCCAACATGTCTCTACCGATCTCGACTTCATCACGGGCAATTACCTCCTGCGCACCAAGCTTTCTAAGGTATCCGTCTGCGCCAGGGGTACCTGTAGCAGCCACGACCTCATATCCAAGCCGGGCCAGCAGATGCACGGCAAAGCTTCCTACCCCTCCACTCGCACCTGTCACCAAGACCGGGCCAGCTTCAGGCAACTGGTGATTCTGCTGCATCAGATGTATGCACAATGCGGCCGTGAACCCTGCGGTTCCAATGACCATGGCCTCATCCAGATTCAACCTGGCGGGAAGGGGCACTATCCAGTCCGCCGGAACACGCGCATATCTTGCATAACCTCCGTCATGAACCTCGCTCAGTCCGCTGCCGTTGACAAGCACTGTATCACCCGGTGCAAACCGGTTGCTGGATGACATCACGACTTCACCAGCCAGATCGATTCCTCCGACAAGCGGGGAACGCCTTAAAATCCTGGCTTTCCCGGTGCCGGCCAAGGCATCCTTGTAATTCACGCTTGAGTAATGCACTCGAATGATCACATCCCCGTCAGACAGCTGTTCCAGATCGACAAGCTCGATTCCTGCACGGGTATCAGCCCCTTCAGCATGGATGCGAAATGCGGGAAATTTTTTCATCAGGGTCATGCTACACCTGCGCGCCGTGCAACCTCGAATACAGCTGCTCGGCCCTAGGGCGGGTGTCTTCACCCAGTGCCCCAAGTACACAGAAATGACCCATTTTCCTGCCGGGCCGAGCCTGTTTCTTGCCGTACAGGTGCAGCTTGACTCGACTATCTTGCATGATCTGGTCCCAGCTGGGCTCGCATGGCTCCCAAAGATCTCCCAGCAGATTCACCATGGTGACCGCGCTGTGCGCCCTGGAACTGCCCAGGGGCAAGCCGCAGACCACCCGTACCTGCTGCTCAAACTGTGAGGTGTAGCATGCATCAATCGTGTAGTGGCCACTGTTATGTGTGCGCGGTGCCATTTCATTGAAAAACAGCTTTCCGTGCTGATCTAAAAAGAATTCCAATGCCAGCACGCCACAATAGTCCAGGGCATCCGCAATGCTTTGGGCATGGGAGCAAGCCGCGCGCTGGATATCCTCATCCACGCCTGCAGGAACCGTGCTGGTGAAAAGAATGCCATTGCGGTGTACATTTTCGGCAACGGGGAAAAAGTCCGTTACTCCCGTAGATGAGCGTGCCAGTACACATGAAATTTCAGTCTGCAAATCGATCCTCTGCTCCAGGATGCATTCAACCCCGTTCAGGGCCTGCCATGCCTGTACTGCCTGTCTGAAGTTCCGTACCGCAGCCTGACCCCTTCCGTCATAACCAAATCTTGCTGTCTTGAGGATCAGGTCCGGTCCCATATTCTCGAAAGCCTGCTCGATATCCTGTTCACTGGTCACAGGCTGGAACGGTGTGCAAGAAATTCCAAGTGACTGCACATACTGCTTTTCCCTTACCCTGCTCTGTGCGATTTCTACCGCATGGGCCCCCGGACATACCCTGCAACAACCCTGAAGCTGTTCCAACACCCCGGCCGGAACATTTTCAAATTCCGTGGTAATTACCGAGCACTCACTGGCCAGCCTGTCCAATGCATCGCCATCATCGTATGCAGCCTGCAGGTGCTGGTGTGCAATTTCGCCGGCCGGACTCGATGGATCCGGGTCCAGTACGCAAACTCGATAGCCGATAGCCGTTGCTGCCAGGACGAGCATGCGTCCCAGCTGGCCGCCGCCCAGTACACCAAGCGTGGCACCAGGTAAGACCATCCTAGTCCGGCAGCCGGGTGTTGAGTGCCATTGAGGTCTGTGATGAACGGAATTGTTGCAGCTGTTCCTTAAGCTGCACATCGGAACTGGCCAGCATTGCTATCGCGAACAATGCAGCGTTAGTGGCCCCGGCTTCCCCTATCGCAAAGGTCGCAACCGGGACGCCCTTTGGCATCTGTACAATCGAATACAGCGAATCCTGTCCGGACAGGTGTTTTCCCGGAACCGGAACGCCCAGTACAGGCACCGTGGTCATCGCGGCCACCATGCCCGGCAAATGAGCCGCTCCACCGGCACCCGCGATGATGCACCGGATTCCTCTCGATAATGCAGATTGCGAGAACTCGGCCATCAGCTCAGGGGTGCGGTGTGCCGAGACCACCCGCTTTTCATACGCTACACCAAACTGGTCTAGTATTTCTGCAGCAGCACGCATCACAGACCAGTCGCTGCCACTTCCCATGATCAGGCTTACTGTTGGTTTGGCCATCAAGGCCTCCTTCCTGCTGGCAGATTTTGAAAATAAACGCGCATTTTGGCTGAGACAGGTAAATAAAACCAGTGCACTCAGGAGAATTACCTGTTAAAAATACCCAGATGCTGTCAAATTCGGGATTGAAGTCCCTGAAGAAGGTGTTTCAGGGGAAAGTTCGTGATATCTATGAAGTGGATCCTGCGCACTGGCTGATTGTGACGAGTGACCGCATATCTGCATTCGACGTGATCTTGCCCGACCTCATCCCCAAGAAAGGCATAGCCCTTACCGCTATCTCCAACTTCTGGTTCGACAGATTTGCCGCACAGGTAAGTAACCATCTAGCCGGAATTCCCGTTGAAGAAGTGGTAACAGATGAACAGGAACTGCAATTCGTGGAACGAAGGAGCATCGTTGCACGGAAACTGAGGCCGCTGCCCTTCGAGGCCATCGTACGCGGCTACGTAATCGGCTCCGGCTGGAAGGACTACCGGAAATCCGGCACGATCAGCGGAGTACGTCTGCCGAATGACCTGAAGCTTGCAGACAAGCTTGAAACTCCGGTATTCACTCCCTCCACCAAGGCCGCTGTAGGAGAGCACGACATCAATATCAGCTTCGAAGAAGTCGCCGGCAAGGTTGGCAGTGAAATCGCTGAAAGCGTGCGCGAAACCAGCCTGAAGCTGTACAGCAGCGCCGCCGAATATGCCTTGCAGCACGGCATCATAATCGCCGACACAAAATTTGAGTTTGGCCTTGATGAGAATCAAGAGATCATGCTGATCGACGAGGCCCTCACTCCGGATTCTTCCCGCTTCTGGCCAAAAGACTCCTACATCCCGGGGGAAAACCCGAAAAGCCTAGACAAGCAGTACGTGCGCGATTATCTGGAAACCCTGAACTGGAACAAGCGTGCGCCTGGACCGAGACTGCCTGAAGAAATCATAATAAACACCAGCAACAAATACCTGGAAGCCTGCCGTAAGTTAACTGGAATCCAGATTTGATGCCCTGACTGATGACTCGCAAGGGAATATTTATTACGGGGACTGACACCGGGGTTGGCAAAACATACCTGGGCGTGCAGCTGGTCGCCGCACTGTACGAGCTTGGAATCAGCGCCGTTCCGCGCAAGCCGGTTGAATCAGGATGCCACCGAGTAAACGGCACCCTGGTGCCAGAGGATGCACAACAGTATTTTGAGGCAGCAAGCAGGACTTTTTCACTAGAAGCTGTCTGCCCGTTCCGCTTCGAGCCAGCCATCTCTCCGCAGCGTGCTGCCCGTCTCGCAGGACGGCCAGTGTACCTTGAAGATCTCGCTTCAAGTTGCCTTGATGAAACCAGCAGCGATGATTTTCTTGTGGTCGAGGGTGCAGGTGGATTTTATTCCCCACTGTGCGAAGACGGCCTGAATTCAGATCTGGCAAAGATACTGGAGCTGCCTGTCCTGCTGGTTGCACAGGACAAGCTGGGGTGCATCAATCATGTCCTGCTGACGATCGAGGCGATTCGTGGTCAAGGACTCTCTGCCTGCTCAGTCATCCTGAGTCAGCAGGAAGCACTTGGCGATGAAGCAATGAATAATAGTGAAGACTTGACCGCGCTGCTGGATGTACCGGTTTTCTCAATTTCCTGCCATGAAAAAATGGACCTGACAAGCGGCAAGACCCTTTCGATCCTGAAGGCAATCCGGTATCCGTGACTGCGTGGCGCACCAGTGTACTTTCTGAATGCCCTCTGCCTTGCGCCCAAGGCCTCTAGATGTTACATGTTGTAGCCGGTTTCCTCGTGCTGCGTGATATCCAGTCCTTCCACTTCCTGCTGCTCGTCCACACGCAGCCCCATTACGAGCCGTATGAGTTGCAGAATCACGAATGTCGCCACTGCAGTCCACAGTAATACTGCAAGGACACCCTGTAACTGTACCCATACCTGCTGCCCCATCGTAACTCCTTCCGCCAGTCCCGCACCTCCGAATTTCTCGGCCACGAGGACGCCACACAGCAGTGTTCCCAGTATTCCGCCAATGCCGTGTACCGGGAACACATCCAGGGAATCATCGATGCGCAGTACACGTTTGATGAAGTTTGTTGCAATGAAGCAGACCAGTCCTGCAAGCCCCCCGATCACCAGCGCTCCGAGAGGTCCGACAAAACCAGAAGCCGGGGTTATGCTGCCCAGTCCCGCAACCATTCCGGTCACGATACCCAGCACGCTGGGCTTGCCGTAGCGAATCCATTCCGAGAACATCCATACCAGCGATGCCGTGGCAGCACTCAAATGCGTAACAAGCATGGCCATCCCGGCATCCTGATTGGCGGCAATTGCACTTCCTGCATTAAACCCGAACCAGCCTACCCAGAGCATGCCCGCACCCGTAACGGTCATCGTCAAATTATGCGGTGGCATGGCAGTTCTTGGAAATCCCCTTCTCTTGCCCAGTACCACGGCTGCGACAATTGCTCCGACGCCAGCCGTCAGATGAACGACCAGCCCCCCTGCAAAATCCAGGATGCCTTTGTCGCCCAACCATCCACCTCCCCATACCCAGTGACAAACCGGAAGATAGACCAGCAGCAGCCATAGTGCGGAAAACCATAACAGGGAGGAAAACTTCATGCGTTCAGCAAAGCCTCCTACCACCAATGCAGGCGTTATGATGGCAAACGTCAATTGGAACATGACAAAAACTGTTTCAGGAATGGTGCCGCTCATCGACGATCGCGTCACCTCGGACAAAAATGTGTTGGATAGCCCTCCCAGCCAGCTGTTCAGTACGCCCCCGTCACTGAAGGCCAGGCTGTATCCGAACACCAGCCACAGGATTGAAACCAAGCAGGTAATGGCAAAACACTGCATCAGCACTGACAGCACATTCTTGCTACGCACCAGCCCGGCGTAGAACAGTGACAGGCCAGGAATCGTCATGAACAACACCAGTACAGTAGAAGTCAGGATCCACGCAGTGTCGCCGGTATCCAATCCGGATTCTGCAAGCCCCGCGCACGGGAGCACAAACATGGATGCGGCAATCAGGCCAGATCGTCTGATGTGTTGTAAGGTTTTCCTGGAGCCTGCTTTCGGAGAATCTCTAAAGTGCATCTTCACCAGTCTCACCAGTACGAATTCTTATTACCTGCTCGACATTGGTGACAAATATCTTTCCATCGCCGATCTTGCCCGTATTGGCGGTACGAATGATCGCTTCTATTACCGATTCGACACGTTCCTCGGGCACACCTATTTCAATTTTTATTTTCGGCAGGAAATCCACGACATATTCTGCCCCGCGGTAGAGCTCGGCATGCCCTTTCTGACGCCCGTAGCCCTTGACTTCGCCCACCGTCAGGCCCTGTATGCCAACATCTGACAAGGCCTCCCGCACATCATCAAGTTTGAATGGCTTGATGATCGCCGTGATCATTTTCATCGCAACACTCCTTCGTGTAGGGTTTCAATCTCGCACCGGAATGAATCACTCTGGCAGCGGTCGTCTCTCCGAAATGGTGACCAGCTCCGGAACCCGCCGATTATAGTAGAATCCGTGACCGGATACACGGCAGGTGACCGGGAAAAAGTCGCCTGGCATCTGCCGCATGCATCATGATCCGTGACTACGCAGCCTGGCTTTCCATCTCTTCGTTGTAGCTGCCCAGCGCAGCAGACCCGTTACACCGGGCACGCCATAGCAATGCTTGCTGGGCAGGCAATACATTAGCGCGATCACCTTTCCAGACCTGCATGGCCGTCTGTTGCAGGGCCCGTCCATAGGAAAACGTCAGTGTCCAGGGCAATGAGCGGCCTGATGAATTCATGGCGTTCAGGTGAGCACTGGCTTCCTGGTCCGTTTGCCCTCCGGACAAGAATGCAATTCCAGGTACTGCAGCGGGCACGGTGTTCATCAAACAGCGTATGGTCTGTTCGGCAACGGTACTGACATCTGCCCGAGAACTGGCCTCGGTTCCGGAAATGACCATGTTGGGCTTGAGAACCATGCCCTCCAGCGCCACACCCTGGTTTTTAAGGTGGTGAAAGACAATTCGTTGAGTCAGTTCCGTCACGGTGTAGCAGCGATCGATCGAATGGCTACCATCCATCAGCACTTCCGGCTCAACTATTGGCACCAGCCCGGCCTCCTGGCTGATACGGGCATACCGGGAGAGTGCATGGGCATTGGCCTCTATACAGGCCCAACTGGGTAGGCCCTCCCCGATCGTGATCACCGCCCGCCATTTGGTAAATCGCGCACCCATATCAAAATATTCTTCGCATCGCTCTCGCAAACCATCCAGTCCGTGGGTCACTTTTTCAGCTTCATAGCCGGCCAGGGGTTTGGCTCCAGCATCAACCTTGATACCGGGAATGATGCCAAGATTGCCAAGGTGAGCAGCAAAGGGTATTTCTTCCAGCGTTTTCTGGCGAACGGTTTCATCGAACAGGATTGCACCGCTGATGAAGTCGGACAGCCCGGGGGCAGTCACCAGCATGTCACGGTAGGCCCTGCGCATGGGTTCCGTGGTAGGAATTTTGAGCTTTTCAAAGCGCTTGTTGCAAGTAGGATGACTCTCATCCATCGCAAGTATCCCACGTCCAGGTGCCACCATGGCACGTGCAATCTTATTGAGTTCTTCAACGTTCATACTGTTTCTCCTGATGCTAGTCATACTGTATTCATTCAGGTTGCTCTTCGGTACTGGTCATGCCGCATCAATCAGGCTCTATCAGGTGTCCAACACGGACAATTTTCAAGGCATTGGTCCCGCCGTCGACACCGATCAAGTCTCCCTTTGTTATGATGACCAAATCGTCTTCAAAAACGACACGACAGCGGAGCAATACGTCGATCGCTTCCTGGTTGACTTCGGCGTGGGACTTGCTCATTGTTTCCATCGGTGCAGGATAGACTCCTTTATAAAGGGTTACCCTGCGCAGGGTTTTGGGATGCCGGGTCAGGGCATAGATGGGAATCGCAGAGTTGATGCGAGACATCCACAGCACCGTGGAGCCGGATTCCGTAAGCGCTGCAATAGCTGCAACACCCAGATGATTAGCAGCATACATTGCCGACATGGCGATGGCTTCATCCACCCGGCTGCACTGGATGTCAAGGCGCTGGCCAGACATCGAATTGAAGACTCTGCGCTCTGATGCCATGCAGGTTCGATGCATGGCTTTTACTGCCTGCACCGGATATCGGCCGATTGCGGTTTCACCCGAAAGCATCACTGCATCGGTTCCATCCAGTACTGCATTGGCAACATCCGATACCTCCGCACGGGTTGGAATTGGACTGTGTGTCATGGATTCCATCATCTGCGTTGCAGTGATAGCGGTACGGTTCTTGGCGTGTGCCCGGTCAATGAGCAGTTTCTGAAGCCCCGGCACTTCGGCATCCCCAATTTCAACGCCCAGGTCTCCTCGACCAATCATGATAGCGTCACATTCTTCCAGAATTTCGTCAATGGTATCCAGTGCCTCCGACCGTTCAATCTTGGCAATGATTCCTCCATTTCCCCCAGCCTCCACAAACAGCTCCTTGGCCAGCCTGACGTCTTGAGCCGAACAGGGAAATGAAACCGCCAGGTAGTCAATATCGAGCTTCACGGAATCCAGAATGTCCTGTCGATCCTTGTCCGTCAGGGCATCTGCGGCAAGACCTCCGCCCTTGCGGTTGATCCCTTTGCTGCTGGCAAGTTCACCGCCCATGACCACCTGGGTAAATATCTTGCTGCCTGATACTTCGGTGACTTCCAGCACGATTCTTCCATCATCCACGAGCAGCGTATCCCCCGTGCTGACATTATTCGCCATGCCCCTGTAAGTCACACCTACCGAATTCCGGTCACCCAGGTTCAGGGACAGGTCTGTGTCGATGCAGAACAGTTCACCGGTAACCAGGTTGATGAGTCCCTCCTTGAATGCCCCTATCCTGATTTTTGCACCCTGCAGATCCCCGATCACGCCCACCTCGTGGTGCTTGGTCTCGCTGAGCCTGCGCAAGGTCCTGATGCGCCATTCGTTATCCGCATAGGAACTGTGCGAGAAATTCAGACGCACGAGATCGATGCCTACGTCGATCAGTCTTTCCATGACTTCATCACTATCCGTTGCAGGCCCCAGAGTTGCAATGATTTTGGTATGCCGGAAAATTGTTTTCCGGTCACGGGTTTCTGTTAATGCCACCATTCTGGTACCCCTTATCAGCTCATGAGACGGACACAGGCAGCTCTACTGCCCTGCCTACCTGAGGTGCACATCCTAACAGGCATCCCGAGAATCAGCCCCGCGCCCTTCGCTCGAGGATTTCAACTGCCGGGAGGGTTTTCCCTTCAAGGTATTCCAGAAATGCCCCGCCACCGGTAGAGACATACGAAATCCCGTCTTCCAGGGCAAACCGGTCTACGGCAGCCAGTGTATCTCCTCCCCCGGCTATGGAAAAAGCACGACTGTCAGCCACGGCTCGGGCCACGACTTCCGTACCCCGGGAAAAAGGTTCCAGCTCAAACATGCCGACCGGACCGTTCCATATGATCGTGCCCGCATCGGCCAGGCAGGCAGCCAGGATTCTCGAAGAATCCGGTCCGATATCAAGGATCATATCCTCCTCATTAACTTCCTCCACATACTTGGTGGAAGCCTCAGCCGTTTCAGAAACTTCAGTCGCACACACTACATCCCTGGGCAACGGGATGTCCGTATTCCTGAGACGGCATTCCTGCAAAAGATCTGCAGCAGTATCCAGCAGACCCTTCTCGTGCAACGACTTGCCTACCGGCTTGCCGGCCGCAGCAAGAAAGGTATTTGCAATGCCCCCACCCACAATCAACCTGTCTACCTTATCCAGCAACGACTTCAGGACTGTTAACTTCGTCGATACCTTGGCACCCCCTACGATTGCCACCAACGGCCTTGCCGGGCTGGCCAGCGAACGGTCCAGCATGCTCAGTTCCCTGGCCAGCAACGGACCCGCACAAGCCACTGGAGCATACCTGGCTACCCCGCAGGTCGATGCTTGCGCCCTGTGTGCCGTTCCGAATGCATCCATCACGAATACATCGCACAATGCCGCCATGCGTTTTGCGAGGTGATCGTTATTGCTTTCCTCACCCGCCAGAAAGCGTACATTCTCGCACATTACCACTTCACCGGCCCGGACATCGAATCCGTCCAGCCAGTTTGTTTCAAGCCGCACGTCCAGGCCGTACTCCTCACCAAGGTACTCGGCAACCGGCAGCATTGAGAGGCTCTCATCATGGCGTCCCTCTATAGGACGTCCCCTGTGGGAGAGCAGTATGACCCTGGCATCCTGTTCCAGAGCCCGACGCAATGTAGGCAATGCAGCCTCGATGCGTTGGGCACTGCTCACCCTGCCATCCCTGATCGGTACATTCAGGTCTTCGCGGATCAGCACTCTCAAACCCGCGAGATCAAGATCAGTCATGTTCAGCACGGATATACCCGGTCGATCCTTGTCAGCTGCAGAAACCAGTCTCCGACCGATTAGTGGTTACTTTGCGTTCATGAGGGCCAGTGTCGTATCCAGCATGCGGTTGGAAAAGCCCCATTCATTGTCATACCAGGAGCAGACCTTTACCGTACGCCCACCCATGACCTTGGTCATGGATGCATCGAAGTTTGACGAATGGGAGTCGTGATTGAAATCCACGGAAACTAGAGGTGCATCCACATACTCCAGTACATACCCGTCCGCAGCCTCCCGCATGACGGAATTTACTTCCTCGACGCTCGTGTCGCGTGCCGCCAGAAAGGTCAGGTCTACCAGTGAAACATTGACAGTCGGCACGCGTATTGCAAACCCGTCCAGCTTGCCGTCCAGTTCCGGCAATACAAGACCGACTGCAGAGGCGGCTCCAGTCTTGGTCGGAATCATCGACATGGTTGCCGAACGCGCACGTCTCAGGTCAGTGTGATATACGTCAGTGAGAACCTGGTCATTGGTATAAGCATGCACCGTGGTCATCACGCCGTTCTCGACACCGATCGACTCATGCAGAGGCTTCACCATTGGAGCCAGGCAGTTAGTGGTGCACGAGGCGTTAGAGATGACCGTGTGCATCGCACTCAGGATATGATGATTGACACCGTATACGACCGTAGCATCCACATCCTTGCCGCCTGGTGCGGATATGATGACTTTCTTCGCACCAGCCTGCAGGTGTGCGGATGCTTTCTCCTTGCTGGCAAAAAATCCCGTACTCTCATGCACGACATCGATGTTCAGCTCACCCCAGGGAAGCCGGGCCGGATCCCGCTCGGCATACACACGGATCTTGTCCCCATTGATCACCATGTACTCGCCATCGACCTCGACCGTGCCATTGAACTTCCCGTGTGCCGTATCAAACCGGGTCAGGTGCGCATTGGTCCCGGCATCTGCGAGGTCATTGATTGCAACCACCTGGATTTCCGTATTACGACCTGACTCATAAATGGCACGCATGATGTTCCTGCCAATTCGCCCATAACCATTAATTGCAACTCGTATCGTCATTACTTTCTCCGTACTGCTTTCATAAAAATCAAGGTATCAGCTAGTCAAGCATTTCCAGTGCACGCTCGATGATGTGATCGCTGGTGAATCCGAAATGCTGTAATACGGCTGCACCGGGAGCAGACATCCCGAACGTGGAGATCCCCAGCGTGTCTCCCTCAAGTCCTACGTACTTTGACCAGTAGTCCGGCACACCCGCCTCAATTGCCAAACGCCTGGTAATACCCGGAGGAAGGACTTCATGCCTGTAGCTCTCATCCTGAACATCGAATACATCCGTGCTCGGCATGGAAACTACCCGCACGTGCCTGCCCCGGGCAACCAGTTCCCTGCCTGCCTGCAGGGCTATGTCCAATTCCGAGCCAGTGGCAATGAGTATGAGTTCCGGGGTATTGGCACAATCGAACAGCACATATCCGCCACGGGAAATCAAGTCGACCTGTTCCGGGCTACGAGGTATGAAAGGCAGGTTTTGGCGGGAAAAGACCAGGCAGGTCGGCCCGGCCCGGTGTTCGATGGCAAACTTCCACGCCACTGCCGTTTCTACCGTATCGGCTGCACGCCATACAGACATGTTCGGGATATACCTGAGAGTTGCTAGCTGCTCGACTGCCTGGTGGGTCGGGCCATCCTCTCCCAGGCCTACCGAATCATGGGTGTATATGAAAATGTTCCGCAGGCCCATCAAGGACGCCATGCGCAGGGCATTACGTGCATATTCTGAAAATACAAGAAAGGTTGCCCCGTAAGGGATAAACCCGCCGTGCAGGGCCATTCCGGAATTGATCGCAGACATCCCGAATTCACGCACACCGTAAAAAATATAGTTTCCCGGCTCGTGTGCGGCACTTACCGCCGAGGAACCTGACCACCAGGTATTGTTCGAACCGGTCAGGTCTGCAGAGCCGCCAACAAGCTCTGGCAGAAGGTTTGCGTACCCGTCCAATGCCAGCTCGGATGCCTTGCGCGTGGCCACTGTCTTTTCATCCGCAACGGCCTTCGCGATGACCCTGGCAGATTCCTCACCCCAGCCACTTGGCAATTCCCCCTGCACCCGCCTTGTAAACTCGGCGGCCAGTTCAGGATACTGCAAACGGTATTCCATGAATTTCTCATCCCACTGAGATTGCCAAATGCTGCCCCTATCCGTCGCATCCCATTTGCCGTATACGGATTCCGGAATATGAAAAGGTTCGTGCTGCCAGCCAATTGTGTCGCGCACCTGCACGACTTCCTGTGCCCCCAGCGGCGCACCGTGCGTCGCTGCCGTACCCTGCTTGTTCGGAGCACCCCAGCCAATGACGGTTTTGCAACAAATCAGTGTTGGACGTTCCTGCTCGTCCCTGGCATCGTCAATCGCACGCGCAACGAGTCCTGCATCATGTCCGTCGACGTCAGCTATGACATGCCAGCCGTAGGATTCGAATCGCATGGGGGTATTGTCGGTAAACCAACCCCTGACATCGCCGTCAATGGAAACCCCGTTGTCATCATAAAACACGATCAGTTTGCCCAGGCCGAGTGTACCCGCCAGTGAACACACCTCGTGCGAGATACCTTCCATCAGGCACCCGTCTCCAGCAAACACATAGGTGTAGTGATTCACGATATCCAGCCCAGTCCGATTGAAGGTGGCGGCCAAGATCTTTTCTGCGAGCGCCATCCCGACGGCATTCGCCAGCCCCTGTCCGAGCGGACCGGTGGTCGTCTCCACTCCAGGGGTATCCCCGTACTCGGGATGGCCAGGAGTCATCGAATGCAGTTGCCTGAAGTTCCTGATCTCTTCCATGGGAACGTCATAGCCCGTCAGATGTAACAGCGAATACAGCAGCATGGAGCCATGGCCGTTCGACAGCACAAAGCGGTCCCGATCCGGCCAACGCGGATCTTTCGGGTTGTGTTGCAGATAATCATTCCAGAGTACTTCAGCAATATCGGCCATGCCCATGGGCATACCGGGATGACCCGAGTTTGCACTCTGTACAGCATCCATGCTCAGTGCACGGATCGCGTTTGCTAGTTCCCGACGATTTTCCATCCAGACGATTCCTGCAGCCATTACCGCTCGGCAGACATTAACTGCCATGGCGGCAAGCCTCAAATAGAAAAGGTCCTGCAAGCCACAGGACCCTCCATCCCGTATCCGGGGGCGCTATTGTGGAATAGTTGTTCCGTAAGGGCAACAGTTACTTGGCAAACAGCCTCAAAAATCACAACACAATGACATCAGCCGTTCGCCTGGCCAGGTCCGGATGAAAAGCGGGTATTCCCGAATCTGTACGGCGGGCCTGTATGGCACCGGCTTCCTGCCAGGCAGCCCCTGCTGAAACTTACGGGTTATTCGACAGCACTGGCTGGCAGTCCTACCTGTACGATACGCTTCGTGTCCACTCCAGCCACCCCGACATATTTGTACCGGGTTCCATCCAGATCGCGTGGCCGTACCTCCTGCTCGACCACGTCTGCCTGACCTGATAGCAGGCGGGCAAACGGTGCTGCCTGTGCATCGGATTCAGGGTCTGTCGGAAAGGAAAAGCCCTGAGGCGGAGCACTGGAAAAAGCAATCCTGCCGGTTTCATCGCTGATCCAGAATTCACCGATCACAGTCTGACCGGCAATCTTCGACAGGACCGCATTGATTTCATCAGCCGACATGCCGGCCCTCAGTGCAACATCAACATAGTGTGCCGCAAGCGTCGCCTGTGCCACCATGTGCCGGCCTACGGCAGATTCGGAAAGCTCGGCCTCATCCGCCCATGCACTGCCGGTACCCGCCAGGCACAGACAGAATAGTAACCCCCCAAGTATCTTCCTCATAACAATCTCCCCAATCTCTAAAATACAAGATGAATAAAACCGTACCATGTGGGCCTTCAAGCTGAAAACAGCCTGCGGACTCCCGAATTACGTCTAGGCGGCCTCAGGAGTTTGCAGCGGGTTCCTGTATTGCACTACCCGGAATCTGAATTTCCTGTTCGGACTCATTTTCGGCAACGGATTGATCTTCAGCTTGTAGTCCTTAGGGACCATTTCCAGTTGCAGGTGACGGGCAATCAGGAGTACGTTGATGGCCATTTGCAACTCGGTCCAGCGAGCCCCCCCGCACATGTGCGTTCCAACGCCAAAGGGGACATACGTACCGCTCTTCTGCTTGTGCTCGTTGCGGGGTGGTGCAAACCGCTCTATGTCGAAGGTGTCAGGGTCCTTGAAATGGTTCTCGTCGAAATGCGTGGCGGGAAAAGCGATCAGGATCTTGCTGTAGGCCGGAATCTCCATACCCTCGACCTCGAATGCGTTCATGGCAGTTCGCAGGTGAAAAGGTATGACCGGATGCAACCGCAGTGTTTCCATGACAAACCGTCGCGTCACATCGAATGCCGAAGGATCAAGTTTCGAACCTACCGGGTCTCCGTCTGCAAAAATCGCATCGGCCTCGGAGGCAATCCTCTCGAACAAGTGGGGATTTGCCAGCAGTTCATAAATTGCAAAAGCCATCGCACTGCCCGTGTAGTGGCCAGCAATGATCGGCGCGATGAACGCGAAACCCAAATCGGTTTCCGGCAAGAACTGGGGATCTGCATGATGCAGTGCCATCAGGTCGTCAACCAGATCACGCCTCTTGCCCTGACGTTGCGCCGGCGTGTGTGTGGCGTGAATCTGTGCGTAGAGCTCCAAGACGCGTCCATGATATCTCTTCATGGCCGGCGTGCGCAGCATGAAGCGCGGCAGGAACCTGTACACATGTACCAGCAGTGCCCTGTACTCGAAGGCAAGAAGGTCGTCCAGTATATCGGATGGTTCTATGCTTACACTGAGCTGTGCAATCTGCTCGCCGATTAGCCGCTGACAGGCCATTTCACCCGCCAGCACGTTTCCAATCCCCCACTTGGCAAATGTGCTTCGGCCCAGTGCCAGCAGTTCATCCATCCTGTCTTCCACTACAGACCGAGAGTTCCCTGCCTGTACCGCCTTGCGCATGCGAAAGTGATCTGCCCCGTCCATGCTCGCAATGGATCTCGCAGTACCCCACTCACTTTGAAACTCCCTGAGATAATCCTGGGTACGCAGGTAGAGCCTGCCCTTGTGGCCCATCCAACGATTCAACTCCGCACTGGCAAACACCACCAAATTCCTGCCGGGCGCCTTGATCTGGAAAACCGGCCCCAGTTCCCTGCTTTTCTCTGCCACGAATTTCGGTAGATCCCAGGAACGAAATGCTTTCGATGAGAGCGTTCTGAACACTCCCAAGGTCGGTAGGGAAGGACGCTTGACCGATCGAATGCTTGCCGGTGGCCGATAGGAACTTTGTACTGCCTCTCCAATCGTCCTCCCGATCAAATCCATTTTGCTGAAGAGTTCGATTCGCTCCTCGGCAAGTTCAAATTCCTCGGGCTCGAGCATCGCGCGCATACCGCCACAGCTGTTCATGAGACCGATGATGGCCAGATCACGGGGATCCGGAATGTCATCATGGAACAGGGCGCGCATGATTCTGCTCTTGATCTCTTCTCCGGTCTTGCCATCCATCGTGGGATAACGCCTTGAACGGGCAACCTTGCTGGATAGTGTCCAGAACCCGCCTGAATCGGAATTGAGTATGCCCATCTTGACCAGACGGTCCAGCGCCATATTGCTGATGTCATCCGAATGCCGGGCAATGCGTTCCACCCAGTATTGCGGGGTATGCACCTGGGTATCCTGCACAATTTCATCCAGTGCGGGGTCCAGAAGCTCATCACCGGTAGGCGTCGGGTCGAGCAAGGTAAGTGTTTCCAGGTCCGAGTCAATGCGGTTTTCCAGCGAGAGGTCGATCAGTACGCCGCCGGCGAGCACGCATGACAACTTCCACTCCGGGATGGAAATGAAATAGCCCGTTTCCTCGTTAAGCAGTAACAGGAGGATTTCTTCAGCAAATCTCATGACATTGCACGCTCCTGTATTCCTGAAACCTTCGGGTTGCTCCCATACATGTTTCTTCCTGCAAACTAGGCTTGAACAGACCGCAGTTCGCGCCGGCCTTGGCCCTGGTCAAGGCCCGGATAGAACTGTTCACAGTAGCATCGATACACGGCTATCTCCCCGTCAGATCGGCACAATTGCGGATGGGGGCGGTACCTTTTTCTGCTCCAAATTGTCACATCCTGCAAAACGTCTCGCTTTTGTACAGAAGCTATGATCTTGCCGATAATCATGGTACGCAAGCCCAGAGGAAGAAACCGCATGCCAACAATTATCCGCTTTGGCTTCCGCATACCCCGCACGTGTCCAACCAGCACCAGTTCAATGAACTTATCATTTACGGGTGTTGCCAGCACCCACAGGCGAGCATCCATGCCCATGGAATGCTCGTATATCTTAACAAATGAATAGCCCAGCCCATAGACATAGGTGACGGCAGATACATTCAGTTCTATGCCAGCGACTCCAGCTATGGTCTGGGTTCTGCTGAAGTCAAAACAACTTTCAAGACAGGCACCGTCCACCGATACCGAGCCGATGCGCTTCACTTTATCGTAACCATGCACGTATCGCAGGTGTGCCATGTCCACTGCATTCTCGGTTGTCTCCTGGGGATGGCCAGGGAATCGGAGAATCCTATACTCCAGTCTACCCCAGTCCGGTCCTGCCGGAGGGTCCTCCGGCAGGCTCCATTGAGGAGGTCGCCCCTCATACCCCCACCAAGCAAAAACGAGATCGAGAACTTCCCGTACCTCAAACACCCTCAGTCTGGCAGACTTGGGAGCCGGGGCATACGGCGTCGCAACACATTGACCGTTCGTATCGTACTCGAAACCATGAAACGGACAGACCAGGCAGCCATTGTTTACGCGGCCTCCCGCAGCGGGCCCGAGTTCGGAACCCATGTGAGGACAGGTTGATTCGGCTACGCAGATCTTTCCAGCATCATCGCACCAAATGACAATCTGTATGCCAAACCAGGTCTTCTGCAACAGCTTTTTCTTCAGTATGGATGGGCGGCTTGCTACGAAATACCAGCCCTCGGGAAAAGGGTGCAGCAAGGAAGTGCCAGGTTGTTTGGTATCATCTGCCAGCATTGCTCACCAGGGCCCTGAGGATAAAACAGTTACATTTCCCCCGCCTGAAATCCTGCCTGGAATGTACACTCTAATGCATGTAACCTGGAAATGACAATCCATCAAGCCAGAGGATGATTCGTCTCGATCAAGCCGAAACTTCCTGATAAACCCCTGAAAGCTTGAACAATATCCCGTATCGGGATCAAATTTACCAGCGGTGCAGTAACCGGTGACATTGCAGGCCAGTTTTGCCCACGGCAGTGTTGGGCCGGGAAACGTGCTGGGCGTATTTATCGAAACACACTTGTGCGTTCCCAAAACCATCCATCTGGGTTCAACACTCTATGAGGTAGCCTGGTGGCACCAGTAGACCCCGGGAGTAAACCGTTAAGCGTGACTCGAGCCTGCGCGTCATTCAGGCGAATACGGGTGCTCCGAAGCATCATCCATCCAGAGCTTGAACAGTCACGGGAGAATCCTGCATGCCTGTTTTCTCGTCTTTACGAATTCTTTTGCGAAGATGAATCGCAGTCAGTGCAGGAACCACCATCATCAGTATGGCAGTGGTTATCAGGATACCAAAGCCCAGTGATGCAGCAAATGGGACCAGGAACTGGGCCTGAATTGCACGTTCGAGAATGAGAGGCGTAAAACCAAGGAAAGTAGTTACCGAGGTGAGCAATATTGGACGGAAACGTCCCTTGGCTCCTTCGATAATCGCGGTTCGTGCAGGGCTCCCCTCGTCCAGCCGCTGGTCGATAAAGTCAATCATGACCAGCGAGTCATTGACTACAACACCGCTCAAGCCGAATATACCCATGAACGATGCGGCACTCATGGCAACCCCAAGGACCAGGTGCCCCGTAATCGCACCAATGAGGCCGAACGGTATGACGGCCATGATAATAAACGGTTTAGTATAGGAGCGAAGAGGAATAGCCAGCAGTGCAAAGATCATCAGTAGAGCCAGTATGAAGCCTCGATTCAGCGAGTCCAAGGACTCCATTTGTTGCTGTTGTTCCCCTCCAAATGTGAATGTCAGACCATGATGGACCGCTGCAAGCTCTGTCAGGATCGAGTCAGCTAATATCTTGTTTGCTTCGTTGCCTGAAATCACGGACTGGTCCACGTCTGCCGTAACTGTTACAACACGCTGTCCATCCTTACGCCGGACCGATGGCGGCGAAATTCCTGATTTCAGACGGGCGACCTGGCTTAATGGGACTTCGGCACCACTTGGTGTTCGGATCAGATACCTTTCTACATCGGTGATCGCATTGCGCTCCTCTGCAGGCAAGCGCACGTAAACCCGGACCTCTTCACGCCCACGCTGTATCCGCAAGGCCTCGGCACCAAAAAATGCGGAACGTGCCTGCAGCGCCATTTCCTCAAGCGTAAGGCCCAACGTGCGTGCCTCAGACCGCAACTCCAACTGAATCTCCCTGACTCCCGGTGAGTGATCCGACCGCACGTCAAAGACACCATCTACCCCGCGCAGATCATTGACAACCGTGCTGGCTATCTGGGCCAGGCGCTGTGGTTCCTGGTGTGAGAGCACAACCTCGATTGGGTTGCCCAAGTCGATAATCTCTCCACTGAAGGTCACACCCCGAACATAGGGCAGTATTCCCACCTCGTCCCGCCATGCCTGCGCGATTTCTCCAGTAGAGATCTGTCGATGCTGGGCACTCAACAGCTTGAATTCGATGGTGGCGATATTAGGTTCCGGGTTCAGAGTGGGTTCAGGCACGAGACCTCCTCCCTCCACACGCGGCCCCTGGCCAATCGTCACGGTTACACCGCTCAGCAGGGAGGGGGCATCGCCAGGCCGATCACTTGAAAGTCGCTCTAAGGCACGATGACCGGCTGCTTCCAGTTCCTTGGCCACTTCGTATGTGCGCTGCGCCGTAGTACCGTCAGGCATCTCAAGGCTGGCCGTCACGAAGTCCCCTTCCACCACATCAGCAAAGGTAGTTTTGACAATGCCAGCCGGCAGCAGGGAAATACTCAGGACAAGCAATCCTACCGCCCCGGCTAGTGTTACCACAGGCTGGGCTGTGGCAAACCGCAGTGCCCGGTCCAGCGGACCCTCTAGAAACTTGTGCAGCATCAGGTCTACATAGCCATGAACCCAGGCAAAAAACCGGTCGACAATTCCTCTCGGCGTCCATTCCGGACCGTGCAAATGGGACAGATGATTGGGTAGGATCAAAAGCGATTCGACCAGGGAAATCAGCAGCATGGCAATGATGATAATCGGCAAAGCGCCCCAAATTTCTCCGATACCCCCGGGAATGAAGAGCAAAGGGGTAAAGGCCGCAACAGAAGTCAGCACTGCAAACGTCAAGGGCACACGTATCCGTCGCGTGCCGCGGATCGCCGCGATGACGCCAGGCGTACCCTGCTTGCGTTCATAGTGGATGTGCTCGGCGACGACGATGGCATCGTCGACAACGATACCTATGGCAAGGACGAACGCAAACAGAGAGATGGTGTTGATCGCGATGTCGAGAGTCAACATGACAGCCAAGGCACCGATACCCGAAACAGCCAGGCCCGCGGCAACCCATAAGGCAAGCCGAATTTCGAGAAACAGGGCCAGCGCTAAAAAGACGAGCATCAGACCCAGAATGCCATTTTTAAGAAGAAGGTCAACGCGTTCCGCATAGGTCTGGGACTCGTCATTCCAGATCGTGACGCCCACACCATCAGGAAGGGATGGGGTCACTACATGCGCTACATGTTCCTGCACGGCCTTTGCAACTTCCATTACCTGCTCACCGTCCGCCCGGTAAATCTCGACAAAGGCGGCAGGCATTCCCTGATGCCGAACAATCAAGTCGGTATCCTCGAAATCATCACGCACCCTAGCAATATCGCCCAAGCGCACAACCGTGCCATCCGTACGGCTGAGTACGACAAGCTCCTCAAAATCCATCTGGTCGTAGCGCTGCCCTAGCGTACGTACACGCACCTGGGCCTCCCGGGTGTCAAGACTGCCTGCAGACAGGTCCAGGGAACTGCGGCGAACCGTATCGGCAATGTCAGCAATGGTAAGTCCCAAGGCGCGCAACCGGTGCTGGGGCACTTCAATGGAGATCTCGTAATTCCGCACACCACTGGTTTCAACCGATGAAACATCAGGAAGCGATGCGAGTTGGTCCTCGATACGGTAGGCAATCTCCTTCAGCGAGCGTTCGGAGATGTTGCCGTAGACCATGAGGCGGATCACGCTCTGGCGGTTGGTCATTTCCCTGAACTCGGGACGCTCAGCACCCGCTGGAAAAGACTGGATTCGCCCAACTGCAGACTTGATGTCGTCCAGTGCACGACCGATATCCGTGTTGGATTTCAGTTCAATCCTCACCGAGGCCATGCCGGGAGCCGCTACGGATTTGACAGCCTTGACATCATCCAGCGAATTGACTTCCTCCTCGATCTTGACAACGATAGATTCCTCCACCTCCTCAGGTGTGGCTCCCGGGTAGGCCATGGAAACTTCGATCGTATTGAAAGGCAGCGTTGGCCATGCTTCTCTCTCAAGACCTGTCAGCGCAACCAGCCCTGCAGCCAGTATCGCGAACATGAACAGATTTGCGGCAACGCCGTTACCGGCCATATAGGCAATCGGTCCGCCTGGTTCCCCCTGATATCCCTTGTTTCGACTCATTGCGAAGGAACTGCGTCGCTGCGCACTATCATGCCTTCGGTGGCAAACTGAATACCGCCGATAACAGCAGCCTGCCCTTGCTCAAGGGCACCACTGACAAAAATTTCATCTTCGCCACGCTGCAAAATGCGTACAGGGACAATGCCGATCTTCTGATCACCGCGTATCACCCAAACCTCGTTGCCTGGCTGCAGGGCAAGGCGCGGTATCTGGAAATAACTCTCCGGTACAAGACCCCTTATCTCTACCTCTACAAACTTGCCGATCAGAAGTGGAGGGGTATGGCTACTGCGGGAGCCGCCCTCCACCAAAGTGCCAGAAGAAAAGGGGTTAGGCACCCGTACAATCACATCGATGGTACGTGTCTGCTTGTCTAGCGATACCTCGGCTCGGTCTACATAACCCTCCCATGCATAGCGTGCGTCTCCGTATCTTGCTGACACACGGGCATCCACCCGCTGTTTGGCATTTCCCCCCTGCAGTTCCCACAGCCCCGGTATCAAGGCAGCGTTGGCATCAGACAGGGGCAGCACCACCTCTACAGCATTGGCGGCGAAAAGCTTACCGACGACCTGTCCAACCTTCAGAAACTGTCCAAGGTCGACTGACTCTTCCCGCACATAGCCTTCAAAAGGCGCCTTCACACTGGTTCGTGACAACGCCAGTTGGGCTTCCGCCACCTTGGCCTCTTCTCGATTCAGTGCAGCTTGTGCGGCCTTCAACTGAGGCTCCCGCAGAACCAGTGGACCCGCCTGGTTTACCGTGGTGCCTGACTCTAACTGACGTCCAGAATACTGCTCGAATTCGGCGCGGGCTACTGCAGCCTGCTCCTGGGCCTCGAGGAGTGCTACCTTCCTGTCTTCCAGATCGGCCATGGCTTCTCGGAGACGAAGCTGGTAATCCGCCTGTTCAATGCGGAAAATCGTCTCGCCTGCCTTGACCCGCCCCCCACTGTGAAAATTCGGATTCATCCAGTCAACGCTGCCACTCACCTGAGGAGTGATATCGATTTCCGCGCTGGGCCGTACCGTTCCCGCACCGTACACGGGAATGGCCCCGGCCCCTGCCACAACACGAGCCGTCTGTACAAACGGGATCTGAGGGGGCTGTTCACGGCGCTCCGGTTCAGGGGCCAGCGAGACCAGGTAGAAGGCCAGCCCCCCCGATACGGCAAGAATGACTATTGCCGCCAGATAACCGATCAGTCTGCTTATTAGTCTGCTCATACGATTTACTTGGAGGATAAGGCTGCAGCCTGAAGGCCCGCAGCTTGTGTGGCACGGTCAGTTTGCATTGCATCCAGTTCAGAGTCTGTCCATACCCCACCTAGCGCACGATGCAGCGCGAGGCGCATGTAACCCAAGTCACGCTCTGCTATAAGAAATGATGAATGGATGCTGGTCAGGGCCTCGGAAGCTGCCAAGTAGTCATCATAGTCCCCGACCCCGGACCTGTATCGCCGTTCCTGAAAAGCTGCCTCGGCCCGCGCCTCCTCGACAGACGAACCAAGCAGGGCGTGGCGGTGCTGGCTAGTCTCAAGCTGGGCCAGCACGGACTCCACCTCGTTGACTGCAACTACAACCGAATGCTTGTATGCGGAAACCACTTCCTCCAACCGGGCCTCTGCGAGCGTCACATTGTTGCGCAATCGCTTGCCCTGGAATACTGGCCCGACCAGATTGAAGGTCAGGTTCTTGAACCACTGGGCCGCATCAAACCATTGACGGGTATCCGAACCCTGCAATCCGATGGAGCCGGACAGTGATACGGACGGCAAAAGCTCTGCACGGCGGGCGCCCACTGCATAACGGGCTGCCTCCATGCGCTGCCTGGTCGCACCGACATCAGGCCGCTGGACCAGAAGGTCGGCCGGAATACCTACAGGAACAGGATCGAATGTAGCAGATGGAGACAACGAGTCAGGCAGCATGCTAGAAAGATCTTCACGGTACCCTCCAAGAAGTATCCAGAGACGACCTTCTGCATCGGCAAGTTGCCCTTTAATGGCGGGTAACTCAGCCTGGGAATTCCATAACCTCAGCCGTGCCTTGTAGAGTTCGCGGGCAGTGTTCAGCCCGCGATGGTAACGGGCTGCAGTAAGCTTCACACGTTCCTGCAGGATTTCAACGGCCTCTTCGGATAATCCGAGTTGACGGCGGAGGTGGGCAATCTCGAGATAGGTATGTACAGTTTCAGCAACGACCTGCATACGGGCGGCACGATAGTCCCACTCCGAGGCCAGTCGCTTGGCACCGGCCGCACGCACGTTGTTGCGGTTGCGATCCCAGAAATCAGCCTCATAAGAAAAATTAGCGCTCAGTGAGTAAGTCGTCAAAGCCAGCCGGTCCGGCACAGATATGCCAAACTCCTCTTTGATCTCAGGGCTTAAGCCTATCTCATCTATCTGTTCACCGATTCCTGAGTTTGTAGGCGTGTCGATGTCCTCGACAACTGTCGATGGCTGCAGGGATGGATACCTGGATGCATTTGCAATGCGGGCCCGGGCCCGGGCCTGCTCAACACGTGCCACGGCTCCCTCAAGATCATGGTTTGAAGCAAGCGCCACTTCGACCATCCGGTCAAGCAACGGATCATTGAATGACTTCCACCACTCCAGCGGCTCGTAGGATTCGGCAACCACATCCCCGGTGAACTTTTCGGGCAGTTGTGGCACCGGTTCGGGCACTGGCAGGACAGACTTGGACGAACAAGCAGCAGTAAGGCAAGTAACGATTACAGACGCTAGCATCGTTGCCAAGGGGTACCTTTGCAAGCCAGAGCAGATGACTGAACGACTGGCCATTACGATACAGTTTCCCCGATGGCAGGCTTTTTACCGAGTACCATCATCGATCGAGTGAATCTCTGCATCCGTAACAGCCAGAAGCCGTCGAGCAACATGCTGCAGACCCGGTTCATAGGGTGCATATCCAGCTTAGACAGCCAATCACCACAACTGCAGCAGGGCGTTCGCCGGCATACAAGAATTTGGCGGGCTTCCTCCGTCATGCTAGCGAGTCGATGACACGACTCTCTCACGCCGGTATTCATGACGCATAATCATATCAAAATTCACCTTTCATAGGGTCAATGAAGAAGGGCCAGTCAAGATACAAGCGGCGTCATGAAATTTCCCTGCCCTTGCCGACATTGCGTCCTGACCCTGCAGGAAATGCTTTGAGGGCGGACCATTCACCTGCTCGAAGTGCTCATCCACACCACCCGCATTACTGGAATCGCATGATGCAACGACCTGGCATTTCACCGGGCGTCTGGCCCAGTTGAACCATTGGGTCTATACCGGCCTGCCGCAATCAGCAGTTGGTAATCACGAAAAACTTTTTGAAAGAACTCTGTACTGTCCAGACTGACTTCAACCCCTTGTCGAACGCAACGATGTCACCTTTCTGGACCGTTATCGCATCGCCGCCAGCAATTTCAATCTGCAGGCTGCCCTGCAACACATGCAAAATCTCATCACCCGGAAACTCATAGTCAAAACTCATCGGTTCACAACGCCATAGGCCCGAATAGGAGGCCTGGCCATCCGAATTGGTCTGGGTCAGCCAGTGTACCTCTCCCGCCTGCTTGTCACCCAGCATGAACGGTTCGTAGGCTTCCGTGGAAACCGAGGACTTCACGAATTTGGTACCTTTACTCATTTTTCACCTCCGGTTCATTTGTAAATCCAGTGTGATCCTTTCGCAACCCAAGGTGTTCAACACCTGTATGGCTAACGCACGGGGTGTGCAATTTCAGCCTGTCCGACCCCTGCCTGATACTATGTCTTCCATTTGATGTTGCACCCCACACTCGGTTTCTGATCCGGGTCAACCGCTTGTCCTGCGAGAAGTGCATCGAGCGCATGGCGAAGATCCTTCCCTGTTACAGGTATGTCATTGCCTGGCCTCGAGTCGTCGAGCTGGCCCCGGTATGCACACTTCAGGGCTTGGTCAAAGATGTAGAAATCAGGTGTGCAGGCGGCATCATACAGCTTGGCAACCTGCTGGCTCTCGTCGTACAAATAGGGAAAGGCATAGCCGAGGTCCATGGCCATGGTCTTCATGTTTTGCGGGGAATCATCTGGATAATTGACCACGTCATTGGAGCTTATGGCCACCAGCGAAACACCCTGATCGGGATATTCCTCGCCCAGCCTGACCAGCTCACTCTGGACATGCTTTACAAAAGGGCAGTGGTTGCATATGAACATGATCACGGTGGCCACTTCCCCACGCAGATCCTGCAGACACAATTCCTTGGCAGATACCGTGTCAGGCAGACAAAAATCCGGAGCCCGGGTTCCCAAGGGCATCATTTTGGATGGTGTGAGCGCCATTTGCCAGGAGTGTCTGTTTCAATTTAGCCAGATTTACGTAGAATAGCGCGATTCAGGCCCCCTGTTAACAGGCGACTACGCCTCACCCATACAGCGAAGCACAATGCCAGCAACACGCTTATTCACTTCCGAGTCCGTATCGGAAGGCCACCCGGACAAAATGTCAGACCAGATCTCCGATGCCGTGCTCGATGCCATCCTGCAACAGGACCCGCGCGCGCGCGTGGCATGCGAGACCCTGGTAAAAACGGGCATGGTGCTGCTGGCAGGGGAAGTCTCCACGGTAGCGCACATGGATCTTGAGCCCGTGGTCCGTTCCACTGTAAACGGGATCGGCTATGATAATTCGGGGGTTGGATTTGACGGGCATACCTGTGCAGTCATCAATGCCCTGGGCAAGCAGTCTCCTGACATTGCACAGGGAGTTGACCGGGAAAGAAAGGAGGATCAGGGCGCCGGGGACCAGGGCATGATGTTTGGTTATGCCTGCAATGAAACCGATGTTCTCATGCCGGCACCCATCACCTATGCGCACCGCCTGGTGCAAAAACAGTCCTCGGTGAGGAAATCGGGTGAACTGCCCTGGCTGCGCCCGGATGCCAAAAGCCAGGTCACCTTCGTCTATGAGGACGGGAAACCGAGCCGCCTCGATACCGTGGTGCTGTCCACCCAGCATGACCCGGAGGTTACCCAGAAAGACCTGCACGATGCGGTCCTGGAGCTGATCATCAAGCCGACACTTCCTGCAAAATGGCTGTCGGCCGATACGAAATTCCATATCAATCCTACCGGCCGGTTCGAAACGGGTGGCCCGGTAGGGGACTGCGGACTCACGGGACGCAAGATCATCGTCGATACCTACGGTGGCATGGCCCGCCACGGTGGCGGGGCCTTCTCCGGAAAGGACCCTTCCAAAGTCGACCGCTCGGCTGCCTATGCAGGCCGGTACGTGGCGAAAAATATAGTCGCTGCGGGGCTCGCGGAACGCTGTGAAATTCAGATCTCCTACGCCATCGGTTTGGCGCAGCCGACTTCTGTCTCGATTGATACGTTCGGCACCGGAGTACTCGCCGACGACAAGATTGAAGCGATCGTGCAGGACATGTTTGACCTGTCTCCCTACGGAATCCTGGGGATGCTGGATCTGTTGCAACCGATCTACCAGGCCACGGCCACGTACGGTCACTTTGGTCGAAACGAGGACAGCTTTCACTGGGAACGTACGGACCGGGCCACTGAACTGAAGGAAAGGGCCGGACAGGACACGATGCTATAATGCCGCAAAATCACCGAAGGAACCCAACAGGATCATGAGTATTCAGTCAGCAGAAAAAATGGAACCGGATTTCAGGGTTGCCGACCTGGCCCTGGCAGACTGGGGCCGGAAAGAGATCGCCATCGCCGAAACCGAAATGCCCGGGTTGATGGCCTTGCGCGAAAAATACAGGAAAGAACGGCCGCTCGAAGGTGCACGCATAGCCGGCTGCCTGCACATGACCGTCCAGACTGCAGTCCTGATCGAAACCCTGATCGAACTGGGTGCACAGGTACGCTGGTCATCCTGCAACATCTTTTCCACCCAGGATCATGCAGCAGCGGCCATCGCCGCCAAGGGCATCCCTGTTTTCGCATGGAAAGGTGAAACGGAACAGGAGTACGCATGGTGCATTGAACAGACGATCAACGGGCCTGACGGCTGGCAGCCCAACATGTTGCTTGATGACGGCGGCGACCTGACCAAGACCATGCATGAACAGTATCCCGAATTAACTGACAATGTGCGGGGACTGTCAGAAGAAACGACAACCGGCGTGCTCCGCCTGAATGAAATGGAGAAGAGCGGCAAGCTGAGAGTCGCTGCATTCAACGTGAACGACTCGGTAACCAAGTCCAAGTTCGACAACCTGTACGGTTGCCGAGAATCGCTGGTGGATGGAATCAAGCGGGCGACAGACGTCATGATTGCAGCGAAAACTGCCGTCGTCCTGGGATTCGGGGATGTGGGCAAGGGCTGCGCGCAGTCCCTTCGCAGCCTGGGCGCAAATGTGCTGGTCACCGAAATTGACCCCATCTGCGCACTGCAGGCCGCCATGGCTGGCTACCGGGTGGTTACCCTGGACGATGTCGTCTCCACTGCGGACATGTTTGTCACCGCGACCGGCAACTATCATGTCATTGCCCATGATCACCTGAAAGCCATGAAAGACCAGGCCATCGTCTGCAATATCGGGCACTTCGACAATGAAATCGATGTCGGGAGCCTCAGGCAGTACCCTTGGGAAAATATCAAGCCACAGGTTGACCACATTGTCTTTCCGGACGGCAAGCGCATCATTCTTTTGGCCGAAGGCCGCCTGGTGAATCTTGGCTGTGCCACCGGCCATCCGAGCTTCGTCATGTCGAATTCCTTCACAAACCAGGTTCTGGCTCAAATGGAGCTGTGGAAACATCCAGACCGGTATGAAAAGAAGGTTTATGTCCTGCCCAAGACACTGGACGAGGAAGTTGCGCGGCTGCATCTCGATAAAATCGGAGTGAAGCTGACAAAACTGACTGCCGAGCAGGCCGACTACATCGGAGTGGGTGTAAACGGACCTTACAAGCCCGATTACTACCGGTACTGAACCGGGCGGTCAGCCCACTCAGCCATGCGGGCTATCCGTCTGTATGTCGGCCAGAAGCTGGCCGTACATGACGAGGTCGAGCTGGAAGACGAAACACGGCATCATGCAGCCTGCGTGCTTCGTATCAACCGGCACACCCCGCTCATCCTGTTCAACGGGGACGGTTATGACTACTCCGGCCGGACTGCGGCCTTCGACAGGAAGAAGATCCGGGTCCGGCTCACTGACCGGATCCTCGTGTCAAAGGAATCCAGGCTGAAAACCCACCTTGTACTTGGTGTATCGAAAGCCTCGCATATGGACTATGCCATACAAAAATCCGTAGAGGCGGGAGTCACAGAAATCCACCCGGTTATGACAGAACGCACGGTTGCCCGGTTTTCGGACAAGTCCAGGGCGAACAGGCATTTGCATTGGCAACACATCATAATCAACGCCTGTGAACAGTGTGGACGCGCAGCCCTGCCTGTACTTCACGAAACCAGGGATCTGGCTGTCCTCGACCCCGTCCGTGAAAATGCCATGGGATTTGTTCTGGACTTCCTCTCCAGCACGACACTGGACGAGCATGCATCCGGTACCCTGGAAAAGGTATGGCTGGTTATCGGGCCGGAAGGCGGTCTGACCAGAGGTGAAATCGATCGACTCTTGGAGAAGGGTTTTCAGCCTGTCAGGCTGGGCCCCAGGATATTGCGCACTGAAACGGCTGCACTGGGTGCACTCGTTGCAGTTCAAATGCTGTGGGGAGACCTGTCCAGGCAGGGCATTCCCTGACCTGGGTTCCCGCTACCCCTGTGAACAGGTTTTTCGAAAATTCTCCTGTTGCCGGCATGAGGTACAGCCCATGCCGAATTCGGACATTCCCGGTGATCAGGGTGGTATCCTTTAGGTATCCGGCACAGAAGAGGTATCCCTTCCGATGACCATAGACCTGGGTGTCGTCATGGACCCTATAGAAGCCATCAACATTCACAAGGACAGCACGTTTGCCATGCTGCTCGAGGCCCAGCGCCGAGCCTGGAAAATCCACTACCTTCAGCCTTCTGACCTTTACCAGCAGGATACAAAAGTCATGGGGTTTGCAACCCGGGTCTCGGTGCAGGACGATCCCGCGTGCTGGGTCGAGCCCGAAGATCGTACCGTGCTGCACCTGAGCGATCTCGATGTCATCCTGATGCGCAAGGATCCACCCTTCAACATGGAATATATCTACACAACCTTTTTGCTCGAGCGTGTGCAGCAGGCCGGTACGCTGATCATCAACCCTCCTCGCAGCCTGCGCAATGCAAATGAAAAACTGTCAGTCACCCACTTCCCGGACTGCACCGTACCCTTTTTGGTGAGCAGAAACAGGCAGGCGCTAGGACACTTCGTTGATGAACACGAGGATATCGTAATCAAGCCCCTGGACAGCATGGCTGGAAATTCCGTATTTCGCATCTGGCATGAAGACCCAAACCGGAATGTAATTCTGGAAACTGCAACGCAGCATGGCGCAAGAACGGTAATGGCGCAAAAGCTGATTGCAGATTACAGAAAAGGTGACAAGCGGATCCTGCTCATCGGCGGTGAACCCATACCGCATGCACTGGTGCGGGTTCCGGCCCAAGGGGAACTGCGTGCAAACCTGGCAAGAGGCGGTACTCCCAGTTCCGCTGGGCTGACCGTGCGGGACAGGTGGATTTGCGACAGGATCAGGCCGGAGCTGAATGCCATGCAGATTGATTTTGCCGGAATCGACGTGATCGGTGACTATCTGACGGAAATCAACATCACCAGCCCAACCGGAATCCGTGAACTTGACAGCTTGTGCGGGCTGAATGTTGCGGCAACACTGCTTGACACCATTGAACTGAGGCTTGGACATTGAGTACTGTGCTTTTGCACAGGGCATTTGGATGTGGTTCGCGATAAAATTGTTCCAAATTCATCATTTCCTGAAAAATGAACGATAACTGCTGTATATTGATGAGACTTGACAGGCAGTTTCAGGGCAGACATCCTGCTACTTGACTAGGTACAGACATGTCAGAATATCTCACCAAGCACATGCTCGTTGCCATGCCTTCCCTGCATGACCCGAATTTCTCCCGTACCGTGACCTTGATTTGCGAACACAACCGGAATGGGGCTATGGGCATCGTCGTAAACCAGCCGATCACCCTGTGCATTGAAGAGCTGATCAGTTACCTGGACGTGGAAACTGATGACCAGATGACTTCCAACCGTGACCCGGTGTACGCCGGTGGACCCGTGCATTCCAACAGGGGATTCATCCTGCACGATTCGGACCGGAACTGGAAATCCACCTACACGATTGACGATGACCTCAAGCTGACCACATCGGAAGACATTCTGCTGGATATCGGCCGCGGTACCGGACCCGAGAATGCAATCGTGGCACTTGGGTATGCAGGCTGGGGTCCCGGGCAACTGGAACAGGAACTTGCCGACAATGCCTGGCTGACGGTCCCGTACCAGCCGAAGATCCTCTTCGAGACACCTGTCGAAAAACGCTGGCAGACAGCAGCCAGCAAGTTGGGTATAGATTTGCATCTGATTTCAAATGAGGCCGGCCATGCATAAGTACCCGTACAAACATCCGCCTGCAATGGTACGCCGCACAACGGGATATCATTTATGGGCAGCGTGATCGGTTTCGACTATGGAGAAAGCAGGATCGGGGTAGCAGTTGGCGTAACCGATATCGGTACTGCAAATCCTTTGGCGACCCTGGTCGTACCGGCATCCGGCATTCCCTGGAACAAAATCGACGAGATCGTCCAACAATGGACACCCCGTATGCTGGTAGTGGGCCGTGTAGAGCATGACACCCAGCATGACGGTCTGATCAAGCGGCACATCGCGAGATTTTGCAGGGACCTGAATACGCGTTATCGGCTACCTGTGGAAACAGTCGATGAATCCGGGTCCTCTTCTCGCGCCTATGAACTGCTCAGGGAATTGCGCAAGCAGGGCCGGCGCAGGAAAATTAGCAAGTCAGACATTGACAAGGCCGCAGCCGCCATCATTTTACAGTCCTGGTTTGCATGTCATGCAGACCCCTGCACAGCCGTGACCGCATGACTGTCCTGGATGCCCAGCAACTGGTTGACAAGCTGGGCCATGACCTGAGTGCATTCATGAACGAACGGGGCATCAGCCAGCCCCTCCTGGTCGGTATTCGCACGGGTGGTGTATGGGTAGCAGAGCAGCTCAAGGCCATGCTGGAAATCAAAGATGAGCTCGGAGTACTCGATATCACGTTTTACCGGGATGACTTCAGCCGTGCAGGTATCCAGCCTACGGTGAAACCCTCTCACCTGCCTCTGAACGTAACGGACAGGGACATCATCCTGATTGATGATGTACTGTATACCGGACGCACGGTGCGTGCAGCCTTGAACGAAATTTTCGACTATGGCCGCCCCGCATCCGTCAGTCTCGCCATCCTGGTAGAGAGGAACGGAAGGGAATTGCCAATTCAGGCAGACATTGTAGGTGTAACGCTGACTCTGGACGCCAGGCAACACGTTCAACTCAGTGGCCCTGAGCCGATCGTTCTTGAGATTTTAGACTGAGCCCGCATGAGACATTTTTTGGACATCGGCAAACTCAACCAGGCAGAACTGACTCATATTCTTGACACCGCCAAATCGTTCACCAGTGTGGATGGCCAGACTGTAAAGAAAGTGCCTCTGTTGCGCGGCAAGACTATCGTAAACCTTTTTTTTGAACCCAGCACACGAACCCGAACGACTTTTGAACTGGCAGCCAAGCGCCTTTCAGCCGACGTCCTGAATATCAGTATCGCCACTTCTGCAACCGTCAAGGGTGAAAGTTTGCTGGATACCCTGTTCAGCCTTGAAGCCATGAATACGGACATTTTCATTGTCAGGCACCCTGAAAGCGGAGCCGCGGATTTCATTGCAAAGCATGTTGCGCCCCACGTCAGTATCATCAATGCAGGGGACGGCCGGCATGCCCATCCAACCCAGGCCCTGCTGGATGCCTTCACGATCCGGGAGCATCTGCAGGAATTTTCGAGACTGCGCGTGGCCATCGTCGGGGATATCCTGCATTCACGCGTAGCACGGTCCCAGATCAAGGCACTGAACATCCTAGGTACCCGGGAAATCCGCGTGATTGCCCCGCGCACCTTGCTGCCTGCAAACGTTGAACAGTTGGGTGTACAGGTTTTCCAGAACTGCAGGCAGGGGCTTCGTGATGTGGATGTGATTATCATGTTGCGGCTGCAAAGGGAACGTATGCAGGGGGCCTTTATCCCGAGTGAGCATGAATATTTTCAGCTCTACGGGCTGACGCCGGAACGCTTGGCTCTTGCCAGTCCGAAAGCGATTGTCATGCATCCCGGCCCCATTAACCGCGGTGTGGAGATCAGCTCTGAAGTTGCTGACGGCCCCCAGTCAGTGATCCTTCAGCAGGTCAAATACGGGATTGCCGTACGCATGGCCATCCTGTCAATTGCCATCAGCACAAGTGACCGCAAAGTCAGCCATGAAACTTGAAATCCTGAACGGTCATCTTGTCGACCCTGCGAATGATATCGACCAGATTGCGGATGTCTTCATCGCAGACGGAAAGGTGGTTGCAATCAGCAAGCCGCCTGCGGCCTGGCAAGCCGACCTGACCATCAACGCCTCGGGCAGACTGGTCCTGCCGGGGCTGGTTGAACTGTCTGCGAGCCTGCGTCAGCCTGGACAGGAACACAAGGCCACCATACGAACCGAAACAAAGGCAGCAGCGGCATCCGGTGTCACGAGCCTCGCCTGCCTCCCCACAACGAACCCCGTCGTGGACTCCCCGGCACAGGTGGAACTGATTCAGCAGCTTTCACAGGACAGTGGGCACTGCAACGTGCACGTGATCGGAGCATTGACGAAGGGTCTGAAAGGTGAAAGTCTGAGTGAAATGGCCGCTTTGAAAGCAGCCGGGTGTGTCGGAGTCACCAATGTTCTGCATCCCCTCAAAAGCTCACTGGTACTGCGCCGTGCGCTGGAATATGCATCCAGCCAGGCCCTGACAGTGTTCACCTACCCACTGGACCACGATCTTGCCAATCTTGGCTGCGTGCATGAGGGACTGACCAGCCTGAGACTGGGGCTTCCAGGTATCCCGGCAGCGGCAGAGACTGCTGCCCTGGCGTTTCACCTTGCCTTGATCGAGGAACTGAATGTGCGAACACACTTCTGCCGCATATCGACACTGCGTGCAGTCAACATGATCGCCCGGGCCCGGCAGGACAGGCTTCCTATCACTGCGGACACCAGCATTCTGCACCTGCACCTGACCGATCAGGACATCCGGGATTTTGACGGACTTTGCCATAACCTGCCTCCCTACCGCACGAAGGCTGATCGCGAGGGCTTGCGCATTGGGGTATGCGAAGGCACGCTGTCGGCGATCTGTGCCGACCACCAACCTCACGAAATCGAAGCCAAGCTTGCTCCCTTTCAATCTACTGCACCAGGGTGCTCTACCCTGGAAACCCTGCTGCCCAAGACCCTGCAACTGGTACATGAGAATATCCTCAGCCTGGCAGAAGCTGTCCGGCGCATTACTCAGCAACCCGCAGAAATCCTTGGAATTCCTGCAGGGAAGCTGTCCGTGGGAGGACATGCCGATGCCTGTGTTGTGGATCCCGAACAGACCTGGGTCCTGAGCCATGACAACCTGCTTAGCCGTGGCAAAAACACGCCCTTGCTGGATCACCGGCTCAAAGGCAGGGTCACGCATACAATCCTGGGGGGCAATCCAGTGTTCCAGCTCGAAACCGATTGAACGATCAGTTCCAGTCACCATGCAGGCGTGAAAATTCGGCAACACCCCATCTTTGAGGAACGTGCCGGCGTGACCCACCATGAAACGCTGGCTGCACAGCAGTTCATCATCACGCTGGAAGCACCTGGCTGCGCGCAGCATGCAGCGCCCGGCAACTTCGTGCACCTGCAATGCGACTCCCAACATGCCATGCGGCGGCCTTTTTCCATCATGCGCAGCAATGCCGACACAGGCTGCATCCAGGTCCTGTTCAAGACCGTAGGGGTAGGAAGCTCCGAACTGGCCCTGCGCAGACCCGGAGACAGGCTGCAATGCCTGGGACCCGTCGGGAACAGTTTTGGCCTGCATGACAATACAACTCATCCGTTACTGCTTGGCGGCGGTGTGGGCATCCCTCCCATGATTTTCATGGCGGAGACCCTGAAGGAGAAATCAGGACTTCAACCCCTGGTGATCATGGGCTCGGAAATTCCTTTCCCATTTCCCACTCGTCCATCCAAGATCCTGGTGCCGGACATGCCGAAGGACGTCATCGCGGCAATGCCCCTGCTGGATGACTGGGGCATTGCCTCACGCCTGACAAGCCTGCAGGGCTATCCGGGCTGCTACACCGGCTTCGTACACGAGCTGGCTGAACTCTGGTTCCAGAGGCTGGATCATTCTACCAGGCGGGGCGTACAGGTATTTGCCTGCGGACCTGTGCGGATGCTCGAAGCCGTTGCAGCCTTCTGCAGGCAATATGGGCTACCCTGCCAGGTTTGCCTGGAAGAGTTCATGGCATGTGCAGTGGGCGGCTGTGCGGGCTGTGTCGTGCCGTACAGGGAAAAGGGCCGTATCGTGGCGATGAAGCGGGTATGCGTGGACGGCCCCGTATTCGATGCAACCAGCATATTCTGACTGAATGGGATGCTCTTGTCTGCCAGGCTGGCCAGTATGTACACAAAGATGCCGGAACCATCACGCGTGAACCGCCACGAAGTACCGCAGCGCTTAATCATGCCTCACAGCCAAAGGTCTCGGTGCCCATGAATTCTCAGGCCGGCTCACGCCTTGAGAAGGTCAGAACAATGATCCGTGAACTTGAAACCAGGTATCAGCGTGTCCCTGGCAGCGTACGCCTGCTGGCAGTTAGCAAGCAGAAACCGGTTGACGAAATCATGAGCGCCGCACGAACAGGGCAGTGTGATTTTGGTGAAAACTACCTGCAGGAAGCACTGGGAAAAATCAACCTGCTCGAAGGCAGAAACCTGTGCTGGCACTTCATCGGCCCTATCCAGAAAAACAAGACCCGTCAGATAGCTGCGAATTTCAGCTGGGTGCACAGTATCGAGCGGCTGATTGTTGCAGAACGCCTGAATGTCCAACGCCCGGCTCACCTGCCTCCAATTCAGGCCTGCATCCAAGTAAACCTTGATCACGAGGACTCAAAATCCGGGATGCGCATTGAACAGGTACATGAGCTGGCGGCTACCCTGCAGGATCTTCCCAATCTGAAATTGCGCGGGCTGATGACGATCCCTGGGCCCAGTAATGATACTATTCAGCAACGCCGGCGCTTTGCGCAACTACGGAACCTGCTGGAAAAACTCAACCGGTCAGGATTCAGGCTGGATACCTTGTCAATGGGTATGAGCGGCGATCTGGAGGCTGCAATCGCCGAAGGCGCGACTATCGTCCGCGTCGGCACTGCAATTTTTGGCGCACGGAAATCCAAGTAAATGAATGAACATAAAGAGAACACGAACATAGTTTTTTTTGGTGGTGGCAATATGGGCCAGGCACTGGTTGGAGGGCTGCTGGAAGGAGGGTGGACATCCGGGCAAATCACAGTGATCGACACTGATCCCTCCGTGTGCGAAAAACTGAGAAAGCTATTCCCTCTGTGCCATATCTGCCCGCAACCAAGGCCAAATCCGAACTCCGTGCAAGTCATCATGCTGGCAGTGAAACCGCAAGTGGTGTGTCTTGCATGCAGGGACATCGCCACTTACTGCAAATCGGAAAGACCACTTGTCATTTCCATCGCAGCGGGCACGACGGTCCAGGATATACAAGCCTGTCTTGGAGGCTCTTTCCCCGTCGTGCGCTGTATGCCAAACACACCTGCCCTGGTACGTGCAGGCACCACCGGCCTGTACGCCGGTCAGGATGTATCCGGTACACAGCGTGACTTGGCACAGGCTATTCTGGCCAGCGTTGGGTCGACCCTGTGGCTGCAACAGGAATCCATGCTGGATGCCGTAACTGCCGTGTCTGGCAGCGGTCCAGCCTACTTTTTCTACTTGATGGAATCCATGCTGGAAGCGGCCCAGTCACTGGGGCTCAGCGCTGACCAGGCGTATCAGCTGACCACGCACACGGCTACCGGTGCAGCCAAGCTGATCAAACACAGCAACCAGAATCCCGGCGAACTTCGCCGGGCTGTCACCTCAAAAGGAGGCACGACCGAGGCTGCACTTGACGTCCTGGAACAGGACGGGGTCAAAAAAACCATTTGCGCCGCCATCTCACGAGCCGAACAGAGAGCCAGACAGCTATCCGAGACCACCTCCATCATGTCTCCGGACTCCACTACCAAGGCAAGTAAGTCATGACTGGATTACTCAGTATCGCTGATTTTCTGATCCATATTCTGTTTACCCTGTACATTTACGCTCTATTGATTCGTATGCTGCTGGGATTGACCCATGCAAATTACTACAACCCCTTTTCCCAGTCCATCCTGGCCATCACAGACCCGGCCTTACGGCCTTTGCACAAATGGATTCCAAATTTCAGACGCCTGGATACCTCGGCTCTGATCCTGATGATAGCGGTCCAGTTTGCAGAACTGGTACTGCGCGGCTATTTCGCTGGAAAAACCTTCGAAACCGGACCGTTAATTTTCTCAGCGATATTCGGAGTCATCGATCTGGCACTGAATCTCTATATCTTCGCGATTATCGCGCTGGTCGTGATTAGCTGGCTTGCACCACATGTTCGCGTACATAACAACCCGTTTGTCTCAGTTCTGCAGTCAATCACCGAACCCGTCCTGCGCCCTGCAAGGAGACTGATCCCAAGGGTAGGGGTATTTGATTTCTCCACTACAGTTGTGCTGCTCGCCCTATTCTGCGTGAAAATCTTCCTGCATTCACCGTGACCCGGTCAGTCTCACTGCCACCAGAAGTTTGTGTGCCGCACGTGCTCTCATTACACTTGTCTTCTAAACTACCCATGCCAACAAGGTGCCTGACTCTATTCCTGTAAATTCTGTGGGTCTCGTCGAGACTCGATACACGACCATCAAACGGTCTCTTGAACTGGACTGCGGCAGGTCATTCCCTGAATTCACGCTGGCCTATGAAACCTACGGAAAGCTGAATGCATCGCGCAGCAACGCCTTGCTGATCTGCCATGCACTTTCCGGCGATCAGCATGCTGCCGGTTATCACAGCAAACAAGACCGCAAACCCGGCTGGTGGGACAATTGCATCGGCCCTGGGAAGCCTTTTGATACCAATCGTTTTTTTGTCGTCTCCCCTAACAACCTGGGAGGCTGCAAAGGCAGCAGTGGCCCGATGAGCAAGAATCCAGAAACGGAAAAACCTTACGGGCCAGATTTTCCATTGGTTACTGTGCATGACTGGGTAATGAGCCAGAGCTATCTGGCAGACGAGCTTGGCATAGAACAGTGGGCTGCGGTGATCGGGGGAAGCCTGGGCGGCATGCAAGTCATGCAGTGGGCCATCGACTTTCCAGACAGGTTACGCCATGCAATCATAATCGCTGCCGCACCCAAGCTCACAGCCCAGAACATCGCGTTCAATGAAGTCGCACGACAGGCCATATTTTCCGATCCCGATTTCCATCAGGGGCATTACTATGAGCACAACACGACACCGCGCCGGGGACTCATGCTGGCACGCATGCTAGGGCACATTACCTATCTTTCAGATCATGCCATGCGGGAAAAATTCGGGCGCGACCTGCGCAAGGGCAAGCTCAATTTTGGCTTTGACGTGGAATTTCAGGTCGAGAGCTACCTTCGCTACCAGGGAAAGTCCTTTGTGGACCGGTTCGACGCGAATACCTACCTGATCATGACCAAGGCGCTGGATTATTTCGACCCTGCCCTCAACTCGGGAAATGATCTGTCTCTGGCATTCTGTGATACCTGCGCAGACTTCCTGGTAGTGTCCTTCACTGGTGACTGGAGATTTTCATCTGCCCGTTCAAGGGAGATAGTACGAGCACTGATTGCAGCCAAGAAGAAAGTCAGCTATGTGGAGATTGAAGCCGAGCTCGGACACGATGCGTTTCTGACCCCCATTCCGGAATACCATGACACCCTGCGCTGTTACATGAATACTCTGCAGACATGAACACTGCGTTGCGTCCTGACCTTGAGATCATATGCGAATGGATTCGCCCCGACACTCACATTCTTGACCTGGGCTGCGGGGACGGCACTCTTCTCACACACCTGCGCCAGACTCGCAGCGTGACTGGTTACGGCCTGGAAATCGACACCGGTAATATCCAGCAGTGTATTGCCAGGGAGATACCGGTCATTCAGACCAACCTGGACAAGGGAATTACCGAATTTTTTGATGAGAATTCCTTTGACTATGTCGTCATGACCCATACTTTGCAGGCAATCCAGCACCCTGGAAAGCTTCTGGACGAGATGCTGCGCATCGGCCGGGAGGGGATTGTCACCTTTCCAAACTTCGCCTACTGGAAAAACCGCCTACAACTGGGATTTGGTGGATACATGCCCGTCACCAAAGCACTCCCTCATGAGTGGCACGATACCCCCAACATCCATCTATGCTCTATCCGGGATTTCGAAGATCTTTGCCGGGAACGGGGAATCAGGATCCTGCAACGCGCAGCCGTAAGCCATGCTTTCCGACCCGGTAAGGAAACCCGCTTGTACCCCAACCTGCTGGGTGAAAGCGCCATTTACCGGTTTAGCAAATCGAATTCATAAGACACCGTACCGCCCGAATGAAGTTGCAGCCCCGACAGTGCTGATCGTACCTTTGTTGCCGACAGGTTTTTGTTTTGGCGATGGCGCTCACCCTGTGCCCGCTCATGTCCTTCCACGCAGACCGGCAGACCAGGGCTTTCGTACAGAATTTGAAGATCCTGAAAGATGATATGCAGGAATATTTTTATTACAATGCGGTCAAGTGAAAAACCGATTGTCCCTGCGTTACCATGATCATCACCGTTGTGTCTTCCTGTCGTACTGCGTGACACGGCGCGAGCCCTTGATCTTTTCGCCATAACCTAGGAATTTACTACATGGCCACTCCCAGACCGGAAAAGAAACCCCCCACCAAAACAGACATCCTAAATCAAATTGCACACGACACTTCGCTTTCCCGCAAGCAGGTGACATCGGTGTTCGAATCACTGGAACGCATGATTGCAAAGGAATTAAGGCCACGCGGTGCAGGGTCCTTCAATTTCCCTGGCCTGCTGAAAATCAAGCTCGTCAAAAAACCTGCCAAGAAATCACGCAAGGGCATCAACCCCTTTACCGGTGAAGAAATGACGTTCAAGGCCAAGCCTGCCAGCAAGTCAGTCAGGATCTTGCCACTGAAAAAACTCAAGGATATGATTTGACCGTACGGGCATTCTGGTGCCCGCAACTGCTCGTCTGCTAGCCCCGTCCTTCCAGCACATCCAGCTTGGCCTGGATAAATGCACTATGCGGGAGGTGCAGCAAATCAGCGATCTTCCTGATCTGGTACTCCTCGTATTTATCCAGCCTGTGGTCGGCATAAGCAGTCTTCCACAAATCCAGCAGAAGGTTCTTTTTTTCTTCCATCGTGCATTCTTTATTGACAATTTTTACAAACGGATAGATCGAAACATGGGTTTCCTGCTCAGAACGGGCAAGGTCCACAAGGTTCTGCACTTCCTGTTCGGTAAAATGGAATCTGTCCGCAAGCGCACAGACGATGGTCTGGAGTTCTTCCTCCTGGATATCGAAGTCTGCCCGGCTTACTTCCAGCAAAAGGACCGCGATTGCCAGATGCATGATGTGGGCATCGTCCACCGCATCGCGCTGCGGGCGGATTTTCTTTTCGATGAAGGCTGCCACGGTTTCGAACATTGTCAGTTGCTGTACCGGTAGTTTCGGTAGAGCCCTCCTTCAAAACTATCGAAATAGTTTTCCGTCAGCGGGTGGGTGATTGGTGTGGGCAAGTCATCCAGCTCCAGGTGCTGTTCGGCTACATAAGTCGTCATCAGCTGGCCATCAACGAGCACATGGTACCAGGGCCGGTCCTTAGGGGGCCTGGATTTTGCCACTTCCTCATACCACTGATCCGTGCCGCTGTACTCAGCATCCACATCATATATCACTCCACGATAATTGAACTTCTTGTGTACTACGACCTGACCGATTGAAAACTGTGCCTGATTCATTCTGGTTCTCCTAGGCTCGAGCTGGCTGGCTATGTCTGTCATTATACTACCTTAATTGCCGTGTCATGATGTATAACGCGGTATTCGGCAATTTCCGCTCTGCTTGAGATGGTATGCGATTCAAAATCTGTTAGGCTATGCCTGAGCCGTCAACCAAAATGATACCCAGCACGCCAGATTCCGTCAGAAGTCCATTTGAAAATGACTAGCAGAAGCACCGAGCAGCGAATACTGGTAGTGATGAGGAAACTGCTGGCACAGATAGTCCGGGACACCACGCCTGGCCCCGGTGAACGACACCCCTTGCGTGAACAGACCATCAAGGATATCCGTGATTGCTTCAGCCTTATTGCGGCGCGGGAGCGCGAACTCATTGAAGAAATTGGAATAGACAACAAGGACCGTCCCTACTTTACTGACGAACAGAAAACCTCAACCGTCCTCAAGTTCAAGCCCCCCCACAAGAAACCGCCGGATGAAAACTGAGTCTGTTGCACAACCCTGTAATGGAACGCCTCTCAGACATCAAGGTAAAGCTTGAGCCTGGCATCAGGATCACTGCAGAAAACAAGTGCGGATTCTGTACAAATTCATACTGCTGCACCTATGTCACGGAACGGCTGGTCACGCCCCGCAGCAAGCTGGATTACGAGCACCTGCTCTGGCAGGTTTCACATGAAGGCATTGAGGTATACAAGGACGAAGAGGGCTGGTGGCTGATGATATTCGGACGCTGCTCCCATCTACAGGAGAACGGGCAGTGCGGTATTTACGAGGCACGTCCACAGATCTGTCGAGACCACAGCAACGACTATTGCGAATTCGATGCGCCCGTAGAAAACGACTATGAACTGCATTTTCCCGATTATGAAACCCTGCTTGAATACTGCAAGCAACGTTTCAAGCACTGGATGCGGGGTTAGCTAGTCCGGCATGATTTCGTCAAAGTCCGAAATAGATTCATACGGTAAAGATTCACGTTTCGGCTTGGAACTATCCGGCTGCTGAATCGTGATCAGGTACCTGATGCCGAATGCATTGGCAGCGTCCAGCACCGCAAGATTGTCGTCTATGAAAAGCGTTTTACTCGGATCATAGGAATACGAATGCATCACCCGGTTCCAGAAGTCCAGCTGTTCCTTCGGGTACCCGAAATCATGGGATGAGACGATGCGGTTGAAATACGGTCCTATCCGCACAGATTCCAACTTTACTGCAATGCTGTCAGGATGCGCATTAGTCATCAGTGCAACATGCTTGCCAGCTTCTACCAGCTTCTCCAGAAACCGTTGGGCATTTGGGAACAACTGAATTCGCCCGGCAACCTCGCGTTTCAGCGCAGGCAGGTCGAGGCCCAGTTCTTTCGTCCAGTAATCCGTACAATACCAGTCCAGCGTGCCAGATTTTCCTTTATAATAGCCCTGTAATAGTTCCTTGGCATGACTGAACTCCAAACCGTTTTTCTGACTGTACCGCAAGGGCACGTATCTGTGCCAGAAGTACGTATCAAAGCTCAGGTCAAGCAAGGTCCCGTCCATGTCCAGAAAGACGGTATCGACATGGTCCCACTGTGCCTGCATTAACATGGTCAAATGTTTCCCCTGCGCAAATTGCCCGTGATGGATCAGGATATTGCCAAGCTTGAAGCACTCATTGCTCCAGTCTGCGACATTGTAAAGCAGGCCGGGCACAAGATCATGGATATTTACCTAGACGGATTCGAGGTGGAAGAGAAGAAGGACCGTTCACCTCTGACCACGGCAGACCTGGCCTCTCACAAGCTGATCTGCGAACAGCTCCAGGCTCTCACCCCTGAGATTCCTGTACTCTCGGAAGAATCCGTTTCCATCCCGTACAACCAAAGGTCCAAGTGGAAACGGTACTGGCTGATCGACCCCCTGGACGGTACCCGTGAATTTATCAAAAGAAACGGCGAGTTCACTGTCAATGTCGCGCTCGTGGTCGGACATACCGCCCACCTTGGCGCGGTCTACATCCCGGTACAGGATACCTGCTATTTTGCGGCCAAGGGATACGGGGCTTTCAAACAAGAACAGGACAAGACGGCAAACAGGATCAGAACCCGTGTTTCCTCGCCTGATTCCATCCCGACAATATGCGGCAGCCGTTCTCATACAGGCACTTCGCTGATGACCCTCCTGGCCCGTATCGGTGAACATGAACTGATCAGCGTTGGCAGTTCAATCAAGACCTGCCTGGTGGCTGAGGGCAAAGCCGATCTCTATCCCCGTTTCGGGCCTACCTCAGAATGGGACACGGCAGCGGCGCATTGCGTGGTACAGGAAGCAGGAGGTTCATTGGTTGACACACGGTTCAGACCCGTGCGCTACAACACCAAGGATTCGCTACTGAACCCCTCTTTCATCGTGCTTGGAAGCATGAATGACCAATGGAGGAACGTGCTGCTTCAATGAACCCGTCAGGCTTTTTCAACCAGCCGGACAAAATCCTCTTAACAGCGCCCGCCGGCATTGTTCCTTATGCGTTTACAGGCTTTCACGGTCAGGCGGTACCCCAGCCGTTCAAAACAATCTTGCCTACCGTGTGATGGCTTTCAATTTCCGCATGGGCTGTCTTCAGGTTTTTCGCATTAATGGGTTCGAGTACCCTGTTGACCGTTGTTCTGATTTTGCCTTCATCCACCAGCGCGGCTACCCGGTCCAGCATGCGATGCTGCTCAATCATGTCCTCTGTCTCGTACATGGAACGGGTAAACATGAACTCCCAGACAAAGGTTGCACTCTTGCTTTTCAATGCCCCGAGGTCGACTAGGGCCGCAGTTTCCACGATCGAACAGATCCTCCCCTGGGGAACGATCAGTGCAGCCATGGCCTGCCAGTGTTCGTCCGTATCATTGAGGCACAGGATATAGTCATAACCGCCTATCCCCAGTTCATTGACCTGAGCCGGGATATCCAGATAGTGGTTGATAATGTAATCCGCACCCAACTCCCGGCACCATGCCTGCGACTCCGGCCTGGAAGCTGTAGCCGTCACGGTCAGCTCCGCAACCTGCTTTGCAAATTGTACGGCAATGGAGCCAACGCCGCCTGCACCTCCGATAACAAGCAGGTGCCTGGCATGATCCGCGCCGTCCGGGTCAATACCGAGACGGTCAAACAGGGCCTCCCATGCCGTGATGCTGGTGAGTGGAAGGGCTGCAGCTTGGACAAAATCCAGGCTTTCCGGTTTGCCACCCACGATACGCTCATCCACGAGATGAAACTCGCAGTTACAACCTGGACGGATGAAACTGCCTGCATAGAATACCTCGTCGCCAGGCCGAAACAGTGAAACATCCTGCCCCACATCCTCGACAACACCCGCAGCATCCCATCCCAAAATACGGGGACTTTCCTCCACCTTGTCTTGCGGGGCACGCATTTTCGTGTCCACCGGATTGACAGCGATGGCCTGTACCCTGACCAGGATTTCCCTGCCAGCAGGACTGGGCTTGGGAAGCTCCAGGTCAAGCAGAGAATTTGCTTCGTGTATGGCCAAATACTTGTACAAGCCGACCGCTTTCAACGTTTGTCCCCCATATTATTGCGATCACAGGATACAGCAGTAACTGCCGACTGTATAACAGATCCTCGCACAGCATTGTTGCACGGGTATAACAAATCAGGATGGAATTGTGCAATACACGCTAAAACCCTTCAAGAAAGCACCACCTCAAAATGGTTGCAAACAAGGAGGGCTTACAGTGAACCCCAGAGCTTACGAGCGAAGTTTCGAAAGGTACATCCAAGTACTCAGTACTGAGTCGGGATTCAGCGAGATGCTGTCAATGCCCTGGTCAACCAGCCAATCTGCGAAGTCGGGAAAATCAGAGGGGCCCTGCCCGCAAATTCCTACATATTTACCTGATTTCCTGCATGCCTGGATTGCCCTGCTGACCAACTGCCGTACTGCAGCATTTCTCTCGTCAAACTGTCCGGCCACGAGCTCGGAATCCCGATCCAGTCCCAGTGTCATTTGCGTAAGGTCATTCGAACCGATGGAGAACCCATCGAAGTACTGCAAAAACTGGTCTGCGAGCAGCGCGTTCGATGGCAACTCGCACATCATTACTACCTTGAGGCCATTCTTTGAACGTTCCAGTCCGTGCCTGGCAAGCAGTTCGGTTACACTTTCCGCTTCATCCAGCGTGCGCACGAACGGCACCATCACCTGGATGTTCGTAAATCCCATCTCATTACGCACGGTTCGCAGTGCGCGGCATTCCATCTCGAAGCAGGGCGTGAACAACTCTGACAGGTACCTTGAAGTGCCCCTGTACCCGATCATCGGGTTTTCTTCCGCAGGTTCATACAGGCTGCCTCCAAGCAGGTTCGCGTATTCATTCGACTTGAAATCCGACAGCCGCACCAGAACAGGTTTGCCTTCAAACGCAGCAGCCAGGGTTGCAATTCCCTCCGTCAGCTTACTGACAAAAAATGTCTCCGGATCCGGATAGGCCGAGCAGCGTTTGTCGATGGCTGCTTTCAGCTCGCCAGGAAGCAGGTCAAAGTCAACGAGGGCACGCGGGTGAACACCGATGGAGTTGTTGATCATGAATTCCAGACGAGCCAGTCCAACCCCTGCATTGGGTGTCTGTGAAAATGTAAAAGCCTGCCCGGGATCCCCGACATTGAGCATGATCTTGCAGGGGATGTCCGGCATCCTGTCCAGCCGGGTACGGTTGATTTCAAACCCTAGCAGGCCGTCGTAGACATAGCCCGTATCGCCCTCGGCACATGATACCGTGATCTCCTGCTCAGACCGTAGGCTGCGGGTAGCATCACCGCATCCCACGATTGCAGGCAGGCCCAGCTCGCGTGCAATAATGGCAGCATGACAGGTACGTCCGCCCCGGTTGGTAACGATAGCCGCAGCACGCTTCATTACAGGCTCCCAGTGGGGGTCTGTCATGTCCGTCACAAGTACTTCACCTGCCTGCAGTTGCTCGATTTCCTCCAGCGATTGAATGATACGAGCCTGACCTGAACCGATTCGCTGCCCAATGCTGCGGCCGGTCACCAATACATCAGAAACTTCTTCCAGAGAGTATTTCTCGATCACCTTTTGCTGCCGGCTCTGTACAGTTTCGGGGCGCGCCTGAACAATATACAGCTGCTGATCCGTTCCGTCTTTGGCCCATTCGATATCCATGGGCCGCTGGTAGTGCTGCTCGATCAGAACGGCCATGCGGGCCAGGGACTCCGCTTCAGGATCCGTGATGCAGAAACGGTTCTGCCGGGACGCCTCGACTGCAACGGTCTGTGTGCCGCTCCCCCGGCTACTGAAAATCATCTTCTGCATCTTGCTGCCGCAACTGCGCCGTATGATGGCAGGCTGGTCACGATTCAAGGCGGTCTTTGCAACATAGAACTCATCCGGATTGACCTGCCCCTGAACAATGGTTTCGCCCAGCCCGTACCCGGCAGTGATGAACACCACATCCCTGAAACCCGATTCCGTATCCAGGGTGAACATGACACCGCTGGAGGCAAGGTCACTGCGCACCATCTGCTGGATGCCTGCAGAAAGAGCGAGCCCGGCATGCCCGAATCCCTTCTGCACCCGGTATGCAATGGCACGATCACTGAACAGGGATGCAAATACCTTCCTGACCGCAGCCAGCACGTCTGCAATACCGCGCACATTCAGGTAACTTTCCTGCTGACCTGCAAATGAAGCCTCCGGCAGGTCTTCTGCCGTGGCCGAAGAGCGGACTGCGACTGCCACATTCGGATGCACACGGCTTTCGAGATCCCGGTATGCAGCGACAATTTCGGTTTGCAGCTCATCAGGCAACTCCCCATCCAGGATCCATTCACGTATGGTCCTTCCGGTCCTGACCAGCATGGAGATATCCTCCACATCCAGAACGTCAAGCAGTTGCGAAACCTTGCCTGTCAGACCGTTAACGGTCATGAACAGATGAAACGCTTCCGAAGTCGTGGCAAAACCGCCTGGCACGCAAACCCCGAGGCTTGCGAGGTTGCGGATCATTTCACCCAGAGAGGCGTTCTTGCCCCCTACTCTGGATATGTCCTTGGAGCTGATTTCATCAAGATCAATCGTATAGCGGTTCATATCGGGTATATTTGCAGCATGGCCAGGAAAAAACAAAACGTGTTCTTCATATCAGACAGTACGGGCATTACCATCGAGTCACTGGGCCAGTCCCTGTTCACACAGTTCCCGGATACCGAGTTCCTCCAGACTGTATTTCCATTTGTTTCAAATGAACAGGAGGCCTTGCGTGTAATCGCGCATATTTCACGCATCACGAATTTGAACCGGCAACACCCGCCCCTTGTGTTCACCAGCCTGGCCGACGAATCCCTCAAGAACCTGTTCCTTTCCCATGACATCCCGGTGCTGGATATTTTCTCCACATTCATTCCAGTACTGGAATCCCGTTTGGGCGCTAAAGCATCGCATGCGGTCGGCGAGACGCATGGCGTGGGCAGTCCGCTGAAATATGTACAGCGTATCAAGGCTCTTGATTTTACACTGAACCACGATGATGGAACAAAATTCACGGATATAGCAAGTGCGGATATCGTGCTGACAGGCGTGTCCCGATGCGGGAAGACCCCAACTTGCCTATACCTGGCAATGCACTACAACCTCAAGGCTGCAAATTACCCCCTTGCAGATGACGATTTCGAAAACCCCGGACTGCCCGGGCCCATTGTGGAAGTGCGGAACCGGCTGTTCGGACTTACCATTTCACCCGAGCAGCTATACAGGATCCGCCAAGAAAGAAGGCCAGACAGCCGCTATGCCTCGCTGGAACAATGCGAATACGAAATCCGCCGGGCAGAATCCATTTTCAGGGCTGCGAGACTGCCCTTTCTGGATACCACTTCCATCTCGATAGAAGAGATTGCAACGACAATCCTTCAGCACCTGAAACTGAGAGAACGGACCAGTGGCGGCAGCCTTCCTGAACCGCCAGTATGACCATCGCAGTAAGCAGCTCTCCTGTACGAAACAAACCTCTTGTCTCAGAAATGATACCGTATCCCAACCTCCAGGAACTGAACTTCAAAATCGCTCTTTGTACTTACTGTACCCGAGGCGTTCGAACCATCGAATTTCAGGTCGTCCGAGGTCTGATAGCGATAACCCATACGAAACAACATGTTTTCCCGAAACTTGTAACTCACACCTGCAGCAAACTGGTAGGAAACCACTGTATCGGTACTTGAAATTTCCGGTACATGGCCTTCCGGCAGCCGGAGTCTCGGGTCCATGAGCACCGCCTCAGGCGGTGGAGGGGGTTGGCCTGCCTGTGCTGCCAGGGCTTGCGCTCCAAGCACCGCGAGATGATTTGCCACTTCTTGTGCAAGCGCGTTGTCATCGTAATCCACATCACCAAAGTCGATTTCGAGAATACCAATGCCGGCACCGACATAGGGAATCCATTTGGACCCGAAATCAAAGTCGTACCAGAGATTCAATGAGGCGCCCATCTGCTCGGCAGTACCGGATATGGGAATGGATTTTCTGCCCGGTACAGACTGCGGCCCTAAAACAGGGTGGCTGGTTGTTATGCCGCTGTAATAGAGCTTGTCCACATCAGCCTCGGCATAAAACACTTCAAGCTCTATGCGGAAATTGGAGCCCAGTTCGTAACCAACAAAGCCTTCCAGCTTGTAGCCTGTATCAAACTTGTTTTCGGCTTCAGCCCTGTACGGCGTTCTCGGGGCCATCGGCATCGTATGGTCAGCACTTTCGCCAGTGATGGTTGTATCCGTATCATCTATGTACATCACAGGCAGGTTTGCACCTACATACCATCTGGAATCCGCCGCACGCGCTTTGGACGCATACGCCAACACAAAAAGCATTGATGTTGCGAGCACTACCACAACGATACGCTCACATGACGAGTACAATACTTGTCTCATACCGCACCTCCTCCCCATTCTGACCCGCATCTCCATCGTAGCATGCTTCAAAGGCGGGTTAGAAGAAAATATTAATGCGCCTGGACAGAAATTCCTGTTCTCGCCCGGTAAATACGTTCTTCCCGAACAACAACTTAGCAGCCCTTTCACTGACTGAGCAGCTGATGAGACATGGACCCGGCAGGCCCTTCACAGATTTGAGGAAAGCAGTCCGGAGAGCATTCTCATAGCTCTGAACTAATTTTTCCAGGTTGGTGTGAACTTACTATGTGAATATGTGGTAGCATGCTGGGTTATCCAACACAGGCAGGTATCATTTCCCTGCCATTTTGGTATTGTAATTGTACAGAATGAGATAAATCTATCTTGTTTAAGTACGGCACCCTTGTAAAAACAGCCATTGCTGGTATTTGCAAATGCCGTGGTTATGGATTCTGGCTGCAGGCCAGAAAACTTTAGTTCCGGAGCAGGAACCAGACTAGCGACACAATCAGATACATTGATACGTTTCATGCACGCGGTATGTACTTCAAGATGCCTGCGATAAGGCTACGGGAAACCCCTTGCACAAGCTTCGCGTTCGTACAGTACTAGCTTGAAGAAACCCGGACTCATTCACTCGGGACAATAGACAAGGGTCTTGCTTGGACAGTGTATGAAACAGGGCATGAATTTTACGAATGACAGTCCAGTAAGGGTCATATATTTACATACGAATAGAAGTTTGACAGCCAGGCAACGCACTTGGGCAAGCTGACAGGTCAGCCAGGGTTTTAAATCCAGCCAATTCAAGTTTGAGATACCAATCGTATGCATGGCTCAGTAGGGAGTATTGCCAGAGAGTGAATGCAACAATAACAGCAGTCCGTAATCAGGCGAGCGATTTTGCTGAATTGTGCAAACCGCGGATTGCCACGCTGGTGCTGGTAACCACCTTTGCAGGCATGTGGCTTGCAGGAAACGGTAGACTCACCCTGGACCTGCTTGCCTTTACCCTCATCGGGACTGCTCTTGCCTCGGCTGCAAGCGGTGCACTCAACAACTATGTGGACCGGGAAGTGGACAAACAGATGGCCCGTACACGCATGCGTGCGCTGCCTTCCTACCGCCTGCACCCGCAACAGGCACTGTGGCTGGGAGTGATGTTCAGCATGTGGTCGTTTGCAATCCTTTTCTACCTGGTAAATCCGCTGACAGCCTACCTGGCATTTGCCACGACGCTGTTCTACGTGGTGGTCTACACCATGTGGCTGAAACGTACATCACCGTTATGTACGGAAATTGGCGGAGTGGCCGGTGCGGCACCACCACTGATAGGCTGGGCTGCAGTTACCAATGACATTGGCTGGCCCGCGGTGACGATGTTCATCATCATGTTCATATGGCAGCCTCCGCACTTCTGGTCGCTTGCCCTGTTGAGAGCCGATGAGTACCGCAAAGCCGGGTTGCCGATGTTACCGGTTGTCCGCGGCGAGAGAGCTACCAAGATCAAAATGCTTGCGTATACTGTTGCCTTGGTGCCAGCAAGTACTGCCATGTACTGGTTAGGCTTCGTGGGGATCACGTATCTAGTGTCTTCAGCGGCCTTGGGGGTGGCGTACCTGCTAATGACCATAGACTTTGCACGCAAGCCGATCACCCCTCAGAGCACGCGCAGACTGTTCGGGTTTTCTATCTTGTATCTGCTGGGTCTGTTTACCCTGATTTTCGTAGATTGCAGATGCAGCGGAGGAATTATATGGTGACACCGCCGCACACAGTCAGCACAACCACCGTACCTAATGACTAAGGAGTCTTGAGCATGACCGTTGCCATAATACTAATCTTGCTGGTAGTCGGGTCCGTGATTTTCCATTTCATGAGCCCGTGGTACTTTACGGAAATTGCATCGAATTGGGGCGCTATCGACACGACTGTGACCATCACATTCATTGTCTGTGGTGTGGTGTTTGTTGCTGCTAACCTGTTCATGGCCTACTGCATCATCAAGTTCCGCAACAAGAACAAGCATCAGCGTGCCAGCTACGAGCCGGAAAACAAGAAACTGGAGGGATGGCTGACTGCCATTACCACCGTCGGAGTCGTGGCGATGCTGGCCCCCGGGCTGATCGTGTGGGGAAAGTTCGTTTCTCCACCGGAAAATGCGGCCATTGTGGAGGTGATCGGGCAGCAGTGGCAATGGAGTTTCCGCTTTCCGGGAGAAGATGGTCAGCTAGGCACTACGGACAACAGGAAGATCGGTTTCGACAACCCTTTTGGCATGAACGAGGAAGACCCGTATGGTCAGGATGACATCCTGATCGAGGGTAACGAAGTCCACATACCCATCGGATTGCCTATCAAGTTCCTGCTGCGTTCGAAAGATGTGCTGCACAACTTTACTGTCCCTCAATTCCGCGTGAAGATGGACCTGGTGCCGGGTATGATTACCTGGCAATGGCTTACGCCAACACGCACTGGAACGTTCGAGATTCTGTGTGAAGAATTGTGCGGCATTGGCCATCACACCATGCGAGGCAAGGTTGTTGTAGTGGAAGAGGAGAAATTCCATACCTGGCTTGCACAGCAACCCACTTACGCACAGCTGTCACACAAGACGCCTGGTGATATTGCTGCGGGCGAAGCCCTCTACCAGGTCTGTACCGCATGCCATGGAGTGCAGGGTGAAGGCAACCAGGCGCTCAATGCACCCAAACTCAGCGGTCAGGAAGACTGGTACCTGAAGCGACAGCTGACTTACTTCAGGGATGGCATCAGAGGCTCGAATCCGGAAGACGTGTTTGGCCAGCAAATGGCACCGATGGCTGCAACCCTGGTTGACCAAGCAGCGATGAACAATATTGCAGCCTACATACAAACCCTGCCAGATGAACCGGCACCCAAGACCGTCCAAGGCGACATAGGGAAGGGACGCGCGCTGTACACCACGTGCGGCAAGTGCCATGGCAAGCAGGGCGAAGGCCGGTGGGCGGTAAATGCACCGCGGATTGCTGGAATGAGTGACTGGTATCTGGCTACACAGCTCATCAACTTCAAGCACGGGCTGCGCGGGGCGCACCCGCAGGATGCCACGGGAAGACAGATGGAATCCATGGTTCTAAGCCTGAACGAAAAAAAGATCAATGACCTGATAGCGTACATCAATACCTTCTGACAGGTTACTGCTAATATATTTGAATACACGAAACGAAACTAATACAGTATCCAACATGCAAAGACTGAGGAGTGACTCATCATGGCACACGTCGCATTAGCCGATAAGGGACAGGAACTTGCCCATCCGAAAACATGGATCGGCATGTATGTCTGGAGCCAAGACCACAAGATCATCGGAATTCAATACATCATCACTGCCACGGCAGTCGGGGTGGTGGCCCTGATCCTGTCTGGCCTCATGCGACTTCAATTGGGTTTCCCTGGGGTATTCGACTTCATTCAGCCAGATGAGTATTACCAAGCCGTAACCATGCACGGCATGATCATGATCGTCTTCATGCTCACCGCATTTTTCCTTGGCGGTTTCGGCAACGTCCTGGTGCCGCTCATGTGCGGAGCCCGTGATATGGCTTTCCCTTTCATGAACATGCTGAGCTATTGGGTATACCTGCTGTCCGTCATCGTGGTCTGCGCGAGTTTCTTCGTCCCGGAGGGACCTACGGGTGCCGGCTGGACCCTGTATCCCCCCCAAGCGATCACTGAAGGCTCGGCAGGTGCCGACTGGGGCATCATATGCATGACGGTATCACTGGCCCTGTTCGTGGTCGCCTTCACGATGGGGGGCCTGAATTATGTGACCACTGCTTTCCAGTCGCGTTCACGCGGCATGACACTGATGCGGATGCCCCTGTCAGTCTGGGGAATCATCATGGCCACGATACTTGGCCTGCTGGCTTTCCCGGCACTGCTTGTCAGCGTCATCATGATGACGCTGGACAAAGCCCTGGACACCAGTTTCTTCATGCCCGCTATTTCCTCGCTGGGCGAGAACCTGTCGCATGAAGGTGGAAGCCCGATCCTGTTCCAACACCTGTTCTGGTTCTTCGGCCACCCGGAGGTGTATATCGTGGCACTGCCAGCGTTCGGGATTGTTTCGGACCTGATCAGCACGCATGCACGCAAGAACATTTTTGGCTACCGGATGATGGTCTGGGCGATCGTGGCCATTGGAGGCCTGAGCTTTATCGTGTGGGCCCATCACATGTATGTCAGTGGAATGAACCCGTACTTCGGATTCTTCTTTGCCACGACCACACTGATCATTGCAGTACCCACTGCAATCAAGGTCTATAACTGGGTACTGACCCTGTGGCGAGGCAATATCCACCTGACAGTACCCATGCTGTTCGCAATCGGATTCATCTTCACATTCATTCATGGCGGCATCACGGGCCTGTTTCTCGGAAATGTGGTCGTGGATGTGCCTCTCTCCGATACTTATTTTGTAGTCGGGCATTTCCACATGGTGATGGGAGTATCGCCATTTCTGGTGGTATTCGGGGGCATCTATCACTGGTTCCCCCTGCTGACCGGCCGCATGCTCAACGACGCCATGGGCAAGATTCACTTCTGGATGACATTCCTTGGCACCTATGCGATTTACCTGCCGATGCATTACATTGGAATACTGGGTGTGCCTCGACGCTATTACGCCAATGGCACGACAGAATTCCTGCCAGACAGCGTACAGGCTGCCAACCTGAGCATCACAGTTGCAGCGCTGGTCGTGGCAGCGGCCCAGTTCCTGTTCCTCGTCAATATCATCTGGAGCCTTTTCAAGGGCCGGAAGTCAAAGCGGAATCCGTGGCGTGCCACCTCGATCGAATGGCAAACACCGGACTATCCGCCCAAACACGGCAACTGGGGCAAGGAACTGCCGGTCGTATACCGCTGGGCCTATTCCTACAGCGTACCCGGAGCCAAGGAAGATTTCATACCCCAGACTGAACCACCGAGTGAGAACACCCGGGGCGAAGGAAAGGTCTAGGACATGACAGCAACACTGGTCGTACTGGCCCTGATCATGGGCGCGATGGTGTTTTGGCTGATCCGCCAAACCATCAATGTACAGCCTTGGGCCGAAGAAGGTCTGATAGGACAGGACCACGCCGGTGGTCCCTATTCCGTGCCTGCTGCCAAAATTGGCCTGATCGTGTTTCTTGGTGTGGCCACATCACTGTTCTCGCTGTTTGCCAGCGCCTATTTCCAGCGCATGGAATTTGGTGACTGGCGCCCGCTTGCAGACCCCGGAGTACTGTGGTTCAACACTGTCTTGCTGGTACTGGGAAGTGTGTTTTTCCAGCTAGCACGCAATGCGGCAGTACGTGACCAGGCACGCGGCGTGAAAATCCACTTGCTCGTGGCCGGCCTGCTTACCTTTGCCTTCATAGGAGGACAGCTGTGGGCCTGGCAGGGATTGCAGAAAGCCGGACATTTTCTCTCTGGCAACCCCGCCAATGCCTTCTTTTATGTACTGACAGCCATACATGCATTGCACATTCTGGGAGGGCTCTGGGTCTGGAGCCGGACTGTATTCAGGCTGCAGAACAAGGTGGAAGTCTACAAGGTCCGTACCAGCGTGGAACTCTGCACAATCTACTGGCACTTTTTGCTGTTGGTGTGGCTGGGATTATTTGCACTACTGTTATCTACGTAAATCAAAGGATATAGAACAACATGGCACAAAGTTCAGGAGAAGTCGCCGCCACGCAGGATGCCGTGACCGATCTGGTTACGGATTGGAGCGCTGAAAAAGAAGTTTTCAGGGTCCACTGGGGCAAGGCCATGATGTGGATCTTCCTTCTGAGCGACACGTTCATTTTTACTTCATTCCTGGTCAGTTATATGAAGGTGCGGATCAGTTCTACCGTGCCCTGGCCCAATTCGAGCGAAATCTTCGCACTGAGTTTTGGTGGCGCACCGATTCCACTGATTCTCATTGCCATCATGACCTTCGTGCTGATCACGAGCAGCGGCACCATGGCACTGGCCGTAAATTACGGCTACCGGCGGGATCGTACCAAGACAGCCATTTTCCTGCTCATTACTGCCGCGTTCGGGCTGCTTTTCGTAGGCATGCAGGCCTTTGAGTGGACCAAGCTGATTGTAGACGAGGGGGTTCGCCCGTGGGGCAACCCATATGGTGCTGCCCAGTTCGGAGCCAGCTTTTTCATGATAACCGGGTTTCACGGGGGACACGTTTCAGGTGGGGTCATATACCTGACGTACGTTGCTATCGGTGTCCTGAACGGTCGTTACGAGAAAAAAGGGTATGACATCGTCGAGATCGCAGGCCTGTACTGGCACTTTGTCGACCTGGTCTGGGTATTCATTTTTGCATTCTTTTATCTTTGGTAAAGGGTATTAACTATCATGGCTACAAGCACAGAAGAAGGTCAGCAGCATCCACTGAGTATCTACATCTGGATTTGGGTACTGTTGTTCGTATTCAGTACAGCCTCCTATTTCGTAGACTATTTCCAGTTTCAGGGATACCTCAGATGGAACCTGATTCTGATTTTCATGATGCTGAAGGCAGGTTTCATCGTGGCAATTTTCATGCACATGGCTTGGGAACGGCTGGCACTGATTACTGCCATACTTCTACCGCCTCTTGCCTTGCTGGTACTGGTGGGCATGATGTCCATTGAAGGTGACTACACCTATCTTGCGCGTGCCGAGTTTTTCGGAGTGGATGAAGCACCCGTCGTCGAGCATCATGGCGGTCATTAGCCTGGCGTCAGTCGAATAACCAGCTTGCTTGAAAGGGGTGTGATACCTCTGGTGGTGCTCTTCATTTTCACAGGAAAATTGCGCTGGAGCCGTTTGAAGCACCGGACATGATTTCTACAGAAGTCACAGCGTATCTGTTATGCTGTATGCAGCAGTTCTGTCTACCCTAAGCAGTTTAATACGATATTTTTTGCACGCTCTACAGCCTTGTTCACGTGCCTGGCACTGTGGTCAAGTGTCAGCGTCCATGCACATGGAGGTGTGTTCCTAGAAGATGACCAGTGTGTCATCCAGATCGGTTTTTACAAGGCACATTTCAAGATCTACCAGCCACAGGAAAGTCGGCATGCTGAACTCTGTGAAGACATACCTCATTTAGGCGAGAGTGTTTTCGTGCTTGAGTACCTGCACACGAGCATGAGAGAAGTGCCGGTTGACTTCCGCATAATCAAGGATGTTTCAAAGCTTGGCCGGTTCGCTCGCTGGGACGACATCAAGGACAAGGACTTGTCCCGTGATACCGTATTCTACCAACCTCCCCAGATTCGCCAGGACGGCGTTTTTCTTGCGCTTCACGAGTTTTCCGAGGAAGGCGGCTACATTGGTATCGTCTCGACCACGAATCCGGAACAGAATCGTACGTATACAGCTGTCTTTCCGTTTCGCGTAGGCGGTTCGGACTGGGGAACGATTCCCTGGTTTGTTGCTCTGGCGATTTTCCTACAGGTGGGTTACTGGCTCATGAGTGGAGGCTATGCCCGCATACGCAGAGCTCTGGAAAAATGAAACCGGCGGTAATTTCCATTCTGCTCCTCGCAGCTTTCATCCCGGCATCGGCTGAAAACAGACCAGTAGCGGAAACCGTCAAAATTTCGGACGAGCAGCAGTTCCAAGTACAGTTCACCAGTGAACTGGACCCGATCGTCATCAACACCATGCACGCGTGGATGCTTCACATTGAAAACAGCTCAGGTGAACCAGTCATTGATGCAGAAATCCGGGTTTCCGGTGGGATGCCAGAACACGACCATGGGCTTCCGACAAGCCCCAGAGCCACCCGGAACCTCGGCAATGGCGATTACCTGATTGAAGGTCTGAAGTTCCATATGGGCGGGCGGTGGCAAGTCACATTTTCAATCCAGCAAGGTGCTATTTCCGACAGTGTGACCTTCAACCTGGACCTGCAGGCTTAGCATGTCAAAATCTGCACCGGTCGCGGTAGTTGCTGCGATTTCAGTCGTAGTGGCCAGTATCCTCTGGTGGTACGCGCAAACCCGTTCTCCCGAAGCATGGACCTCCGCAGAAATCACCCTGTTGCGTTCGTTATGGATTGCGAATCTTCCGACACTGCCTACAAACAAGAGTAATGCTGCAGCAGACTCGCTCGAGGCCGCTCAGCTAGGACATCAGCTGTTTTTTGACAAGCGGCTGAGCGCCAGCGAACAGGTTTCCTGTGCAAGCTGCCATCAGCCTGAACGACATTTTACCGACGGGCTTGAAGTCGCTGTAGGAACCAAGACGGGAGTACGCAATACCATGAGCATTCTCGGGACAGCCTACAGTCCCTGGTTTTTCTGGGACGGACGCAAGGATAGCCTGTGGTCACAGGCGCTTTCACCACTGGAAAATCCGCTGGAGCATGGCAGTACGCGCATGCAGCTTGTGCATCTGGTCACACAAGACAGCGGCTACCGTGTGCAATATGAAAAACTGTTTGGCCCACTCGCAAATTTTTCTGACCCCTTGCGTTTTCCGGCCGCTGCAGGACCAATAGATGACGAGACCTTGAACAGTAACTGGCACTCCATGTCGAATGAGGACAGGAAGGCGGTCACAAAAGTCTTTGTAAATATCGGCAAAGCAATAGCCGCGTATGAGCGCCTTCTTGTTCCCGGAGCATCACGCTTTGACCAATACGTGGAGGACCTGATTGCAGACAACAATGCAGAAACGGACATGCTGAGTCCCGATGAACTCGCCGGTTTGAAGCTATTCATTGGTGAAGCACAGTGCATAAATTGCCATAACGGACCACTTTTCACCAATCATGAATTTCATAACACCGGGGTGCTTTCCAGTCCGGGGACACTTCCAAGCATGGGCCGGGTTGAGGGACTGCGCGAATTGCTGAAAGATCCGTTTAATTGCATGGGACAATTCAGCGATTCAAAAATAGCAGAATGCGAGGAATTGCGTTTCGTACGGACTGGAGATGAACTGATCGGAACCCATAAAACCCCGTCGCTCAGGAATGTAGCAGAGACCGCACCTTATATGCATGCAGGTCAACTGGCCACCCTCACAGAAGTCATCAATCATTACGACCGTGCACCCGGGGCCATGGTGGGCCATAACGAGACCAAGACTCTGGATCTGGGCAGGAGGGAAAAACGGCAACTGGAAGCTTTCTTGCATACACTGACAGGCCCGGTCGCGGCTGATTCGAAGTGGCTAGCTGCACCACGAAACTGACTGCATCATACGATGCAGTTTCTGCCAGTCCTGAATGAAAATCAGCCAGGGCATTGCTACCAGGCTGCGAATCGGGTCTCACGAGGCATTCGCGTGGAAGTTCCCACATGACCCTACCGGCAGAAGTATATTTATCACGCTATGGTTGCTAATCTATCCATAGCTAAAATCTATGGGTTTAATAATGAGAAAGTCTTGGACGGATGGCTTTATATTTACTATATATAGACTATTAAGCTTATGTTAACAGCTGGAAGTTCAAGTTCTGAGAACACTGGCTTCAATACGGTATACTGTACTCGGTCAGGCGAGAAAAGGACACCCTGATCAGAAGAACTCTGCAAGGGAGGAGAAAACCATGGTCTACTTTAAACCTCTGCCATTCCTCGTGGCCTTTGCAATGCTGATGCTTGCACAAGGTGCCGGAGCAGTGGGCTTGCCTAATGTCCCCAACACTCACCACAACCCTCATCACAAGATGCAGCCTCAATTCCCAGGAGTCGCGGATGCGATCACCAACGGGAGGCTTGATTTCTGGACACGCCTGCGTTTTGAGGACGTTGAGGATGATTTTCCTGCTTCGCATCCACTCGGCCATACTAATGACGCCGATGCAATGGCCTGGCGCACAGCGATTGGATATACCACAGGTCGATGGAACGGCTTGTATGGTCGCCTGGAAGTGGAATTCAGCAGGATATTGGGCAGTGACCGGGCATTCAATATTGACGATGACTTTAACATTCCACCGAATTTTCCTCTAGGTGGACCAGCGTCAGTACCAGCAGGTCTCAAACCACCGGTTTATCACCCGATGCTTCCCAACATTCCTGCAATTAATCGTTATACAGAAGGCCATGCGATCATCCCGGATAATGAGTTCGAAGAAATCAACGAAGCCTATATAGGCTGGCGCAGTCCAACTGGTGGCTGTCCCAGTGCACCGGGTCCGTGTGACGGCACCTTCTCTTTTAAAATTGGCCGCCAGACCGTCATTTATGACAATCACCGATGGGTCGGGGATGTGATCTGGCGAAATAACAATGTATCCATGGATGCCATACGAGTAGACAAGTCTTTCAAGAACCTTGGAGTCTCGTACACTTATGTCGACAAGGTCAAACGGTTGTTTGGTGAGGATTCAGTTTTCAACGAATGGAACATGGATGATGCTCACCTGATCAATGTGTCGTATAAACTGCCGGGCATTGGAGGCAAGCTTGTAGCTTACGGCTACCTACTGGATTTTGATAACAACAGAAGAACCCCGTTTGTTGAAGGTACAGGGATGGCACCTCCTTTTGTGGGACCTGTAATCTTTGATTCGGATACCTATGGTTTACGTTTCACAGGCAGACACGAACTGAGTGACACCTTTGACTTGCAAACTGAGTTTGAGTGGGCCAATCAGGATCCCTCCGATGATGCTGCGGATCATTTGAGTGACAATGATTATTACAACATTGAATTGGGAATCAGGTTTGGGGGCACCAGGGTTGATAATCTGGGTTTTATGCCAATTGGCGAACCTACCTTCCAAATCAGGGTAGGTCATGAGGTACTGGAGGGTAACGGCAGAAACGCCATACAAACCCCATTGGCCACAGTGCACGCCTTCAACGGCTGGGCTGACAAGTTTGTTGCTGCTCCTGGAGGCTCTGCAACCCCAGTTGGCGGTATCGAAGACACCAGTGTTACTTTAACAGTGTTAGGTCTATTTGGTAATGTAATCGGCAAAAACAAGTTCGTCTTCAACTATCACGACTACAGTACAGACAGTTCATACATGAGTGGTGGAAATCGAATTTCCGACTACGGAGACGAATGGGGCGTACTGTGGGGTAAACCAATCGGTAAAAAACTCCTGTTTGCAATCAAGTATACGGACTTTGAGAGTGACGACGGATTCTCCACTGATACCCAGAAGTTTTGGACATTGCTCCAGTACCGCTGGAAATAATTTCACAAACTTCAGACTGGCATTTTCTGTAGAAAAAGAGGGGCATTGGATGCCCCTCTTTTTTTTCGACCAAACCTTATTCTCAATTGATGTAGGCCTAGCAGTATGACGTGAAAAAATTCTTGTATTTCCTAACACTGGAAGATGAATCCAGACTTGCTGACATCCCGATTGCAGTTGGCCTCGGACAACCCCATAAAGGCAGGAAAAAACGATCTTGGTGCGGTATACCAGATACAGGAAACTGACACCCAAAGTTACCTGATAATTTTAGCATGCCCTGCTCGGCGTTCAGGATTGGTTTCTATTACGAATACTGGCTTCTATTCATCCTGTAAATTGCTATTCGAATGCAAACACTCACAATCTAGACAAACTTCGAAGTCACTGCATAAACAATTTACTCTAATATCTTTTTGCCCTGAAATCACATTATCAGTTGCTCCCGAGATCAGGTTGGATAGCCTGATCAGAAGTTCTACTGGACGATTCGTACGGTAACGACGAAAGTAAATTCCGGCTCAAAGATTACTGCACGCCGGTGTGAATCTGGATCATGTGAGAGGGGCAGCAACTACCCACAAAAACTGCAGGCGGATGATCTGGATGATCATCCGCCGCCTGGTGGAGAGAGAAACGACTCGCTAAGGAATCCTGTCAGTCCCTTTTAGTGGCAAGGGAATGCCTGTGAATGGCGAACGTCATGAGCCGCATTGTGCACCGCAGCTGAATTCATGAATCCGACGCCATACATGATGACCGCTCCCAACAGAAATGCGGCAGCGACCTGCAAAGGCCGAGCAGCCTTTGAAATTGTAACATCATGCTGTTTGACGCTTGTGGCTGTCTGATATTGCATGGTTATATCTCCTTATTCATTTATATATTTGAAATCGTCCTTCACGAGTGATGCCAGCTGTAACGCTTGATCAGCATCGCACAGGAACTGTCAAGTATGTAACCCATAATCCCGATAGTGAGCACCATCGCAGTGAGATGGTCATAGGAAAGCGTCTCCCTTGCATCAGCAATGGAGTAGCCCAGGCCTGATGTAACCCCGAGAAATTCAGCAGGTACCAGCACAATCCAGCCTACACCCAGAGCCAGCCTGACTCCTGTAAGAATATCGAACAGGATGGCTGGCAGAATGATCTGCGTTACCATATGCCAGGGCTTGGCACCAAGGTTGCGAGCAACCTTGAACCAGGCAGGATCTACCTTGGCCAATCCCGCTGCAGTAGCAAACACTACTGGCCAGACTGCTGCAACAGCTATCAGGAAAATAATGGCCCCGTTCCATGTCGCAAACACAATTACCGCGATAGGCTCCCAAGAGAGAGGACTGATCATACGGATCAACTGAAACGGTGAATTGCTCAACTCACGGAAGACCTGGCTGCGTCCGAGCAGGATCCCTATGGGGATTCCGCAGACAATAGCAATGAGCAAGCCTGCACCCAGACGATAACCGCTGGTAAAGACAGCGGCCTGGATCTTACCTGCCTCCAGCAGATACGGGATTGCCTTGAACGTGGGTATCGGTCCGAAGTCCTTGAAGTTTGTTGTGGCAGGGTTGATCTCAATCAGATAACCACCAAACCACCAAAGCACTAACAGGATTGCAAGACCAGCCGCCCAGTTAAACAGGCTTTTTCCTACAGACTTTGCAGTAGCCGCTGTATTTTTGACAGCCCGTGACGATGCAGTAGTTGCATCGGTATTGGCTACATCAACCTTCCCGTTACTCAAAGTACGAACACCTCCGAACGAATGTACGGGTCACCTTCCTTGGGAACGCTTGCATCATTCCTCCACTTCGGATTGGCCTCCAAAGCAGTTTTCACAAAGTCGTAATTGACGAGGTCGTTCGATACATGCTCAGGTGTGAGCGTTTCCAGGAATCTCGCATCCCCTGTAACTACCGTTTCTTTCAGGTCACTTACTACCAGTTCGGTAGCGGACCTGTACGGCCATGCCTGAAAATCGATCCGATTCTGATCCCATTCCGGATGCTTGATTGCATTCGGATTTTTGTAGTAGGCAGGATCATAGAACATCATGGCCCGTTTCACGACTTCTTTCGGGACGGGCAAATAGCCCTTGCCATCACGAGATAGAATTTCAGACATCGATTCCCTGTTCTCTGCAAGAAGAATCTGCGCTCTGACCACTGCATTATGGACTCCCTGTGCCCAGGCTGCACGGTCAGGGTCCATTGTATCTTCTTCATGCATGACCACTACGCAGCAGGGGTGCCCTTTCCAGGCATCACCTGTAAAGCGCAGGACCTTTCCTCCTGCCTTGAGTTCACCCAGCGCATTAAACGGTTCGGCTACGCAATAGCCATCTATCGTACCCGCAGCCAAGGCAGGTGGCATGGACGGTGGCGCCAGTACAAGGAAGTTGCACTCATCCGGAGCCAGCTTGGCAGACTGTGGCTTGATCACCGGCTTGATGCCAGCAGCCTTCATGATCCGCTGCGACACAATGTTGTGGATCGAATACCAGTAGGGTACGGCGAACTGCTTGCCTCCAAAATCCTTGGGTTCATTGATGCCACTCTTCTTACCAACCAGCACGGCAGAGCCATTGGTGTGGTCCCAAGCCGTAACCTTGATAGGATACTTGTTGTTATAGCGCATCCAGACCGGTATCGGAATCAACATATGTGTAAGGTTAAACCGGTGTGCCGCAAATGCTTCAACGAGTGGAGACCACCCGCGAATGAGGGTTGGCTTCACAGAATCGATACCTTCGTCCTTGAAATACCCCTGATCATGCGCAATCAGCAAAGCTGCTGCGTCAGTTATAGGGATATAGCCAATCTTGATTACTGGATCCCATTTTTTCTTGGCTGCAAAGGTAGGCATGGGTAAGGCACTTGCGCCCCCTCCCAAGGCAGCTAAGCCTCCTACCTGAAGCAATTCGCGCCGGTTGATACCGGTACCGAGTACCCCCTTGAACAGGGGGTCAAATTCAATGGCAAGCCTGGGATCATCATTCTGGATCCCGTCGCCATGTTTTTCATAGATTTTCTTCATGTCGGAATTCCTCTCATCATTACTCTCATCATTACAAAGCCTGAAGTGCACATTCAGGCCAATTCAGTTGCCAACCAACTCGGCATCAGTTGCGGCATCACTGTCCTCCTCATCAGAAGCAGCCGGCACACCGGCTGCTTCATGGAATATCTGCATCAGTCTTGCGCGCATTTCCTGAACACTAGGGTCCTGTCTTTCACGCGGGTCGTCAAGGTCTACTTTGAAGTCATGAACAATTTTGCCGGGTGAGCCAGCCATAACCAGTGCGCGATCGGCCATGATTACTGCCTCATCAATGTCGTGGGTAACCATCACCAGGTTAAAACCCAGTTGCTTTGAGATGGCCCTGACATCCTTCTGCAAGGTTGCACGTGTAAAGGCATCCAGCGCAGAAAAAGGCTCATCCAGGAGCAGCATGTCCGGCTCCATCACCAAAGAGCGCGCAAGAGCTACCCGCTGTTGCTGTCCGCCGGAAAGATCCTGTGTATTATTTCTGGCAAATTCTTCAAGATGTACTAGACCAATCACCTCGTTTACCCGATTTTTGATCTTGTTGTCAGGCCACCGGGCAAACCGCAAGCCTGTACCAACATTCTGCTCAACCGTCATCCAAGGAAAAAGATGCGGTGCCTGAAACATCATGATCCACCTGGATGAAGGGGCCGTGACATCTTTGCTGTCAATCTGCACAGTGCCGGATGTCTTATCCAGCAAACCGGCAAGGATATGGAGAAGCGTGGATTTGCCGCATCCGGACCGTCCAATGATAACCAGTGCCTCGCCTGGGTCTGCAGAGACGTTAACCTTGTCAAAGGTAACGGGGCTTTTTGCCGTATACCGATGAGTAAGGTCCTTGATGCTGATTTGAACGCCGCTGCGGTGTTCCATTCTTTAACCTCTATACTGTTTTCCTGGCACTGTCCAAAGGGCCCAATGCCATTTTCAACGGGTCATTCTGCAATGATCTTGTCCGACCACTCTACGTCTTCCACAAACGTATCAGGATTGCCTGGTTGCGCCCCAGCTTTCGCCATGTCCTCTTCACTGATTCCACGGGCTCTCGAACATGCTCCGCAACACTCGATCCGGACTCCATTTCCAATCGCTTCATCCCATTGCTCGGCAACAGACGGCCATCCAAGCGGAATCATGTTTTCACGTACAACAGGCCGTGCCAAACATACCGCTTCTCCGAGTAAAAAGATTCGTACTTCATGACCTTTGCTCGCCAGTGCATTGGCATGTCCAAATACCATGGCAGCGCGGGTCGGATCATCACTTCCCCATGAAGACTTCATAAATATCTTGGCCATATTACTCCTTAACTTGTGTTTGCCTCACTGCTCGCCAATTCAACATTGTCGAGATGTCTCAAACGCTATTCAGGCGTTTGTCGACAAATTTCATACGTGCAGCAAGCTCCTCTTCATCGATCAGTCCACGTTGTATCATTGAATGTGCAAGCGCCAGAAGCTGGCGTTCCGGGTACGGTACATCCTTGTAAAGTGTTTCTGAAAGCACATCTTCTTCATTGCGCCGTTCCAGCACAGGCAGCGTACACTGCTCAGCAGCAAGTGCTTCACATGTCGAGTCCAGATTGATCTTCCAGGGTGGGTCCGCGTTATCTACACCATACTGCTTGGCAAGATCTTCCCACACCCTGCCCTGTTCTCGAACCTTCTCCAGAAGCGAAATCGGCGAAAATTCAGAATTCGGGACTTCGGCTTCAGGATTGTTTTTCCCCAAGGTCGTCATGTCCGCCTAGTGCCCGTGTACCGGGTTAGCTGCCTTGTGTACCGGTCGCTTGTCATCCGCCTTACGGTCAGGATGCGGCAGGGCCACCCCAAGCATGCAGTCACGAGTCACAATTTCCGTAAGCTGATCCTCAGTCCAGTCTTCCGTACCTTCAGGCCGCATAGGCATTACCATGAACCTGCATTTCTGGTTCGAGTCTTCGACCCTGATCTCAACATCAGCAGAAATCTGCAAACCAAATTCAGCCAGTACCTGCCTAGGCCACCGGACCAGTCTGCGACGGTAGTTTGGCGTGCGGTACCACTCGGGAGAGTGACCCAAAATTGGCCGGGGGTAGCACGAACACAGTGTACATACCACCACGTTATGCACCGAAGGTGTATTTTCCAGGACACGCAGGTCACAGTAATCACTGGGTGTTCCAAACCCTGTTGGATTCAACCAGTCAATACCCACTTCCTTGCTCGCAGTAAAACCATCTTCAAGTGCAAGCTTCTTGAACTCTGGGTCCAGCCAAGCCTTGGCCACCAGCCGTGCAGCTGGCAACGGTCCTATGCTGTGCGCAAACTCTGCGAAGCGTCGATGGTCTTCTGCACTGAAAAGACCCTTTTCGATCGCTAGTTCACGAACGGCAATTTCCAGCACTTCGAATTCGCTGACCTCATCCACCATAGGTGCAGCTTTATTATGATCTTCAGCCATAATCTTTTCCTCTTTAATCCTCTGTATTCTGTTCTCTAATTATGCGTTGAATCGCGTTAGTCGTCTTATACGGGCTCGAGCCAGCGCTCGGAAAACTCCGTCTGCAATGTGTCGTTGGCATAGGCATCAGGATACTCAGGCCAGAGGTCCTTCTGCTTGAAACGCACGATGTAAAACCACTCGGGATTATCAACGTTATCCCAAGCCTCGTCTTCCGGAGCAGGACTTTCGTGTGTCACAACAGTTACTACACCTTCTGCCCCCCGGGTATATACTTGGCACCTGGTGTAGAAAACATCCGGTAAATCACGAATCCGAACCCGGTCACCGACCTTGAATTTTGGTTCTCCAGCCTCACCTGTAAAACACTGGGGGTCGCCTTTCCCCGTAGCCTTTTCGGCATGATGACCTCTACTCATAGCGTTTTTTGACCTCATCGATCTTGTTGATTAGCTCTGTGAGAGTGATGTGCTGCTTGTCGACCATGATCCTGGCTGCTGACAGTAACCAGCGCCCATAATATGGCAGACCCAGGTACTGTGTCTGTCCAAGATCAACATTCTGCCGGCGGCGTCTTTCCTCGGCGTTCCAGACGCCACGCCATGCCAGGCATTCGCAGGTCACGTATGTATTCAGCTCCCACTGCTCTTCTTCTTTTTCATGCCACTGAATGGATACATCAGGTTCGCCACCCACATCATGCGACGTACGCATGTAAGCCCTGAAATGGGCATTGTCAACCTCGGTGGGAAGCGGTGCATGCTGCGGCTGATGCAAGGCCGGTTGCAGTTGGCCTACAAGGTCAATATGCCGCAAGACTCTCTGTCTGGTATCGGATGACATAACCTTAGATTCCTCCTTAAATTGATTAGCAAATTAGTTGTTTTGCAACCCGTGAAATCAAAGTATCTTAGTATCTTCTTATTTACTTATTTTATAGGGCGTACATATTTAATAATGACAGTCTAAAGGAGTTATGTTATTAATCCAAGACTTTATATTTATCAAACCCATAGGAGTTAACTATGGATCGTAGAGATATTTTTCCACGCTCTCTACAGTATTTAATTGCGATCGCAGAACATGGGAGTTATACACGAGCTGCAGAAACTTTACACGTCTCTCAACCCACCTTATCGCAGCAAATCAAGCAGCTGGAGGACTACCTTAAATCTCCCCTGCTTGACAGGTCCGGACGAACAGTACAGCTCACAGACGCTGGAAAAATCTACGTACGTCATGCGCGGCGTGCTTGGGGAGAACTGAATGCGGGTACCCGGGCAATTCATGATGTTAAAGATCTGTCTCGAGGTTCTCTGCGGCTGGGATGGACGCCAATTACAGACTACCTGACCTGTTCCTTGCTGGCTCATTACAACAACCGGTATCCTGGCATTACCCTGAGCACCCTGGACATGCCCCAAGATGACATCGAGTCTGCAATATCAGAAGCCCGAATTGATATTGGCATTACATTCAGCAAGCCCACAGGCCCAGAAGATCTATCAGGCCCCACTGAAACATTTACACTGTTTGAAGAGGCACTATACCTGGCCGTTGGCAAAGACCATCCTCTTGTCAACCGCAAGAGACGGATGAACTTGGAGGAATTCGCAAAGGAATCACTGGTACAGCTCAATTCAGACTTCGCGCTACGTCATCATATTGATCGATACTGCCATGATCATTGCATTGAACCGCACATCGCAATTGAAACCAATTCCCTCACCGTAATCATCGAAATGGTAGAACTCGGCATGCTCGCGACGGTACTGCCCAATACAATTATCAATACACAACCCGGGCTTAACCCTATAGAAGTGGTACCAGAACTTCCGCACCATACCGTCAGCCTGGTCTGGAACAAGGGCGGCTACAAGAGTCCTGCATGCATAGCGTTTCTTGAATTGGCATCGGATTGGTCTTCACGCATGCTCCATGAAAAACAAGCTGTGTGATTTTCATACTTGCTCTGCATTACGGCGCTTTCTTACGACTGGGTATGCATGACCAGCCTGATTTAGATACCGTCAACAGCGGTGCATTGGCGCACCAGAATAGTGCATCACCAGTTCCCAGCCGAATTCCACCTCCCCCGGATCGACCCCTATCCGCTTGCATAGGCCAAAACAGGAGTTGGCCTGCTTTTTGCTAAAATACTCTTGTATAGCTAGTTTTGGAGAAAAGGAATGACTAAAGAAGAAATGACTGATTTGATCATCTCATCAAAAAAAGCGAAAGGATTAACCTGGGAGGCTATTGCCAGCAAGATAGGCATGGGTGAAACGTGGGTGGCCTCTGCCTGTTTCGGAATGAACAGCATGCCGGAAAATATAGCCAAAAGCCTGTGTGAGGTGCTCGAACTGGACGAAAACGTCTGTGCAGCACTGCAGGAGTTCCCGTGCAAGTCATGGGAAAAGACGATCCCGCAAGACCCCGTGATTTACCGGCTGTATGAAATTGTTGGTGTGTACGGATACACGATCAAGGAAATCATTCACGAAAAATTCGGCGACGGAATCATGAGCGCGGTTGATTTCTCCATGGACATCGACAAGGAAGAGAACCCCAAAGGTGACCGGGTCATTCTCACTTTGAATGGCAAATTCCTGAAATACAGTGCGTGGTGATCTCGGGGTTCGGGATTAGCGGTCTCCTCCAGGATTCCGTGGCTCCAGCATCGGAATCCTGACAGGATCCAATACTATCAAACCGCCTCGACGTGGAATCTATTGCTGACGATGCTGCACAGCGGGAGCTTGTTTCTTTTTTCAAGCAGGCAGCTCGAAAAGATCAGGATGTACTGGAAAAACTGAAACTTGATTTGAACTTCAGCATCGAGCAGGGTCGCTGGTGTTTCTCATTGCCAGACCTCCATGCTTTCCTTCAGCGCCAGAACACGGTATTCGCTCACACTGGATATAGTCAGTTTCGAAAGCTGGTGTTTTGCAGCCCTCTCAATCAGGCCATGCGGTCATGTGGTGCTGAAATCATCATTGTTGACAACCAGGGTCATGTGGACAGGTCAGGCTATGCATTGGTCTGGGACGTAGCCCAGCCCGGCTGACCCTGTTCCCTGCTAAAACAGGGAAGTACCCGAGCAGCTTTATTTTTGCGTGCGCCTTCGCTTGCTCGCGTCTGCGAAATGCACCAGGCAATACGAGATCCCGAAACCTGCGAGCAAGGAAATCACGATCAACACGATATTGGCCAGGTTCACATCTCCTCCTATATCGGTCTTTATACCAAAAAGCCTTGCTAGAATGTTCATGATAAGCAAGCCCATGAAAATTCCTCCAAACAGGAGTATGCGAAACGGCCTGTTCCCTGCCGTAACCACATCTACTAACTTATCAATCAACGCATTCATTATTTACCTTGAATAACCAACATTCGCATACGGCATTATATTCCATGGCTCTAAAATCAACCTGCCCCGGTAGCATATCCCGTTATCGGGGGAAATGTTATACAGGTTCCAAGCCGGGCGGATCCACTGCATGCTCAAATGAGTCATAGTAGAGGGCATCCGCAGCAAGGCCATGCTTAGGAAATGTCGCGCGAATTGCGGCAATCATCTCCGGAGGGCCGCTGGCATACACCTGTAGGCTTGACAAGTCAGCATAGTCTGCCAATACCGCTTCATGTACCCAGCCACTTCGCCCGTCCCAATCCAGATCAGGCCTGGACAACACGGGTGTGAACCTGATACCCATTTCGTTTTCCCACATGCTCACCTGCTCCAGGCAATACAGATCGCGTCTCGAACGTACACCCCAGTAAAATTCGACTGGACCCCTTTTACCCCGAATTCGCAGATCCTCAATCATGGCCGCAACCGGAGCAAAACCCGTACCTCCAGCTACACAGATTGCAGGACGCAAGTCATCTCGCATAAAAAAGGTGCCTAGAGGGCCCATGATACGCAGCACATCCCGTTGCTTGAGTGTACTGAGCTCATGATCACTGAATTTGCCGCCTGGAATCCTTCGCACATGCAGCTTGATTGACTCGGTATTGTCCGGTGTGCTGGCTATCGAATAGCTGCGTCGAGAGTTATCCCACAACAACAGATCTACATATTGTCCAGCAATAAACTGAAGCCTGCCGCGTCCTTTCAGCAACCCGAGTGTGACCGCTGTTACGTCGTGACTGAGTGCTTCTAGCCTTGTGACACGAAATGGCAGCGTACGGACCTGTGTCTCGGCCAGCGTCTCGATCTCGTGGGCTTCTATGACCAGTTCATCTGAGTTTGAGATGGCCTGGCATAGCAGAATCGCACCGGATGCCAAAGCGGTTGCATCCAGCACTCCATCCGGTAAAGTGCCTGGCTGCACTTCACCGGATAACAGACGGGCGTGGCATATTCCACAGTTCCCGCTGCGGCAGCTGTACGGGAATACCAACCCCTCACGAAGTGCTGCAGCCAACACGGTCTCGCCTTCCCGGCTGCTGATCTCGCGTCCACTGGGCTTGAAACGGATTCGTGCCATTCACAATCCTAGCGTGTATGGAATTTCTGCGGAGAAACAAACTGCCCTTGAGCAGATACCAAATAGTACACCATCGTTACAGCCATCCATCTTCTGAACAAGCCCCCGAATCATGTATGCAGCCGGGTACCAGGATATCTTCAAACAGATATGCGTGAATGCGTGGTCTGTCGACTCAGTTTGAAAGGTAAACTGGACTTGCTTCCAAGGCGGTCGGAAATAGTCTCATGGATGTCAGGTGACTACAAATTTCTGCATCATTGTACTGATTGGTATATACTGTACTGATCAGTACAACACAACAAGGAGTTGACACCATGTCTGAACGACCCCCATTTCCCCCGTTTACCCATGAAACTGCTGCGCAGAAAGTTCGAATGGCTGAAAACGCGTGGAATTCCCGTGACCCGGTAAAAGTATCCCTGGCTTATTCAGAAGACAGCCGCTGGCGGAATCGTGCCGAGTTTTTTCATGGTCGCGAAGCGATTGTTGAGTTCCTGCAGCGCAAGTGGGCACGCGAACTGGACTATCACCTGATCAAGGAACTGTGGACCTATCACGACAACCGTATCGCGGTGCGCTTTCAGTATGAATGGCGCGATGATTCAGGAAACTGGTATCGGGCTCATGGAAATGAAAACTGGGAATTTGATAAAAATGGCCTGATGCTCCGGCGAGAGGCTAGCATCAACGACGTTCCCATCAAGGAATCGGACCGAAAATTCCTGTGGGGGGAAGGACCCCGTCCGGATGACTATCCGGGACTCTCTGAACTGGGGCTGTAGACATGCCACGGGAAATCGCGGAACGTCGAGACGCGATCCCGGCACTCGGTGAAGTCTTCAGGGAGCACGGATTCTCTGGCAGTTCACTCGCAGAAATTTCACAGCACACGGGACTAGGCAAGGGCAGCCTGTATCACTTCTTCCCCGGAGGCAAGACGGAAATGGCCGAGGCCGTGCTGGATGACGTGATGAACTGGTTCGAAGAAAATGTGTTTTCAACAATGCTTAACAGCAAGCATCCAGAAAGCGCTATACGGTCCATGTTCGAGGCCGTGGACCGCTATTTTCGTTCAGGTGAGAGAACCTGCCTGGTTGGCGCCTTTGCTTTGAATGACACACGGGACCGGTTCGGGGACCGAATCAGCAAGTACTTCAACGCATGGACGGATGCCCTGACCGCCGCTCTCAAACATACAGGTTTCAGTGAAATGAATGCAGCTGAAACGGCAGAGGACATCATTGTCAGCATCCAGGGTGCACTGGTGCTGGCAAGGTCAAAGCAGGATGCAGAGGTGTTCACCCGAACTCTGAAGAGGCTGCAGAGACGCATTGCAACCGAGTCTCATGGAGTGTGAAACCGGATACTGCTTTCCCAGGCAGTCAGGGTGCCAGGAATCTATGCGGCGTACCGCCCTAATTTTCAGTTGACGCAGATTACTCACGCTTTAGTATACGTCTCATCTGAAAGCACCAGTCAGTCAAACTCAACCAGCCTTGCATGCCGCCGTGCGAACAGTTCCACTTGTGTACAGTAGACCCAAGGAACATTCACGAGATACCTTGAGTTTTATCCACATCACGGATACACACATCCTGGACAATGCAAGCGAGTCCTTTTACGCGCTCAATACAAGACAAAGCCTGCAAGCTGTTTTGTCCAACTGCATCACACGCTACCCGGATATAGATTTCTGGCTTTTTACCGGTGATATTTCACAAACAGGAAAACCGGAAAGCTATTCATTATTTTGTTCGATCATCAAGGATTACGGCATCCCGGTATATTGTGTTCCCGGCAATCATGACAGTCCGGAACATCTGCAGCGAGTGATCCCTGACTGCCCGGTAAACTCTGTCCACATCATCCAGCTAGGCAGGTTTTCGCTGGTTCTGCTCGACAGCTGGGTCTTGAACGAGCATCACGGCAGAATTTCCTGTCAAAACTTGCGTCAACTCGAAGACTATTTGCAGCAGAGCCGTAACCTGTTCAATATCATTGTCCTGCACCATCCCCCGGTACCTGTAGGCAGCCAGTGGCTGGACGATATCGGACTGCAAAACAGAACAGAGTTCTTACAGGTTTTGAGCAAGCATCCTGAAGACATGCTGGTACTGTTCGGTCACGTACATCAGGAAGTCGACCAGCAGTCGGGCAGACTGCGCCTGCTGTCGACACCTTCTACCTGTCATCAGTTTAAACCGCTTTCACAAGTGCACTGCCCGGACACGCTGCCTCCTGCGTACCGGTTTGTCAAGCTAGGCTTGGGCGATGCATTAGACACTCAGGTACATTATGTCAACGAGGCTCGGGCTCAAGGATGAACACCTTGTTATCCAAATACCTGTCGGGAGCCCCTGTCTATCCATATTGCCTAATAGGAATAAGAACCACATAGGCAGAAGCTATGTGACTCGGGCATTGCGACCCTTGGAAATGTCGGCTCAAATTACTAGACTCCCCGAAAACCTGATAAACAGCTTAAATTTTTCGGAGTAAGAAATGAATACGGATCAAAACATGAGATCCTTGCTTGACCAAGGCCAAGCTAGTGCTTTTCCATCAGCAACTGTTTTTGCAGTCTCTGCAGCTCTTCTGATCGGGGCACTAATCATTTCGGGAGTGGGTTTGGCTGGATCAGAAGTAATTCACAACGCAGCGCATGACCTGCGGCATACGCTTGCCTTTCCCTGCCACTGAATTCCAGCGTGAAGACCTTTAACACGATACTCCTGACAGCCCTGATTGCAGGTGGGATATCGGGACTGGTACTTGGAAGCATTCAGCAGTTTTCCGTGGTCCCCATGATTCTCGAAGCGGAGACCTATGAATCGGGTGGGGATGAAGGAGGGGATACTGCCCATGAGGCAGGAGATGAAGAGGAAGCCTGGGGACCTGAAGACGGTTTGGAAAGAACCCTGTGGACAGTGTTCAACAGCATGCTTGTGGGTATTGGCTTCGGACTGCTGTTGACGGCGTGTTATGCCTTGCGCAAGAAAATTACCTGGCAATATGGCATCCTTTGGGGACTTGCAGGGTTTGCAGCGTTCCACCTTGCACCCGCAATAGGACTGCCTCCTGAACTACCGGGTGATGCTGCAGCTGGACTTGAGCAGCGTCAGGTATGGTGGATCTTGACCGTGATTGTGACTGCTGCAGGTCTCTGGATAATCGCCTTTCAGCCGAACCGCTACCTGAAACTCATCGGGGTAATCTTGCTGGTTTTGCCACACCTGTTCGGAGCACCTCAACCTGAACGTCACGGGGGGTTGGCACCTGATGAACTGAGAAATGCATTCATTGCCGCGACACTGATTACCAATGCAGTATTCTGGATAGTGCTTGGCATTCTTTCTGCACTGCTGTACACACATTTTGGAGGAAACAGGGAGAGTTCTGCGGGAGGCTGAAGCCGACTGTACAAGGTTTTCCCTCCTGTGATTCCGTGACAGTTTACTGCACACTGGTCTACATGCACCATAACATGTAATTCCATCAGGGTTGTTGGATACAACGAAATTACTTCATCCCCTGTGTCCAGTGAGCAGACTCGGGATCCAAATCGCAAGGTTTGCATCCCTTGTGAGAAGACATGTTACTGGTGTGTCCTGATAGTAAAATCGGTCGCAGAACTAGTGCTATCATTGCTTGTCAGCCCTACACACAGGAGAAACACATGCTTTCATACAAGCAAATCTCGACTGTGCTGATCTTGACGGCAATATTCAGCACGGTACAAAGTGCCTCAGCTGGTGAAAACGGCAGCTTCAGCATGTTCACTAGTTGGATGAGGGACTACACGACACTGGAACGACCCGGGCGGTCCATTACAGTTGGAACCCTCAACGGGACAACTACTTTCTTCGAAAGCAGCGGTGCTCCGTTTACCGCAGGCACACAAGGCCTTTCTTCGTGCCTGGTTTATGCCAAAAGGTCTGACAGTGAGTACAGCCTGGAAGCACACTGTACCGTGACAGATACCTCAAACGACAAGCTTTACATGGGAGCCGGCAGGAGCGGGGGTAATACTGATGCGGGTGGTGGCGGTACTGGCCGATGGAAGTTCCTTGGCGGTACTGGAAAATTTGCCGGTGTGAAAGGCGGTTGCGAGTACCAGGTCGAATACCTCGAAGACAACTGGACTACCAATACTGCCGAAAACTGCAAGTGGCACAAGCCCTAGCTTGTCAACTGTGAGAGCCTCAGAGCAGATCCTACCTTCAGAAGGTTGCGAAATCTACGTAAGGTATCCCATACTCACTACGTAATGGCTGACTTCACAAAGTTCAGCTTTCACCTTCACTCAACATTCCCTCTGAGCATATAAACCGGATGATCTCTTCAAGTCCTTCCTGACGCTTCAGATTGGTAAACACAAACGGCCTGTCACCCCGCATTCTTTTTGTATCACGTTCCATGACTTCAAGCGATGCACCAACCATGGGTGCCAGGTCTGTTTTGTTGATTACCAGCAGATCAGACTTGGTAATCCCTGGCCCTCCCTTGCGCGGGATCTTGTCTCCTGCAGCAACATCAATCACATATATAGTCAGGTCAGAAAGTTCAGGGCTGAAGGTAGCGCTCAAATTGTCCCCACCGCTTTCAACCAGCACGAAATCCAGTTCAGGAAACTCTTCGCAAAGCTCGTGTACTGCAGCCAGATTGATTGAGGCATCCTCGCGGATGGCTGTATGCGGACAACCCCCCGTTTCAACCCCTCTGATACGCTCTTCAGGAAGAGCCTTATGCCGGATCAGGAACTCAGCGTCTTCTCGAGTATAGATGTCGTTGGTTACTACACCTATCTCAAACCGGTCACGCAAGGCTGTGCACAACGAATTCAATAATGCCGTTTTGCCCGAGCCAACCGGCCCACCCACCCCTATTCTCAATATCTGTCTCGGCATTCAACACCTAGGATCTGAACAATCTCGAATACTGTAGTTCATGATTTGCACTGGCAATCCCGAGCCCGACTGCAGTACCGGCTATTTCATCGTCTCCCAGTTCAAGCCCTGTTCGAACCAGGGTCGGGATCTCATGGATCAGGGACGATGCCAGGCGTTGGCCATCCGTCTGGCCCAGCGGGACAAGCTTGACGGCAGCACTTACCTGATTTTCGCACCAGGCCCACAGATACCCAATGCATGTATCTGTTTTGCTGACATGCCACTGCACTGCCGCAAGTGAGAATGCAGCAGCATAGGTGGCCCAGGGCACATTCACGATTTCCTCTCCCTGCCAAATCTTCAGGTCTACAAGGAGCCTGAATAAGGCATTTCCGAGATGGCGGTCCTCGCTTCGCAGTTCACTGGATTCACGGCAGGCAAGCAGAAAGCGGCTCCAGTATTCCACTTTTCCCATAGAACACACGCCCCAGGCATCGAATAGCCGACCCAAAACAGGGACATCGAGGCAGGCCTGCGTATTTCGCAACAGCCCCCCAATCCAGTCCCGGGCACTGACCCGATCATGCACCCAGCCCTGATCACAGGCAAATTCGAGACCTTGGGAATAGGCATACGCACCTATCGGCAGTGACGGGCTGGTCAGGCGCATCAGGTTCAGGTTGGCCATATCATTTGACGCCTTATCCGGCATTTCTGCTGCTGTTACCTTGGGCAGGAATGTATGAATGCACATGATTCTGGTAAGCGCCTAGTTCTGGTTCAAAGGAAAGCATTTCATGTGAAACGGCAAGCCCCAGTTTTTCTACCATTTCATCCAGTACATGATCTCTCTGGTAAACAAGACAGTCCGTGTCAATCTGCAAAGGCACATGCCGGTTGCCCAGGTGATAACAGGCCCTTTCCTGCAGCAGCCTGTCAGGACTTCGTGCCACCGATACTTCTTGCAGCGCGGCGATGACTTTCACAGTCACGGTGCCGTCTTCACTTCGCAGGCAATCACCTGCACGCAATATCGACCCCCTGGGTAACATGACACCCATTTCTTCACCACTGTCGGATTGGGCTCTGAACCTCGCTTTCTGGCGTCGTTCATAGTCCAGAGTCATCGTGTGACTATGGTGATGCCCAGAATCAACACGTTCAGTCAGCAACAGCATCAGAAATTCAGAACAAGAAGTATCTTTGCGCCAATGGAACAGAGACTGCAGGTTCACAGGTCAGCAATTTGCCATCAGCACGTACTTCATAGGTTTGTGGGTCCACTTTCATATCAGGCTGGTAGGTGTTCAAGAACAGGTCCTTTTTCCTGATCGTACGGGTATGGGAGACAGCGGCGACCCCCTTTTCCAACCGCAGTTGATCCTTGATACCGGCATCCAGTGCTGCCTTCGAAACGAAGGTCAGCGAGGTAGAGGCTGTAGGCTTGGGCTGGGCGCCAAACATGTACCGGTAATGCACAGGCTGCGGTGTCGGGATGGATGCATTTGGGTCACCCATTGGTGCTGCAACTATGAACCCCCCTTTCAGGATAAGTGAGGGCTTCACACCAAAAAACGGCGGCTTCCACAGTACCAGGTCAGCCAGCTTGCCAACTTCAACCGATCCCACTTCGTTTGCAACACCATGCGTTAGGGCAGGATTGATAGTGTACTTGGCGATATAACGCCGGACCCTGAAATTATCATTGCGATCACTGTCTTCCTTCAGCGCTCCACGCTGTACCTTCATCTTGTTTGCCGTCTGCCAAGTGCGTGTGATGACTTCGCCCACACGCCCCATTGCCTGCGAATCCGAAGCAATCATGCTGAATGCACCCAGATCATGCAGGATGTCCTCTGCTGCGATAGTTTCCTTCCGTATGCGCGACTCGGCAAAGGCAACATCTTCAGGAATTTTCGGATCCAGATGATGACAAACCATCAACATATCCAGGTGTTCATCAATGGTATTTACCGTGTAAGGCCGGGTAGGATTGGTGCTAGAGGGCAAAACGTTGGCCAAGCCACACACACGAATGATATCCGGTGCATGTCCTCCCCCCGCACCCTCCGTATGGTAGGTGTGAATTGCACGATCCCTGAATGCCGCGATAGTGTCTTCGACAAAACCTGACTCATTCAATGTATCTGTATGAATAGCCACCTGTACGTCATGTGTCTCGGCAACATCCAGACAGTTGTCTATGGCTGCCGGTGTCGTACCCCAGTCTTCATGCAGCTTGAGCCCCATAGCGCCGGCTTCAAGCTGCTCATTGAGTGCCTCGGGCAGGCTGGCATTGCCTTTTCCCAAAAATCCCAGGTTCATAGGCAGGCTGTCGGCCGCCTCCAGCATACGATGAATATTCCAAGGACCGGGCGTGCAAGTAGTTGCATTGGTGCCGGTTGCTGGACCAGTCCCTCCGCCAATCATGGTGGTAATTCCGGACATCAGTGCATCTTCAACCTGTTGCGGACAGATAAAATGTATGTGCGCGTCAATACCTCCCGCCGTCAATATCAGGCCTTCCCCTGCAATGGCCTCGGTGCCTGGCCCGATCAGGATACTGACTCCCGGTTGCACATCAGGATTTCCAGCTTTCCCGATGCCTGCAATTCTTCCATTCTTGATTCCCACATCAGCCTTGACGATTCCCCGGAAATCCACAATCAAGGCATTGGTAATGACCGTGTCCACGGCCTCCTTGCTGGAAACCTGGCTTTGGCCCATCCCATCGCGTATGACCTTGCCGCCCCCGAACTTCACCTCTTCTCCGTACACGGCAAAGTCCTTCTCCGGCTCAATCAGCAACTCCGTATCTGCAAGTCTCAACCGGTCACCTACAGTTGGACCGTACATCTCTGCGTAAGCTTGTTTTGAGATCTTAGCCATGCCTGTCACTCCGTGCCATGACCATCCAGCGGGCCCATCACCTTTGCATTGAACCCGTATACGGTTCTAGCCCCTGCCACGTCAACCAGAATTACGGTACGGCTTTGCCCTGGTTCAAATCGAACGGCAGTACCCGCAGGGATATCAAGGCGTTTGCCTCGAGCCATCTCACGATCAAATTCAAGCGCAGAGTTGGTCTCATAAAAATGGTAATGCGAGCCCACCTGAATGGGACGATCTCCTGTGTTGGCAACGGACACCGTACAGGTAGCCCGGCCCGCGTTGAGTTCCCTTTCGCCTTCTGCTGCAATCAGTTCACCCGGTTTCACGAAGGAACCTCCCACACTCAAACAATCGGATTATGCACGGTGACCAGCTTGGTGCCATCTGGAAAAGTGGCTTCCACCTGAACTTCATGCACCAAATCTGCAATGCCTTCCATTACATCTTCCGTGGTCAGCAGGGTACGTCCGTAAGCCATGCACTCCGCAACGGTCTTGCCTTCCCTTGCTGCCTCCAGTATGGCCGCTGAAATGTATGCGACCGCCTCCGGATAATTGAGCCGGATGCCTTTGGCTTTTCTTTTTTCTGCAAGCAGGCCTGCTGCGAAAATCAAAAGCTTGTCTTTTTCCCGGGGTGAAAGCTCCATGTCAGCTCCTTCACATCAGACTCAGGTTGCCCAGATTCTCGGTTCGCACGGCCGCTTCCCTAGCACAACAGGCCGAATAACCTTCCAGACATCAATGAACAGATTCCGTACAGCCATAGCACTGGTATCGAGAGCGCGGCACAACAAGACAGAACCTGTTACGGTAATGCTGGTACGACCTGGATTTTCGACCAGGTTACGTGCAGAGTCCTGAGCTTTTTCCAGTACCTCTTCGTCACCTGAGACCACCATCAGACCCATGACGGGTCTTTGGCGAAGACCCCACTGCGCGTTCAAAATCTCTGAACAATCTTGCAGGTTGATACGATCAATCATTAGGGGTTCGGATCTCTTCCAAATCTCGAAGCTTTGCCGGTAACTGCCTCTGGTAAATCCTTCGTTACATGCCGGGCGTCCCACACTTACAATTTCCCACCCTATGAAACTGGCTTGATCCCCCAGGTAGACTTTTGTACTGGAATGTACCTTTGTACCCTCGAACAATATGGTTTCCTGAGGCAACCATTCCAGACAGGCAGTACCCAGTACCCTGAGTTCGTGCCTTTGCGTGGCAGTCATGCCGTTTGACCGATAAAACTTGTTCGCCGCTGGAGTCGTGATGAGTGCATGGGCTCCTGCATCACATGTCAATTCTATATCCAGCGAATCTCCTCCTACTACTCCACCTGGCGGGTGGAGGATATAGGCATGGCAAGTTCCATCGGATTCAGGATGAAACGGCTTCTGCATGGTCAGCGGTCCCCGGTGTCTTTGCCTGCTGACGACTGTCCTGCCCTGCTTCGGAGTCAGCCCGAATCGCAGTTGAGCCTCCCAGCCATGGGAATACATGGAGAGTCTTTCTGCCGCTGCAGACATTTACAGCCTTGATTTACTCCGCATGAACCGGATTGCAAGCGCCAGCACAGAGATCAGGATAGTCAACACAACCCAGAATGAAAGCGGATGGTCCAGTATCTGATGTAAGAATCCTGACGACCACCTGCCATGACCCGGGTGTGACATCACAGCTCCAGGCAACAGCATGAAGATCCAGAAAACATGTATGTATATTGATTTGACCTGCATCATATTTCTGCTCCAAATTTGCTCAGACCTTTAAATATCGATCGATAAGGTCATCGTCCAGTTTACCCATTTCTCCTGTAGCGACTACAGCTCCTTTTTCCATGATGCCAAAATGGCTTGCCACTTTCCTGGCAAATGGCAGCTTTTGCTCGACCAGCAAGACCGTAAGGCCCAAGTCCCTGTTCAGCCTGTTTATGATATCCCCTATTTCCGTGACAATGTTTGGTTGAATTCCTTCTGTCGGTTCGTCGAGGATCAACAACTCAGGCTCAAGTGCCAAAGCTCTTCCCAATGCCAGCTGTTGCTGCTGTCCTCCAGACAAGTCTCCTCCCTTCCGTTTCAACATTTCTTTCAAAACGGGAAACAGCTCAAAAATCAGCGGAGGCAGGGATGTTTTCCGGTCTGCACATGCGAGCAACCCAGTCCGCAGGTTTTCATCTACAGTGAGTTGTGGAAAAATCTCTCGCCCCTGTGGCACATAGCCTATTCTGTATCTTGCACGCTGCTCGGCGGGTTTGCCAGAAAATTTGATGCCTTTGAAAAGGATTTCACCGAATTTGATTTTCTCCAGTCCCATTATGCACTTCAGCAGCGTGGTCTTGCCTACTCCGTTTCTACCCATCAGGCACATACAGGCTCCTTTCTCGACTTCAAGGCTCACGCCTCGCAGGGTATGACTTTCACCGTAGTAATGCTCAAGATTACAAATCTTCATGTCAGGTATTGTCCTTCGCCCAAGTAAACTTCAACAACTCTAGGATTTTTCTGGATGCTTTCTATCGAACCTTCTGCAAGCACACTTCCCTGATGCAGTACGGTGACACGGGTAGCCAGTGACCGGACAAACTCCATATCATGCTCTACCACAACAACGGAATGCTTTTCAGCAAGCCAGGTCAACAGTTCTGCCGTAAGTTCCGTTTCCTGTCGCGTCATGCCTGCCACCGGCTCATCCACCAGCAACAATTTCGGATCCTGTACGAGCAGCATGCCGATTTCAAGCCACTGTTTTTGGCCGTGAGAAAGTTTGCCTGCTTCAAGGCATTCATGATTCTGCAGGGCAATGGTTTTTAGAACGTCCCGTATCCTGTCATCGTCTTTACAAGACAACTTGAAAAACAGGTTTTCAAATACCCTACGGCGTCCTTTCAGTGCCAGTTTCAGGTTGTCATACACCGTGTGATTTTCAAATACCGTAGGCTTTTGGAACTTCCGGCCAATACCCATGTTTGCAATTTCTGCCTCACTCATGGAAGTCAGGTCTGTCATGTCACCAAAGATGACCCGTCCTGCATCCGGGCGGGTTTTCCCGGTAATGATGTCCATCATCGTGGTTTTTCCTGCACCGTTCGGTCCGATGATACAGCGCAGTTCATTTTTCTTGATATACAAACTCAGATTGTCAATGGCCTTAAACCCATCAAAACTGACTGATACTCCATCCAAATACAGGATGCTATCGCCCGGGACATGTATGGCAGGATATTCGGTCACGTTCAGGTTACTCATTTTCTTGCCGCCTCTTGGGAAATTCCCGCTTCGGATGAATTCCTGTACATTCCACGAATGTTCTGTACTGCACCCACGATTCCACGCGGCAAAAACAGGGTAACCCCGACAAACAACCCTCCGAGTATGAACAACCACACCTCGGGAGCTACTGCTGTAAAGTAGGTCTTTGCAAAATTTACTGCCACCGCACCTAGCGCAGCCCCGTAAAGGGTGCCGCGCCCACCCATGGCCACCCAGATCACCATTTCGATTGAGTTAATCGGGGAAAACTCTCCAGGGTTGATAATCCCCACTTGTGGCACGTACAAGGCACCTGCAATTCCCGCAAGCATGGCAGCCACAACAAAAACAAAAAGCTTGTAGTATTCATCGCGGTACCCTAAGGCTCGAACCCGGCCTTCCGAGTCTCGAATCGCCATGATAAGGCTGCCAAGACGCGACAGCACTATGAACCGGCATGCAAGATATCCCAGCAATAGTGCAAGTGCTGAACATACAAACAGGGCAACTCGGGTTTTGTCCGAGCGAAGATCAAAACCCAGAATATCCTTGAAATCTGTCAACCCGTTGTTTCCACCAAATCCAAGATTATTTTGAAAAAATGCCAGCATCAGGGCATATGTCAGTGCCTGTGTGATAATCGAAAGGTACACACCGGTAACCCGCGAGCGGAATGCGAGCCAGCCGAACACGAAAGCCAGCATACCAGGCACCAGCAACACCATGAGCACAGTAAACCAGAACTGATCAAACCCGTACCAGAACCACGGGAGCACCTTGTAGTCCAGAAAAACCATGAAATCAGGCAGTACCGGGTGGCCGTATACCCCTCTGTCACCAATCTGCCGCATCAGGTACATGCCCATGGCATAACCGCCCAAACCGAAAAAAGCGCCATGACCCAGGCTTAAAATGCCCAGATAGCCCCAGACCAGGTCTAGCGATATGGCAAGCAGTGCATATGTCAGGTATTTCCCTATCAAAGTGACTGCATAGGTTGGTATGTGTAATGAAGAGGACTCGGGAACCACAAGGTTGCACACCAGAACCAGCACAATCAATGCCAGGAGGATGGACATGAAATACCTGCCTCCCTGGTCAGTTTCCAACAACCTGAAGATGAACGGTTTGTATTTCATCATTACCCTTCCGCAGCACGGCCCTTGAGCGCGAACATGCCCCTCGGATATTTCTGTATGAACAAGATTATGAAAACCAAAACGAGAATCTTGGCAAACACGGCCCCAGTCACTGGCTCCAAAAACTTGTTTGCGATTCCCAGGATCATTGCCCCAAAGAACGTTCCCCATAGATTCCCGACGCCACCGAACACCACAACCATGAATGAGTCCACAATGTAGGCTTGACCCAGGTTCGGGCCCACATTGGTAAGCTGGCTCAAGGCAACGCCTCCTATCCCTGCGATTCCCGAACCCAGACCAAATGCAAGTGCATCCACTCTGTCCGTGCGTATCCCCATGGCTTTTGCCATAACCCGATTCTGGGTTACTGCACGCAACTGCAGTCCAAATGAAGTTTTTTTCAGAAGCCAGAGCAAACCGAACAGCACCAGCAATGCAAACACGACAATGTACATCCTGTTGTACGTCAGTGATAAAACTGGGTTGAATTCGAATGACCCGCTCATCCATTGCGGTGTCACTACCGAGCGGTTTAGCGGTGAAAATACGGACCGTACTAACTGCTGCAATACCAAACTCAGACCAAATGTCGCAAGCAACGTTTCCAACGGACGACCATACAGGTAGCGGATGATGCCGCGTTCAATTCCAATCCCGGCCAAGCCGGTCACAACAAATGCAGCAGGGATCGCAACAAAAAGAGAGTACTCGATTGAGTTCGGCATGAGTTGCTGCACGACAAAAGTCGTATAGGCACCCAGCATCAACATTTCACCATGCGCCATGTTGATAACGCCCATTACACCAAACGTTATTGCCAGCCCCACGGCAGCCAACAACAAAACCGATCCCAAGCTCAAACCAAAGAATATGTTTTCAACCTGCTTGTAAACCCCGGCTTTCAACTCGATTGCTTGCAATGAGGAGTTCACAGCCTGCAGCAACGGACTGTGTGCGCCAGCTCTGTCGAATTGTGTTGTTTTCAGTTGTTCAAGAACAGTCCGCACCTCAGGATACAGTGACCCGGACAATGTATTGATCGCAGCAAGCTGTATTTCGGGGATTTCTGAGCGGGCATCAAATACTGCAATGCAGATCCGCATCATCTCCTTCACGTCCTGGTCCGTTTCCTGGGTTATTGCATCGCGCAGCAGTTTTAAGGCTGAAGGATTCAGAGTCTTGAGAATATTTCGTACCGAAGTCAGGCGTGTACTCTTATCTTCGCTGAATAACGTAAGTGTGGCCAGCTTCTCGTTCAGGAGTCCTCTTAACTTGTTGTTTATGACAACCTTTTTATAGCGCTTTCTGAGTTCCTTTTTATTTTTCGTTTCAATCAGTTTCCCTGTCAACAGATCGAAAATCTCATACTCCTTGGTTGTAGTTGCCGACACTAAAACCATGCTTTTGTCTTTTTTGTGAAAATAGAGATTGCCATCCAGAAGGCTGCTCAAAATCCGAATGGAATGCGGATTTCCAGACGCTGCAATATCACGGATTGCTGCAGCTTTATCGCTGAAACTTTTAGAGACAAGCAGCCCGAGGCTACTCTGCAGGGAGTCTTCGTTACCCGCATCGTCTGCTGCATGCAGGCCATGCAAGATGATTGAAGCGAATACGACAAGTACCAGTATGCGTTTCATGACCTGAACATTTTCAAAAAATGTCGAAGGCTAGCTGCCCTTCATCTCCTAGGCAGCTAGCCTCAGGTATAAATTGGTTATGAACACATTTCGGAAACGGCTGCGTGTTCAATAATTCTGCCCGGAACACTCTTTGGTTTCTGTGTTGAAGTTTCCGCAATTCACCGGAGCCGTCCAGTTGGCAACGATTTTGCTGCTTTCCGGCAGCCAGTCAGTCCAGGCATCACCCTTGACCACATCATCCGTGGACCAGACGATCTCGAACTGGCCATCATCCTGAACTTCACCGATTAGTACTGGCTTGGACAAATGATGATTGGTATTCATCACTGCCACACCACCGGTCAGGTTGGGCACTTCAAGTCCGTACATTGCAAGTCGGACTGCATCCACGTCAGTTGTTCCGGCTTTTTCAACAGCCGCTGCCCACATCTTAAATCCAATGTAGGTGGCTTCCATCGGATCATTGGTTACCCGGTCTTCATTCCCGATAAAGGCATGCCATGCTTCAATAAACTTGTCATTTTCTTCGGCTTCTGCACTCATGAAATAATTCCATGCAGCCAGATGACCTACCAGCGGGCCTGTATCAATTCCCGATAATTCCTCTTCACCAACTGAGAATGCCACAACAGGAATATCCTCAGCCGATAATCCCTGGTTTCCAAGTTCCTTGTAAAACGGGACATTGGCATCGCCATTGATGGTTGAGACTACAGCTGTTTTCTTCCCTGCTGACCCAAACGCCTTGATATCTGAAACAATGGTTTGCCAGTCAGAATGTCCAAACGGTGTGTAGTTGATCATGATATCCTCATCAGCTACACCTTTTTGCTTGAGGTAAGCTTCGAGAATCTTGTTTGTGGTTCGAGGGTATACATAGTCCGTACCCGCCAGCACCCACCGTTCTGCACCCACATCATTCATAAGATAGTCAACGGCTGGAATCGCCTGTTGATTGGGCGCAGCACCGGTATAGAACACATTTTTGGAGGATTCCTCACCCTCGTATTGAACCGGGTAGAAAAGCAAGCCGTTCAGTTCCTCAACCACCGGTAATACTGACTTGCGCGACACCGACGTCCAGCAGCCAAAAATCACATCCACGTCATGTACTTCAATCAGTTCTCGCATTTTTTCGGCAAACAGTGGCCAGTTTGATGCGGGGTCGACCACGACCGCTTCCAGCTCTTTTCCAAGCAAACCTCCCGCCTTGTTTTGCTCTTCGACCATCATCAGGACAGTGTCCTTAAGCGTGGTTTCACTAATTGCCATGGTCCCTGAAAGAGAGTGCAAAACACCAACTTTTATCTTGTCAGCGGAATTTGCCGGTTGTAGTAACAGCATGCCCAACAAGGCACAGATGCCATGTATTCCCCACTTTCTAAGCTTCATTTCACTAACTCCTGAAGTTTCATTTCTGTAGTCATTTGCTATCCACTGACACATTCTTCTGATATGGAAACAATCAAAGCAGGTCCACCAGAATGTGCAGTCTCCCTAATGCAATGCACTAAGCATGCCACCGAGAGTGCTTACTTAGAATTATTAATGGAATCAACAGGATAAATTGACATTTCATGATTTGCAGGGTTAGGTGATACCTGATAGCAGCTGGAGCGCACTACGATCATGCATCCATGCACCTAGAACAGGTGTTTTCAAATGTAGGCCGTCTGGCCACATCTGACTAACCGAAGCCAGACCAAGATAAGCCGACTTCTTGTTCCAAGCCGAGGATTTGCTGCAAGCCGTCCTACCTGTCTCTCGACGCCAGCGGCCTAATCAGTACACGCAGGAAAAAGATGCTTGGCCCATCGGATTTGCACGGTCATGGTACTGACACATGTTTTTTCCGCTGGATGTTGAGAAGCCGGGTACACCATGCTCTCACAGCTGGAGAAGATCTCGCTGCAGTTGCGATTCACCGTATGCCACAGCAGAACCAAGCTAGACAGGCTTGATCGATTGGCACACGAAATTCCAGCCCATTCTCCGACGCCGCCTCGATCCTATCAACTGCTGCCCGTGTGGGATGGTGCAGATCCGGAGAAGGATAGCCCCTGCCACCGCGGCCCGGCACGCATATTGAGGGGCTGCACTAAACAGCGACGTGCTGACCTGATTTACACCTTCCTGAAACGCCAGCCGTACATCATGCGCCCATAAAAGTTGAACCACTTCCTTGCCTCAGGATCCTGAAACGGATAGTCGGCTCCAATCTGCTTCGCCGTGACCAGTCCAGTCACGAAACATGTCTCCTGACTGTTGATAAGGGTATGGGCACCACAGTGCCATGTTCGCCTCCTGCCCTGAACGAAGCGGAAAATATGGATAAGCAGGGCCACGTGACGCACGTCGTGCACGATGTGCTGAAACCACCACCTTTTGATGATCTTGCCTTCGTCGATACGGCTGATTGGATTGTAGGTCACCAGGCATGGCTTATCCGACCGGTTTGCCCAAGGCTGCTGATTGTGCATGATGTAGGTGATTTCGTAGTTGTCAGGCCTGACACCATACTGCTCGATGTGGTTGCTGCGGGTGGCGAGTGGTTTCACGGCATTGTCAGGGAGAATCGAGGCGTCCGAATGTACGACAGTATGGTTGTGCAGTTCACTCTCGTAACGAATCGAAGAGAGGATCCAGCTCTCCAGAAAGGTCGGCTTGTCCAAGATCATCAGCGCTTGGTTCGCGTTACAAGCAAAAACCACATCGTCAAACGTCTCTTTCTTTCCGTTTTCGTCTTCTACGACGACATCGGATGGACGTCGGTACACTTTTCGAACAGGTCGGTCAAGATATATCTTGTCCTGAAAATCAGCCGACAGTTTTTCATAGATTCGTCGAGTACCCTGGTCCCAGGTTTGCATCGGTGTGGCAGATTCAATATCGAAAAACTCCAGGTATCGGGAAAACAGGGATGCGGGCATGTCAAATACATTCGTGGCCATCAGGAAGTTGACAAACATGGGTTTCAGAATCTTGTACCGGAAATCCCCGGAGAACCTGCCCAAGGTCAGAACCGAACCCATGCTGATATAGTTGAATGGGTTCAGGGCATTAAGCAATCTGGACTTGGACCTGTTGAGTACACCAAACCATTTGAGACGTCTCAGAAGTTTCTGGAATTTCTCGATTTCCGGTTGCAGTTGCCTCCGGATGTCGGAGTCGAAATCGTGAGCGTAGATGCCACCATGATACTTCACGCTGTAACTGAAACCGGTATCGACCAACTCGATACCGTGTTGCTGCATGAACAGTAGAATATGGTGATATACCGAGGGTATGCACGCGGTGACGGAGATATCGAATGGGATGGAGGTTCCGTCATCTTGTGGCATATCGGCCGTAATGGCGTTCCCGCCAATCTGGGATTGCGCTTCGAACAGTCGAAAATCGAATCGATCAGGGTGGTGATTCAGCGCCCAGGCTACTCCAAGCCCCGAGACCCCCGCACCGATGATTGCAACTTTCCTGGGCATAACTACATCCGCTTTACGCGGAACCCCGCTCTACCGATGTCTTTGATTCTCTCAAACGAAATTCCATGCCCGAATCAACCTAAATTCCAAGAGAGAGGATTATATACAATAGTGTCCAAGCAACAGTAATCGGCTATCTTGAGTGTCTGTACATACAAATCTTCTTGAGGGGCAGGGCAGCTCAAAATAAGATGGTGGCCAGGGGCGGAATCGAACCACCGACACGAGGATTTTCAGTCCACTGCTCTACCGACTGAGCTACCTGGCCAGATTTTAAGGAATTGTGCTGAGGCTCCCGTGAAGCAACAGGAGCCGCGCATATTTTTCAGAAATTGCTATTCGTTGCCCGGCTCAACAAATTCCTTGGGTTTTTCCGATCCTTCTCCAAAAAAGAATTTTTCCATCTCTTCTTCCAGAAACTTACGTGCTTTAGGATCAACTGGAGTCAACCGATACTCATTGATCAACATGGTCTGATGACTCACCCACTTCTGCCACCCTTCCTTGGAAACGTTTTCGTAAATTTTTTGCCCGAGATCGCCTGGATAAGGCATGTACTCAAGACCTTCCGCTTCTTTATTCAGCTTTACACATTGAACCATGCGTGTCATTGGGAGCTTTCCTTTGTATTTGACGTAGCCCGCCGCAAAATCTTGCGGACCGGGGCAGCCAGACCGATTTTTTCACAAGGCGCTTTATACCAAACCCCGGCATCATCTTCCATCACACCGATGGATTGGGCAGCCAGTTGCACCAGTTTAAGATGCATATGCAGTCTGTAATGCGAAAAAGTATGAGTCATTACTGGCAAGGCCTGTGTCCTGTAGGCAAGTTCCCCGTATCTATCGTCCAGCCATTTTAACAGGCTGGCATCGTCGGTAAATTCTGGAAAACTGTACAGGCCGCCCCAGATGCCCGCCGGCGGGCGCTTTTCCAGCCAGATGGCACCCTGAACATTTTGTACCATTGCTACCTGTATCTTGCGCTGAGGCAAAATGCGAGAAGGCTTTGCGGTGGGCAACTCATGCTGGCGATGCTGCCTGAAGGCCTTGCAACCATTTTGGACTGGACACGCCAGGCAATCCGGGTGTGTACGGGTACACAGCGTTGCCCCGATATCCATCATGGCCTGCGTGTAGTCAGCGATCTGGCCTTTCGAAACCGGCAACAGGGACTCTGCGTGTGCCCAGAGCTGGGCTTCGACCTTGCTTTCACCGGACCAGCCTTCCACCGCAAAATACCTTGCCAGCACACGCTTTACATTGCCATCCAGGATGGCATGTCGTTGATGGAAACCCAGTGCCAGAATGGCCGCTGCCGTGGAACGACCGATTCCTGGCAGGGCAGACATTTCTTTCATGTCGTCGGGGAACCGGCCTTGATAAAGCTCACATACCTGTCGTGCGGTCTTGTGCAGGTTTCGTGCACGCGCGTAATATCCCAGCCCGGCCCAGTAGTGCAGTATCTCATCAACCCCGGCATCAGCCAGCTCTCTGACATCCGGAAAGCGCTGAATGAACTTCTGGTAATACGGAATCACCGTATCGACTCGCGTCTGTTGCAGCATGATTTCTGAAACCCAGATTCTGTACGGATCAGGATTTTGCTGCCACGGAAGGTCTTTCCTGCCATGGAGCTGAAACCACGCCAGAACCTGCTTGCTGAACATGCCCACACTAATGCCCACAGCTTGCGAACAATGTTATCTGTCGATGAACCAGTCCTAAGAGACCGCATCCGCAATCATTGCCCGTCACGTTCCCAAATCCCCGACTTGCCACCCGATTTCCTGACCAGGCCAACCGTCTGGAATGTCATGCCCCGGTCTACAGCCTTGCACATGTCATATACCGTTAACAACGCGATCTGCACGGCAGTCAGCGCTTCCATTTCCACTCCGGTCTGTCCGACTGATTCCACCGTGGCTTTACAGTAAACTGCCGGGGGTGCCTCTTCGGTCTCCAGTTCTACTTCCACCGAGGTGATCTGGATGGGATGACACAGAGGAACCAGATCAGGAGTTTTCTTGGCAGCGGATATGCCGGCAATTCGAGCAATCCCCAGTACATCCCCTTTTTTATTGCCACCTCTCTGAATCAGCCGCAAGGTTTCTGCATGCATGCATATCCGTCCGTCAGCAGTGGCCTGGCGGCGGGTGACGGGTTTTTCACCGATATTCACCATATGGGCTTCACCTTGGGGATTAAAGTGCGTAAATTTACTCATGTCATCCAGTCCGAGTTCCCGGAACTGTGATGGTACCATCTGGTACCGGTGTTTCGCATGACTCAAAAACGGTGAAGTTGAACGATGTCAGTCCACGTAAAGTATTTTGCGAGCCTACGCGAGGAGATCGGCCGTGCTGAGGACTCAGTCTCGATTTCCGGCACAGCCACAGTTGAGGAAATCTGGCACCAAACGACGGGCAACCTGCAGCGTGATAGCCTGGTGCTGGTAGCCGTCAACCAGGAATACGCTGATTTTGATCATATCGTCCAAGACGGTGACGAGGTCGCATTCTTCCCCCCCGTCACCGGAGGCTGATCTTTCTTACTCGAATATCGCAACCTGCATTCAATCATGCGCCTTGCACGGTGTTCAGTCCGCGCCGGCTCTCCATTTGCTCCTTGCACCTAGACTGATGTCCCACGCGACGGGCCAGACAACCTGCTTACCGGATCAGAATGAACAGACCCCTTGATGCGCGCTGGATATTCAACAGCAATGCCTCTGGATTTTTCTTGATGGCAGCTTTCATGTCCTTGATCGTCTTGACCCGTTCCCTGTTCACACTGATAACGATATCCCCTTTACGCAGCCCGGCCGCCGCAGCCTTGCCGCGTGCCTGGACCACCTCAATTCCAGTGGCAGTCCTGCGCGAAGGATCTTCCTGTGCTTCACTGAACTTGGCACCTGCCAGTTTTTCACTAAGCGTATTGCCGCTGACCGTGTAGATCGTGTGCCGACCCACTGAAGCAGTGAGACTGCGTGTCTTGCCATCCCTCAATACCTCGATCTCGACTTCAGAACCCACCCTTAGCAATCCTATTTCATTACGTACCTGGGCCGAATTGTCCACCTCACGTCCGTTGACAGCGATGATGACATCACCCACCCTTATGCCTGCTTTCTGTGCCGGAGATTTTGCTTCAACGCGTGCCACCACCACACCCTTCTTGCGGGCTACACCGAATGCCTCGGCCAGTTCAGGGGTCAGGTCCTGCACGACAAACCCGAGTCGACCCCTTCTGACCTCGCCATGCTCAACCAACTGGGAAATGATCTGCCTGGCCATATTGACCGGTATTGCAAACCCGATCCCTATGTTGCCGCCGCCTGATCCGTAAATGGCCGTATTGATACCAATGAGCTCCCCTCGCAGATTCACCAGTGCACCGCCTGAATTGCCTGGATTGATGGACGCATCGGTCTGGATGAAGTCTTCATACGATTCAATGCCGAGCCCGCTACGCCCGAGGGCGCTCACTATGCCGGACGTTACTGTTTGGCCCAACCCGAAAGGATTGCCGATCGCTACCACGAAATCTCCCTGTCGGAGGTTGTCTGAATCCCCGAGTGCGATCTCGGTCAGCCGCTCTGCATCAATCTGGATCACTGCGATGTCCGCATCGGGATCCTTGCCGATGACCTTCGCATTGAAACGCTGTCCATCCTCCAGTGTCACAACTATGTCTTCGGCCTTGTCAATAACGTGCGAGTTCGTCACGATGTAACCGTTACCAGCATCCACTATGACACCCGATCCCAATCCTCTAATGCGCCGTTCACGGCGCTGCTCAGGCACATCGAAAAACCGCCTAAAGAACGGGTCATCAAAAAACGGGTCGCGAACGATGACTTTGCCCGTAGTGGAAATATTGACAACTGCAGGGGTAGTCTTCTCCAGCATCGGGGCAAGTGTCGGCAGGACCAGATTGTTTGACCCGGCAGCCGGGGCACCCGATACGGGAGTCAGGATCACCACCAGGCCCAGTATCAAAGCTTGTTGAAATACTCTCAGCATCTTCTGCACCGTGTCCGTTGAAAATGTGACCGGGCCAGATTATACGGGGATATATGACTAAAAGTATTCACGTGGATTGAACTTAAAGTGATGTTCCATATTCCTGTACAACTCCCTGTCCTGTTCTGTCAAGGCCTCAGGTACTACGATCTGCAAAATGATAATCTGGTCTCCAGCAGGATTCCCCGGCAGACCGCGCTTACTCAAACGCAGCTTCTTGCCCGGCTTTGAATTGCCAGGAATGCTCATCTCCACTCGACCTCCAAGAGTCGGAACCTTTATACGTGCGCCGAGCGCAGCCTCCCACGGACTGACCGGCAAATCCAGTAGAACATCCCGGCCATCCAGCCTGAAGAGTCGATGGGGCAGTATTTTTATTTCGAAATAAAGATCTCCCTTCGAACCACCCCCCGCACCTGCACCACCCTGTCCGGCAAGACGTATTCTTTGGCCTGAGGTTACGCCAGGCGGAATCTTGACCTCCAGACTGCGGCCACTGGAGAGCCTCACACTCTTGGTTGCGCCTGAAAAGGTTTCTTCCAGGGTGATCGACAAACTCGCATGCTGGTCCGCACCTTTTGTTTGCCGGGCCTGACCCGGTGCAAAGCCCCCGCCGAACAATGATTCGAAAAAGTCACTAAAACCGGATGTGTCAAACCCCGAGCGGGAAAAAGAAGTGCGGCCTGAAAAGCCGGAATTGAAGATATGCATGTCCTGCCAGCCAGGAGGTGGCTGAAAATCCTGGCCCGCTCGCCAGTTGGCTCCAAGTTGATCGTATGCCTGTCGTTTTTGCGGATCCTTCAGGACTTCATACGCTTCACCCACTTCCTTGAATTTTTCCTCTGCACCCGGCTCACGGCTTACATCAGGGTGATATTTTCGTGCAAGTCGGCGGTAAGCCCGCTTGATATCACCTTCTTCCGCATCCCGCTTTACGCCCAGTGTTTCATAGTAATCTTTATACTGCATACGTGCATTCTATGCTTCAAATCAGCGGAACGCCGCGGCAGACGCAGCGTTCCGTGGTCCTTGCATGCATCCTGAATGGATGGAAATTATCCCTCTACCGTGATTTTCTTCGGCAAAGCCTTTTCCTTTTTCGGCACCCGAAGCGTCAGCACTCCATGCACCGTCTTGGCAGAAATATGGTCTGAATCAGCCGTGTCGGGAAGCGTGAAACGACGGAAAAAGCTACCGTATACGCGCTCCGTTCGGGTATAGCCGTGTTCCTCTTCATGACTGTCTGACTTTCGTTCACCTTTCACGGTCAACACTCCGTCTTCCAGAGAAACTTCGATATCCTTCGGATCCACACCTGGCAGTTCCGCGCTCACCTCATAGGCATCCTTACCTTCCTTGATATCAATCGGAGGAACCCAGTCAGATGCTGTGTCCGTGTATCCCACTTGGTTGCCGTTGAAAATGCGGTCCAATTCTCCACGAAATTCCCTCAAGGAATCCCACGGGTCACGATATATTCTTCTTGCAAGCATGTTAGCCTCCTAAATCTAATAATCGATGACCAATAGATATGGGCTAATCATGTATTTTCAAGCTTGAGAGATCATTATTTTCCTGCCGGACCGACCTTTTCATATTCAAACTGTCCAGCCTTGCGATTTTTTTGCACGGCCTGGGGAGTGAATACCTGTCCGTTCATGGCCAGGTATGTCCCGTGAGACAAATGCTGGGCAGCGGCAATGGCGTAAGCTATATTGAAGACTGCATCGGTATTTCGGAATCGGGCCGGCTGCATGGCACCCGTCAACACGATGGTCTTGCCCGGGATGTCCTGGAGGCACAGAGCAGTCTCCACCATGGTGTCGGTTCCATGAGTGATCAGAATGTGTTGACATGGCTCGGTCCTGACAAGATCAGCAATGTAGGTGCGATCCTGTGCGGTCATATCAAGGCTGTCCTTCCTGAGAATGGATTCCACTTCAAACGGGAATCCGGCCAGCCCCTCTTCGAGAATTTCACCCACTACTGGTTCACCAATCTGGTACTCACTCAGTGCATCAAAGTACACCTTGTCCAGGGTGCCTCCTGTACAAAATATCTTGACTCGATGTTTTTCCAGGTGGAAGTTATGGTTCATGGGTTATGCCTCGCAAAAGCTCACTCTACGTTCTGGACCTGCTCTCGCATTTGCTCAATCAGGACCTTCAGGTCAACTGCGGCCCGTGTGGTCTCCAAGTCAGCCGATTTGGATGACAGGGTATTGGCCTCACGGTGGAATTCCTGGATAAGAAAGTCAAGGCGTCGGCCGGACACATCGCGGCTTGTGAAGATTGAAGCCATCTCATCCAGATGGCTTTGCAACCGGTCCAGTTCCTCCATGATATCCAGTTTCTGCGCAAGAAAGACAAGTTCCTGCTCAAGCCGTGCCGGATCAGGCTCGTGCAAAAGCTCACCGGCCCGTTGCCGCAGCTTTTCTCGAACTGCTGCCAGCACCTGCGGGTGGCGATTGCGCACAGCCTCGACTATGGACCGGACTTCAGCACACTTGTCCAGCAGGATTGCTTCAATCCGAGCGCCTTCCGCACTGCGCATATCGGCCAACTGGTCAACTGCCTTTTCGAATAGCCGGGTACAGACGGCATGAAAGGCTTGCATGTCTCTTTCTGCAGACTGCACCACTCCAGGCCAGGCCAGGACATCCGAGGCACGAACCGACGCAGGGTCCGAAAGCTTTTCATTCAACTGCTGGATCTGCACAAGCAGGGAATCCAGCAAGGGCCTGTTGAGTTCCAGTGCGGCCGATTGCACATCGGTAAACCGGTAACGGAACGCACAATCAATTTTCCCGCGCGTGAAACGGGCCTGAAGATGCTTGCGCAACGATACTTCCAGCCTGCGAAACTCTTCCGGGAGACGGAAAGATATATCCAGATAGCGATGATTGACAGAACGCGCTTCCCAGACCAGGTCACCCAGTTCACTGCTGTCCTCGACTCGCGCGAATCCTGTCATACTGTGCAGCATGGCTGCCCCCTCATTAGCCGGTTCAAATTCCGCCTGCCCGGTGCAGACGCCTTTTTTGCGTATAATACGCCTCTTTTCACATATCAGGTTGTCTTATGAATTCTGCAAGCAGACCCAGCGGGCGCAGACCGGACCAGATGCGCGACATTCGCTTTACACGCAACTATACGCGGTATGCCGAAGGGTCCGTACTGGTGGAATTCGGGGACACCCGGGTAGTATGTACGGCAACCGTATCAGACCAGGTGCCCAAATTCATCAAGGGCAAGACACAAGGCTGGGTCACGGCCGAATACGGGATGCTACCGCGCTCAACCAGCGAACGCACAACCCGGGAAGCGGCACGTGGCAGACAGGGTGGGCGCACACTGGAAATCCAGCGCCTGATCGGCCGTTCCCTGCGCTCAGCAGTGAACCTGAAAGGTATTCCGGGATATGCCGTGACCGTGGACTGCGACGTGATACAGGCTGATGGCGGGACCCGGACGGCTTCGATCTCCGGTGGATTTGTTGCCTTACACGAGGCATTCACACAACTCGCAGACAGCCACTGCATCCCTTTCATTCCGGTTCGGAACTTTGTTGCAGCAGTATCGGTCGGCATCGTCAACAGTATTCCGGTACTGGACCTCGACTACGAGGAAGACTGTCAGGCACATACCGATATGAATATCGTCATGAACGATGCGGACGCATTCATTGAAGTACAGGGCACGGCAGAACAACAGGCGTTTTCCAAAGATGAGTTTGCATCCATGCTTGATCTGGCGGGTCTGGGCGTGCGCGAGGTCATCAGGCAGCAAAAACTTTGCCTGGGCAAGTAGATGCCCCAGCGAACCGTCCTGGCCAGCAACAACCCTGGCAAGCTCAGGGAGATCCAGGCAATGCTTGACCCGCAGCGGTATCTGCTTGTAGCCCAGTCCGATCTCCAGATCGGGGAGATTGCCGAAACCGGAACCACCTTTGTGGAAAATGCAATCATCAAGGCCCGTCATGCTGCCAGGGAAAGTGGCTGTTGTGCCCTGGCGGACGACTCCGGAATTGAAGTCGATGCCCTGAAGGGGGCTCCAGGTGTCCACAGCGCACGTTACGCCGGGAACCATGCCAGTGATGCATCGAATAATGAAAAACTGCTGGCTGAACTGGCAGGCATACCAGACCATGAACGTAGCGCACGCTTCCATTGCGTGATCGTATACATGCGCCATGCACTGGATCCCGTCCCCATCCTGTGTCAGGGCTCTTGGGAAGGTCGCATACTGCATGAAGCCATGGGGGACAACGGGTTCGGTTACGACCCCCTGTTCTATGTACCGACACACGGCTGTTCTTCTGCACAGCTGGATCCGACAGAAAAAAACCGCATCAGTCATCGTGGACAGGCCCTGCAGAAACTGATTCGCGCACTGCAGTGAAGGAACCCGTTTCCCCTTACACATCCGCATGCATACGACCCGAATCCCACTTTCTCTCTACGTTCACATCCCCTGGTGTGTAAGGAAATGCCCGTATTGTGATTTCAACTCGCATGAGGTCCGGTCTCCACTTCCGGAAACGCGCTATGTCGATGCGTTGGTCGCTGACCTGCAAGCGCATGCCCAAGTCGTTGCGAATCGTCGAGTCATCAGCATCTTCATCGGCGGCGGTACACCCAGCTTGTTTACGGCAGGCGCCATTTCGCGCCTGCTGGATGCCATAAACTGTATCCTGACGATTGGGGCCCAGGCGGAAATCACCATCGAGGCCAATCCAGGCACCCTGGACCAAGGTAACTTTGCGGGCTTTCGAAAGGCTGGCATCAACCGTATTTCGATCGGCGTGCAGAGTTTTAATGACACCATGCTGCACGCACTGGGGCGCATCCACGATGCAGACACTGCAAGACAGGCGGTACTCGCGGCACGGCGGGCAGGCTTTGAAAACATCAATATCGACCTGATGTATGCCTTGCCCGGACAGACCCTGGCAGAAGCTCGACAGGATATCGAACAGGTCATCGAGCTCGAACCTGAACATCTCTCCTATTACCAGCTCACGCTGGAACCCAATACCCGGTTTTTCAGACAACCTCCAAAACTGCCTGGCAACGACCTTGCCTGGGCGATGCTGCAGCAGGGTACACATCTGATTGAACAGCATGGCTTGCAGCAATACGAAGTATCTTCCTATGCGAAAGACCGGCACCAATGCCTTCACAACATGAATTACTGGCAATTCGGAGACTATCTGGGAATCGGGGCCGGTGCACATCAGAAAATCAGCCTGGAGGGTACAGGCGTGTTCCGCAGCGCAAAGCCCAGAAATCCACAGCAGTACATGAAACACGTGTTCAACGGTGATTCGCCGGAAACACCCTCTGGGCGCTTGCTGCCCGAGGAACTGGAATTCGAGTTCCTGATGAATGCGCTGCGCCTGAAGTCAGGATTTACCCGGCAACAGTTTGAACTGCACACCGGCCTTGAATTCAAGCTGCTCGCATCAAGGCTGCAGGAGTTATATCATGAAGGCCTGCTGGCCAGGGAAACCGAGCGGGTGCGCTGCAGCAAATCCGGGTACCGATTTCTTGACGATCTGCTGTTGCGCTTGTTGCCTGATAGGCCAACAGCCACCTTGCAGGCCTGCCAGCAGGCCATGCAGGCAAATGCGGGAATCCAGGGTTCTGCGCGCTGCGTTGGAAGCAGGATCGTACATGAAACGCGGCAAGTTATACACAATTGTAATAAAAGTGCAGTGTGATGCACCGAATTGATCGATCAAAATCGCTTTGTTTGAAAAACTTCTATATAATCAGTCAGTTAAAATTTAGTACGTTATTTAAGCAGTCTAACAAATATGTCATTATTACCGGGAATTCCTGTAAAGTTGCATGATTATCCACAGTCTTATCCACAAATTTTGTGGATTAAACTGTAAACCCCCATGCTGACAATCAGTTAAACGAAAATAGTTAAAAATACTTTAAAGGAATCTGCTAACTTAAAATTCCGGTGCAGTACTTGAGTTGAAGCTTTTCGTTCAGTATGCTCCGCGCCACATTCCGAAGAATTTCCAGATCATGAAACCAGATATTCATCCAGATTACCGAGAAGTGGAAGTAGTTTGCAGTTGCGGTAACCGCTTCAGCACACGCTCGACCTACGGGTCGGAGTCCCTGCACATCGACGTGTGCTCATTATGCCATCCATTTTTCACTGGCAAGCAGAAGATTGTCGATTCGGCTGGACAGGTGGACAAATTCAGAAAGCGGTATGGCAAAAAAGGCTGATTGCCGCAATCCAGTCGCACAGCGGCTCCTTCCCCATGCTCTGTCATCACAAGGCGGCTGATACCACAAGTACATTGCCCGCCATGACAGGGCTGGCCCTGTTCAGACCAAGTATTCATCGACGGAACCCAGAGAGTCCGACACTTCCACCGGGGAGTGTGCATTACTTCCACCGCACAATTCAGCAGATGCTTGCCACGATCCTCGTGCTTGCAACGGGATTGCTCATGTCAGGCTGTGCCACCAACCCGGTAACCGGCAAACAGGACCTGGTACTGATGTCCGAACAAAAGGAGATCCAGCTGGGAAGCCAAGCGCATCAGCAGGTCATGCAACAGTACCGCCCTTACAACGATCCAGAACTGCAAAGCTACGTTGAAGAGATTGTGCGTGACCTTTCCAGTAACAGTCACCGTGACAAGCTGAAATTCCATGTAACGGTCCTGGACAGTCCGCAGGTCAATGCCTTTGCGTTGCCGGGAGGTTATATCTACATCACCCGAGGCATCATGGCCTTCATGAACTCCGAGGCCGAACTTGCGGGCGTGCTTGCTCATGAAATCGGACATGTCACGGCCCGCCATGGTGTACGCCAGCACAGCTTGGGCACTGTCACGGACCTGCTCGGCACGGGAATCAGCATTCTTACCGGCAGCCGCGTCGCTTCCCAGGCAGCCGAAGTGGGAGGCCTGGTGTGGATGCGTGGATACGGTCGCAAGCAGGAACTGGAGGCAGACCGTCTGGGCGCAGAGTATCTGGCCCGTTCCGGCTACGATCCGGAAGAAATGATCAATGTCGTCGGACTGCTCAAATCGCAGGAAGTGTTTGAAACAAGGCTTGCCCAGAAAGAAGGACGCAAACCCAACATCTACCACGGAATTTTCTCAACACACCCGGCCAACGACAAGCGCCTTCAGGAGGTCGTGCTGGCCGCAAACAAGTACAAAACTGCCACGGCACGCAATATCGAGCGCGAGACTTTCCTGCAGCATATGGAAGGACTCGTGCTGGGCCATGGCGAAAAAGATGGTGTACTGCGGGGCCGCATGTTCTATCACAATGAGCTTGACCTGTACGTCGAATTTCCAGAAGGCTGGAAAGTGGAAAACCTGCCTGACCGCCTGGTTGCAGTGCCCGTTGACCGCATGGTCCAGATACAGATCACAACCGCGAATCTCAGCAGTCGCGAGACGCCCGAAAACTACCTGAAGCGAAACTGGAACAGGCTTCACATGGGCAAGGCAATACGCACCGCCGGCTTCGATGGGTATACAGGCCGCACGAGTTTCCATGTCAGGGGGATTGCCCGGCCTGGCCGCATCGCAGCGGTCACCCAGGACAGACGCGTCTATGAAATCAGGTTCATGGGGAAAGACCAGGATGCTTTTGAACGCCACGACAGCGCAGCTCTCGAGACCATCCGGAGCATGCGCCGCCTCAAGGGCGACGAGGCGAGACTTGCCAAGCCCAAACGCATCCACATCACCCGTGCACAAGCCGGGGATACCTTCGCTTCACTGGCCAAACGATCCGCTCTCGAAGACCAGCCTGTTGAAAGGCTGCGCCTGCTGAACGGGATGTACCCGGAAGGCGAGCCCGAACCCGGTCAATGGATCAAGACCGTGCAATGAACATCGGCGCACACACTGACAAACCGTACCTTCATCATTTTCTATGGCATCTGAAAAGGTCTACCTGATCGATTCCAGCATCTACGTGTTCCGGGCCTGGTTTACAGTTCCAGACGATGTCGTAAACGGGGAAAACGAGCCGGTAAATGCCGTGTACGGCTTTGCCGACTTCGTTTACCAGTTTCTCCGCCAGACACGGCCGCAGTACATTGCCTTCGCATTTGATGACAGCCTGAGAGCCTCTTTCCGCAACCAGCTATACCCCGAGTACAAGGCCAACCGTGAGCCGGCACCGGAAGAACTGAAGCGACAGTTTGCCTACTGCAGGCAGTTTCTGCAGGCATTGGGCCTGTTTGAAACGGCTCGCCCGCGTTTTGAAGCGGACGACATTATCGGCACGCTTGCCAGGCACATGCGCGAACGTGGACACCCGATCACGATCGTGACCTCAGATAAAGATTTGGCACAGCTCATTTTCGAAAACGATATTCTGTGGAATTTTGCTAAAGGCCAGCGACACTCCATCCCCCAAATCAGGCAGCAGTTTGGCGTATACCCCAGCCAGATCGCCGACCAGCTGGCAATCGCCGGAGACAAAACCGATAACATTCACGGTGCGCCCGGAATCGGCATGGCCACGGCCGCCAAGCTGCTGAACCGTTTCTCCAGCCTGGAAGGTCTTCTCGCCAACTGTTCCGAAATTGGATCAATGAAGATTCGGGGCGCCAAGCGGATCCAGGGACTGATTGAAAACCACAGGGAAAATCTGCTGCTGTACAAGAAACTGACCACCATCCGGTGCGACATCGAGTTCCCCGATGCAATCAGCCTGCGCTGGAAATCACCCGATATCCCTGCACTGGAGGAATTATTCGACAAGTTCGGGTTCGGAAGTTTCAGGCGTGAACGCTGGCTGGACATGCTGCGGGCCTGAACCAGTCATGCCCATTGATGCCCGGTCTCTTGAACGACAGGTTGGGCTGACACTCTCGGATACACCGGATACCCATGCGGTCACGCCAGTGGCAGGGGGGGACACCTGTCAGACATACAGGGTCCGGTTCAAAGAGAAAACCTGTTTTCTGAAAATCCATGGGCTGCACATGTTCGACATGCTGCAATGCGAGGCGTACAACCTTCGTGCCCTAGCCGAAACGAATACCCTACGGGTACCGCATCCCGTTGCATGCGGGAAGACCCGTTCATACAGCTACTTGCTGCTTGAATTCCTTGAGTTGCATACAGGTGGACCGGGTGCAGCCCTTGGCCGACAGCTCGCCCGGCTGCATCAGCACACGGAAGATCATTTCGGATGGCCTCAGGATAACTGGATCGGCAGCACACCCCAGCCGAATACCAGCTGTCCGGACTGGATCTCGTTCTGGCGTCACAGGAGGCTCGCACACCAGCTGGATCTGGCAAAAGACAATCATGCCGGTTGTTCGCTTCTTGAAAGCGGTGAACGCCTGCTATGTGAATTCGCTGCCCTGTTTGAAGGCTATACGCCGAAACCCAGCCTGCTGCATGGAGACCTCTGGTCAGGAAACTACGCATTCGATGCGGCATCCAGGCCTGTGGTCTACGATCCGGCATGCTACTACGGTGATCGTGAGACCGACCTTGCGATGACCACACTGTTCGGAGGATTCAGCGAAGAGTTCTACAGTGCCTACTCAGAGCACTATCCCCTGGACCCAGGCTTTGCGGTGCGCAAGGGACTTTACAATTTCTACCATGTCTTGAACCACTTTAACCTGTTTGGTGGAAGTTACGCCAGGCAGGCAGAGAACTTGTGCCTGAAGGTTTTAAGCGAAGTCAGGTAGGTCATCGCCTGGCACCAAGCTTCAAAGCGCGTTGTCTGGCTGCTTCCCGGTCCTCGGGTCCTGCCTGTGGCGACCCGTGTTCCGGCCATCCCTGGATGTGCCGGGAAATGATCCCAGACAAGGCCCGGATATGAACGGGTTCATCATTCAGGGCCGGAATATAATTAAAGGACTCACCCCCGCTACGCAAAAAAATCTCATGGTTCTGCATGTCGATTTCTTCCAGTGTTTCAATGCAGTCTGCCGAAAATCCCGGACAGAACACGTCCACCGTCCTGATGCCCTTTTTGGGGAGCTTTTCCAGCGTTTCACTGGTATACGGGCGCAGCCACTCCGCCATGCCGAAGCGTGACTGGAAAGTGAGCAACCACTCATCTTCCCTGAGGCCCAGCCGCTGCGAGATCAACCGGGCCGTGTGCTGGCACTCGCAATGATAGGGGTCTCCCTGTAACAGATTCCTTTTCGGCAACCCGTGGAAGGAAAACAGCAGCTTCTGGCTGCGTGAACCCTGCCGCCAGAATGACTCGATCTGTGCAGCACAGGCATCAATATACTCGGGCTCCGATGCGTAACTGTTTACCATGCGAATTTCCGGCAACCACCGTAACCGGGCGAACTCCTTGGCAAGGGCATCAAATGTGGAAGCCGTGGTCGTGGCCGAGTACTGCGGGTACAACGGAAACACCAGAACCCTGCGTGCATTGCACGCTTGAAACTCCCGCAGTGCAGAAGCGATGGGCAGCTGACCATAGCGCATTGCCAGAATGACCCTTACCTTGCCGACACAGGACTTTTCCAGCTCGGCCTGCAATGCAGCTTCCTGTTTTCTGCTGATCACCAGCAGCGGTGATCCTTCATCCATCCAGATCTTTGCATAGGCTTCGACTTTCTTGCGGGGGCGCAATTGAAGGACCATTGCGTGCAGGAGCACCCACCACAATGCCCTGGGTAATTCGACCACCCTGGGGTCCCACAAAAACTCTGCAAGATATTTCCGTATCGCACGAACCGTTGGGGCATCAGGTGTCCCGAGATTCACAAGCAGCACTCCGAGGCATGTTTCGCCTCCGTGCTCAAAATCCAGGTTACCCGTGTATTTCGACTTCACTGTAGGCAGTCCCGCCTTGCAGGTGACAGCAGATCACGATCCAGCGGCAAGTGACAATGCGATGCATGACCGGCGCTCAGCAGGCTGTTATACCGGTCAGGCCACTTTGTTGAAGCGTTTGTGCAGGGGGCTGGTACGCGGGAAATGAGCAAGCAAAAATTTCATCTGATCGGCCAGTACCCTGTGTCCCTGCAGGAAAATGTACTCGGCATGGGTAGGCGTAAACGGAATGGCAAGTAACTGCATTCCTGCCTGTTCGGGCGTCTGGCCCGCCTTGTGGTTGTTGCAGCGCTTGCATGCCGAAACGACGTTTTTCCAGTCATCCCTGCCTCCCTGGCTCAAGGGCCGTACATGATCCCTTGACAGGTCACGGCGGTGAAAACGTTCTCCACAATACAGGCACATGTTTGCATCACGCTTGAACAACGCACGGTTATTCAGGGGTGGCGTATAGCTCTGGTGCAGGGAGCGGTTACTGCCCTGGGTCGCAATGATGGAATGAACCTCTATCTGGCTGCGCAGGCCACTGCGCGCATTGACCCCGCCACGGATGACATACAGCCGTTCACCGCAGGTATAGGCGACCTGCTCAATATGATACAGGCGCACGGCATCCTGATAATTGACCCACTCCATAGGCATGCCCGACACATCTGTGCGCAGTATCTGCAGGCTGAAGTCACTCACCAGGTTCTCCGGATTCACGTTCACATTGCACCATTACAAACTGCTGTGTTTCACGGAATTAGACCACGGAAATACTACACTATTTCTAACGACTTGAAGTCACTATTTGAAATCTGGCCGGACCAGGGGAAGCTCCATGCAGCTTGATTACGCCCAGACAGATTTCCCTGATCACAGTTATAGCAGCAGTCGCAGACCGATACGGACTGCTGTGGTTATCAGGAAGGAAGCGACTGCAAGGCGGCACCGGGTCATGTACATCGTGCAGAATTTGACCACGGACCAAGCCCAATCCATGCAGACCTGCAGGATTCGCACAGCGCCCCATTACATCAAGGGCATTCTCAGGATAAGCCTGAAAGATCTGGCACTTGCGCAAGTCCGGCACAACTGTATCCCCTTGAAATCAACAACTTGTCCACAACCTTATCCACGAGCGGGCCGGAAGGCCGGATCCCTGCATCCTCAGGACCGAATCGTGGTTTGCTCAGCTTGGTAGACTATGGGTGAATATGCCAGTACCTCCAGTTTTGAAAATTGCCCTGCCCGTGCCACTGTACCGGTACTTCGAGTACCTTGCACCCATGGAACCTGCGTTTGAGGCCATTCAGGTAGGGGTTCGCGTACGGGTGCCGTTTGGTGGACGTACCCTTGTCGGTGTCGTGGCCGCAAAATCCCGCAACACCCAGCTTCCGCTGGACAAGCTGAAGACTGTCCTGGAAGTTCTGGATGCCGAACCTGTTTTTGATTCCGAACTGCAACAGTTGCTGCACTGGACAGCAGACTATTATCAGCAGCCTCCCGGTGAGGTGTTCAGTACAGCACTCCCTGCTTTACTACGCAAAAATCGTCCTGTCGCTTCAGCTCCAAGCATGGTCTACCAGGCCTGTGCCAGCCACTCAGCCGTACAACTCCTGAAAAGGGCTCCGAAACAGCGGAAGGCTTTCGAGCTGATTCTGGAGCACCCGGAAGGACTTGATGCTGAGAACATGGGCGCCAGCATGACTCGCTGGCGCCCCGCAGTGCAGGCGCTGGTCAACAAAGGCCTGGTAAGGAGAGTCCCGTATGAGCAGGTTCTGTCCCAAACTCCCCATGCCCGGGCACAGCCCCTCACGCTTAATCCGGAACAGCAGCATGCCTATGAACTGGTTCGAAGGAATCTGCACAAATTTGGCAAATATCTCCTGGCCGGCGTCACAGGAAGCGGCAAGACCGAGGTATACCTTGCCCTGGCAAGAGAGGTCATCGACCAGGGTCGGCAGGTTCTCATCCTGGTGCCGGAGATCGGCTTGACCCCTCAACTGGTGCATAGAATCGAAAACAGGCTGAATGTGCCAGTCGCCCGAATGCATTCAAGCCTGACCTCAGGTGAACGTGTGCGTGCCTGGCAACTGGCACGCACCGGAAAGGCACAAATCGTGGTCGGTACCCGCTCAGCCATCTTTTCGTCTTTCACGGATCTTGGCCTGATCGTAGTGGACGAGGAGCACGACGCATCATTCAAGCAGCAGGAAGGACTGCTGTACAGTGCACGAGATCTCGCTGTGTACCGGGCCAAGCAGTTGTCCGTCCCTGTCGTCTTGGGCAGTGCTACACCGTCCCTGGAAAGCCAGCACAATGCCGATCTCGGTCACTACCGGAGAATCGAACTGAGGCAGCGTGCGAAACATGCCGAGGTTCCGCAAGTCAAGCTTATTGACTTGAGATCCAGGCCTGTCGTGGACGGCCTGTCCAGTGAACTGGTACAGGCAATCCAGACAGAGCTGTCGCTCAACCACCAGATTCTGCTTTTCCTGAACCGGCGCGGCTATGCCCCGGTGCTGCTGTGCCATGACTGTGCCTGGACGGCGGAATGTCCCCGCTGCAATACCCATATGGTCTTCTACAAAAATCAGAATATCCTCAAATGTCATCATTGCCGGAAGCAGCAACAGGCTCCGGTCGCCTGTCCACAGTGCAACTCATCAAAGATTCTTTTTCTGGGCGAAGGGACACAGCGCGTAGAAGACCGGCTCAGGAAAATATTTCCCGACACTTCCCTGATCCGTATTGATCGCGACAGCACGCGTGGCAAGAACTCGCTGCAGGACAAGCTGGACGATGTCCGGAAAGGAAAATACCAGATCATCATCGGTACACAAATGCTTACCAAAGGACATGATTTTCCCAACGTCACGCTGGTCGGCATCCTGAATGTCGATCACGGGTTATTGAGCAGTGATTTTCGGGCTACAGAGCATCTGGGGCAGCTGATCGTTCAGGTTTCCGGCAGGGCTGGTCGTTCATTGCACAAAGGCAAGGTACTGCTGCAAACCCACCAGCCCGAACATCCGCTGCTGAACTGCCTGCTGGCCCACGGGTATCGAAAATTCTCCGAGGAGGTGCTCAGGCAGCGCAAAACCTGCGGGCTGCCACCTTACTCGTACATGCTGCTGATTCGGGCACGTGCACATCAGCAGGACCTGACTCACAGGTTTCTTCGAGACATCAAGGCCTCCGTGCAGCAAAATGATTCCTCCGGCCTGGACATGTTCGGACCCATTCCGGCCAACCTGGAACGAAGGGCTGGAATGTACCACAGCCTGCTGGTCGTCATATCCACGAGCCGTAGCGCCATGCGCAAACGCTGGGCTGAACACATCGTTCAACATCCTCTTGCGAAAAGGGTCCGTTGGGCCATTGAAGTGGACCCATTTGAAACAGGCTGAAGAGACAGGAACAGTGGTACCTGAATTTTGTGCTTGGGTCCGTGCATTTGGGTACAATGCAGCCTGCCTTACTGGATGACCCCTCTTATGCAAGCGCAAATTTCGAAACTGCTGGCTGCTGCGGTGTCCCGCTTGCAAGACATGGGCGATTTGCCTGATGACCTGGATGTAGACACACGGGTCCAGCGCACCAAGGACAAGAGCCACGGGGATTTTGCCACCAATCTCGCCCTGCGCTTGTCCAGGTCGGTCGGCATACCGGCAAGCATACTGGCCGACAAAATTGCCGAGCAAATCCCCGAATGCTCGGGCATTGCAAAAATCGAGACTGCGGACCCGGGCTTTATAAACTTCTACATGCATGACCTGACAGAAGCCGGAATTCTGGATCAGATCATCGACGGGAAAGAACACTTTGGCTGCAACCCGGAATCCACTGGCAAGAAGGTGCTGATCGAATTTGTCTCGGCCAACCCTACCGGACCCCTGCATATCGGCCACGGACGGGGAGCAGCCTACGGGGCAACTATAGCTAACCTCCTTGAAGCGGCAGGCCACGAGGTACAGCGAGAATACTATGTCAATGACACGGGGCGACAGGCAGATATCCTGACCGTTTCGGTATGGCTCAGGTATCTGGAACTGTGCGGGCAAATACTGGACTTTCCAGCCAGTGCCTATCAGGGTGACTACATCTGGGACATAGCAGCGGCCATACACCGTGAACACGCAGAATCATTCCTGCATCCGGCTGAAGCCTGGATACGAACCCATGAAAATGAAGGAAAGCAGGATGATGCAGAAGCTTACGTCGACATGGTGATCGAACGGGCCAAGTCCCTGCTGACACAGGGCGAGTATGAGACACTGCGCACATGTGCACTGGATACGATTGCACGCGATATCCGAGATGACCTGGAAAGGTTTGCGGTGACCTTCGACCGATGGTACTCGGAACTTTCACTGACCCATGAGAAGATCCAGGCTGTACTCGATACGCTGGCTGCAGGCGGTCACACCTACCGGAAAGGCGGCGCCCTGTGGTTCAGGAGTACGGCATTTGACGATGCAAAAGACCGGGTACTGGTGCGCGAAAACGGCCAGCCCACCTACTTTGCATCGGACATTGCATATCACCTTGACAAATATGAACGCGGTTATGACCTCCTGATCAACATCTGGGGGGCCGACCACCACGGTTATGTACCTCGTATGCTGGCCGCCATGCAGGCTCTGGGCAAAGACCCGGGTCGCCTCAGTATCTTGCTGGTGCAATTCGCGAATCTCTTCGAGGGCGGGAAAAAACTCGCCATGTCCACCCGCTCCGGAGAATTCCTCCCCCTGCGGCAATTACGAAAACAGGTCGGCAAGGACGCCGCGCGCTTTTTCTATGTCATGCGCAAATGTGAACAGCACCTGGACTTTGATCTGGACCTTGCCACCTCACAAACACAGGACAATCCTGTCTATTACGTTCAGTACGCCCATGCCAGAATCTGCGGCATTCTCAGACAGACTGATCCGCCCGTTCAGGATGAAGAGCTGGCAAAGTCTGAAGTATCTCTTCTGGTCCAAGAGCAGGAAAAAAACCTGATAAAACACCTGGCCCAGTTTCCTGAAAGTGTACAGGCGGGAGCCGAGCAGCTCGCACCCCATGTAGTGGTCAGCTACCTGCGCAACCTTGCAAACTCATTTCACAGTTTTTATAACGCTCACCAGGTACTGGTATCGGATCAGGCCTTGCGCAATGCGCGGCTTAAGCTGGCCCGTGCGACACAAATTGTGCTCGGCAACGGCTTGGCCTTGCTTGATGTCAGTGCACCGGAAAGGATGTAGGATGGGTCATGGCCGTAAGAAAAAAACGAAAACCTGCAAAAACTTCAAATCTTCTTCCTGGCTGGGCATGGCTGGGAGTTGGCGTGATTGCAGGTATCGCCATTGCCATGACGATTGACATAGATGGCTGGTTTGCGAACCAATCAGGCGCGGCCAAGCACGAAACCGCGGTGCCTGCCGAGCCCACTGAAAAACGCGAATTTGATTTCTATACCCTGCTGCCCGAACTGGAAATCATCATCCCACAAGAAGAAACCACGCCGCTTGACAGGCAGCCCGTCAAACCACCCCCTGCTGCAAGCCAGGGGAGCTACCTGCTGCAGGCAGGCTCATTCAAACGGCTTGAGGAAGCAGACAGCCTCAAGGCGCGCCTGGCTTTGCTGGGTATTGAGTCGCATATTCAATCCGTGAGCGTTGACAACACCACGTGGCACCGGGTACGCATCGGTCCCAGCAAGGATCGACCGGCCCTGGAGCAGACGCGAAAGCACTTGAGCGCCAACCACGTCGACACGATACTCATGCAGACCAAGCAGTAGCGAATTCCGGGTCACTCGGCCAGGGACCCGTACATGGCATCAATGTCCTTTGCAAACCGTCTGGCAAGTTCAGGTCTCCTGACCTTGAGGGTCGGAGTGAGCAAGCCGTTCTCAATTGTCCAGGGCTCCAGGTACAGGCATACCCTGCGGACCTGGGCGTAACCTGGAAATGACTGCAGGCAGTCCGCGACACGCCGCAGCGCATGCCTGCGCACGGCCTTGTCTGCCAGGTGAGTTCTCTCCAGCCCCAGACTTGCAGCAAGCGCGTTCCATTGTGCTTCATTCAGCACCAGAAGGGCACACAGGAATGGCCGCCCCTCACCCAGCAGCATGACCTGCTCAAACAGCGGGTCTGCACATATCGCGCTTTCCATATCCTGGGGAGACACCTTCTCGGCATTGGCAAGCACAATGATGTCCTTGATCCTCCCCGTGATATACAGATACCCTTCTGCGCTAACCCGCACGATATCACCCGTGTGCAGCCATCCTTCATCATCGATCACCTGTTGCGTTGCCTGGGGGTTCTTATAGTACCCGAGCATCACGCATTTGCTGCGTGTACACAATTCACTGTCCCCGGTCAACTTGATTTCGACTCCCGGCAAAGCTTTCCCGATACTGAACGGGTCATTGCCACGGGGGCGACCGACACTGATCACCGGTCCGCTTTCAGTCATGCCGTAACCCTGGTAAAGCGGCACACCGAGGCTGATGAAAAACTGCGTGATGGTCCGGTCCAGTGCCGCACCACCGGCGATTGCATATCGCAGTCTTCCGCCCAGCCGGCGAGTGATCTTGCCGGCAACAAGGTATTCAAAAAGCGGCCAAAGCAGCAGGCTCCAGTGCCATCGGTTCCTGCCTGATTTCCATTCAGTCCTGCGCCACCCGGTTTGCAGTGTCCAGGAAAACAATTTTCTCGCCAGAGAAGGTCGCTGTTCTATCTGGCCTAAAATTCTCGTATACATCATTTCGTAAATGCGCGGAACGGATACAAATACGGTGGGGCAGACCTCTACCAGATCCTGTGCCAGCTGCTGAACCGAACGGGCAAAAGTGACTTTCGAATTGGCCATCATGGGCATGAAACAGCCCGCAGTTCGTTCCAGCGCATGGGACAGGGGCAGAAAAGACAAAAAGACGTCATGGCTGGAGAACTCTGCACACTGCAAGGCGGCATAAGCGTTGCGAAGGATGTTGTCGTGGCTGAGCATTACCCCCTTTGGCCGACCTGTAGTGCCCGAGGTATAGACGATGGTTGCCAGTTCCCCACTCTTCGTGGGCAGGCACTCGTAGCTGTCCTGTGAACCCTTGTCTTGCCAATCCCGCAGAGAAACCAGGGTTTCGTTACTGCCGGAACCCTCTACCGGTGCCAGGCATACCACACGCTGCAATGCTATGCGGATGCCTTCGACCTGTGACAGCTGGCTCCATTGACGCTGATTTTGGACAAGTATCAGCTTTATCCCTGCGTTTTTGATGATGTAGGCCACGTTTTCAGCCCGGTCGTTCGTATACAGGGGCACCGTGACCAGACCCAGACCCAGTGCTGCCATGTCAAACATGATCCATTCCGTGCAGTTGCGCAGCATGATCCCGACACGGTCCCCTCTGGCAAGCGACTCCTTGCGGAGTGCTGACTGGATGCTCGCCGCACCATGAGCAACCTGCCTCCAGGCAAGGCTTTTCCAGGAACGGGTCCCGTCATCGTGGAAACCGTAGGCCCGTGAGTCCGGATTACGCTTCACCCGCTCACGAAACAGACCCGGCAGGGTCTGTGCGGCTTCGGGGGTTATGCTACTGTCCCTGTCCATTATGACGGGCTCCGGCAGCAAAGCCCCGGACACTGTTCAGGGTAGCCGGAATCAGGAATTTTTTCCTTTGGACCATGCATTTTCAACACCTCGGAATGTCCAGTATAGAGGTTCAAACTTGATTTACACCCATAGCCGCTTTATAAGGGACTAATATAAAGCTTCTTCCGGAATATGTCAGACACACCCTCCGTATTTGCAGTGCCCCTGAAAGGCATTCCAGAAACAGCGGTGATCCAGGCGGGTATGCCCGTGTACACCGCACAGCAGAGAGAGGAAAAGGTTGCGCGTATCAAGCACCTTCTCCAAAAGGAAAATGCAGTACTGATTGCGCATTACTATACCCAAGAGACCCTGCAAAGAATTGCCGAGGAGACCGGTGGCTTTGTGTCAGACTCGCTCGAAATGGCACGGTTCGGCAGCCGCCATGACGCCACAACACTGATCGTCGCGGGGGTTCGTTTCATGGGGGAAACCGCAAAAATCCTGAGTCCCGAAAAACGGGTCCTGATGCCTACCCTGCAGGCAACCTGCTCACTTGATCTCGGTTGCCCCGCCGAGGAATTCAGCGAGTTCTGTGACCAGCATCCGGACCATGAAGTGGTCGTTTATGCCAACACAAGCGCCGAAGTCAAAGCCCGTGCAGACTGGGTCGTGACTTCAAGCATTGCTGTCAAGGTAATTGCCCATCTGATGGACCAGGACAAAAAGATCATCTGGGCACCAGACCGTCATCTGGGGCGTTATATAGAAAAGGTTACAGGCGCCGACATGATTTCATGGCAAGGGTCCTGTGTTGTACACGAGGAGTTCAAGGCACGTGCTCTGGGAGACTTGATTGCACGGTATCCGGAGGCGGCAATCCTCGTGCATCCTGAATCTCCCGAAGCAGTAATCGAGGCTGCCGACGTAGTCGGCTCCACCACTGCGCTGATCAAGGCTGCCAGGGAGCTTCCTCACAGTGCATTCATCGTGGCAACTGACAACCGCATTTTCTACAAGATGAAAAAAACTGCACCGGACAAGATTTTCATAGAGGCCCCTACAGCCGGAGAAGGGGCCACTTGCAAAAGCTGTGCACATTGCCCGTGGATGGCAATGAATGGCCTGCACAACCTTGAAGCCGTCCTTGAGTCGGGTCAGAACGAAATATTCGTGGACGAGGAAGTGAGGAAAAAGGCACATCGGTCCACGCGGCGCATGCTGGATTTCATTGCCCACTGAAGCTATTTCCGAACATCCGTGTGCGTACAGCCTGGAGAATGCACGGAATCACTCCAGAGTAGAGTCTTTCGGTCAGGCCGGCTTGTCTGAATTCAAGGGTATTTGCAGGTAATAACCTTGTTCATTCATCTCTGTCATAACCTGTGCCGAATCTGCATGAGCAAGAGCACGGCCTTCAACCAGCTCGAACTCCAGAACCAGTTGTGGCTTGCCAAACAGGTCCATCATCTTGTCCGGCAGGGCATCGAACCCGCCTTTCTTGCCCAGATAAAGATACGTCTCCGGTTTTTTCAGGCTTTTGTACACATAGCATTTCATGAATTGCCCCGGTGCCTGCCGGATTTGCCAGTCTCAAGGTAGCAGCTCGCCTGCAGAGCAGCTTCAAGTACCTGCAGCGTTTGGGCGGCGTCCGCCCGGGATACTGCACTTTCTGCCATCCTGGCATGCCAGGTCCGACGTATTTCATCAGCACTGACATGGACAGGCGCAAGCACTTCCTCAATGGTGTCACCCGGCGTCTGTTCGCAGATTCGATACCCTTCTCCAGGATTCACCTCTACATTCACGGCATTCGTGTCTCCAAACAGGTTGTGCATGTCACCCAGTATTTCCTGGTATGCCCCGGTAAGAAATACACCTACCAGGTAATCCCGGTCCGGCTCCAGCTCATGAAGTGACAGGTACGGCTTGAGCGAACCGGCTTCTACATATCGTTCAATCGCACCATCCGAGTCGCATGTCAGGTCATGCAGGCGCACATGCCGGGTTGGTAGCTCATCCAGCCGATGCAAGGGCAAAACCGGGAAAATCTGGCCCAGCCCCCATATATCCGGTGTCGACTGAAACAGCGAGAAATTGCAGAAATACTTGTCTACCAGCCTTTCCTCAAGTTCACTGCGCTGGGAAGCATCAAGACACTCCCCTGATCTGAACAGCCATCGGCAGGCGTCCAGCTCTAACGATTCTGCATAGGCCTTTTCAGCCAGTGAAATTCCAGCACGGGAAAATGCATGGTTGACCTGTTTCATAGCCTGTATCAGGTCAGCATACTGGCGGGAATGATCCACCGCATGGCCCTGCCCGGCGGTACTCGAGCGGATTTGCCGGCATACCTTGACCAGCCCCATCAGCCTTTCGTTTTCAGCACCCGGAAAATCCGGAACTGTGCCCGGGATGTCTCCCTTGCGATACTCCGCCTTGATGACGTTCGTCAGCAGGACCGCGTGGCAGGCCGTCATTGCCCTGCCACTTTCGGTGAAAAGTGCCGGGGCAGGAACACCACGCGACTTGCATACGGAGTGCACGATGCTGACGACGGAACGGGCATATTCATTGACGCTGTAATCCATCGAAAAGTACGAGTTCGACTGGCTGCCTTCATAATCCACGGCAAGACCCCCGCCCACGTTCAGCTGTGTACACTCGATGCCGAGCCTGTAAAGTTCCGCGAAATAGCTCACACCTTCCTCGATGCCTGCACGGATATGCTGCAGGGAGGAGATCTGCGAACCCATATGGAAATGCAGCATGCGCATCCAGCCAGACGCAGCGTTTCTTTGAAGATCCGCCAGCAGTTGCAAGACCTCTTCCGAAGTGAGTCCGAATTTCGAGTGCTCACCACCAGTGTTTTGCCATTTGCCTTGCGCAGTCACCGACAAACGGATACGCATGCCCAACACCGGCTCAACATTCAACTGTGTCGACTGCCTGAATACATGCTGAAATTCATCCGGGCTTTCCAGAACAATGATGACGTCGTGTCCCAGACGTCGTCCGGTGAGTGCCAAGCGTATATAGGCCTCATCCTTGTACCCATTGCAGATGATGGTCCGGTTCCCTGCATGCAGTAGCCCCAGGCAGGCCACCAGTTCCGCCTTGCTGCCCACTTCGAAGGCTACCGGCCAGTGATTCTGCTGGTGAAAATACCGGATCACAGAAGCCTGCTGGTTCACCTTCACCGGGTAGGCCGCAACATAAGCGCCTGCATAGTTACAGGAAGCGATGGCTTCGTGAAAGGCCGTGTACAGCCTGCCTAGCATTTGCTGCAGGATATGCGGGAAACGAACCAGCACAGGAAACCCGATCCCCCTGTCCTTGAGGTCCAAACCCAGTTCATACAGGTCCAGTTCGCCAGAGTCGCCTCGGGCACAGGCATGCCCTGCCGCATTGATTCCGAAAAATTCCATGCCCCACCTGGAAACACGGTAGTGCTTACAGGCATGCCTGGGATTCCAATGCTTGCAGGTGCTCACCATGGTGTATGATTTGGCTGCCGGTTATCTGGAACGGCCTGACTTATTTTTCTTCAGGACAGATTTGCATGGGGTACACGGAACAATCATGGTTTACCGAACCTTGCACGGAATGTGGCACGGCACTTTCCTTCGAGATTCACAAAAAACTTCATGAGGAGCAGACGCCCTTCCAGACTATTGAAATCTATTCAACCAAAAGTTTTGGCAAGATGATGGCGATTGACGGTTTCGTAATGCTAACGGAACGTGACAACTTTATATACCACGAAATGCTGGCACACCCGGTCCTGTTCAGCCACCCGGAACCTGCCGAAATATTGATCGTGGGCGGTGGTGATTGCGGTACCCTGCGAGAAGTGGCAAAACATGGCTGCGTGCTGAAGATTTTACAGGTCGAGATCGATGAGCGGGTAACGAGACTTTCCGAGAAATATTTCCCGGAATTGTGCGAATCAAACCATGACCCGCGTATTGAGTTTATATTCGAGGATGCAACCGAATGGATTCAGAAAAGGAATCCCGAATCGGTGGATGTCATCATTGTCGACAGTACGGACCCGTTCGGCCCTGCGCAGGGACTTTTCTCCACACCGTTCTACAAGGACTGTTTTCATGCACTGAGAAATGATGGCCTGCTTGTCCAGCAAAGTGAATCGCCCCTGGTTCATCTTGAGAGCATCATCCGGCCCATGCATGCCTGCATGCGTAAAGCCGGATTCGGTGCAACAGAACTGATTCATTTTCCGCAGCCCTGCTACCCTACTGGCTGGTGGACTGCAACGATCGCAAGCAAGACCGTGCAGCTTACCTGCCACCGCCCGGAATCTGCCAGGCACCCAGAGTTTGAAACCCGCTACTACAACCATGCAATCCACTTTGCCAGCCTTTCAGCCCCGCAGTTCATTAAGGACTCCAAGCCATAAGCTGTGCCTTGCACAAAGCGCCCGAACCGGACTGCGGGCTACTCGATAACGAACTCCGGATACGCCTCCAGACCGCATTCGGAAATATCCGCACCCTGCAACTCCTCTTCTTCGCTGATACGGATTCCCATCACCAGCTTGATGATGCCCCAGATCACCAGGCTTGCCAGGAAAACCCAGACGAAAATCGTGGCGGCTCCCAGCAACTGCCCGGTAAATTTCACATCCGGATTCGTAATCGGCACCGCGAGCAGTCCCCACAGCCCAACAACACCGTGCACGGATATCGCTCCCACAGGATCGTCAATCCTGAGCTTGTCCAGCAACACGATGGACAAGACAACCATGCCCCCACCCGCTGCACCAATCAGGGTTGCCATCAAGGGAGATGGCGCGAGAGGTTCGGCTGTGATGGCAACGAGGCCAGCCAGTGCTCCGTTCAGTGCCATGGTCAGGTCTGCCTTGCCGAACCAAAGCCGTGCCACGACCAGGGCTGTAACCAAACCCCCAGCAGCAGCCGCATTGGTATTCAGGAATACCACGGCCACCGCGTTGGCACTGGCGGCATCTCCCAGCTTCAATACCGAGCCACCGTTGAACCCGAACCAGCCCATCCACAGGATGAATGTCCCCAAGGTGGCGAGGGGAAGATTCGCGCCCGGGATGGCAATTACCTTGCCACCCGGAGCGTACTTGCCCTTGCGAGGGCCCAGCAGAATCACCCCGGCCAGCGCGGCCGTCGCACCTGCCATGTGCATGATACCGGATCCCGCAAAATCGGAAAACCCGGCATCTGCGAGGTTGAACCACCCGAATACGTCCTTGCCGTTCCAGGTCCAGCTGCCTTCCAGTGGATAGATGAATGCGGTAAACACAACCACGAAAAGCAGAAATGACCACATTTTCATTCGTTCAGCCACGGCTCCTGATACGATCGACATGGCTGTCGCTACGAATACCACCTGGAAGAAGAAGTCCGATGCATCCGAATAGACCGAATCACCATGAAATCCGTTTTCCGCAGAGGCAGACAGCAGGTCCTGTACCAGATTCTCATCCCCTGCAATGCCGGACAAGAACCAGGCGCCGTCATACATGATCATATACCCGCAAATCATGTACATGATGCAGGAGATCGAGTACAGGGCAACATTCTTGGTAAGTATTTCAGCAGTGTTCTTGCTTCGTACAAGACCCGATTCGAGCATGGAAAAGCCGGCAGCCATCCACATCACCAGTGCACCGCATACCAGAAAGTAGAAAGTGTCGACTGCATATTGCAGTTCAAAAACCTGATCCATCACAACATCCTCCTAAAGAATCCACCTGTCATTCATAATGCCTCCGGGCCGGTTTCTCCGGTACGGATCCGCACGACCTGTTCGAGGGGTGTGACAAAAATCTTGCCGTCGCCGATTTTTCCCGTACCCGCCGCCTTGATGATGGCTTCGACTACGGAATCCAGCATGCCGTCTTCCACTGCAATCTCCAGCATCACCTTGGGCAGGAAGTCGACAATGTACTCTGCACCCCGGTACAACTCCGTGTGCCCCTTTTGCCTGCCGAAGCCTTTCACTTCGGCCACGGTGACACCGGTTACACCGATTCCCGACAACGCCTCGCGTACATAGTCCAGCTTGAATGGCTTAATAACTGCGGTGACAAGCTTCATAGTCATAACTCCTGTATTTACTTTCGGTTACGTGATCACGATTCAGGATGTACACACGGACTGGAGCCTGCATCCAGATCGACAGCACCGGAGGCCACACCAGAATCCCGCGAAAATGTAATCAGGCAAAACTCCCGCGTTGCCGGTGATCTTCATATCAGCCATTACTGAACAACGCACGAGACTACTCATCAGCATGGCCGCCAATGCCATCTCATGTAATTTCCTATACACGGGAATTTCTCCTCGGTCATGGATTGCTTGGTGCTATACACAAGCTAGAGCACACATCGTGCCAACTCGTATTGAGTCAGAAAAAACAATGAGTTATGAAGCATCCTCGAATTTCGAACACGCCTGATTCACGAGCTGTGCACCAGATTCGATTCAAGGTGCACCGTATTCGTGCCCTACCGGACCGCCTGGACCCGTTACCTGGCATGTACAAACGGCTCCCTCAGACCCTGCGAACCGCTGTCATGCGAAGAAACTTCATTTTCCCAGGCTGGGTGCAGACAGGACATTGTCCAAGCACCACGCGCAGCAGCCTTGCCAAATCCATAGGACAAAATCAAATGTGGTATATTTTGAAGACGAAACGCCAAGGAGTTGTGACCCATGAAGCTTAACCCGCGCATACTGGATGAGGTTGTGCACAAGATCAGCGCATCCCTTCCTGATGACTTGAAAAAAGGCAAGGATCGGATTGAAAAGAACGTGCGTGCAGTGGCAGAGGGTGTGTTCCAGCAGCTAGACCTGGTTTCTCGCAGGGAGTTTGACGCTCAAAGCGAGATGCTGGCGCAAAGCCAGCTGCGCATCAGGAAACTGCAAAAGCGTATCGAGGAACTCGAAGGAAAGAATGCTGAATAGGCAACCGTGACGCCCGCCTGGACTGCGGGTACAGGCATATTACACAGCTGATCTCAAAAACCAGCCAGTTCCAGCCCCCCTAACAGGTTTGCAGGTTGCCGCGGCTGGCGTCACCCCGGTTGTGACAGAAAAGAAGAATCAGCGCACGGAATCAAGCATGTAGTCGACCGCTCTCCTGACCTCGTCATCCGAAAAATCAAGACGCCCGCCCTTGGGCGGCATTGCTCCGATACCATTGATCGCATTTGCATAAAGCTGGTCTTCACCCTTGGCAAGACGCGGACCCCAACCTGCCATGTCGCCCAGTTTCGGTGCATTCAGGACACCTGGGCCGTGGCATATCGCACAAGCCTGATAGATCTGCTCGATCGATTTTTCCGCACTGGCAACAACAAGCTCAGGCTCTTTTTTTGCCGGCTCATCAGCGACGTCCTCGGCTGGCTGCGGGTCACTGCCAGCAAGATGCACACTGCCGACCGGCTTGATTCGATCTTCAATGTTTTCCTTGATCACGGTCTCATGGGAATAATCCGCATCCGAAATGAGAACATTCGCAAGGGCCAAAACCGCAATAGTTGACCCGACCAGAACTCCGGATACGATCTTTAACGTTGCTGAAAATCTTGTGTCGCTCACACAAACTCCTATTTATGTTGGTTCTTTGCTCAAGGTGCGCTGCGGATTATAGTGAATGATCCTCACGAAACCAAATACTCTTTATGCGATAGCCAGCATTACCTTTTGGTCCTACGCGACTCCCGGCATGCCCTGGACTCGCCTTCAAGCCGGACAGGAACCTCTTCCTGAGGCAAAACCTCATGTCATTCGAGCATGGTGAACCGTATCCGAGACATCTACAGTCACCGTCACGATATCCGTGTCATGATATTGCTGATGCCGCACCGAGCAGGCAAGGTGCCGCAACAGTCGCAGCGAAACATCCCATTCACCCGAAGTGGCATCGCCCTGTTCGCTCAGTAGCGCAATCCGGTCCTGCAGGTTTTTCTCATCCGTCGATGCGACAAATTCAAGCACCGCCTGGCCACCTTCCTTATGCGCGGTCAGGAGCAGCCGGCGTGCAGGAAGTTTTGTGCCTTCTTCGTCCCGGGGCTGTGTCAGTATCGTCTCTTCGGCCGCCCCGACGAGACGGTTCGCCATCTCAGTGTCCCATCCGCTGCGCAGCGCAAACTCACCGAGAAATGACTTGATGTTCGGAAGATCTCGGCGTGCAGGAAATCTTGTGCCTTCTTCGTTCTGGAGCAGTGTCAGTATCGTCTCTTCGGCTGCCCCGACCAGGCGGTTCGCCACCTCAGTGTCCCATCCGCTACGCAGTGCAAACTCACCGAGAAATGACTTGATGTTCGGAAGAGCCGAGAGATCAAGTTCCGTCAAGATCCTGCGGCGGCGGGGTGCGGTCAGTTCCATGAACAGCGTCATGAGTATGGCAACCAGCCCTCCAGCCGTCATCCCGTTTTCAAGAAGCCCCCCTGCAAATTCCGAAACCTGTTCCTGGAAAATCCATCCGTTCTGGAACCCTACACCGATCCAGAAGGCGATCCCGGCAACGAGGCCTTTACGGTAGTCGACTCCGTCCTGAATGACTATTTTCATGCCTACGATAAAAAGCATGGCCAGTAACACGCCTATGTACGCGGCAGCAACCGGACCCGGAATTGCGAGAATCACGGCAAGTGCCTTGGGAAAGAATGCCAGGACAATAAACACCACCCCGAGTGCGATTCCTACCCTGCGTGCACCAACTCCGGTAAGTTCAGCTACCGCCACGCTTGTCGAATAGGTCGTATTCGGCACGGTCCCGAGAAGCCCTGAAAGCAGGTTGCCCATCCCGTCCGCAGCCACTGTACCCTGTACTGCCCGGAAATCGACTGCACGGGGTCTGCGCCAGGACACGCGCTGAATCGCGATGGAGTCTCCGATCGTCTCGATGGCACCGACCAAGGTCACAAATACGAATGCGGGAAGAAGCGCCCAGAAAGCTGGCCCAAAACTCAGATCAAGACCTGGCCATGCAACACCCTCCGGGAAGCCGATCCACGAAGCATCAAGAACGCGCTCCATGTCATACAGGCCAAAATAACCGGCAACTAAAGAACCGGCAATCACACCTATCACGGGCGCCCAGAGACGCAGGACACCCTGCGCCTTGAGTGCAATCAGGACAATAACCAGTACGGTCGCCAGTGCACTCAACGGAGAAGCCAGACCCGAGGCTCCGGCTGGAACATCCTTCAGAAACCCGAAAATGATGGGCATCACGGTGACTGGAATCAGCATGATAACCGTCCCTGCGACAGCTGGTGTCAGGATTCTGCGAAAAAGCGAAAGCCTGGTAGAAAGCACAAACTGGAACAATGCAGAAATCACAACCAAGGTTGCAAGCATTGCTGGGCCGCCCTCGGCTATAGCTGTGACACAGATCGCGATGAATGCTCCGGAAGTGCCCATGACCAGTACATACCCGGCACCGATGCGGCCTACGCGAACTGCCTGCAAGATCGTGCTGACACCGCTCACCGCCACGGCTGCAAATACTGCCCAGGACAGGAAGGACTCGCTTCCGCCTGCTGCCCGAACGATGATCGCAGGAGTGAGGACAATTCCGGATATGCAGAGAATCGCAAGCTGCAGACCCAGACCGCACGCCAGCGCAGCAGGGGGTGTTTCGTCAGGCTGATAGCGAACGTTTACGTTCTCGCCGGGTGAATCAGTAGCGATAATGAGTCCCTCATGTATTCACTGCAGGCCGCATGCCATCATACATTATTGCCATACGGGTTAGAACCGACTGACAGGGTATGGGCAAACCCGAAACAGGGCTGGCGCGACCGTACCGGCACGCCGTTCAGGTGCAGGCTAGTTCATCTCGCGCTGTACGAGATCATCCGTCAAATACAGCAGCAGGTCATAACCGCCAGCGGCACTTGCCGTGGAACGGTATTTACCGTTGATGACCACGGTCGGAACGGAACTTGCCTTCGAGGCTCGAACGAACTGGCTGGAGTGCTGCATCCTTTCATTCACATATGAGGAATCATAGGCATTTTCAAACGCCTCGGTATCTATTCCGTGTTGACTCAGAAACCGTGACATCGACATCACATCCCGCAAATGCCTGCCCTGCACATGCATGGCCTCGAAGATCAGCGGGTGCATTCTGTCTACCTCCCCCATCTTCTCCAGCGCGTAATACATTCGGGCATGAGGCACCCAGCTTCGGTTCATTGCGACGTGCATTTTTACGAACTTCACATGATCTGCCTTGTTCTGCTTCCATTCGTCCAGATAACTTTCGAAGTTGTAACAATGCGGGCATCCATACCAGAACAATTCCAGCACCACCACCTCGCCTGGACCGGATTCTACCGGTATGGCAGGCTGGATCACGTGATAGTGGATGCCTTCTTCGAACTCCGCTTCAGAACTGAGTGCAGGGAGCGTGGCCAGCCATGCCCAAAGGGTCAATCCCAGAAGCGGGGCAATTACGAGGCGAATCCGGTTTGGAACGATCACATTTCTGCAGCCAGGCTCAACGCAATCCGGCAATGTACTCTGCAACCGCATCGATCTCTGTCTCTGTCATGTAGCTGACGATGCCTGCCATCGAGTTCAGGTTGTCATCCGGCTGGAACCGCGCACCGCTGCGGTATGCCCGCAACTGGGTCGCAACATAGACCGCATGCTGGCCAGCAAGGCGTGGAAATTTCGCCGGCGCATTGCCAAGACCATTGGGGCCATGGCAGGACATGCAGGCAGGCACGCCTGAGCCTGCATTGCCACCGCGATAGATCCTTTCACCGATCTTGTACAGTTTCTCGCCCTGAAACTCCTTGTCTGAATCAGCATACCCCGGCTCGGGCGTCTGACGCGCATAGTAGGCAGCCACATCCAGAATATCCTGGTCAGAAAGGTTCTGTACCTGAGTATTCATCAAGACATTGACACGAATCCTGTCCCTGAACATCTGGATCTGCTCAGCCAGATATTTCTCACCCTGACCAGCAAGCTTAGGCCAGGCAGGGTTGATACTGTTTCCATTTATTCCATGGCATGCTACACAGGTTGCCGACTTTGCTTTGCCGGCTTCCGGGTCACCACCTGCTTGGATACAGGCTGCATATACCAGGCAAATGGCCAGCAGACACAATTTCCTCATGCGCCAAACCCCTTTATCAAATATAAATGCCAAGTATTGCAACCTGCCCACCAAGGCTGATCCTGTCACAGGAACGTGAATCCGCGAAAGTGCGGATATATACCACAAAAGCAGGTGTAGTCGCAAAATATAATAACGCCAAAAATATGGCGATATTTGGAGGTCCTCTCACCTGCTGCCCGGGTATACCTGTACACTTTAGCAGGACACAGGGGACGAAATTTAGGAATGAACATTCCCTTCGAACACGCACGGTTTTTGAAAAGTGCCAGCAGCTCCCGGGATTTCCCACCCGATACCGGTGCGGAAGTCGCCTTTTGCGGGCGCTCCAATGCCGGCAAGTCAAGCGCCATCAATGCCATCTGCGGGCAGAACTGCCTGGCACGGACCAGCAAAACCCCAGGACGCACCCAGGTGGTCAATTTTTTTAACCTGGACAGTGATGCCAGACTGGTGGACCTTCCTGGCTATGGCTATGCCAAGGCGCCAGCCAAGGTACAGCAGCGCTGGCAGAACTTGATGGAATCCTACCTGGTACACCGCCAGGCACTATGCGGACTGGTCCTGTCCATGGATATACGCCATCCGCTTACTGATATTGACTGGACCATGATTCGATGGAGCATGCATTACCGGTTGCCCCTCTACGTCCTGCTCACCAAGGCTGACAAGCTGAGCCGGAACGCGATGGCCAAATCCCTTACCAGAGTCACCTCTGAGCTTGAGCAGCAGGGATTTGATGCCGGCACCCAGATTTTCTCCGCAACCAAGCGAACCGGCATTTCTCAGGCCCAGGCCAAAATTTCCGCATGGATTGCAAAAGCCCTGATGCGGGTCTGATCTCGACAATAAAAGGTGCCCCGGTTAATAAAACGGAGAAACCGGGGCAAGAGATGGACCCGGGTTTGGGAAACCCAAGTCTGAAATGCCCGCTTAGGGAGGGAAGCGGGTAGTACTGCAGTACTAGTCATTAGAGGACTGAAATTCCTGAAAGTTCACGATTGGAGGCATCCGGACCAAACAATTTGCCAGTCATTTATCGCCCAGTCCGGTTTGGGGCAGGTTGATATACAAAACCGATATGTGATGCTGAGCAAATGGATAGGTAACCGGATTCACCCGCACATCATTCATGCAAAGACTGCTACATTTATATGGTTGTCCCAGTAGCGGGCTGCGACAAATTCAGGTCTCAGTGGCCTCAATTTGCCGGACCAGGGAAGCATTCGTCCGCATATCCTCTTCTTCCCCGATCGGTTGGCTATCCGTCGGCCTACGCTGCATTCACAAGCCTGAACAGAAGCCCCGGCCGGATTGGGCGGTTCATCTGCACTGACTGTTCAAAGCGATTTGAGGAAAGCAAGCAGTGCCTCACGTTCCTTGCGCCCCATCGCCATCACGCGCAGCCTGGACGCTTCGGCTTCACCGCCATGCCACAGTATGGCCTCAAGCAGGGTACGTGCACGACCGTCGTGGAGGAACGATGTCTGACCACTGACTGTTTCTGTGAGCCCGATTCCCCACAGCGGTTGCGTACGCCATTCACGTCCACTCGCATTGCCTTCAGGCCGATGATCTGCCAATCCTTCACCCATGTCATGCAACAGCAGGTCGGTGTATGGCCAGATTAGCTGGAAGGATTGCTCAAGACCGATGGAATCCCGCCGGGTCACAAATTTCGGCACGTGGCAAGCCACACAACGCGCTTCATAGAACAGGCGCTTCCCTTCCAGTACCTGAGGGTCATCCACGTTGCGCCGGGCAGGAACCCCAAGATTTCTCGCATAGAATACCAGCAGGTCAAATACCCTGGAACTTGCCTCGATACCGTCCTTTTCAGGCACATCCCCGTGGGGAGCAGTTCTGCATGCAGGCTGCTTTACTGTGCAATCGCCATGCGGAACGGGGTAGAGCGCGGTTGAAATACCCATGTCACCCAGGAATGCGTCGGCAGCCTGTTGCACAACCGTAGGCTGACCCGCTTTCCACCCGAACCGCCCGACTGTTACCTGGCCGGATTCATCGCTCCATACCCGCCTGACCTTGCCGGAGATTCCGTCACCATCGTAATCCTCCGGGTCCGCATGCATGACGATATCTGCCTCAGGGATGGCTTCCAGAAGTCCCATGCCGATCATCGGGGGGGCAATACGCGGCGAGAACATCACGTCGGGATGAAGTGGTCCGTACTGCAGGTTGGTGAAGCGATACGTTGGACGGCGCAATGAAACGACTTCGCCATCATCCAGAACAACCAGTACTTCTTCATAGGCGACCTTGAATTCTCCTTCACTGGGGACCCCCTGGACCGAAAAGCTTTGCAGCTGACTGCCATACACAGGTTCAGGAGCAACACTTAGACGGTGTTCCCAAATCGCGGCTTTTTCCTGCGTATTCTGGGGTGGAATGGACAGCTGCATGACCATCGATCCTGCTGTTTCACCGAGTCTTGGAGGTTGACCACGGCCATCCTTCAGATGACAGCGCTGACAGCTGCGTGCACTGAACAGGGGGCCTATGCCGTCTGAAGAAAGCGTTGAACTCGGAGAAGAAACCCAAACCTTTTTGAAGATGCCATTGCCGACCTTGAATTCGAGTTCACGCTCAAATGGCATGTTCGCAGACGCATGGGAAAAGATGTCCCGGTTCAGCAGCTTGAATACGGTGGATGCACCTGCAGGTCGAAGCTCATAAGGCTCGGGCCGCTGAAAGCTGTCAGTCGGCCGCATAACGGCCAAGACCCGCTGTCGCTCACTTGCAGACGCTGCCGAGACCAGGGCACCCGCTAAACATAAGAACAGGCCAGCCAACAAAAGGATGTCTAATTCGGTACGGAATAACATATCAATATGGATTCAAGCGACACCATGCCATCAGCAGCCTATACCGCCTATAAGCAATAACTATACGATACTACTACCATAAATAATTTGCTTTTCGAGAATGATAATGATTATCATTCATATAATCTCATAAGGAGGCTTTGGATGAAACAGCTAAAGGGATTTATTGTAACAGGAATGATCCTGTCACTCTGGCACTTGCCAGCCTATGCCCAGGATTCAGTGGCTGAACGACTGGCTGACCTGGAAAGGCGTATACAGTACCTCGAAGACCGTGTCGCGACACAGGACGAGGTGATTATTGAGAAGGACAGGCAAATTGCGAAACTGATGGAACACGGTGTTCAAGTCGAACGGGAGAAAGGCTGGTTCGATTCTGTCAAAGTCGGTGGCCTGCTGGAAGTTGAGGCTGCCTATGAAAACACGTATGAGGGAGACAGTAGCTCGGATGCCGTCCTTGCAACCATGGAACTTGCAGTGACGGCCCAGGTGACCGACTGGGTGGGCGGCCAAGTTGTATTGCTGCATGAAGAAGATGATACGGGTTTAGAGGTCGATGTCGCCACCATGACGGTAGGCCCGGCGGCCGGTCCATGGTCGTTCACTGCCGGCCAGTATTTCGTGCCCTTCGGCACCTTCGAGAGCAATTTCATATCAGACCCGATGACCCTCGAGCTTGGTGAAACCAGGGAAAGCGCCCTGCAGTTCGGCATTGAATCCGGCGGGTTTCAGGGGGCCATTTATGCATTCAACGGTGACAGCGACGAAAACGGCGATGATCGCTTCGAAAACCTGGGTGCGATGCTCGGATTCGCAGCGGAAAATGAGAATTCAGAATTTGCAGTCAGTGTGTCCTACATCAGCAACATCGGTGATACGGACAGCCTACAGGATACCATTGAGGTTGATGAAGATTACGACAGCGTACCTGGCTGGTCTGCAAGCGGCATGTTGCGTTTCGGCAGCCTGTCATTCCTTGCGGAGTACCTGGGTGCCTCTGAAGGCTTCGAAGCTCATGAAATGGAATTTGACGGTGACGGGGCCGAACCAAGAAGCTACATGCTCGAAGCGGCTTATGACTTCGATCTGGCCGGCAAGTCCTTGACCATCGCCGTTGGATACCAGGAAACGGATGAAGCACTCGCCCTGGAACTGCCTGAAGAACGTTTCATGCTTGGATTTTCAACCGAGATGATGGAAGGGGTCACACTGGCTATAGAAGGTGCTTTTGACGGCGACTACAGTGCATCAGACGGAGGAACAGGCAAAGATGCTGAAATCGTCACGGTCCAGCTGGCCAGCGAGTTCTGACAGCCAACAAGAGGATAAATCCATGATTGAAAACCCGATGGTGAAAGTATCCCTGGCTTGCGCCGTGCTGCTCCTGTCTATGCAGGTGCTGGCAACTCCACAAAAGCAGGAAGTGCTGGAGCACTATACCGTACTGGCCCATGCCGTGTATGAGGATTCATTGATCACCGCACTTGATCTGCAGCAGGCCGTCCACCAACTGATTGCCAAGCCGACCGAGGAAACCCTGCATCACGCCCGCATCGCGTGGAAGGCGGCACGCATACCCTACGTGCAAAGTGAAGTCTATCGCTTTGGCAATGCAATCGTTGATGGCTGGGAAGGCAAGGTCAATGCCTGGCCACTTGACGAGGGACTGATTGACTATGTCGCATCAGGCTACGGCGGAGCATCGGAAGGGAATCCTGCATTCAGGGCCAATGTCATTGCCAACACCCGCTTTACGATCTCCGGCAACCTGGTTGATGCCCATGCGATCACCAAGGAGCTGCTGGCTGACACACTGCATGAGCTGGGCGGCGTGGAAGCGAATGTGGCAACCGGCTATCATGCCATCGAATTTCTGCTCTGGGGTCAGGACCTGAATGGAACCGGACCAGGTTCGGGCAAACGCCCGGCAAGTGACTTCGATCCGGAAAACTGCTCATGGAAAAACTGCACACGACGCGCGGCCTATCTGAAAACCGTGACGGGCCTGCTCGTCGATGACCTGGCGTGGATGGTCTCCCAGTGGGCGCCAGGCGGCAAAGCCCGTGAAGACTTGCTCAACAGCACTATCGTAGCGGGCCTGTCCACCATCATCACCGGTATGGGCAGCCTGTCTTACGGGGAGCTTGCCGGTGAGCGCATGCAGCTCGGGCTGCTGTTGCACGACCCGGAAGAAGAGCATGACTGCTTCAGCGACAATACACATTATTCCCATTACTACGGCGCACTGGGCATCCAAAATATCTATCTGGGCGAGTACCGGCGCATTGACGGTACGATGGTAACCGGGCCTAGCCTCTCTGACCTTGTTGCGGCGGCATCGGCTGAAGTTGACAAAAGCCTTCGTGATCAACTGGCCGCTACCATGTCAGCAATGCGCACGCTGGTCGAGAATGCAGAAGCGGGTGAAGCCTATGACCAAATGATTGGCCCGGGGAATGATACGGGCAACCGTCTCGTACAGGACGCCATTGACGCACTGACTTCACAAACCCGTGGAATCGAGAAAGCCGCCACGACCCTGCAGCTGGCTTCTATCGAGTTCGAAGGCTCCGACAGCCTGGATAATCCAGGGGCGGTATTTGAATGACTCCGGCCTGAATCAGCATACATGTCCCCTGTAGGGCAGGCAGAAAAGTGACAGCCTCCCTGTGCAGTCAAAGCTAGTCGGAAGCACAGGAGTACGAATAACCTGCCTTACAGGACTGGCCGGCTGGGGGAGGAGTGTACACCTCGCGTACTGCATTCTCCCCTGCCCGATCCTACCTGTATGGGCTGTTTTTGAAACGCGGGCAACCATTGGCCTGCGCGGGCCGGGCCAAACCAGTGGCAATCAATGCGCTTCATCCCAGTTGGCACCGAACTTGGCATCCACTACGAGCGGAACGGAGAGTTCTGCCGCAGAGGCCATCTTCTGCATCACAGTTTTCATGACAAGGTCCCGGCAGTCACTGTGAACTTCAAACACGAGTTCATCGTGCACCTGCATCACCATCTTGCAGTCCAGCTGTTCGTGCACCAGCCATGCATCGATTTCAATCATGGCCCGCTTGATGATGTCTGCAGCAGTACCCTGCATGGGTGCGTTGATGGCAGTACGCTCGGCATACTGGCGAAGCTTCACATTCCTGTGATTGATGTCCGGCAGATATAGACGTCTGCCGAACAGCGTTTCAACATAGCCTTGAGCGCGGGCCTGTTCACGTATATTGCCCATGAACTTCTTCACGCCAGGATATCGCTCAAAGTAGAGATTTACATACTGCTGCGCCTCTTTACGCGTAATCCCGAGCTGGGCTGCCAGGCCAAAGGCAGACATCCCGTAGATCAATCCGAAGTTGATCGCCTTGGCAGCGCGACGGCGCTCGGTACCGACATCCTCCATATTGATCGCAAACACTTCCGCAGCCGTGGCACGATGAACGTCAGCGCCCCTGGAAAATGCATCGCACAGCCTTTCGTCCTGCGACAAATGCGCCATGATGCGCAATTCAATCTGCGAGTAATCGGCAGCCAGAATCACGCAGGACTCCGGTGCAACAAAGGCCCTTCGAATCCGCCTTCCTTCCTCAGTGCGGATGGGAATATTCTGCAGGTTGGGATCGGAAGAGGACAGGCGGCCGGTCGCGGCAACCGCCTGGTGGTACGACGTATGTATCCTTTTTGTACGGGGGTTGACCAGCACAGGAAGCTTGTCCGTATACGTCGATTTCAACTTGCTGAGCATGCGATGCGACAGCAGCAACCTGGGCAAGGGATAGTCTCTTGCCAGTTCCTGCAGCACGTCTTCCGCCGTGGAAGGCTGACCGGTGGGTGTTTTGCGGATAACCGGCAAGCCCTGCTTTTCAAACAGGATCTCCTGTATCTGCTTGGGTGACCCCAGGTTGAATGCCCCACCTGCCTGCTCGAATGCCTGACTTTCAATCTCGCTGATCCTTTCGGCCAGTTCCCTGCTCTGCCCCCTGAGCTGCCCCGAATCAATCAGCACACCCTCACGTTCGATGTTGGACAGCACCTTCAGCATGGGAAGCTCTACCTCCAGATAAAGTTCCTGCAGCCTGGATACTTTCTCCAGTTCAGAGCAGAATACCGGGCACAGTCTCAGTACCATGTCCGCGCATTCCGCTGCGTACTGGGCCGCATCCTCCACCTTCACCTGATTGAAACTGACCTGTTTTGCACCTTGACCCAGAAGGCCACTCAAATCGGTTTTCGTGTACTGCAGATGCTTCTCGCACAAGGTCGCGAGATCATGCCGGCTGGCTACAGAATTGCACACGTAGGACTGCAGCATGGTGTCGTGCTGTATGCCTCTCAGACATATTCCGTGATTAAGCAGTACATTCCGGCTGTACTTCAGGTTGTGGCCAAGAATTTTCCCCGGCGTTGCACCCAGCACAGGTTCAAGCATCTTCAGGGTGCGAGTACGGTCCAGCTGCCCGGGGGCTCCGGGATAATCGTGGGTAAACGGAACATAGGCAGCCTCACCTGGCTGCACTGCAAACGAAAGTCCGACCACGTCAGCCTGCATGTAATCGTCCGGGTGATTCGTCTGGATGTCCATGGCGATCCTGTCTGCCTGCTGCAACCGTGTCAGCCACCGGTCGAGTTTTGCTTCGTCCAGCACGACCTCGTAGCTTTGAACGACCGTGGCGCTGACCGGCTTCATTGAATCCGCCGACCTGTTTTCCGGCAAATCGAGTGTCCCTAACCAGGACTTGAACTCAAGCTCCGTGTACAGCCTTGCCAGCTCTCCCGGGTCTTGTGAATGCAGTTGCAGATCCTCTACACGGATACCAAGATCCAGGCTGCATCGTATGGATACAAGTTCCTTCGCCAGAGGCAGCAACTCAAGGTGTGCACGCAGTTTTTCGCCAACCTTCCCGGGAATGTCATTTGCCTGACTGACGAGCTGCTCCAGCGTACCGTACTTGTTCAGCCACTTTGCTGCAGTTTTCAGGCCCACACCCGGTACGCCCGGGACATTGTCGGACTTGTCACCGGTCAATGCCAGGAAATCGACAATCTGCGGGGGAGTCACCCCGAATTTCTTCATGACACCGGATGCATCCATCTTCGAGTTAGTCATGGTGTTCACCAGCGTGACCTGCTCATTGACCAGCTGTGCCATGTCCTTGTCACCGGTTGAAATCAGTACTTCATGGCCCTGATCCGCAGCATGCGATGCCAGCGTTCCGATGACATCGTCCGCCTCGACGTTCGGCACGGAAACCAGTGTCAGACCCAGAGCCTTGATCACAGCATGCAAGGGCGCAATCTGCATGCGAAGTTCCTCCGGCATCACCGGACGGTTGGCCTTGTACCGGGGGTACAATTCGTGACGGAAAGTCTTGCCCTTGGCATCGAATACCACTGCAATATGGCTGGGATGCTCTTCAGCCAGCAGTTTCCTGAGCATGTTGACCACACCGTACACGGCACCGGTCGGCTGACCGGAGCGCGTGGTCAGCGCCTGCAACTGCGGAACATGAAAGGCCCTATACAGGTAGGATGATCCATCTACCAGAACAAGAGGTGGAACCCGGGCTTTGGACATGTACGGTTTTACACCTGTGACGACTAGAGGGAGAACGGTTGACGCGTTATCATTGCGCGTGTTTTATGTAAAGGTTGCATGACATTCCTCACAGAACGTACATCCCGGTATTTCCCGGGCAAGCGTGAGTTGTTGTCCGGGAACCAGGATTCGCCGGACTCGTAGACTGCAACCCCTCAACAACTGCAAATTTACCGACCACAGCCAGCCTACATGTCCGTTTACACCAACATCACATTACAGGAACTCGAAGCGTTTCTGAAGAATTACTCACTGGGAGCATTATTACACCACGAAGGAATCAATGCTGGCATCGAAAACACCAATTACTTTGTGACCACGGAAAATGGCAGGTTCGTACTGACGATCTTTGAAGAAGTAGGTTTCGATCGCCTGCCATATTACCTGAACTTCATGGCTCATCTTTCTGATCATGGAATGCCTACCGCACACCCGATTGCAGACCTGCAGGGAAATTACGTGCTTGTGCTGAAGGACAAACCTGCAGCCATCGTTCGACGCCTCGAGGGACAGAATGTGCTGACACCCAATGCAAGGCACTGCATGGCAGTGGGACATGCCCTGGCACAGATCCATCTGCTGGGCAATTCGTTCAACGGCATGCAGGCAAACCCCAGAGGAATCGCCTGGGCAGAACGCACGGCCGGCAGGGTGTCCCACAAGCTGTCCTCAGAAGACCGGCAGTTGCTCGAACAAGAGATTCATCTACGCAAGCATCCGCTTGGGTTAGAGATTCCTCAAGGCGTGGTGCATGCAGACCTGTTTCGCGACAATGTCATGTTCAAGCGCCATGCACTCACCGGTATCATTGATTTCTACTACGCCTGCAACGATTGCCTGCTGTACGACCTTGCCGTGACCGTGAATGACTGGTGCAGCGACGACAGCGGCGAACTGGACCCGGAGCTGTATGCTGCGCTGATCAAGGGCTACCGCATGGAACGTACACTCCATCCCCGGGAATCTGAAACCTGGGAGCACATGCTGCGTGCCGCGGCGCTCAGATTCTGGCTGTCGCGCCTGCATGACCAGATCTATCCCAAGGACGGTGAAATCACTCACATCAAGGATCCTGATGTTTTCAAACGGATCCTGCTGGCACGTATCCGCCACACACCCGCACTGGATTCCTGAAGCTGCCTGGTCATCCTGGAGCCCTTCATGAAAAAGCTGTGCGACGGGATTAACGCATTCAATGAACGCATGGGTACGCTCGTGGCATGGCTATTGCCTACCATGGCGATTATTACCTTTTCGGTTGCGGTATTACGCTACGGTTTCAATTTCGGCAGCATCGCCATGCAGGAATCGATTACCTATCTGCACGCGTTCGTTTTCATGCTCGCAGGCGCCTACACGCTGAAACACAATGAGCATGTGCGCGTGGACATCATTTACCAGGGCATGTCCCGGAAGAACCAGGCCAGGGTGAACTTTTTCGGATGCATTCTCCTGGTGCTGCCGTTTACAGGCTTCATCATCTGGACCAGCTTTGACTACGTCATCAACTCGTGGAAGCTCATGGAAGGATCCCGCGAGGCAGGCGGACTGCCACTCGTCTTTATTCTGAAAACCCTGATTCCTGCCATGGCTGTGCTTTTGTTCCTGCAAGCGGTTGCCATGGGCGGACGGGCGTGGCTGGTTATGCGCGAATAGGCAGCCATGGAGATTTTTGCCTTCATCCTGTTTCTTGCCGTGATCCTGGTACTGCTGTTCGGATTTCCGGTTGCCTTCACGCTCGCGGGGGTCTCACTGGTATTTGCTGCAGGAGGAATCGCAGGCGGTGCGTTCGAACCGGCCCTGCTGCATGCCTTCCCGAGTCGTCTCTTCGGCATCATGACCAACGAAACGCTCATCGCCGTGCCCCTGTTCGTATTCATGGGTGTCATGCTGCAGCGTTCAAGAATTGCCGACACCCTGCTGGACACCATGGCGACCCTTTTCGGCTCCCTGCGAGGAGGCCTGGGAATATCCGTGATCCTGGTTGGCATGCTACTGGCAGCAAGCACCGGCATTGTGGGAGCCACAGTGGTCACCATGGGACTGCTGTCGTTGCCTACCATGCTCAAAAGAGGTTACCAGCCCGAGATTTCAACCGGCATGATCTGTGCCTCGGGCACCCTCGGGCAAATCATCCCTCCTTCCATTATCCTGGTGCTGCTGGGTGATGTCCTGTCATCGGCATACCAGCAGTCCCAGCTCACGCAAGGCAATTTCACGCCTGACACCGTTTCTGTGGGGGATTTGTTTGTCGGTGCAATTTTCCCCGGACTGCTGCTTGTAGGGCTGTATCTCCTGTACCTGGTCGTCATTGCCTGGATCAAGCCTCAAGCGATGCCTGCCATAAAACACGAGTCTGAAATCACCGTTTCTGAATGGATTCGCAAGATCCTGCATGTACTCGTGCCGCCACTGCTGCTGATCATCGCGGTACTCGGCTCCATCATCCAGGGAATCGCCACCCCCACCGAGGCCGCATCGGTGGGAGCCGTAGGGGCAGTGCTTCTGGCCCTCTTCTATCGCCGTCTTGACCTCGAATGCCTGCGTGATGTCATGCAAAAATCCGTACGTATCACCTGTATGGTGTTCATGATCTTCATCGGGGCGTCCGTCTTCTCACTCGTGTTTCGCGGATTCGGGGGAGATCATGCCGTACATGCCCTGCTGATGCATCTGCCTGGAGGCACGTTTTCTGCAGTGCTGATAGTCATGGTCCTGATGTTCCTGCTCGGGTTCATCCTGGACTTCATCGAGATCACGTTTGTCGTAGTGCCGATCGTGGGACCGGTGTTACTGAGTCTTGGAATCGACCCGGTCTGGCTGGGAATCATGATTGCGATCAATCTTCAGACCTCCTTCCTGACACCGCCATTCGGGTTCGCCCTGTTTTACCTGCGTGGTGTGGCACCGGCTGAAATAAGAACCCGGCAGATCTATCGTGGTGTGGCACCGTTTATTGCCTTGCAGGTCCTGACTCTGGTCCTGCTGGCCAGTTTCCCGGCCCTTGCTACCTGGCTGCCTCACAGAATTTACTGAGCCCTTGCCCCGCACAGGCAGCCGCACCCACGGCATACTTGCCCGCCCGGCGGGAAGGCTCCCGCGGAAAAGAATTACTCGTACGGAGAGAAGGTAGGTACCAGTGCGATGTACGCGTAAATGATCAACAGCGCGTATCCAATCCCGAAGCCAAACATGATACCCCGGTTCAGTGTAGTGGTGTCCTTGCTCGCTGCACGAAACGGAAGCCATGCCACATACACTGCAAACACCAGGTTAAACAGAAAGAATAACTGGGTTGTGTATTCCTTGGCATCCCACATCGTACGCCACTGGACAAAGAGTTCTTCCACGATTTCAGCTCCTCTTTATATCTTCTTATGGTAAATTCATTTCGCTTAGGGACAGTTTTATGCTATCCGGCACGCAAGTTCAAGTACGCGCGCTCGGAAATTTCCGCCCAGGCACGTGATTTCTTCAAGAAATTGCGGTAGGAGTCGAATATTTCACGTGCCAAATCGTCGGTGGATGCCAGTTCGGCAGTAACCTCCTCTGAAAGGACTCCAAACCTTTCGGTCACTTCCACGGGCAGTCTCCGCAACTCGACATGGTGCTCGTTCACCAGCGTCTCCAATGCATCGTTGTTGCGCGCAATGTATTCCGCAAGCATATCCTGGTTCGCCACGCGACAGGCGTTGATTACTATGCGCTGCAGGTCTTCGGGCAGTGTCTCGAAAGCAGCCTTGTTAATGAAGCATTCCATCGCCGTGCCCGGCTCATGCCACCCAGGATAGTAGTAGTATCGGGCAATCTTGTGGAGCCCGAAAGCCAGGTCATTATAGGGGCCTACCCATTCCGTGGCATCGATCGCACCGGATTGCAATGCAGTAAACAACTCGCCCCCCGGCAGATTGACCGGGGTGCCGCCCGCACGCTTCAACACCTCTCCTGCCAGACCGGGTATGCGCATCTTCAGCCCTTTGAGATCGTCCAGAGAATTCACTTCCTTGTTGAACCAGCCAGCCATTTGCACACCGGTATTTCCAGATGCTGCCGCGACCAGGCCGAACCGGTCATAAGCCTTCCGCCACAGCTGCATGCCACCCCCATGGTACAACCAGCTGTTCATTTCCATGGCAGTCATCCCGAACGGGGCGGTAGAAAAAAACTGCAAGGCAGGGTACTTGCCTTTCCAGTAATAGGCCGAACCATGCCCCATCTGGGCAGAGCCACTTTCCACGGCATCAAAAATCTCGAAGGCCGGGACAAGCTCGCCCGCCCCGTACACCTCCACGTGAATCCGCCCACCGGACATCACATTGATCTGTTCTGCAAGAAATTCTGCCCCGCTGCCAAGTCCCGGAAAGTTTTTCGGCCATGTAGTGACCATTTTCCATTTCCAGACCCGGGATGCCACCGGTTTGGACGGTGCCGGAGCAGGTCCTTCCTTGCATCCGGCAAGACCCCCGGCAAGCACCGCACCGACCCCCGCATAACGTAAAAATTTTCTTCTCTGCACGTTCAACCCGATCAGTATTCCGGGGCCAGTATAAGCTACTTGCGGAAAGACTTCTAAATTCGCATGAAATTCGACCGGAACATTCCGCGGATGATCATCTGGACTCGGCCTCCCGCACGAATGTATTCCGTACAGGGCATCGCACAAGGCTCATGCAAGCTTGTCCAGGTTGGCATAGGCCAGGACCAGCCATTTGCTTCCTTCCCGTTCGAAATTTACCTGCACCCGCGCGTTCGGTCCGGCCCCTTCACAGTCGAGCACCACGCCCCTGCCAAACTTGGCATGCACCACACTATCTCCGACACCGATTCCCGAGTTTTGCCTGGGGCGGCCAGGCATGGAACGGGTGCGCACAGGTGTTGAAACCATTGCACGGGGTCGCACTTCGGTAATCAGTTCAGGCGGGAGTTCACCAATGAAACGCGAGGGTGAGTTGTAGTAGCTGTCGGCCCCGTAGCGGCGCCTCGACTCCGCATAGGTGAATACCAGTTGCTTGCGTGCACGGGTGATCCCCACGTAACACAGACGCCGTTCCTCCTCCAGGCGACCCGGCTCCTCCTTCGACATGCCGGAAGGAAACAGGTCTTCTTCCATGCCGACTATAAATACCAGTGCGAACTCCAGGCCCTTGGCAGCATGCAGGGTCATCAACTGCACGCAGTCCTCCCATATCGCCCCCTGACCTTCACCCGCCTCGAGTGCGGCATGCACCAGAAAGGCGTCTGCCGGCAGCATTTCCTTGTACAGCTCGTTGTCCAGATCAAAACTGCGTGCCGTCACAACCAATTCCTTCAGGTTCTCGACCCGCGACTTGGCTTTTTCATTGCCCTCGCGGCCATGGTGTGACATCAGGCCAGTTGACCGAAGGATATGGTCGATCTGTGCATCCAGTTCCAGCGCCCTGATTTCCTCTTCCAGTGTACGCATGAGCTGCAGAAACCGCTCAAGCGCATGGGCAGCACGGGTTGTCAAGCTTTTCGACTGCAGTATTTCTTCGGCTGCCTTCCAGAGCGTGACCCTGTTTCGCACAGCCCTGTCTCGCACCAAGGCCATCGTGCGTTGACCGATACCACGCGAAGGCACGTTTACGACTCGCTCGAATGACGGGTCGTCATCCGGATTTCTTGCCAGGCGCAGGTAGGCCAAGGCATCCCTGATCTCCGCCCGTTCAAAGAAACGCAAACCTCCGTACACGCGATACGGGACACTGTGCGAAATGAAAACCTCTTCAAAAACCCTGGACTGGGCATTAGAGCGGTACAGCACTGCAATGTCGTCCCGGCGGCTGCGACCGGCCTCGACCCATTGCCGGATCCTTTCCGCTACAAAGCGTGCCTCATCCTGTTCGTTGAACGCTGCATACAGGCAGACTGGATCACCGGTCACACCCTCCGTCCAGAGCTTTTTCCCCATGCGTTCACGGTTGTTATCGATCAGTGCATTGGCGACCGACAGTATCGTATTGGTTGAACGGTAATTCTGCTCCAGTCTGAACAATTGCGTGTTCCGGTAATCGCGCTCGAAGTTATGCAGGTTTTCGATACGCGCGCCTCGCCAGCCATAAATGGACTGATCATCGTCACCTACCGCAAACACCGGGTTTTCTTCTCCCGCAAATGTCCTGAGCCACGCATACTGAATCGCATTCGTATCCTGGAATTCGTCTACCAGGATATGACGGAATTTCCTGCGGTAGTGGCCAAGAATCTCCTGGTTTTGCTGCAGCAGTTCCAGACTCCTCAGCAACAGTTCGGCAAAATCCACTGAAGCCGTGCGTTCGCACTCCTGTTCGTAGACGGTATAGATCCGGATCAGTTGACGGGCTGCAGGGTCATCCCGGTGCTGCAGTTGTCCGGCTCTCAAACCCTCTTCTTTCCGGGCATTGATATATCCGCGGGCCTGCTTGGGCGGCCATCTGGAATCATCCAGTCCCATGTCCCGGATGATGCGTTTGACCAGGCGCAACTGGTCATCGCTGTCCAGAATCTGGAAATTTTCCTTGAGTCCGGCCTCTTGCCAGTGCGCCCGTAACAGTCGATGCGAAATGCCATGAAAGGTACCGATCCACATCCCGCCCAACGCATGTTGCAGCAGGCTTTCCACCCGTGCGCGCATCTCTGCGGCTGCCTTGTTGGTAAAGGTGACTGCAAGCACGCTGAACGGGGAAACGGAGTGTACTTCGCACAGCCACGCAATCCGGTGCACCAGCACGCGTGTCTTGCCGCTGCCGGCCCCGGCAATGACCAGGGCCGGGACATCCTCGGAAGTCACCGCGGCTCGCTGTGCCTCATTCAATGGATCAAGAATCGGGCTGACGTCCATCGGTCCGCAGAAAATGCAACCTGTTCAGGAAAACTGAAAATACCAAAGCCCCAGCAGGGCAAATGCCAGTATGAGGACCAGGATGAGCACCACATTACGGTTTGATTTCCTGACTTCCCATCGGAGCGCTTCCAGTTCACGGCTGTACTGCTCGAGCCTGCCCTGATTCTGCTCGAACTTCTTGACACTCGAATAGACAAGATCGGTAATGCCCGGCAGGCGTTCGGCAATCAGGGGTAACTGCCTTTTCATCCCCAGAGCCAGTGCTCGCACGCCAACCTGTTCACTCATCCAGCGCTCCATGAAAGGCTTGGCCGTATCCCACAGATTGAGCTCCGGATCCAGCTGACGGCTCAAGCCCTCTATACTCAACATGGTCTTTTCCAGCAGTACCAGCTGGGGCTGCACCTTCATGTTGAAACGCCTGGCAGTCTGGAACAGACGGACCAGCAGGTTGCCGAAGGATATCTCGCTCAGCGGTCGCTGAAAAACAGGTTCGCACACCGTCCGGATCACCGACTCAAGCTGTTCCACCTGGACGTCGGGCGGTACCCAGCCGGATTCCAGGTGCAATTCTGCAACCCTCTGGTAGTCACGATCGAAAAAAGCGACAAGATTTTCCGCCAGGTATTTCCGGTCCGACTTGGTGAGCGTGCCGATCACGCCAAAGTCCACGCTGATGAATGTGGGATCTTCCGGGTGCTCATAGGAGACGAAGATATTGCCAGGATGCATGTCGCCATGAAAAAAATTGTGCTTGAATACCTGCGTGAAAAATATCCGGCATCCGCGTTCCGAGAGCTTTTTCAGGTTCACGCCATGCTCCCGCAGCACCTCGATGTCGCTGATCGGAATACCGTAGATGCGCTCCTGGACCATCACGTTGCGCCGGCACAGGTCAAAGTAGACCTCCGGCACGTACAACTCGGAAGATTTTTCAAAATTCCTGCGCAGCTGGCTGGCATTGGCTGCTTCCCGCATGAGATCCAGTTCATCCAGAAGAACCCGCTCGAACTCACGTACGACTTCCCGAGGCTGCAGCATGCGCGCATTTTTCCAGTAGCGGTGCATGATGGCCGCAAGGACATGCAAAAGTTCCAGGTCCTGACGCACATGTTTCTCTACACCCGGCCGCAGCACCTTTACCACGACTTCCACTCCATCATGAAGCCTGGCGGCATGTACCTGGGCGATCGAGGCGGAGGCCATGGGTACCACGTCGAATTGCTCAAAGGCCTTATCTACCGGTTTCTCGAGGGCCTGCTCAATTATCTCGCGCGCGATTTTCCCCGAAAATGGCGGAACACGATCCTGAAGCTTGGCCAGTTCATCGGCGATGTCTTCCGGAAGCAGGTCCCGGCGTGTAGACAAGGTCTGTCCGAACTTTACGAAGATCGGGCCAAGGTCCTCCAGTGCATTGCGAATCCGGATGCCCAAGGGAATTTCCACTTTCCTGAACCAGCGCCATGGCAACATGAAAAGCAGGAACCGGATCGGTCGAAAGTAGGGAACGGCAAAAAGGACTTCTTCCAGTCCATGCCGGACAAATACCAGGTTGATATGCAGGATCCTGAACAACAGCCGTACGTAGCGCATGATCAGTCTGCTTCAGTCAAACGGCGGATTCGGTTTTCAAGGCGGGCCAGGGCGGCATCCAGCTCTTCCGTGTCTTCCAGGTACCGCTCCATTTCCGCCCTTGCAGGCAAGATCCTGGATTCTTCCTGCAGAAACTCGCTCACATCGGACATGAAATTTTCCAGGGAACGGCGCTTGTATTGCCGGGCCTTGCGCAGCCATGAGCCGAGCTGGTGTGCAGGAAGGTCACCCAGATAGGCTGAAGCGAGTTCTTCCCAGTCCATTTCAATCGCATCCAGCACCGCAGCGAGCTGCCTTGCCGGCCCAGGATCGCCCCGCACCACATGCAGGGTGCCATCCTCCAGCATCGACTCGCATGCCTTGCACAGCACGGCACTGGCGAGGGCCTGCATGTCCGTTTCAACCCATGTGGCAGTCCCATCTGGTTCACCACCATGATACTCCGTGACATCGATTCCGGCCTGGCGCGGTATGACAAGAAACTCCCTGTCCAGGTCTTTCAGCCTGAACACGAGGTTTGAGCCTTCCAGCCCATGCAGCCGCCGGGCCACTTCAGGGTCACAATCAAGATATTTTTGCAGAAAAAAATTTATCAGCCTGACCAGCATGGACTCGCTCATGCGGAAAGCTTGTAGCCACGGTGAATGCAGACAATCCCCAGGCTGAGATTGAGGTAGTCGCACGCCTGGAAGCCTGCCGTCTCCAGCATTGCCTGCAGGGTTTCCTGATCAGGGTGCATGCGGATGGACTCGGCAAGATACCTGTAGCTTTGCGTATCCCTGGCCACCACGCTGCCCAGTCTTGGCAGCACGCCGAACGAGTAGGCGTCATAAGCGCCCTGCAACCATTTTTCGGGTTTGGAAAACTCCAGGATCACGAGCTGTCCGCCGGGTCTGAGCACCCTGTACATCGACTGCAGAGCCCGGGCCTTGTCCGTGAAGTTCCGCAAGCCAAAGCCCAGTACAACCCGGTCAAAATGATTATCCCGGAACGGCAGATTTTCTGCCATGGCCTGTATGAATTCCAGGTTTTTCAACAGCCCCCTGTCAACCAGTTTTGCCCTCCCATGTTCAAGCATGGCCCGATTGGGGTCACAGAGAGTCACTCCGCCCTGCTTGTCAAGCTTGGGGGCAAGCAACGCCGTAATATCCGCTGTCCCGGCGGCGAGGTCCAGTATCCTGTGATGGGGCCGTATGCTTGCGAGGTGTACGAATTGTCGTTTCCAGAGGCGATGCAGGCCAAGCGACATGAAGTCGTTCATCAGGTCGTACTTGTCCGCTACGGAATCAAATACCCTCCCGACTTCACTTGTTTTCTCCTCAGGACTAACATCCTGATAGCCGAAATGGGTATTCTTCTGCTGCATGGTATGTGTCGATGGCAGTATGAACGGTTAGCTATTCCGAACCGGATGCTGTACGGGTACCTGAACCTGCGTTGACGGATGACAGCGTTGCAGGCCTATTCACTCGAAGCCTTGCGTGAATGGCCTGCCTCTTCCAGCCGTTCCAGATACCGCTTCCACTTCTGTTCCTGGTGTATGCCCAGTTCATACAGGTACTCCCAGGAATAGATGCCTGTATCATGATTATCATCAAATACCAGCTGTATCGCATAATGGCCCACCTGTTCAATGGCATTGATGCCGACATCTTCCTTTCCGATCTGCAACACCTCCTGTCCCGGACCATGCCCCGCCACCTCCGCTGAAGGTGAATAGACACGCAGGTACTCACAGGGCAGCATGAAGCGCTTGCCGTCATCGAACTCAATTTCCAGTTTTCTCGATTTCTGATGCAACTGGATTTCAATCGGGACCCTTTTCGCCAAAGCTTGAAAACCCTTGTTTCTTATGCCTGAATCATCCGGCAGGAGTTACAGTATATACCGACTCAGATCGACATCCTTGACCAGTTCACCAATATTTTCATCCACATAACCCTGGTCCACAGTAACGGATTTGCCTCTGGAATCGGGTGCCGAAAACGAGATTTGCTCCAGCAGACGCTCCATCACGGTGTGCAGCCGCCGTGCGCCGATGTTCTCCGTTGATTCATTCACGTCATGGGCAATCTGGGCAATCCTGCGAATGCCGCCTTTGGTGAACTTGAGCCGCACACCTTCCGTCGCCAGCAGTGCAGCATACTGTTCCGTGAGTGAGGCATCAGGTTCGACCAGTATCCGTACGAAATCATCCGTGGTAAGCGCCTTCAGTTCCACACGGATCGGCAGGCGGCCCTGCAGTTCCGGGATAAGATCGGAGGGCTTGGAGACATGGAATGCCCCGGAAGCTATGAACAGGATATGATCGGTCTTCACCATTCCATACTTGGTGCTTACTGTACAGCCTTCCACCAGGGGCAACAGGTCCCGCTGCACTCCTTCCCGCGAGACATCTGCCCCGCTCATCTCGCCGTGTTTTGTGACCTTGTCAATCTCGTCCAGGAACACAATGCCGTTCTGCTCTACGTTCTCAAGGGCCTTGGCCTTCAGTTCGTCTTCATTGATCAGTTTTTGCGCCTCTTCATCGGTCAGCACCCTCATGGCCTCTTGAATGCGCATCTTGCGCGTTCTCTTCTTGCCGCTGCCCAGGTTCTGGAACACGCCCTGCAGCTGGCTGGCCATCTCCTCCATGCCAGGAGGCGTCATGATTTCCACGCCCATCGGTGCAATCGCGACATCCACCTCGATTTCGGTATCATCCAGGTCTCCCTCGCGCAGCCGCTTGCGGAATTTCTGCCGCGTATCACTCGCAAACTCGGCACGATCCTCAGCCGGGGCATCATCGTTTCTTGCAGGCAGCAATGCGTCCAGCACGCGCTCCTCTGCCGCTTCCTCGGCACGAAAGCACACCTTCTCAACCTCCTGTTCACGCATCATTTTCACCGAGGTGTCGACCAGTTCCCGCACGATGGAATCGACCTCCTTCCCGACATAGCCGACCTCCGTGAATTTCGTCGCCTCCACCTTGATGAACGGGGCACGGGCAAGGCGTGCCAGGCGTCTTGCGATTTCGGTCTTTCCTACCCCCGTCGGGCCCATCATCAGGATGTTTTTCGGTGTGACCTCCATTCGCAACAGCTCCGGCAACTTCAGTCTCCGCCACCGGTTGCGCAGCGCTATCGCTACGGCACGCTTGGCTTCATCCTGTCCGATAATGTGATGGTCCAGTTCCTGGACAATTTCTCGCGGAGTCATGTTCGACATCTGCCAACCCTTCTTGCAAACAAATACTAAAGCTCTTCGATCGTGAGATTCGTGTTGGTATAGATACAGATCCCGGCTGCGATATTCAGCGCCTTCTGTACGATCTCCCTGGCATTCAGTTGCGTGTCGTCCAGCAGTGCCCGGGCAGCGGCCTGGGCATAGGCCCCCCCGGAACCGATTGCCACCAGCGAATCTTCGGGTTCTATGACATCGCCGTTACCGGAAATGACCAGCGACGTGGACCGGTCTGCCACCGCAAGCAGTGCCTCAAGCCTGCGCAGGAGACGATCGGTCCTCCAGTCCTTGGCAAGCTCGACGGCAGCCCGGGTCAGCTGGCCATTATGCTGTTCCAGCTTGGATTCAAATCGCTCGAACAGGGTAAAGGCATCGGCGGTACCCCCTGCAAAACCTGCAATGACCTTGTCCTCGTACAGGCGCCGGATTTTGCACGCATTGCTTTTCATGACCGTATCCCCCAGTGAAACCTGGCCATCCCCGCCCAATGCCACCTTGCCGTCACGCCTTACGCTGACAATGGTAGTGCCCTTGAATTGTTCCATGTTGTCCAGTGATCCTGCTGACAGAAAGAAAGGTACTGCAGAACGTTGCATCCGCCGGTCCCACTTTACAGGGGGCAGGTTAGCAAAAACTGCAGGCAGATTATACCGGTCTCACGCCGCTTATTCTTCCTGGGCATCTGGCCGGGCGCGGGACGTCCCTTTTCTGGCACGTGGGTGACTTTGGTCATAGACCTCTGCGAGGTGCTGGAAATCCAGATGGGTATAGATCTGGGTTGTACTGATATCGGCATGCCCCAGCATCTCCTGCACGGCACGCAGGTCATTGCTGGACTCCAGCAGATGACTGGCAAAGGAGTGCCGCAGCATGTGCGGGTGAACATGCTTGTCAAGCCCCCGCTCACTGCCAAGGCGTTTCATGCGCTGCTGCACGGCCCGTGGGGACAATCTGCGGCCACGATGGCTGATGAACACGGCCTGCTCGTTTTCAGCAGCCTTCCCGGCACGGACAGCAAGCCAGCGTTCAAGAGACTTGCAGGCGGCCCGCCCGACCGGCAGGTAACGAACCTTGTTGCCCTTGCCGAGCACATGCAACTGGCCCTGGGATAAGTCGATGTCTCCAATGTCCAGGCTGACCAGTTCAGACAGGCGAAGACCGGACGAGTACATCAGTTCCATCATGGCATGGTCCCGCAACTTGAGCGGGTCTTGCAAGGGCGCAGCAAGCAGGCGATGGATTTCATCCACGTCCAGAAGCTGAGGAAGTTTCTTGCTGGCTTGGGGTGCACTGACCTCGGCAGCCGGGTTATGCCCTACCTGCTGCTCGCGCTGCAGGTACTGGTAGAACCCCCTGAGTGCGCTCAGGGCTCGCTGCAGGCTGCGGGCCGAAATACCCTTCCTCCTGCGGGATCCGGCAAAATCCCTGACATGCAGGGCGTCCGCCTGACAACAGTGCTTGACACCGGCTGCGAGGATGAATTCCACAAACTGCTGGATATCCCTCCGGTAACTGCTCACTGTTGCAGGGGAGTACCTGCGTTCATCACTCAGGTAACGCAGGTAATTTTGAACGAGCTCCTCGGTATCCGGCTGACTCATGACCTCGCACACCCTGACGATTCAGTAACGGACTCTGAGTACGGTACCACTGGTTGCAAGCAAAATACAGAATCAGTCAAAAGCCTATCCTGAAGCGAATTGCTGCAGCTTGGTGCTGACGATCTCGCCCAGGCATTCCAGGAACAGTGTGCCGATACCCCTCTGGTAGCGGCACGCATCCGCGCTGCCCAGGAACATCACGCCGAGATGCCGGGAGTTCTTCAGCACCACCGATGCGGCCGAGTGAACCGTCTGGCCAGCTGGCCCGGGCTGGAACACAGCGTCAATCTGAGTCTCGTTCAGAAATACCACACCCTGGTGCCGGTCAGAAAACAGTTCCTGAACCAGGCCGGACCCGCGAAGGGACGCCTCCATCGCGGCACAGTCCGGCACAACGGTTGCAGGCAGTGCATCCAGCAGGCGTATCCTGACGAACGTGCCCGGAAATTCCGCATGCAGCTGCTCGCAGATTCCGGCCAGTGACTCGTCAAATCCATTGATGGGCATGACTTTCAGGGCCAGGTTATGCAACCTGCGGCTTGCCTTCTCGTTTTCCCCGGCGATGGCAATGAACCGGTCCAGTTTCTTCTCGAGTTCCCGGATCTTGTCGCGCAGCATGGTAACCTGCCGCTCGACAAGCGACACGGCCTCCCCCGTTTCGTGAGGTATGGCGAGTGTTTCGATCAGTCCGGGGGAGTGGACAAAGAAATCCCGGTGGTTGCGCAGGTAGTGTTCCACCTCTTCCCGGGTAAGCTTTTCCCGGTCGAATTCCCCAACTTCAGGCGTGACATCCGGGGGATTGCGTGCAGTCACAATTCCAGGCTCCCTTCAAAGCTCTGTTCGGCCGGACCGGTCAGCCGGACCGCACCGGACAGGTCACTGCACTCGACCAGCAGGCTGCCTCCTGGCTGCTGCACGGTAACTTCCGTATCCAGCCGCTGCCAGATACGACCCACCACCACGGCTGCGCAGGCTCCCGTACCGCAAGCACCGGTTTCACCTGCGCCCCGCTCGAACACTCGCAGTACGACATGCCGTTCATTCACAACCTGCATGAAGCCGACGTTGGCGTTACGGGGAAACATCGGATGGCTCCCGACCCTGGGACCGAGCTCAGCCACCGGTGCATGCTCGATGTCCCCGACCTCTATCACGGCATGTGGATTCCCCATCGACACGGCTCCTATCTCGACAGGCTGGCCATCAACCTCGAGTGTATAGCGTTGTGAAGCCTTGGCTGCAGCAAAAGGGATATCCGCTGGCTCAACGACAGGAGCACCCATGTCTACGGTCACCAAGTCGTCCTCGCGCAGTTCCACGCAATACACGCCACTGACTGTCCGGATGCGAATCGAACTTTTTCCTGTGAACCCGTTACGCGAAAGGAACTTGCCGATGCAGCGCGCACCGTTGCCGCACTGTTCAGCTTCCTCGCCGTTTTGGTTGTAGACCTGGTAGTCAAAATCTGCACCGGGCTCACCGGCCGACCGTATTACCAGTATCTGGTCACAGCCTACGCCCAGCCTCCGGTCTGCCACCCAGCGCAACTGGTCGCGGCTCAGTTGCAGGTCCCGGTTAACACTGTCGAACACGACAAAATCATTCCCCAGACCGTGCATTTTTGCGAATCGTACCTGCATGCGAGTCCACCCCGGTTAATGCGATGCTTTGCGAAGATGCTTCCCGGTTCAAGAATATTACCTCACGTGCTGCCTGTGCAACTTTATCCCGGACAGGTCTCATCGCCGGGATGCCGTCAAGGTTGCTGCAGGTATCCATGTACCAGCATGTGCCGGTCGCTGACCTGTTCTAGCCGCAGGCCTTCCAGTCCTGCCCGGTCAAGCTGTTCACGAACTTCGCCTGGAGTGAATGCCGCGAGCAGCGAATTGTAGAAATCCCGGCGCAGGATGTCGGGTTCGCCCGCAGCATAACGGGACACCAGGACGCGGGCCTGTGCGGCAGACGCGGGCCTGTACAGATCACAGATGAAAATGGCGGTCCTGTTCGAGGCGTACTTGCGGACCGTGGACCAGAGATGCCGGGGCTCGTGGAGATGATGCAGCAGGCTGTTCGAAACGATGGCCTCGTAGGATTGCTCCGGCAGCTCGCAGTGCGGCAAACGCTGCAGGTAAAGCGTGATCCGGTCCTGCAGTGCCGCTGCCTTTATTCTGTTCCGGGCCTGATGCAGCATACATGCAGCGCCATCCACGGCATCAAACCTGCAGTCAGGATACAACTGCGCGAGGCGGATTGAGATGTCAGCCGGCCCACACCCCAAATCCAGGATCGTTCGAGGGGATGACAGCTCAGGGAATACGCGCGGGAAATGTCCCAGCAGGGCATTGTGAGTCACCTCGAAATCGGCCTGGGCATAGGCGAGCGCCTGCTCCTGGTCGTCCATCAACTCGGGTTCCGGCCGGCGCAGCATCAGTCCGGTATGATTTCATCGGCAAACAGCTGACCGATGCTCTCTCGCTTTCGAATCAACCTTGCCTGGTCCCCGTCAACCAGCACTTCTGCCGGGCGCATGCGCGAATTGTAGTTGCTGGCCATGGCAAACCCGTAGGCACCTGCATCGTGAACGGCAAGCAGGCTGCCCGGGCGGATACACAGGCTTCGCTGGCGGCCCAGCACGTCTGCACTCTCGCAAACCGGTCCGGCCACATCGTAGAGAACCTGTTCACCGTTTTCCCGGTGCACGGCACTGATTTCATGCCATGCGGAATACAGGGACGGGCGCATGAAATCGTTCATGCCCGCGTCGACCAGTGCAAAATTTCCTTCATCTGTGCTTTTCAGGTATTCGACCCTGCATAAAAGCAATCCCGCTTGACCCACGATCGACCGCCCCGGCTCGACCACCAGTTCGAGTTGCCTGCCCTGCATGAACGGCTCGATGGCGCGGGCGTACTGAACCGGTGCAGGAGCCTGGTCCGCACGCGTGTACGGAATGCCGAGTCCGCCGCCAAGATCGACATGGCACAACGGGATACCCCGGTCCTCGAGCCAGTCCACCAGCTCGAAGACCTTCTCAAAACAGGACCGGAAAGGTGCCAGGTCGAGCAACTGGGAACCGATGTGGCAGTCCACTCCCGTGACGCGCAGGGAACGGCTGTCCGCAATCCGCTGGTACAGTTCCCGGGCCTGGTCAATGCTTACGCCGAACTTGTTCTCCTTCTGTCCGGTGGATATATACGGATGGGTATCCGCATCAACATCCGGATTGACACGCAAGGAGACATTTGCCGGGATGTCCATTTCCCCGGCGATGTGCTCGATGCGGTCGAGTTCCGGAAGGGATTCGATATTGAAACAGTAAATTCCCGCAAGCAGTGCACGGCGAATTTCATCTGCCCGCTTGGCCACACCCGAAAAAACGACCTTTCGCGCATCGCCACCCGCGCGCAAGACCCGTTCAAGTTCACCACCGGACACGATGTCAAACCCGGCACCGAGGCGTGCCAAAAGGCTCAGTACAGCCAGGCTGGAATTCGCCTTGACTGAATAACAGATCCTCGCTTGCCAGTTCTGCAGGGCATCCTCAAAAGCCCGGTACCTGTCCTCGATGGCTGCCTTCGAATATACGTAGCTGGGTGTTCCGTAGGCGTTCGCAATCTCGGCACAGCTCACTTGCTCGGCATAGAGCTGGTTGTCTCGGTACTCGAAGGGGTTCATGGAGGGGGCCTGTGTGGAACGGATGCGGTATGTATCCAGGTGAGTGCGCTGCTCAGTTTCGGGATTGATTTTTTACTTTTTCTTTAGGATCATCTTCGGGCAAATACAGGTCGCCGGTCTGACCGCATGCTGCAAGAATGACTGCAAGAAAAAAAACCAGGCTCAAGGCACATAATCTGGGGTGGAACATGGACATACCCTTTCATAGTAAATCAGGCATCATTGTATAGGCCCTTATACGTGCTGGAAACCATCTCGTGAACCTCAAGTCCATTACCGTCGACACCGGGGCAGACCCCGACCGTGCCGTGATCTGGCTGCATGGTCTCGGAGCCAGCGGACACGACTTTGAGCCCGTCGCGGGCCAGCTGGCCCTTCCCTCCGACATGCACGCCCGATTTATCTTTCCGCATGCACCGGTCCAGGCCGTCACACTCAACAGCGGAACACGGATGCCGGCCTGGTACGACCTGCACGGCCTGGACAAGGACAGCCCGGAGGATGCCGAAGGGCTGAAACACAGCAAGTCCGCCATCAGCTTGCTGATCGGGCAACTCGAGGAGTCCGGCATTCCGCCAAGTCGAGTCGTGCTGGCCGGATTTTCACAGGGCGGGGCACTCGGACTGTACACGGGGCTGTCCTGCGGGCACCGGCTGGCAGGTATCCTTGCCATGTCCTGCTACCTGCCGCTGTGGCGTGAACTGCCGGTTTATGCTGCGAACGCCGACCGGGCGATGCCGATCCTGCTGGCGCATGGCGACCGCGACGAGATTATCCCGGTCGATGTCGCCGGGAACATGCGTAACCTCCTCGAACAGGAGGGCTTTACAGTGTCCCTGCGGACGTACGCTTGCGAGCACACGGTGGTTCCGGAAGAAATCGAAGACATCCGGTACTGGCTGTTGCAATGCTGGCAGTAGTCCGCTTCCTCAGTCGGCCTTGAAGGCTTTCAGGCGCAGGCGTGCCTGCTCGACCTGCATGGCTACCTGTGCCGGTGCGGTCCCGCCATAGGTATTCTTGGAGCGCACCGAACCCTCCGGGGAAAGCACATCGAAAACATCCGGTTCTACCAGGGGGCTGAATGCTTGCAGTTCCTGCAAATCCAGCTGCTCCAGCCGCCTGTTCCCGGTAATTGCATGCCGAACGATCCTGCCGACCGTTTCGTGCGCGGCCCGGAACGGCAGTTTCTTCTGTACAAGATAATCCGCAAGGTCCGTGGCGGTGGCATGACCCTGCTGTGCCGCAGCAAGCATCTGCTCACGGTTTACACGGACATGCGGAAGCAGGCTCGCAAGGACCGTGACACAATCGATCACGGTGTCTACCGTATCGAACAAGGCTTCCTTGTCTTCCTGATTATCCTTGTTATAGGCCAGCGGCTGACCTTTCATGAGCGTCAGCAAGGCAAACAGGCTGGCAAACACCCGGCCGCTTTTGCCGCGTACCAGTTCCGGCACATCGGGATTTTTTTTCTGCGGCATCATGGAAGAGCCCGTGCAAAACCGGTCCGGCAGCTCGATAAAGCCGAATTGTGCAGAAGCCCACAACACAAGCTCTTCCGCAATTCGCGACAGGTGTGTGAACAGAATCGCAGCGAAGGCACAGAACTCAATCGCAAAATCCCGGTCACTCACAGCATCCAGACTATTGTCACAAGGCGCTTCAAACTGCAGTTCCCTGGCAACGAATTCACGGTCCAGGGCAAAGCTGCTGCCTGCAAGGGCCGCCGCACCCAACGGGGACAGGTTGACACCCTTCCTGCACCGGGCCAGGCGTTCACGGTCGCGAAAAATCATCTCAAACCATGCCAGCATGTGATGTCCAAACGTGACGGCCTGGGCTACCTGCAAATGGGTGAACCCCGGCATGACCGTACCTGACTCCTGTTCCGCCAGGTCAACCATGGCACGCTGCAGGGTTTCCAGCAGCGGGTCAATGCGATCGATGGCTTCACGCAGGTAGAGCCGCAAATCGGTGGCAACCTGGTCGTTTCTTGAACGGCCGGTATGGAGCCGCTTGCCAACATCTCCCGCAAGTTCCACCAGCCTTGACTCGATGTTCATGTGAACGTCTTCCAAAGAACTGTCCCAGGGGAACGAACCGGCTTCGATTTCTGCTGCAACCGTATCCAGTGCCTGCAGCAGTTGTTCGCATTCCCGGTCATCAAGAATGCCGATCCGGGCAAGCATGCGGGCATGCACCCGGGAACCCTGGATGTCCTGCTTGTACAGCCGTTTATCAAATCCTACCGAGGCACTGAATTGTTCGACCAATGCATCGGTTGTTTCCGAGAACCGGCCTGCCCAAGGTTTTGTACCCTTTTCTTTCATGCTGTGTGCTGTCCGTGACTGAAAATCTGAATTATCCCCCAAACAAGCCAAAGCTCAACGATTTATTCGAGGAAACGGGAATATTGGGATGCCGGACAGGTTTCCGGGTAAACTGAATAGGAAAGGATTTTCCGGGTGATTCGGCCGGTCAGCCCGCTGCCGAGACCGTAAGCCGGAAATCCGGACCGCCAGTTGCAGGCGTGGGCTTACGTGGCGTGGGTCGCTACTGAAAACCGAAAGGAGCATGATGAATCAATCCACCAGTGAATTGGGCGACGATGCCTCAAGGGAACTGAAGGCACGGTATCAGCTATTGAAACAGGAAAGGCAGGGTATCCGGGCCCGGGATGCCGCGCGGCAACTGGGTGTCCCCGAAGGCAGCCTGCTGGCCGCACACGTAGGATCGAACGTGACGCGGCTGGACGACAATGCACAGGCCGTCCTCAAGGACGTTCTGTCACTGGGTGAAGTCATGGCGCTCACCCGCAATGAATCCTGTGTGCACGAACGCAAAGGCCTGTACGACAACTGCCATTTCTTCAGCCACGGCAGGAAGTCGATGGGACTGTTCCTGAACCCGGACATTGATCTGCGCCTGTTCATGGAACACTGGAAATTCTGTTTTCACGCCGTCGAGCCGGGTCGTGGCAAACTGCGGAAAAGCCTCCAGTTCTTCGATAAATCCGGTGAGGCGGTTCACAAGATCTACCTGACTTCAAACTCCGATGGGTCTGCGCTCGATGCTCTGGTCAAAAACCATCGGCATGCCAGGCAGGACACGTCTATTGAAACTGAAACCCATGCGCCGGATGCACCTGGCACAGCACGAAGCAGGGTTGACTGGGAAGGGTTTCGCGCGGCCTGGAAAAACCTGAAAGACACGCACGATTTCAAGCCGATGCTTCGCAGGTTCGGAGTCCGTCGTGAGCAGGCTCTCGAAGGTGTAGGGCAGGAATTTGCCAGCCAGGTTCCGAACAACTCGGTTCGCCGCACACTGGAACAGGCACGTGACAAACAATGCGAGATCATGGTGTTCGTAGGCAACCGGGGCTGTATCCAGATCCATACGGGACTGGTAAGTCGACTGGTCGTGCACGGGAACTGGTACAACATCCTTGACCCGAAATTCAGCCTGCATTTGCGCGAAGACAGGATAGCCCGCTCCTGGGTGACGAGAAAACCGACTGAAGACGGCACGGTTACGGCCCTGGAGATCTTCGACGAGGACGGTGAACTGATTGCCCAGTTTTTCGGCAAGCGCAAACCTGGCATTCCCGAGCAGGAACTGTGGCGCCAGATTATTGACACCCTGCCGGGTGGAGGGGAGGGAACGGCATGTGTGGCCTAGGACCTCCGGCCCTTTGCAGGCCTGAACTGCTCGTGGCCACCTAGGCGGCTGCAGGCTGTGAACGTTGCACCTCCAAACCGGCCAGGATCGCGCCACAGTATGCCATTCCTGGTGTGCGGCACCCATGATGGGGGCATGAGCAGTACCCCGTGCATATAAGAATCGCTACCCGTAACAGCGAGTTGGCCCTGTGGCAGGCACGGGAAGTTTCACGACAACTGTGCAAGGCCCACCCCGGTATGTCGACGGAACTGGTCAGGTTGACCACCACAGGGGACCGCCTGTTGCAGAAGTCACTGGCCGCCCAGGGCGGAAAGGGCCTGTTCGTGAAGGAACTGGAACATGCCCTGCTGGAAAACCGGGCGGACATCGCCGTGCACTCCATAAAAGATGTTCCCGTCGAACTGCCGTCCGGGCTTCATATGCCAGTCGTGCTCAGGCGGGAAAACCCGTGTGATGCACTGGTCTCCAACCACTACGGCACGCTGGATGCATTGCCGGAACATGCCATAGTGGGAACCTCCAGCCAGCGCCGTACCTGTCAGCTCAAGGCCGCATTACCAGGCCTTGAAATCCGGCTGCTGCGCGGGAATGTCGGCACGCGCCTGACCCGGCTTGACCAGGGAGAGTATGATGCAATCATACTTGCCGTTGCCGGGCTGAAGCGTCTGGACCTTTCGCAGCGTATCCGGGCCTGCCTGTCTGCCGATGTAGTCCTCCCGGCCATCGGGCAGGGAGCAATTGGCATTGAGTGCAGACAAGACGATTCGCGTACCGAATCCCTGATCCGGCCCCTGAATCATGGCGATACCCAGGCGTGCATCCTGGCTGAACGTGCAGTGAGCCAGGCGCTGGAAGGGGGATGCCAGTTGCCGATTGCGGGCTTGGCCGAAGCCAGCCATGAACGACTCGAGTTACGCGCCCTGGTGGGGCATCCCGATGGAAGCAGGATTTGCCGCAGCCGCGACGCCGGCAGCAAACGGGATCCGGTGCAACTGGGCCAGTCCGTCGCACAGGACCTCCTGGCGCAAGGCGCCGACCGTATCCTGGCGGCATTGCCCTGAGCGGTGTACACACACGGAATCCAGACAGGTACATGGCAGTGACAGGGTCACGCAAACCCGGGCTTCTGGTCGGCAAGACGGTACTGGTCACGCGCCCGGCCGAACAGGCCGGGGGCATACAGGCATCCCTGGAACATCACCGTGCGACGGTAATCCGGTTCCCCTCCCTCATCATCCGGGCACCCGAAGACCCGGGTCCCGCAACAAGGTTACTGCAGAACCTGGACGATTACGACACGGTCATATTCAGCAGCGCAAATGCCGTTCGTCATGCAATGCAGCTCCTGCAGACACAGGGCAGGTCATTCAGTACGCAGTGCATTGCCGCGATAGGCCCTGCTACGCGAGATGCGCTGGAAAATCTCGGCATGCAGGCTGACGTCGTGCCCGAGGCCGGGTTCAGCAGCGAAGACCTGCTGGCACACGAGGACCTGCGGGGACAGGACATCCTGATCATCCGGGGCGTGGGCGGGCGCGGCCATCTGGCGCACGAACTTCGGGCCCGCGGCAGCCGTGTTGACATTGCAGAAGTGTACCAGCGGCTTTGCCCAGCAACGCGCCCGGCACACAGCCTGTGCTCCCATCCAGAAAACGATTCGGCAGTGCTGGCCTACAGTGGTGAATCCATGCGAAACCTGTGGACCCTGTGCACGAAAGAAGAGCATGCCTGGCTTGCAAAGGCGGTGCTGATTGCCGGCAGTCCGCGTATTGCCCGTACTGCCACTGCCATAGGCTTCTCAAAAACCCCTATAATAGCTGCGAATGCCAGTGATGCAGCCATGCTGGATGCCCTGCTGACGTGGACCCGTGAAACCTAGACCATGGAAAGTACACAAGACCCCCTGACTCCCAAGCCTGGAGCAGACAGCCAGAAAGCCAGACGTTCCCGGAAAGTGCACGCCGGCCCGCTGCTCTTCGTTTTGGTAATCGTCTTGCTGCTGGCTGCAAGCGGTGCGGGCTATTACGGGTGGGTGGACCTGAACACGCGTCTTGACCAGGCAGCTGTCGCGCGCCAGTCCATCGCACATGATATTGCCACCGTCGACGAAAGCGCAAAATTCCAGAACTTCAAGCAGGACACGCAGGAACAGGCCGACCAGCTCGACAACAAGCTGAACGAGCTGTCCGGACAAGTAGAGCAGCTTGCAAACCGGCAGGAAGGGCTCCGGGAATTCATCGAGGAAACCTTGACCCGTGTGAACCGCAGCCAGCTGGGCTGGGGACTGAAGGAAGCCTTGCACGTCCTGCACATGGCCAACCACCGTCTTCGCATCGAACGGGATATCGCGGGAGCAATCACTGCCCTGGACACAGCCAGTTCGCGCCTGCATGAACTCAATGATCCACGCCTGCTCATGGTACGCGAATCGATCTCCAGGCAGATCGGCAAGCTGAAAAAAGTTCCGAACCCGGACTGGGCAGGCATCAGCCTGCAGTTCAACAACCTCCTGGCGGGCGTCAGGCCGGACATTGCCGAACCGGTCGTCCCAACAGCCCCGGATGCATCCCAGGGTCTGGAGCCTGGTCATCCTGAACTGCCTGCATGGAAAAGGCTGATCGAATATGTCAAAGACACCGTAAACCGTTCTGTCACGGTCACCCGGAAAGACAGCGATTCCAAGGTATTTATCAGCCGCCAGGAAAGGCAGCATGCCTACGAATTCCTGCGTGCCCGGCTGCTGGGAGCCAAGTACGCCCTGGCAAGCCGTGACAACGAAAGCTACCATCTGGAACTTGATGCGGCCCTGGCATGGCTCCGGAGCACGGACGCCCTGAAGAACACAAGCGTTCTGGTTGATGAACTCGATGAGCTTAACGGCATCGACCTCGAACCTGAACTACCGGACATCAGCGAGCCTGCCCTCCTGCTTACCGAATTTCTGGAAACGATAGAGAACCGCTAGATGCTGCGTGCGCTGCTGATTTTCATAATTCTCCTGATCATCTTTGCAGGAATCGTCCTGTTTGTCCTGCAGGCGCCTGGTCAGGCCATCTTGACTTACGGCGATACCACCATCGAGTTGCCCCTGGTCGGATTTGTAATCGGAATATTTATCGTGTTTGCGCTGCTTTACCTCCTGCTGCGCCTTTTGAACCTGATAATCCACATGCCCAGGCGCATCCATGCAGCACGCGTTCGCCACAGGCAGCGTGCGTCGGAGCAGGACACCCGAAAGGGCCTGACGCGTTTTGTAAGCGGGGACTGGACCCGCTCTGAAAAACTGCTGGCGCGTGCAGCGGAACATGCAAGCCACCCGTTCATCCACTACCTGCTGGCTGCGCAGGCTGCAAAACTGTCCGGAAATGACGAATCGCTCAGCCATTACCTTGAACAGGCTGAAAAGTGCATGCCTGCGAAGCAGAGGGCTGCACTGGACATTCTGCATGCGGAAATCCTGCTTCAGCAGGGCCAGCCAGAACAGGCGTTATCCTGCATCGAACCACACTGCGGGGAGCTTCGCAGCAATTCAAAAGTAGCGGGACTGTTGGCCGGGGCCTATGATCAACTGCAGGACTGGCAGCAACTCGCGCGCATCCTGCCGGATCTCAAAAAGAACCCGTGTTTCGACCGCACGGAACTGGAAACATTGCAGAACAAGACCGTGCACGGCTTGCTTGCTGCGGTCCGAAGCGGGAATACCGCCGAAGATGCGGAAAAGCTTGGGGCCCGCTACAAGGAAGTCATCATGAATGATAACGATCTGGCCGTAGCCTACGTCGAGACCCTTCTTGACCAGGACAGGCCGGGCCCGGCAGCCGCGCTGAGTCTTGAGGTCCTTGGCCGCCACTGGAATGCTGGACTGGTCCGCCTATACGGCCTGATGAAGCATGCGGACGTTAACCGCGCACTGCACCAGGCCGAGCAGTGGACGGGACAGCATGACGAGGATCCAATCCTTCACCTGACCCTGGGGCGCCTGTGCAAGCAGGCTCAGCTGTGGGGCAAGGCCAAAAGTTATCTTGAGCAGAGCCTGATTCGAAAACCTTTCGCAGAGACCTATGCCGAGTTGGCCGAACTGCATGAACACCTCGACGAAAGCGAGGCGGCACAACACTGTTCGAAAAAGGGCCTCCTGCTGGCAACCCGTGCCACGCAGGCATGATCGCTTGAACAGATCCATCGAGACACGTATTCTGCACGTGTACTACCGATTGCCTGTCTGCAAGCCATGCTGATACGTGTTCTGACTGCGGCATCCCTCCTGCTGATCCTCTGGGTCCTGCTGTCCGGACACATGGATATCCTGTTGCTGGGTCTGGGGCTGGGCAGCTGCCTGTTCACTGCGTGGCTGGTCCACAGGCTTGCATTGCCCGACCCGGCTTTTAACACGCTCAGGTTCAGCCTTGACCTGCCAAGGTTCCTGCCATGGTTTTTTCTGGAGGTTTTTCGCTCCAACCTGGATGTCAGCTGGAGGATCTTGCATCCGAAACTGCCGATCTCTCCCAACCTGAGCACCATTTCCACCAAAAACCTCAGTGACGTGGCCAAGACGACCTATGCGAACTGCATCACCCTGACGCCGGGAACCTACACCCTGAACACCGGTACCGATACGATCGAGGTGCACTCCCTCACGAAAGAGACGGCAGAAAACCTTCAGCAGGGAAAAATGAAAAAACGGATTGCAGTCCTGCGCGGCTCGGGAAAGACAAGCTGACCGGTCGCAACCGCCATGTTCACTGTCACATTCATCGCCATCCTGATCGTCATGTTTTTCCTGCTGATCCGGGTGGCTCTGGGACCTACCGTGTTCGACCGCATCCTGGCGGTGAACACCTTCGGAACGGCAATCGTATTGCTGATTGCCCTGTTCGGCTTTCTGGTCGACCGCCCTGATTTCCTGGACATCGCCCTGTTGTACGCGTTGACCAACTTTATCTCCACGATCGCAGTACTGAAGCTATTCCGGTACAAGCGCCTGGGCAAGGCCGCGGACAGGTAAGCGGAATCGAGGACATGATCGTAATAAGCTGGGTCATGCTGTTGCTGGGCAGTGCATTCTGCCTGATCGGTACACTGGGACTCATGCGTCTGCCAGACTTTTACTCCCGAGTGCATGCCGCCTCGATCATAGACAGCATGGGCACGATACTGGTCTTGCTGGGCCTGCTGGTGCAGACACAGGACATCCTGGTGATTGCCAAGCTGATCCTGATCCTGCTGTTCATGATGCTGACCGGCCCGACTGCCGTGCATGCCCTGGCCCATACCGCCTCGCTCAAAGAAAAAGACTCCGAACCGGATTCGGCAAGCCAGCTGTCCTGACCAAACAAGCCCATGGATATTGCAATCCTCGTCAATTTCTCCCTGCTGACACTGATGATGCTGGTCGTCGTGGTGCTGATCCGCCTGAAAAGCCTGCTGGGCGTGGCCCTGACCAGCGGTATCTACAGCCTGCTGTCGGCCGGGCTGTTCGTGACCATGGACGCGGTTGATGTGGCATTCACCGAGGCGGCAGTCGGTGCAGGCATTACCACCGTTCTGCTGCTTGGAACCATTGCCGTAACGGGCATGGAACAGACGGTCAGCCGGCATGGAAAGTTTCTGCCCCTGGTGGTCATCCTCATTACGGGTGCGGCCCTGATTTACGGCACGCTGGACATGCCCCCATTTGGTGACCCCAAGGCCCCGATTCACACCCATGTCGCACCGCACTACCTGACAGAAAGCGCAAATGAGATAGGCATCCCCAATGTTGTCACCTCGGTCCTGGCCAGCTACCGGGGATACGACACGCTGGGCGAGGTCATCGTGATCTTCACGGCTGCGATCGGTGTCCTGCTGCTGCTGGACAAGACCGTCGGAAAACGGAACAAATGATGGATACCCGTGCCGTCGTGATTTTACGTGAGGTGTGCAAGATCATCATTCCCGCAGTGTTGCTGTTTGCCCTTTATGTACAGTTTCACGGAGAATACGGCCCGGGTGGCGGATTCCAGGCAGGAGTCATATTCGCAGCTGGCGTGATCCTGTACGCGCTGGTATTCGGCAGGGAGACTGCCCAGCGCATCCTTCCCTTGACCACCGTGCAGATATTCATCGCAGCAGGCGTCTTGCTGTATGCGGGTGTCGGTGTGGGAACGATCCTGCTGGGAGGAAACTTCCTGGACTACGACGTGCTGCTGCATGACCCCAAGCACGCCCAGCATCTGGGTATCTTCCTCATTGAACTGGGTGTCGGTATAACGGTTGCCGCGGTCATGATTACGATTTTTTATTTGCTTGACGAGTTCTGCGAGTAACCTGTGATCGCGGGCCATTTCAATTACTGGGTTGTCATAGTCCTGATGATGATGGGTTTTTACATCGTGATCTCCGATTCCAACCTGATCAAGAAGATCATCGGGCTGAATGTCTTCCAGACTTCAGTCTTCGTGTTGTTCATTTCCATGAGCAAGGTAAAGGGCGGGACAGCTCCCATATTGACCGAAGAGGCCAGCCTGTACTCCAATCCCCTGCCTCATGTGCTGATCCTTACTGCAATCGTGGTAGGCGTTTCGACTTCCGCACTGGGTCTTGCGCTCATTTCCAGGATTCACCGGGCTTACGGTACCGTGGACGAAACCCTGATTCACGAGCAGGATGAAACCCAGGATGAAGCCTAGTGCTGGATCACCTTCCCGCGTTACAAGTCATCGTGCCGCTTATCAGTGCACCCGTTTGCATGCTGGTCACGCGTGCCGCATGGGCATGGCGGATCGCGACGGCGGTCAGCATTGCAGCCTTTGCCATGGCCGTGCTGCTGGCACGCGAGGTTTCCTCCAAGGGGGTGCTTTCCTACCACCTGGGGGGGTGGGTGCCGCCGCTGGGCATCGAATACCGGATTGACCATCTCAGCGCTTACATACTGATCATCGTCGCAGCGACCGCCAGCATCACCATGATCGCTGCGCGCAAAAGCATCGAGCAGGAAGTCGCCGAACGGAAATCCGGTCTGTTTTATTCCGCCTACCTGCTGTGCCTTACCGGCCTGCTGGGTATCGTCGCCACGGGAGACGCGTTCAATATCTTCGTGTTCCTGGAAATCAGTTCCCTGTCATCCTATGCACTGATTGCAATGGGCAGGAACCGCAGGGCCCTGACCGCCTCATACCAGTATCTGATCATGGGAACAATTGGTGCCACGTTCATACTGATTGGCGTCGGGCTGCTCTACATGCTCACAGGCACCCTGAACATCATGGACCTGCAGCAAAGGATACCTGCCGTAACCGGTTCCAGAACCCTGCATGCAGCTTTCGCTTTCCTGACCGCAGGGGTTTCACTGAAAATCGCCCTTTTTCCCCTGCACCTGTGGCTTCCGAACGCCTATGCCTATGCGCCCTCGATGATGACCGTCTTCCTGTCGGCCACTGCAACCAAGGTTTCACTGTACGTGCTATTCCGATTCTTTTTTGGCCTGTTCTCCCCCGAGGTTTCATTCGAATACTTCTATCTCGGAAAAATCCTGTTGCCACTCTCCATTGTCGCTATCCTTACGGCTTCCTTTATCGCCATATTTCAGGACAACATCAAGCGCATGCTGGCCTACTCCAGCGTAGCCCAGATCGGGTACATGACCCTGGGAATCGGTCTGGGCACCCAGGCCGGCAGCATTGCCAGCCTGGTGTACCTGCTGAATCACGCATTGATCAAGGGCGGCCTGTTTCTCGCCATCGCATGCGTTGTGTTCAGAATCCAGTCGGTACAGCTGGAAGACTTCAACGGACTGGGAAGACGCATGCCCTGGACCATGAGTGCGATCCTGCTGCTGGGCCTGGGACTGATCGGTGTCCCGCTTACTGCCGGCTTCATCAGCAAGTGGTACATCCTGTCTGCAGCCATCGAACAGGACGGGTGGCTGAGTGCCATAGTGATACTCGGCGGGTCCCTGCTGGCCATCCTGTATGTCTGGAAAATCGTCGAACACGCCTATTTCAGGCCCTCGCCAAGTCCCGCCCGGGACATCCCTGCCACACGGGAAGCGCCCCTCACGATGCTGGTTCCTCTCTGGTTACTCGTGGCAGGCAATATCTATCTTGGCCTGGACACTTCGTTCAGTGCAGGCTTTGCAGACACTGCCATGCGGGCATTCTTTCCATAAGCCATGTCCTGGCTTGCCGAACATCTTGAACTGGCCATCCTGATTCCCATGCTGGGCGGCCTGTGCATCCTGGCATTCCGCAACCGGCCGAAGCTTCGCGAAACCAGTTCGATCCTTGCCGGGGTACTCCTGTTCCTGTACGTCACCCGGTTGCTGGACCCTGATGCGGAAAGGACCGGAGCCCGCACGCTGTTCGAAATTTCAGAAGGGCTCACCATCGCCTTCCACCTGGAGCCACTGGGACTAGTCTTTGCCCTGCTGGCATCCGGACTCTGGGTTATCACTACCGTGTACTCAATCGGCTATCTGAATGGCAATGCCGAAAAAAACCAGACCCGGTTCTACCTGTACTTTGCCCTGTCCATCGCATCGACCATGGGCATTGCATTTGCCGCCAACCTGTTCACGCTGTTCATCTTTTACGAAACGCTCACCCTTTGCACCTATCCCCTGGTGACGCACAAGCAGACCCCGGAAGCTCAGAACGGGGGGCGCGTCTACCTGGGTGTGCTGCTCGGCACGTCAATCATGTTTTTCCTGAGCGCCCTGGTCATTACCTGGATCCACACAGGTACCCTGGAGTTCACGCCTGGCGGGATCCTGGAAGGGAAAATCGAAGGAATTACGCCTGCGCTGCTGTTCACCCTGTTCATGCTCGGGGTCGGCAAGGCAGCCCTGATGCCGTTTCACCGGTGGCTGCCGGCTGCCATGGTTGCACCCACTCCGGTCAGCGCCCTGCTGCATGCTGTCGCGGTAGTCAAGGCCGGGGTGTTCACCGTGCTGAAAATTACCGTGTATATCTTCGGGATTGATTTCATCGCCACCCAGGATGCCGCAACCTGGGTGCTGTGGCTGGCACTGATCACCATGCTCACGACTTCGGTGGTAGCGCTCAGTAAGGACAACCTCAAGGCACGTCTTGCCTATTCAACGATCAGCCAGCTCGCTTATATCGTAATCGGAGCATCACTGGCCTGGCCAGTCGCTGCCCTGGGAGGAGCCCTGCACATGGTGACGCACGCGTTTGGCAAGATCACGCTGTTCTTCTGTGCCGGCGCGATCTACACCGCAGTAAAGTTCACGCGCGTCAGCCAGCTCGACGGCCTGGGACGCAAGATGCCGCTCACATTCATGGCCTTCCTGCTCGCTTCGTTCAGCGTGATCGGCCTGCCTCCGTTTGTCGGCAGCTGGAGCAAGTGGCTGCTGGTTGAAGGCAGTGCCAGTACCGGGCACTACTTCGTGCTGGCTGCATTTGGACTGAGCACCCTGCTGAACTGTGCCTATTTGCTTCCCGTGGCACTGCGGGCATTCTTCAGGCCGCCCGGCCCCGATGTAATTGCAGTGGGGCCCGGAATCAGGGAAGCCCCGCTGGCCTGCCTGGTACCCCTGTGCGCTACCGCTATCGCCACGTTGCTGCTATTTTTCTATATACAGCCCCTGTATGAATTCCTTTACCCTGTTTTCGATCCATGAACAATCCGAAAAAAAGATACTGGCTGGACCACCGCGGTAACATTGACCGGCTCGTGTACGGGCTGTATGCGGTGTGTGCCGCACTGATACTGTTCGATTTCTTCTACCACAAGCACACGTATTTCCCGTTTGAAAACTGGTTCGGATTTTTCGGCTGGTTCGGGTTCATTGCATGTGTGGCCCTGGTCCTGCTCGCCAAGCAGATGCGGAAAATCGTGAAACGGGACGAGGAGTATTACGGTGATCGCTGACCTGAACCCGGCCCTGATCATGGTGATGGGGCCATTGCTGATTCCGCTGTTCAAGGGGTACTGGCGTGCTGCCTATGCATTGCTGCTGCCTGTCCTGTCATTCCTGCAGCTGTACTCACTGCCGGCTGGCAGCCATGCTGAACTCGAAGTGCTTGGCATGACCCTGACGACACTGCATGTTGACAGGCTCAGTTTCATGTTCGCGGTGATCTTTCATATCGCGGCTTTCATTTCCGTGGTGTACTCATTGCACCTGCGCGACCCCATGCAGCAGGCCATCAGCCTGGTTTATGCCGGCTGCGCCCTCGGAGTGGTTCTGGCTGGAGACCTGGTAACCCTGTTCATCTACTGGGAAGCGGCGGCAATCTCCTCGGTATTCCTGATCTGGGCGCGGCGCACCCCGGCTTCCTACCGGGCCGGCATGCGCTACCTGATCATACAGGTTATCTCCGGGCTCATGCTGCTGGGCGGTATCATCCTTCATACCGGCTCCGGCGGCTCAATCGAGTTCACCCAGCTGGACCTGAATACGGCCGGTGGTCTGCTCATTTTCATCGCCTTCGGTATCAAGTGCGCGTTTCCACTGCTGCACAACTGGCTGGTGGATGCCTATCCGGAAGCCACCGTGACAGGTACGGTGGTGCTGTCGGCATTCACCACCAAGATGGCCGTCTACGCGCTGGCTACCGCGTTTCCCGGCACGGAAATCCTGATCTGGATCGGGCTGGTGATGACCGCGTTCCCGATTTTCTATGCAGTGATCGAGAATGACCTGCGCCGGGTGCTGACCTACAGCATGATCAACCAGTTGGGATTCATGGTGGTGGGTGTGGGAATAGGTACCGAGCTGGCGCTCAACGGTGCTGCCGCCCACGCATTTGCAGACATCCTGTTCAAGGCACTGCTGTTCATGAGTATGGGTGCAGTATTGCTGCGTACGGGAAAGATTAACGGCTCCGACCTGGGCGGGTTGTACAAATCCATGCCCTATACCACCGGATTCTGTATCATCGGCGCGGCCTCCATATCTGCCTTTCCCCTGTTCAGCGCTTTTGTTACCAAATCCATGATCATGGAGGCGGCTGCCCAGGAAGGACTTACCGTTGCCTGGCTGATCCTGCTGTTCGCCTCGGCCGGCGTGTTCCACCATGCCGGAATCAAAATCCCGTTTTTTGCATTCTTTGCCCATGACAGCGGTATCCGCTGCAGGGAAGCACCTGCAAGCATGCTGATTGCTATGGCACTCGCCGCATCCCTGTCCATGTGCATCGGCATCTTCCCGCAGACCCTGTACGCACTTTTGCCCTACCAAACCGGGTACGAGCCGTTCACCCTCACGCACGTCGTCACGCAGCTCCAGCTGCTGTTTTTCTCGGCACTCGCTTTCACCTGGCTGATTCGACGAGGTATCTACCCCCCGGAACTGCATTCCGTAAACCTCGATTCGGACTGGCTTTACCGCAAACCCGGGGCATGGCTTGCACGCCAAGCCCTGCACTCCGTTGAATCCGGCGAAAAGGGCCTGTTCGTCACGATCAGGAAACTGTCCTTCATGGCAGGCGCCCGCCTGCACCGCCACCACGGCCCCAAGGGACTGCTTGCACGGACCTGGCCAACAGGCAGCATGGTCCTGTGGGTAGCATTTCTCCTGGGGGTCTACCTGATCTTCTACTACCTCTTCTGAATCGTGCCCGGACTGGTGGAAAACCCGTGACTTGTCCTTGAGCGGATGATCGATCGCCTGCCTTACAGCCTGCGAACCGTATGGGACATCGGATTTCCTGATATGGCATAATTGGCAGACTGGAGCAGGAAAAATCCATCGAAGGCATCTTTGGCAACAGCCGTGAAATCGTACACACTGATCTCTGTACTGAGCGCTCTCGTCAGCTGGGCACTGGCGTTTTTTCTGGTTGCCCAGCTTTTGTCCGGAACCTTCGATGGCCGCATCTGCCAGACTTCGTGCGTCAACACGGTATTCTGGATCTCCTTCACGGTTGCCGGGCTGGGTCTGATTTTCAACATCGGCGTCATGTTTACCCGCAAATCAAGCTGGATCGACATCCTGACCCTGCTGGCCCTGCTGGGCCTGAGCGGGATTTACTCGGCTACCATCCTGATTGGCATATTCGGGATCTAGGCCAAACCGGGGTGCGTTGCGGCTATACCTGCCCGAACTCCATCGACTTGCCGAGCCACCTGTCAATCAGGGCATCCACCCTTTCGGGGTGCTCGGCAAACAGCCGCTTCGCGCACTCCTGAACATCAGGAATGAGGTCCTGGTCACGCAGGATATTGGCAATCCGCAATTGCAGCATGCCCGTTTGGCGGGTACCCAGCACCTCTCCCGGCCCCCTGATTTCCAGATCGACCTTGGCAATCTCGAATCCGTTGGTGGTGCCGCGCATGGTATCGATGCGCAGCTTGGCATTTTCCGTCAGCGGAGGGCTGAAAAGCAGCACGCAACTGCTGTCCTGTCCGCCCCTTCCAACGCGTCCTCGTAACTGGTGCAGCTGTGCAAGACCCAGACGTTCAGCATTCTCTATAATCATCAGGCTGGCATTGGGCACGTCCACTCCGACTTCAATCACCGTAGTTGCCACCAGCAGGTCAGTTTCCCGATTCGCAAAACCCTGCATCACGGCATTCTTTTCCTTGCCCTTCATGCGTCCGTGTACAAGCCCGACCCTGACGTCCTGCAGCATGCCGCCGAGTTCCCTGTATACATCCTCGGCCGCCTTGCACTGCATGGCTTCCGACTCTTCGACCAGCGTACAGACCCAGTAAGCCTGCTGTCCTCTCCGGCAGGCGCTGGCTACCCGCGCAACCACTTCATGTCGCCTTTCCCGCGGGACTGCAATCGTGCCGACCGGCCTGCGTCCCGGAGGCAGTTCATCGATTACAGAGTAGTCCAGGTCGGCATAAGCCGTCATGGCCAGGGTTCGCGGGATCGGAGTGGCGGTCATAATCAGCTGATGCGGATGCAAGGCACCCTGTATGCCTTTTTCACGCAAGGCCAGACGCTGGTGGACACCGAAGCGGTGCTGCTCGTCAACGACTACCAGCGCCAGATCCCTGAAAGTCACGCCTTGCTGAAACAGGGCATGGGTCCCCACAACGGCCTGAGCCTGGCCATTGGCAATCCGGTCTTTCATTTCACTGCTCCTGGCCGCCTTCATGCTGCCTGACAGCCACGCGAGCTGCACACCCAGCGGGTTGAGCCAGTTTGAAAATACCTGCACATGCTGCTCGGCCAGTATTTCCGTGGGGGCCATGACCACGGCCTGGTATCCGGCCTCGATCACCTGCAGGCAGGCTGCAATGGCAATCAGCGTCTTGCCACTGCCCACATCACCCTGTACCAGGCGTAACATCGGGTACGGGTTCTGCAGGTCAGCAAAGACAGCTTCAATCACTCGCTGCTGAGCCTTCGTGAGCTCGAATTCCAGTCTTTCCACCAAGCCTGCAAACAGGCTGCCTTGATGGGTGATGGAAACTGCAGGCTGCTTCTGGATCTTCAGCCTCAGCTTGAACAGGCTCAGCCGTTGCGCAAGCAATTCCTCAAAGGCCAGCCTTCGCTGCATCAAGTGTATCCCGTCCGCCAGAGCCCGGGTGTTGGCTTCAGGCGGTGGGCGGTGCACAAACTTCAGCGCCTCGATGATCGAAACCTGCCGCCCGTCTATATCAGGCGGCACAGGCAGCAAGTCCAGTTCAGGTAACTTTTCACCATCGAGCCATTTCAGTGCCTGCGTGGTCAGGCGACGCAAGACAATCTGGTGCAGACCTTCCGTTGTCGGATAGATCGGGGTCAGATGGTCCTCCAGCTTGATTACCGTTCGCTCGGGTTGGACTTCGTACTCCGGATGCACCATCTCCAGGCCTTTGACCCCACGCCTGACCTCGCCAAAACAGCGGATACTCACGCCTGAAACAAGGTTATCGGACTGTGCCCGGCTGAAATAGAAGAAACGCAGCAGGATCCTGCCTGTACCGTCGCTCACACTGGCCAGCAGCATGCGTCTTTTCCGGTAGACGGTTTCACTGTGCTCAACCGTACCGATCAAAACACATTCATCACCAGGTTTCAGGGTCCCGATGGCCCGAACCTGCGTGCGGTCCTGATACCGGATCGGAAGGTGGAACAGCAGGTCCTGCACGGTGTGGATCTGCAAGCGCTGCAGGTGCTCCATGATCTTGGAGCCAATTCCCTTCAGGACGGTGACAGGCGGAAACATGTCCCCTCTCAAGGGGTGTTCATTCAGGTTCATTCACGAAACGGATGGATTTGATGGGCTGGCCTTGGCACCTTGCTTTCAATCGAGCTTCATGATGGCATCCATTTCAACTCCTGCATCCTTGGGCAATGCTGCCACACCAACGGCGGCACGTGCGGGATAGGGTCGAGTGAAGTATTCCTGCATGACCTCGTTGACCAGGGGGAAATGGGCCAGATCGGTCAGGAATACGGTCAGCTTCACAACTTGATCCAGGTCACCGCCAGCTGCCTGGGCCACGGCCTTGAGATTGTCCAATACCTGACAGACCTGTGCCCGCATGTCCTGGGCCACGAGCTGCATGGATGCCGGGTCCAGCGGGATCTGCCCGGACAGGTAGACAGTGCTGCCTGCCCTGACTGCCTGCGAATAGGTGCCTATGGCCTGGGGTGCATGCTCGGTTGCAATTATCTCGCGGACCATGTGTACATCTCCTTTTCAAATACGTTTGACCTTGTAGATTTTCGGTGTATTGCGCACGGCCCGGATGATACGGGCCAGATGATCACGATCCTTGACCGTGAGCAGGACAGTAATGGTGGTCGTTTCACCGTGTTTTTCATCCATCATGATGTTTTCAATATTGGAGCCTTCCTCGGAGATCTTTGCCGCCACCACGGCCAGCACGCCCGGCTCGTCGGCCGTCTTGATGCTGATGCCGGCTGTAAACTCGCTGGACTGGGTGCTGCTCCAGTAGACATGGATCCACTTGTCCCTGCTTTGCAATCTGCTCCTCGAGATATTCCGGCACTTCACATAGTGCACGACCAGACCCCGGCCCGAGGTCATCACGCCGACCACCGGATCGCCGGGGATGGGATGACAGCATTTTCCGTAGGTCACCACCATGCCTTCCGTGCCACGAATTGCCAGAGGGCTTTTCCGGTCACTTCTGCGGCGCAGACGGATCCACCGCTCACGCAGGGAGACCAGATACTTGATCACGAACGGTGCCATGCGGTCCCCCAGGCCCACCTCTTCAAACAGTTGCTGCTCGGATTCCAGCTGCAGCTCCTTGAGCAGATGGGCGAGGTCCCGTTTGCCGACGTCCTCCCAAGATTTCCCGTAGGCCTGCAGTGCCTGGTCCAGCAGCCGCCTGCCCAGCGCGCGCGCTTCCTCTCTCTGCAGATTCTTGAGGTAGCTTCGGATATTCGTTCGTGCCTTGGCGGTAACGATGAAATTCAGCCAGGCCGGGTTCGGATGAGCATCGGGTGAAGTGATGATGTCGATAGTCTGTCCATTCTCCAGAACCGTGTTCAGGGGTTCCAGCCTGCGGTTGATCCGCGCTGCCACACAGTGATTCCCGATATCCGAATGCACCGCATAGGCAAAATCCACTGCCGTGGCATTGGTCGGCAATTCCATGATGTCCCCTCTCGGCGTGAACACGTAGATCTCATCGTAAAACAGGTCGATCTTCACACTCTCGAGAAATTCAAGCGAACTGCCTGAGCTGTGCTGCATTTCCGATACGGACTTGAGCCATTCGCGGGTGCGGGTGTGGGGCGCGGCATGATCCAGCTTGCTGCCCTTGTACATCCAGTGTGCCGCAATCCCGGACTGTGCGACCTGGTCCATCTCCTCGGAACGTACCTGCACCTCGATTGGAATTCCCCTGGGTCCGAACAGAACGGTATGCAGCGACTGATAGGCGTTCTTCTTGGGAATGGCTATGTAGTCCTTGAACTTGCCCGGAACCGGCTTGTACAGGTTATGGATCACACCGATCACCCGATAACACGTATCCACGTCTTCCACGACAATCCGGAACCCGAACACATCAAACACCTCCGAGAACTGCAGGCGCTTCTCTTTCATTTTCCGGTAGATGCTGTACGTGTTTTTTTCGCGCCCGTGAATCCGGCTGACAATATCCGCCCTTTCCAGTTTTTCGCAGATCTTCTTTTCCACCTCCTGCAGCAGTTTCTTGCGGTTTACGTTCGTGCGCCTTACGGCATCACGCAACACCTCGAAACGGTGAGGCCACAGCGTCTGAAACGAAAGCTCCTCCAGTTCCATGCACAGTTCCGACATCCCCAGCCGCATGGCGATTGGCGCATAGATGTCCAGCGTTTCACGGGCGATTCGCTTGCGCTTGGCCACGGACATCACGCTGATCGTGCGCATGTTGTGCAAACGGTCGGACAACTTGATGATGATGACACGGATATCCTTTGCAAAGGCGAGCATCATTTTCCTGAAATTTTCCGCCTGGGCTTCCTGCTTTGACTCGAACTCCAGATGGGTAAGCTTGCTGACCCCATCGACCAGATTGGCTACGTCCTTGCCAAATTCGTCGGTAATCTGGTCCTTGGCAGTTTCCGTGTCCTCGATGACGTCATGAAGAATCGCAGCGGTGATCGTTTGTGCATCCATATGCATCCCGGCCAGGATCCTGGCCACGGCCAGCGGATGATAGATGTAGGGCTCTCCGGTAAGGCGAGTCTGGCCCTCATGTGCGGCGGCGCTGAACAGGTAGGCGTGATATACGTTCTTTATGGGTTGCGGTTCCAGGTACGTTTCCAGCAACGCACACAGGTCACTGATCAAGAACCGCGACGGTAAGTTTGCAACGAGTTTTTCGCTAGCGGATTCTGCAACACTAGCCATTGGTGAAGCAAAGGTCTACCGGGTCACCTAGCGCCCCTGTTCCTCTTCAGACGATGGATCCGGTCTTGCAGATTCACCTGAGCCGGCCTCCTTGGGCGCATCCGGAGAGTCCAGTAGCTGCCAGCTTGAGTTCCACATTCCGGAATCCGGAGCGGGCGGCTGATCGCTTGCGCGATCCTCGGTCCCGTCTCCCTGCTCGTCTCCCTGCTCATCGGGAGGATTCATGCCCTGCCTGAAAACTTTTCCGGGTTCTTCCGGAGTTTCCTGTTTGCGATCGTTGTCAAATCCTGCCTGACTCATTTCACGACTGATCTCGCTGTACAGGGCTGCCAGCTCGTCTTCTACAAGCTCGGCTCCCTCGCCTTCTGCCTGCGCGGCCGTAGACTGGCGCATCATCTCCTCATTGACCAGGTTGCCAGCGATCTCGCGCAATGCCACCACAGTAGGCTTGTCATTCTCCCAAGGCAGCAGGGGCTCCACGCCCCGTGCGAGCTGGCGTGCGCGCTTGCTTGCCAGCAACACCAGCTTGAAGCGGTTTTCCACGTGTTCCAGGCAGTCTTCCACTGTTATCCGAGCCATCCTGTACTCCTGATCGAATCTGATCTCCCGATGCGCCGAGTGTAACGAATTTACCTTCCGGCTTCCAGCACGCCTCCCTGTAACCCCTCGGTCAGGGAACGTAATGTGTCTTCTTCCAGGGGCCGGTAGCCGTCCGGATCTGAAACGATGCACTCGAGTTCTGCCAGGGCACGATCAAATTCATCATTCAGCACCACATAGTCAAACTCGCCGTAGTGGCTGATTTCACTTTCAGCCTTGCGCATTCTGCCCGATATCGTATCGTCGCTGTCCTGTCCCCTGAGCCGCAGGCGCTTCTCAAGTTCTGCTCTTGAAGGCGGCAGGATGAATATCGAAGAAACATCACCCAGCTGCTGGCGGGCCTGCCTTGCTCCCTGCCAGTCAATTTCCAGTATGACCCGCAGGCCCTCATCCAGCTGCTGCTGCAGCGAGACCCGGGAAGTTCCGTAAAAACTGCCAAAAACCTCGGCATGTTCCAGAAATTCTCCGTTTTTCACCATCTCCTCGAACTCTTCGAGACTCGTAAAATGGTAATGCTTGCCAGACACTTCACCGGGACGTCTTGGACGGGTTGTATGCGAGACCGAAACCTCCAAACCCGGGGTTTTTCCGGTAAGCGCCTTAACCAGGCTGGTTTTTCCTGACCCGGAAGGCCCCGAGACGATAAATAGTGTGCTCTTGCTCATAGTCCGCCAGCCCTGCCTGCGGATCATTCAGCCTTGCGCCCGAACCATACCCTGCAGGACACCGTAGACCCGGTACAAATCCCGGCATGATTCAATAGATTCGACGCAACACGGGCCGGGGAGGCCCGTCCGTACGTAGTGTAGTAGGCTGCTGCAGATACGGCGCAGCCCTGAACCCTGCTCCGGCCCCAAATATATTAAAAAGCCTGGCTGGTAATCACCTGCAGGCAGGTCTGAACCCCGTCATGCAGGCCAAGCTGTTATTCTTCCTTCTCGCTCATGGCCTGCTTCATTGCAGCCCCGTATTTTTTTGCGTACTCGCTGTCGCTTACCTTGTCCTGGGCTGTAGAAGCAGCACTGGTATCATCTGTTTCCACAGATTCTTCAGATTTTTCACCGCTGCAGGCAACCAGTAGTGCAGAAGCGAACAAAACAAGAATTAATCTACGCATTTCAATGTCACTCCTTAGTGTATTCCACGTTGTCTTGGGCTTTTCACCTCGTTAGGCCTCTAGTTTTATTGCTCAAAAGCGGATTCGACGAGAGCCAATACAGCCGCAGTGCTGCTCGACCGCGTCGAGAATTCCTGAGCATGACCCGTGAAGGGTAACAATAGTGCAGGGTAGCAATCAAGTATGCCGGGTGCTGTATCGATGAGAAAACCACAGGATCCGGGTTCCCGGACCCGCAGGCGCCCCCCGAACGGGCTAGTTGTCGTTAATATCGCTCAGCTCGGCCTTGACCTGGTCAAAACTGGTGTGCCGGATATCTTTCCCGGCCACGGTATAGATCACGTACTCACAGATGTTTTTCGCATGGTCTCCGATACGTTCCAGCGAACGCGCACACCACATGACGCGAAGTGAACGTTTAATGGTACGGGGGTCTTCCATCATGTGGGTAATCAGCTGACGGGTCAGCGAATCGTATTCATCGTTGATCGCCCTGTCCCCCTCTGCAATCGCGAGTGCACTCTCGATATCCATGCGCGCTAGGGCATCGAGGCAATCGTGCAGCATCTTGCAGACCTGGTCTCCAAGGTGCCTGAGTTCCATGAAATAGGCGGGTGTGCGTTCCACCGCTGCGAGTTTCACGGCATGTCTGCCGATCTTTTCCGCCTCGTCCCCGATCCTTTCCAGGTCCGTGATGGTCTTGAATATTGCGATCACCAGACGCAGGTCACTGGCAGCCGGCTGCCTTCGTGCAATCACATGCGCGCACTCCTCGTCAATCGCGACCTCCATCGAGTTGATGCGGTAGTCACTGGTCGCCACGTCTTCCGCAAGGCTGCTGTCCGCACGTGTCAGTGCCGCCAGCGCGTTTTCAACCTGTTTCTCGACCATGCCTCCCATGTTCAGTGCCTTGCTGCGCAAGGATTCCAAATCCTCGTCGAACTGGTGAGATATATGTTGTCCGATGTCCTGAAATACCATGTGATGCTCCAAATGATCCGAGCGTGATTAGCCGTAGCGGCCCGTGATGTAGTCTTCAGTCTGCTTTTCGGTCGGGTTGGTGAACAACTGGTCGGTTGCACCGAACTCGACGAGTTCTCCCAGGTACATGAAGGCCGTGTAATCCGAAACCCGGGCGGCCTGTTGCATGTTGTGAGTGACGATGACGACGGTGTAGTTCGCCTTCAGCTGGATGATCAGTTCTTCGATCTTCAGCGTGGAAATGGGGTCCAGCGCAGAAGCCGGTTCATCCAGCAGGATCACTTCTGGCTGGATTGCGATGGCCCGTGCAATCACCAGGCGCTGCTGCTGCCCTCCCGACAGGCCCAGCGCATTGTCCTGCAGGCGGTCCTTGACCTCGTCCCACAACGCGGCACCCTTCAGCGCCCATTCGACCCGCTCGTCGAGTACCCGTTTCTTGTTCACACCCTGCAGCCGCAGCCCGTAGGCCACATTTTCGTAGACGGTTTTCGGAAAGGGATTGGGTTTTTGAAACACCATGCCCACCTTGCGGCGCAACTCCGCCACATTGACCGATTTCTTGTTGATGTCCTTTCCATAAAGCATCAGTTCGCCTTCCAGCCGGACAATGTCGATCAGGTCATTCATGCGGTTCATGCAGCGCAGCAGCGTGGATTTTCCGCAACCGCTGGGACCGATGAACGCCGTCACCCTTTTCTCGGGAACCAGCATGTTGATTTTCTTCAGGGCCTGCGCGGATCCGTAATAGAGGCTGAAATCCTTGCATTCAAAGCAGGTCTTTTCCTCTTCCAGTTTCGGGCTTGCCCGGTGAAGAAGCACGTCTTCCGAGATTTGTGGTGCCGCCATAGTCATAATTCCTCAACTCCCGTTCAATTTTGCTCTGCAGTACAAGGACCTAGTGTTCTTCCAGGTTTCTGTATTTTTCCCGCAGGTGATTGCGGATATATATTGCAGATATGTTCAGAATAACAATCACTGCCACCAGTATCAAAGCGGTTGCATAAACCAGCGGGCGGGCAGCTTCGACATTCGGGCTCTGGAAACCCACGTCATAGATATGGAAACCCAGATGCATGAACTTGCGTTCGAGGTGAACAAACGGCACATTCGCGTCGATCGGCAACGAGGGCGCGAGCTTGACAGCACCCACAAGCATCAGGGGTGCCACCTCACCGGCCGCACGCGCCACAGCAAGAATCAGACCAGTCATCATGGCAGGACTTGCCATGGGCAGAACCGTGCGCCAGAGTGTCTCGGCCTTCGTCGCCCCCAGCGCCAGCGAACCCTCGCGAATTGACCGCGGTATGCGCGATAACCCCTCTTCCGTGGCGACAATGACCACCGGAACGGTCAACAGCGCCAGGGTCAGGGAGGCCCAGAGTACACCCCCGGAACCGAAGGTCGGGGACGGCAGGGCTTCGCGGTAGAACAGTTCGTCGATCGTGCCGCCAACCACGTACACGAAAAAGCCCAGTCCGAACACCCCGTACACAATGGACGGTACCCCGGCGAGATTATTGACCGAAATTCTCACCAGGCGCGTAATCAAACCCTGGTGTGCGTATTCCCTCAGGTATATCGCGGCAATGACACCAAACGGGGTGACGATGATCGACATCAGCAATACCATCACGACCGTGCCGAAAATGGCCGGGAATATGCCGCCTTCCGTATTCGCTTCGCGCGGGTCGTCAGAAATGAAGCCCCAGAATGTCTTGATGTAGAACACGATTTTCTCGCTGAGGCTCATCGCGTTGGGCCGGTAGGCCTTGACCACGTTGGCCAGCTTGATCTCGACTTCGTCCCCGGTCATGACTCGCGCCGTGATGCTGTCACGTGCGATATCCATGTACAGGTTATCCAGCTCCTCTTTCAACACCTCGTAATCACGCGTGTACTGGTCTTCCTTGGCCTCGATTTGTGCATACGGCTTTCGTTCGGTCACGCTTTTCAGTTCAAGCCCCCGTTTCTTGAGCCGCAATTTTTCCAGCTGGAAGTTGATTGCGCCGATCTTTGTTTTTTCGATCTCCTCGATGCGTTCCCTCAGTTCCTTCACGCGATGCAGGCGGAATTGCATTTCCTCCCACAGGGACGCCTTTGCTACATCAACCGTCCTGCCGCTTTCCTTCACGCCAGTCAGAAAGCCATAGAAATTTCCCCATTGCGTGCGTTCCAGCACCAGCACGTCTTCCGGGACGCTTACGCTTTTCTCGTTGGGGGCCACAGTAAGCAAGAAGTCCACACCCAGGACTTCCCGAATGCCGACCTTGATCAGGCTGCGCTCAACCATGTCCGCGTCGCTGTCGATCCTGATTCCGGATTCAACGATGCGTTTTCTGGGCACCTCCTCGGTCTCCACACGCTCGCCCAAAATCTGGACCAGGCGGGTGCCGTTGTCATATTCGATCTCGTACACCGTCTTGGGCCAGAAATGCCCCAGACCGCGCATCGCAATCAGCAGGAGCAGGCCCGCCACCATGATCATGCTGATGGCCACAGCCCCTCCATTCATCCATACCCAGGGCTGCCCGGATGACATGAATGACTTGAAACTGCTCTGGTTGGTGCGTGCTGACATAGGTTGACCTGGCTGACCGTACCCTAAAGCGTGCTGTATTTTTCCCTCAACCGCTGGCGAACGATCTCCGCCACGGTATTGAAGAAGAACGTGAACACAAACAGCACCAGCGCGGCCAGGAACAGTATCCTGAAATGCGTGCTGTCTACTTCCGACTCCGGCAGTTCCACCGCCACGTTGGCAGAAAGCGTGCGCATCCCCTCGAAGATGCTGAAATCCATAACAGGAGTATTTCCGGTAGCCATGAGCACGATCATGGTTTCTCCCACTGCACGACCAAGCCCGATCATGGTTGCTGAAAAGATTCCGGGACTGGCAGAAGGCAGCACGACCCGTACCAGGGATTGCCAGGGAGTCGCGCCCAGCGCAAGAGACCCTGCAGTCAGGTGTTTGGGTACGCTGAACACCGCATCCTCTGCAATGGAGAAGATGGTAGGGATCACGGCAAACCCCATTGCAATACCGATTATGATTGAATTTCTCTGGTCATAACCGATTCCCATGGTATCGGTGATCCAGATTCTCATGTTGCCATCGAACAGCGTGTTCTCCATCCAGGGGCTCAATGCCAGGGCCATCCAGCCACAAATCAGGACGATGGGAATCAATAGCGCCGCCTGCCACCCGTCCGGGATGAGCAACTTGACATTTTCCGGCACATACCACCAGATCAGGCTGGCAAGAAACATCCCCACAGGGATCACCAGCAGGCAGACGAAGATTCCTGGCAGGTGGGCCTCCACATAAGGTGCCAGCCACAAACCTGCGAGAAACCCGAGAATCACGGTAGGCAGCGCCTCCATCACCTCAATCGTCGGCTTGACAAGACCCCGCATTCTCGGGGCCATGAAATAGGCCGTGAAAATGGCTCCGCATATGGCAAGCGGCATGGCGAGCAGCATGGCATAGAATGCCGCCTTGAATGTTCCAAAGGTAAGTGGAGTCAGGCTGAACTTGGGTTCAAAATCACTGGATGCAGAGGACGACTGCCATACGAACTCCGGTTTTTCGTAGCTCTCGTACCAGACCTTGCCCCAGATCGAACTGAACGAAGCTTCCGGATGTTCACTGTCCAGCTTCCAGACATGCAGCGCACCGGCGCTGTCTTCGACCAGGATCTTGTCGCTTCTCGGTGCAATGCTGAGGTGCTTGAGGGGGCGATCTGAAATCCCCTCGCTCAGCAGGTGCCTGGAGGCGGTGGTGTGAAAAATCGAGACGTTGCCCGCATCATCCGTGACCAGGAATCCCTTGCGCAATTGCTCGGTTGTAATACTCGAGATCTTCGCATCCCCGCTGTTGAACTGCCTGATATCGGCCAGGTGATGAATACCGTCGTCATCGCGCACCAGAAACAGCTGATGGATATTGCCCTGGTCATCACCCAGAAGTACCGAAATTCCACCGATCAGGAACTCGAACGAGGCAGGCGTTCGGTCATTGGACAGCGGCGAGACATCCTCGACATGCACGGGCCTGTCCTTGGCACGCACATCATAATAGGAAATCACACCCTCCCGGTTCAGCAGGTAAAGCCATTGTCTTTCGGGCGACAGCAAGGCACGTGTCGGAGTATCGACATAAGGCAATTTCACCCGGCTGGTCATTTCCAGTTCCAGCTCGTCTTCATCAAGGAATGACGACACCTTTTCAAAATCCACCAGGCTCGCGCCGTCTTCGGTATAGGCGAACACGGTCAGGCCCTCTTCGTTATCCCCTACTGCGATATGCATCAGCTCTTGCCCGCCCAAGTCCAGATCAATGGGCGACTCGCCGTACGGAAAGGTAATTCTGGGGATGATGGTCCGACGATCGTCGTCGTACCTCAGGTCATAACTGTGCCGGAATACCAGGAGCTGCCCGGTGTCCAGCCCCAGCCCGATAATGTTGTTTTCGATGTTGATTCGGGTCCAGCTGCTGATCCCGCTGGCATCAAGATCCGCCAGCAGGTCAACCTTCTGTACGGTTGTACCGGTATCCACATAGAAAAAATGTACCGTCCCCTTCGAATCCAGACGCATGGAGATTTCTGCCTGTTCTTCTGTCGAATACAGCAGGGTATCCCCGGCGCCCGCCTCAGGCAGGGTATAACTCGTGACTCGATGCATCTGTGCACCCTTGAACAGGGGAAATACCACGGCAAACAGGAAGACGAATATGAGGATGATCGAACCGATGACGGCAATCCCGCCGGCACCGACCAGGTAACGGGCCAGAAAATTCCGGATGGCCCGTCTTTGCCAAAGATTCTGGTTGAACTCAAGTGGCTTGGGTACGAGTGCGGTTTTGGAACCTGATTTCGGTGTCATGATTCTTGTTGTGTCTGGGGAACCCTGATGCCTGGTCTGTGGATGCAAACCTGATTGTCTTTAAAAAAGGCCCCGACATTATATCAGGGCCTCAACTGGCTTACTGTTTGCAGACCTCGAGTTGGCTGCGGGCCCGGTTCAATCCAGGCTTTTTGTTGTCTTCCAGCTGGCCTAGAGCTCAAGCTTGGCCAGCGCCTTGGACGCCACTTTCGCCGGCAGCGGAATGTAGCCGTCCTTTACTACGACCTTCTGGCCCTGTGTTGCCAGAACCATCTTGATAAATTCTCCCTCGAGGGGCGACAAGGGTTTCCCGGGCGCCTTGTTTACATACACGTACAGGAAACGGGCCAAGGGGTATACTCCAGAAATGGCATTGTCAGGCGTGGCTTCCACACGCTCCGGCTCAGCCGTTTTCGACAGCGGAACAGCTCGCACACCGGATGTCTTGTACCCGATGCCGGAATAGCCAATGCCGTTCAATGATGAAGAGACGGACTGCACCACGGAGGCAGAACCTGGCTGTTCGTTCACGGTAGACTTGTAGTCACCCTTGCACAGCGCTTTCTTCTTGAAATAACCGTAGGTGCCGGAAACGGAGTTGCGTCCGAAAAGCTGAATGTCACGCCTGGCCCAATCGCCTTCCAGACCAAGTTCGCCCCAGGTGGCCAGATCCATGCTTCCGCCGCACTTGCGGGTGCTGGAAAAAATTGCATCCACGTCTGCGATGGACATGCCCTCGATCGGGTTGTCCTTGTGCACGTACACTGCCAGCGCATCGATTGCAACCGGAACAGGGGTCGGCTTGTAACCAAACCTCTTCTCAAAGGCTGCAATCTCTTTGTCTTTCATCTTGCGACTCATCGGCCCGAGGTTGGAAGTCCCCTCCGTCAGGGCAGGCGGGGCCGTCGAGGATCCCGCAGCCTGGATTTGAATGTTAACATTCGGATAGAACCGCTTGTACTCTTCAGCCCACAGTGTCATCAGGTTGGCCAGCGTGTCCGAACCCACACTGGACAGGTTGCCTGAAACGCCACTGGTCGCGGCATATTCCCCGAGTTCCTGGTCGACCTTGACTTCGGCCGACACGGAAAAGGGCAGCAGTACCAGCAAAGTGATCAGCAGTGCATTGCACTTACCAAAAATCTTGTACATGTATAACTCCTTAGATTACGAAATGTATTTCTTATACCGGCCCATGGTGAACCTGAAGTGTTACAAGGTTATGGGTGATTTATTACAGTTTTATGAACCCAGGTTTATAAACCCGGTCAGAACGCAGATGCGGTTTCAGGAATTGTCGAAAGACAGCCGCTTGGCAGGAAAGCTGCACGTGAAACAGGCTCCCTGACCGAGTTCACTGCTGATCATCAGACGCCCTTCGTGTCTTTCCACCACATGCTTGACAATGGACAGGCCCAGCCCTGTTCCCCCTTTCTCTCGCGAGCGCCCCGCATCGACACGGTAAAACCTCTCCGTCAGCCGATCAATGTGTTCCGGCGCAATTCCCTGTCCGGTATCGGAGACTGTCAATTGCGCCGAACCGCTATCTCCCAGCTTCCAGATTACCTGGATATCCGTGCCGGGTTCGGTATGCTTGACTGCATTGTTGACCAGATTGGAAACAATGCTGTGAATTTCCCGCAGGTCCCCTTTCAGACCGGCATCTGTCTCGATACGCGCCCGGATGTCGTGAGCGGCAACTCCCGGAGAGAGCCGGACTTCCTTGACGACTTCCATGACGACGGAAGGGACCGGAACCACGGAAGATTCCTTGGCAACTGAAGCGGTTGACTCAATGCTCGACAGGGCCAGCAGATCCTCGACCAGCTGCTTCATGCGCTGGGCCTGAAGGCCTGCTGAATGCACGGCAATCCGGCATTCCTTCGGAAGCGTCGGGTGTTCGGACAAGGTTTCCAGGTAGCCGAGAATTACAGTCAGCGGAGTTCGCAGTTCATGTGAAGCGTTGGAGATGAAACTGCGCCGCATCGCATAGACCCGGGCCGCCTGCGACATGTCCTGGGCAATCAGGAGCAGACGGTCCTGGCCAAAAGGGATGATCCGTATGCTCAGCTCCTTTCCCCCGACCTCCGAACCATGCACTTCCAGAGGCTCATCGTACTGGCCGGCATGGAAGTAGTCGTTGAAGGAGGGGTCACGAAAAAGCTGGGTGATTCGGCTGTGCACATCACTGGCCGGATTGATCTGGAGCAGGTCATGCGCCGCACGATTGAAAGACTGTATCTCTCCGGACACCTTCAACACGACCACGGCATCCGGCAATGCCGCGATCATTTCATTGAACTGGCCAACAAACTCCTCCAGCGAGTCCTGCCTGTCCATGTATTCTTTCTGAATGTCCACGATGCAGGAAACATGCTGATCCGCCAGACCCAGATACTCAGGCGCATCGTCCGTGCGGGCGCCACCTTCGAGCCATTGCCTCAGGGTTACCATCTGGGCAACCGTCCACACGCCATACACGACAAGCCCGACCATGATGAACTCCTGCAGGTGCCCGGTGGCCAGGCCGAGTACCACGCAGGGCACGAATACGACCAGTACTCGATTGAGTTCGGACAACCATGCGCCAAATGACATTACTGCGTGGCTGAAAACCGGTATCCATACCCGCGGACCGTCTGGATCATCTTGCCACATTCCAGGGGCTTGAGAAGCTTTCGCAGGCGCACGATGTGCACATCCACGGTTCGCTCTTCCACATACATGTTGCGACCCCACACGTAATCCAGCAACTGGGTACGGGTGTAGACCCGGTCAGGGTGACTCATGAAAAACTCGAGCAGCCTGAACTCGGTCGGTCCCAGGCTGATGGGCTGCCCGTCCGCATAGACACGATGCGCCTTGGAATCCAGTTGGAGGGGGCCGACACGGATCTGGTCATCGAGGATACTCGCACCCCGGCGCAGCACGGCACGAATCCGTGCGGACAGCTCCTTGACCGAAAAAGGCTTGGTAATGTAGTCGTCCGCTCCCGAGTTCAGCCCGTCAACCTTGTCACGCTCTTCAACCCGCGCCGTGAGCATGATAATCGGGATCTCCTGCATGGATTGATTACGCTTCCATCGGCGCAGCAGTTCCAGTCCGCTCACATTCGGCAACATCCAGTCCAGCAGGACCAGGTCTGGCAGGTGCTCGGCCATCTTGGCTTCCGCCGTCGCGCCGTCTTCCGCCTCATCAATTTGGTAGCCATCCTGAGTGAGGGCAAACGTTACCATTTCCCGTATCGGACGTTCGTCTTCAACCAACAGGATGCGCTTGCCGTTCATTGGCTTGGCATAAGTACTGGAATCCTGCAGTGTTTCGACTGCATTCTGGTTTGGCATGGTGGTATTCCTGACATTAGTGGAAGTAAACACCCTGATTATTTTCAATTTTTATTACACGACTATTACATCTGCGTGAACAACCTGTAGTACCGGCACAAATATTCCTCATTTCCAGTGCCTGGGCAACGCAAAACTGGGGCATACGATCATTCGTCCCGGTCCTGTTTCAAGGATCACCAATGGGCACAACCCGAGGAACCATACCGCTCATGTAACAAAACTATAACAATTTATTCACTTTCATTTCATACAAGCCCCCTAGGATGGGCCCTCTGAAATTCTCGATCAGCAGTATAAGACAGGACAACTCACTACAAATCACACTAGGGAGGTTATCTCGTGAGACGTACTCTGCAGTTACTTTGCGCTGTCGGCGTTGCCGCAGTCTTTAGCTCCAGCTCGGTGGTATTTGCCGGGGCTGTGACGTCAAAGGAAGAGCTCAAGATCAGCACGACGGGTGGCGGCATCAAAATCAAATCGAACAACGGCAACAGCTTCGCAATCGGTGGTCGTATCATGTACGACTATGACAGTTACGACGGCCTGTGGAGCGAAGTCAACCACGATCAGGACGACTCCTCCTCGGAATCCGAGTTTCGCCGCACCCGCGTGACACTGAAGGGCACCTCCGGCAAGAACTGGGGTTACAAGTTCACGGTCGATATTGACGAAGGCGAAGCCGAAATGGACACGGCCGTGATCTCCTACAAGGGCATGGGCATCGGGACAGCAAAAGTGGGCCGGTTCAAGGCGCCTTTTGGCCTGGAAGAACTGACCAGCTCAAAGTGGATCAGCACCATCGAACGGTCTCCAACCCCGGAACTGGGATTCCTGGCAGGCAAGCCTTCCTTCCAGTTCGCGCTGCACGGTCACAGCAAGCCGGTGTTCTGGCAGGCCGCCCTGATCGATGAAGATAACGAAGACGACGATGGCAGCGATGCATACAGTATTGCCGGCCGCGTCGGCGGGCACTTCTCAGTGGGCGAGGACAGCTTCATGCATCTGGCGGGATCCTTTGCATCCCGTGACTTCGGAGATGATGGACAAAAGCGTTTCCGCACACGCCTGGGTGTCCATACAATAGGTTCCAGGCCCATTGACCATAAAATTGCCGTCGATGACGCGGATCAGTATGGACTCGAAGCAGCCGCAGTATTCGGTCCGTTCTCCCTTCAGGGCGAATACCGCAACGTGGACTTTGATGGAAGAGAGGCAGAAGCAGGTGCTGACTACAAAGGTCTGGGTGATGTAGAAGCAGAAGGTTTCTATCTTCAGGCCAGCTACATTGTCACGGGTGAAACCCGAGGGTACAAAGGCAAGTCCGGCAAGTTCGACAAGGTGAAGCCCAAGGGGCCGAACGGAGCGGTTGAACTTGTTGCCAAGTACGAGGACGGTGAACTCGACATAGATGACGTGGCAGAAAAGAATGAGTTCGAGTTGTTCACGGTGGGAGTGAACTGGTATGCGACCAAGAACGTAAAGCTCATGCTGAACTATCTGGACGTTGATACCGACCACGCAAACAAAGTGGACCCGGGACAAGATGAGGACGGCCAGGCCGTATCCTTCCGCGCCCAGTACGTATTCTGACCACGTTTGATACTTCCCCTGTAAAAGGCCGCCTCACAGGCGGCCTTTTTTGTATAGCCCAGGACATGCCGTGAAACTACCTTTCGCTCTCATTGCAGCTACACTTTGGCTGGTCTCCGCTGCACCGGCAGCAGGCGCAGACCTGAAGCTTGAAACGGCCGGAATCTACAATGTCAGGGATATCAGCAAGAACACGGAGATCCTCAGCATCCAGAAAAGCTCAAGGCGCCTCGCACTGTCCTGCAGCACAAACGGCACCGTCGATATCCTCTCGATTGAAAAACCCGCGGCACCGGAATTTCTGCATCGTTTCCCTATCACGGACGGTGAGGAGATCAGCTCGGTGGCCTTCCATCCCCTGGAAAACTTTTTTGCCGTTGCGGTCATCGATCCTGACCCGTTTTCTGCCGGTCGCATCCAGGTGCACGATGCCGCAACGGGCGGGTTGCTGAAGGCCTTTCCAGCCGGTGTGCATCCCGACAGCCTGGTTTTCAGCCCAGACGGCAGGCATCTGGTGGTCGCCAACGAGGGTGAAGCCTACCGCTATGCGGGCAGGCACTACGAGTCCCCCGAAGGCAGCATCACGCACATCCTGCTCGGGGACGGCCTGCAGGATACGCGGGTTACGCAGATATCTCTTGAGGACTTCAGCCAGGTCAAGGGCATGCTGGACAGGTCCCATGCACGGAAATTCCCGAGAATCGTAACGGGCGGCAACAGCGGCGAAGAGATGGAAATCCCGGTCAAGGACAACCTGCCAGCCAACACGGAACCCGAGTATGTGGTGTTCGCCCCCGACAGTGCCAGAGCGTTCGTTTCCCTGCAGGAAAACAACGGCGTACTTATCGTGGATACGGCCACTGCGACCATTTCAAATGTATTCGGGCTGGGCATGACCGAACACCTGGCAGATATCAAAGACGACGGGAAAGTGCAATTTTCCACGACACTGCGGGCACTGCGTGAACCTGACGGAATAGCCGTCAGTCCGGATGGAAGATTCCTGCTGACTGCAGATGAAGGCGATACCGACCCCAAGGCTGGCAAGGTGACCGGGAACAAGCCTGCAGGAGGCGGGCGCACGCTCAGCGTGTTCGACAGTTCTACAGGAGTCCTGATTTCAGATACCGGCGATCAGCTGGACCGGATGGCGCACGCTGCAGGCCTTTACCCGGATGGACGCAGTGACAACAAGGGTTCCGAACCGGAAAGTGTTGTCAGCTTTGAAGTAGACGGCAGACTGTATGCGGCTGTCGCGCTGGAACGTGCGGATGCCATCGCCCTGGTATCCCTGGCAGATCCCGGGCAGCCGAAAGTCATGGACATGGAACCCGTCGACCCCGAGGCCGGCACCGGCACCCGATTTGCACCGGAAGGCCTGGTCCATTACGAGCATGACGGCCAGCATTACCTGTTCAGTGCCAACGAGAAGCGCGGTACCGTGACAGTGATGCGCGTCACATCAACGGGAAAATAACACCCGTAGCGGCCCTTGCAGGCAATCGATTTCAAATGCATGGTCACTGCAGCACAACCTGAAAAACCTGCTCCAGCAGCTTCTGGTTCTCGAAGAACACGTAAAACCGGTATTCACCCGGTACAAGTTCATACTGGCGGGCAAACTCGAAAGCCATCGTATGCATGTAGTCAAGCTCGGACTCTTCCTGCAGGATTTCGATCTTGTCGATGAATTCACCTGTATTGGGATCGATCATGGTGGGCACGTGATAGATCAGGTGCAACGTGGGTTTGGCGAGAAAACCGCTTCGCGACAGCCAGTAGCGGACACCGAATTTCATCCCCAGCCTGGCCGGAATCACGGTGGTCTTCTCCAGGGGCCCTTCGGGCGTCAGGGCCCGGTCCCCTTCCTTGTAGTCTTCCATGCCCCTTGAGAATATTCCGTACTCGAAATCGTAAATGATGCGTTTTTCATCGGCGAACAGGCTGCCTGCAGCAAACCACACCAGGACAATCAGTGCTATAGATTTGATTATTCTCATGGTCACTTCATCATCGGGCAGGGCTGTGAATTCTAACACAGGGATTGAGTCGCCAAGCTTCCACTGAAATCCCTGCCCGGTCAATCAGCGTGCACCCCCAGCGTCACAAAGGATATTGCATCGCTCAGCAGCTGGGATCGGCCTGATTATGCTTGCCCTGGTGGGGGTGTGATTTCTTACACCAGGTTCTTTGCCCAGAAGCTGTCACATCAGGTATGGGGATGCGATGTACAGGCTCACCACAGCGATCATCGCTCCGATGAGGCCCCCGACCAGTACGTCGCTAATGTAATGCAGTCCCAGTACCACCCTGGAAAGTGCGACCAGCACCGCAAACGGAATCGCCATCCACGCCAGTACCGGGTAATGCCACACCAGTAGTATGGAGAAGTTGACCGCATGCAGGGTGTGACCGGAAGGAAAGCTGTACTGGTCAAGCGAACGCGCATTGCAGCGGATCACCTCATGCGTGACAAACGGACGCTCCCGGACCAAGCGTTCCTTCAGTGCCTTGTAGACCAGTACGCCCACTCCTGCTGACAGACCTATCTGGAGGGCGGGAATTACCGCATTCCTTCCGTACAGCAACAGCGTGGTGATGATCAGGCTGTACCAGAACAGGCCATCGCCCAGCCTGTTGACAGACCGGAAAAGCAAATTCAATGGCTTCAGGTTGCCGGCACGATTGATATACGTGCACAAAGGCAGTTCAACTTGCTCGATACGGTTGAACCAGATCAGGCTTCTAGGGTTGGTGTTCATACTCCCGTGGTGCCTAACCTAGGGAAGTAACGTGAACGATTGATGAAACCTGTGTTAAGCGTAGATTAAATTTTTTCTTTTAAAACAGGATGCTATTGACCTTCTTTTAACTTGCCTGAAATAAATGCTGCATAACCCTGTAACAAACCGCTCTCAGACTTCGCCGTGCAGGGGATTAATGAAGCTTGACTGACATACCTTCCATTACACCTCATTCAGTCCGCAGCATCTGGATCTCGGATACGCATCTTGGATTTCGTGGATGCCAGGCCGAGTTGCTGCTGGACTTCCTGCACGCCGTCCAGAGTGAATACCTGTATCTTGTCGGCGACATCATTGACTGTTGGAGCCTGAAACGGGGTTTCTACTGGCCACAGTCGCATAACAACGTGTTGAGAACGATTCTGGGCAAGGCCAAGCACGGCACACGGGTGATTTACGTACCTGGCAACCATGATGAACTGTTCCGTGATTACTGTGGCAATGTGTTCGGCAACGTCGAGATTGCCAGGGAATGTATCCACACCACCGCTGATGGGCGCCGCCTGCTTGTGCTGCATGGCGATGAGTTCGACGGCGTCATCACACACGGCAGGTTTCTTGCCTGCATCGGCTGCCACGCATACAGCCTCTTGCTGCAGGCGAACATCCTCGTGCATTTTTTTCGAAAACGATTCAACTTTCCATACTGGTCACTCTCAAGCCATCTGAAACACAAGGTAAAAAATGCCGTGAAGCACATCGCACATTTCAAGGAGGCCCTGACAGGCATGGCTGCGGGCCGCAACGTGGATGGCGTCATCTGTGGACATATCCACCATGCGGAAATAGAGGAAATTAACGGTATACTGTACTGCAACGACGGAGACTGGGTCGAAAGTTGCACGGCACTCGCGGAATCACTGGATGGCAGTCTGCATTTGCTGAAATGGACCAATACCCGGGTGTCGAGCACCCCGTCTGACGACCTCAAGACAGGAATTTCGAAACGGGCAGCATGAAATTAGCCATCGTCACGGATGCCTGGGAACCACAGGTCAACGGTGTCGTCACTACCCTGAAGACGACGCGGGAAACACTGGTTCGCCAGGGCCACACGGTTCGAGTCTTCGATCCAAGCGGCTTCAAGTCCGTACCCTGCCCCTCATATCCGGAAATCAGGCTTGCTCTGAACCCTGGTGGAGGCCTGAAAAAATCGCTTGCATCCTACGGCCCTGAAGCCATCCACATTGCTACAGAAGGACCGATGGGTCTTGCCGCACGTGCACTGTGCAAAAACAAACGGTGGGCCTTCACAACTTCGTACCATACCCAGTTTCCGGAATACATACGCAAGCGATACCCGGTGCCGTTATGGGCATCCTACATGTTTCTGCGTTGGTTTCATTCCGCCTCCGCCTGCATCATGGTCGGTACTCCGCACCTGGAAAAACTGATGAGGTTGCGCGGGTTTGAAAATCTTGCCCGCTGGCCCCGTGGCGTGGATACGGGGGTGTTCAAGCCTGACAAGAAGGCTTCGATCCCGGATCCACGACCTATCTGGATATACGTGGGACGGGTTTCAGTCGAGAAGAATATCGAGGCATTCCTGAAGCTTGACCTGCCCGGCACCAAGTATGTCATCGGACACGGACCGGCCTACCATGCACTGCGCAAAGCCTACCGAGAGGTCCGTTTCGTAGGCTACAAGTTCGGAGAGGAGTTGGCCAGTTACCTGGCCGCCTCGGATGTATTCGTGTTTCCCAGCAAGACCGACACGTTTGGGATTGTCATGCTGGAGGCGATGGCCTGTGGCACACCGGTCGCCGCCTACCCTGTGACCGGTCCCATTGACGTGGTTCGAAACCGGGTTACGGGCTGCCTTGACAAGGACCTCAGACAGGCTGCCCTGGACGCCCTGGAGCTGGACCCGAAATACTGTCGAAACCAGGCCCTGGAATACACGTGGGAAAGCGCTACCCACATGTTTCTGTCAAACATTACACCGGTCAGCAACGGTCAGCCCGTGCAGGAGAAATGTCACAGCCGACAGGCAGGAGACTCCTCCTGAAAATCTGCATCACGTATACTACCCGTCCTGAACAACGATATTATGCCGGACATGGACGAACAGAACTTCGGACTAGCCGAAAATTACATCAACCGGGAGCTCAGCCTGCTGAAGTTCAATTCCCGGGTGCTTCAACAGGCGCGAGAGCCGTCGACGCCCCTGCTGGAGCGCCTGAAGTTCCTGTGCATCTCCTGCACCAACCTGGATGAGTTTTTCGAGATACGCGTAGGGGGGGTCAAGTCGCATATCGATCTGGATATCGCGAGCCTTGCTGCAGATGGAATAACCCCCCGCGATCTGCTGAAGCAGATCCACAGCGAGGCTTCCGAACTGGTTGCCGAGCAATATCGCGTTTTCAACGAAGAGCTCAAGCCGGAACTGGTCGAGCAGAATATCCGCTTCATCGCCCGTGAACAGTGGACCCCGGCTCAAAGTACCTGGTTGCGCCGGTATTTCCTGGAGGAAGTCGAACCGGTGCTGAGTCCTCTTGGCCTGGATCCGGCACATCCATTTCCACGCATCATCAACAAGTCCCTGAACTTCATCGTTCAGCTGGAAGGACTGGATGCCTTCGGACGCCGGGGCGAGCATGCGATCGTGCAGGCACCACGCTCCCTGCCGCGTCTGATCCGCCTGCCTGACGATACCCATGACCAGGAAGGAGAAAACTATGTGTTCCTGTCTTCGGTCATGCATGCCTTCGTACACGAGCTGTTCGAGGGACTCGAAGTGAAAGGAAGCTACCAGTTCAGGCTTACGCGCAACAGCGACCTGTTCCTGGACGATGAGGAAATTGATGACCTCATGCGAGCCCTGGAAGGCGAACTGGCTTCACGCAGGTACGGGGATGCAGTGCGTCTTGAAGTCGCGGACAACTGTCCCGGTGAGCTGGTGACCTATCTGCTGCAGCAGTTTTCCCTGTCGGCGGTAGACCTGTACCGGGTGAACGGGCCCGTCAATCTTAACCGGCTCAGCCAGGCCTACGACCTGGTTGACCGGCCTGACCTGAAATACCCTCCGTTCTCTGCCGGCCTGCCGAAAAGGCTCAGTCACAATGCAAACCTGTTTGAACTGATCAGACAAAGCGACATCCTGCTGCACCACCCATACCAGTCCTTTGCGCCTGTCATAGATTTTGTACGGCAGGCGGCTGCAGATCCCAAGGTGCTGGCAATCAAGCAGACCCTGTACCGGACCGGACCGAATTCACCCATTGTCGACAACCTTGTCAAGGCGGCCAAGGCGGGCAAGGAGGTCACAGTCGTAATCGAACTCATGGCACGCTTCGATGAGGCTGCGAACATTTCCCTTGCAAACCGGCTGCAGAAGGCCGGCGCCCATGTTGTCTACGGTATCGTAGGCAAAAAAACACATGGCAAGATGATTCTGGTCGTACGCCGTGAACAGGGCGGCCTGCATCGTTATGCGCATTTCGGTACCGGCAACTATCACGAAAAAACCACGCGCCTGTATACGGACTACGGGATGTTCACCAGCGATCCGGAGCTTACAGCCGATGCCCATGAAATATTTCTCGAACTGACCAGCTTCACCAAGGTACCGAGCCTGAACAGCGCATTGCAGTCACCGTTCACGCTCTACAACTCGCTGATACGGATGATTGACATCGAGACCGAGCATGCCAGGCAGGGCCGGGAAGGCCGGATCATCGCAAAATGCAACTCCCTGGTCGAACCGCAAATCATCCAGGCCCTGTACCGGGCCTCGAACTCCGGGGTCAGGATTCACCTGATCATCCGCGGTACCTGCTGCCTGCGCCCGGGTCTTCCCGGGATATCGGAGAACATCGAGGTGCGCTCCATCGTTGGACGTTTTCTGGAGCATACACGCGTCTACTATTTCCGGAACGACACCGATCCGCAGGTATTCTGTTCCAGTGCAGACTGGATGGACCGGAACTTCTTCCGCCGTGTGGAGGTCTGCTGGCCCATACGCGATACAGGCATGCGTGACCGGATCATTGAGGAACTTGAAATCTACCTCAAAGACAACCAGCAAGCATGGATCCTTCAGTCGGACGGCACCTACACCAACACACCTGAAAGCGAGCCGGACTCCTATTGCGCACAGCAGACCCTGCTGAACCAGTTTGCGCGGGTCACATACTAGCCAGGCACGGATGCCCAGGGCAGCCACCCCGGGGATGCCGCCTCACCGTGCAGTTTGCTCAAGACCGCCGATTCTCACCTCTACGTTCAGGGCTTTCAGGTAGCTTTCTTCCAACTCAAGCTCTGCAGCCGTCAAGGGATGCCGTTTGAGCCATTTGCGGTCCAGTGCAATCTTGATGTGCCGGGCATGGCGGGTAACCTTAACAGGGGGGGTCCTTTTCGGGACCCTGTCTCGATTGAGCAATGCTGCCAGCCGCAATATGACAATCATGTAGACGGCCTGCGCCTGCCACTGACTCGGCAACTGCTCCACCAGCTCCATATTGATCTTGCGGCGGTGATTCCCCACGAGGCAGGCGAGCAGGCGTTGCTCGTTCCAGGAAAATCCAAGCAGGTCGCCATGGTTCAGTACATAGGCGCCATGACGGTGATAGCGTGAGTGCGAGATGTCCAGGCCGATTTCGTGCAGGTCTGCGGCCCAGATCAGGAAGGGATAGGCGAGGTCCCGGTCAATTTCCAGTATCCCCGACACCTGGTCCAGCACGTGCAGTGCAGTGGTTTTAATTCTCGCGGCATGCTTGAAATCGACATGGTATCGGCGCATCAGTGAAAATACGGTCCGATCGCGTGTATCCCGGTGATGGATACGCCCGGCGAGGTCCAGCAGCAATCCTTCCCGCAACCCTCCCTCGGAAGTCATCATTTCACTGATCCCCAGTTCGGAAAAGATCGCCTTGAGCACCACCAGTCCTCCAGCGAAGACGGGTTTCCGTTCAGCCGCCAGGGAATTGAACTGGACATTATCCATCTGCCCGGCTGCCTTCAATTCGGCAATCAGGGCCTGAATGCCCTCGTACGTGATGCCGCGGTCACTGAGCTCGAGTTCACGCATCAGCTGGTCAATGGTGCGAATCGTCCCGGCAGTACCCACCACATAATTCCAGCCAAGCTTTTTTACGGAAGCGATGATCGGCTGCAGCTGAAGCTTGGCCTCCACCAGGGCCTTCTTGAATCGCTTCTTCTCCAGGCCCCCCTGCTCAAAAAACCGCTGGCTCATGCCGACGCAGCCCATCTGTACACTTTCCATCAGGATTGGCTCTCGCTGTTCTCCGATGATGACCTCGGTACTGCCACCGCCAATATCAACTACAAGCCACTTCCCGTGCGGACCGGTGATGGAATGGGTCGTACCGTGATACACCAGGCGCGCTTCCTCTATGCCCGAGATCACCTGGATAGGGTGCCCGAGTGCCTCTTCCGCGCGCTGTACGAAACCACTGTTGTGCCTGGCATGGCGAAAAGTGTTGGTGCCGACTACACGCACCGAATGGGCATGCATTTCCTGCATGCGCTGACCGAATCGCTGCAGACACTTGATGGCCCGCTCCTGCGCTTCTTCGCAAATCCTGCCAGACTCATCAAGTCCGGCTCCCAGGCGAACCATCTCGCGAATCCTGTCGATGATTTTCAGTTGTCCATGCTGGTCCTGCGCGACCACCATGTGAAAACTGTTTGAACCCAGGTCCACCGCGGCAATTACGGAAGGAATTTCTGGAGACGATGCTTCCGGGTACGTGGCAGGTTGGGGAGAAACGCCTTGCATGTCACTGTCCATGCAGCCGGCGACGGGCACTGTCCGTCCCCGTGGATTGCGGCCGAAGAAGCCCGGTCAGGAGCATACGCTCATCTGCATTCGCACCCGGGGACACCAAAATAAGGGATGTAAACTTGCAGGAACGCCACAGATGGTTTGATCGTAAGATGATTCAGACTCAAGGCTTGCCGAACATGGACCTGTAACGTTTCCTCTCGGGGAAGAATTTTCCTGTGGCCGTTTCGCCAATAATTATATAGTATAGCCGCCCAGTGTAAACAACCGTTTCAAAAGTATAAATTACCGGATTCAATAGCCGATATTTACCACTTGATCGCGCAGGGTACGTGCAATGATCCAGAGAACCCTGTACAGAAGCGAATCTGCAAACTAAACCCACGTTTATCCAAGGAAATTTCAAGCATGAAGATTGGAGTCCCAAGAGAAATCCATCAAAACGAATGTCGCGTGGCCCTGACGCCAGACACTGCTGCCCGCATGCAAAAACTGGGCTACGAGTGCACCATCGAGTCCGGCGCAGGCGCCCGGGCAAAATTCAACGATGACGCCTACCGGGAAGCAGGAGTAACCGTAGTCACGGATACCAGGCAACTCTGGGCCGACTCCGACATCGTGCTCAAGGTGCGGGCTCCTGAGGAACACCCGGACCTGGGCGTGCATGAGTCGGAGCTGCTGCATGAAGGCTGCACCCTGATCAGCTTCATCTGGCCCGCCCAGAACGAAGACCTGATGAACAGGTTGAAAACCAGCAAGGGTACGGTGCTGGCCATGGATTCCGTCCCAAGAATTTCACGCGCACAAAAACTGGATGCCCTGTCATCCATGGCGAATATCGCGGGTTACCGCGCAGTAATTGAAGCGGCCAACCATTTCGGCAGGTTTTTTACCGGCCAGATCACCGCTGCGGGAAAGGTGCCTCCGGCAAAGATTATGGTGATCGGTGCCGGCGTAGCCGGGCTTGCAGCGATTGGCACCGGAAACGGACTTGGCGCCATCGTGCGCGCATTCGATACACGCCCGGAAGTGAAACAGCAGGTCGAGAGCATGGGTGCGCAGTTCCTGGAACTTGATTTCGAGGAAGAGGAAGGCGGCAGTACGGCGGGCGGTTATGCCAAGGTCATGAGCAAGGAGTTCATCGAGGCGGAGATGACCCTGTTCAGGGAGCAGGCGAAAGAAGTCGATATCATCATCACCACCGCCTTGATCCCTGGCAAGCCTGCACCCAAGCTGATCCTGGCTGACATGGTCGAACTCATGAAGGAAGGCAGTGTCGTGGTCGACCTGGCTGCTGAACAGGGAGGCAACTGTGAGCTGACCAGCCCGGGCGAGGTCGTCGTCAAGCATGGTGTCACACTGATCGGCTATATGGATTTGCCCAGCCGCCTGCCGACGCAGTCCAGCCAGTTATACGGCTCCAACCTGTGTCATCTGCTGACAGACATGACACCGGAAAAAGACGGCAACCTGACGGTCGACATGGAGGACGATGTCATTCGGGGCACCACGGTCATTCACAACGGCGAGATCACCTGGCCGCCGCCGCCCATTTCAGTCACTGCGGCTCCTCCTGCACAGGCAGCAGCGCAGGCGCCTGTTGCCGAACCGCCAAAAAAGAAGAAAAGCGGGGTCAAGTTTGCCGTCACACTGCTTGTGGCCGCACTCGCCCTGTTGGGACTGGGACACTATGCCCCGACCGAATTCATGCAGCATTTTACCGTTTTCGTTCTGTCCTGCTTCATCGGTTACTGGGTAGTCTGGAATGTGACTCCTGCACTGCATACTCCCCTCATGAGCGTGACCAACGCAATCAGCAGCGTGATTATCATCGGTGCACTGCTGCAGATTGGCAGCAGCAGTGTCTTGATTGTGGTGCTGGCAACCATTTCTGTGCTCATTGCCTCGATTAATATCGGTGGCGGGTTTTTCGTCACGCAACGAATGTTGCAGATGTTTCGTAAGGAAGAATAAGGGAGAACGCACGAATGAATCCACAATTACTGACAGCATGCTATCTTGCAGCGGGCGCTCTCTTTATTCTGAGTCTGAACGGACTGAGCCATCAGGAGTCTGCACGCCGCGGCAACCTGTGCGGCATGCTGGGCATGGCGATTGCGATCATCGCTACCATACTCAGTGGGCAGGTAGGAGGATTTGAGAAACTGTTTCCTGCCATGATCATCGGCGGCCTGATTGGCGCATTCATCGCATCCCGTGTCGAGATGACACAAATGCCCGAACTGGTTGCCATCCTGCACAGCTTCGTCGGCCTGGCTGCCGTGCTGGTGGGTGTATCGAGTTACCTCGACCCAAGCCTCCATCTAGAAGGAGCCGAAAAAACCATCCATGAAGTCGAGGTCTACGTGGGGGTCTTCATCGGCGCAATTACCTTCACCGGTTCGGTGATTGCCTTTGGAAAGCTCAGGGGCATCATCAGCGGCAAACCCCTGATGCTGCCTGCCAGGCATTGGCTGAACCTGATCGCCATTCTGGCCTGCATCTATCTCGGGTATGTCTTCCTGAGCGCAGGTTCACATGCATCCGGCCTCTACCCGCTGCTGGCCATGACCCTTATTGCATTCGTCATCGGCATTCATCTCATCATGGCCATTGGGGGTGCCGACATGCCCGTCGTCGTCTCCATGCTGAACAGCTACTCGGGCTGGGCGGCTGCGGCCACCGGCTTCATGCTGGGCAACATCGCACTGATCGTCGTGGGATCCCTGGTGGGGTCGAGCGGTGCCATCCTGAGTTACATCATGTGCCGAGCCATGAACCGCAGATTTGTAAGCGTCATCCTGGGCGGGTTTGGTACCTCGGGTGGAACGGCTGTCGACTCCGAGCAAGGTGAAGTGACTTCCACCAGTGCAGAGGAAGTTGCGGGACTGCTCAAGGATGCCGGCGAGGTCATCATCGTGCCTGGATACGGCATGGCTGTTGCGCAGGCCCAGGGAATCGTCAGCGAAATTACCAAGAAACTGCGGTCAAAGGGTGTCAACGTGCGATTCGGTATTCACCCTGTCGCAGGGCGCCTGCCGGGCCACATGAACGTGTTGCTGGCAGAAGCCAAGGTCCCGTATGACATCGTCCTGGAGATGGACGAACTGAATGAGGACTTCCCGGATACCGATGTCTCCCTGATAATCGGAGCGAACGACATCGTCAACCCCAGCGCTCAAACGGACCCGAATAGCCCCATTGCAGGCATGCCCGTACTCGAGGTGTGGAAAGCCAAGTCATGTATCGTGCTCAAGCGCAGCATGGCATCGGGGTATGCCGGGGTGGACAATCCCCTGTTCTTTCATGACAACACGGAAATGCTGTTCGGGGATGCCAAGGACAGCATGAGCGCGGTATTGCAGCATCTGGATTGATCAGAGGGCCGCAATAGCTGCCCGCGATGGACGGGTTTTTCCCTCTGCATCAAGGGGGCTCTGCCCATCGCGTCTTTCCGGAGTGCCTGGCGCACTCTCGATGAAAACGCTTCGGGAATCCAGTCCGACAGCAACCCTGCTTCGATGCCCGGTGTCTACAGCCTGGCTCATGAAAGTTTAGTCAAGGTTTCACACTTCCTTAACGTTGCTTTCTTACCCTGAACCGGAGTTCACCACCACCAGATGACCATGGCTATAACCTACAGGATGGATGACCGGCGTGTAACCCTGCACTGGGATAAGGAAGCCCACATTTGGACTGCGAAAAGCGAAGATATTAAAGACCTGAATCTCGAGGCAGAAAGCTTCAACTCGATCCTGAACATGCTGAAGCGGGAACATCCCGAATTCAGCACTTCAATACGGATCTTCTTTCCGGATTCAGCCAAGATATCGGCCTTATCGCCTGAGTAAGCCGTTTGCCGCACCCCAGGGAAAGACCCGCTGCACAATGGTCGGAGTGAGAGGATTTGAACCTCCGACCCCTGCCTCCCGAAGACAGTGCTCTACCAAGCTGAGCTACACTCCGCTGCCCATGTACATCTGTATCAACTGCGTAAAAATAACAGGTTCTGTGTCCGGCGCAACTCCTAAACTTCCGACCCGTAAAAAAATCCCGTATCCCAGGGCACTGGCTACGACGTTCGGGCAACCGCAAACTCGGTCAGGCCCTCCAGTGCACGCCTGTACCTGTTTTCCGGCAGCACCTCCAGGGACTCCTTTGCCATCCGGGCATGCCTTCTGGCGGTCTCCAGCGTGTGGGCAATCGCACCGGTGTCACGAATTGCATCCATGACTTCACGCATGTGCCCTCCACCTCCATTTATGATGGCATCCCGAATCAGTCCCGCCGTGATACGGTCACTGCTTCTCAATGCATGGATCAGTGGCAAAGTGGGCCGGCCTTCAGTCAGGTCTTCCCCCAGATTCTTGCCTATCTCCTCCGGTGAAGACTGGTAGTCCAGGACATCATCCTTGAGCTGGAATGCCGTGCCAATATGCATTCCGTACTGCTTGCAGGCTTCCTCGACCGACGGGGATTGCCCGGCCAGTACCGCTCCCAGCTGGCAGGCAGCTTCGAACAGCTTTGCAGTTTTCGACTGGATGACAAGCATGTAGTGTTCTTCCGTGGAATCAGGGTCATGACTGTTGATGAGCTGCATGACCTCACCCTCAGCAATGGTGTTGGATGCCTGGGCCAGGATTTCCATCACGCGCATCTCGCCCACTTCAACCATCATTTCAAACGAACGTGAAAACACGAAATCGCCAACCAGAATGCTGGATTCATTCCCCCACACGAGGTTGGCCGTCTCCTGGCCACGCCGCATGCTGGAGTTATCCACCACGTCATCGTGCAACAGGGTCGCAGTGTGGATGAACTCTGTAATGGCAGCAACAATCAGGTGCTTCTCACCCTCGTACCCGCAGGCACGCGCACAGAGCAGTGCGAGCAAAGGGCGCATGCGCTTGCCGCCGCTGCTGATGATGTAGTTGATTATCTGGTTGATCAGGGTAATGTCGGAATGCAGGTACCGCCGGATCACTCCGTTGACACCTTCCATGTCATCCGCTACCAATCGCTGTACTTCCTTGAACTCCATGATCGTTCAATCTTCCCCGTTTGTTATCCCCGGACTATAATTTTGGTGCCAGAACGGTTTATTTGACTGTTTGAATTGACCATTTCAAGTCTGCCCGCTAGAATTGCGCCTCTTTTCAGCCCACATTCCGGAGTTTCCAAGTGTACGCAGTAATTGCCACAGGCGGCAAACAGTATCTTGTCCACAAGGGAGACCAGATCAAGGTCGAAAAACTGGCACTGGCGCCTGGCAAGAAAATCGAGTTTGACCAGGTGTTGCTGCTCGCTGACGGTGATGACGTGTCCATTGGCACACCGTATGTAGAAGGTGGTAAAGTGACGGCCGAGGTACAGGAAAACGCGAGGGCAGGGAAAATCGAGATCATCAAGTTCAAGCGCAGGAAACAGCATATGAAGCGCATGGGACACAGGCAACATTACACACAGGTCAAAATTACGGACATTTCAAAGTAGAGGTCGGGTTATGGCACACAAAAAAGCAGGGGGCAGTTCCCGTAACGGTCGAGATTCGCAGTCGAAGCGTCTCGGCATCAAATGTTTCGGTGGCCAACAGGTCAGTGCCGGAAGCATCATAGTACGCCAGCGCGGCACCAGGTTTCATGCCGGTGAAAACATCGGCAGAGGTAAGGATGACACCCTGTTTGCCAAGGCCCATGGACGCGTTGTATTTGAAACCAGAGGCCCACAAAACAGGAAATTCGTACGCGTGGATACGATGCTGTAGTCCTGCCGGTTTGACGACTGGATGGAGAAGCCCCGCATCGTCGGGGCTTTTTTGACTGCGAGGTACCCGGTAGCCATGAAGTTTGTTGACGAGACCACGATAACCGTACAGGCCGGCCATGGCGGCAGCGGCTGTCTCAGCTTCAGGCGAGAACGTTTTGTCCCTCTCGGAGGACCTGATGGAGGAGACGGAGGAGACGGAGGCAGCATATACCTGGTGGCAGATGAAAACCTGAACACACTTGCAGATTTCAGGCATGTCCGAAGCTTCAAGGCCCAACGCGGGCAGGACGGCATGGGGAAAAACCGCACGGGCAAGACCGGCCAGGACACGATTATCCTGGTCCCGCCCGGCACGCTCGTGAAGAACGCGCAAACCGAAGAGATGATGGGCGACCTGACCCACCATGGCGATCGCCTGCTGGTGGCACAAGGGGGCGCACACGGTCTTGGGAACGCCAGGTTCAAGAGTTCCACCCAGCGTGCGCCCCGCAAGACGACTGCGGGAAAGCCCGGTGACATGCGGGAATTGTACCTGGAACTCAAGCTGCTGGCAGATGTAGGGCTGCTCGGATTGCCCAATGCCGGCAAGTCCTCCTTGCTGCGTGCGCTGTCTTCTGCAACGCCCAAAGTGGCTGCCTATCCGTTCACGACATTGTACCCCAGCCTTGGCGTTGTGTATGTTGCACCCCGGGAAAGCTTCGTGATTGCCGACATACCCGGCCTGATCAGGGGCGCGGCAGAAGGAGTCGGTCTCGGCACCCGGTTTTTAAAACACCTGTCACGTACCGTCCTGCTGCTGCACATGCTTGAACTGGACCCAGCAGTGAGCGGAGACGAACTTTGTCAGGACTATCACTCGATATCGAACGAGTTGCACCGGTACAGTGACGAGCTTGCAGCCAAGGACCGCTGGCTGGTGTTCAACAAGACGGACCTGCTGGACGCCGAGGCCCAGAATTCCCTAATCCAGGATTGCGTGAAAAGACTGGAATGGAAGGGACCGGTTTTCGCCATTTCAGCGCTTAGCAAGGCAGGCACCCGGAACTTGAGCAAAAAGATTTATACTTACCTGCATGGGCAGCAAACGCAAACAGGCCATCTCCGGTAACCGATGGGTGATCAAGGTCGGCAGTTCCCTGGTTACCCGGGACGGCCATGGCCTGAATATGGAGGCCATCTCCAGTCTGGCTTCACAGCTGGCTGCACTGGTCACGTCCGGGAAACAGGTCATCCTGACTTCATCCGGAGCCATCGCTGCGGGAATGCATCGCCTGAACTGGCAAAATCGTCCGCGTGCAATATTCGAACTCCAGGCCGCGGCAGCGGTGGGACAGATGGGACTGATTCAGGCCTACGAGTCCTGCCTGCAGCAACACGACCTGCACAGTGCACAGGTCTTGCTCACCCATGCTGACCTGCAGAATCGCAAGCGGTACCTGAATGCACGGACTACCTTGCGCAAGCTGCTGGAAATGAAAACCCTCCCGGTCGTCAACGAGAACGACACGGTCTCTACGGATGAGATAAAGTTCGGCGACAACGATACGCTTGCCGCACTGGTCAGCAATTTGATCGAGGCCACAACTCTCGTTATCCTGACTGACCAGGAAGGCGTTTATGAAACACCTCCTGGCGACCAGACTGCGGGCACCCTGATCAATGAGATCTCCGCAAATGACCCTGTGCTTGACAAGGCAGCAGGACCGAGCACAAGGGCAACCGGTCGAGGTGGAATGCGTACCAAGGTCCTGGCTGCCCGCATTGCTGCACGGGCCGGGGCTGCTACGATTATCGCGTCCGGAAAGACACCTGACATACTCCCCCGAATCACCCGGGGCGATTCCTGCGGCTCGCTATTGCTGCCGGATGCCGAACCTCTCGTTGCACGCAAGCAGTGGATAGCAAACCAGCTTTATACCCGCGGAGAATTCGTTCTGGATGACGGAGCCTGTGCTGTGATCAGCAAATCGGGAAAAAGCCTTCTTGCCATCGGGGTCGAAGGAGTAAAGGGAGATTTTGATCGCGGTGAAGTTGTCAGCTGCACGAACCGCAATGGAGAGGAAATCGCGCGAGGCCTGGCCAACTACTCATCTGAGGAGGCACGCAAGCTCCAGGGGAGGCTAAGTACAGAAATCGAGGCAGTGCTGGGATACGTGGATGAACCTGAACTCATCCACCGGGACAATCTGGTGATCCTCTAGGTGTTGGCTGCAAGCTGCGAGGCCTACATGACCTTGATTCGAGCATTCAGACGGCTTTTGTGACGGGCAGCCTTGTTGGCATGAATCAGTTTTTTGTTGACTGCCGAATCAATACTGGGCACGGCCATCTTGTAGGCTGCCTCGGCGGCATCCTTGTCCCCCGCATGAATCGATTTGACAACAGCCTTTATGCGGGTCCGCAACCTTGTCCGCAGGCTCATGTTGTGCAGCCGGTGTTTAGCCGCCTGCCGGGCGCGTTTTCTTGCTGAGGAACTGTTGGCCAATGTCTGTTCGCCTTTTCTTCAAGGATTCTGCATTCGGGCTGCGAACTATGGTAGTAAGACAGATAAATGTCAACCCCTCAGGTCGCAACACGCCACACTGAACATGCAAAATGGCTGAACATCGGGCCCTTTTCAAATCCACCATCCTGACGGGCGGCGTCACCGCAATCTCAAGGGTGTTCGGCTACATAAGGGATGCCGTGATTTTCATTTTTCTGGGGGCAACCGGCGGCACCGACGCTTTTTTTGTCGCGTTCCGCATTCCGAATTTCCTGAGACGCCTGTTCGCAGAAGGTGCCTTCTCACAGGCCTTCGTTCCGGTATTGTCGGAATACAAGGAACAGCGCACGAGACAGGAACTGCAGGCCCTGATCAATCACGTTTCCGGAATGCTCGGCCTTGTCCTTCTTCTGCTGAGTGTTGCAGGGGTAATCTTGGCACCTGTGCTCATCTACATCTTTGCCCCCGGCTTTTCCAGCGATGACACCCGTTTCGATCTTGCAGCCCAGATGCTGCGTATCACTTTTCCGTACATATTGTTCATTTCACTGACAGCCCTTTCGGCGAGTATCCTGAACACTTTCAACCGGTTCGCGGTGCCCGCTTTTACCCCGGTGCTGCTGAACCTGTCATTGATTGCCGTAACCTTGTGGCTGGCACCTGGAATGCAGCAGCCTGTGGTAGCCCTGGCATGGGGAGTGTTCATCGCCGGCATCGCCCAGCTTGCTTTCCAGATACCCTTCCTGTCCTCCCTGGGAGTACTGCCAAGGTTTTCATTGAGCGGTGCACGGGACGGGGTACAAAAGATCACCCGGCTGATGCTGCCAGCCATCTTTGGATCATCCGTGGTGCAGATCAACCTGCTTATCAATACCCTGATCGCCTCGTTTCTGGCGGTGGGCAGCATCAGCTGGCTGTATATTTCAGACCGTTTCGTGGAACTTCCGCTGGCCATCTTCGGCGTGGCCACGGCAACCATCATTCTGCCAAGGCTGTCCAGGCAGTATGTCAACCGTTCCATGAACGAGTTCAGCCAGACACTTGACTGGGCGCTGCGGGTTTCCATATTCATTTCCATCCCCGCGACGGTGGGGCTGATCATGCTGGCAAGCCCGATCCTGACCTCGCTGATCCAGTACCGGGAGTTCACGGCCACAGATACGCTGATGGCTGCAATAAGCCTGAAGGCCTATGCGCTGGGGTTGCCAGCCTTTATCCTTGTCAAGGTGCTGGCACCCGGATTCTATGCACGGCAGGACACCAGAACCCCGGTAAGAATCGGTGTGATCGCGATGTTCTGCAATATCGTATTGAACCTCGTTCTCGTCTGGGTCTGGCTGCGCCAGGACCTGGCCGCCCCGCATGCCGCACTGGCCCTGGCGACATCCCTGTCGGCCTATATCAATGCAGCCTTGCTGTTCCACAGGCTCAGAATTGGAACTGTCCTCGTTCTGCCCGGAGGCTGGTCGAAGTTGATCGTACAGGTCTTGGCGGCCACCGCCATAATGGGGCTCGTGCTGATATGGCTGCTGCCTGAGCCAGCTCAATGGGTCACCTGGGGAGGAGCCACGCGCATCTTTGCACTTTTGGGCTTTATGCTGTCAGGGACTGTGCTGTATATTGGCGCGCTAGCGTTGCTGGGTGTACGCAGGAAGAATTTTGCGCTCCAGCAGCAAGGATAAGTGTTTTTGTTAAGGTCCGGCAGTAGCCATATATTTCATGCAGTTAATTCGAGGCTTTAAAAACAGGACAGACTTGGCGGGCGGGTCTGTCGCCACCATCGGTAATTTTGATGGCGTACACAAGGGGCATCAGGCCATTCTGGAAAAATTGCAGGCCAGAAGCAGTCAGCTGGGACTCCCGTCCATGGTCGTAACTTTCGAGCCTTCTGCAAATGAATTGTTCCTGGGCAAGCAGGCTCCATCAAGGCTCACCAACCTCAGGGAAAAGTTCCGCCTGATTGAAAAGATGGGTATCAACTTTTTCGTCTGCCTCACCTTTGACCAGACACTTGCCAGCGTTCAGGCCGAGACTTTCGTCCAGGACATCCTCATAGGCCGCTTGAACGTCAGGCACCTTACCACCGGTGATGATTTCAGGTTCGGGAAAAATCGTACGGGTGACTATGAGTTGCTGAGAAGCATGGGTGCTGCAACCGGTCTGGGTGTAGAAAACACGCAAAGCGTTGCGGTCGATGGAGAGCGGGTCAGCAGTTCGTCCATTCGTGACTACCTTGCGGCAGGCCGGCTGGACCTTGCAGAGTCACTGCTTGGACGGGCCTACAGCATGTCCGGACGCGTCATCCGGGGGGACCGGAAAGGCAGAACCCTTGGTTTTCCAACAGCAAACATCCCCATCAAGCGCAGATTTTCACCTGTCAATGGTGTGTTTGCCGTCAGAGTGAAGCTGGAAAACGGGAATGAGAAACCGGGCGTGGCAAACGTCGGTCACCGACCAACCCTGGCTGGCACACGCACCCTGATCGAGGTGCACCTGTTCAATTTCTCACAAGACATCTATTTCGAACACCTGACGGTTTTCTTCTGCAAGAAAATCCGTGCTGAGAAGAAATTCAGCTCGCTGGACGAGTTGAAAAACCAGATTCACCTGGATTCTGAATATGCGAGGGAATACTTCGGAATTCCTGCCTGATTGACCTGCACACATGAGCGATTACAAGGAAACATTGAACCTGCCAAGAACTTCCTTTCCCATGAAAGGCAGCCTTGCGCGGCGGGAACCCGAGCGGTTGCAGGACTGGGAACGGAAAAATATCTATCAGCAGATCCGCAATGCCCGCAGCGGTGCAAAGCGGTTCATCCTGCATGACGGCCCACCCTATGCAAACGGGGACATCCATATCGGACACGCAGTCAACAAAATCCTGAAAGACATCATTGTCAAAAGCAAGACCCTGTCGGGGTACGACGCACCCTACGTGCCAGGCTGGGACTGCCATGGCTTGCCCATCGAACACCAGGTACAGAAAAAGATCGGCAAGGCAGGCAACCGGACAAGTCACAGGGAATTTCGGGAAAGCTGCCGCAAGTATGCAGCCAGGCAAATCGAAAAGCAGCGCGAAGACTTCAAGCGGCTCGGAATATTTGGCGACTGGGACCGGCCCTATCTGACCATGGATTACAGGGTTGAGGCCGATATTGTGCGCGCACTGGGCAGGCTGTATGAAAAAGGTCATATCGTCAGGGGCTACAAGCCTGTCTACTGGAATGTCGTGGATGCCTCTGCCTTGGCAGAGACCGAAGTCGAGTACCGGGAAAAAACTTCACCCGCGATTGACGTCCGCTTCACAGTGGCGGATGAACATTCCCTGTCCGAACGTCTCGGCACACTGGATGGCCAAGGGCCTGTCTCAGTAGCCATCTGGACCACAACCCCCTGGACACTGCCATCCAACCAGGCGGTATGCCTCAATCCCAGTATTGATTACGTGCTTGTCGAATTGACCATCGATGGCGTTCGTGAGCGCGTGCTGCTGGCCGAGGCGCTGCAGCAAGCCTGCCTGGAACGGTATCGCGCAGAGAACTGCAGGGTTGTAGGGCGTTGCAAGGGCCAGCGGCTCGAACACCTGGCGCTGCAGCATCCATTCCACGACAGGACCGTACCCGTTATCCTGGGCGAGCATGTCACCACCGAAACCGGAACGGGGGCCGTTCATACCGCGCCGGACCACGGTGTCGAAGATTTCGAGGTGGGAAAGCAATACGGCATGGGCACCCTGAACCTGGTGAATGATCATGGCATATTCGTGGACCGCGCAGGGTACTTTGCGGGTGAGCACGTGCACAAGGTGGACGGCAAGGTTATCGACACTCTGGCCAGCAAGCGTAAACTGCTTTGTCAAACCGAGCTGAGACACAGCCTTGCACACTGCTGGCGCACCAAGGTCCCGCTGATCTACCGGGCAACCCCGCAATGGTTTATCAGCATGGATTCCGAAGGCCTGCTAAAGACCGTCATGGCACAGGTCAGCAAGGTCGCCTGGATTCCCGAATGGGGTCAGGCACGAATCACCGGAATGCTGACAAGCAGCCCGGACTGGTGTATTTCCAGGCAACGGACCTGGGGCGTGCCGATCACATTCTTTGTCCACAAGGACACTGAAGAACCCCACCCGGACACCGTTGCACTGATTGAAAAGGTCGCATCTGAAATTGAACGGAAAGGCATAGATGCGTGGCATGAACTGGATGCGGCTGAACTGCTTGGAAATTCTTCAGGACAGTACAGGAAAGTAAGCGATACCCTGGATGTCTGGTTCGATTCCGGTGTGACGCACTTCGCAGTTGCACGAGAAAGGCTGGGAGTCGACCTGGAAAGCGGCAATCAGGCCGACATGTACCTTGAGGGTTCGGACCAGCATCGAGGCTGGTTTCTGTCCTCCCTGAAAACTTCGGTCGCCATGCACGGTATCGCACCGTACAAACAGGTTCTTACACACGGTTTCACGGTGGACGCCGAAGGAAAAAAGATGTCCAAGTCGCTGGGTAACGTTGTTACACCGCAAAAGATCTGCAATGCACTGGGCGCCGACATCCTGCGCCTGTGGGTAGCCGCCACCGACTACGGTGCGGAACTGAACGTCTCGGATGAGATCCTGAGCCGCACATCGGACGCATACCGGCGAATCCGCAATACCGCCCGCTACCTGCTGGGAAACCTCCATGGGTTCAATCCGGACTGCGACCAGGTGCCCGCCAGAGACATGCTGGCCCTTGATCGATGGATAGTATACAAGACCCGAATCCTCCAGGACCAGATCGTTCAGTTCTACCAGCAATACCAGTTCCACAGGATCTACAACCTGATCCATAACTTTTGTGTACTGGAACTTGGTGGAGACTACCTGGATATCGTCAAGGACCGGCAATACACCATGCAGGCTGGCAGCCATGCTCGCAAGTCAGCGCAAACCGCCATGTTCCATATCGGAGAAGCGATGATCCGGTGGGTTGCACCGGTGCTCAGCTTTACTGCCGAGGAAGCCTGGCAGGAACTGCCGGGGCAACGCAGTGATACGGTTTTTGTGCAGCAATGGTACGACCTGGAAGAATTCGCAAGCCCCGGTTTGGTGACAGACAAGGACTGGAAGGGCATACTCGAGACTCGCAGGCACATAGGCAAGGAACTGGAAACACTACGCAATGAGAAGAAAATCGGTTCATCACTGGATGCCGAGGTGAGCATCTGGAATGCCCCGCACTGCCTATCAGAAATCAATAACGACGAACTACGTTTCATATTCATCACCTCCAGCGCCAGGCTGGTTGAAGACGGTGAGGCCCCGGCTACCGCAGCCAAAATCTGCAATGCAGATGGCCACACATATTCCATCGAAGTGAAGAAATCACCTCACAGAAAGTGTATCCGCTGCTGGCACTATCGTGAGGATGTAGGAAATGATGTCCACCACCCTGAAATCTGCAGTCGCTGCGTGAGCAATCTGCCAGACGGTACGGGTGAGACACGCCTGTATGCTTAAATGGCTCTGGCTAAGCGCGTGTGTTCTCCTTGCCGACCAGCTCGGCAAGCAGGCTGCAGTGCGGTGGCTGGACCCGTACGAACCGTACCCGTTCCTACCCTATTTCAACTTCTTGCTGGCCTTTAATGAAGGGGCTGCATTCAGTCTCCTCAGCGAAGCAGGGGGCTGGCAGCGCTGGTTTTTCTCCGCGCTCGCGATTGCACTCAGCATCGTCATCCTGTTCTGGCTGAAAAACCTGGAACCGCGAGAAAAGCTCCTGGCCACCAGCCTGTCCCTTGTGCTGGGGGGTGCCGTCGGCAACGTGACGGATCGAATCCTGTATGGAAAGGTAACCGACTTCATCGACTGGCATTACTATTCCAGTGATACCTGCCTGCCCTTTTTCTTCCGGCTGAACGATGCAAGCTGTCATTGGCCCACTTTCAACCTGGCCGACTCGGCCATCTTCCTGGGTGCTGTGCTGATGATCCTGCATGCACTGTTTTCGAAGCGTCGACGTTGACAGCCCACAGGATCAGGCTGCACGCTCGAGTGTGGACTCTACCTCGTCCCGCTTCTGGGCGCCTGCCAGTACGGCAATGACCTCCAAGGCAAAATCCATTGCCGTTCCAGGTCCCCGGGACGTCAGGATGTTCCCGTCGAGCTGCACTGCGGCATTCGTGATTTCGGTCGTCTCCAGGCCCAGTGAATCCAGTACACCCGGGTAGCCAGTGGCCTTCTTGTGCTCTAGCAGTCCTGCCGTTGCAAGCACCTTGGGTGCCGCGCAGATTGCACCAACCGGACGACCACTGCCGGCGGTACGCTGCAGGATTCTGTGTATGCGTTCATCACGATCCAAATGATCCGCACCCGGCAGGCCCCCTGGCAATACCACCATGTCAAATTCCTGCTCCACAACCGCATCCAGAGAGGTGTCAGCGATGATCCGGGTACCGCGCGAGGCGGTCACAGGCTCTTCGTCCAGGCTTGCCGTGATGACCTCGATGTCTGCACGCCGCAGCAAATCGATGATCGTCACCGCTTCCAGTTCTTCAAAGCCTTCTGCGAGAGGAACGAGTACTGTTGCCATGATTCTGCCCTTTTAGGTGGTTCTTGCTGAGGTAATTGTATATACACTCTGCCGCCATTTGAATGCGGAGATCAGCCGGCAGCCCTTCTCGTGTATACCATTCCCTTCAGCAGCTTCAGCGCTTCGTCGAGAGCATGGTCGGTCGTATCCCCCTCACGGGGTTTGGGCAGGATGATCACGGACGCCGGGGTTCTTGGTTCCTCCGAGCCACTCTCCGGATTATCAAGGCGGTTTTGCAGGGCTGCTTCCCCGGTTGCCGCCGGGTCGTCCGTTTCTTCCGGGTCACCGGCCTCCTTGAGCAGGATGTCCGGGACAATGCCCTCATTCTGTATGGAACGGCCCAATGGAGTGTAATAGCGCGCAGTGGTCAGCTTCAGCGCGGTATTGCCCCTCAGGGGCAGGATGGTCTGAACGGAACCTTTGCCGAAAGAAGTCGCGCCCAGTACCGTGCCACGCTCGTGGTCCTGAATGGCACCTGCAACGATTTCCGAGGCCGAGGCGGAGCCCTGGTTAATCAACACCACTAATGGCGCCCCCTTCAGGGAATCGTTGGTGCTCGCGGAATATCTCATTTCCGAATTCTCGATGCGCCCTTTGATGTACACGATCAGGGCACCGTCATCCAGGAAGACGTCCGAAACTCCGACAGCGCCTGTAAGCAGCCCTCCCGGGTTGTTGCGCAGGTCCAGCACCAGGCCTTGCAGGGGTTCATTGTTTTCCTGCTTCAGACTTTCGATCGCCTCCAGCAGGCCTCGTGTGGTCTTGGACTGGAAGTTGGAAATTCGCACGTAGCCAAATCCCGGTTCAAGGATGCGGCTGCGAACACTGCGCACTCGAATCAGGCCTCGCGTGATCGTCAGTTTCAGGGGGACATCCGAGCCCTCGCGTATGATCGTCAGGGTGATCTTGGAACCCTCCTCCCCACGCATCAGGTTGACGGCTTCTTCCAGGGTCAGGCCCTTTATCTGCGTGTCGTCCAGCTTGATGATCAGGTCACCGGCCTGTACGCCAGCACGCTGTGCAGGGGTATCATCAATCGGAGCAATCACTTTCACGAATCCATCCTCCATCCCGACCTCGATTCCGAGCCCTCCAAATTCCCCCGAAGTACCGATTTGAAGCTCGCGGAACTGCTCCTTGTCCAGAAAGGAGGAATGCGAGTCCAGTCCGGACAGCATGCCACGGATGGCGTTTTTCAACAGGTCGCTGTCCTCCACTTCGCTCACATAATCCCTTTTGATCCGGGCATAGACATCTGTAAACGTGCGCAGGTCGTCAAGCGGCAGTGCCACCTTTTCCGTGTCTGCCCACGTGGGCGGTGACAGGATCAGGCACAGACCCAAAATCATGCCTGTCATCTGCACGGAAACTGTAAGGTGCTTGAGTTTCATTGAAATTCTCCGGAATTCAGCGCCATTATGCGATGCACGGGGTCAAGGAACAAATCATCCGTTCCAGTCAACTGGACCATTCTACACTTGTACGTACATTGCTTGCAGCACAGCCAGCTCGCGTTCATCCGGACTTTTTTGGCTGCGCAGGCCTTTTGCACCAGATTCCGGGATTGACCGGCTTGCCATGCTTTCGTATCTCGAAATACACGCCTGTACTCAGATTTCCACCGCTGTTCCCCACCGAGGCAATCCGTTCACCCTTTTCCACCCACTCACCAGGCTGCTTGTAAAGGCCCTGGTTATGTCCGTACAGGCTCATGTAGCCGTTGCCATGGTCAATGATTATCAGCAGGCCCAGTCCTCGCATCCATTCTGCAAAGACGACCCGGCCGTGAAATATGCTGTACACGTCATTGCCGGTCCGGTTCGGAATGAACACGCCCTGCCAATACAGTTTGCGGTGCGAGAAATTCCGCAACTGGCCAAACCGGTTGCTCGGCTTGCCGGCCACCGGCCACGCCAGCTTGCCCTTTACTTCCAGAAAATCCTGACCCTGATCGATATACGGAATATTGACCAGGGCAGCCTGCAGTTCGTCAAGCAGCGCCTCGAGCTGCTTCTTGTCTGCTTCAAGATTTGCAAGGCGGGACCGTTCATCTGAGACGCTGGCTCTCAGGCGCTCCAGCACCTTCTTTCGTTTTTCCTGTTCCTCTGCAATCTGCCGTTTCTGACTCAACAGGGTCACCCGGGTCTGTCTTTCGCGTTCCTGTTCCTCGGCCACCTCGGCCTGAACCTTCCTCACTGCCTCCAGCACCTCCCTGGACTGCTCCATTTCGTGAAGACGTGCACGATGCAGATAATCGTAATACACCAGGGTGCGGCCCAGTTTCGTGTGCTCCTGCTGGTTGAGCAGCAGTTTCAGTCTTTCCTGACCGCCATACAGGTATTCGGACCGGATCTGCGCGTACAGGATGTTTTGATGCCTGGCCAACCGTTTCAGCAGACCCTGCTTTCTTGATCCCAGAATACGCATGCGTTCCCGGTTTTGGGCCAGGGATGACTCGGTTGCATCAAGCTTGCGGTCAAGCTGGCCGATGCGCCTTTCAAATTTTCGCAAATCCCCTTCCAGACGACCCGCCTCACCACGGTCTTTCTCGATCCGGTGCTGACTTTTACGAATCTGCTCATGGACTGCCGCGAGCTTTCTCTCCGCTTCCTGCTGTGACGGAGCTGCAGAGATTTCTGCAGTCGCTGCAACACTGCCAAGCAGGACCATCCAGATACAGGTTATCCGGCAACCACCCATCAGAACGTAAAGCTGAAAGCCATGTATTTCATGAATATATTAGACATTTATAATATTAGCTTATACTATATACCTATAAGAAGTACGGGAGCATGGGGGCAGGATCGTTTCCGGCAAGTTATCATGAACACAAGTGCAGAAGAACTCGTTTACCAGGAAAAAGATATCGAACAGGCAGCGAGATCTCTCAAGGCCATGTCTCACCCATTGCGGTTGAAAATCCTCTGTGTCTTGGGTCAACGCGAAATCAGCGTGCAGGATATCGTTTGCAATGTAGGCACATCCCAGAGCAATATCTCGCAGCATTTGGCCATTTTAAGGGATAAGGGTATATTGGACTGCAGAAAAGATGCAAACAGGGTCTTTTACCGGGTAGGAGACGAACGCACGCTGAAACTGATTGAAATGATGCAGCAGGTGTTCTGTTCAGCCAAGCATTCCTAAGGCCGTATTCCTGTACAGGATCGCCTGTGCAGCCGGTGCATGGGATGGCCTCAGGCGATGCACCAACCAGCTACTTACTCCACATACAGAATGGAAGAATTTACAGATTTTGCGATCAGAAATTATCACCTCTTTATCGCCCTGATCGCTGTGCTTGGCCTGATCCTCTGGACTGAAGCCAGAAGGGTCACCCGGGGCTATAAAGAAATCACCCCTGCTGAGGCGGTCACGCTCATCAACCAGGAAGATGCGCTGGTGCTGGACGTGCGCGAGGCCAATGAACATGGCCAGGGCAGTATCATCAATTCAAAACACGTGGCATTGAGTGCGCTCCAGCAAAAGGCAGACAACCTGAGCCAAAACAAGGACCGGCCGATCCTGGTCTTCTGCAAAACGGGCAACCGCTCATCCCGGGCATGCAAGATCCTGACAGGCAAGAACTATACCCAGGTATTCGGACTGAAAGGTGGCATCACGGCCTGGACCAATGACCAGCTTCCGGTTGTAAAGCAATGAATGCCAGCCACAAGGTCGTGGTATATACCGGAAACCGCTGTGCCTACTGCAATGCAGCCAAGCGCCTGCTGGACAGCAAGGGCGCGGTGTACACGGAAATCAACGTGGATGAAGATCCTGTATCCCGGGAAGAAATGATGACCCGCAGCCAACGCCAGACTGTGCCGCAGATCTTCATCGGTGACAGGCATGTGGGTGGCTTTGACGATCTCTCCGAGTTGAACCAGTCAGGCACACTGGATGAACTGCTTTCACCGTGAAACGGCCTGTTGGCCAGGGCCGGGAGGGAAGCATGCCTGAGGTCATACCCCCTGAGTCGGTTCAGAAATTCGAGATTCAGAAAATCTACGTGAAGGACATTTCCTTCGAGACCCCCGGTTCTCCGGAAGTGTTCACCAAGAACTGGAACCCGAAAACCGACATTCACATCCATTCGGAAAACATGAAACTTGACGAACATGTATTCGAGGTCTGCATGACCGTACAGGTCACCGTCACCCAGGAAAAGACCACAGCCTACCTCGTTGAGATCAAGCAGGCAGGTGTCTTTCTGCTCAAGAATTTCAACCAGGAAGAGCGAAACCGGCTCCTCGGCAGTCACTGTCCCAGCATTCTGTTCCCCTTTGCACGTGAAGTCGTATCAGACCTGGTCCTGAAAGGCGGATTTCCGCAACTGCTGCTGAACCCTGTAAACTTCGAATCCCTGTACCAACAGCATGTAAGAGCCCTGGAAGAGCAGACAACCAAGCCCGGTCAAACCAGGCACTGATTTACATCATGACTACAGCCGCGGTGTTGGGTGCAGGATCCTGGGGTACTGCGCTTGCCCTCCAACTGACCCGAAACGGCCACCGGGCCCGGGTATGGGATTGTGATACCGGACTCATTGAAACCCTGCAGACCAGCCGCTGCAATCTGCGCTATCTCCCCGATCACCCGCTCCCGGATACCTTTTCCGCCCATCACGAGCTCAGTGAAGCGGTTGAAGGCGCAGAATTTGTGCTGATCGCCGTTCCAAGCTATGCCATGCGGACCGCATGCGGACAGCTTGCCCAGGGGCGTTTCCCTGCAAAAGTGGTCTGGGCAACCAAGGGATTCGAGAAACAAGACAACCTGATGATGCATGAAGTCGTGGCCCAGATGCTGGGAGACGGGGTCCGCACTGCAGTCCTCTCAGGGCCATCCTTTGCCAGGGAAGTGGCCGGCAGGCTGCCCACCGCAGTCACCCTTGCATCTTCTGACCAGGAATACGCAAAAGAACTGGCAGGATATTTTCACAACAGCCATTTCCGGGTCTACACCAGCAACGATGTTATTGGTGTCGAACTGGGTGGTACAATCAAGAATGTGCTGGCCATTGCCGCCGGCATTACGGATGGTCTCGGGTTCGGTGCCAATGCGAGGGCAGCGCTGATTACCCGCGGACTGGCAGAAATGATGCGCCTGGGAGAAAGCCTAGAGGCACACCGCGCCACCCTGATGGGCCTGGCCGGCGTAGGCGACCTGATCCTGACCTGTACCGACGACCAGTCCCGCAACCGGCGCCTCGGGCTTGCCCTGGCACAAGGCAAGTCCGCGCAGCAATTCATGGATGAACTGGGGCAGGCAGTAGAAGGATTTCATGCTGCGCAGGTCCTGCACCGGGTTGCAAGAAGACACGGGGTGGACATGCCGATCTGTACGCAGGTATGGCAAGTGCTGAATGGAGACATCGAACTCGAAAACGCCGTATCGGAGTTGCTGAGCCGGGACATGAAAGTCGAGGTGACATGAATGCGGCATGCCACTGAGGTTCGCAACCCGACTCCGTTGATGTAATCACAGGCTGCGAACATGAGCAACGAACAAAGACTCAAGGTTGATTTCTGCGGTCTGGAATTTGGTTCACCGCTGGTCCTCCTGTCCGGTTGCGTGGGGTTCGGGGAAGAATATACCCGCATCCAGGGCTTTTCCAATCGTGACGTGGGAGCCGTTTGCCTGAAGGGCACAACGCTTGAGCCCCGCCTTGGAAACCAGCCACACCGCCTTGCCGAAACGCCGGATGGAATGCTGAACGCGATTGGCCTGCAGAACCCGGGGGTGGATGCCATCGTGAAAGAGGTACTCCCAAAACTGGATTTTTCACAAACCCGGTTTGTCGCCAACGTCTCAGGCTCATCGGTCGAGGAGTACCAGGAAGTTACACGCAGATTCGATGATTCAACGATCGATGCCATAGAAATCAATATCTCATGCCCGAACGTGAAGGAAGGTGGCGTGGCCTTTGGCAACGATCCGGAAATGTCTGCACGCGTAGTGGAAGCCTGCCGCAAGGTCACCGGAAAACCACTCATCACCAAGCTGTCGCCGAACCAGACGGATATTCGTCACAATGCAAGACGCTGTATCGAGGCGGGCAGTGATGCCTTTGCCGTCATCAATACCGTCATGGGCATGGCCATCAATGCTGAAACCCGCCAGCCGGTACTGCACAATAACCAGGGCGGCTTATCCGGCCCCGCAATCAAACCGATCGCCTTGCTGAAAGTGCACGAGGTACACCAGGTGTGCAAGCCTCACAAGATACCCATCATCGGTCAGGGGGGCATTGTCAACACCGTCGACGCCATCGAATTCCTGATCGCAGGGGCCAGTGCGGTAGGCCTGGGTACGGGCCTGTTTTATGACCCGCTTTGCTGCAGGAAAATCAACCAGGGCATCATTGATTATCTGGACAAGCATGACTACAAGCATGTCAGTGAGGTAACCGGAAGCCTGGCGCCGCACTCGGACACCACGGCATACACGTAGAATCCCAACAGCCCATGACATCAAGCTGTGCATCCAGGATCTCGCAGGGCATCCCAATAACGACGCGGAATCTGCAGGGGCCCCAAGGAAACCTGCAATGACCACCAGGTACAGCGTTCGTAACCGTGCCCGGGAGGGCGTGGATACGCATGGCCTCAATATGCAGCGCATATTCTGGACGCTCTTGCTGATCGGAAGCTTCATGGTCGTCGAAGTGACTGTCGGGCTGATTTCCGGATCCCTGGCACTGCTGGCCGATGCCGCACATATGCTCGTCGATACGGTGTCCCTGCTGATTGCCTTGCTGGCATTCAAACTCAGCCGACGCCCTGCAGACAAGGCACGAACCTACGGCTACGACCGTTTCCCGGTACTCGCTGCCTATACCAACGGAATCAGCCTGATTTTTATCATCGGCTGGATTTTCGCCGAGGCAGCCAAGCGTTTCTTCCAGCCGACAGAGGTGCTGGCAGGTCCCATGCTGGCAGCGGCGGTTCTGGGCCTTGTCGTCAATATCACTGCATTTGTCCTGCTTCGCGGGGCCGACAGGGAAAACCTCAACATACGAGGCGCCCTGATTCACGTACTGGGAGATATGCTGGGCTCAGTTGCAGCCATCACTGCGGCACTGGTCATCATGATGACCGGCTGGATGCCGATCGATGCGCTGCTCTCCATCCTGGTTGGGCTGCTGGTGCTGCGTAGCGCCTCGTTTCTGGTGAAGGATGCATCCCATGTGCTGCTCGAAGGCGTTCCCAAGCAACTCGATGTGCACGAGATTGGCCCGGACCTGGTTTCAAGCATCCCGGGTATAGAAGATGTGCATCACGTACACGCCTGGTCATTGTCACAGGACCGGTCCTTGCTGACACTGCACGCCCGGATCATGCAGGATACCCACCCGGATACCGTCGTGGCTGCAATCCAGGCGCGCTTGTCAGAACGATTTAATATCCATCATGTAACCGTGCAAATCGAACTGGAAGACTGCTCTGACAAGCCTGCAACCCCGGCCAGCTGACTGGCGTCCTGTTCCGGTCCCACGGGCAATATCGGTCAAGGCGAACGATGTGATGTTTCAATGCAATACCAGGCTGCCAAGCCTGTGGCAGGATGGATGCTTGCCCATGTTAAGGGTATCCTTACTGCCATCTGACATGACACTATTGTGAGCGCGCGAACAAGGAGCCTGTACCGCATCAGCTGATCTCGGACTTGATCCTGAATGCAAGCACTTAGATTTACCGACTGCACACCAAACATCCGGCACCGAATGCAGGTGCTGGTGATGTTATTGGTGAGCATGACATTCGGCACGGCAGATGCAGAGGTCTCTCACCGGGTGGTCACCTCGATCAAACCCGTGCATTCCCTGGTAAGTGCAGTGATGGCAGGTGTGGACGAGCCTTACCTGCTGATTCGGGGTGCCGCGTCTCCGCACGCTTTCAGTCTGCGCCCATCCGATGCGATGAAGCTCAAGAATGCCCGGGTCGTATTCCTGGTTGGCAAGTCCATGGAGATTTCCCTCATCAATGCGGTCCAGGCACTCTCGAACGACGCCCGCGTCATCATGCTTTTCGAAGCGCCGGGCCTGGTCCGAAAACGGCTCCGCGAAGGAGGGACATTCGAGACATACACTGCACGAGGCAACAAGGACACGCAAGCAGGAGGGCACGTTGCACCGCAAGGTGATGACCCTGAGCAGGATGAGGACCACGCACCTCCTCATGATGACGAACACACCGATACTCATGTCTCCTCACACGGTGAGGAGGGACACGATTCAGGGGATCATGCCAGCGACTATGATATGCATATCTGGCTGGACCCGGTAAATGCCGCTGTGATGACTCGCCTGATCGCGGCGACCCTGTCCGAGTCAGATCCCGCCAACGCCGAGATCTTTGCCAGAAATTCCAGGGCGCTTCTTCACCGGCTAGAAACGCTTGCCTCAAAGATCACCGAACAGATGAAACCGGCCCAAAACAAGCCTTTTATCGTGCTGCATGACGCCTATCGATATTTCGAGGACCGTTTCGGTCTGAGTGCGGCAGGCTCGATCGTCGTCGGCTCGGAACAATCACCAAGCGTTCGTAGAATCCAGGGCTTACGGGACAAGATTCAAGAACTCGGCGCGATCTGTGTATTTGCAGAACCCCAGTTTGACTCCCGTCTCGTGGACATCATCACTGAAGGCACCCAGGCCCGGTTCGGCAGGCTGGACCCCCTGGGTGCCGCCCTGGATGAAGGACCTGATGCGTACTTCATGCTCCTGAACAACATGGCAGAATCGTTCAGGGAATGCCTGGATCCTGCAGGCTAATCCGCAATTTCGAACAGGCCCAGTTCCTGAATCTTACGGGTCAGGGTATTTCTGCCCCACCCCAGCAGCTTGGCTGCCTGCTGCCGCCTGCCCCCGGTTTTTTTCATGGCGGCCTCGATCATGACACTCTCGAACTCCGGCAACGCCCGGTCCCAGATTGCCTCACTTCCTTTCGCAAGCTCCCCGTCCGCCCACTCGCGCAACAAGCTGCGCCAGTCCTCCGAATCTCCCATGTCATCCTCAAGCATCCCTATGGGCAGATCCTGCATGTGAATCTCGTTGCCAGCCGCCATCACGGTCAGCCAGCGGCAGACATTCTCCAGTTGACGCACATTCCCCGGCCAACTCAGTGTACCCAGGTATTTCACGACCTCCTCAACCAGCCGTTTTGGTTCAGTCTCCAGTTCCTTGGCAGAACTGCGCATGAAATGCTGCAGCAATAGCGGGATGTCCTCGCTGCGTTCGTTCAGTGCGGGAATCCGGATGCGAATCACATTCAGACGGTGAAACAGGTCTTCCCGGAATTCGCCCTTGCGTACACGCGCTTCCAGGTTCTGGTGGGTTGCAGCGATGACTCGTACATCCGCCTTGATCGGATCATATCCGCCGATCCGGTAAAAATGCCCGTCGGACAGGATTCGTAACAGGCGCGTCTGCAAATCAGAAGGCATGTCACCGATTTCATCCAGAAACAGGGTGCCCGCATGCGCCTGCTCAAACCGGCCCTTGCGCTGGGCCAATGCTCCAGTGAAGACCCCTTTTTCATGGCCGAACAGTTCAGCTTCAAGCAGGTCCCGCGGGATGGCTGCCATGTTCAGTGCAATAAACGGCCCAGCGGCCCGCGGGCTGTGTTCATGCAGGGCCTGTGCGACCAGCTCTTTCCCGGTCCCGGATGCCCCGTTGATCAGCACTGTCATGCTCGAATGAGACAATCGTCCAATGGCACGGAAAACCTCCTGCATCGCCGGCGACTTGCCAATGATCCGAAGGGGCGGGTCCTCTGCAGGGCCGTTCCCGGCAGAAGGCGATGTGCTGTCCTCCCCTGCGTCCAGGCAGGCACGGCGAACCAGTTCGACGGCCTCGTCCATGTCAAAAGGCTTGGGCAAGTACTCGAATGCCCCTTTCCCGTAGGCACCGACGGCACTTTGCAGGTCCGAATAGGCCGTCATGACAATCACCGGCAGTTTCGGGTGTTGCATCTGAACCCGTTCCAGAAACTCAAAACCGTCCAGGCCGGGCATGCGCACGTCCGTAAGGATCGCAGCCGGTACATGCTGCTGCATCTCACGCATCGCGAGCGATGCAGACTCAAATACCTTCACGGGTATGCCGGCTTTTCCCAGTGCGCGCTCCAGCACCCAGCGCATGGACTGGTCATCATCGATTATCCAAACATGCCTGTCTTTCATCAGTTTACTCCCTGATCTCGGTCTTTCAGTGCGTCACACCATTCAGCGGCAACAGGACTCGGAATTCCGTCTGGCCAGGGGCCGAGTCAAACTCGATCAGCCCCCCGTGAAGGTGTACCAGGCTCTGTGCGATCGGCAGGCCCAGCCCGGTCCCCTCCGCATTCCCGGACACCATCGGAAAAAAAATCTGCGGTTTCAGCTCTTCCGCGATACCGCAGCCGTTATCCACCACGCTGACCAGGATGACCAGACGGTGGCAGGTATCTCCGATCATGCACTGCCTCAGCACCCTGGTCTTGAGGCACACATCACCTTGGTCGCCCACTGCTCGCACGGCATTCCCCACCAGGTTCAGCATCGCCTGGACCAGCAGGTCGCGGTCGGCACGCAACGCCGGAATACTCGGATCGTAATCCGTGCTGAAAGTCACGCTTTCCGGCACCTCGGCGACGGCCAGATGGCGTACATGCTCCAGGACATTGTGGATGTTCAGTTCCCGCTTCTGCGGGCTGACCCCGGGCCCGAACATGCCGTCCACCAGCTTGTCCAGCCGGTCTGCCTCACCGATGATCACATCGGTGTAGCAGCGCAGCTCTTCCCCTGCCAGCTCTCCCGCAAGCAGCTGCGCTGCACCTCGCAACCCTCCCAGCGGATTCCTGATTTCATGTGCCAGTCCGCGCAGCATGGTCCGGGTTGCCAGGTTTTCAGTCAGCAGATGTTCCTCGTGCGAGATCCGAATCAAGTGATCCACCCGGGTAATCTCGAGCAGGCACTCCATTTCCCCACCGGCCGGTATCGGTGTGATAACACAGTTGATCGTGATCTCGCCTGCGCCCAGGCGCTTTACACAGATTTCCCGTTCGGCCACGGGATTTCCCGTATCGATGGAACGCCGGATGTGCGAGATGAATTCATCCCCTGTATCGAGAATGAAATTCGTCAACGGCCGCCCGAGTGCACACCGGACCCCGGTACCCAGGAATTCCTCGCCTGCCGGGTTGAGATAGCGTATATGCAACGCCTCGTCCACCATCAGCACGGCCAGGTTCAAGTGTTCTATGATCTCTTCGGATTTCATGACAAGTACATGGACCGGATTTCGTTCCACACAGGTTCAGTCGCTGCAAGCATGCTGCCAAGTCATACAACCGATGACCTGGCAGCAACCGCTGGCATGGACTCCAGGACCCTGTGACCGCTGCAAGGATTCCTGGCAGGTCACCGGAACATCCCGTGAACCCGGGTGTTCCGGGCCCTAAGCTGGCCGGGCTAGCAGCTGTAGTACATCTCAAATTCGATGGGATGCGTTGCCATGCGCAACGCCGTCACTTCTTCCATCTTCAGCCCGATGTATCCATCAATCAGGTCATCCGAGAATGCGCCTCCGGCCTTGAGAAACTCACGGTCGTTATCCAGGGCTTCAAGCGCCTGATCCAGGGACGCGCAGATGGTCGGGATGTTCTTTTCTTCTTCCGGAGGAAGGTCATACAGATCCTTGTCGATAGGCGCTCCCGGATCGATCTGGTTCTGGATACCGTCCAGGCCTGCAAGCAGCATGGCCGCATAGGTCAGGTACGGGTTGCCGGAAGCATCAGGGAAACGCACTTCAATGCGTCTCGCCTTGGCATTGGCCTCGTGCGGAACCCGGATCGATGCCGAACGGTTGCGTGCGGAGTACGCCAGCATGACGGGGGCTTCAAAACCCGGCACCAGGCGCTTGTAGCTGTTCGTGGTGGCATTCGAGAACGCATTGATGGCGCGTGCATGCCGGATGATCCCACCGATGTAATAAAACGCCGTCTGCGACAGGCCGCCGTACATGTCCCCTGTAAACAGGTTATCGCCTTCCTTGAACAGGGACTGGTGCACGTGCATGCCGTTGCCATTGTCGCCTACTATGGGCTTCGGCATGAAAGTCGCCGTCTTCCCGTAATTGTGGGCGACGTTGTGCACAACGTATTTCAGGATCTGGTTCCAGTCAGCACGCACGGTAAGCGTATTGAATCGCGTGCCGATTTCGCATTGTCCTGCTGTGCCCACCTCGTGATGGTGAACCTCGACATCAACGCCCATCTGCTCGAGCGTCAGGCACATTGCGGAGCGCACGTCCTGCAGGGAATCAACCGGGGGCACAGGGAAATAACCGCCTTTCACACCCGGCCGGTGGCCGATGTTGCCTTCCTCGTAATCCTTGCTTGAATTCCACGCCGACTCCTCCGAGTCGATCGCATAGGCAGCCCCGGACATCTCATTGGACCAGCGAATGTCATCGAATACGAAAAACTCGGGTTCCGGACCAAAGTACGCGGTGTCGGCAATGCCAGTGGAACGCAGGTAGGCTTCCGCACGCTTGGCGGCCGATCTTGGATCGCGCACATACCCTTCCATGGTAGACGGCTCGAGAATGTCACACCGCAGGTCCAGTGTCGTGTCTGCGTAAAACGGGTCGATAATCGCCGTTTCCACATCCGGCATCAGCACCATGTCGGATTCGTTGATGCCTTTCCAGCCCGCTATCGACGAGCCATCAAACATCTTGCCTTTTTCAAAGAACTCCTCGTTCACAACCGAGGCAGGCAAAGAGACATGCTGCTCCTTGCCCCGGGTATCGGTAAACCTTAGATCGACGAATTTGACACCGTGATCCTGAATCATCTTGATTACATCGCTCGCGGACATGGGTTACTCCTTAGCTTATGGACTTGAAATGTTGTTCTATTGATCTTGATTCGTACATGCAGACCATCCCGATTGATACAAGCACAAGTTGTGCCAAAGAATGGCACCCTGCACTCCGGCAGTGCCGGCGCGCCATTGTACGTCGTTTTACCTTCCTGGTCAGCGAAACATGTGACGTGATTATGCACTATATTAGTGCATAATCACACCAATTTGGTGCAGATTGTGGCGAGGCAATCATCCCCTTCGCCGCAAGGGCTGTGCTTGCAGCCAGGTCCCTGCCCCGGCTTTTCCCCTGCATGGCTCGGAATTACTGTGCCGAGCAAGTATACTCGTGCTGCGCCGCACTGTACGCAAACCATGCCAGCATCCCGTACCACAACGCTTCAAGAGCTGATCTCCGGTCTGGAACAGTACTGGAGCCATCTCGGGTGCGTGCTCGAGCAGCCTTACGACATGGAGATGGGAGCCGGCTCCTTTCACCCCGGTACCTTCCTGCGTGCCATCGGGCCCGAACCCTGGCGGGGTGCCTATGTCCAGCCCTGCAGGCGCCCGACCGACGGGCGGTACGGAAACAATCCGAACCGGCTGCAGCGGTACTTCCAGTTCCAGGTCGTCCTGAAACCGGCACCGGACACAATCCAGGAACTGTACCTGCAGTCGCTCACCGAACTGGGCATCGACTCCCTGGTCCACGACATCCGGTTCGTCGAGGATGACTGGGAATCCCCCACGCTGGGAGCCTGGGGACTGGGCTGGGAAGTCTGGCTGGATGGCATGGAAGTGACACAGTTCACCTACTTTCAGCAGGTCGGAGGGCTGGACTGCAAGCCCGTCACCGGAGAGATTACCTACGGCGTGGAACGGATCGCCATGTACCTGCAAAACGTTTCCAGCGTGTATGACCTGGTCTGGACACGGGACCGTGACCGCACGGTCCGATACGGTGACCTGTACCGCCAGAATGAAGCCGAGCAATCTGCATTCAATTTCGAGCATGCCGATACGGGTGTTCTGTTCGAAGGGTTCGAGGCCAGTGAGCAGGAGTGCAGAAAACTGGTTGATCTGGACCTCCCGGTGGCCGCCTACGACCATGTCCTCAAGTGTTCGCATGCCTTCAACCTTCTGGACGCGCGGCAAGTGATCTCTGTCACCGAGCGCCAGCAGTACATCCTGCGCATCCGCAGCCTGGCACAGGCCGTGGCCAATGCGTATTACGCCAGCCGCGAAAAGATGGGTTTCCCGCTCCTGGAACACGGTGTGCCATGAGCGAAAAAAAGGACCTGCTGGTCGAGATTGGCACCGAAGACCTGCCGGCCAGGTTCCTGGCTGGCCAGGTGAACGAGTTGGGCGAATTGCTCAGCGACCAGCTCGCAGCAGCGGACCTGTCGTTCAACAGACGACAGGAGTTCTGCACTCCGCGGCGCCTGACAATCCTGCTGGAGGGACTGGATACCCGTCAGCCGGACCGCCGGGTCGAACGCAAGGGGCCGGCAAAATCCATCTCGTTCGATGACAAGGGCCGCCCGACTGCTGCGGCAATCGGTTTTGCACGGTCCTGTGCGACGGATGTGGACCGCCTGCATATAGAGGAGGATGACGAACCCAGGCTCGTGTTTCGCGAGCAACGCCCGGGCGATCTGACAAGTTCGCTGCTGCCTGACTTGCTGGAAAACGTACTCGGCAAGCTTTCGATACGAAAACGCATGCGCTGGAACGATGCGGGGGGTGAATTCATTCGCCCGGTACGCTGGCTGCTGGTCCTGTTCGGCGCGGAAACGGTGCCCCTTCAGGCATTCGGGCTGACCGGTGACAGGATGACCTACGGCCACAGGTTTCACTGTCCGCAGGCCATTTCGCTGGAAACGCCCGCAGAATATCTCAGGGTACTGGAATCACGGGGCTTCGTGCTTGCTGATTTTGCCTCGCGCCAGGCCAGGATTCTCGAACAGGTGGAGGCCCTGGCCGCCAACGCCGGGGCCGTACCGGCACTCACCCGGGAACTGCTCGATGAAATCACCGGCCTGGTTGAGTGGCCACGGGCACTGCTGGGTGAATTCGACACCCGGTTTCTCGAAGCTCCCAAGGAAGTGCTGATCAGCACCATGCAGGACAAGCAGAAATTCATACCGCTGATGAACGAAGCGGGTGAACTGCTCCCGCAATTCATCCTGATCAGCAACCTTGACAGCCGGGCACCGGAACGGGTCCGGGAAGGCAACGAGAAGGTGATCGTGCCGCGCTTCGAAGATGCCCGGTTTTTCTGGCAGCGGGACCTGGGCCTCAGCCTAGAATCTAGGATCAAGAAACTCAAAGACGTGGTCTTTGAAAAACAACTGGGCAGCGTGTACGACAAGACCCGGCGTGTCGGCCGGCTGGCGGCAACGCTTGCCGGGGAAGCCGGCCTTGAGCCGGAACCGTGCAGGCGAGCCGCAGAGCTGGGCAAATGCGACCTGCTGACAGAGATCGTCGGGGAGTTTCCGGAACTCCAGGGCATCGCCGGCCGATACCTGGCCTTGCACGACGGTGAAGGAGACGAAGTGGCAACTGCCATCGAGGAACAGTATTTGCCGCGCCAGGCCGGTGATGCGCTGCCATCGAGCCCCTGCGGGAGCATTCTTGCCATCGCCGACAGGCTGGATACCCTGGCAGGAATCTTTGCCATCGGGAAAAAACCGACAGGCCTGAAAGATCCCTATGGCCTGCGCCGCGCGGCACTGGCCGTGTTGCGGATCCTGATCGAAACCGGACTGGACACGGATCTGTATGCCAGCCTGGAGCAAGCCGTGAACCTGCTCCCGCAAGACCTGGGCCGGCAGACCGTTGCCGATGAAGTGTTCAGTTACATGAACAAACGCCTGCATGCCTACTTTGCCGGACAGGATTTCGCAGCGGATGTGGTCGAATCCGTACTGGCTAACCGGCCCACCCGTCCACACGATATTGCGGCGCGCATCAATGCCCTGAGCAGCTTTCGAAAACGGGAGGAAGCGGCCAGCCTTGCCACAGCGAACAAGCGCATCCGTAACATCCTGAAAAAGACCGGCTATACGGACACTGCCGAGGTCAGAAAAGAACTATTCCGGGAAAAGGAAGAAGGGTCCCTGCATGCGGCCATCGAGGCACTGGCTGGCGAAGTCGAAGAACTGTTTCACCGGCATGACTATGAACAGGCATTGCGTCGGCTGGCAAGCCTGCGCCAGCCAATTGATTCATTTTTTGATCATGTTATGGTCATGGATGAGAATGAAACCATCAGAACCAACCGGCTTGCAATGCTTGCAAGAATCGATACGCTGTTCATGCACGTGGCCGATTTTTCAAGACTGCAGTCCTGACTGAAATACAATGACCAATAAACTGAAAACTGTTGTCATGGATCGTGACGGTGTCATCAACGAGGAATCGGATGAATTCATAAAATCTCCCGATGAATGGATTCCGATCGAAGGCAGCCTGGAAGCCATTGCACGGCTTAATCAGGCGAAGGTCAAGGTGTTCATTGCCTCAAACCAGTCAGGCATCGGACGCAAGCTTCTTGATTACGAAATCCTGAACGAGATTCACCGGAAGATGCTGGTCGAGCTTGCCCAGTTCGGGGGGCATGTCAGCGGAATCTTTATCTGTCCGAACCTGAAGGGCCATTGCCGGAAACCGAATCCCGGCATGCTCGCGGACATCGAGCGGCGTTCAGGCGTGAGCCTCAAGAAATCCCCCCTGATTGGCGACTCACTCCGCGATATCGAGGCAGCCATGGCCTTTGGACTGGAACCAATTCTGGTCCGCACCGGCAACGGTTCGGTCACTTCTCACAGCAAGCTGCTGCCGAAGAAGATGCTGGTCTTCGAGAACCTGTCCGCAGCGGTTGATTTCCTGCTTGAACGCAGTGCTGCCTGAACGGCCCTGCTGCTGCCCGAACCCTCTCAGGCCACACCCCCGCAGGCGGGGCGCCCGGCATGGCTGTCCACCGGAGTACAGGCTGGCTGAAACACCCGCCGGACTTACGGGCTGGGATTGGGCTGGCCGCCGTGAATCTCCTCGATTTTCTCAAGCACATCTTCGGAAAGTTCCAGGTCAATGCTGTCGATATCCTCGCCAAGCTGTTCCAGGCTGGTCGCGCCAATGATGTTCGCGGCAACGAACGGGCGGGAATTGACAAATGCCAGGGCCATCCCTGCCGGGGTGTAGCCGGATTGCCTGGCAAGCTCCGCATATGCCCGAGTCGCCTTCACCGCCTGATCGTTGCTGTAGCGGTCGAAGTAACTGAATCGTGACAGGCGCGCGCCGGGTGGCGCATTTCCATCCAGGTATTTGCCCGTGAGCACGCCAAATCCCAGTGGTGAATAAGCGAGCAGCCCGATGTTTTCCCGGTGCGAGATCTCAGCCAGTCCGATTTCATACGTGCGGTTCAGCAGGTTGTACGGATTCTGGATGCTGACCACTCCCGGCCAGTCACGGGCCTGTCCGACAAACCGGTATTGCATGAGTCCCCAAGGGGTTTCATTACTGACGCCGATATGCCGGATCTTGCCCTGCTGCACGGCATCCGCCAGACAGCCGTACGTGTCCTCTATCGGAACAGCTGTTTCCTGTGCAAGGTGCTGATATCCCAGCTTGCCGAATAAATTGGTGTTCCTGGCCGGCCAATGCACCTGGTAAAGGTCGATGCAATCCGTCCGCAGGCGCCTCAGGCTTGCTTCCAGTGCAGCGAGTATGTGGTCAGGTGTGAGCTTCGGACCACCGCGCAGGTACGGCATCATGCCCGGGCCGGTCACCTTGGATGCCAGAACGACCTCGTTGCGCCGTCCGTGTTTTGACAGCCAGGTGCCGATGTACTGCTCCGTGCGGCCCTGCGTCTCCTCGCGTGGAGGAACCGGATACATCTCGGCAGCATCGATGAAATTCACGCCACGGGAAAGTGCATAATCCAACTGGGCATGCGCTTCCCTTTCGGTATTCTGCTCCCCGAATGTCATGGTGCCAAGGCAGATCCTGCTGACCTTGAGACCGGAGTTGCCCAGTAGACCGTACTGCATCAGGTTCAGGTGAAAAGTGTGAGGACTCCGGTGTACCCGTACAGCCGGTTATGGAAGATTTCACCGTTGGCAAAAAAGCCGACCAGCGGAAAATCCCCGAGCGTATCGCGTATCATCCTGAGTTCCTCGGAATTCTCGCCAAACTGGTATCGTCCCCTGCCCAGGCATGTGTAGTACACCCCCCCGCGCGGCAGGCCCTGCAGCCGGGACTGCATGCTGTCCAGCATGCGCTGCATGTCTACTCTTGCGCTGTTGCCATCCCGCCGGCAGGCCATGAAACGACTGCCTTCGTACAGGTAGTCGCCCACCGCAATCACCTTTTCCTTTTCATCAATGCCGATGATGTTCCTGACCAGGTAATCGCCCGTATCCGAGTGCTCGATCGGAAGCCCGGCAAAGATGTACCCTGCTATTTTTTGCAGATCCTTGGCCAGCACTTCCCCGATATCCTCACGAAATACGTCCAGGGCAGGACGGTTGTCCAGCTCGATCAGGATATTGCGCTCGCATTTCGTGATCACGTGCTGAACGTCCAGTGGCGTACAGCCCTGCGTATGTCCCACGATCGTGGACACCAGCGGAGAGAAGAATATGCCGGACAAGCTTCCACTGATCACTTCTCTCGCGACCTGGTGATTCTGGAAATTGGAGGAAGTCAGTCCTCCTACGAGATACGCCTCCGGGACTGACTCACTGATCCTTTCGATCAGTCGCGGAATTGCGGGATTGCTGGGATCCCCGTGAATGATTCCAACATGCGGCAGGTCATCCTTGCAATAACATGAGATCTGTTCCAGCAGTTGCTCTTCATTCTGCCCGGGGGCACCGATGATGGCAAAATCCTCATCATTGATATCCGCAAGCATCACCGTCAGGGCAGCCTGATCATAGTATTCACAGCCCGTACTGCATAACCCGATCCCGACTGTCCCGACCCAATCCTGAACACCGGTATCCTGCCTGAAGCGGCCCACGATGCTCTCCAGGTCATCACACAGGCTGTCACTGGCATATATGAAGCCCAGCCGGTACTTCCCCCGCACATCACCGAGCTGGTGCAGGCAATCGTTTACCAGTACACGAGAGGCCTGGCCTGATGCGGTGGCAAGACGGAATGACACGGTTACTTATCCGGCTGGATATGGTAAATCCTGAATGGACGAGGGTCTCCACATCCGCGTCTTCCAGACAGTGTGTACGATTGAATCACCCGGGTCCTCCTCCGCTGTCCCTTGAAGCACGTACGATTCCTCACGTCCAAGAATATCGCGATCAGCAGGATCATGCGAGCCTTTCGCTCCACCCGGCACCCTGCAGTCATGACTGTGCAGGTCTTGCAGGACCTCATGTGGCCCTGACTCCGGCTCGACAACAGGCAGTGAAAAGGGTAGATTCCAAGCCCGTACGTGAAACGTGCAATCTGGACATCTTTTCTTGACCGAAAACGGTTTTCTGTGATCCTTTCTCATGCGCGTGAACACTCATGAACCGGCACGGTGCCGGCCAGACAGGCCGGCATCGCAAGTCAGCATGTTTGCCCGTTACCTGGTTCTGGCTGCCGCCGTGGTCATGCTGGAACCGTTCGCTGCGGCAAAGGACGTGGACTATGTCGGTACTGTCGAAGTCGTGAGGGGAACCCTCCCGGCAAAGGCTGCACGCGGTACCGTGTTCCTGGACGCAAACCGCAATGCCCGGCTGGATGAAGGTGAATCCGGTGTGGCGGATGTAGTTGTCTCAAACGGGCGGGAAGTGGTCAGCACCCGCCCGGACGGCTCCTACGAACTGCCGGCCTACCGCGACATGAATCTCTTCATTACCAAGCCAGCGGGCTACACGACGCCGGTCAGCGAGGAGATGGTTCCCCAATTCCACTATATCCACAAGGCCGAAGGCTCCCCCCCACTGCGCTTTGGAGGCATCGAAGCGACCGGGCCGTTACCCGAAGCCATCAACTTTCCACTTGTCCCGGATCCTGTCGGCGACACCTTTTCCTGTCTCGTATTCGGCGATGCACAGACCTACACGCATACGGAACTGGGGTATGTGCGCGACACGGCCGGCAAGATGCTGGCCACGCGCGACAATTCCTCTACGGAATGCCTTATCTTTACAGGAGACGTGATGGGTGACGACCTTTCGCTCTACCCGCGTTTCAAGCGCATCGTCGCGGGCGGGCGGGTGCCCCTGTACCTTGCCGGAGGCAACCATGACCTGGACCTGGATGCAGAAAGTGACCGGCATTCGTTCGACACTTTCCGCCGAGAATGGGGTCCGGAATATTATTCCTTCGATCTGGGCAGGGTGCATTTCGTTGTGCTCGACAATGTCCGCTACCCGTGCAACGGGGTCGACCCACACCCGTTCTGCTCCGCTGACCGGAATCCGGCCTACAACGGCGTAATTTCAAAACGCCAGTTGGAGTGGCTGGAAAACGACCTTGCAATGGTGCCGATGGACAAGCTCATCGTCCTGGTTGCACACATTCCGTTCGCAAGTTTCACGGACAACCTGTCGGCAAAAAACCAGACCGACAACCTGCACGCGCTGTACCGGATTGTCGACGGACGCCCGGTACTGGGTCTCTCGGGACATACCCACACTGTCGAGCAGATCCTGCCCGGCGAGAATTTCAAGGGCTGGCAGGAACACACCGGTACCGGGCCGGCAAAGTTTCACCAAATCATAACCGGGGCCCTGTCCGGCAGCTGGTGGACCGGTGACCTGGATGACCAAGGCATTCCGCACGCGGTCCAGCGCATGGGTGCGCCCCGCGGCTACTACCGGGTTGATTTCGAGGGTACATCCTACACGGACACCTACAGGACTTTTCACGCGGGAGAAAACCGTCAGTTCCATGCCGGATTCAGTACACCGAGATTTCGCGACTGGGCGCAAAAGCTGCTGGACCATGCCTTCGAGTTCAGCGGTCAATGGGATCGTGAACCCGCTGTGACAATCAACGATCTCGGTGACATGCACCTGCTCACTCTCGAGGATCTTGCCGGGACGAGCTGGGTGGCGATCAATGTTTGGAACGGCTCCAGAGACAGCAGGGTGAGCGTGCAGGTCGGCGACCAGGAAATACAGGCCGTGCGGACTCAGCCGGGCAGGGGTGAAGACAAGTACAAGGGGGTCAACTACACGGACCCGGTGGTCCTTGCCAGGCAATCCACCATCGGGCGGCTGGCCTATCGTTCCGTCACCGGGGGTGACCGTACGGCAGGCTTCACGACCTGGCAGGGGGTTCCCTGGAAAGGCCGGCATCCCGGACCGCTGCAACGCTGGATGCTCACGGAGTATTCCTCGCACCTGTGGCGTGCGGACCTGCCGTCCGAGCTGCCAACGGGCCTGCACACGATAACCGTGTCCGTCACGGATCGTTACGGGCGCACATACGAAGACAGCCAGACAATTGAAGTGGTAGAGAAATTGCCCGAACCCGGCTGGCAGAAGGACCTATGGCATCACAATCCTTGAATTTCCAGGCGTCAGGGCCTGCCTGCCCTTCGCTTTGATATGCAGATTGCCGTATAATGAAACGGCCGGCTACCAGGTGCAAGATGAACTTCACGATCCGTTGTTATGGGTGATCTCGAGATTGCCTGATGGCTTGGCTGTTATTGCACATACATCTGAATCCATCGTGTGGAAGTAATCAGCTGCTGCAAAGGCGGGCCAGGCACACTCACATATCCTGCAGGCTACTGAACGACCGGCATCCGTACTGGACAATATTGATCAGTGTGACCAGGAGAGCCCGTTGATCACAGCACAGCAATACACCCGCGAATTTGTCCGCCGGTTTATCCCCTACCTGAACTGGGTAGGGGAACTGAAAAATCCTGCGATCGTCTGGAAGGATTGCGTGGCAGGACTCACGGTTGCACTGGTGCTGATTCCCCAGTCAATGGCCTATGCGCAGCTTGCCGGGCTGCCCGCCTACTACGGGCTGTACGCATCATTCCTGCCGGTCATCGTTGCATCCGTGTTCGGCTCCTCGCGCCAGTTGCAGACCGGTCCGGTTGCCGTGGTCTCGCTGATGACGGCGGCCGCCCTGGAACCGCTGGCCGTGAGCAATCCCGAAGGGTACCTGGTGTATGCAGCCGTGATCGCGATCATGGTGGGCATATTCCAGATGACGCTCGGCCTGCTGCGCCTCGGAGTGCTGGTCGAGTTTCTGTCCCACCCCGTGGTCATCGGTTTCACCAATGCCGCCGCCATCATCATTGGCGCGTCACAACTGTCCAAGCTGTTCGGAGTCACGGCCGAAACCGGCCATCATTTTTACGTGACCATCTGGAACGTGCTGGTCGAAGCCTCGCAGCATACCCACCTGCCAACCCTTGCCATGGGTATCCTTGCACTGGCAATCATTTTCGGGTTGAGGCGCTATGCGCCGAAACTCCCCGGGGTGCTGATTTCCGTGGTCGTGACCAGCCTCATCTCCCTGCTGATCGGATACGAGGACCTGGGTGGCAAGGTCGTGGGACACGTGCCGGCGGGGCTGCCTGCCCTCAACCTGCCCAGTTTCGACATGACGGTTGCTGCGGGGCTTATCGGCAAAGCCATCGTTATCGCAGTGGTGGGCTACATGGAAGCGATTTCCATCGCGAAAGCGATTGCCGTGCAAACCCGCCAGCGCATTGATGCCAACCAGGGCCTTGTCGGGCAGGGTCTTGGAAACATCGTTTCGGGCCTGTCCGGCGCCTACCCGGTAGCCGGATCCTTTTCCCGTTCCGCGGTCAACATGACCGCAGGAGCCAAGACAGGTTTTGCCGCGGTGGTCACCGGAATCCTCGTCGCGGCTTCACTGATCCTGCTGCATTTCGCCCAGTACCTGTATCACCTGCCCCAAGCCACCCTGGCCGCGGTGATCATTTCCGCGGTAATCAACCTGATCCGGATCAAGCAGATCAAGTATGCCCTGCGCGTGCATCCCCATGACGGGGTCATCGCCATCCTGACCTTCGCGCTGACCCTGATCCTGGCCCCTCACCTCGAACAGAGCATCTTCGTGGGCGTGCTGCTTTCACTTGGCCTTTTCATGTACAGGACCATGCATCCCCACATTTCTGTACTGTCACGCCATCCGGACGGATCGCTGCGCAACGCCCAGGTGAACATCCTCAAAACCTGCCCGAAAATATCCGTGCTGCGGTTTGAGGGCCCGCTGTTTTTTGCCAGTGCCATGTATTTTGAAGAAAAGGTTCTCGAACGCATATCGGCAAAACCGGATCTCGAGTACATCATCATCGATGCCGAGGCGATCACGGAAATCGACGCAACCGGTGAGGATATGCTGCACCAGCTCTCAAGGCGCCTCGTGGCCCTGGGCATCCGGTTTGTGTTTGCGCGCACCAAACGCCAGGTCATGGATGTTTTCGTGCGTACCGGCTTTGCCGGTCCCGAATGGCTGGACCATTTCTACCGCTCTGACGAGCGCGCGATCGAATTTGCATGGAAAAACATCAAGGACTGCAGAGAAGGGGTTTGCCCTCTTTCGGCCAAGCATGAGTGCCCGGCAAAGCGGCTCACTCCGGACAAGACACCAAAGGACGACTAGCAGGTCTTGCGGTATACCTGGGCAAACACCCGGTGACCCAGCCGGATGCCCCGGCGCTCGAATTTCGTGTGCGGCCGATTGCGGATCAGGGACGAAACACCTGCCCTCCTGAACGCTGCACTCCGGCCCAGCACGTCCCGAATAACCTCCGCATACGGCTGCCAGTCGGTAGCAATACTCAGCTCCCCCCGGCTTGCAAGCCGTTCTGCGACCAGCTGTACGAACTCCGCCTGGATCAGGCGCCTCTTGTGATGCCTCTTTTTTGGCCACGGATCCGGAAACCAGATCAGCACCGCAGCAAGGCTTTCCGGGGCAAGATATTCCCGCAGCACGCGCACCGCATCCATGTTCATCACGCGCACGTTCCCAAGTTCGCTTTCATCGATCCTCCTCAGCAGCGACCCGATACCGGGCCGGTAGACCTCGACACCCAGAAAATTCAGGTGCGGATACCTGCATCCGAGCAGGGCAAGGGCCTCGCCGTCCCCAAACCCGATGTCCAGCACGACCGGCCGTAAATTGCCAAAGAGTGCGCCCAGGTCTAGCGGGCCCTGTCCGGGCTCGATGCCGTAGTGTGGCCAGTGGTGCTCGAAGGCCGCCTGCTGGCCTTTTGTGAAGCGCCCCTCACGAATGACATAGCTGCGAACGCTGGAGCGTGACTTCAGCAACGGAAGCCCGTGCCTAGACAATCGCGTCGTGGAGGGGGGAAGAGGCGGATGCATGACGCCGCCTTGGCATGCGCCCTGCAAGGAAGGCCATGCGGCCTGCCAGCACGGCATGCTGCATGGATGCAGCCATGAGCACAGGATCGCGTGCCTCAGCGATGGCTGTGTTCATGAGCACGCCATCACATCCCAGTTCCATCGCGATGGCGGCATCCGAAGCGGTACCGACCCCGGCGTCCACCAGGATCGGCACGCCGGCATTCTCGACAATTTCCAAAACGTTGCCTGGGTTGCGGATCCCCTGGCCCGAGCCGATGGGTGCCGCGAGCGGCATGACCGCGATGCATCCCAGTTCCTCCAGCTTGCGGGCGACTACCGGATCGTCATTGGTGTACACCATCACCTGGAAACCATCCCGAACCAGGGTGGCGGCGGCATCAAGGGTTTCGACGACATTCGGATAGAGGGTTTTCTCATCTCCCAGCACCTCCAGCTTGACCAGGGAATGCCCATCAAGCAGTTCCCGGGCAAGGCGACAGGTACGAACCGCCTCTGCGGCGCTGTAGCATCCGGCGGTATTGGGCAGAATCGTGAATTCATCCGGAGGAATCACGTCCAGCAGGTTGGGCGCATCTTTTTCCTGTCCGATGTTGGTCCTTCGGATCGCAACGGTCACGATTTCAGCGCCGCTTGCAACAATGGCCGCACGGGTTTCCTGCAAATCCCTGTACTTCCCGGTACCGACCAGCAAGCGCGAGCGGTATGACCGGCCTGCCACCACAAGCCTGTCGGCATCATCGTCCGAAACGGGTTGCTGTACAGGGTTCATGCCTGGGTATCCGGTAGATTGGTATTCATGAGCTTGCCGTCTATCATACCACCGTCCTTGCGGACCGGGTCACGGGCCGGCGAAAGGCCCGACTGCAACATGAGGATGTCATGAAGACTGTACCTGGGCCCTGAGAACGGCCAGCGTGATCCAGCAGTCCCCGAGTGCACGGTGGTCCTGTACCTCGGCCACGCCCCGGCGTTGCGCCACATCCAGAAGCCGGTGACTGGTGTAGTGCGGGCACAGGCTGCGGTGGTCGGACACCAAGTCCCGCCACCGGATACGCGGCAGCACCAAGCCATACTTGGTTGCCGACTGCTCCAGCAGCCGCTGGTCGAAAGGTGCATTCCATGCACAGACAGCCGAGGCGCTGTGCAATACCTGCATGAGCCGGTCATGCACCTGGTCATAGCCGGGCTTGTCAGCCAGCATTTCGTTGGTGATGCCGTGAATCCGCATCGCCGCTGCTTCAACTTCGACGGTAGGCCGGATCAGCTCGCTGAAACGGACTTCCCCCCTCGTGTTGATCACGGCCACCTCCACTACTTCGTGGTGCGGTTTCAGGCCAGTGGTCTCGGTGTCCAGGATCAGGACATCTTCACGGTCCAGCAGTGTCGACCAGGCAGTCATCAATGGTGTCTCATCTCCCAGGTTCTACAGGTTGCCAACAAACCGTCAGTCAAGCAAACAAAGTTTCATGTCTTCCTGCGCTTGCCGAATCCCCGTTAATTCAAAATGTCATCGGCGGTACCGCTATCCGCCGCCAATGGCATGGATGATTTCGACACGATCCCCGGCACGCAATTCGTGGGTGGCAAAGGCGCTGCGCACCACGACCTGTCGATTGACTTCCAGGGCAACCCGTCGGCCCTCGAGGCCAAGCTTCCCAATCAAGCCGGCTGCCGTCAGCCCTTCGGATACTTCTTCCTGGTTGCCATTCAGAATGATCTGCATGCAATCTTCTCTCGCACAGCCTGTCTCTATAACCGCTATAATCCGCAAACCTTCCGTTGAGTTCAAGATGTTCATGGCACATGATGTAATCGTGGTCGGCGGCGGACTGATCGGGATGATCACTGCGCGCACCCTGCGGCTTGCAGGGCTGGATGTAGTCCTGCTTGAGAAAAGCCGGCTGGGCAAACAGGCCAGCTGGGCTGCGGGGGGGATCCTGGCCAAGCTGCATCCCTGGCAGCAAAGTGAAGGCATGCGAAAACTGATTCATGCCGGACAGGCCGCCTTTCCGGGCTTCGTCGCTGAACTGCAGGATGAGACCGGTGTCGATTCCCAGCTGCTGCAAAGCGGCATGCTGATCACCAACCTTGAACAACAGGAGGCTGCACTGGCCTGGGGCCGAAAACACAGGATGCAGATCGAACTGGTTCACCGCAGTGCCCTGGCAAAGCTGGAACCCGGGCTGGCAAAAACCATCGATGCAGCCCTGCACGTCCCATCCACCATGCAAGTACAGCCCAGGCTGCTCATTGAGGCCACACGACAGTCTCTGGAACTGCATGGCGTGCAGGTCCTTGAAAGCGTCACGGTGACCGGGCTGCATGCCAAAGCCTCAAGGCTTACCGGCGTGAAGACGAACCATGGCAGCATGCATGCCGGACAAGTCATGCTGTGCAATGGTGCCTGGACCAGGCAGCTCCTGCAGACGCTGAGCCGGGGTCACACGGATATCGAACCGGTTCGAGGGCAGATACTGCTCTTCAAGCCCTCCCGCACCCTGTTGTCACGCATTCTCGTCAGTGCGGATCATTACCTGATCCCGCGCAATGACCTGTACATCCTGTGCGGCAGCACGATGGAGCGTGTGGGATTCGACGATACGGTGACAGCGGACGCAAGAAATTCCATTCATGCGCAAGCTGGCAAGCTTTGTCCTCAGCTGGAGAATGAAGTGCCGGTGAAGCACTGGGCCGGATTGCGCCCGGGGACAGCGCGAGACGTACCGTACATCTGTGCCCACCCGGAATTTGAAAACCTGTACATCAATGCCGGGCATTTCCGGTACGGAATCGTCATGAGCATACCCTCTGCAGAAATTGCCTGTGACCTGGTGATGGACAGACCCTCTGCTTTCCAGACGGAGCTGTACGACTGGCATCACGCGGGCACAGGCCCCCGATGAATCGGGTGCAGTGTTCAGCAGGACTGTCTGAATCCCTATGAACAGGGGATTCTGATACCCTCATCTGGTACATCTGTACTGATCAAATCTGTACAACCCTCCTGTAACACGCTATAACCTGAATCCGTGCCGGGGTAGCTCAGTCGGTAGAGCAACTGATTCGTAATCAGTAGGTCGGGTGTTCGAATCACCTCCTCGGCACCAGTTAAATCAATAAGCTAACTAAAATAAAACCAATCCGTGAAAATTCATATCAGCATTGAGCGCCTAACCACTCCTTTGCAAAGAACAGTTTTCAGTTACAAATCAAATAAACCTCCACGCGAGATTCAAGCCTATTTTTTTACTGAAACCCCTGCACCTTCGTCTGTTTAAAGCTGGCTAAGTGAAATAAAATCTTCTTTATTTCACTTTATTGGATAAAAGTGAAATAATATTTTCTGTGTTTCACTTTCAAAACTTTAACTGGACCTATGGCTATTGAATTAGAAAAATATCATTCCGGGGTGCTTCACAGAGGTATTCAGTATAACTTTTTCTTACCCACCTGCATCAATGAGAGTTGGGTTTGGAACAACCCACAAGTTAACCAGCTAGTCGAAAAAGCGGCGATGAAGCTGGGAGAGTTGAACTCCTATGCTCGCTTGGTTCCAGATATTGACCTCTTCATTGCATTGCATGTTGCCAAGGAGGCAGTAGTCTCTAGCCGGATAGAAGGCACTAAAACTGAGATGGATGAGGCACTACTTCCAATGGAAGAAATCAATCCAGAACGCCGCAATGACTGGAAAGAGGTCAACAACTATATTGATGCGATGAATGAAGCCATAAAAGCGCTTGAGGGGCTACCACTATCTTCACGCCTGTTGAGGCAAACACACAAAACATTATTAAGCGACGTTCGTGGAGAAGATAAGCTTCCCGGAAAATTTCGCACTAGTCAGAATTGGATAGGGGGCAGCAGCCTAGAGGATGCAGTATTTATTCCGCCAACACATGATCATGTGCCTGGCTTGATGAGCGATCTGGAAAAATTTCTGCATAATTCAGATATTCAACTTCCAACACTTATCCGTATTGCAATCGCACACTATCAGTTTGAAACCATACATCCTTTTCTGGATGGAAATGGAAGAATAGGCCGTCTGATGATTACTTTGTACCTCGTGAGCGAAGAGATTCTCGACCAGCCTTTACTATACCTCTCCAAATATTTTGAGAAGCACAAAGATCTCTACTATGACAACCTGACGCGAGTCAGAACTCACAACGACATGCTACAGTGGTTGAAATTCTTTTTAGTAGGTGTGGAGCAGACTGCGGATGAAGCTGTTGAAACACTGACAAGTATAATTAAACTCAAAACCGATACCGAACAGATCATTCACAACTATTTCGGCAGGCGAACTGCCAGTGCGATGACGTTGCTGCAACAGCTGTTCAAACGCCCCGTAGTAACTGTAGGTAGAGCAGCAAAAATATGTAAGGTAAATTATCGCCCAGCCAATGACCTGATTGCTTTGATGTGTAAACACGATATCTTAAGAGAGGTCACTGGCCAGAGCCGCAACAGATTATTCATGTTCGATCCCTATTTGGAAATATTCGATTAGTCGTAAGGCATCAATGCTTTATCACCGCAAATCTCAGAACTTCAGCACGAAGGCCTGAATACAGGATTTACCGCCAAAACCAAGAAACGGCCGCACAAGGGAGTGACCGTTTCACGGGAAAGAACAACTTACAAGTCATATCCAAGACTGTGAGCACAAATCCTCTGAATTGCTGAGAAGGCAGCATAATTAAGATCTGTTTGTAGCGGCATGTAACCGCTTCAAGCACTGGCGTCCTTCCCATTACCTGATGTGCCAGCTTGAAGCCAGTCACACGAAATGTAGTCATTTCTGAGTGTGACACTGCTGGTCTGGTTCAGCTACACATATTTGGTTTCACTCGTCAAAAATGACTATAGTACATAATTCAAGAGCTACATTTCCCCATACCTCACATCATTACAAACATGACGCCTTTCCAAGTTAGGATTCTAAGCTGTTCAACATCAATACTGTTTGCAGGATTATTAATCTTGACGTTCGGAGTTCAAGCTGATGACCCTATGAGCCTGACTCACAGGAATCTATTTGCTTTATGTGCTCCAATGAATTTCATCGTTGAACCAATTGATGAACGTCAATCTCAGAAAATAGGACTGACCAATAAAACCATCGAAGATGAAATCGAAGGTCGCCTGCGTGCAGCTGACCTTTACAATGCCAGTGCGAGCCAGTATCTAAGTGTTCACTTGAACTTGTCTGATACCGGTGAATTCTTCGGCCCTAGCCTGAGTTTGAATCGGTATGTCAACAATATGGGATTTGGGATAGGTGGATTTGTTACTGTATGGAACACCAGTACTGTAGGAATGCATGGTGGGAACAGCAGGCATATTACAGGCTCCGTCCTACTACAGGTAGAGGACTTCATTACAGATTACTTGCGTGTGAATGAAACGGAGTGTGATCAAAAATAGCCAGGAAATTCACCTGGCTGAATGAGCTTGTGATTGCCTCGCTCTGAAATAATTCCCAACTGCCATGGCATTCCCCATGATTTCCTCCACTCTGTTACCAAGCTGGCATGACGCTCTTCCGGAATGGAAAAATGGAACCTGCGGCCAGCATCAACTGGAGCCAGTACAAAAATAAAATGCCCTTCTCGATTGTATAGTTCTTGCTCTTGAGACAAGCAGAAACTATTTTGGGGGTTGTTCAGGGTGAATTCGACTGTTCAGCTTTTGTGCGCATCACCTGAAGTTCACGCACACGTTCCGACCAGGTCGATTTGATAAACGCAAGGATGTCCCAGATCTCCTGATCACTGAGCACTTGGCCGAATCCTGGCATGCCGCTTTTGATATCCTTGAGTCCTCGTGCAGCGAATGTGGCCTTGCCGCCATACTTCGTGTAAGTAAACAGCAATCCGTCCCCATGATGCCAGGTATGGCCCGTCTCATCATGAGGAGGTGCCGGGAACAATCCTCCAGCACCCTCTATACGCCAGTCTTTTTGACCTTCCAGGCGAACTCCGTGACAGGAAGCACAATTTTTGGCATAGAGAATTTTGCCAGTTCCTATATCTACGATTTGTGGTTGCACTGGCACACTTGGACGAGCAGCCAGAAGGCCATTTACCACAAGTGCAAAACCAGCCAAAACTACAACATTGGTAATCAGGATAACCGGTTTCATGACCGAACCCTGATCCACGTCTTCATACCTGAATCCTGATGTGACAACGTGTGGCAGTGAAACAACCAGTTGCCTGGATTGTCAGCAACAAAGGCGATTTCACGAGTCTCTCCACGAAAGATCAGAAGTGTATCGCGCATGGGCCCTGTCCTGTCATTCTCATCAATCTCACAGAAATGCTGACCGTGAAGGTGCATGCCGTGTGGGAATACAGTGTCATTCTCAATGATAAGCCGTACTGTTTCACCGCGTGCTACATCAACCAAAGGTTTTTCAGTCTGTCCTACTGTGCCATTGAAAGCCCAAAACTGGTTGGCCTGGGCAAGCTGACGAAACGATATGCGTTCACCATCCAGAATGGCATGGCGCATCCTGCCCATCGCACCTCCCTCCATGACAAGCCGTACTTTCACAGATTCAGAAAGACGGTTGGGTACTTGCTGGGAGTTCGACGGAAGGGCCCGGGGTACAGGCCGTAGAGTGGAACTGGCAACACCCTTAACCGGGATACTGACCTGTGCGTGGGCCTGCTTGTTTTCGAAACGTGCAAGGTAGGCCGTATCACCTGGTTCTGCAATGACATCAACTATCAGGTCAGCCCGCTGGGCCGGTGCCAAGAAAAACATGTCGACAACTGGCTCAGGCGTTTCAAGCGGCATCCCGTCGAGTGCCATAGTCCAGCCTTGAAGGCCAACTAGCGCAAGCGGAAAAATACGTGCATTCGCTGCGTTGATCAGTCGAAGCCTGAATCGTTCATGCTGACGAGCAGGCAAAATGAAATCGGACTGACCATTGGTGGTGATGAAGTTACCATTACGCCCTGCATGCGAACGGTCATGCCTGGACATGAAGTGGGGGGATAACTGACCGTTTTCCTGCAACAGCCAGTCATCAAGAATCAGGGTCTCTTCGCGATCAATTTCCGGGGCCGTTGGCTCCTCTACAATGAGCGCACCGTACAGGCCGCGCGCTACCTGTTCGGTCGAGCGTGCATGGGAATGGTACCAATAGGTTCCTGCATCAGGTACTTCAAAGTCATACTCGAAGCTGCTACCAGAGGATACAGCTTCCTGTGTAAGTCCAGGTACACCATCCATTCGGTTATCAATGTGAATCCCGTGCCAGTGTACCGAGGTGGGTTCCTCCAAACTGTTAACCAACCTGCGGTGTATACGAGAACCTTGTACAACCCTGATTTCAGGGCCTGGAACTTTGCCACCGTACCCCCAGACATCTGTTGCTGGATATGAATCAGGCAGTAACTGAACCTTTCCAGACATTGGTTCGAGAACTTCTGGACTTCCGCTTGCATCACCGAACCGTGGGTGAACAACAATCGGCATGACAGCAAGTGACGCCATCCCCTTCAACAAATTTCGTCTTGTCATGAACATCGTCATATTTGCATCATATCGAGCAGGTTTGCTCCACACCAAATGTTGGTATGGCGAACTGGCCTGCACCCGATAAAACTGCATGGCAAGTCTGAAAAAAACCGAGTATGCACAATGAAGTCAAGCTCTTTACCTATTTTTATGCATCTCCCAACTCAATCCTGTGTCCTGGGCAAGTCGTCAAGTACAGAAAAAACATCCTTTATGAGGCCCTGCGTACCTTAGAGTGCCAGACAGGCGTGAAAGTTCTACAAATTCTCTCTGCCCCTTATTCATGAGCCTCTTGAAGGCTTGCCAAATGTGGAGAGAGTTGTGTACCTGTTTTTCACAACCAGATTCAGTCGTTCTTTGGGATGACCAGACCTCCATTCATCATGCCGCCTGCGCCAGACATCATTGGACACATCTCCAACCGCTTGGTCAGTTCACCCATCTCGTCGGAGGTGATCTGTCCATCCCCGTCAGCATCAAGATGTTCGAACCGCTCCACCATCATCTCACGGGTCAGCGTGTTATGAAGGGCTTCAAATTCTTCAATGGACAGCATGCCGTTGCTATCTGTATCAAATTCCTCAAACCGTGTCTGCAGTGTACTTCTGAGCTTCTCTGCTGACGGCATTCCCATCATATCTTCACCCATCATCATGAGCATCATGTCCATATCCATCATGTCCATGCCTGGCATACCGCCCATCATGCCCATCTGCCCCATGCCCGTAGCATCACTCATCTTTCCGCCACGCATGCGCATCATCTTCTGCATGTTGTCACGTTGACCGTTTTCCATGGGTGACACAGTCGAAGCATTTTCGGAATCAGCCTCTTGACTAGGATCGGGATCAGATTGTGCTATCCCCGTGGTCAGTATTGACAGGACAATTGCGATTGGAAGATTTGAAAATTTGAACATTGCATTCTCCTCGTTGATTTCCAGGTTACCCAGGTTGATTTGCCAACTCCAAGCTTAAGGGCGCATATCTGGGAAATTATATCTGTCTGTAGATGCCAGCTTTAGTACTATTGCAAAAAATTTTCTGAAACAAGAACGAAACTGGCAGACGATTGAAAGCCACCCAAATTTAGTGCTAGTGCCAATGTGAACATGCGTGGAACCGGGTTCGACTGGAAGACAACCAACTGCGTAGCGTCAACCCCACCTGGAATCAGCTTCGAGCAGATGCAACACATATAGAATTTCCGGAAGCATATGCGCATGAAGTTCTAGCTTCTCTTGAGCACATGCAGTTGCCAGTGGTACGATTCTAGCACTTCGACTCTCGCAGCTAATTGTTTGAAACATTGGCCTCCCCAAACTGTTGTGACCATTTGAAAACGACTTGTCAGGAACCCGGGAATCTGCAAATGAAATCACGCGAAGTACAGCTTATTCGACGGCCAACCAGTATGCCCAAGACTGACGACTTCGACATCGTCGAAGTAGAGCTACCGAGCTTGGAAGATGGCGAAGTGTTGGTAAAGAATGTGAGTTTGACGGTCGATCCTTATATGCGAGGTCGAATGACCGACAGACCATCTTATATTCCTGCATTTCAGCTCAATGAAACCCTGACGGGAGGCGCGATTGGGAGGATCGTGGAATCAAGACATCCGGACTACCGCGAGGGAGACTATGTCGAGAGCCACTTAGGCTGGCGAGAAGGGTATGTTTCCTCCGAGCCAGGACTGAATAAGCTCGGAAAACTGAAAGCTCCCGCTTCCGCTTATCTGGGTGTTCTTGGAATGCCTGGCATGACTGCCTATGTGGGACTGCTTGATGTGGGAGAGTTGAAAGAAGGAGAAACTGTCTTCGTTTCCGGAGCGGCAGGTGCCGTGGGAAGCGCAGTTGGACAGATTGCAAAAATAAAGAACTGCAAAGTAGTGGGAAGTGCAGGGTCGGCCGAAAAAGTTCGACACCTCACGGAAGACCTCGGATTCGATCACGCTTTCGACTATCACGACGGGCACTTGGAACGCCAGATCCTGGCTGGAGCTCCACAAGGGATAGACGTGTACTTCGATAATGTGGGAGGCGACCATCTACAAGCCGCTCTCAACTGTATGAGACCTAATGGGCGCGTACCTCTTTGCGGGGCAATCTCGGAGTACAACGCCACCGAGCCTGTACCGGGACCGAACAACCTGGTGATCGCCATTGGTTTGCAGCTTACACTGAAAGGCTTTATCGGCTTGAACTACAACGAGCGAAGAGACGACTTCATGAGAGACATGACCGAGTGGGTTGTCAGCGGTCGCTTGAAGTATCGGGAAACGGTGCATGAAGGCATTGAGTCAATGCCAGAGGCGTTCATTGGATTGTTCACTGGTGCTAATACGGGGAAAATGATCGTCAATCTTGGGTAGTCGAGTCTCGAGATATAAAGCGTGTGCAAGAGCACATTCACACACTACTGCGGCCACACCTGAACCAGGAAAACACATGAGTCTTGGCAGTTGCAGCATCTCCTGAAACTACGCACTAGGAGCGGGATGCCCCTCAGGTCATGTTAACCTAGTATTAGCGAGTTGCCCTATGCCGACAATTGACCGGAAGACACCCATCATCACGTTCGCATTTCTTGCTGTCCTGGCAGGCAGCATACCGGCAACGATACTTGCAGAAGAACTTGATGAAGCAGCTGATGCTGTCGTCCAGCTTGAGGAGATCGTAGTCACCGGCTCACACATCCAGCGCAAGAACCTGGTCAGCGCAAGTCCCGTCACCTCGGTGGATGCGGACGAACTGCTGTACCAGGGCACGGTCCGGGTGGAGGACATGGTGCGCACCCTGCCACAGGTCTATTCCGCCCAGAACACCAGTCAGTCCAACGGCGCCACCGGAACTGCCACCCTCGATCTGCGCAACCTGGGTACGGAACGCACCCTGGTGCTGATCAACGGTCGCCGCATGCCGGCCGGTTCGCCCCTGCAGGGCGGCATCGGTGCCGACATCAACCAGGTTCCTAGTGCCCTCGTGCAAAGCATCGAGGTACTGACCGGCGGCGCTTCGGTGACCTACGGCTCCGATGCGGTGGCCGGGGTCGTCAACTTTCTCATGAAGAAGGATTTCGAGGGTGTGCAGTTCGACTACCAGTTCAGCCAGTCCTCGCATCACAACGATTCCGGCAAATGGCAACGAATCGTCGAGAATGCCGGCTATCCTGCCGCCGATGGCACCGAGACGGACGGCGACACCTCCAGCGTGTCGCTGATCGCCGGCACCAACTTCGACAACGGGCGGGGCAACGCGACGGTCTATGCCACCTGGCGTGACATTGAGGCGGTGTGGCAACGCGACCGCGACTACAGCTCCTGTGCGCTGAGTGACGATGCGAACAGCTGTCTGGGTTCATCGACCATCCCGCAGGGGCGATTCACGAATTTCGGACACCCGGACTACCCCGATCCCGTCGATTTCATCGTGCAGGGTCATGAATTCGTTCCCCGCCAGGGCGAAACCTACAACTTCGGTCCCCTGAACTACTTTCAGCGCCCGGACGAGCAGTACACCTTCGGCGCCTTTGCCCACTACGACATTACCGAAGAGGCGCAGGCCTACACGGAACTGATGTACATGGATAATCGCACGGTGGCGCAGATTGCCCCGTCGGGCGCATTCTTCGTGACCGAAACCCTCAGTTGCGGCAATCCGCTGATGTCCGAACAGCAGTTCCAGGCTATCTGCGGCTCGATCGGCAAGACCCGGGATGATGTGCTAGACCCGTTCTGGATTGGCCGTCGCAACGTGGAAGGCGGCAACCGCCAGCACGACCTGCACCACACCTCATTTCGCGGGGTTCTCGGTGTGCAGGGCGAACTCGGTGCCAACTGGAGCTACGACGCCTCCCTGCTGTATGCCGAGGTCCGCATGGATAACACCTATCTGAATGACCTCGGCACAACCAAGATCAAGCGCGCCCTGGACGCAGTGCACGACCCGGCGACCGGCGAGATCGTCTGCCGTTCCATGCTGGACGGGACGGATCCGGATTGTGTGCCCTGGAACATCTTCGAAGAGGGCGGGGTCACCCAGGAGGCGCTCGACTACATCGTCCTGCCGCTGACTGCCCGCGGCGGCACGGACCAGCTGATCGCCAGCGGTTTCCTGTTCGGCGACCTGGATGAGTACGGTATACGGCTGCCGGCGGCAGACACCGGCATCGCCATCGCGCTCGGTGCCGAGTTCCGCGACGAGAACCTTGATTTCAAGCCCGATGAAGCCTACCGCTCGGGCGAGGGTGCCGGCCAGGGTGGAGCGACCCGTCCGGTCTCGGGGGGCAGCAGCGTCGCCGAGCTGTTCCTGGAAGCCAATGTCCCGCTGGTCGAGGCACGGCCGTTCGCCGAGGAGTTGTCGCTGGATATCGGGCTGCGTTACTCGGACTATGAATACGGAGGAAGCGTGGAAACCTACGGGCTTCGAAGCGGCTGGGCGATCAACCAGGACGTCAAGTTGCGCGGCAGTTTCCAGCGGGCCACTCGCGCCCCGAACGTGCGTGAACTGTTTCAGCCCGAGGGCTTCAACCTGTTTGACATGAGCAGCGATCCCTGTTCCGGGGAGGTCGAAGGCGGTCTCGACGGGGTCACGAGTGCGGGGCGCAGCTTCGAGGAGTGCGCGCACAGCGGGGTGACCGAGCAACAATGGGGCAGCATCCCAGACTCGCCGGCCAACCAGTACAACTTCCTGCAGGGCGGCAACACTGACCTGAAACCGGAATCCTCCGATACCTGGACCATCGGCATCGTCTTCTCGCCGCGGACCATCGACGGGCTGACCGTCTCGCTCGACTACTACAGCATCGAGGTCGAGAAAGGCATCAGCAGCCTGACGCCGGAGTTCGTCCTCAACGAGTGTCTGGACGGTGACCTCGTGCTGTGCGAACGGATCAACCGGGGCGTGACGGGAGACCTGTGGGTCGGCTCGGACGTGGAGAGCAGCGGCCATATTGTCTCTAGGCAGGAGAACCTGGCGATCGAGAAGGTGGTGGGTTATGACCTGGTTGCCGACTATTTCCTGGACCTCGGCACCTGGGGCCATCTCGACATCCACAATGTGCTCTCGCTGATCGACAAGTGGGAACAGCAGGAGGTTGCCGGGGCACCGGTCGAGGACTGCGCCGGCAAGTGGGGGTTCGTGTGCGGATCGCCGACCCCCGATGTGCGTAACCGGATGCGGTTGATCTGGACCACGCCCTGGAATCTCACCGCAACCCTGATGTGGCGCCATCTCGGGGAGGTGGATGACCGCAACAAGGACGGTGTGGATCTCGAGGACATCGACTACTTCGACCTGTCGGCCCTGTGGGAGGTGAACGACAGCATCCAATTGCGCGCCGGCATCAACAATTTGTTCGACCGGGAACCCCCCATCGCCGGCAATGGCGCAGGACCCGCAAGCGGCGGCAACGGCAACACCTATCCTGGCCTGTACGACGCCCTGGGCCGGTACGGGTTCCTCGCCGTCAGCCTGTCCTTCTAGCAGCAATAACCTCATGTGAACGTTGATGGTTCCCTCAAAAACGAACCAAGGCATCCGCTAACATGGCATGCATATCCCTGGAAAGGTGCAATAGGCTTGCAGGTGCCCCATAGCCTGTGCGAAACCCTTGCAGAACACTCTTATCAGACAGGACAAGTTCTCCGACCGATCGCAAGCAACCCTGAAATGCCAGTTCAGTATCCCAGAACGCTATAGTTGCCATCCACGATCAGATGAATGGAGACGTACAGCCCCAGCAATGCGCACAGCACCCAAACGGAATTCATCGCGATAATGTAGGTGTACAGCTCACGCCGGCTGATCAGGGTCTGTCTTTTGGCTACGAAGAAGCTGACCCAGTAAACTGACGTGACGTAGGTCCATTGCCAGAACAGCATAACCCCGAGAATGCCTACGAAGAGAGCGGGCAGGAGATCGGCGGTGTACGCTGCGTAAAGGATGAGCGTCGGAACCAGTGTTACAAAACCGTTGGCAATGTCCGCGTTGTAGCCGAAGGTTCGGCGGTCCGAATAGGAGCTGTCATACTGAGAGTAGGTAGCCCAGACATCGGCCCAGAGCGTCGATGACAAAACCCGTGTCAAAGGAACTCTTGTGACAAGGAACTCGGTAATCGGAGAGCGTCCGGATTCACGCCTTCGCTCACGCCAAAACCCGGTGCGTGTCTCAATATAGTCCAGTCGAAAGTACAGGCATATTTCCCAATAGCAGATCAGCAGGTTGACCGAGAAAAACAGGCTCAAAAGGAAATGGATGACGTTCAGATCCCCGTGAACGAAGTAACGCGTACCGATGCCCAGCAGCGCAAGGATCGTTATGGCGAGTAACGCGAACAGTCCCACCGGTATCGTCAGGCCAGCCTGTTCTGTATCTTGTTCGGGCAGTGCTCGATCGGCGCGGTATTCGGGCATGTCTCCTGATCTTCACGGGTAGTTCAGTGTCGCGGTGCGCCTATTGTACTGCCTGTCTCTGCTGAAAACCTCATCTGCCTGCATCGGGGCTTGAAGTATTTCACAGGTTCTCGAGCTTCACCTCTCCACATCCCGGCAGTCGTGTCCGCCTGGTGCATCTCGATACCTCATTATCGAAACACCTGACCGGACGAGGGTCATGTCCGTGAGACACACCCCGCTCCAAGGTTGATTTTGTCACACCAGACATGTACCTTGAACGCGCAGGACGAGACCCATCGAGCCAATATTTCTTGCAATACACTACCCCTGGATGAATCGTGTCGACCCGTCAAAACAAGCGCTCGGCGAGCAAGCATACTAAACAACAAAAATCTCATTCTCTCGGGGACCTCGCACCGGATGAAGTGAAATCCGTGGTCGATCAATACACCGGGTTCCACAATGCCAACCTGGAACACAGAAAAGAGAGCTACCAGCTGCTCGTCAATCACTACTATGACCTGGTGACTGATTTCTACGAGTTCGGCTGGGGACGATCCTTTCATTTTGCCCCACGTCAGCGGGGCGAGAGCTTCAAGGAGTCGCTGCTCAGGCACGAGCATTTTCTCGCTGACCAGCTGTCCCTGAAACCGGGGATGCAAATACTTGATGTGGGGTGCGGGATTGGTGGACCGATGGGCAACCTTGCCCGCTATTCCGGTGCCAGCTTTGTCGGCATCAATAACAACGCCTACCAGATCGAGCGCGCGAAAGAGCACACCCGCGATGTCCAGTCGTTATGCCGCTTCATCCGCGGCGATTACATGCAGATTCCAGAAAGTGACAACTCCTACGATGGCGCCTTCGCCATCGAGGCCACGCCCCATGCGCCGAACAAAACCGCGGCATTCAGGGAGGTTTACCGCGTCTTGCGCCCGGGAGCCTGTTTTGCCGGCTACGAGTGGTGCCTCACCGAGAACTTCGATCCACAAAACCCGGAGCACCAGCGGATCAAGAAAGACATTGAGAAAGGGGATGGGCTGCCGGATATCGCCAACACATCGGAAGTTTGTACTGCCTTTCGCGAAGCCGGATTTGAAATCCTGGAAGCCCGCGACCTTGCCCCAGAATCGCATCCGGACACACCCTGGTATCGTGCCTTGCAGGGTCGCGACATCAGCCTTACAAGCATCCCACGCACACCCGTCGGGCGTGCCTTGACGAACCTGGTGCTAAGGGTGGGCGAAAAGTTGCGGGTGTTCCCCGAGGCAACGGCCATGGTAAGCACACTGTTAAACCGGGCGGCGGATGCGCTGGCCGAAGGCGGCAAGTCGGGTATTTTTACTCCAATGTATTTTTTCCTGGTCCGCAAGCCTGACACTCGTAAGACGGAATAGAACCTGTTTTGACCGCGGATTCCTCCGCAGGATTGCCATTCCCGTATCGACCTGCCTCTCGCTTGAGCACAAAGGCACTGGGCGGCTTTCATGCCAGGCTCAGGAGAGCGCCATGCCTCATCCAGCCGTGGCGGCAGCAGCAGGTGTGACGGGGGTCGTCAGTTCCAGCCGGGTCTGGCGTCGCTGCTCGTAGAGGCCGAGTGCGTGCAGGGGAAAATACTGTCTGTACAGGACATAATCCAGCAAGGCCGTGCGAAAAAAGACCCCGGCCATGTCTTGCCTGGGCCACGTTCCATTTGCATTCTGGGTGCTGAGCAGATACTGGATACCCCGCGAAATCGCGTTCCAGCCTGAATCGCCCGCTTCGAGGAGTGCAAGCAATGCCCATGCAGTTTGGATGACCTGGCTTTCCTCATGCTCGACATATCGGCCGGTCAAGCAGCCGCTATGGTGCTCACCCCATCCTCCGTCTCTGTGCTGTCGATCCAGTAACCACCGGCAAGCCAAGCGCAGTGCCGGGTCACTCGGCGGAGCCCCGGCGGCAAGCAGCCCCCTGATCCCGAACAAGGTCCCATAAATGAACTGAACGCCCCATACGCCACGCCACGATCCATCGATTCCCTGGGTCCGGCGAAGCCAGGTATCTGCCTGAGAGATGGCACTTCTCACAGTCCGGTCCATGAGCTGAGGAAAGTGTTCCTTGCAAGCGGCAAGCGCTACAAGACAAGATGCAGTGCACTCGACATAGGAATGCTCGGTCATCGAGTCACCAAACATTTCTGCCGGGTTCAACCACTCAAGACCAAAAATGGAGCGTTGTGCCTCGTAGCTGCCAAAACCTCCGTCACGGTTCTGGCCCCTCAACATGAAGCGTATCGCATCTGCAAGCACTGTTGTGTTCGCGGAATTGCGCTCGGCAGCGATAATCCCGGCCACTGCTTCGGCAGTGCAGTCAGTCACAGGCCAGCCATGCCATCCTCCTGCAAAACACCAGCCGCCTTTGGGGTCATTTCGATACGCCTCGCGAAATCCGTCGAAGCTGGCTCCGATCTGCTGCCGGTACAGAAAGCCGGCTCCCGCTTGAAGCGCGTTGCGGATTCTTCCATCTTCGGGCACTGTCGCCAGAGACTGCAAAGAGAAGCCGGTGTCCCAGGAGGCACTTTTGGCTCCGGTGACTCGTGCTCCATGCTCCTCATCTTCCCAGATCCAGCCGTCAAGCTGTGCAAGCGCTTGCCGGATATCGGGGTCATTGGAATCGTGCAGCCATACGGCCAGGATGTTGAGGAGACCGCTGACCGGAGAAATGCTCGTGTGGCTGGTGGTTTGCAACTCCCACTTGATCTGTCGGACGATTGCATGCATGCACCGGGCTCGAAGCCGTTTCCCGTGCCATCGTTCGAATAATCCCGCAACCGCATATCCGGCGCGAAGCCATGCGCTTGGACGCTTGTAAAGATCAGCGTCCCGCAAGAGATTGCGGCCCGAGGGAAAATCCACATTGGCAAACCCCTGGGGGAACAGCTCCTCTCGTAACGAGGCGATGGTGGGCGAGACCGGCACCTGGTACCGATGCGGGTACACCGCCGCCATCGCCATGTAAATAAGCCGGGTATGGCAGTACCAGTTCGAGGGATGCAGCGCAATCCGGCGCGGCAAGCCCCACAACTCCGGCAGAATGGCATGGACTCCGCGCCAGTCATAGAGATTGAGGAGCGCCAGCCAGAACTTCCCCCAGCTTGGGATGCTGACAACCCCCTCGGCCTGCAGGAACTGGCGTGCGGACCTGATCAACGGGTCATCTTGCTCGATCCCGAGCAGCCTTGCCGCCACGTACACCAGAGTGGTAACAAACAGGTGGGGGGGCGAGTGTTCGTGCAAGCCCCACGAGCCTCCTTCAAGACGGGTCTGTTCGAAGGAGCGCAGCACACGCCGGCGGCGGCCGGGCTCGAGAGGTTGCTCAATAATATGGTGCAATAGGACGTATTGAGCCGTGAGCATGGGGCACCAGACCATCTCGCCTTCCCAGGCGCCGTCCTCACCCTGAAGGTCCAGCAAGCGCGCAGCCGCACGCTTCATTGCCGGTCTGGCATCGATTGAGCTTACTTCCCTCGGGCGAACAGGCTGGGAAGCACTGGCTTTCGTGGGCATGGAGAATTGAAACACGCCAGCCAAGGTGCCCCAGGTCCGGTCGTCAATTTCTCCTCCCCTGCTTCGCACCTTGTACAGCAGCTGAATGCTTCGCAGGAGCCACACCAGACGGACAGCCAGCGCATGAAGGGTATCCCGGGCCCTGCGCCAGGCAAGCCGGTCACAGGATCTTGGAATTTGCCCGAAAACTGCACGGGCCACTGTCCCGAAAAAGGCAAAACCCATGCTGAGGGTCGATCCGTCTTCACAGGCCAGCAAACGCACGGTCCGGTCTCGGTATGCAGGATATGCCCGGGCGTTACGGTAGATCGTGTGCCGGAGTGCCACGGCCTCGGCCCGATGATCCGCAAAAACCTCGTAAAGCCCCATTGCCAGAAATGCCGGAGCCCGGGTTGCCCGGTAGCGTTTGGCAGTAAAGCTGCGAAAGTCCTCGTTCTCGGCCAGCGCAAGCGCATCCCCGAAACCGAAGGTCATTCCCATTGCCGTCATCGGATGATAGTGCCCGGCTGCATCGCCAATCAGCACTCGATGTGCGCTTCCGTACGTCACGCGCGGCCTCAGCTTGTTGGCTGCGACGTGGAATTGCCCATCCCGCAATGCCTGGACAAACGCAGACCTGAGCGACTCCGGCAACAGGCTGGTATACGAGTCCAGCAAGAAGCCAATCCGATCCCGGGGGGTCGTACGATCCAGCGGAACATCGACGATCAAGCGGATACAGTCCTCTTCGAGATGGTATATGAGAACCGGACCCGGTCCGCCAAGCAGCACATGCCCGTACTCCTTCAGCGCCAGGCTCACTCCCTTTACGATGACACCCACCGTCTGCGAACAGATCATCGGGTTCGTCGACAGACCCAGTGACTGGCGAACAATCGAGGCCTGGCCATCAGCACCGACAATGCGCGCGGTGTTCACGGATTTGATGGCGCCGTCATGGGTAAAAGTGACCCGCCCGTCTTCGACAGCCCGGGCGCGCGCGTGAAGAACAAAATCGATATCCGATTCATTCCTGACTGCTTCACGCAGACTCTTGACGAGCAAGTCATGCTCACATGTCAGCCCGCGAGAGCCTTCCGGATAAGGAAACACAATTGGGTCCGAACCGTCTTCCGGGAACAATACAAACCCTTTGCCCGTGGGGTCGCGGAGTTGCATATCGAGTCCGACTCCGACCTCGCGCAATATCCGGACAGCGGGCGGATGCAGCCATTCACCCGCCAGGCGCAGTGAAGCTTTCGGATTTGCTTCAAGCAACAATACCCGGGCACCTTTTTTCGCATGTGCGAGCGCGCACACACAACCCACCGGACCCGCGCCAACGATGGCTACGTCGTAGCGTGGAGCCGTAGCGGTGCTCATCGGAAGATGCCCGCTTGCGAGCGACGCCGGTAGCGAAGCCTGCAGGGTTCCTCGGGGCCGGTCACCCAGCTGCCGTAATTCGGGGCCGGAAACGCGGTGCCGAACTGAAAATCGAAGCGGTCCAGCAGCACGGTCCAGATCGCCTTCAACTGCTGGTAGGCAAAATGCTTCCCCATGCACATGTGTTTGCCGCCACCGAAACCGATCAATGTGTAGTGATGTTGCTTGTCCTCGCTTGCGGGAGGCGCAAACCGTTCCGGAGAGAAGCGCTCCGGATCGGCAAACAGGTGCGGCAACCGGTGGGATACTGCCGGTGACACCATGGCCAGCGTACCCGCCGGCACGATATAGTCCCCGTAATGCAGGGGTTTGAGTACCTTGCGGATCAGCAGGATCAGCGGCGGGTGCAGCCGCTCACATTCCCGCACGGCATGCTCCAGCAATACCTGCTGCTTGAGACTTGAGTGGCTCATGTCTGCATTCTCCCGGTAGACGTCCTGCATCTCGGATCGAATCCGCGCCAGGTAGGAGGGTGCCCTGATGAGCTCCAGAGCCGTCCAGGTTGCGAGCACCGCACTCGTGTGCTGGCCGGCGAACAATACCGTCAGCAGGATGCCGGTAATCTCATCGTCACTTAACGCACGGCCATCCTTGTAACGGGCGTGCATGAGGGTCTGCATGAAATCGTCGGGCCGCGCCCCGGAACGGCGGCGTTCCGTCATGACCTGGCTGAAGAGCTCGGCCACTTTTTGCCGGGCCCGGTCGCGGGTACGATGCGCTGCAGTAGGCAGCCTGGGAAGAAAAAATCCCAGGGTGTTGATGCCATTCTGCAGATCGTGGTAGGCCTCGGCAAAACCGGTGTCCACCTGATCCCGGACTTCCTCCCCGATCAGGCAGCGACTGGCAATCTTGACCGTCAGTTCGTTCATCGCGTGCGGCAGATCGATTTCCCCCTCCTCGCCGAGGCCATCGGTAAATCGGGATGTCTCCTCGAACATGATGCGGGCAAACCTGCGCATCGCAGATTCTCGAAGCGCCGGGTACAGAAACCCCAACTGCTCGGCCATGAGCTCGGGGGAGATGTCGTACGCCACGCCACGCCCGAAGATGGGCACCGTAAACTGATAGACATCCTTGGCGTTCAACTGATCCTCGGGTGCCCTGAAGTAGAAGTCGTGCGCCTCAGGCCCCGTGAAAAGCACAAAATTCCTGGGGCCGATACGGAACCGGAAAAGTTCACCCTGCTCGTGCCAGCCGCGGCTTAGCATCGAAACCGGATCCTTCAGAAATTCCGGCAGATGACCGATCAACGGCCAGCCGCCCGCAAGTTTGGGTACGGATTTCGGTGTCTTCGGCGAGGGCTTTGCCGAAGGCAGGGTTGTCACGCTGTGAGACTGCTGTGCCACACCCGCACCTAGTAGACAAACGGCAGCATCGAGTACCGCACCCGCTGCGTATAGCGTCCCCACAGCTCGCCATACTTGGTGCTGCAGCGCTGTTCGTCACGCCTCGAGCGATGCCATAACAGGCCAGCCAGCCATGCGGGTAACAGATACGGCAGCCAGGATGCAAGCCCTGTGGTAAGGGTGAACGCAAGGTAGATGCAGATCTCGCCGGTATAGTTGAGGTGCCGTCCAATCCCCCAGAATCCGGACACCAGCAGACGCCCGTCCAGGGACCGGGCGGGTCGTCCCCAGATCGTGATACCCGGGTCACGCTTGAAGCGGTGCTTTTGCTCGTTGGCACCCCGAAAAAGCCAAAACCCGAAGGCAAACAACAGGACAATCATGACGGCGGCAACGGGAGACAGCGGTACCGTAGCGTGGACAAGCCACCATCCTGCGAAGCAATAGAAAAAGGGCACCAGCACATAGTCTCCCCAAACCAGCATCCAGCCGAAGCGCTCACTGACCATGTCCCAGGTGTAGACCATCCCGTGCTCGAACTGGAAGTAGTTGAGCACGTACAGGAAGGTGAAAACCTGATAGAGCGCCATCGCCACGGTCAGGCTGCCATAGGTTTCAAACTGCACTACGGCAAACGACGCATTGAACAGGGCCAGGGCGATGAGCGAAGGACGATAGCTGAAAAGCTTCAAATCCACCCCGAGCCAGGCCGGATTGTACTCCAGGCCAAAAAAGAAGCCGCGTAATATTCCCTGTGACGTACCCCGGGTCCGGGCGGCCCGGTAGCACAGCCAGCCCGAAAGAACGAATGCGAATACATTCGCGACCACGAACAAGGCGGCGAAGTGAGTGTACAGCATGGAAAGGCTAAACCAGCCGAAGACCTGGGCGACGCCCGCCACAATAACGGTCACCAGGAACAGGGCGAGTCCATTGAGCTTGTAGGTGTGTGATTTGCCCTCAAGGTCCGAGCCTGCGAGTTGACGTCCGGGCAGGAGCACAGACCCCACGAACAGGGCGCTGAAAAATACCAGCATCATTACCGCTGCCTCGACCAGGGTGCTGCCCGACAGCTTCGACAGCAGGAAATACGGCTCAGGCGCCTGCACTGCCATTTCCCGTCTCGCGTGCCAGATACTCCCGCCACTTGCGTACCGTCACGTTCTGGAAGGCTTTCACCACCGGGTTGAACTCGATGGGAGGGGCATCCCAGTACATCTCGTAACCCTTCTGCTCTGCCTCGACGGCTACCCGGTCCTGGTCGAGCAATGGTCCGATCAGCAGGCGGTTCGAGACCTTCAAAACCATGGTCATTGCGAAACGGGGAATATGTACCGGCAGCAAGGGAATCTTGAGCGATTTGAAGTAGAACAGGAAGAATACCCGGGTTGTGCGCTCGTCAATCGGCAATACGAACAGCCAGTGCTTGATGGCGTCATCGGTGTTGGACCACTGGTAGGGATATTGAAAGCAAAGCTCCATGTGATTGGTGTTTAACCGGGTGTGGTCGACAAACATCCCGGAGATCGGTCCACGCCCGACCTGCGTGTCATAAGCGAGGTGCACGTTGTCCCCTACGGTCTCGCAACGGGTGAGCGTGGCATCTTCGAAAGGACGGTACCGGCGGTGGAGATGGGCATGGGTGAAGTCGCTCACGTTGTCGATCACCATCGAGTGGTGAGCCGACCAGGTGAAGCTGAGCGGGACACAGGCCCACCGTGCGGGTCCTTCGAGTTCGGGGATGTCCGGGATCTGGCGCTCCTGCGCACGCTCCGGGTTGCCGGGAAACAACCATACCAGCCCGTAACGAACCTTCACGGGATAGCTTCTGATGGATGGTTTTGGGAGGTTTCCTCCATTACGGCCGGGCGGAAGATCGGTACGGCGGCCCTCTTCATCATACTGCCAGCCATGATAGGCGCATACGAGCCGACAGCCCTGCACCTCCCCCAGGGAAAGTTTAATCTGGCGATGCGCGCAGCGATTCTCGAGCGCGTGAAACGAGCCATCTGCCCCTCGAAACAGGGCGATGGAATGTTTCCAGAAAATGACCTCGACAACCGTCCCTGGCTTGACCCGGTGCACTTCTTCAACCGCGTACCAGTAATCCGGGTCCAGGCCTGTGGCACGCACTTGCTGGCGCAGGTTGCCGGCTTCCCCAAAGCCGGGAGGTGCTGCCTGCAACGGTATCACATCGGACCTCCCCCGGGGCTGACCGGTATGCCCTGGTTTGTCATGCCGCTTTCCGCTTGTCTCACGGCGTTCTCGCTTGGGCGTTTTGCAAGCGGATTCGTAATCACGTTGCGCTGGTAGTAGTGAAAGGCGTAGGCCTCATGCACTGCAGCACGGATACTGGTAGGCTGGAAGCCCAATTCACTTCTCGCCTTGCCGGTGTCCGCGTGACGGCATTTTTTCAACAGGCGGATGGCACCAGGCGTGAACCGCTGCGGAAAATCCGGATGAAAGCGGCTCAGGTAAAAACTCGCCACTTCCGAGAAAGCGAGCATCATGTGGGAGGGAATCCGCCGGGCCGGTCGCGAAACCCCTGAGACCTCCTCGAACAGGTCCAGGATCTCGGAGATGGTTTTGTATTCGCTGCTGAAGATGTACTTTTCGCCCGAACGCCCCCGGTGCATGCACAACAGGTGCCCCTCCACAATGTCGCGCGCCGCAACAAACTCGAAACCGCCATCCACGTAGGCGCGGAGCTTGCCGTCGGTGTAGTCGCACAAGGTCCTTCCCAGCCGGGAGGGAAAATAGTCGGCACCTCCAATCACTGCACAGCACGTTGCGACAATGACATCCTGGCCCTGCGCCACGGCACGCCAGCACTCGTGTTCAACGAGTGCCTTGCTGCGCTCATAGGGCATCGTGCGTTCCATGGGATAGAACTGCATCGTCTCGTCACTGGGGGCAGACGGGTTGTCCAGGTTGTAACCGACCGCACTGAACGAGCCCGTCACCACCACGCGTCCGGCCTGTGCCTCGCGCGCCGCTTGCAGCACGTTGCGGGTGCCGAGTACGTTGCACTCGTATACCTTCCGGCGATAGGCTCGATTGCCTTCGATGGTCGAGATCATGGCCGCAACGTGATAGACGCCGTGACAGCCGGCGACCGCGCGCCGCATGGCGTTCAAATCCCGAATGTCACCGAACACGCGTTCAACCTCAAGACCTTCCAGTGCCCTGTTGTTGTCCTCGTTTCTCAGCAACACCCGGACCCGGGTACCGTCTTCAAGCAGCCGGCGCACGAGATTGGCGCCCACATGACCGGCCGAGCCGGTAACGAAAACGGGCGGTGTCGATGCGTCGGCAGATGTGCTCAAATCTGAGGTCATCTAGAAACCTGTCGAATCACACGGCGAAATACGACCACATGCAGCCTCAAGGATGTAGAAGTGGATTTTCGGAATGGGCTGGAAACATGGTTCTCGCGAACAAGCCCGAAACGGTGGCGTTACCGAATCACTGAAAGGCTTGTATGCTGCAACCCCTATTGCCGATTCCATCCATTTTCTTGCTTTTCCCCAGTACAAATCCTATCAAAACTAGCATGATGTTTACATGATCTTTGCTATCCGTTAAATGTTTTTTGCGTGATTATTCAGCCATAAACTGATAGTATTGACACCGGCGTAGTTCAGTGCGTCCTGAATTCTTCACTGTGGAGAAGATCGTTGCGAGGATAGAGCATTGACATATTCTCACGAAACACAGCCGGAGACGGATGCACCGCACGAGCGCATCTCCCAGTTGAGTACGGCAATTCTTCGCATCAGCGCGAGCCTCGATCTTGAGACCGTATTGCGCGAGATCGTGGAGAGTGCCCGGGTACTGACCGATGCCCGCTATGGCGCAATCACCACGATCGACCGTTCCGGGCAGCCACAGGATCTCGTCTTTTCCGGCCTCACTCCCGAAGAGCACCAGAAACTGGTGGACTGGCATGAAGGTCCTCAACTCTTTGAGCACTTCCGTGACAAACCTGGTGTCCTGACACACGAGGATATAAGCACCTACGTCCGTTCACTGGGCTATTCGACAGAGTTGCTGCCCTCGACAGCCTTCACGGAAACCCCGATGCACCACCTGGGTGTACAGGTCGGCAGCTTCTTTCTTGGCGGAAAAGCGAATGGCGGGTTGTTCACCGGCGAGGATGAAGAAATCCTGATGCTGCTTGCCTCGCAGGCGGCGACGGCCATTGCCAACGCGCGGGCGTACCGGGACGAGCAGAAGGCACGGGCCAACCTTGAAGCCCTGGTCGATACCTCGCCGGTTGGTGTTGTGGTTTTCGATGCGAAGACCGGGCATCCGGTGTCTCTCAACCGGGAAGCAAAGCGCATCGTCGAGAGCCTGCGCACACCGGGCCGCACTTCCGAGCAGCTGCTGGAAGTGATTACCTGCCGGTTCGCTGACGGCCGCGAGTTTCCCCACGACAATTTCCCGTTAACCAAGATGCTGGGCACGGCCACCACCGTGCGCGCAGAGGAGGTCGAGCTTTCGGTTCCAGACGGTCGAAGCGTCAACACCCTGATCAACGTCACGCCGATCCCTTCTGCAGACAGCGAAGTGGACTCGGTGGTCGTCACCATGCAGGACCTGGCGCCATTCGAGGAACTGGAGCAGTTGCGGGCCGAGTTTCTGAGCATGGTCAGTCATGAACTGCACATGCCGCTGACTTCCATCAAGGGTTCAACCGCGAGCGTGCTGGACACCCAGCCCGTCCCGGACACGGCACAACTGCTCCAGTTCTTCCGCATCATTGATGACCAGGCCAATCACATGCGGGGGGTGATCAGCGATCTGCTGGATGTGGGGCGTATCGATTCCGGCACGCTGTCGGTCCTGCCCGTTTCCTCGGAGGTGGCCGGTCTTGTGGACCAGGCCAGGAACACTTTCCTGAGCGGGGGCGGCAGGCACGCCGTCCTGATCGACCTGCCGCAGGACCTGCCTCAAGTGATGGCTGACCGGCAACGCATCATCCAGGTCCTGAATAACCTGCTCTCCAATGCTTCCAAGTACTCGCCCGAATCGGCGCCTATCTGCATTTCTGCAATCCACGAGGACATGCACGTAGCCGTCTGCGTCGCTGACGAAGGCCGGGGCGTGCCCGCCGAGCAGTTGCCACGCCTTTTCCGCAAGTACACGGATATCGGTCATGACGGGCGAAACAGGGGACTCCGGGGGTCCGGCCTGGGACTCGCCATCTGCAAGGGGCTGGTCGAGGCCCACGGGGGCCGAATCCATGCCACGAGCGGCGGGGTGGGCCAAGGCATGCAGATCACGTTCACCCTCCCGGTGGCCGAGGAAGCAGCAGGCCGTTCCAGAACGGACACCGCCCGAAGCCCGTCGCGTTCCAGCCATGATCGACCTGCACCGGTACCCATCCTCGTGGTGGACGATGACCCGCAGATGCTGCTCTACCTTCGGGACGCCCTGGCAACGGAAGGTTATTCCCCCATCGTGACCAGCAATCACCGGGAATTGTCCCGGATATTCCAGACGGAGAAACCCCATCTGGTGCTGCTGGATTTGGTCCTGCCGGAGACGGACGGGATCGAGTTGATGAAAACCGTCCCCGAACTGTCAGAGGTTCCGGTCATCTTCATTTCCAGCTACGGGAGGGACGAGACGATTGCCAAGGCGCTGGAAAGTGGAGCGGCGGACTACATCGTCAAGCCGTTTTCACCAACGGAGCTGGTCGCTCGGATCAAGGCCGCCCTTCGCAGCCGAAATGAACCGGAACCTTTCCTGCTGGGGGATCTTGCTATCTACTACGACCAGCACAAGGTGACCCTGGCCGGACTTCCTGTACAGTTGACCGTCACGGAATACGAAGTGCTATGCCTGCTCTCCGTCAACGCGGGAAAAGTCACCTCGTTCGATTCGCTGCTGCACAAGGTATGGCACAAAAAGCCCTCCAGTGACCCGAGACTGGTGCGCACCATCGTCAAAAACCTCCGCCGCAAGCTCGGAGATGACTCGAACAAACCCGCCTACATTTTCAGTGAACGCGGGATCGGCTATCGCATGGCGGACCCGGACCCCTCTTAGGCACCCTCTTCCTCGCACCAGACGGAACGCCGTACCCCGTTGCAGGACCGTGGGACGGGATACGGCTGAGCGTGCCTGCAGGGCCACTCCCCGCATTCGGACGGCCCATGTTTTCAGCCCCCTTTCAGAGACTGCCGGGGAGTCGCCTGGAGTACCGCCGGGCACATCGGGGGGGACGAATCTGCGTGCACAAGGATGCAAACGGAAGATCAGCCGCCGCAGCGGCATCCTGCTGCGCGGTCTCGCGGCACAGACCTGCTCTCACCCCTGAAAATCATGTAAAAAACACGGTAATGACAAAATTCATCACACTAAAAATATAAACTTGTTGCTAATGTATGGGCTAGCCTCTGCGTAAAAGGCTTGGTGTAGGGGGAGGGAGTTCTACCAGGCTCAGAGGGTTCAATAATGCAATGGTCGTACCGTGAAAAATACGGCGAGAAGATTGTCAAGGTAAAGGCTCACTTCGGATGTGCGGGGCTTGAGGGCGTTTTCATTCACAACTTCGGCATCCATGCGTCACTCCTTGCACTCGGTTTATGACAGGAGGAGATCATGATTGAACAAGAGAAAAGACTGCAGGCAGGATAACACCAGACATGCAGCGCACCTAGATGACAAGGCCAAGGGAATTGTAGGCGGAACCAGCGAACTTGAGGAGTTTCCCGATTATGGCCCAAATCATGGCCTTGATCCTGGAATACCAGAACCCCAATCAGCGTTCCCCGATGCCAGGAGGCAGGGATTTCAGTCTCCTGCATTCGACATTGCCCCTGGCCCTTTCGATTCGGAGGAACAGGTTGCAAACCTGGCGGATCCCGAGAACTTTCACCGGCTGCCTGCCGCGCCCTGACACGAATTACCGACGATTGATCCACATTCCATGACTGTTGCCCGGGACAGACAAGCATGATGCAGGAAGATCAGTTCAAGGAGGGTGCATGCAAGGTACTTTTTGGTAACCCGCGGGTCCTGGCCGGGTATCGATCCCCACCGAACCAGAACCCAGCCAGAAATCGAAATTTGTGAAATGCAGTTGACAAAACGATACTTTAAATCCGCAGAAGAGCAGCTATGGCATTTCCGTGCCGAGTGTCACCTGGTACCCGCATCGGATGCATGGGAGTTTCATACCGCGGAAACGGACCCTCCGGAACATGAAATATGTCCAGTGTGTCAAAACCTTGACCCGTCCTGCTGCCCCCCCGTAGAGGACAAGTGAAGGACCATTTCGCGTACACGACGCACAGGAGGGGATCTTGCCCTCCGGATTCGTCCGGGACCTGTCAGGCGCTGGTCGCCTCAAACCCTGTACCAGCATGTCCCGAAGGTCTCCTCTATTCGTGGCCCGGGCCGGGCCCCTTCACCGCAGGACACAAATGAAGGTACGGGCAGGCTGGAGAAATTTCGATCATTTGAATGACCACGTTCCCCGTTGAATGACAGCTCCGGGGCTTTGCCGTCGGCAAAAATCAGTTCAACCGTACATTGATTCGGAAAAGCAGGCGCATCACCGCGGCCGACACCGCAAAACACAGCGCAAGAAAGGGGCCAGCGGGCAGGTCGGCGGCGGCCGAGATCAGGATGGCCGCGACCACGGCCACTGCTCCACTCGCATAGGCCCGCCACAGGACGTATCCCTTGCCCCTGCGCGCGGCAAGTGCCGGAAGAATCAGGCTTGCAAACACCACGTAGACACCGACCAGCTGCACCGAGGAGGTAATGACCACGGCGAACAGGATGAAGAAACTTGTACCGCCGCGAAGGCGAGGTGCAATAAACCAGGTGATAACGAACAGGCCGTAGACCGGCAGGAAGGTTGCGATGTCTCCCCAGGAAATGAACAGGATCTGACCGGAGAGCACCTCATTCAGCGCCGCTCCTCCATGGGGGTCGTTGGCAAGGACTAGCACGCCTGCTGAAGCAGCGACGATAAAGCTGCTTCCTATGACGGCTTCCTGCTCGTCCGGTGACTTGCGCTCAACCCAGCGGAAGAACAGTGCGACCACGATGCCGGCCCCGAAGATCACCCCCTGGTGCACGATCGAATCCGGTTCCTCCAGCCAAAGGCCAAGCAGGATAATGGCAAGCCCCACAACCTGCGCCGTGGCGAGGTCGATAAACACGATGCCCCGCTTCAGGACCTCAATCCCGAGCGGTGCGTGTGCTGCCATGACGATCATCCCGGCGACCAGACCTGGCGCAAGGATGTCCAGCAGACTAAGGTCGATCCTGTACCTCCTCCAGCAATGTCAGCGTGACATCGAACAGGGAGAAGAGGTCTTGTACTTCCGGATGGCCACCAACTGTAAAGGGAAGCTCCACCACCGGGATTGCGGTTTTCCCAAAAAGCCAGTCCGAGGCATCTACAGGCTCGAAAGGTGCACGGATGATGACCTTCGCGCCGCTGTTCCGTGCCAGCTCGAAAACCTCCGCCAGATGCGATGCAGTCGGTGGAATACCTGAAATCCGCTCCAGTGCTGTGACCCGCTCCAGCCCCGACCAGACCAGCAGGTAGGGCCACGCCTTGTGATGGACAATCACCTTCATGCCACGCAGCTGTTCCGTCCGTTTCTGCCACCCGGCCATGGCATCGGCCCAGCGGGACTGGAAGGAGGCAAGCCGCTCCCGGTAAGCGTCGGACCGCGAAGGGTCAACGTGCGCCAGGCGATCGGCCAGTACATCTGCCAGGATGGTGATATTCCGAGGGTCGAGATGGACATGCGGATTCCCGCTCGGGTGAATATCTCCCAGGCTGCGGTCGATGACTTCAGGGCGTTCCATCACCTCGACATGGTCGGCCGCCATGATATGACCTGGTTGACCCGGCTGGACGATGCGCCGGGCACCCCTCTGCATAAGTACCGGCAACCAGCCGACCTCGAGTTCTGCACCGGAACAGAACACGATGTCTGCAAGACGCACCTTTGCAATCAGGCTTGGACGCGCACGTATGTGATGTGCGTCCTGGCGTCCATGGGTGGCCGAGTGAACGATTACATCGTCACCACCGATTTCCTCTGCGAGTGCGGCCCATTCCGGCTCACAGGCCAGTATCCTGACAGGCTCCTGTGCCACCGCCAACAGGGGGAAGAGTGCCCCAAGGGTCACCACCAACAGCGTTGTGGACCAGGCTTTCATGGCTTAAAAGCTGTGGGCCGCGTGGGCACCAATGCTCATGATATATTGCAGCATGATCTGGTCATCGTCTTCCCCGAAAAAGGATTCCCGATTGTACTGGAGCCGTATTCGCCCGAACTCGCTGTTGGTCCAGTCGATCATGGTACTCAGCGTATAGGGATCGTCACCCAGGTCCGCATCATCGGGCGATTCAAGACGTGCATAGCGGGCACCGATCCGCCATTGGGGCAGGAACTTGTACACCGCCTGTGCGTACCAGCCTTCGCTGTCACCGCTGAGTGACTCGGTGATATCATCCAGGTGTACCTCGCAGGTCGAAGGATCACTCGGATTCGTGCACTCTTCATGTTCCTCCTGCAGCACGTAGTCGCCCGATTCATCGCGCCAGAAATACTCGCCCTGAAGGATCAGTTCACGATCCCGCGCATTGCCCGTTGGCGCCCAGGTATAGCGGAAATCGATGCCGTAAAGGCGTGAATCCCCTGTAAATGCTCCATCGGATAGAAATTCGGCGAGATCGTGTGCATGTTCTTCATGTTCGTGTTCATGCTCCTCATCCTCGTGTTCATGCTCCTCTTCTTCGTGCGCATGCTCCTCTTCCTCGTGTTCATGTTCCTCTTCTTCGTGTTCATGTTCCTCTTCTTCGTGCGCATGCTCCTCTTCTTCATGTTCGTGTCCGTGTGCCTCCTCGCCGTGTCCATGGGCATGGCCCCCACCACTTCGGTTGCGGGCCTCTCCATCAAGAATGTAGCCTCCTATCCGCCATGCCGAGTTGTGGCCGATATCGCCACCCAGCCTTGCATAGGCGGACCAGGCCTCGCGGCCGGACCGGGAACCCCTGAAAGGCGTGTCGTCGCCCCGGAAGATCCCGCCACCGACCTCTCCATACAGTTCACCGGGAAGCACGAGGGAAACCTCCAGGCCATCGTCATTGTATGCACCGTCCAGGTACGTCCGGTAAGGAAGGGGGCGGTCAGTGAAATCGTCTCCGTGCGCGTGCAACTCGTTCAGGTAACCGAATGTCCAGAGTGCCCGACCGGCCTTGATTCGAAGACCGTCCGGCAAGCCTGCACCGGGCAAGGTCTGGATATAGGCCTCCTCCAGTTCGAGTTCGACCGGCTCACCCGCATGGACACCAAGGCCCAGCGTGAGGTTGCCGAAGAACTTGTCGTCAACATTGCTGGAAAGTGTGATCTCGCTGTGGCCGAGAAAGAGGCCTTCAGCCGGACGCTCGCCTTCGTGGCCAACTTGAAAACCCGGAATACCGGAATATTCTTCAGAATACTCCGAGACCATGGCATCCAGAACGACCCCGATGGCCGGATTGAAGCTGTTGTCACGAGCCGGCATGGACGTGCGTACCGCCGGACTGTCCTTGAGGTCAGTGGTGCGTGACTCAGCTTTTATGGAGGCAAGCTGGGCCTCAAGCACTGCAATGCGTCTTTCGTAATCCTGTTTCAAAAGACTGATCTGTGCAGCCAACTCTTCTGTTGTGGGCGGGTCCGATTGTGGATAAGCCGCCGAGGCAAGGATCAAAACCGGCAAGCCCATCGCAACTGCCCGCACGAGCCCGATAATTTTCTGCATCGACATTCTCCCGGGATTTCTCGTTATTGATGAAAATAGGGCCGTATGTATTACATTATAACATCACACAAAGCGAAACGATATAGCATATCACTATCGATATAGTATATCACTTTTCCGGTCAAAGTCGATGTGGAAATGCAGCAACCTGCAATGCCCGGATGACGAGACAGGCCCGTTGAAGGCGCTCGTGCTGGCACCCGCACCGATGACCCTGCTGTCCACTCGCCCTCGAAGCCCTGTATCAACAGGCACAACAAGTGTTTGGCAGTAATGTATACTTTGCCATGACAATGGCCCCCGCTAACGGGCAAAATTATACGCATGGAGATACCAACGCGAGCCCTGCATGCAAAGAGTCAAAACCCGAGAACGGGGAAGAGCTTTTTTTCAGGCTATGAAGTTGACCCATCCTGTTACGACGAGATGTTCAACTCCGATGGTGAGCCTCACGACCACTGCCGGAAGCTCTGGGAAGCGCTCAGCCCCATGTCCCGTGCGGACATTGTGGCCTTGCAGGAACGTGCCGAGCGTTCATTCCTGCACGAGGGGATCACTTTTGCAGTGTACGGGGATGAGGGCGCCCAGGAAAGAATCATCCCGATAGACCTGCTGCCGAGAATTCTTGACGCCAAGACCTGGGAATTTATCGAACTCGGCCTGCGGCAGCGGCTGGATGCACTGAATCTCTTTCTGGCCGACGTTTACGGCCCGGCACGCATTCTCGCCGACGGAATCCTGCCTGCTGACCTGGTATACAGCTGCCCCCAGTACAGAATCGAAATGCGTGGCGTGCAGGTGCCGCATGGAACCTATGTTTCACTCTGCGGAACAGACCTTGTCCGCACACATGAAGGGTTCATGGTTCTGGAAGACAACCTGCGTGTGCCCTCCGGGGTTTCATACATGCTGGCCAATCGCAGGGCGCTGAAAACCAGTTTCCGCAACCTGTTCCGCCATTATCATGTGCGCAGCATTGAGCATTACGGCCCGCTGCTTCGCCAAACCCTGTCTGAACTGGCTCCGACTGATGTCACCAACCCGTGTATGGTCCTTTTGACCCCGGGTGTTTACAACTCGGCCTATTACGAGCACCTGTTTCTTGCACGTGAGATGGGTATCGAGCTTGTACAGGGCAGGGACCTTCTGGTCCACAACGGGTTTGTGTACATGCGCACGACCGGCGGCATGCAACGCGTGGATGTCATCTACCGCAGGGTAGATGACGATTTCCTCGATCCACTGGCGTTCAGGCCCGACTCGCAGCTTGGCGTGCCGGGCCTGTTCTATGCCTATCGATTGGGAAACGTCGCAATCGTAAATGCACCCGGTACGGGGGTCGCCGATGACAAGAGCATCTACCCGTACGTTCCCGACATGATCCGGTACTACCTGGACGAGGAACCGCTCCTCGCAAACGTGGAAACACACCTTTGCCGCAACAAGGACGGCCTCGAGTTCACGCTGGATAACCTGGAACACCTCGTCGTCAAGATGGTTGGAAGCTCGGGCGGTTACGGGATGCTGGTAGGCCCCCATGCCACCCCCGCCGAGCGCAATGAATATGCCGAGGAGATTCGCAAAAACCCGGCCAACTTTATTTCCCAGCCTACGCTCAACCTGTCCTGTGCACCCTGCCTGACGAGTGACGGGGCGGCCCCCCGGCATGTAGACCTGCGGCCTTTCGTATTGCGTGGCCTTGAAACACGACTGGTTCCCGGAGCGTTTTGCAGGGTAGCCCTCACCCCCGGCTCCCTGGTGGTCAATTCAAGTCAAGGCGGCGGGGGCAAAGATTTCTGGGTGCTGTCCTCGTAACGTCGTGCTGTCACGCAACGCACAGGGGTTATACTGGATCAGCCGATACCTGGAACGTGCAGAGCATGGCTGTCGCCTGCTCGCAGACCAGTTGAAGGCACTCGAAGACCGTCCGGTCGAAGACATCGACCGGACATGGCGGCGCCTGTACGCCGCACTGGACTGCAAACCGGTTGGCGGGAGCCTGGAGTCAAACCTCAATGACGAAGACTTCATGCTTGCAGATTCCTATACGCTCGCTGACGATTTGACATTCGAGCCGAACAATCCCGATGCGATCCTGAGCTGTATCAGCGCGGCCCGCGAGAATGCCCGTCAAGTCCGCAACGTCATCGGCAAAGATATGTGGTACTGTCTCAACACAGCCTACCTGGAACTGCACAAGCTCGGTATCGAGGATATCTGGAGCAACCAGCCAGGTGAGTTTTACCTGCGTACCGGAGACGCCCTGCAAACGTTTTCCGGAACCGCTGCAAGCACGATGTACCGTGACAACGGCTGGCACTTTCTTCAAATCGGCCGTTTTGTCGAAAGGACCCAGCTTCTGACCAAACTGGTGGATGCACAAATTGCAACCTTTCCATTGACCGAACCGCATATCGAATCCGACTGGCGTTCGCTCTTGCAGATCTGTGAAGCACAGGTTGCCTACAGTCACCGGTACCCGCTTGAATACCAGCCTGGCGATGTAGTCAATTTTCTCGTCTCCGACCCACGGCTTCCCCATTCGGTCCGCTACGCCCTGGCAAAGGTCTCAACAGCGCTTGATGTCATTTCCGTGCACCGGTCGGCGGTCGAGGCCAACCGCCTGGCCGGGCGCATGGCCGCGCTCATTGACTTTGACTGGCCTAGTCGTGACCCCGAGGATGACACTGCCACGAGAAGTACACTTCAGAACATCAGAAATTCCTGTCGCAGACTCCATGAAGATATCCAGGCGACCTATTTTGACTATGAAGTCGAGGACCGGCCCGTTACATGAATACTCCAGCAACCAGGAGATTTCTGGTCGAACACCAGTCAAGCTTTCATTATGCAGAACCTGCGCGCGGAAGCATGGTGCTGCTTCGACTCCAGCCGCAAGAGAACCCTGACCAGCGGTTGTTGAAATACAGCCTCAGCATTGAACCGGACGCTGCGACGAACGCCTTCGAAGACGCGTTCGGCAACACCTGTCACCTGTTCAACATTCATCGGAAACATGCGCGCATGACCGTGCACTCGCGGTCACTGGTTGAAACCTCTGTAAAACCGCCCCCTGAGAAACACATGGATGCAGACAACTGGAACACACTGGCTGAGACCGTTGACCGGGTTCGCCATTGGGAATACCTAAACCCCAGCCGTTTCGTGTACATGAGTTCCTCCTTGCAGGCATTCATGGATGAGAAAGACATCCGGCCTGGTGCTGGCGCGCTTTCTGCGCTTCTGAAAGCCGCATCTACGCTTCATGCAGCCTTCCGCTACACGCCAGGAAGCACCAAAGTGGACTCTCCCATCGAGCATATCCTCAAGACCGGTGAAGGAGTCTGCCAGGACTACACGCATGTCCTGCTCGCCATTGCACGCTCCTGGGGAATTCCCAGCCGCTATGTATCGGGGTACCTCCACCTGCTGGGGGCCACGGGTGACCAGGCTCCGGCCGGTGTAAGCCACTCCTGGGGGGAGTTCTGGCTCCCTGAATCAGGCTGGGTAGGCATCGACCCGACCAATAACTCGCTTGCCAACGACCGCCATGTGCGGGTAGCCGTGGGCCGTGACTATGCCGATGCAGCACCCACCCAGGGAACCTATTTCAGCGGCGGGAGCTCCACGCTCGAGGTCACGGTAACCGTGACGGAAAGCGATGAAACCGTGCCGAAGGCCACGTCACAGGCTGAACGCACGAACTTCCTGAATATCAGCCCGGTTACCCGCACGCTGCAAACCCGTCCTGATCAATGACCTGCCTGCCAAGCCAACCGGCAGCCGAGCCTTCAGGCCTGCTTTTGAGAGCAGCCCCTGGCGGGCGGGTGGAGCCGTGTGGCTCACGGGGCTGTACGCTTCAGATTCTCGCAAGCGTTGCATTGCACCAGGCAGGCTGGGAAATCGAATAATGGCCAGCACCCTTCCCGCACACGATGTCGTCATGCGTGACCCGGTCTGCGGCATGACCGTGGCCCCGGAAGCCGGCAAGCCCTGCCTCGAGCATGACGGGCAGGTTTTTCATTTTTGCCATGATGGCTGCCGGGACAGGTTCGCAATGGACCCCGATGCCTACATCGAGGCGACAGACCCGGTCTGCGGCATGACCGTCAACCGGGCTACAGCGCGCTTCATGTCAAACCACATGAACCAGCACATTTATTTCTGTTCAGCCTCCTGCCAGGAGAAATTCAGGGCCAGGCCAGAGGCTTACCAGACAGATCGCCCGGCGCCACCCATGCCGGAGGGAACGCTTTACACGTGCCCGATGGATCCTGAAATCGTGCAGGAGGGACCGGGTGACTGCCCGGTCTGCGGCATGGCACTGGAACCGATGATGCCAGCGGCTGCGGCCGGACCGAACCCGGAACTCGCCGATTTCCGGCGCAGGCTCTGGATCGGCCTGCCGCTTGCCCTCGCGGTCCTGCTGCTCGAGATGGGCGGGATGCTGGGCCTCCCATGGGACGACTGGCTTGGAACCCCTGCAGTCCGCTGGCTTCAGTTCGCACTCGCCACACCGGTGGTAGCCTGGGTCGCACAGCCTTTTTTCAAACGCGGCTGGTCCTCCATCGTCACCGGGAATCTGAACATGTGGACGCTGATTGCAATCGGTACCGGCACCGCCTATGCCTTCAGCATCGTCTCGCTGATCACGCCCGGGATGCTGCCGGTGAGCCTGGGTGATCATCCACCGCTTTATTTCGAGGCTTCAGCGGTAATCCTGATCCTCGTTCTTGTCGGGCAGGTGCTGGAGTTGAACGCCCGGGACCGGACGGGTGATGCGATCCGGGCGCTGATGGACCTTTCACCGAAAACCGTGCTGCGCGTCACGGAAGCGGGCGAGGAGGACGTACCGCTTGATGCCGTAAAGGCCGGTGACCGGCTGCGTGTACGCCCTGGCGAGGCGGTCCCGGTGGACGGTATGGTCATTGAGGGTCGTTCCTCGGTTGACGAGAGCATGCTTACGGGAGAGCCCGTCCCGGTCGAGAAAAGCGAAGGCGAACCCGTCACCGGCGGCACGCTGAACAAGACCGGTTCCTTTGTGATGGAGGCCACGGCAGTGGGCAGCGATACGGTTTTGTCCCGGATCATCGCCATGGTCGCACAGGCACAACGCTCCCGGGCACCGGTCCAGGCGCTGGCTGACAGGGTCGCCTCGTACTTTGTACCGGCCGTGCTCGCGGTCTCCGCGCTGACCTTTGCAGCGTGGTGGATCCTGGGTCCAGTTCCTGCGCTCGGTTACGCCGTCGTGACCGCCGTCAGCGTTCTCATCATTGCGTGCCCCTGTGCACTCGGCCTTGCCACGCCGATGTCGATCATGGTAGCGATGGGACGGGGGGCGCAGGCCGGCGTGCTGATCCGTGATGCCGAGGCGCTGGAACGGTTCGCAAAAGTGGAGGCCCTGATCGTCGACAAGACGGGCACCCTGACCGAGGGCCGGCCAAGCCTGACCGATGTGGTGGCACTTGGCGATGCATCCGAGGACCGGGTGCTTACGCTTGCAGCCGCGCTCGAACGCGGCTCGGAGCACCCGCTGGCCGAGGCGATTCTCAAGGACGCGGACAGGCGGGGCGTGGAACGTCTCAGGGCGACGGACTTCGAGGCAGTGACCGGCAAGGGCGTGAAAGGCCAGGTCGACGGATTGCAGGTCGCGCTGGGCAACCCGGTCCTGATGGCCGGACTCGGCATCGATGTTTCCGCTGCAGATGCCCGCCTGGCCGGGTACCAGGGCGATGGCAAGACAGCGATGCTGCTGGCTGTGGATGGAACACTCTTCGGTATTATCGCCATTGCAGACCGGATCAAGGAAACGACTCCGGCCGCGATTCGCGCTCTGCACGCTGCAGGCATCAAGATCATCATGGCGACCGGCGACAGCCGCCGGACCGCCGAGGCAGTGGCCCACGAACTCGAAATCGACGAAGTGCGCGCAGAGATCTCGCCCGAAGACAAGGCGGCGCTCGTTGCCAAAATCCGTGATGGAGGCCTCTCGGTCGCAATGGCGGGGGATGGCGTGAATGACGCCCCGGCACTGGCCGCTGCGGATGTGGGCATTGCCATGGGCACCGGCTCCGATGTGGCTGTCGAAAGTGCAGGCGTGACACTGGTGAAAGGTGACCTTGGCGGCATTGTCCGGGCACGCCGCCTGGCGCAGGGGACGATGCACAATATCCGCCAGAACCTCTTCTTCGCCTTCGTCTACAACAGTGCCGGCATCCCGGTGGCGGCCGGCGTGCTTTTCCCTGTTTTCGGAATGCTGCTGTCCCCGATGTTTGCCGCAGCCGCCATGAGCCTTTCTTCCGTCTCGGTCATTGGCAACGCACTGCGCCTGCGCAGGGCACGCCTGTAGGGCCCGGCGCGATGCCCTGATTGCCGGTACCCGGTCAAGCCCTGCGGCGGCATGCCCGACCCCGGAAACAGGGCTAAGCATGATCAGCTTGCGGTCACGCCCCTCTTTTTGCCAGGGGGAGATTTGGGTCCGGCCCCGGTTTCCCGCCCGGCGGTCGGCACGATCGTCTGCCGGTGCCCGTATGGCTTCCAGGCGGGAGCAATCACGTTCGGCATCTCGGAACGCTGCATCAGGCTCGCCCGGGTCAGGGTGAACTCCCCGTAGCGGTCGTTGATCTCGTCCATCACCCGGTTCAGTCGATGACACCGGGTCTCCCCTTGCGTGAACAGTTCCCCCTGGCCCCTTGCAGGCCGTGGGTCCAGGGCGCTCACCTGCACCTGAAACACGCCTTCCCCGCCCCAGCATTCGTCTACCATCCAGTTGCACAGCTCGACCACATCCCGGCTGTCGTTGGTCGGAAAAGTCGTCTTCAGCCGGTTGCTCCGGATCCATCCTTCCTGGGTGCGCAGCCCGACCGCGTACCGCTGCGCCACCAGCGAATGCTGCCTCAGCCGCGCCCCGAGCTTTTCAGCCATGTGCACCAGATACATGCAAATCACATCCCGGTCCGTTGTATCCGGAGGCATGATTTTCCCGTGCCCAAGGCTCTTGGGCGGGGCCACCCGCGTTTCCACCGGTGCCGAATCCTCACCCCGGCACATCTGCCAGACACGCCGGCCCGGGTTGCCGAAACGGTCCCCCAGCACGCTGACCGGCAGCCTTGCAACCTCTCCGCAGGTCAGGGCTCCCCGCCTGGCCAGAAAGCCCGCGATGCCCCTGCCCACTCCGCATAAGCGGGTAACGGGTACATCTTTCAGCCGCTCCCGCGTCTCCCACGGTGGAATGATGGCCAGGCCATCTGGCTTTTGCTGCTTGGCGGCATACTTGGCAGTGGTCTTGTCCCCGCTCAGGCCCACGGTACAGGCAAGACCGGAGGCTTCACGGACCAGTTCCTTGATGACTTTCCCCATCACCCCGGGCGGGCGGTTCCAGTACTTCTGGCAATGCGTGAGATCCAGGAATGCCTCATCGACCGAAAACACCTCCACATCCGGCGTGACCCGCCGCAGTACCTCCATGATCCTCGTTGACACCGCCGCATACCGCTCGGGACGGGAGGGCACCTGGATCAGGCCAGGACACAGTTGCCGGGCCTGCCTGAGACGCATCCCGATGTGGATGCCGGATACCCGGGCTTCATACGAACAGGTGATGAGACAGGTTCCTGTCCTGCCATTCGTGATCCCGATCGGCCTGCCGCGATATTCGGGATGGTCCCGCTGCTCAACGGATGCGAAGAAGGCATCCATGTCCACGAAGGCAATCAGGCGGGGCCAGTATTGGGAATTGTCCGACATGGGGCATCCGATCCTAGTAAGTTACCGTGCACGGATCAAGTGACCGGGTTTTTTTTGGGCCACAGGCAACCCTGGTCGCCCGAAGCCGGTGCCCGGGCGGCTGCAAGGAGAACAGCGAGATGCCTAGGCGGCCCGGGTCTTTGCCTGCCCCTGCAGAATATATCCCACGGCCTGGTCTGCAGAGAGTACCGGGCACACGATGTTGTTGATCCTCTCCATGGTGGCAACATCGTTCTCCTGATCCTGGCAGGAGCAGGCATCGCCGATCACGATCGGGATGAACCCCTCGTCCCGCGCAGCCCGCGCATTGCCTTCGATGCACCAGTCCAGGTGTATGCCGCACAGGACAATCGTCCTGATCCCTGCCCTTTCCAGCATCAGCTTGAGAGGGGTGCCTACGAACGAGCTTTGATGCGCATACTCGAAAAACTCCTCGTCTTCGGGGAGCGCGAGTTCCCTGAGTTCATCGACCAGGTCCACATCCCATTTCTTTTGCTGGTCGGTCATTTCGCCCGAGCAAAATGCCTGGCTCCAAAACCCGTATTGCGCCTCATCCAGGATCGTCATCGGGTAGTCCTCACGAAACACATCGTAGCCGATCCAGAAAAACTTCATGTTCGCCCTGCGACAGGCCTTTGCAACCTTGACCGTGTTCTCCAGTGTTCCACGTTCCCACTGCCTTTCCCCTCCCTGCACGCCCTCGGGCCTGTACAGGCTGTTGCACTGGCTGATCGAAATGAACGCCGCAGGCTGGGCCAGGATGCCTGCGAAGTCCAGGTTTTTCCACTGCTCGGGTAATTCGGGTACATTTGATGGCATGACTGTTGTTCCGGTTTTTATATGATCACACCGGGAATCTTATCGGAAGACCACTGCCGAAAGTAATCAATTCGATCGTTCCGCCGGATTAACCCATTTTATCTGGTGTAACCGCCGGTCCCACCCGGGTATTTCGGGTCCCGTCACGAACTGCGGAAGTTGTAGTAGGGATCAGTAGTGATACACTTGGCGCATGACCCGAATGGAAACCCGGTATCGAAACACAGCATCCGGCTCGTCCAGCACACAAAAAAACCAAAGGAGTCAACCATGAACACCAGACCATGTCTTCTTGCCTTCCTGTTTGCCGGTGTGTTCCTGCTGGCCTCACTGCAAACGGCAGGTGCGGCAGAACAGGCCCAGGCTCAAATGATGAATGCGAACGGGGAGGCGGTCGGGACGGTAGTCCTTCACAAGACCCCGCAAGGCACACTCCTGCATGCGACCCTGCACGACCTGCCGGAAGGCGCGCACGCGTTCCATGTGCATGCCATTGGAAAATGCGAGGCACCTTTCAAGTCGGCAGGCGGCCACTTCAATCCGGACGGGAAGAAGCATGGCATCCGGAATGCGGAAGGCATGCACGCAGGGGACATGCCCAACATCCACGTGCCGGCATCCGGAAGCCTTGAAATCGAGGTCCTCAATGCCCTTCTCATGATGGATGCATCGCTTTTCGACGAGGACGGCGCAGCAATCGTGATCCACGATGGGCCCGATGACTACGTGACGGACCCCGCAGGCGCGGCCGGACCGCGCATCGCCTGCGGCGTGATCGCCAAGTAACGCGATTTACGCCCGACAGCCCCTGCACGACACTGCGGACGTGCCGCGGCAACTCTCCCGGCTCGCCCTGGCATCCATGGCCTAGCCAGGGAGGCCTCCGTCACATCATTTCGGCGTTCGCAGGAAAGGCTGTGCCAGCAGGTGGTCCAGCCAGAGGTCACGTGACGTCCGAAAATACTCGATTCCTATCGTCATGCCGGTCTGTCCCTCCCGTGGCACGGCACGGTAGGTGCCGAACAGGTAGTCCCACCAGGGGACATTGAAACCGAAGTTGCTGTCGGTTTCCCTGCGGATCACCGAATGGTGGATCCGGTGCATGTCGGGCGTCACGATGAAATAGCGCAGAACACGGTCCACTTTTTCCGGAATGTAGATGTTGGCGTGATTGAACAGTGACGATGCGTTCAGCAACACCTCGAAGAGTATCACCGCGGCGACCGGCGCGCCCAGCACGAGCACCGCTGCCATTTTTATCCCCATGGAGAGCACGATCTCGATGGGATGAAACCGCAGTCCTGTCGTGACATCCACTTCCAGGTCCGCATGGTGCATGCGATGCAGCCGCCACAGAAATTCCACATGGTGAAATGCCAGGTGCTGCAGGTACAGGATCAGGTCCAGGGCCACGACGGACAAGACCATGGTCAGTCCTGCCGGCAGGTCCACCCGGTTCAGCAGTCCCAGGTCCTGCTGTTGCGCAAAGACAGCCGTGCCCACCGCGGCCAGCGGGATGCCCAGACGCACGACCAGCCCGTTCAGGACGGTGAGGGCCAGGTTGTTGAGCCAGCGCACGCCCCGCGAATGACGCTGGACCCTGCGCGGTGCCAGCATCTCCCAGACAGCAAACACCCCAAACACCCCGGCAAAGCTGGAGAGCCGAACCAGTATTTCTGTATCAAGAGTGATATCGGTTAACATGGGTTCTTTCTAGGTATACCGTGCAGGGATGTCAATCATTTTCTAAAATGTCCTGCAGATCTATAGATTAGGGCTTTTCTTCACGTTTCAAGTATAGTGATGATGAAAAACTGCACCCGTACTTCGAACATCCGCACGGCGAGACTGCGGCAAACATGACCATACGACCCTTACGGCTGATACAGATCCTGGTTCTGGGTACACTGCTGGCTGCCTGCAGTTCCCCTGAACGGGCCTCACACAGGATGCCTGCCCCACAAACGGAACCTGCCGCCGAACACCCGCCCGAATCCGAAGACCGTGCGCATTCTGCGGACGAACAGGGCGCCGAGTCCCGGCAAAGTGCCGCGGCGCAGGAAAGCGGATCGCCCGCTGCCGGCCCGCAAAACCGGGAACCGGATGCATCCGGGCAGGCACAGGCTGAAGGGGAAAGCGCCGCTGCCCGGACCGAAGACGAGAGGGTTGCAATTCTGGACCGGAAACTCGAGGAAGACCTGAGGGAATACGACGAGCGGATTCATGAGGAGTTTGAAAAGGCACAGGCCGAAAGGCAGGCCCATGAACCGGCCTCCGGTGACGGGCCGGACCCTGCACCCGGTATGCAGGAAGACGGGCCGGCGCAGGGTCCGAACAGGGATGCCGGACCCGTCGCAAAGGCCGAACCCCCGCAACCCGAGACCGGTGCAGATCCCGAGAACCGGGAAGAGCGTGCACAGGACCGCCTGGGCAAGGGCACACACAGCGTGCCGCTTCCCGCAGACCTTCCCAGCGGCGATGACGACGACGTCGTGGCCCGGCAACTGAGAGAGGCTGCACTCAAGGAACAGGACCCCGTGCTGCGTGAAAAACTGTGGGACGAGTACCGCGCGTACAAAAAACAGCAGGCAAGCGTGAACACGCCTCCATCCGGTGCGGAATACTGAGCCATGCCAAGACACTGCATCCCGTACCTGCTGATCTTCCTTTTCCTTCAGGGGTGCGCCACCGACTCGCACCGGGTACGGGACGGGGAGAAGATCGAGACCGAAAGCGTGCAACTGCAGGAAAGCCAGCTGCTGGACGTAGGCATCCTGCTGTTCGAACAGGAGGAGGACACCGAAACGGAAAAGAACATCCACGAGGACATCCGTGCGGCGGAGTCACGCTACATGGCCTACCACCTGAAAGAAACCCTGGAGCGGGCACACGGCTGGGGTGCGGTGCGGGTCCTGCCTGCAGCCTCCCACATTGCCGACGTGACCGTCCAGGGCACCCTCCTCGCATCGGACGGCGAGAAGCTGGAAGTCCGGGCCCGTGTCTCGGACAGTACGGGCGCACTGTGGTTCGAGAAGGTATACAAGGCCGAAGTCGACGAAACCACCTACCTAGACGTCGAGCCCGGTGACGACGTGTACCAGCATGTCTACAACCGCATCGCCAACGACATGTCCCGGCACCGGAAGAAGCTGTCCGACCGGGAACGGACCACGATCCGGAATACCTCGGAGATGCGCTATGCAGCCGGGGTGTCCCCCGACCCGTTCTCGGAATACCTGGCATGGAAGCCGGACGGACAGACAGAACTGCTCAGGCTGCCGGCCCGCGACGATCCCATGCTGCTGCGCGTGCGCAAGATCCGGGAGCGCGAGTTCCTGTTCATCGACACGATCAACGAGTACTACGCAAATTTCCATGCCCGGATGTATCGCCCGTACGAGAACTGGCGCAGGTATTCCCTCGTTGAAGTCCTGCAGAAACGGGCCATTGAACGCCGCGCAAACCGCACCAAGTTCGCCGCCGCCGCCATCATGCTGGTAGGCCTGCTCAGGGACTACCCGGGCCTGATCACCACCGGCGCCCTGCTGTACAAGGACGGGATGGACATTGCCCAGGAGGCGGAAATCCATGATGCCGCGATTCGTGAACTGGGTGAGTCGCTCAAGACCGAAGTGGCCCCGATGGTGCTGGACATCGAGGGTCGCACGATCGAGATCACCGGCACCATCGAACAGCAGTATGAAAAGTGGCGCGCCCTGCTGCGCGAGATTCACGAGAACGAATCGGCTCCGGTTATGGATGACCGCGTGCCCGCCGGCACGAGCCTGTAATTCCGGCAGGACCCTCCGGTCTCGGGCGATTCGTCACATCGCTTTACCTTGAGCACGATGCAAAAAGACGGCTCCACACCCATCCGGGCGATCGACCCCTCCTCGCTTCACGGGCCGTCCTCCCGGGTGGGCCCCCGGCGCTCTCCGGTCGCGGTGCGCGTGCTTGTCGCCCTGGTGTTCATCGTGCTGGCCGGATGCGCAGTGGTCGTATTTCTGGTACTGCCGGAATACGTGAACGAGGCGCGCCAGCCGGACAGGACGGTCAGCAGCCCGGCGCACACCGAAGGCACGTCCCGTGAAACCGCATCCCCGCCTGCCAGGCCCGCGCCCGTCGTTCCGGACGCCCCTGTACCGTCCGGGCCCGCACAGCAAGCCATGAAACGCCAAGCTGAAGCCCTGCTGCTGGACATCATCGAAAAACAGGAATGGCTCCGGCAGCGAAGCGTCAGCCTCTGGGCAGCCGGTGAATACGACCTGGCAGTATCGGCCGGCCAGGCAGGGGACGAGGCCTTTCGAACCCGGGCATTCTCCGAAGCCGTCCGCCATTACGAGCAGGCCCTGCACGCATTGCATGAGCTTGAAATGCGGGCTGCACGGGTACTCAGCGAACAGCTGATGCTGGGAGAAGAGGCCCTTGAACGCAACCAGGGTGAAACCGCGATGCGGCATTTCGAACTGGCCCAGGCCATCGATCCGCGAAATCCGCGGGTCACGAACGGGCTGAAACGGGCGAACACGATCCATGCGCTGTTTTCACTGCTGGAAAAAGGCGGCAACCTTGAGGCCGCCGGGCGGTTCCCGGAAGCCGAACGGACCTACCGGGAAGCCGTGGAACTGGACCCGCTTGCAGCGGATGCCCGGACTGCCTTGCAGCGGGTGACTGCCCGGCTCACCGAGGAACAGTTCACAAGGCTTGTTGCACAGGGGTATGCCTGGCTGGATGCGCGCCGGTTCCAGGATGCCCGCGAGGCATTCAGAAAAGCACACAGGCTGATGCCGGATTCAAAGCAGCCTGCCAGGGGACTGGCCAGCGTGGACCAGGCTGTGCATGACGAGAAGGTCGAGTCCCTGAAAATCGAGGCGGAGCATTTTGAACTGCAGCAGGAATGGGGCCTGGCCTTGCAAAGCTGGCAACAGCTCCTGGGCCTTGAACCCGGTGCCGGTTATGCCGTGGAGGGCGCGGCGCGCGCCCGGCTTCGCGATACGCTGCTGGAACGACTCGAATATTACATCCGTACCCCGCAGCGCCTGAGTTCAGCCGGTGTAGCGGCCGAGGCCCGCACGTTGCTGGACGAGATCGCGGCGGTGAAAGGCGGGCCCGGCAACCGGATCCTGGACAGGGCCGCCGTCCTGGAAGAAACCCTGGTCCTTGCAAACCGACCGGTCCCGATCACGCTGCAGTCTGACAACGAGACCGACGTGACCCTTCTCAGGGTGGGCAGACTGGGTCGTTTTCAGCGCCATGAAATCCTGCTCAAGCCGGGCCGGTATACCCTCGTCGGGTCACGTCCGGGCTACCGCGATATCAGGAAAATCCTTGATGTGACCCTGGGCATGGAAACCGGCAGCCTCACGATTCGCTGCGAAGAGACGATATGACCCGGCAGGCGCACCGTGTCGGCTAGGTCCATCCGGCAGGTCTGTGTCGCCGACGTGCGAGGACCCCGGTTTTACACGCACTCGGATTTTCCGCTGGCCATCGGCACCGGCCCGGACTCGGGCGTGTGTATCGGGGACCCCGAGCCTTCCAGTATTGTCGCCTTCCTGGTCTTCCTGACAGACCGGGTCCGGGTCGAACTGCAGGACCGGGGCGATTTGATCCGGGTGAACGGGCAGCTTCCCGTGCAGCGCCAGGCACTGGAGCACGACGATCGCCTGCAGGTCGGGGATTCCACCTTCCACGTCGAGCATATCGGTGACACGTTTTCCCTGTCCCTGCAGGAAGACCATTCCCTGGCCCCGTCGCAGCCACGCCTGGCGGGGCACGGAGAACTGATCGAGCCGGTCGCCCCGGCAACCGGGGCCCGGAGGCAGCGGGGGGAAAAGCGTTCGGGCGTGCTGGGCTGGGCGGCGGCCCTCATCTTTTCGGCGCTGGCCCTGGTTTTGCTCCACGTGTTCACGGCCAAGAGCCTGCTGATCGAAATCTATCCCGAGCCCGAGCAGATGACCCTGCACGGCAAGATATGGCCGCTCAGGATACAGGGGCGCTACCTGGTGCAGCCGGGAGAGTATTCGCTTGAAGTGGAAAAGGCCGGCTACCGGCCACTGAAACGCAAGATCCAGGTCACCCGGCAGGCGTCCCAGGTCTTGGCATTCACCCTGATCAAGCAACCGGGCTACCTGAACCTCACGAGCCTGCCCGAGCAGGGAGTCTCCATCACGATCAACCACAAGGCATACGGGACCACGCCCCTGGAAAACCTGGAGCTGCCTGCAGGCACCTACGTGCTGCAGGCGAGCGCGGACCGGTACCAGCCCTACACCACCCAGCTGGTCATCGAAGGCAAGCAGGTGTCGCAGGATCTTCACATCCAGCTGCAGCCTGGCTGGTCGGCCGTTTCCATCGACTCCAGGCCCCAGGCGGCGGAAGTCTGGCTGAATGGCTCGCTGGAAGGCGTCACACCCCTGAAACGGGACCTCCTGGCTGGATTGTACAGCCTGGAGCTGCGCCATCCCGACTACCTGCCCCACAGGACAGACTTCCTGGTGAACGCCAACGAACCGCTGGTGCTGCCCACGGCAGAACTTTTCGGCAGCAAGAGTCAGCTGGTCATCACCAGCATCCCTCCACAGGCCACGGTATACGCCTCCGGCAAGGAGCTGGGCCGCACCCCGCTGACTGCAGGGCTCCACCCCAACACCGAGCACAGCATCACGCTTGCCAAACCCGGATACCGCAGCAGCCAGCAGACCGTCCTGATGAAGCCGGGCGAAAAACAGACGCTCACGATACATCTCGAGGCGATTCTCGGAACCGTGATCGTGCATGCCGGTCCCGAAGGCTCGGAGGTGTTCGTGCAGGACCGGCTTGCCGGCCAGGATACCGTGAAACTGACACTGCCCAGCACCCCCCAACGCCTGGAGGTCCGAAAACCGGGATACGAAATCCACCGGCAGCTGATTACCCCGGCCCCGGGCGCACCGCAGGTCATCCATGTCCAGCTCCACCGCAAGGCGCAGCCTGCCATCCCCCAGGCTCCGGAACGGATCCGTACCAGCCAGGCACAGGAACTGGCGCTGATCCGGGGCGGAACCTTCATCATGGGGGCCCCACGCCGTGAGCAGGGCCGAAGGACCAACGAGACGCAGCACACGGTGACACTGCAAAAACCGTTCTACATCTCCACGACCGAGGTCACCAATGCCCATTTTGCAGCGTTCATGCCCTCCCATCATTCCGGGGCGTACCGGGGCCACGACCTGTCCGCCCCGGATCTTCCGGTCGCGAATGTTCGCTGGGAAGATGCCGCACGCTACTGCAACTGGCTGAGTGAGCGTGAAGGGCTGGAAAGCGTGTACCAGGAACGAGACGGCACGTGGACAGCAAAAGATCCCATCCCTTCAGGGTACCGCCTGCCCACGGAAAGCGAGTGGGAATGGGTCGCACGCGTGCGCCAGGACGGTACTCTGAAGAAATATGCCTGGGGCAGCGGATTCCCTCCCGTCGAGCGTTCCGGAAACTATGCCGACCGCTCTGCGGCAGGCATCCTGTCCGTCACGATCGACAATTATGACGACGGGTTTGCAGCCGCCTCACCGGTGGGCAGCTTCGAGGCCAACTCGCTTGGCATTTTCGACCTGGACGGCAACGTGGCAGAATGGTGCCACGACTACCACAGCATCTATCCGGCCCTGAGCGAGGAATCGTACGTGGACCCGGCCGGCCCCGAATCGGGAAGCAAGCACGTCATTCGCGGGGCATCGTGGATGCGCAGCACGCTCGCCAGCACTCGACTCAGCTACCGGGATCAGGATAATACTCCTCGTATGGACGTAGGTTTTCGCATTGCCCGGTACCCGGACTGAATCCGTGAGAATTCAGACCGCGCTGCTGGCCATGGTGCTCGGATTCGTTCCGGGAGGAGTACCGGTTCATGCACAAGAACCTGTCGACGGGGCGCAACACACCGAATCCCGGGCGGAAAAGACCGATGGCAGCAAGGCCCGTGAAGGAAAACCTGGCCGCCACCCTGTCAGGACCCTTGAGGAATTTATCCCCAGTGAGGAGATTTCCGCTGACAAGCCCGTCAGCTTCCCGGCGGATATCTGACTGCCCATGAAGAAACCGTTTTCCTCCGAACTCGTATACCAGCTTTTCAGCCTGCTGGTCATCGTCATCATCGTGCACGCGGTGTACGTGACCGTCATCCGGCCCAATGCGCAGGTCGAACTTGAACTGCAGGCCGAGCAGATCAACCTGGACAGCAACTTCGTGCCGAAACGCTCGGTGTACGTGCTGGTTCGCGATTACGAGCAGGAGGCCTGTTTCATCCTGATGCTGTGGGCCCTGGTCATCATGGGCCACAAGGCGGCCCGGCTGTTCAGGGAACGGGGCATGCTGGAACTGGACATCCTGCACGCGAAGGAAGGCATCAAGTTCCTGCCGCAGGACATGCACAGGCTCTCCAGGCAGATCCAGTCCCTGCCTTCCGACCAGCAGGACTACCTGCTTCCCCGGGCGCTGCTGACGGCACTGCACCGCTTCGGCTCCACGCAGAATGTCCAGGACGTTTCCTCCGCGACCGGCACCGTGTGCGAATCGGAGTCCGAGCGCCTGGACTCCGAGCTGTCCATCATCCGCTACACGACCTGGGCCATTCCCTCGATCGGCTTTCTGGGAACCGTGCGCGGCATCGGGGATGCCCTGGGACAGGCACACAAGGCCGTGGAGGGCGATATCGCGGGAGTGACGGAAAGCCTTGGCGTAGCGTTCAATTCCACCCTGATCGCCCTGTGCATCAGCATCGTGCTGATGTTCGTGGTTCACCAGCTGCAGCGGCTTCAGGAAAGGCTGATCCTGGATACGCAAAACTACTGCAACGACCACCTGATCCGCCACCTGCAGGCCAAGTGAAGGGTCCCGAACGATGTCCCTGCTAGTCATTGACCTGTACGACAGCGGTATCCTGGTCAGTGACGGGGACCGCGTGCTTGCAGACAGTACCAGCTGCGCGCTCATCGAGCCCGGCCAACCCATCCAAATGGGTCGCATGGCCGTGCAGCAGGCCTGCTTTCGGCCCCAGGACATCTGTACCCGGTTCTGGAGCCGGCTGCCGGACCGCAGTGCAACACGCCACGAAGTCCCCCATGCGGAAATCGCGCTGCACCACCTGCAGTCCGTCTGGGAACGGCTCGACCGGCCGGATCATGCGGCGATCCTGGCGGTTTCCGGCACGCTGGACAGGCAAGACCTGGGACTGGTGCTGGGCATCTGCGAAAAGCTTTCCATCCCGGTACGGGGCATCGTCAGCCGTGCCGTGCTGGGCCTGCCCGGCCCCGCCCCGGCACGTGCGCTGGCCTGGCTGGACGTGCTGCAGGCCCATGCAATCCTGTCCGAGCTTCAGCAGGATCACAAGGGGGTGTCCGCCCTCGCTCCCGTCACTCTCATCCCCCAGGGCCTGCCGGCCCTGAACCACATCCTGGCCAAGCGGATCACCAGGCTGTTCATCGCCAGGACCCGCTTTGACCCCATGCAAAAGCCCGACGACGAACGGCAGTTTCTCGAGAAACTGCCGCGCTGGCTGGCCGCCCTGGAGCAGGAGGAATCCGTTGTGTGCACGCTGCAGGGCACCGGACAGGCCCCCCGAATCCGGCTGGACAGGCATGAGGTGCTGGACATGAACCGGCCCGTGTTCGAGGCCATCGCCCTGCGCCTAGCCGGCCTGTTCCAGGACCGGGACGCGGTTGCAGTCGTGTGCGCCCCCTCCTGCAGGCAGGTGTTCGGCCTGGAAGGATTCCTGAAGGGCCTGCCGGGTTGTGCGGTCCTCGGCACCGAGCCACTGCAGCTGGCCCGGCAGGCCCTGCGGTACCGGGAACAGATCACCGCCCGGCATGCCGCGGTGCACTATACAACCTCCCTGGAGTGGGACCGGGACACGTCCCCGCTGGCCCCGGATGTTCATCCGGGCACGCTCGCCGAACTGAATAACCGCCCCACGCACCTGCTGATTGGCGATCAGGCCTGGCCGCTCGACCGCGAGCTGTGCCTGTCAGCGCGAAACGGCGCGCATGGACTGGACCTGGACCCTGCCTGCGGCGAAGGCGGCCTGTGCCGGATTGCAAGTTCAGGCTGGCTGATCGAGGTGCGGGCCCTGCACGGCCATGCCGTCAGGCTGAACGGAAACCCCCTGACCGCACCCCGGTCCGTGCAGCCGGGAGATGCCCTGGACATCGAGGGACACCCGGATGCCTTGCGATTCATCCGGGTTTGCGAACATGAAACGCCGGACGTTTAACGCATTCAGCCTCTCCTTCCTGGACGTGATGTTCTGCGGGTTCGGGGCCGTCATCCTGTTTTTCATGATCATCAACGCCGACACCCAGGCCCGCAGGCAGAACCTGCACGACACCACCAGCAACGAGGCGGACCGCCTGCAGACGGAAGTGCTGGAGGCCGAGCGGCATGCGGCACAGATCAGGAACACGCTGCAGGACCTGGACGACACGCTGGTACAGACCCGTGGCCGGACAGTGCAGGTCATCGAAGCCCTCGACACACGGAATGTCCAGCTTGCACGACTGCAGGAAGAAACCCTGGCCAGGCTGCAGCATATCGAGGCCCTCAAGGCCGACCTGAAATCACTGGAACAGGATTTTCGCCGCCTGGAAGCCGGCGCAAAACCGTCGCCGGACCAGGGAGACCGTCTGCGCCGGTTCACCGGGCAGGGACAGCGGCAGTACCTGAGCGGCCTCAGGATGGGAGGCGAGCGGATCCTGATCCTGGTGGACAGTTCCGCGAGCATGCTGGCGGACCGCATCATCAACGTACTGCGGTTCAGAAACCTGCCCCCCGGGGAGCGGGTGCGTGCGGCCAAGTGGCAGCAGGTCCTGCACACGGTCGACTGGATCACCACCCGCATCCCGACTGAAAGCAGCTTCCAGATCTACGCGTTCAACGAAACCAGTGCACCCGTGTACACGCTCCCCGACAGCGCATGGCTCGACGGGGGCAACGTGCGTCACCTGGATGCCGCGGTGGATCGCCTGTACGGGATCGCGCCCGAAAAGGGCACGAGCCTTTACCGGGCCTTCGAATCGATCGGTCAGCTTTCCCCGCCTCCGGACACCGTCTACCTGCTCACGGACGGACTGCCGACGCAGGGCAAATCCAGGCCTCTCGGAAGCAAGGTCTCCGCGAAGGCCCGCAAAAAACTGTTCCGGGCCGCACTGGAGATGCTGCCCGGGGACATCCCCGTCAACATCATCCTGTTTAACATGGAAGGTGACCCGGATGCCTCCAGTGAATACTGGAAACTGGCACGCAGTACCCGGGGAAGTTTTTTCAGCCCTTCCAGGGACTGGCCCTGAGCCATGAAGCCGCGCAGAAGCATCGAGATTTTCAGCCTCTCCTTCCTGGACTGTGTCTGCTGCGGTTTCGGCGCACTGATCCTGTTGCTGGTACTGTCCAAGACGGCGGAACCGGTCATCTTCGACCAGTACGGCGAGGACCTGGACCGGATGATCGCGGCATTGCAGCTGCAACTGCACGAGCTGCGCGGTGAAAGCCACGTGCTCAACCGCGAACTGGTGAGCAAAAAACAGCAGCTCGCCGAGGAAGAGGAAAGGATCGCACGCCTGCAGGCCGACCTGTCTGCCATACGGGGCAGGTTCTCCGCCTCCAGCGAAGACGCCTCCGTACAGAACAGGATCGAAGGCCAGTTGCTGCAGGCACGCCAGATGCTGACGGAAGCGATGCGCCGACTGCAGCAGCAGGACCCTCCCCGCGTTCTGCCAGAGGAAGACACCATCGCAGGCATACCGGTCGACAGCGAATACGTCATCTTCATTATCGACACTTCCGGCAGCATGCTGAATCACGGCTGGACCTCGGTCCAGCAGAAGCTGACCGAAGCGCTGGATGCGTACCCGAAGGTCAAGGGCATGCAGGTCATGAACGACATGGGCGAATACATGTTCAGCCAGTATGCCGGCAGGTGGATTCCCGATACGCCTGCACGCCGCCAGGCGGTTCTCAGGCGCCTGCGCGACTGGCAGCCGTTCAGCAACAGCAGCCCGGTCGAGGGCATCACCGCGGCCATCCGCACATTCCAGGCGCAGGACCGGCGCATCAGCCTATACGTGTTCGGCGACGAGTTCACCGGACCCTCCATCGAGTCCGTGTTGCGCGAAGTGAGCACGATCAACCGCAAGGACCTGCAGGGAAACCGGAGGGTGCGCATCCATGCGGTAGGCTTCCCGATCCAGTTTTCCCGCCCGGAATCCGAGCAGATCAGCGGTGTCCGCTTCGCCACCCTGATGCGCGCCCTGTGCGAGCAAAACGGCGGAACGTTCATCGGCCTCGACTCCCACATACCCTGAATACGCGACGCTCAGGGTCCGGACAGGGTCACGAGCTCACGACGGCGGCTCTCCCTGAAACCCTCGCGCGTCAAGGTGCAGGGGCCGTCCCGCGGGCCGAATCGCCGGACCAGGACAGCAGCTAGCGGATGACCTCGTCCGCCACCTCCTGAACACCCGTATACCGGTCCTCAACACAGGCTCGGGGTTTTCAGGTGGTTCACAGGCGCCGTCGATCCCGGTGAAGTTCCTGATCCAGCCAGCACGGGCTTTCCGGTACAGTCCCTCCGGATCACGTTGCTCGCAAACCTCCAGGGGAGCGTCCACAAACACCTCGATGAATGCCCCATCCCCGATCATTTCCCGGGCCATGCGGCGTTGATCGCGAAAGGGCGATACTGTCGAGACCAGGACAATCAGGCCGACATCGATGAACAGCCTGGCCACTTCCGCGATACGCCGCACATTCTCGCCCCGGTCCGCTCGGGTGAATCCGAGGTCCTTGTTAAGCCTGTGCCGCAGGCTATCACCGTCTGTCAAGCCCCCTGAGTATGTACCAGGTGTTGTGAGAGGGCTGGAGCGACAGTTTCCGGTACAGGCGGTCGTTGATCCAGGGATTGATGAGGCCGGATGTGGTTGTATCGATGCACCCACTGTGTAATCACAGCCTGTGCTTCATTCAGTGAGCAAAAGACTTCAGGGTCCAGCACTTCATGTCGAAGTGTGCCATTGAAGCGTTCGTTGTACCCATGCCCCCGCTGGTCTTGACCTCGATCGCCCGCAGTGAATTGATGATCTCCGATTCCTTGAATCGCTTGCGCATGTTGATCCCCTTGATCCAAACCCATTATGAGAGTTTTACACCCAAATCTGGCTCAAGTTTAGGGGGGCAGAACAACTTGACACAGCCCAGGATGCTGAATCTTGGCGACAGGAACCTGTGTCGGTTCCGCAACGCTTCTCCAAGTGTAAATCTTCGGGTGCCCCCCCCCGAAAACCTCATAGTTTCTTGGCTTGGTCTCACAGAAACCTCATAAAGCTGCAGTTATAATCAACTGGCTAGTATTCACAAAGCTAAGAAGTGAAAAACGGGTGTGCTACTCCCAAATTCCGACAGCGTTCCGAAAGCCTGCGCACACTGTATGTTTGACATGATTCAGGTGCGCGGATGTTCTAAAGGGTCTTTGCAATACATGCTTGTATAGTCGAAACATGTACATGCAATAGCACAATCTTACATGTATGGATAAAGCATTTTGGGTCGAATTTGGGCAGGAACTTCTGTCCTCTATTATTCACGATTATAGTGCTTTTACCCTTGCTTTCAGTACAGGGGTTGGTTTCGTGATTTGGCTTGCCGCTAAATCAAAGACATCGTTTTTGTGGGCGATTGCTGGAGGTGTAATCACTTTTTTTTTAGTGTCGTTAATTGGTCAATTAAACCAGCAAAACGACAACTTAGATAAGCTAGCAAATGTGCAAATCAAAATACTAGAAGAATTTACAAATGCTAATAAAATACCTGCAAGGCCGTATCTCACACTTACGAAAGCAAAAATACATAAAGATTCCTATGGCAAGTTTTATCTCAAAATGTCTGTCAAAAATAACAGTGTTTTAGTAGACAACGTAATCAGCCGACTTCTGGTACTTGATACATCCCTTAACCAGACTAAAGGACCACAACATAGGAAAACATTCGGAAGTGCTAATGCTTTAGGCCCGGGCGAAGGATTTGATCGGCAGTTGGATGTTAATGTCACACAGAGCATGCGACCTGCGTTTGTTGTATTTCAACTGAAATATACCGATTCTTCAAAAAAAGAATCATACACTCAGGACTTCTTTTTTGAATTTTTTGGTGTGCATCCAGACGGAACCTTCAAGATGAATCTCTCTGATGCTGGTTTGAGCAGGAAAGCGAGAATAAAGCGATACATGAAAGAATATGGAGTACCAGAGCTTTAAGTGTGTCTTTTTTTTGAGCAACCCATGGCAATAGGTAAGTACCTCAGCCTGTCATTCGTTTAATGACACTGTGCGCGTGTGCACCAGTTTCAGACCATGTTTCGCTACGATGTGTCTTGATACCAGAACGATTCAACCACGCACTAATGCGTCTAAAACTAATTCCCTCGACCTCATTCATGTAGGAGATGAGTTTATGAAGTGCTTCCTGTCTCTTGGATACACCATTGCCTTCATAGGTGAGATTGTTGGATTGGTAGTGGAGGGTGAACTCTGGGTAGACGGTGCCAGGAATTAATGCACCACTTAAATCTACTCCACGGTGACCGACTTGGCCAAGTTTCGCGGCTGGTCGACATCGGTTCCCTTGAGCGCCGCCACATGGTAGGCAAGCAGTTGCAGCGGGATGGTGAAGACGATCGGAGCCACCGCATTGTCCGGTGCATCCACTTCAATGCCCACCGTGTCGGGGCCCGACTCGAAGCCTGAACGGATGTCGGCAAACACGTGCAGCACGCCGCCCCGGGCCCGGACCTCCTCCAGGTTGGACTTCAGTTTTTCCAGCAGCTCGTCGTTGGGCGCGACCGCGATGACCGGAATCTTGTCATCGACCAGCGCAATCGGGCCGTGCTTCAGTTCCCCCGCGGGATAGGCCTCGGCATGGATGTATGAAACCTCCTTGAGCTTCAGCGCTCCCTCCATTGCAACGGGATAATGGATTCCCCTGCCCAGAAACAGTGAATGCTGCTTCTTGTCGTAACTGCCGGCGAGCGCACGGATTTCATCCTCCCGTTCCAGCACCCTGTTGATCCGTGTGGGCAGGTTGGCCAGCTGCTCGACGAGCCTGCTCTCCTGCTCTTCCTGCATGCCGTGGCGGCGCCCTGCGAGGATTGCCAGCATCAGCAACGCCACCAGCTGCGTGGTAAAGGCCTTGGTGGAAGCGACACCGATTTCCGGCCCCGCATGGGTCATCAGTGCCAGGTCGGACTCGCGGACCAGTGAACTCTCCGGCACGTTGCAAATCGTCAAGGATCCCACGTAGGGTTCCCGGCTGGCCTGGCGCTGGGCAGCCAGGGTGTCTGCCGTCTCTCCGGACTGCGAGATCGTAACGAACAGCGTGCCCGGCTGGGCCAGGTGCTTGCGGTAACGGAACTCGCTGGCAATATCGACCAGGCAAGGAATGCCTGCAAGCTCCTCGAACCAGAATCTTGCAATCAGCCCCGCATGATAGCTGCTGCCGCAGGCAACGATCTGTACGGCCCGCGTCCCGTCCAGTAACTGTTCCGCCATGGGACCGAGGATCTGGTCCGCGATGCGGCCATTCACCAGCCTGCCTTCAAGGGTGTCGGCAACGGCCCGCGGCTGTTCGTGAATCTCCTTGAGCATGTAATGGGGATACCCGTTTTTCCCCGTGGCGTCGGCCGTCAGGTCGCTCATCCTGGATTCGCGCCTGACCTCGGCACCCCCCGCATCGAGCACGCGGATGCCATCGCGCCCCATATCGACGATGTCGCCGTTTTCAAGGAACACGAACTCCCGGGTTTCCTTCAGCAGCGCCTGCACGTCGGAAGCGATGAAGTTCTCGTCCCTGCCGATCCCCACCACGAGGGGGCTGCCGCTGCGCGTGGCAACCAGCCTGTCAGGCTCCAGCTTGTCGATCACGCCCAGCGCATAGGCCCCTTTCAGGTCCTGCACGGTGGCCCGCACGGCGCCCGGGAGGTCATGGCCCCGGTCGAGATACAGCACGATCTGGTGGGCGATGACCTCGGTGTCTGTATCCGAGGTAAAGGTGAACCCCTGGCCTACCTGTCTTTGCTTGAGATCCCTGAAGTTCTCGATGATGCCGTTGTGCACGATTGCGATGCGGCTGTTGCAGATGTGCGGGTGCGCATTGTTTTCTGCCGGCACGCCGTGTGTGGCCCAGCGTGTATGGGCAATCCCGAGTTTGCCGGTGAGCGTGGCATCTTCCAGCACCCTGTCCAGCTCGTTCACCTTGCCTGGCCTGCGGATCCGCTGGATCGATCCGTTCGTGAGCACGGCCATGCCGGCCGAGTCGTAACCCCGGTACTCCAGGCGGTACAGGCCTTCCAGCAGTACAGGGCAGACATTCCGGTTCGCGATGGCCCCTACAATCCCGCACATGACTTATTCTTTTTCCGGGCGTTTCCAGTGTTTTATGCTGACCTGCTTGCTGCGCGCAAGCGTCAGCGTGTCGCCGGGGGCATTCTTGGTAATCGTGGATCCGGCACCGATCGTGGCTCCGTCCCCGATGGCCACCGGTGCGACCAGCTGGGTATCGGATCCCACGAACACGCGGTTGCCGATGACCGTGCGATGCTTCCTCGCCCCGTCATAGTTGCAGGTGATGACCCCCGCTCCCACATTGACCTGCTCGCCCACCTCGGCATCCCCGACGTAGCTCAGATGGTTGATCTTGCTCCCCGTCCTGATATCAGACTTCTTGATCTCGACAAAGTTTCCTATCCTGACGTCGTCTGCCAGCCGGGTGCCCGGGCGAATCCTGGCATAGGGCCCCAGGCTGCAGTCACTGCCGATCACGGCGTTTTCGATGTGGCAGTTCGGGTGGATACGGGTCCCGTCTCCGACGGAGGTGTTGACCAGGATGCTGTTGGCACCGACGCTGACGCTGTCCCCGAGGCAGTTGTTTCCCTCGAACACCGTGTTGACATCGATCACGACATCCCTGCCGGTCACCAGGTCCCCGCGCACGTCAACCCGGTCAGGGTCCAGCAGCGTCACGCCCAGCGCCATCAGCTGGTCGGCCGTGCGTCGCTGGCAGATCCGTTCGGCCTGCATCAACTGGTGCTTGTCGTTGACGCCGAGCACTTCTTCGGCATTCTCGCAGACCATGGCCTCCACCCGGTACCCGCCGGCCACGGCCAGCCCGATACAGTCGGTCAGGTAGTACTCGCCCTGCGCGTTTCCGGTCTCGATTCCGGCCAGCCACTGCTTCAGCAGGGCGGAGCGCGTGGCCAGCACCCCCGTGTTCACCTCGCGAATGCCCAGGGTCTGCGGATCCGCATCCTGCTCTTCGGCGATTCTCAGCACCCGGCCCTGCGCATCGCGCACGATCCGCCCGTAGCCGGACGGGTCGGCCAGCTCCGCAGACAGCAGCACCAGGTCATTTCCGGACAGCTCCCGGAGGACCGCCTGCAGGGTGGCAGGTGCCAGCAGGGGCACATCGCCGTACAGCACCAGCACGTCATGATCCTCCTGCAACCCGGGGAGCGCCTGCTGCACGGCATGGCCCGTTCCCTGCTGCTCGGCCTGATGCCACCAGCGGATGGAATCGTCCCGGAGGACCGCCCTGACCTCTTCGGCCCCGTATCCGACCACCACGTGGAGGCCGTGCGGGGACAGGGCCCGGGCGCACCCGATCACGCGGGCCAGCATGGGCTGGCCCGCAACCCGGTGCAGCACCTTGGGCAGGTCGCTGTACATGCGCGAGCCCTGCCCGGCAGCAAGTATGATGATGTCCAGTTTCATGGGGCTTTTCGGATACCCAAGCCTAACAGGTTAAGGGGCATTGTGCCTGCCCGCCGTCACTGCAGCGGATCCACGACCGGCGATGCGGCCCCGCGGCGCCTACCTTCGCTGCTTGCGCATCCTCTGGATCATGCGCAGCTGCTCCGCGGCCCTCACCAGTTCGGCCTGGGCCTTGGCGGCATCCAGGTCCCCCTTCCTGTCCTTGAGGGCGTCTTCCGCACGCTGCTTGGCTTCGAGGGCCTTGGCCTCGTCGAGGTCTTCGGCGCGGATCGCCGTATCCGACAGCACGGTCACGACATGCGGCTGGACCTCCAGGATGCCCCCGGACACGTAGAGGTACTGGTCCTCCTGGCCCTCCACCTCAATCTTCAGTTCCCCTGGCCTCAGGCTGGTCACCAGGGGAGTATGACGCGGGTAGATCCCGACATCACCCATCCTGGCCGGTGCGAAGACCGCCGAGACGGTGCCGGAAAAGATCTCCTTCTCCGCGCTCACCACGTCGAGGTGCAGGGTCATGGCCATGCCGGCCTAGAGCTCCTCGGCTTTCTTGATGACATCCTCGATATCCCCCTGCATGTAGAAGGCCTGTTCCGGCAGCTCGTCATATTCCCCGTCGACGATGGCCTTGAAGCCGGAGACCGTATCCTGCAGGGACACGATTTTGCCGGGGGATCCGGTAAACACTTCCGCCACGGAAAACGGCTGTGACAGGAACCGCTGCACCTTGCGCGCACGGGCCACGACCAGCTTGTCTTCCTCGGACAGCTCGTCCATGCCCAGGATCGCGATGATGTCCTTGAGTTCCTTGTACCGCTGCAGGGTGTTCTGCACCCCGCGGGCCGTGTCGTAGTGCTCCTGCCCGATCACCAGCGGGTCGAGCTGGCGACTGGTGGAGTCCAGCGGGTCCACGGCCGGGTAGATGCCCAGTTCAGCGACCTGGCGGGACAGTACGACGGTCGCGTCCAGGTGTGCAAAGGTGGTCGCAGGCGACGGGTCGGTCAGGTCGTCCGCCGGCACGTACACCGCCTGGATCGACGTGATGGATCCTGCGCTGGTGGACGTGATGCGTTCCTGCAGGGCGCCCATCTCCTCGGCAAGGGTCGGCTGGTAGCCGACCGCGGAAGGCATACGTCCCAGCAGTGCCGATACCTCCGTCCCCGCCAGGGTGTACCGGTAAATGTTGTCGATGAACATCAGCACGTCACGGCCTTCATCCCGGAAGTACTCCGCCATCGTCAAGCCGGTCAGGCCTACCCGCAGGCGGTTCCCGGGCGGCTCGTTCATCTGGCCGTACACCATGGCCACCTTGTCGAGCACGCCGGCTTCCTTCATCTCGTAGTAGAAGTCATTTCCCTCCCGGGTGCGCTCCCCGACGCCCGCGAACACCGACAGGCCCGAGTGCTTCTTCGCGATGTTGTTGATCAGTTCCATCATGGCCACGGTCTTGCCGCATCCGGCGCCACCGAACAGGCCGATCTTGCCTCCCTTGGCGAAGGGACAAAGCAGGTCGATGACCTTGATGCCCGTCTCGAGCAGTTCGTTGCCCCCTGCCTGTTCCTCGAACTTCGGGGGCGTGCGGTGTATCGGCATGCTTGACTCCGCGCCGATGCCCCCGGCATTGTCCACCGGTTCGCCCAGCACGTTCATGACCCGGCCCAGGGTTTTCGGGCCGACCGGCACCGAAATCGGGGCCTTGGTGTTGGTCACGCGCAGCCCGCGCTGCAGCCCGTCGGAAGCTCCCATGGCAATCGTGCGCGCGATCCCGCCGCCGAGCTGCTGCTGCACTTCCAGGGTAAGATTCTTGTCGTCCACGACCAGGGCATCGTACACGTTCGGCACTTCCTCGCGTGCGAACTCCACGTCGACCACGGCCCCGATGATCTCAACAATTTGACCCGAACTCATGTTGTTTCCTCTTTAGCAAGTATTGAATGTATCTCAATGTTCAAACCGCCGCGGCCCCGCCGACGATTTCCGAAATTTCCTGGGTGATCGCCGCCTGCCGCGCCTTGTTGTAGGCCAGCTGCAACTCCGCGATCAGCTCCCCGGCATTGTCCGATGCACTTTTCATGGCAATCATCCTCGCCGCCATTTCACAGGCGACGTTCTCGACCACGCCCTGGTATACGATCGATTCGACATACCGGGTCAGCAGTTCATCCAGCACGGCCTTCGCATCCGGCTCGTAGATGTAGTCCCAGTGATGCTTCAGCTCATCGTTTTCCTCCGGCACCAGGGGCAGCAGCGTGAGCACCCTCGGCCTTTGCGTCATGGTGTTGACAAACTCGTTCTCGACCAGGAACAGGCGGTCGATGGTGCCTTCCGTGTAGGCATCCAGCATGGTCTTGACCGTGCCGATCAGCTCGCTGATCCGCACCGTGTCGCCCAGGTTGGACACCTGGGAGACGATGTTTTCCGAAATTCTCTTGAAGAACGCGGTGCCCTTGGCCCCGATCAGGCACAGGTCGATCTCGACATGCTTTTCCTGCCATGCCTGCATGGCTTTCAGCGCCGCCTTGAAGGTGTTGATGTTGAGGCCGCCGCAAAGCCCGCGGTCCGTGGACACGATGATGAACCCGACGCGCCTCACCTCCGGGTGCTCGACCAGAAACGGGTGCTTGTACTCGGAACTGGCATGCGCAAGATGACCGATCACGTTCAGCATTTTCTGCGAGTAGGGGCGGGTGGCACTCATGCGGTCCTGTGCCTTGCGCATCTTGCTGGCCGCCACCATCTCCATCGCCTTGGTGATCTTCTGAGTATTCTTGATACTCGCGATCTGCGTGCGGATCTCTTTCTCGCCGGGCATGACTGCTGCGTCCTACCAGGTACCCTTGGCCTTGAAATCCTCGACCGCCCGGCGCAGGCCCGCCTCGGTCTCATCATCGTATTCGCCCGTGCGGTTGATGGTATCCAGCAGCTCCTGGTGCTGCGAGCGCACGAAATCATGCATGGCCTTTTCAAAACGCACGACCTCGCCGACCTCGACGTCGTCCACATACCCCTGGTCCACGGCAAACAGCGACACCGCCATGTCCGCGACCGTCAGCGGCGTGTACTGGGGCTGCTTCATCAGCTCCATGACCCGCTCACCACGCTCCAGCTGCTTGCGCGTCTGCTCGTCCAGGTCGGAAGCGAACTGCGAGAACGCCGCCAGTTCGCGGTACTGCGCCAGGGCCAGGCGGACCCCGCCGCCCAGCTTCTTGATGACCTGGGTCTGCGCGGCCCCGCCGACACGCGATACCGACAGGCCCGCATTGATCGCCGGACGGAATCCCGCGTTGAACAGGTCACTCTCCAGGAAAATCTGGCCGTCCGTGATCGAGATGACATTGGTCGGCACGAAGGCCGACACGTCCCCGGCCTGCGTTTCGATGATCGGCAGTGCCGTCAGGGACCCGGTGCGCCCGGTGACCTCGCCGCCGGTGAAGCGTTCCACGTAATCGGCGTTCACCCTCGATGCCCGCTCCAGCAGGCGCGAGTGCAGGTAGAATACATCCCCCGGGTAGGCCTCCCGGCCCGGCGGGCGCCTCAGCAGCAGGGACACCTGGCGGTAGGCCCAGGCCTGCTTGGTCAGGTCATCGTATATGATCAGCGCATCCTCGCCCCGGTCCCGGAAATACTCGCCCATCGCGCATCCCGAATACGGTGCGATGTACTGCATGGCCGCGGAGTCCGAAGCGCTGGCCGCGACGACGATGGTATGCTCCATGGCCCCGTGCTCTTCCAGCTTGCGGACCACATTGGCAATCGAGGAGTTCTTCTGCCCGATCGCCACGTAAATGCACTTGATGCCCGTGCCCTTCTGGTTGATGATGGTATCCACGGCCAGAGCGGTCTTGCCGGTCTGGCGGTCGCCGATGATCAGTTCCCGCTGGCCGCGGCCGATGGGCACCATGGAATCGATGGACTTCAGCCCGGTCTGCACCGGCTGGCTGACGGACTGGCGCTCGATGACGCCGGGGGCAATCTTTTCAATCGCGGACGAGGCGCCGCACTCCACCGGCCCCTTGCCGTCAATGCCGTTGCCCAGGGAATCCACCACCCGGCCCAGCATTTCGGGGCCGACCGGCACTTCCAGGATCCTGCTGGTGCAGGAGACCTTGTCGCCTTCCTTGATATGCCGGTATTCACCGAGCACGACCGCACCCACCGAGTCACGCTCCAGGTTCAGGGCCAGGCCGAACGTGTTCTGCGGGAACTCCAGCATCTCGCCGGCCATCACGTCCGCCAGGCCATGGATGCGCACGATGCCATCCGTGACGCCGACCACCGTGCCTTCGGTGCGCGCCTGTGCGGCCGTATCGAAATTCTCGATACGCTGCTTGATCAATTCACTGATTTCAGTTGGGTTAAGTTGCATGTTCGAATCCTCTTGTTTGCCCTGTCCTGTGCATTCAGTGCGCAAGGGCGGCAGAAAGCTTGTCGAGCCGTCCGCGAACGGACCCGTCGATTACCAGATCGCCTGCCCGGATGACCGCCCCGCCGATCAGGGACGAATCGATGCGCGAGGCCAGCCGTACCTCTTTGCCCAGGCGCCGCTTCAGTGCCGTCGAGATGCTCGCCAGTTGCGCCTCGTTCACGGCGCTGGCCGAAATCACCTCGGCATCGACGGTCCCCTCGGCATCGGCCCGGTACTGCCGGTACAGTGCCGCGATCTCGCCCAGCAGGTGCATGCGGGCATTCTCTGCCAGCAGCCGGATGAAGTTTGCGCCCTGTTCACTGACCCGCCCCTCACAGACCGAAATGAACAGGTCCGCGGCCTGCTGCCTTGACAGCACGGGGCTGTCCAGCAGCGCGCGCATGACCGGGTCCGCGGCCACGACCTCCATGAAGGCCAGCATGTCGGTCCACTGCTGCTGCGTGCCGCCGGCCACCGCGACTTCAAAGGCGGCGCGGGCGTACGGTCTTGCGGCGGTGGCTTGTTCCGACATCTATCCCGACCTCAAATCTGCGCCGCCAGCTCGTCCAGGATGTCCTGGTGGGCACCGGCGTCGATTTCCTTTTTCAAAATCCGCTCCGCACCCGCCACGGCGACCGCCGAGACCTGGACCCTGAGCTGCTCGGTGGCACGGTGGACTTCCTTCTCCACCTCGGCATGGGCCGACTCCTTGATCCGGTTTCCTTCCTCAACCGCCGCCATCTTGGCGTCTTCCACGATTTCATTGGCTCGCTTGTGCGCCTGGTTCAGGATGTCGTTGGCCTGCTGCTTGGCTTCAGACAGTTTCTGTTCCGCGTTCCGCTCGGCCAGCTCCTGCTGCTTGAAGCCGCGTTCCGCCTCGGCCAGCCCATCCGCGATCTTCTTCTTGCGCTCGTTCAGCGCGGTCATGATCGGGGGCCACACGAATTTCATGCAGAACAGGACAAAGACGACAAATGCAATGGTTTGACCGAGTAATGTAAGACCTATATTCATGTCCGGGCTCTACCTCGTAGTGATCAGGGAAAGGGTCCGCCTGCGGGCCTACACCGCAAACAGGACGTACAGCCCGATGGCGATGGCGATGACAGGCAGCGCATCCACCAGGCCCATCACAATGAAAAACTGTGTCCTGAGCATGGGAATGAGTTCCGGCTGTCGTGCCGCCCCCTCGAGAAAACGGCCGCCGAGTACACCGATGCCCACGGCAGCGCCTGCCGCACCGATGCCAAGCATGAGTGCCCCCGCTATGTAAAGTACAGCTTGTGCTAATTCCATCTTCGTTCTCCTGTTACCAAATGCGTAAAGTAATTGTGCAATATTGCCTGTCTAGTGATGCTGGTGCGCCATGTCCAGGTACACGATGGTGAGCACCATGAAAATAAATGCCTGCAGCAGGATGATCAGTATGTGGAAGATTGCCCAGCCCAGCTGCAGCACCCCGCCCAGGGTTCCCCAGACGATGCCGCCGCTGTACAGCAGCGCGATCAGGATGAAGATCATCTCCCCCGCATACAGGTTGCCGAACAGCCGCAGGGCCAGGGATACCGGCTTGGAGATCAGCGAAATCCCCTCCAGCAGCAGGTTCGCAGGCAGGCCCCACTTGCCGAACGGCTGGAACGAGAGTTCCGCAAGGAAGCCGCCGAGGCCCTTGACCTTGACGCTGTAGTACAGCATCAGCACGAACACCGCGAGCGCCAGTCCTGCCGTGACATTGAGATCCGTGGTCGGCACCACCTTGAAATACACGTGATGCGGGTCCATGCCCAGCACCGCATGGCCGAACTGGCCGGCCAGCCAGGGAAGCCAGTCCACCGGGACCAGGTCCATCAGGTTCATCAGCAGCACCCAGAAGAAGACCGTGAGCGACAGCGGGGCGACGAGGTCATTCTTTGCGCTGAACGAGCCGCGCACGTTCTGATCGACGAACTCGACCACCCATTCCACGAAATTCTGCAGTCTGCCCGGCGGGCCGGACGTCATGTTGCGGGCCGCCCGGTGAAACACGAACAGGAAGATCGCGCCAAGCAGGAACGACCACAACAGGCTGTCCACATGGATCGACCAGAAACCCATCTGCGCCACCTCTTCCGCGTTGTGCGCAAAGCCCCAGTGACCGTCCGGGTGTTTGCCGAAGGTCCAGTTGGTCAGGTGGTGCTGGATATATTCGGAGGGGGTGATTGCGCCAGCCATGCTTCAGGATGCTTTTTGGATGAACGGATCAGGCTTGATTAATGGAACCACCCAGTTGCAGGAGTAGGTCGTGAAATAGGCGACCAGCAGTGCCAGAGGGTGAACTTCCTTATACTGTATAAAAACTACCGCAAACAATATTAACGTCAGGACGATCTTGACGATCTCCACACCAAACGCGGACCATACCAGGCCCTGCAACTGCACGCTGCGCCTTCTTGCAAACAGCTGCCGTGCAAAAAACATGTTCGGCAGCACGCAGATCAGCCCGCCCAGCAGCACGGACAGGGCCCATTCACGCTTGACCGCGAACAGGACCGCTCCTGCACACAGTGTCACGGCCCACTGGACAGCCAGGATCCAGCTTACCTGCGAAGGCAGTCCCGGATTTCGAGCCACATTTCGTTTCATCTTTGGATGCCTGCCCGCAGCACTCCCCGTCCCGTGCGCCTGGCAGCCACTGGTCCGCCCTTCTTCTTGAACGGCAGGCCTGATCTTGTACAAGAGGCGCGAAGTATACGGTCAAGCCAGCAAAATCTCAACCGTGTGGACCGGTCGATTCACGGGTTTCGTGCAGCCCGTCTCCCGCCATCCCGGCCGCGCGCGATGCTTCGCCGGGCGGCTGCGGCCAGGGCGCAGTCCGGACCGGGTCCGGCGGTTACGTGTCCGGTGCCAGTTTCCTGACGATCCCGTCGAATTCGTCCAGACTGGCATAGCGGATCTGTACCCGGCCGCTGCCGTCTCGACGATGCTGGATCGCCACGTTCGTTCCGAGCCGTTCCGAAAGCCTGCGTTCCATGCGCCGGATATCCGGGTCCGGCTCCGCTGCCTCGCCCCCGCGCCTGCCTGGCTGCCCGGACTGGATCTTCCTGACCAGTGCCTCGGCAGCCCGCACCGACAGCTTGCGCCGCACGACCTCCTGTGCCGCAGCGAGTGCCCGGGCCGCCTCCAGGGCCAGCAGGGCGCGTGCATGGCCCATCTCGATCTGTCCCCGGTCCAGCATGTCCTGTACGCCTGCCGGCAGGGCCAGCAGCCGCAGGCTGTTGCTGACCGCGGCACGGGACCGTCCCACGGCTTCCCCGACCTCCTGGTGCGTGAGACCGAACTGCTCGACCAGGCCCGAGTAGGCCCTGGCCTCTTCCAGCGGGTTCAGGTCCTCGCGCTGCAGGTTTTCCACCAGCGCCAGCGCGGCCGCCTGCTGGTCGTCGACGTCCCGGATCACCGCCGGGATCTCCAGCAGTCCCGCCTGCTGCGCCGCACGCCAGCGCCGCTCCCCCGCAATCAGCTGGTATTCCCCCTCGACCCTGCGCACGACGACCGGCTGTATGACGCCCTGGCGGCGGATGGAGTCCGCCAGTTCCTCCAGGGCCTCGGGGTTCACCTGCCTGCGCGGCTGGTACGGGCTGCGGTGGACCAGTTCCACCGGCAATGTGCGCAGGGAGGCGTCCCCGGCCGGCGGGGCCGGACCCCCCGTGCTCAGCAGCACATCGATTCCCAGCGCCCCCAGTCCCGGTTTTTTCTTCTTCATGGCGGCCTCAGCCCTGTACCCGGGGTTCCGGCACGCCGGTTTCCCCGTTGCGCTGCAGCAGTTCACTGGCAAGATTCAGGTAGGCCAGGGCGCCTCGTGAACGCTCGTCATACAGCAGCACGGGCAGGCCATGGCTGGGCGCTTCCGCCAGCGTGACGTTGCGCGGGATGATGGTGCGGTAGACGCTCTCGCCGAAATGCGAGGTGAGTTGCGTGGAGACATCGTTGGCCAGATTGTTGCGCGAGTCGAACATGGTGCGCAACAGGCCCTCGATCCTGAGTCCCGGGTTTGCGCTCTGGCGAACCCGCTCGATGGTCTGCATCAGCGCAGACAGTCCCTCGAGGGCGTAGTACTCGCACTGCGTCGGGATGATGACGCTGTCGGCGGCCACCAGGCCATTGAGCGTAAGCATGTTCAGCGAGGGCGGACAATCGATAAAGACGTAATCATACTGGGCGCCCAGCGCTCCCCGCAAGGCCTCGCGCAGCCTGTATTCCCTTTGTTCCAGCTCCAGCAGCCTGACTTCCGCCACGGTCAGCGTCTCGTTGCCGGGCATCAGGTCGTAGCCGCCCTTGCAGCCCCGGATGATGCACTCGGCCGCGGCCGCCTCCTGCAGCAGCACCTGCGCGGTCGTGTATTCCACGGTGCGCTTGTCTACCCCGGAACCCATGGTGGCGTTGCCCTGCGGGTCCAGGTCGATGAGCAGGACCCTGCGCCGCACGCTGGCCATGGCCGCGGCAAGGTTTACCGAAGTGGTGGTCTTGCCCACGCCCCCTTTCTGGTTTGTCACGGAAACCGTTTTCATGCGCCCTTTTCAACCGTTGCGATATGCCGGTGCGTCTTCACGCCCGGGATGCGGGCCGGGTACATTCCCGTCAGCCGGTATCCCGAAGGCAGGGGCGGCAGCCCGGGCTCCCTGCCCAGCATCAGGACCACCCGGCCGCGGTCCAGCAGGTGCTCCACCGACGCGAACAGCGCCTCGACGGGAGCAAAGGCGCGGCTCACCACCGTATCGAACCCGTTCTCCGGCACATACTGTTCCACCCTCTGCTGGCACACCCTTGCGTTCTCCAGCCCGATTTCAATGATCGCCTGCCGCATGAACCGGGTTTTCCTGGCATTGGCATCCAGCAGCACAAACTCCCGTTCGCCGCACAGGATGGCCAGCACGAGACCGGGGAGTCCGGCCCCGCTGCCGACATCGATCACGCGGCGGCCCTCGATGTACGGCATCACGGTCAGGCTGTCAAAGACGTGCCTGCGGATAATCTCGCTGGACCCCCGTGTCGCCGTCAGGTTGTAGACCCGGTTCCATTTCTGCAGCAGTCGGACAAATTGTAGCAGTGCCTGCCTCTGGTTGACATCGGCACTTGCGTGCATCGATCGCAGGCCTGTCTCGAGCAGCCGCGCATCATCCATGACCGGTCCGGGGTCCGGGGACGCTGCCGCGGTCTTCAGGCACTTCGTTTCAGCCGCTCCCGGGCCTTCAGGTGAACCAGCAGCAGCGACAGCGTGGCGGCGGTGATGCCCGGAATCCTGGCGGCATGGCCCAGGGTCCGGGGGCGCACCTCGACCAGTTTCTGCCGGGCCTCGTTGGACAGGCCCGTGATCGATGCATACTCCAGGTCCTCCGGCAGCCGGACATGTTCCTGCTGCGAAAGGTGACGGGCCTGCGCCTTCTGGCGCTCGATGTAGCCTGCGTACCGGGCCTGGATCTCGATCTGTTCGGCAACTTCTGCTGGGATCCCGTCCAGTCCGGGCACGAACCGGCTCAGGCTCCGCAGGTCCGCCTCCGGCCTTCGCAGCAGCTCGTACAGGCTGCATTCCCGCTTCAGTTCACTGTCCAGCGCCTGCCCGCACTGCCGGGCCCGGTCCGTGCCCGGCCGCAGAACCGCCTGTTTCAGGTGCCGGGTGTGTGCGTCGATGGCCTCCCGCTTGCGCACGAAGGCCTGCCACCGCTCTTCCGGCAGGCATCCCAGCCGGCGTGCCGTTTCACTGAGGCGCAGGTCCGCGTTGTCCTGGCGCAGGATCAGGCGAAACTCGGCCCGGCTGGTAAACATGCGGTACGGCTCCACGGTGCCCCGTGTGACCAGGTCATCCACCATGACCCCGATGTAGGCCTGGTCGCGCCCGACCACCCAGGGCTCCCGGTCCTGCACCTGGCGTGCGGCGTTGATCCCGGCCAGCAGGCCCTGGGCCGCGGCTTCCTCGTAGCCGGTGGTGCCATTGATCTGGCCCGCAAAGTACAGGCCGCGGATGGCGCGGGTCTGCAGGCCGGGCTGCAGGTCCCGGGGATCGAAATAGTCGTATTCGATGGCGTATCCCGGGCGCGTGATGTGCGCCTGCTCGAGTCCCCTGATCGACTGCACCAGCCTGCATTGCGTCTCGTACGGCAGGCTGGTCGAAAGCCCGTTCGGGTAGACCTCGTGGGTGTGCAGGCCTTCGGGCTCGATGAACACCTGGTGCTGCGTGCGCTCGGCGAAGCGGGTCACCTTGTCCTCGATGGAAGGGCAGTACCGTGGCCCGACACTCTCGATGCGGCCGTTGTACATGGGCGAGCGGTGCAGGTCGCGGCGGATGATGGCGTGCGTGGCCTCGCCGGTATGCGTGATGTGGCAGTGGACCTGCCGCGGATGCATCGCGGCGGTACCCATGAACGAGAACACCGGAACCGGAACCTCTCCCGGCTGGGGCTCCATGCGGCGGTAGTCGATGGTCCGTCCGTCCAGGCGGGGCGGCGTGCCGGTCTTCAGGCGGCCGGTGCGGAACGGCAATTCCCGCAGGCGTTGCGCCAGCGTCCGGGCCGGCGGATCCCCGGCGCGCCCGGCCGCATACTGGTTGTCGCCCACGTGGACCCTGCCGTCCAGGAACGTGCCCGCGGTCAGCACCACGGCGGGGGCCTCGAACCGGATCCCGGCCTGGGTCACTACCCCGCGCACGGCATCCTGTTCCAGAAGCAGGTCCTCCACGGGCTGCTGGAAGACCTGCAGGTTGGCCTGGTTCTCGATCTGCTCGCGGATGGCCGCCTTGTACAGCACACGGTCGGCCTGCGCGCGCGTGGCCCGCACGGCCGGCCCCTTGCTCGAATTCAGGATGCGGAACTGGATGCCGGCACGGTCCGCGGCCAGCGCCATGGCGCCCCCCATGGCGTCGATCTCGCGCACCAGGTGGCTCTTGCCGATGCCGCCGATCGCCGGATTGCAGCTCATCTGGCCGATGGTCTCGATGTTGTGCGTCACCAGCAGCGTGCGGCATCCCATGCGGGCGGCCGCAAGCGCCGCCTCGGTGCCGGCGTGACCGCCACCGACCACGATGACATCGCAGCGCCGGCTCATGGCCCGCACGCCCTGTGTATGAGGTGAATCGACATCTGGCTTTCCCGTGTTCCGGACCGGCCGGCGGTGGTGGTGCCCGGCCTGCCCGCAGCCCATTGTACTGGACCCCGTATCCAGACTCGACTACTTTCCGATGCAGAATTCACTGAAGATGCTGCCCAGCAGGTCGTCGGGGCTGAATTCCCCCGTGATCTCGCCCAGTGCCTGCTGGGCCAGCCGCAGGTCCTCGCCCGCAAGCTCCAGGTCCTGCCCCCGGTGGAGACACTGCAGGGCGCTGCGAACGTGGGCCCGCGTGCGCTGCAGGGCGTCCAGGTGGCGTGCGCGGGCCAGAAAGGGGGTGCTGGCCTGCTCACGGCCCAGCACCCGCGCCCGGATCCGTTCCACCAGCGCCTCCATCCCGGACCCTGTCTTCACGGACAGATAGAGCTCCTGTCGGCCGGGCTCGGCATGCCGGGCAACCAGGTCGGTCTTGTTGTGTACCCGGATCACCCTGGAGGCCTCGACCCCCTCCGGCGCCAGGCCGGCCGGCTCCGGCTGCGAGAGGTCGTCCAGCCACAGCACCAGGTCTGCCTCGGCGAGGATACGCCGGGTACGCTCGATGCCCAGCTGTTCCACCTCGTCACCGGTTGTGCGCAGACCCGCCGTGTCCACCAGCCGCACCGGCAGGCCGTGGACCTCGATATCCGCCACGACCGGGTCGCGCGTGGTGCCCGGAACCGCCGTCACGATCGCGATCTCGCTTTGTGCGAGGGCGTTGATCAGGCTGGACTTGCCGACATTGGGCGCCCCGACAATCGCAACGGTCGCCCCGGCGTGCAGGCGTTCACCCGAACGGGCCTGTTCCAGCAGTTCGTCCAGTTCCCCGTCGAGGGCCGACAGCGGCCCGTGCAGCGCCTGTCCCGGAGGCGCCCCGGCGTCCTCGTCAGGAAAGTCGAGGCAGGCCTCCACCCCGGTGCGCACCCCCACCAGGCGGTCCAGCACCTCCTTCACGCGCTTCGAGAAGGCGCCCTGCAGGGACCGTCCCGCCGTGCGCACGCACTGTTCCGTGGTGCTGGAGATGAGGTCCGCGATGGCCTCGGCCTGGGCCAGGTCGAGCTTGTTGTTGAGGAAGGCGCGCAGGCTGAACTCGCCGGGTTCCGCGCGCCGCGCGCCCTGTGCGCACAGCGCATCCACCAGCATCTCGCACACGACCGGGTTGCCGTGGCAGTGGAACTCCACCAGGTCCTCGCCCGTGAACGAGGCGGGCGCCTGGAAATAGAGGGCCAGCCCCTGGTCAATCCTCTCGCCGTTGCCGTCGCGAAAGCCGGTCAGGACCGCCTTGCGCGGAACCAGCTCCTTGCGCGTGACCCGCCCGGCGATGGCCCGGGCACCGCGCCCGGACAGGCGAACCACGGCCAGGGCACCGCGCCCGGGCGGGGTGGCGACGGCACAGATCGGATCGTCAGGGGACGGAGTGACGCCGGGCACGGCGGAATCCCTGTTTCACCGGCCCGCACCTAGCGGTCCGCCTTCTCAATACGTTTCGTGATCACGTATTGCTGGGCAATCGACAGGATATTGTTCATCAGCCAGTACAGGACCAGGCCGGCCGGGAAAAAGGCCATGAACGCCGTCATCATGATGGGCATCATGGCGAACACCTTGGCCTGGATGGGATCCGGCGGGGTGGGGTTGAGCTTGAACTGGATGTACATGCTGATGCCCATCAGCAGCGGCAGCACGAAGATCGGATCCCGTATGGAAAGGTCGTTGATCCAGAATATGAACGGCGCCTGGCGCAGTTCGACGCTTTCGACCAGCACCCAGTACAGGGCCAGGAACACGGGCATCTGTACCAGGATGGGCAGGCAGCCGCCGAGCGGGTTGATCTTCTCCCTCTTGTACAGTTCCATCAGGGCCTTGTTCATCTTCTGCTTGTCCTCGGCGTAGCGCTCGCGCAGCACCTTGAACTTCGGCTGGATCTTGCGCATGCGGGCCATGGACTTGTAGCTGGTTTCCGACAGCTTGTAGAACACCAGCTTGACCACGAGCGTCACCAGTATGATGGCAACTCCCCAGTTGCCGGCCAGCTTGTAAAACCACTCCAGCAGCCAGAACAGCGGCTTGGAAAGGATCGAGAACATGCCGTAGTCCACGCTGAGCTCGAGGCCGGGTGCAATCTTTTCCATGCGGCGCTGCAGCTTGGGCCCGGCGTACAGCCTGCGGTGGAACTCGCTCTCGCTGCCGGACGGGACGGTTTTCGACGGGGACAGCATGCCGATCAGGTACTGCTGCTCCCCGGGTGCGCTCACGCGCTTGCTGTAGAAGCGGTTCTCCTGCTCCTCGTCCGCAATCCAGGCCGAGACGAAGTAGTGCTGCAGCATGGCGGTCCAGCCGCCGGTGACCTGCATGTTGAAGGGCGCATCGTCAATGTCGTTGAACGAGTGCTTGTGATACGCGCCGTCATAGTACGCCGTACCGGTGTAGGTCGGCAGGCGCAACCAGCTTCGATCCTCCGGGATGGGGCTGTGCCGCAGCTGCTGGTACTGCCGGCCGGTCCATGCGGAAGGGCCCCGGTTGACCACGCGATGGGCGATGTCGATCACGAAGGCATCGCGGTAGAAGGTGAAGCGCTTCTCCACACGGATTCCCTGTTCGCCCTCCCACACGAGCTTCACCTCCATGCTGTCCTGGTCCTCGCCGAGCACGTAGCGGGAACGTTCGGCCGTGTAGAGGTCATGGTGGGTCGGTGCGAGCCCGGACGGGTCCGGCCCGCCCCGGATCCGGTCGTGGCGCAGGCCGGACTGGGCGATGTACGTCCGGTTGTCGCTGTGCAGCAGCCGGAAGGGCTCGTCTTTCCTTTTCAGGGAAACCGGGTAGGTAGGAAGGTCCAGCTGGCGGATGTCGCCACCCCGGGTGTCTATCAGGACCTCCATGACATCCGTGCTGACCTGCACGTGCCGGCTCGGCACGATCTCCCGGCGGGGCGCTTCAGGCTCCTCCGGCATGACCGCCTCCCCGCCGCTCGGCACCTGCAGGTCGGGCAGGTCCTCGGCGGGGACGGCGGCTTCTTCCCGGGGGGCCGCCGGCTGCGTGACGGAGGCCACCGGGGGCGGCGTGGCATGCTCCTTCTGCCAGGTCAGCCAGATCATGTACAGCACGAAGGCGAGCGCCGTATACAGGAAAAAGCGCTGGCTAATCACGGGGTTCGGGTTCCGGTACGGGGTCCAGGCCCCCCTCGTGCCAGGGGTGGCAGCAGGCCAGGCGCCTGGCGGCCAGCCAGGTTCCGCGCAGCGCGCCGTGGCGCTGCAGGGCCTCGATGGCGTAGGCCGAGCAAGTGGGATGAAAACGGCAATGGTGTCCGAGCCACGGGCTGAGCAGGAACCGGTACGCACGGATCACCAGGATGAGTGCCCGGCAAAGATGCCGGTTCAGGATTGCGTACATCGCGCCCAAAGCCCCGTCAACTGCTTTCTCAGAATGTCTCGCTGTGCCGTGCCGGCCGGTTGTTTCAGTATCACCACGTAATCGCTGGCAGGCAGTCCCGCCTTGTGGGTGCGAAAGCTTTCCCGAATCATGCGCTTCACCATGTTCCTGTCCACCGCACGCCGGGCCTTGCGCTTGGCCACGACCATGCCCAGGCGCGGGTAGCCTACCGTGTTCTCCCTAGACAGCAGGACAAACGCCTTGCTGCCGGACCGGTGCGCCTGGTCAAACACCCGCTGGAACTGGCGGGCGGTACGCAGCCGTTCGCGGTATGAAAACGAAAAATCTGCCGCAGGCAAAAAACTACGGGCACAAGCGCGCGCGGCCGCGTGCGCGCCGGGCGTTGATGACCGCCCGGCCGCCCTTTGTCCTCATTCTGGCCCGGAACCCGTGCGTGCGGGCACGTTTCAGGTTACTGGGTTGATAGGTACGTTTCACGGCTGGTTCTAATTTTCGGGTACTTGGAGCAGAAACCTTCTACAGTGCGCAAAATAATCCCGCTATCTGCATTTGTCAACGCCTGTTCCGTGCACACCGGCTGTGGATAACCCCCCGGTTAGTGCTAGACTGCACCTCAGGCACTCGCATAATAAAACAAAAACGCCCTGGAGTTTCCCACATGACAAGCCCGCTCTGGAATTCATGCGTACACCAGCTTGAATCCGAGTTGAGCGAACAGCAACTCAACACCTGGATCCGCCCCCTGCACGCGATCGAGCAGAACGGGGCGCTGACACTGCTGGCACCCAACCGGTTCGTGCTGGACTGGGTGCGAAGCCACTTTCTGGACCGGATCGACGAACTGGTGCATTCCGACCAGGACGCCACCGAGTCCCACGTGGTGCTGAAGATCGGCAGCAACGACCCGCCGCAGGGGGCGGCGGTTACGGCCGAGCCGGAAGAAAGTGCCCAGGAGTACTTCTTTCACAACATCAACCCGAATTTCACGTTCGACACCTTCGTGGAAGGAAAGTCCAACCAGCTGCCGCGGGCGGCGGCCCTCCAGGTCGCCCAGCACCCGGGCGGCACCTACAACCCCCTGCTGATCTACGGCGGGGTAGGCCTGGGCAAGACCCACCTGCTGCACGCCATCGGCAACTACATCCTGGACAACCGGTCGGTCACCCGCATCACGTACCTGCACTCCGAGCGTTTCGTCGCCGACATGGTCAAGGCCCTGCAGCACAATACCATGAATGATTTCAAGCAGTTCTACCGCTCGATCGACGTGCTGCTGATCGACGACATCCAGTTTTTCGCAGGCAAGGAACGCTCCCAGGAGGAGTTCTTCCACACCTTCAACTCCCTGCTCGAGGGGCAGCGGCAGGTCATCCTGACCTGCGACCGGTACCCGAAGGACGTGGAAGGGCTGGAGGAAAGGCTCCGGTCCCGCTTCAGCTGGGGCCTCACGCAGGCGATCGAACCCCCCGAGCTGGAAACGAGGGTCGCCATCGTGCAGAGCAAGGCGGAGCAGATGGGCGTCAGCCTGCCGAGCGACGTGGCTTTCTTCATCGGGCGCTGCATCCATTCCAACATCCGCGAGCTGGAAGGCGCCCTGCGGCGGGTGATCGCCAACGCCCAGTTCACGGGCACGAGCGTCACGCTCGACTTTGCAAAACACGCACTGCAGGACCTGCTGGCCTCCCAGGCGAGGCTGATCACGCTCGACAACATCCAGAAAACCGTCGCGGAGTACTTCCGCATCCGTGTCTCTGACCTGCACTCCGCAAGGCGCTCACGCACCGTCACGCGTCCCCGCCAGGTGGCCATGTACCTAGCCAAGGAGCTGACCAGCCACAGCCTGCCGGAAATCGGCAATGCCTTCGGGGGACGGGATCACACCACCGTCCTGCACGCCTGCCGGAAGATCATCGAGCTGCGCGAGGGCGATGAGCAGATCAACAGCGACTGCATCAACCTGCTGCGACTGCTTTCCGGTTGAATACCTGTGGATAAACAGTGCTACAATCGGAAGAGAAACCAGACTGTTCCCTTGCCAGCGATCCATACAGTGGAATGAAGAAGACACCCACGGGAAACTAACAGTTATAAAAATAACAACTATTTGATAAGCAATGTGATAAAAAGGTTATCCACAGCAAAAGCAAGCCTTAAAAACAACTACTAGATAGTAAAGAGATTATGCAGTTATCCATGACAAGAGAAGACCTGCTTCGTCCCATCCAGCAGGTCATCGGTGCCGTAGAGCGGCAACAGACTATCCCTGCCCTGAGCCACCTGCTGCTGCAGGAAAACGAGGGCGGTTTGACCTTCACTGCGACGGACCTGGAAATCGAGCTTGTGGCACACCATTCCATGTCCCGGGAAGGTATCGAGAGTATCACGATCCCGGCGCGCAAGCTTCTGGATATCTGTCAGTCCTTCGCCAAGGACTCCCAGGTCGACATCCGGTCCAGTGACAGCCGCGTGGAGGTCAGCTCCGGGCGTAGCCGCTTTTCCCTGTCCTCCATCCCCGTGGAGGACTTTCCCTACCTGCATGACATCGAACTGGACGTGAGCCTGACCCTGCAGCAGGACGAGCTCAGGGGCCTGATCGACCGTTCCTGCTTCGCCATGGCCCAGCAGGACGTGCGATATTACCTGAATGGCCTGCTGCTGGAGGTCGAGGCCAGTGAGATCCGGGCCGTGGCGACGGACGGGCACCGCCTGGCCCTGACACAGCTGGATCGGGAAAATGACGTGGAAGGCTCCCGGCAGATCATCGTGCCGCGCAAGGGGATACACGAGCTCCAGCGCCTGCTGTCACCGGAGGGTGGTGAGGTGACCCTGTCGCTGGGCAAGAACCACATCCGGGTGGAAATGGAAGGACTCCAGTTTACCTCCAAGCTGATCGACGGGCGCTTTCCGGAGTACCAGCGTGTGCTGCCGGAGCAGGAGGGGAACTGCGTGCGGGTGGACCGGCAGGCCCTGAGGCAGTCGCTGACGCGCGTGGCCATCCTGTGCAACGAGAAGTACCGGGGAATCCGTCTGATCCTCGACTGCGACTCGCTGCGCGTCCAGACGCACAACCCGAGCCAAGAGGAGGCCGAGGACGAACTCGGTGCCGAGTACAGCGGCGAGAAGATCGAGGTGGGCTTCAACGTGCAGTATCTGCTGGACGTGCTGGGCGTGATCGGCTCGGAGAAAGTCGAGATCTACGTGCAGGACGGCAGCAGCAGTGTACTGATCCTGTCGGCGGAGGATCCGCAGAGCCGCTACGTGATCATGCCCATGCGCCTGTAGCGGGCGCCTGTTCACGCAGGTGCTGTATTCCCTAGAGGCCCGGAATTTCAGGATCCTGGAGCACCTGGAAGTCACGCCGGGCGAGGAGGTCACGGTGTTTTGCGGGGCCAACGGCGCCGGCAAGACCAGCATTCTGGAGGCCATCGATTTTTTGAGCCGGGGCCGCTCCTTTCGCAGCCGCCAGCTGGAAGCCCTGCTGCGCAGGGGTTCGCGGGAAGTCACGGTAACCGGTTCTGTCCGGCATGCCGGGAAGCGCAGGCGCCTGGGCATTCGCAAGTCGGCCGGGGAGAGGCAGCTCCACTGCGACCGCCGGCCGGTACACTCCATTTCCAATCATGCCGGCATCCTGCCCGTGGTGCCGGTCCATCCGGACAGTCACCGGCTGGTCCAGGCGGGCGCCCGCTATCGCAGGAATTACCTGGACTGGTCCTCGTTTCACGTGAAACCCGCCTTCCTGTCCGACTGGAGGCAGTTCAGCCGCTGCCTGCGCCAGCGCAACCAGCTGCTGCGCAAGGGCGAATGCGGCCGGCCGCTGCAGGCCTGGACGTGCCAGACCGCGCAGGCCGGGGAACGGATCGACAGGACAAGATGCGAGGTTTTCGAGGAAATTAGGCATATTTTCGAATCATTTACCAGCAAGTTGTTGCCAGAAGCGGATATTTCCATGAGTTATCACCGGGGCTGGCCCGGGGAGTGCCGGTCCCTGCAGGAGGCGCTGGAGCGTGCGGCCAACCAGGAACGGCAGCTCCGGGCCACGCGCTGGGGCCCGCACCGGGCAGACTTCCGCCTGCTCCTGGACGGCAAGCCCGCGGCGCGGGTGGCCTCTCGCGGCCAGCAGAAGCTGCTGGCCGCCAGCCTGCTGCTGGCCCAGATCCGCCACCTGCGCGACCACGCGCAGCGCCCGTGTATCGTGCTGCTGGATGACCTGTGCGCCGAGCTGGACAGGCCGCATGCACAAACCCTGATGCAGGCCGTGCAGTCCCTGGGATGCCAGACGTTCATCAGCACGGTGGAGCCGGAGCGGCTGGACCTGCAGGGCTGGCGGCAGGCCGAGATGTTTCACGTGAAACAGGGCACCTGCACCCGCCTGGGCGGACAGGCGGCATAAACTGGTATACTGGGCACATTCCACAGGACGGACCAGCCATGTCATACGATTCAACCAGCATCAAGGTACTGAAGGGCCTCGAGGCCGTGCGCAAGCGGCCCGGCATGTACATCGGCGATACCGATGACGGCACGGGGCTGCACCACATGGTGTTCGAGGTGGTGGACAACTCGATCGACGAGGCGCTGGCGGGCTATTGCACGGAGATCCAGGTGCATATCCACTCGGACGGCTCGGTGACGGTTTCCGACAACGGGAGGGGAATCCCCGTCGATGTGCACGAGGAAGAGAACCGTTCCGCAGCCGAGGTGATCATGACCGTGCTGCATGCCGGCGGCAAGTTTGACGACAATTCCTACAAGGTTTCGGGCGGACTGCACGGGGTCGGGGTCTCCGTCGTCAACGCCCTGTCTTCGCAGCTGTTGCTGAGGGTGTATCGCGGCGGCGGCAGCTACCTGCAGGAATATGCCTGCGGGGAACCGCAATATGCGCTGAAAAGGCTGTCCGACACGGACCGGACCGGCACCCTCATCCGGTTCACCCCCAACCCGGACATCTTCGGGGACACAGAATTCCACTACGACGTGCTGGCCAAGCGGCTGCGCGAGCTGTCCTTCCTGAATTCCGGCGTCTGCATCAAGCTGAAGGACGAGTGTTCCGGAAAAAGGGACACCTTCCAGTACGACGGCGGCATCCGGGCGTTCGTACGCCACCTGAATGCCAAGAAAAACCCGCTGCACGATTCCGTCATCTACATCGATACCCGCCAGGAGGACACCGGGGTGGAGGCCGCCCTGCAGTGGAATGACTCGTACCAGGAGAACATTTTCTGCTTTACCAACAACATTCCGCAACGCGACGGCGGAACGCACCTCGCGGGCCTGCGCAGTGCCCTGACGCGCACCCTGAACCAGTTTATCGAAAAACAGGGCATCGCCAAGAAGTACAAGATCACCACGACCGGTGACGACGTCCGGGAGGGCCTGACCGCGGTCCTGTCGGTGAAGCTGCCGGACCCCAAGTTCTCGTCCCAGACCAAGGACAAGCTGGTCTCCTCCGAGGTCCAGGGCATCGTGCTGTCGGCGCTGTCCGAGCACCTGCAGGACTACCTGATGGAGAATCCGGTCTCGGCCAAGGCGATCGTGGGCAAGATCGTGGAAGCCGTGCGCGCGCGGGAAGCGGCGCGCAAGGCGCGCGAGATGACGCGGCGCAAGGGCGCCCTGGAGGTCGCGGGCCTGCCCGGAAAACTGGCAGACTGCCAGGAAAAGGACCCGGCCCTGTGCGAACTGTTCCTGGTGGAGGGTGATTCGGCCGGCGGCTCGGCCAAGCAGGGCCGTGACCGCCATATCCAGGCGGTACTGCCGCTCAAGGGCAAGATCCTGAACGTGGAGCGGGCCCGTTTCGACAAGATGCTCTCCTCTGCGGAAGTGGGCACGCTGATCACGGCCCTGGGGTGCGGCATCGGATCCGAGGAATTCGATCCCGACAAGCTGCGCTATCACCGGATCATCATCATGACGGACGCCGACGTGGACGGTTCGCATATCCGGACGCTATTGCTGACCTTCTTTTACCGAAAAATGACGACCCTGATCGAGCGCGGCCACATCTACATCGGCCAGCCGCCCCTGTACAAGGTCAAGAAGGGCAAGCAGGAACAGTACGTGAAGGATGACACCGAGCTGAACGCACACCTGCTGCAGCTGGCGCTGGACGGCACCACGCTGCATGTCAACCCCACGGCACCGGCCGTTTCGGGCAGCGCGCTGGAAACGCTGAGCAAGGACTACTTTTCGGTCCTGTCCACCCTGCAGAGGCTGCAGCGTTCACACGAACGGGAGGTGCTGGTCGAGATGCTGCGCATCCCCGCACCGGAAGTGGATGCCCTGGAAAGCCGGGCGGCAAGACAGGCCCTGTACGCGTGGTTTGAACGCCTCGCACAGCAACTGAACCGCAGGCAGGCGGCCGGCAGCGTGCGCTACGAGGCCAGGGAGCACGCAGACATGGGCGCCTCGCGGCTGGTCCTGGTCAAGCGGGTGCATGGGCAGGACCGTGACGACGTGTTCGGCGAGGATTTTTTCCTGTCCGCCGATTTTCACTTCCTGAGCAGGTTTGCCAGGCGGCTGGACGGGCTGCTTGAAGAAGGGGCCTACGTGAAACGCGGGGAACGGACGCTTGCCAGCCGTGATTTCATCGAGATCATGGAATGGCTGGTCGAGGAAGCCAAGCGCGGCCTGAGCATCCAGCGCTACAAGGGGCTGGGCGAGATGAATCCCGAACAGCTCTGGGAAACCACCATGGACCCGGAAACGCGCCGGCTGACACGGGTGAATATCGAGGACGCCATCGCGGCGGACGAAGTGTTCACGACCCTGATGGGGGACCAGGTCGGGCCCCGCCGCGAGTTCATCGAGCAGAACGCGCTGACGGCCGCCAACCTCGACGTGTAGCCGCGCCGACTTGCCCGGACCGCCGCCCGATCCCGGATCCTGAGGCCTGCAAGATGAGAATCGCATCCTGGAACGTCAATTCGCTGCGCGTGCGCCTGGAGCAGGTCCTGGACTGGCTGCAGGACAACCCGGTCGATGTGCTGGCGCTGCAGGAGACCAAGCTCGTGGACGAGGAGTTCCCGGTCGATGCAATCCGGGAGGCGGGGTATCACGCCGCCTATTCCGGTCAGAAAACCTATAACGGGGTGGCCGTTTTGACCCGCCAGCCGGTCGGCGACGTGCGCACGGAAATCGAGGGCCTGGAGGACCCGCAGCGGCGGATTCTTGCCGTGACGGTCGGGGAGGTGCGGGTGCTCAACCTGTATGTCGTGAACGGTTCGGAGGTGGGGTCCGAAAAGTACGCCTACAAGCTGGCGTGGCTGCGCAAGGTGACCGCGTTTCTCCGTCAGGACCTGCAGCGCTTTCCCCGCTACGTGGTCCTGGGCGACTTCAACATCGCCCCGGAAGACCAGGACGTGCACGACCCGGCGGCCTGGGAAGAGAAGATCCTCTGCAGCACGGCGGAACGGGAGGCCCTGAAGGCCATGCTGGACCTGGGCCTGGTGGACACGTTCCGGCTGTTCGAGCAGGAACCGGACAGCTTCAGCTGGTGGGACTACCGCGCCGGGGCGTTTCGCCGCAACCGGGGTCTGCGCATCGACCTGATCCTGGCGAGCGAGCCACTGGAAGCCCTGTGCCGTTTCAGTGTCGTCGACAAGGCGCCGCGCAGGCACCCCCGGCCCTCTGACCATGCACCGGTAATTGCAGAATTTAGCATCTAAAATCCGCTAAAGCACATCGATTTGCCGTGAATTTCTAAAAACACGCATAATACGAGCACCCCGCCCGGGAGGGTGGACAGCGGGCGGGCGAAGCGCGCCCTGCAGGCCTCCCGCAGTGACGGCCAGATTGCAGAATCGCGCCCGTTTTGCTAAAAGACTCCTGAAGCCAGGCTGCCTTGTATCCGGCGGGGTTCCGCTGCAAGCGGTCGGGCTCGGGTTTTTAATACCGGGAGGTAGGTCATGCGCACGATCATGGTAATGAATTCCAAGGGGGGGTCTGGCAAATCCACGGTAGCGACGAATCTCGCATCGTACTTTGCGACGAGGGACAAGAAGGTGGTGCTGCTGGATTTCGACCCGCAGGGTTCCAGCATGGCATGGCTTGCCGCCCGCCCGCCAGGCCGGGCGCCGATTCGCGGCATCGCGGCCCACGGGGAGAACACCCAGCGCGCGGGGCGCAACACGGACTACGCGATCATGGACGTGCCGGCCGGCCTGCATGGTGCGGCACTGGGCAGGCTGGCCAGCCGGGCGCAGAGCATCCTGATTCCCGTGCTGCCCTCCCCGATGGACATGCGCGCGGCCGCGGACTTCATCGACGAGATCCGAAGCACCGCGCCCATGCAGCGGAAAAGGGCCAAGCTCGCGCTGCTGGCAAACCGGTCACGGGATTTCACCAGGATCTACTGGGAACTCGACGATTTCCTGCGCCGCCAGAAAATTCCCTTCCTGACCATGCTGCGGGACAGCCAGCATTACATCCGTGCGGCCGAGCGCGGCCTGGGGATCTTCGAACTGGGCCCGGCCGCGACGGCCGTGGACCGCGAGCAATGGCAGCCCATCCTCAAATGGATCCGGAGCAAGCGTAGCCAACCGTAGGCCTTCCTGTCATGGGAATTGCTTGTAAATCAACGGCTTGACGTCCTTTCAGGGCGTTTCAGACGGTTCAAACCGAACGGGAAGCGGGGCGCCCCCCGGCTTCATTTCGACCCGGGCTCCAAATGGCCGCGGCACGGAACACGGCCCGCAAGGTGTGTCCAGCAGGAAGCTCATTCCCTGGTCACTCTTGCAATCATTTCTTCCACCTCGTCTGTGGCATGTACCCGATGGATCACGGCTTCCGGGTGCTGGTTCCTGTACACCCGGAAGATTTCGTCTGCGAAGGCCTGCCCGATGTAGGTAATGCCCTGAAAATCCAACACCACCTCTTGAAACTGGTCCGTGCGTGACAGCAGGCGCTTGGCCTGGGACCTGGAGAGCAATTTCCCGTTTTCCTGGCGAAGCAGACCCAGTACCACATGGGTCCGGGTGAACCCCCGGCCTGCGTCTTCACAGGCGTACTCATCAAACACTTCTTTCATCTCCCTCTCACTGTCCTCTGAAATTTCCATGTAGACACAGGTCCCTTTTACAGACTGTTTCACCCCGTCGGCCTGTGTCAGCCATTCATCGCCCTTGAAACGTCTTGCAAAGAAGAAGTTTTCTGACCAGAGATTGAATACGTCGAACATTCTCGAGGTAAAGAAAATTCCTTCACCGGTATGGAGGGAGGGGTCCGAAGTCAGCTTTCCCTTGCTGAGCTCCAGCAACGCGTGACGGGGATCGTGCAGATTGAAGTCGTCCTGTATTTTTCTGAAGATCCCGATTCCCACATCATGTACCTGCAGCCGGGTTCTTCCTGCAGAGCGTTTTACAGACACAGAAAGCGTTTCAGAGCCTGAATGGGAAATAACGTTGTTTACCATTTCTGTGAACCCGTACTCGCAAATGTCCAGGACGTTCTCTTTTGAGTCAGCCAGCAAGGGTTGCACGCAATCACTCCAGATCACGTCCTCTGCACTGTCGTGGTCCACCTCGAGCTTGAAATGCTCGTCAACAAAGGCACGCAACTTGAATTCCCGGCGTCTGGTCTGCCCCGTCACGGTAAGCAGGCCTTCCTTTACGAGATCATTCAGGTGCCTTGAAACCGCCTGGCGAGATATGCCGAACCTTTCAGCGCAGAGCCGGCCTATCCCTGTGGGATATTTCGCCACGCTGTTCAGAATGAACTTGCGTAACGCCCTGGTTTTTTCAGATCTGCGTCGCATGGTAACCCACACTTAAAACATTTAAGCACTATTTTGTTAACATATTCTGATTTGATTTAAAACTTTTAGCGTAAACTGTCAACATGGTGTAAGATATTTTTAAACATATAAACAGTTTTTGTCAACATCAGGGAGCCGCAAATCGGCCAGAATGGGCCTGAGGCAGACAAAGGCCGGCCCGGCCGGTCAGGCTTCAGTCCGCACGGCCCCCTGGAACCGGTTTTTGCGGGACATCAGGTAGATGGCCAGCAGCACGGCGGGAATGCCGAGCAGTCCGGCATAGAGGAAGAAAAGGATGTAGCCGTACTCGTCCACGACCTTGCCTGAAAACCCGCCTATGAACTTGGCGGGAAGCAGCATCAGCGAACTGAACAGGGCGTACTGGGTGGCCGTGTAGGCACGGTTGGTCAGGCTGGACAGGTAGGCGATGAACGTCGAGCCCGCGATGCCACCGCTCAGGTTGTCCGCGGTGATGACCAGGGCCAGCCAGACGAGATCCGGGCCCAGGGTGGACAGCCAGGCGAACACCAGGTTGGTGGTCACGACGAGCACGGCCGCGACGATCAGCATGGGCAGGATTCCGTAGCGCATCACCAGCACCCCGCCAAGCAGGGCCCCCACGATCGTGACAATGATCCCGAAGGTCTTGGAGACCCAGCCGATCTGCTCGTCCGTGAAGCCCATGTCCACATACAGCGGGCCGGTCATGACGCCCATGGTGATGTCACTGATGCGGAACAGGCCGATGAACAGCAGGATCACGAGGGCCATCGCACCGTTGCGCTTGAAAAACTCGACGAAGGGAAACACCACCGCTTCGACGAACCAGGCCCCGAGCCGGTGCAGCACGTGCGTGTGCCGGGGGGAGGCCGGCGCACGGGCCGGGTGCTCGGGTTCACTGACCAGCAGGGTGGTCAGCATGCCGATGAGCATGGCACATCCCATGGTGAAGTATGCGAGGTTCCAGGAACTGTTGCCCGCAATCACCAGGGCACCGCCTCCGGCCAGGATCAGTCCCAGGCGGTATCCGAGCTGGTACGTGCCGGCCATGGCCCCCTGCAGGTCCACGGGAACCGCCTCGATGCGCCAGGCGTCGATGCTGATGTCCTGGGTGGCGGAACTGAATGCCACGAGCAGGGCAGCGGCCACCAGGGTGTTCAGCGAGGCGGCCGGGTTGTTCGAGGCCATCAGCCACAGGCCGGCCAGCACCCCGCATTGCGCAAGCAGCATCCAGCTGCGCCGCTGGCCCAGCCAGGCGGTCAGCAACGGCAGCGGCAGGCGGTCGACAAGAGGCGCCCACACGAACTTGAACCCGTACAGGATGGCGACCCAGGAGACGAAACCGATGGTCGTGCGATCGATCCCCTCGCGGCGCAGCCACACGGAAAGCGTGCCGAACACGAGGAACAGCGGCAGCCCCGCGGAAAAGCCCAAAAACAGCATGGCGATGACCCGGGGCCGGGTGTACACGCCGAAGGCGTTTCCCCACAACAGCAGCTTGTCTCTTGACAGGATCAAATCGCGAGGTCGTAGTCTATGGTGAGCGGCGCATGGTCGGAAAACCTATCCCTGAGGTAGATGTCGGCACGCAGCGCCTTTCCTTCCAGGCCGGGGGACGCGACGTGGTAGTCGATGCGCCAGCCGACGTTCTTGGCCCAGGCCTGGCCGCGGTTGGACCACCAGGTGTACTGGTCTTCCTGCTGGTTGATCTCGCGGAACACGTCCAGGTAGCCCACCCTGTCAAACAGGGTGTCCAGCCAGGCACGCTCCTCCGGCAGGAAGCCGGAATTCTTCCGGTTGCCGCGCCAGTTCTTGAGGTCGATCTCCCGGTGCGCGATGTTCCAGTCCCCGCACAGGATGTAGGGCCTGCGCCGGCGCTTGAGCTTTTTCAGGTGCAGCATGAAGCTGTCCATGAAGCGGTACTTGGCCTGCTGGCGTGCATCGCTGGAAGACCCGGAGGGCGCATACACGGAAACCACCGCGAGGGCGCCGAACTGCAGTTCCAGATAGCGTCCCTCCTCGTCGAATTCGCGGTCACCGTAGCCGCTGAGGATCCGCTCCGGCCGGTGGCGGCTGTACACCGCAACCCCGCTGTAGCCTTTTTTCAGCGCATCCACGTAATGGCAGTGGTATCCGGCAGGGAAGTAGGTCGTATCCTGCTCCAGCTGGTGTCGCTGCGCCTTGGTTTCCTGCAGGCAGACCAGGTCCGCATCCTGCCGGGCCAGCCAGGCGAAAAATCCCTTGCGGGCGGCCGCACGGATGCCGTTCACGTTCAGGGTGATGATGCGCATGGGATGCAAGCATAATGGCTGCGGCCCTGTAATGCACGGCCGGGGGGCTCTCCCCGCCCCGCCCGGCAATACGGTGCATCATGGAGAGCCCTGGATCGGGAAGTCGAAGTACGTGTCCGGGTAGGGCTCGTCGCGAAGCGTGAAATGCCACCATTCCTGGTCGTAGGGAACGAAGCCGTGCGCCTTCATCAGGTTCTGCAGGAGCATGCGGTGGGCGCGCTGTGCGGCCGGGATCGCGGGGTTGGCCGGCCAGGACCGCTTGCCGAAGAAGTCGAAGCGAGAGCCCATGTCCAGCTCTCGGACCCGGCCGGCACGGTCCCGGTAGACGATCGTCAGGTCCACCGTGCTGCCCCGCGAGTGGCTGGAGCGGGCAGCGATATAGCCCAGCTTGAACAGGTCCTCCTTCGCGACATCGGGATAATACTCCGGCTTGGCCCGCTGGTCCTGCAGGTCCCTGCCCCAGCGCACGAAGTGATCGACCGCGTGCTGGGGGCGGTAGGCATCGAAGACCTTGAGCCTCAGGCCGAATGGCCGCAGTGCGGCCTGGACCCCGGCCAGTGCTTCCGCTGCGGGTGCGGCCAGGACCGCCTGGGCATGCCGGTAGCCGTCGACCGGCTGCCCGACAAAGTTGTCCGGGGTGGCATAACGCAACTCGATGACCAGGTCGGGTATGGCCTGGTCCAGGTAGACAAAGCCGTCCGGCAGGGCCGGGCGCTCCGTGGCAGCCTCAGCCAGCGCCAGCGAGGCGGCAAGAAAGGGACCGAGCGTGTAGTTCATCGGGAAGTCGCCGTCGGGTAGTGGATCAGGTTTTACGCACATTGTGCACGGCTGCGGGGCTTTGTCCAGCCGCAAGGCCCGGTCCAGGACGAAGCGGCGGGCTCGAGCCGGCAACGCACCCTTTACGGTTTGTCCTGCAGGACGGTACACTCGGGGCGCCGGTTGCGGCGGTACCACGAGGCTCGGAGGAGCGACATGAATGAAATGAGGCCATTTATCGACGGCCTTCCCAAGGCAGAACTGCACATGCATGTCGAGGGCAGTCTTGAGCCGGAGATGATGTTCGCGCTGGCCGAGCGCAACGGCGTGCGCCTGCGCTTCGGCTCGGTGGAGGAGACGCGTGCCGCCTACCGCTTCGGCTGCCTGCAGGAGTTTCTGGATCTCTTTTTCCAGGGCATGGCGGTGCTGCGCAGCGAGCAGGATTTCTACGACCTGACCTGGGCCTATTTCGAGCGGGCCCATGGCGACTGCGTGCGCCACGCGGAGATCTTCTTCGACCCGCAGGGACACACTTCCCGCGGGATCGCGTTCGAGACCTTCATGCAGGGCATCCAGCAGGCCCGTGTCGATGCCGGAAAGGTGTTCGGCATCACGTCCGAACTGATCATGTGTTTCTGGCGCCACCTGTCCGAACGGGAGGCGCTGGAGGTGCTGGAGGCGGCCGCCCCTTTCCGTGAAGGGATCACCGGCGTGGGCCTGGATGCGGCGGAACGGGGCCACCCGCCGGGCAAGTTTGCCGGCGTCTACCGGCGTGCCCGCGAGCAGGGCTACAGGCTGCTGGCCCATGCCGGGGAAGAGGGCCCGGCATCCTATGTCCGGGAAGCCGTCGAGGTGCTGGGCGTCGACCGGATCGACCATGGCAACGCCGCCCTCGATGACCCGGAGCTGACCCGGCGCCTGGCCCGGGAGGGCAAGGTGCTCACGGTGTGTCCCCTGTCGAACGTGCGGCTTGCCGTGACCGTCAACTCGGACGACCCGGCCTATTTCGGCGGCTACATCAATGACAATTATGCCGCGGTCCAGGAGGCGCTAGGGCTGACGGGCGGGGAGCTGCATCGCATCGCGCGCAACTCGTTCACCGGCTCCTTTCTCGATGAAGCTTCCAAGGCCGCCCGGCTTGCCGAGCTGGACGCCTATGTCGAACGGTATCACTGAGCCCCGGGGCGCGCCTTCTGCGGGCGGCCCGTGGTCCCGGAATTTTCGCAGGCACTTTTGCATCCAGTGCGGTATCCTTTCGCCCGGAACATCAATCGTCGCCGCCTGCAGGAGAAGGTTGCGGGCAGGCAGTGCGCACAGGGAGGAGGCCGAGAACCGGCCGGTACATGACTAACAGCCAGGAATTCATCCGGTTTGCCGTAGAGAAGAAGGTCATCCTGTTCGGCGAGCACACGCTCAAGTCCGGGCGGGTGGCCCCCTATTTCTTCAATACCGGACTGTTCAACGACGGCCAGTCCCTGGACCGGCTGAGCCGGTTTTACGCCCAGGCCATCAACCAGTCAGGCATCCAGGCGGACATGCTGTACGGGCCCGCCTACAAGGGCATCCCGCTGGTCACCACGGTGGCCACGGCCCTGTCCAGCCGGCATTGCGTGAACCTGCCCTACGCGTTCAACCGCAAGGAGCGCAAGGACTACGGGGACACCGGCAGCCTGATCGGCGCTCCCCTGCAGGGCCGGGTGCTGATCGTGGACGACGTCATCACGGCCGGCACGGCCGTTCGGGAGTCGATAGCAGTCATCCGCGAGCACGGCGCCGAGCCGCTGGGGCTGGTCATCGCCTTTGACCGCATGGAGTGGGGGACATCGCAGGAGCTGTCCGCGGTGGAGGAAGTCAGGCAGCAGCACGGGATCGAGGTGATTGCCGTGGCAGATGTCCAGGACCTGATCCAGTACGCGGCATCCAACCCGCGTTACCGCAAGCCGGTCGAACAGATCCGCGAGTACATGAAGCGTTTCGGGGGCCTGGCTTCCTGAACCGCGCGCATCCGGTTCAGCGATGCACCAGGGTGCCGACCCCCTCGCTGGTAAACAGTTCCAGCAGCACGGCATGCTGGACCCTGCCGTCTATGATATGAACGGCCTTCACGCCCGAGGCCACGGCATCCCAGGCACACATCACCTTGGGCCGCATGCCTTCCCGGATGACGCCGCTTGAGATAAGCGCCTCGATTTCACGGTAGTCCAGCCCGGTCAGCAGCTGGCCGTCCTTCTGCACGCCGACGGTGTTGGTCAGCAGGATCAGCTTTTCTGCCTGTAGCACCGCGGCGATCTTGCCTGCGACCGAGTCGGCGTTGATGTTCAGCGTGTTGCCGCTGGCATCGCTCGCCGTCGGTGCGATGACCGGGATGAACTGCTCCTCGGTCAGGTGGTGCAGCAACGAGGGATCCACGCCGATCACTTCCCCCGTGTGCCCGAGGTCAATGGTTTCGGATGTCCCGGATGCGGGCGCATCCCGGGTCAGGGTCAGCTTCCTGGCATAGACCATCCCGCCGTCCTTGCCCGTAATCCCGGTGGCCCGCCCGCCGTGCTGGTTGATCAACTGGACGATTTCCTTGTTGACCAGCCCCCCGAGCACCATTTCGACGATGTCCATGGTCTCCTTGTCCGTCACCCGCAAGCCGTCCACGAAGCGGCTGGGCTTGCCAGTTTTCTCCAGCAGTTTACCGATCTGGGGCCCGCCCCCGTGCACGATGATCGGGTTGATCCCCACGTGCTTGAGCAGCACCACGTCGCGAGCGAAGCTGCTCTTGAGCGCTTCGTCGACCATGGCGTTGCCCCCGTACTTGATCACGATGGTTTTCCCCGTGAACTTCTGGATGTAGGGCAGGGCCTCGATCAGGACCTTGGCAATGTTGGCTGCATTTTCGGATTGCATCGGCTTCGTGTGGCTGGAATTCCGGCGAATGGTAACGGTTTGTAGGGGAAAATGCCTAAAAAGGCAAGTCCAGACCGGAATCCGTCTTCAGGAGCTGTTCCCTGAAAGCGGCCTGGATGGCTTCCATGGCACCGGTCGTGCGGGCCTCGAAGCGGATGACCAGGGAGGGCGTGGTGTTGGAGGCACGCACGAGCCCCCAGCCCTGCGGATACTCTGCACGGACCCCGTCCAGGGTCGAGATCTGCGCGCCCGGCAAGCGGACCTGGCGGCAGAACGCCTGCATGAAGGCGTGCTGGGCTCCGTCCTGCTCCAGGTGCACGTAGATTTCGGGCGTGCACAGGTCATCGGGCAGCGAGGCGAACAGCTCGCTGCCCGAAAGCGGTTGCCCGGCGATGATTTCCAGCAGGCGCGACGCCGTGTACAGCGCATCGTCGAAGCCGTACCAGCGGTCCCCGAAGAAGACATGGCCGCTCATCTCGCCGGCGAGCAGCGCCCCGGTCTCGGCCATCTTGTTCTTGATGAAAGAGTGCCCGGTCTTCCACATCACGGCCCTGCCGCCGGCCTGTTCGATCACGTCACGCAGGTTTTTCGAGGATTTCACGTCGAAAATGACTTGGGCACCCGGGTTTTCCGCCAGCACGTCCCGGGCGTACAGCATCATCTGGCGGTCCGCCCACAGGATCCTTCCCCGGTCGTCGACCACGCCGAGGCGGTCCCCGTCCCCGTCGAATGCCAGGCCCAGGTCCAGCGCGTGGTCCTGCACGCAGCGGATCAGTTCCCGGAGGTTTTCCGGGTCGCTGGGATTGGGGTGGTGATGGGGGAAGTTTCCGTCGACCTCGCAGTACAGGCCGGTGACCTCGCAACCCAGCCCGGCGAGCAGCCGCAGCACGGCAGGCCCGGCGACCCCGTTGCCGCAGTCGACTCCGACCCGCAGCGTCCGGTCCAGGTGCACGTCCTCGAGAATGCGCGCGAGATAGGATTCCAGCATCTCCTCCCGGTGCAGGCTTCCGGTGGCCGTATGCAGGGGCCCGGTCGTGATACGCCGGCAAATGGCCTGGATCGCTTCTCCGTGCAGGGTCTTGCCGTCCATGATGATCTTGAGGCCGTTGTACTCGGGCGGGTTGTGGCTGCCGGTGACCATCACGCCGGCCCCGGTATCCAGGAAGTGGGTCGCGTAGTACAGCACGGGCGTGGGCACCTCGCCGATATCGATGACCCGGCGGCCGCTGGCCTGCAGCCCCTGGCCGAGGTTCCGGGCCATCATCGGGCTGCTCAGCCGCCCGTCCCGCCCGACCACGACCGTCCTGCTGGCCGGGTACAGGGTGCCCAGCGCCAGTCCGATCTGCTGCACCACATCCGGTGTCAGGTCGGTCTCCACCACACCACGGATGTCATAGGCGCGGAAGATGTGCGGGTTGACGGGCAGCATCGGGGAAGGCGAGCGGGGCCTACTTGATGCCCGAGTGGCCGAAACCGCCGGTGCCACGCTCGGATGCGGTGAACGCCTCCACGATCTCGAACTCGGTGTGCACGACCGGGAGCATGACCAGCTGGGCGATACGGTCTCCGATGTTCACGTCGAACGGGCGTGTGCCGCGGTTCCAGAGGGAGACCATGAGCGGGCCCTGGTAGTCGGAGTCGATCAGGCCCACCAGGTTTCCCAGCACGATCCCGTGCTTGTGTCCCAGCCCGGAACGCGGCAGGATCGTGGCCGTCAGGCCGGGGTCCCGGATATGGATGGAAATTCCGGTCGGGACCAGGACCGTTTCACCGGGTGCCAGGCACACGGGCCTGTCCAGGCAGGCGCGCAGGTCCATGCCTGCCGAGCCGGAGGTGGCGTAGGCAGGAAGGGGAATCTCCCTGCCGATGCGGTCATCAAGAATTCTGACTTCGGTCTTTGACTTTTTTAAGGACTGTGACATTGCCCCGCTTGTGCGTGCTGGCGTAACGTTTGGCAATCACGCTGACCAGTGCGCGCGCGATCTTGGGTTTGGTGTCCTGCGCCAGCGAGCGGTGCCCGCCCGGCCAGTAGACTTCCAGCGCATTTTCCTCGCTGTCGAACCCGCATCGGGGGTCCGTCACGTCGTTGCAGGCGATCATGTCGAGCTGCTTGCTGGCCAGTTTCTGCAGCGCGTTCTTTTCGTGCGCCCGGGTTTCGGCGGCAAAGCCGACCACGAAGGGCCGGTCCTCGAGCTGGGTGATCTCGGAAATGATGTCCGGGTTGCGCATCAGCGGCAGGGACAGGGCATCCTGCAGTTTCTTGATCTTCTCAGGCTGCCTGGATGCCGGCCGGTAATCCGCGACGGCCGCGCAGCCGATAAAGACGTGCTGGCGCGCGATGGCTTCCCGCACGGCCTCCAGCATTTCCTGTGCCGTGTCGACGTGCCTGCAACGGATGTCTTCGCCGGCCTGCAGGGCCACCGGGCCTGAAACCAGTTCCACGGTGGCACCGGCATCGCGTGCCGCCTCGGCCAGCGCGTAGCCCATGCGCCCGGAACTGCGGTTGCTGAGGTAGCGTACCGGGTCGATGGGCTCCCGGGTCGGCCCGGCCGTGACCAGCACGTTGAGCCCCTCGAGTTCGCCGGTGCTGAAAAGCCCGCTGAGCGAAAGCAGCAGCTGGTGCGCCTCGAACATCCTGCCTTCCCCGATCTCCCCGCACGCCTGCTTGCCGGATGCCGGACCCAGCAGCGTGACCCCGCGCTTTTCAAGCGTCTCACAGTTGCTCTGGGTGGCGTGATGGGACCACATGGCCTGGTTCATGGCCGGGGCCAGGGCGATCGGGGCGCGGGTCGCCAGGCAGACGGTGCTCAACAGGTCATCCGCCCTGCCATGGGTGAGCTTGGCAATCGTGTTGGCGCTGGCCGGGGCAATCAGCACGGCATCGGCCCAGCGTGCCAGGGCGATATGGTCCATGCCATGCCCGGCCTGGGAGAAATCCGCCTCGTCCGTGGCCACCGGGTGTCCGGACAGGGCCTGGAAAGTCAGCGGGGTGACGAATTCTTGCGCCTTGCAGGTCATGGCTACGCGCACCCGGGCGCCGGCCTCCACCAGTTCGCGCACGAGTTCCGCGCTCTTGTAGGCCGCGATGCCGCCGGTCACGCCCAGCAGGATGTTCTTGTTGGCAAGTGACATGGGGCCAGTTTACCAGATTCGACGCGGCCTGGATGCCGTGCGGCGGGCCGGCCCGTACCCGGGTCAACCGGCCGAATGGCCCGTCCTGCCGTTGCCGGCCCGGGCAGGCCGCAAGGCCTTCGCCAGGGCCTCGACCAGGCGCTCGACGTGCCCCTCGGTGTGCAGGGCGGAAAACGTCACCCGCAGGCGGGACTGCCCCCTGGCGACGGTCGGCGGGCGTATGGCGGGCACCAGGATGCCCTGTTCGTGCAGGGTCCGGCTGATCCTGAGCGCTGCATCCGCCGAACCGGCCATCACGGGCTGGATCGGGGTGCCCGATGCGGCGACCGGCAGGGCCTGTTCTGCTGCACACTTGCGGAAATGGCCGACCAGCGCCTGCAGCCTTTCCCTGCGCCAGGCTTCCTCGCGGACCAGTTGCAGGGCGGCACGGGCCGCCTCGGCCAGGGACGGCGGCAGGGCCGTGGTGTAGGCATAGCTGCGGGCCCGCTGGATGCACCATTCGATGCTGTCCCCCGGGCCGGCGACGAATGCGCCGAAGGTGCCGAAGGCCTTTCCCAGGGTGCCGACGACGAGCGTGTCCTTTTCGAGCCGGCCCTCCGTACAGCCCTTCCCGTGCGCGCCCAGCACGCCGATGCCGTGTGCATCGTCGATGACGAGCCTGGCGCCGCAGGCCCGGGCGATCTCCTGCAGGGACTCCACCGGGCAGACGGTCCCGTCCATGCTGAACACGCCGTCGCTTGCAATCAGCCCGGGATGACCCGATGCCGCTTCCAGCTTCTGCTGCAGCTCCTTCGTGTCCAGGTGACCGTAACGCTGCAGCCGGGCCCGGGCCAGCACGGCCGCATCGATCAGCGATGCATGGTTGAGGCGGTCCTCGAACACGACGGACGTGCGCCCGGCGAAGGCCCCCACGACCCCCAGGTTGGCCATGTACCCCGTGGAAAACAGCAGGGCCCGCTCGCAGCCCATGAACTCCGCAAGCTCCTCTTCCAGCGCATGGTGACTCGTGTGATGGCCGGTGATCAGGTGCGAGGCCCCGCTGCCCACGCCGGACTCGCCGGCGGTGCGCACCAGGCGCTCGATGATCCGGGGATGGCTGGCCAGCCCGAGGTAGTCGTTGCTGCAGAACGACAGCACCTTCCTGCCGTCGATCACCGGTTCGATCCCCTGGGCGGAAGACCGCACGTGCCGGGTGCGCAGCAGGTGCCCGGCCTGCAGCCGCTCAAGCTCCGTGGGCAGGTCGTCCATGCAGGCCCGGGTCAGGCCTGCCCGGGTGCGCGTGAGGCAGTGAGCCGGTCGGCCTCGATGCCGAGACGGGAAAACAGCAGGCGGTCCTTTTCCGGGGCCGGGTTGCCGGCCGTAAGCAGGGTGTCGCCGTAGAAGACCGAGTTGGCACCGGCAAAAAAGCACAGCGCCTGGGTCTGCTCGTTCATGTCCTCGCGCCCGGCGGACAGGCGCACGAACGATTTCGGCATCATGATGCGGGCCACGGCGAGGGTGCGGATGAATTCGAACGGGTCCAGTTTCTCCGCATCGTACAGGGGGGTGCCCTTGATCCGGATCAGCATGTTGATCGGCACGGATTCCGGATGCCGGGGAAGGCAGGCCAGCTGCAGCAGCAGGCCGGCGCGGTCCTCGCGGGACTCGCCCATGCCGATGATGCCTCCGCAGCACACACGGATGCCTGCCTCGCGCACGTGCTCCAGGGTGTCCAGCCGGTCCTGGTAGGTGCGGGTCGTGATGATGCTGCCGTAGAACTCCGGCGAGGTGTCCAGGTTGTGGTTGTAGTAGTCGAGCCCGGCCGTGTGCAGCCGCTGCGCCTGGGTTTGCGTGAGCATCCCGAGCGTCATGCAGGTCTCGAGCCCCGCATCGCGCACCACGCGGATCATCTCCACGACGTGATCGAGATGGCGGTCCGTCGGGTTGCGCCAGGCCGCACCCATGCAGAATCTGGAAGCGCCGCCGGCCCGGGCGGCGGTGGCGGTCTGTTCGACCTCTTCGAGCGACAGCAGGCGCTCCGGCTCGATGTCGGTATCGTAATGGCCGCTTTGCGGGCAGTAGGCGCAATCCTCGGGACAGGCCCCGGTCTTGATGGAGAGCAGGGTGCACACCTGTACCCGGTTGGGGTCATGCCAGGCGCGCAGGACCTGGTGGGCCCGGTAGAGCAGGTCGTTGAACGGCAGCGCGTACAGCGCCAGCACCTCTTCCAGCTGCCAGTCGTTTCGGGGAGGCTCAATGGTATTCAATCAAAAGGTCCCGGATAGAAAATTTCTGTCCCTGCCGTGCAAGTCTAGCCGGTTGCACCGGGGTGTCAACTTCACCGAACGCCCGGGCCGGAATTACTCCCCTGCATGCCCGGCCTGTCCTGCCACCGCATCAGGCCGCCCGGACCAGGTACGAGGCGAGGATTCCGAAGAAGATCACCAGCCCGAAATACTGGTTGTTCAGGAAGGCGCGCAGGCAGCGCGGGGCTTCCCGGTTGCGGATCAGCGCCTGCTGGTAGAGGAACAGGCCGGCGCCCGCGCCCAGCGCGGCGTGGTAGGGCCAGCCCAGCCCCGCAAGCCAGCCCGTCGCAGCGAGTCCGGCGAGCACCAGCCCCTGCATCAGCCCGACCGCCAGCCGGTCGGCCGCACCGAACAGGAGGGCCGTGGACTTCACGCCGAGCTTGCGGTCGTCCTCGCGGTCGGCCATGGCGTACATGGTGTCGTAGGCCACGGTCCAGAGCACCGAGCAGGCGAACAGCAGCCACGCGGCCGGCGGTGGGCTGTTGCCGGTCGTGGCCGTGTACGCCATCGGCACGGACCAGGCAAAGGCCACGCCAAGATGCACCTGCGGCAGGGCATGCAGCCTTTTCATGAACGGGTAGCTGGCGGCGAGCACGGCCGCGGCCAGGGCGAACCGGAGCGTCAGGGAGTTCAGCAGCAGCACCGCGAGCGCGAACGCCACCCCGGCCAGCACGCACGCCACCAGCAGGGCCTCATGCGGGGCCAGCGCCCCGCTGGCCAGCGGGCGGTCCCGGGTACGGGCCACGTGCGGGTCGATGTCCCGGTCGGCAAAATCGTTGATCGCACAGCCGGCCGCGCGCATCAGCACCACGCCCGCGACGAAGACCGCAAGAATAACGTGGTCCGGCCTGCCGCCGGATGCCAGGAACAGGGCCCAGAGGGCGGGCCAGAGCAGCAGGAAGGTGCCGACCGGCTTGTCCAGGCGCACCAGCCTGGCGTACAGGACCAGCCTGCCGGGGGGCTTGATGGAAGCCGCGGGGCGCGTCATGCGGGAGGCTGCGGGCGCAGGCACCGGCAGGCCATCGCGGTATCCGGGCGCTTGCCCCGCCACAGGTAGAAGGATTCCGCGGCCTGTTCGAGCAGCATCCCGAACCCGTCCACCACCCGCTCAGCGCCCTGCTCCCGGCCCCATTGCATGAACGGGCTGGGGGTATCGCCGTACATCAGGTCGTAGCAGCAGGTGTGCGGGCCGACCAGGCCCTCGGGCAGGGCCAGCTCGCGGTGCTGCAGGCCTGCCGAGGTGGCGTGCAGGATCAGGTCAAACGGTCTGGACGGGATCTCGTCCAGGCCGCAGCCCCATACGGGGCCGGCTTCCTGGAAGGTGTCCGCGATGGCCCGGGCGTTCGCCTTGGTCCGGTTTGCGATCAGCAGGATGTCGGGCCGTTCCCCGAGCAGGGGCTCGATGATGCCCCGCGTGGCGCCTCCGGCGCCCAGCACCAGGATTTTGCGTGCGTGCAGCGGCAGCTGCAGGGACTTTTTCAGGTCGCGCAGCAGGCCGATCCCGTCCGTGTTCGCACCGATGCGGGTCCCGTCGTCCTGCAGAAGGAGGGTGTTTACGGCCCCGGCGTGGTCGGCAAGCTCCGTGATCTGGTCCACGAGTTCGCAGGCATCGTGCTTGAACGGCAGGGTCACGTTCAGGCCCTTGCCCCCGTCGTCCTGAAACTGCTTCACGACCTGCGTGAAGTCCTGTCGCGTGGCGAGGATCCTCTCGTAGGTGATGCGTTCACCCGTCTGTTCGGCAAACAGGCGGTGAATGTCGGGGGATCGGCTGTGCGCGATCGGGTTGCCGATGACGCCATACCGGTCGGTCATGTCTTTCACGCTGGCCTGCTGCCTAAAATGGTGTTTGAGGAGGCCTCCTGTATAGCAGGAAACAGCCCGGAGATACAGTGTTCCGGTGAAAGTTGCAGGCCGTGTGCAGACTGCTGCCTGACCCTGTGCATCCTATGGACACTTTTTAGGCAAAATCTTACAATGGACCTGCCCGAAGGCCAGAAAATGGCTGCATATCGGGCAAACGAGACGGTTTGTACATGTTAGCGAGTGACTGAACATGGCTAAAATAATTCATTCGATGATTCGCGTGCTGGACGTGGAGCGCTCCAAAAGCTTTTATGAGAACGTATTTAACATAAAAGAAAAGCGCTACCTGGATTTTGACGACTTCGCCCTGGTATACCTGGGCAATGATGAGAATGATGTCGAGATTGAGTTGACCCTAAACAAAGGCCAGACTGAGCCTTACACACATGGCAACGGTTACGGACATATTGCGATGTGTGTCGATGACCTGGAGGCGGAACATGACCGCATCCAGTCCCTTGGCTACGAGCCTCAGGACATTGTTTCATTCAGTCCTGGAGGGGAACTGCTCGCAAAATTCTTCTTTATCAAAGACCCGGACGGATACGAAATAGAAGTCCTGCAAAGACACGGCGCCTACCGGTAGCAGCCCTGCGGGGCCGTTCATCCCAGGCGATACAGGCCCGCACGGAATCCCGGCGAGCCGGGTGCCTGTCAAGTGCTGGAGCCTGAAAGGGTTCCAGGGCCGTCAGGCTGTAGCTGCCGCTTTCCTGGGTTCGCCAGACAGTTTCCACTTGGGCAATGACCGAAACGCTTGGTGGTCCTTCGAAAGCCGCCGGCGCCCGGTGCCGAAATAGTGTTCACGCAAGGTGCTCGTATCGTAATGCGTGCGCATGCGGCCGCGTCGCTGCAGTTCGGGCACGACCAGGTTCACGAAATCGATATACCCCGTGGGGTGGTTGGCCACGACAAGGTTGAACCCGTCACAGTCTGTCACTTCCATCCAGCGTTCCAGTTCGTCTGCAACCGTTGCCGGGCTGCCGATGAATTTTGGCATCACACTGCCGATCGAGATGAACTCGGCCGCTTCCTGCAGGGTCCAATCGCGGTCCGGATCCGCTTCAGCGAAATAACTCAGCAGCCCCTGGATTGCATTGGTCTCGGCATTTGCCAGCTTTTCATTGACATCGATCTTGGACAGGTCCACCCCCACCCAGCCGCAGTACAGTGCCAGAGCCCCTTCGGGGCTTCTGTATTTCTTGCAGGTCTCGAATTTCAGACGGGCTTCTTCGTCAGTCGGTGCGACGATTACGGAAATGCCGGGAAAGATCTTTACCTCGTTCGGGTTGCGGCCCTGCCTGGCGATGACTTCGCGGGTGGACCGGATGATATTCTTGGAGACCTCCATGTTCGGGTGGATCGCAAAGATTGCCTCGGCGTGGCGTGCCGCAAACTCGATCCCCCGGCCTGAACCGCCCGCCTGAAACAGGACGGGCGTGCGTTGCAGGGACGGTTCGCACATGTGCGGTCCCGGGACATTGAAGTACTTGCCCTCGTGATTGATCTCATGCACTTTGGCAGGGTCGGTGTGGATGTCTTTCTCGACATCACGGATGACGGCGTCCTCTTCCCATGAGTGTTCCCACAGCTTGTACACCACGTCCATGTATTCATCCGCCCGGTCATAGCGTTCGTCATGCTCCATCTGTTCACCGATGCCGAAATTCTCGTTGGCGTCCGGCAGGTAGGAGGTGACGATATTCCACGCGATGCGCCCGTTTGTCAGGTGGTCCAGGGTGGAGAACAGCTTGGCTGTCTGGTAGGGGGGGAAATAACTCGTGGAGAATGTGCAGGCAAAACCGATATGCCTGGTGGCATAGGCCATTGCGGAGATCACTAGGGTAGGGTCGTTGCTGGGGATTTGTGTGCTGTGCCGCACTGCGGTATCGCGCGACCCCTTGTAGACGTTGTAGGTCCCATGCACATCCGCCAGAAACAGGCTGTCAAAGCAGCCGCGTTCCAGGGTCTTGGCGATATCAACCCAGTAGTTCACGTCCTTGTAGCCCAGCGAGGATTGATCAAGGGGGTGTTTCCATTGGCCCTTCGAATGAAAGCAGATGGAGCACATGGTGAAAGCATTCATGTGAATTTGTTTTGACATTTTCTTATAACCATGCTTTGAGTTGACACTAGATTGATTCAATGGTAATGCTGTGTGACTAATTGTCAACCAACATGCATCGTACGGCAGACGTACGTGGCCGCCTTGCCTTTCCAGGCGCTGCCTGCCTGCCAGACAACTACTTACAACAATTATCCATGCAAGGTTGAGGGGGCTCTCAAGTGGAAAACGAGTATTATTCCCAGGAAAACCACGGCCCGTATTCACTGTTTGAACTCGGCGATTTCCAGCTTGAATGCGGCAGGACGCTTGCAAACTGCCAGCTGGCGTATTCGTGTTTCGGCGAACTGAATCCGGAAAAGACCAATGCCATCGTGTTTACGGTCATGTTTTCAGGGACCAACAAGGCCATGGAAAAATACATCGGAAAGGGCCTGGCGCTGGATCCCGAGAAATACTTCATCGTCGTACCGAACCAGCTGGGCAGCGGCTTGTCGACCTCGCCTCATAATGCTCCCCCGCCCGATGAGGGTCCTGACTTTCCGGAAATCTCGATCGGGGATGACGTTCGTGCACAGCACCGGCTGCTGACCGAAAAGTTCGGCGTAAAAAGCATAGACCTGGTGCTTGGCTGGTCCATGGGTGCGCAGCAGACGTACGAATGGTGCGTGAGGTATCCGGATATGGTCAAGCGTGCCGCCCCGATAGGGGGGACTGCCAGAACCACCCCGCATGACTCCCTGTACGTGGAGGTGTTCTGTGAGGCGCTAAAGTCTGATCCGGCCTGGGAACACGGCCGGTACACGCAGCCCCATGCAGTGGAACTGGGCCTGAAGCGGCTTGCACACGTGTTTGCCCTGATGGGCAACTGCACGGAATTCTACCGGCAGGAAAAGTGGACCGATCTGGGGATTGCCTCGCTGGACGATTACCTGTGCGGTTTTTGGGAAACCTGGTTCAAGCCCATGGATCCGAACAACCTGTTGTGCATGGCCTCGAAATGGAAACGGGGGGACGTGTGCGCGGTTTCGGGAAAAAGCCTGAAGGACACGCTGGGGTCCATCAGGGCGAAAGTCTTTGTCATTGCATTCACGCAGGACATGTTCATCCCGCTCACGGACTGCAGATATGAACAGGAGATGATTCCGGGCAGTGAACTGAGGCAGGTCCCCACCCTGTGGGGCCATTTTGGCATGCTGGGTCTGGCCCAGGAGGACTTTGACCTGATAAACGGTTTTTTGTCTGAGGCGCTTCAGTCAAGCTGACCCGGAGACTGCCGCCGTCATCGCAGCGGCCCGCGGGATGTAGAGCACCCGCAATCGGCTTTTCAGCACGACCGTTCAGTGCATGGGGAAGATTCAGGCATTGCCCGAGCCGAGATAATATTCCTTGATGTCGTCGCGCACGGACAGCTCGTCGGCTTTTCCGGACACGGCGACATTTCCGTTTTCCAACACGTAGCAGTAGTTGGCATACTTCATGGCAAGGTTGATGTTCTGCTCGGCGATCAGAAAACTGACGTTATTCTCCCGGTTCATCGACTTGATGATTTCGAAGATCTCCTGGATGATTACCGGTGCCAGTCCCATTGAGGGCTCGTCCAGCAGGACCAGGATGGGCTTTGTCATGAGCGCGCGACCAATCGCGAGCATTTGCTGCTCACCGCCCGAAGCGAGTCCCGCCCGGCTTTTGCGCCGCAGCTTGAGGCGTGGAAACCACTCGTACACCTGTTCCAGGTCTGAAGCCATCCTGGCACGGTTTGGCTGGCGCACGAAGGCGCCGGCCATCAGGTTTTCCTCTACGGTCAGTTGAGGAAACACATGCCTGCCTTCCAGCACCTGGACGATGCCCTTGGCTACGAGGTCGGAGGCGGAAAAGCGCTCGATCGACTCACCCTGCCAGGTGATTCTGCCCTTGGTGATTTCACCGCGCTCCTGTCCCAGGAGCTTGGAGATTGCCTTGAGGGTCGTGGTTTTTCCGGCGCCGTTGGCGCCGAACAGGGACACGATTGATCCCTGTTCGACGACTATCGTTACATCCTGCAGGGCTAGTATTGCCTGCCCGTAGTGAACCTGGATATTTTCAACCTTGAGAAAATCGCCAGTGCTCAAGACGGTGCCCGCTGTTCACTTACACTTCGCACTCGGGCAGGTCGCGTTTCGGGACGCCCTGCTCTTTCGCAAGCTCCTCTGCCTTGGCAGTGAAGATGGGCACGAACAGCTGTGTGTCGATCTCGATCCAGTCCGTTGAATCCCATCCGTCGCCGGCCCACTGGATGACCTTCGCCTGGATGCTCTCACCTTGATGGTTACAGCGCGAGAGCTTCAGCGGGGCCAGCAGCCCGACAGCACCGATATCTTCGAGCCGTTTTTGATCGATGTTCAGGTTCTCATAGGCCCACTTGGCTTCTTCACCGGTAATCGGCCTGTTTCCAAACTTCGTGTGGCCGGTTCTCAGGACCTCGGAATAGATCAGCGACGTGATCACGCCGAAGTTGTAGTAGACCGTGCCGAACCGCTCCATTTCCTTCAGGTCGCCCTTGCCCTTGTCATACAGGGTTTCCTTGATTCTCTTGAGAAGCTCATAATCGGTTCCCGGCGGGAAGATGTTGACTCCGGTGTAGCCGATCGCGGCATCGCCTGCCGGGCGTACGTCGTCTTCCGAAGTCGCCCAGATGTCACCGATGATGTGGTCGACCGGAAAGCCCGTGCGCTTGGCCGTCTTGATGCCTACCGGGGTCATTGCCCCCCAGCTGCGGAAGAATACCCAGTCGGCCTTTTCGTTGCGAATGCGCTGCCACTGGGCCTCCTGCTGGATTCCCGGATGTGCCACCGGAATCTGCACGTCCTTGAATCCGTACTGCTCGGACAGCATCTTCATCGGGGTGATGGTTTCTCGGCCGTATCCGGAATCATGGTACAGCGTCACGATCACCTGGTCCTTGAGCTTGTCATGACCCCCGAGGCGCTGGGCGATATACTCGACCACAATCTGCGCTTCTCTCCAGTAGTCAAACATCACCGAGAACTGGTATTCGTTGAATCGCCCGTCAATGGCCGTTGCGGTACCGCCGCCGGGTGTCATGTGCGGCATCTTGTGTTTGCGATTTCTCTCTACTGTCGCCGCGAAGAGTCCCGATGACATCCCCGTGATGGTAGCGGTGGGTGCACCCTGGTGTCCCCCGACGTAACGGTCGAAGCACTCGATGCCCTTGTCGATGTCGTATGAAGTTTCACACTCCACCATGTAGTTGAGAACTCCATTCACGCCACCCTCGGTTTCGTTGAGGTAATCCAGCATGTCCTTTTGCCCGGCTACGATCGAGGTCCCCACATTGGCGTAAGGTCCGGTACGGTACGTAAACAGGGGATAGAACTGCTCCCCTTCATGCGCACCGGCTGCAAAGGCCGTCTGCAAGCCCGCCGAAGCCAGTACGGCGGCAAGCAGCGCATAGCTTAGTTGACGTAAATACATTGTAATTTCCTCCTATAGTTATTATTTTGTGCACTTATTCAAGGCCTGCTCCTGAGCGGGTGCAGACCTAAATATGCATGGCATCACCTCCTGCGATTCTTGTTCCTGAACAACCTATCCCCAAAGGCCGATGGATCCGTACCGGTCTGGACGGATTCGGCACCCGGCGTGAGATCACGCTGTAGCGCGAAGCCGCCTGCACGCTCCACTCAAAGCAGTTGCAGCCCGTTGAAGCAACTTGTAAAGGCCATCCGGCTCTTTGATCAGGATGTAAACAATCATAGCACCGAATAGCACTCGCTGCAGATTTGTAGTGATTCCGATGTTCACATGTTCGGTCAGTCCAAGGCCGACCACAGCCAGGTTGAGGAAAATCGGTGTCAGCACGATAAAGGCGGCGCCGATGAAGTTTCCGAATATGCTTGCCGTGCCGCCTATGATCACGATGAACAGGATCTCGAAGGACTTGTCAAGATCAAAGGAGTGGGCATTGCTCGTCTGCAGGTAGCAGAATCCCCAGAGCACACCCGCGATGCCGCAGTAAAAGGAACTGATGCCAAATGCCAGAAGCTTGCGGGCGCGCACCTTGATGCCAATGACGGTGGCCGAGGTCTCCATGTCGCTTACCGCAATCCATTCCCGGCCAATGCGGCTGCGCACGATGCTGTACGCGAGCGCAACCAGCGCAAGGGTGGTCACGCTGACGATCATGTAGCGGCCATGCACCGACTTGAGGTCCATGCCGAAGAGCTCAAGTCGCGGAGCGGTGATGGTCAAGGACAGGTTATCGTTGCAGAACCAGGAAAAATTGGTGAACAGCCACTCGAAAAAAAACTGTGCCCCGAGGGTGGATGCCGCGAGGTAGAACCCCTTGATCCGCAAGCTTGGCAGTCCGAACAGGACACCGAATACCGCTGCGATCAGGCCGGCCAGGATGATCACAACCGGCAGGGGAAGCACCGGTACCCGCAACAGCAGGTTGTAGGCCGAGAAGGCCCCCACTGCCATGAAGGCCGCCGAGCCGATCGAGACGCACCCGGTGAATCCCATCAGCAAATTGAGGCCGACGCCCGCGATGCCCATCACCAGCATCGGGATCATGATGGAGTTGATCCAGTAATCGTTGAAGCTGAGCGGCACGGCCAGTGCAGCGATCATCAGTGCCCCGATGATGCCCGGCTTGACCAGGCCGGAACGCTGGGAGAGCGGGAGCATGTCCGCGCGCGGTGAGGTCTGAATCTCCGGCATGGCTCAGACCCGTTCGATCTCGCGTTCACCGAACAGGCCGGCAGGCTTGATCAGGAGAAAGAATACAGCCAGGATGTAGGCAAACCAGGCGGATACGCTGCCCCGGAGGATGGGGCCCAGGTAGAAGTCGGCCAGGCTTTCGGTCGCCCCGACCAGCAGGCCTGCCACGATGGCGCCGATCATGGACGAGAAGCCCCCGATGATGAGCACCGGTAACGCCTTGAGGGCGGACAGGGTCAGCGAAAACTGGACCCCCTGGCGCGCTCCCCAGAGAAGCCCGGCGGCCAGGGCCACAAATCCTGCCACGCTCCACACAATCCGCCACACCTGCGGAAGCTTGATGCCGATCGATTGCGCCGCCAGCACATCGTCGGCCACCGCGCGCAGCGAGATGCCGATGCGCGTGGTGTTGAAGACGAACGAAATGACGACCACCATGAGAATGGCCATGGCGGTTGCAAACAGGTCAAACTCGCTCAACCACAGGTCACCGATCTGCAGGGTGCCGTCCGCCACACCGAGCTCCAGGATATGCACATCGGTGCCCATCGCCAGCTGCGCAATTCCTTCGATCATGAAACTCAGCCCCAGGGTGGCCACGAACAGTATCATCGGGTCACGATTCGCCATGGGGCGAAGCATCATCCGCTCGATGAGCACGGCACAGATCACCATGACGACCATCACGATGAGCAACGCGATCCAGAACGGAATGCCTGCCTCCACAAACGTCACATACATCAGCGCGGTGAACAGCACCATGGAACCCTGGGCGAAATTGAACACGCCCGACGCCTTGTAGATGAGGACGAAGCCGAGCGCCACGGAGGAGTACATCACTCCGGCAAGCAGCCCCCCCAGCAGCACCTCAAGAAACACCTACGCCCCCGTCCTGTTATTCATACACTTCTCCCAGGTAAGCCTTGATCACGCCCGGGTCGTTTCGTACCTGTTCGGGCATGCCATCGGCAATCTTGCTGCCGTAGTCCAGTACCACGATGCGATGCGCCAGCCCCATGACGATACCGATATCATGTTCGATGAGCACGATCGTGGTCTTGAAATGCGAGTTCACCTCCGAGACGATGCGGCTCATTTCCTGCTTCTCATCCTGGTTCATTCCCGCCATGGGTTCATCGAGCAGCAGCAGCCTGGGCTCCGAGACCAGCGCCCGTGCAAGGTCCACCCGTTTCTGGATGCCGAACGGGAGGGTCGAAACGATGGCGCCGGCGTGTTCCTCGAGCTTGAGGAAGGTGATGACCTTGCCGGCCCAGGCAAGGAATTGCCGGTTTTCGGCGCGGTCGCGTCCGATATGGAATATGTTCTCCCAGAACGTGGTTTTCCCGTGACGCGCAAGGCCTGCCAGGATGTTGTCCAGGACCGTCAGCCTTTCAAACAGCGCATTGTGCTGGAACGTCCTTCCGATCCCGCGCCGCGCCGCATCAAACGGGGTGATTTTCTGGAAATGCCTGCCGTCGAAGACCACTTCGCCATGTTGCGGCCGGTAGACCCCGTTGATCACATTGAGCAGTGAACTCTTTCCCGCACCGTTCGGGCCGATGAGCGCGCAGATTTCGCCCTGCTGGACCTTCATGCTGACGTTGGAGAGCGCCTTCACTCCCTTGAACGACAGGGAAATCTCATGGATTTCCAAAAGCGCCTCTTTGCCAGCGGGCAGGTCTTCGGGCATCAGAACCCCTCCATTTGACAAGTACTCTGCATATAAGAATTCTTGGCCGTACTCGACAAGTTATTAGTATACAGTTTTCAGGAGAAAACTAATCTTAGTATATCCATGCTGAATTTGACATTGCTGGCACCGCGTTGCTACGATGAAAGTAGCGCCTAAAATAAATCGACAGATCTTGAGAAGGGTGCTGATCACCCTGCTATCAGACCAGGAAGGTGCAAGAAAAGCGGCGAGAACATGGTTTTGGCGCTGTGGAAGTGTGTCATTGACTGGTTTGAGGGTACGGCTATGTGGAAATATCTGAAGTTTGGGTGGCTGAACTGGATCGTGACCCTGGGTACCGCCGTCAGCTTTGTCTTGGGCGGTTGGTGGATGTGGTTCGGCGTCGGTTTCATGTTCATTATAGGGGTCGGAGGCGAGCTCCTCAGCAAGGAGGATAACTCGGAACCCGGTTACAGCTTTGGCTGGATCTACGACTGGATCATATACACGGTATCCCTGTTCCTGCTCGTATCCCTGATCACTTTCGTCTGGGCGTTCAGCGGGGTTGACCTGCTGGGCATCGGGGCCTTCGCACAACAGTTCGGGTATGACGCCCTGGCCGCACGCGGTGAAAACGCCTGGTATCACTATACGGGTGCGGCGTTGTCCATGGGGATCACACTGGGCGTGCAGGGCATCGTCATGGGGCATGAACTGGTCTCACGCACCGAGGACGCCGTGGACACGAGGATCGGCGAGCTGGTGTTCGCCCTGATGTTCGGAACGAACTTTGCCGTCGAGCATGTATACGGGCATCACAAGAACCTGGGATATCCCGAGCATGATGCGGTCACGCCAATCCGGGGTAGCCACTTCTACCAGTTCCAGACGGTCGGGACCTGGACCCAGTGGAAAAGTGGCTGGGATGTCGAGAAGAGGCGCCTGAACGACGCAGGCAAGTCTGTACTCTCACTGGAGAACCGGATCGTGCAGGCCTGGCTGCGGGGCGGGATCGTGATGGCACTGGTGCTGGCCGGCGGCGGCTGGGTCTGCTTCCTGTATTACTTCCTGGCCATCTGCTATGCCAAATTCATTCTGGAGGGACTCAACTTCTTCTCCCACTACGGGCTGGTCCGGGAAAAAGGACAGCCGATTACTCCGCGCGTGACCTTTTCCAGCAACAATGCCTGGGGCAACTGGATTCTGCTCAATCTTGGCCGTCACGGTGCGCATCATGCGGACAACAGCCGCTACCAGGATCTCAGGGCATACAAGGACGATCCGCAGTGTCCCTTCGGGTACCTGACGATGACGGTCATTGCATGGATCCCACCCCTGTTCTTCAAGGTGATCGTTCCCATGCTCAAGGAGTGGGATGAAAAATACGCCACGGCTGCGGAGCTGGAACTCACCCGGAAGGAAAACCAGGAAAGCGGGATCAAGGAACTGGAGAATTTCACACCCCGACGCATGGCTTCGGCCTGATCACACGTAAGAAGGAGGCATGGCCATGGAAACGATCGCTGACCGACCCGAGCCTCCGCCCGGCCATACCCAGCACCACGTGGTATGCCCCCATGACTGCCCGGACGGCTGCTCGATGCTCGTCACGGTGAATGAGGACACCGGCAAGGCCACCAGGGTGGAAGGCGATCCCAGCAATCCCATTACCCGGGGCTACCTGTGCAACAAGGTCAACCATTACCTGGATCTTGTGTACAACGACAGCCGGGTGCTGTACCCCCACAAGCGAATCGGGCCGAAAGGGCCCGGCGCGAAATTCGAGAGAATCTCCTGGGACGAGGCACTGGACACGGTCACGGACAATTTCAAGTCGGTCATCGACGAGCACGGACCCGAAGCGGTCCAGCCGTATTCGTATTCAGGCACCCTGGGACTGATCCATTTCTGGGGCATGGACCAGCGGTTCTGGAACAGGATGGAAGCCGCAAGGCTTGACCAGTCCATCTGTGCATGGGCCGGGATCTGGACCCATATCTACACCTACGGGCTGGCGGACGGGCCGAGTACGGAAGACATCCCGGATGCGGACATGGTGATTCTGTGGGCGAACAACATCGTCAGCACGGGCGTGCACCTGATCCCGTTCGTCCAGGAGGCGAGGGACCGGGGCGCCACGATCGTTGCGGTGGATCCGAGGAAAACCCGGACCACCGAGTTTGCGGACTGGCACATCCAGCCACGCCCGGGCACGGACGCGGCCCTGGCGCTGGGGATGATGAAACTCATCGTGGACGCCGGGCTGCATGACGAGGCGTTCCTGCGGGAATACACGCACGGCTGGGAGCAGTTGATCCAGGACGAACTTCCGAAGTGGCCGCTGGAGAAAGTGGCCCGCATCACGGGAATCGGGGCTGCGGAAATCGAAAAGTTTGCCCTGGCGTTTGCCGCGAGCAAGAAAACGAATATCCGGACCGGCTGGGGCCTCAACCGGCACAAGAACTCGGGCCAGACCTGCCGGGCTGTCATGCTGCTGCCCTGCATCACCGGGGCCTGGCGTGAAAAATGCGGGGGCTGCCTGAGCTGGACCGGCGAGGAAAACTGGATGCGGCTGCAACTGGGCAAGCTGCAGCGGCCGGACCTGGGCGACCGGGCGTCCAAGCGGACCATCAACATGGTGCAGATCGGAAAGGCCCTGGCGGATAACCAGGACATGAACGGGGACTCGCTCAGTCCGCCGATCAAGTCACTTTTCGTATACAACTCGGACCCCGCGAACTGTGCACCGAACACCAACAACGTGCGCAAGGGCCTGATGCGTGACGATCTTTTCGTGGCGGTGCATGACGTGGTCTGGACCGACACCTGCCTGTATGCAGACATCGTGCTGCCGGCCGACACGCAGCTGGAACGCTGGGACCTGCATGCCCCCTGGGGTCACTATATCTACAACCTGAGCCAGCCGTGCATCAAGCCGCTCGGGGAGAGCGTGTGCAACTCGGAACTGTTCAGGATGCTGGCCGGGAAGATGGGGTATGACGAGGATGCGTTCAGGCAGTCTGACGAGGACATGATCAAGGAAATCATCTGCGACGAGGGACACCCGGGCATGGAGGGCATCACGCTTGAAGGGCTCAAGCAGAACGGCTGGATGCGCTGCAATGTCGACTCGCCGAACCGGGACCGGCTGAAACACGGCTGGCCGACCGAGACCGGCAAGATCAACATCTGGTCCGAGGATGTCAAGAACCAGGGGCAGTCCCCCCTGCCCACGTACGTGCCGGAAGAGGAAGGCCAGGAAAACTACGAACGGAGGAAGAAGTACCCGCTGCAGGTACTGAGCAACGCACCGCATTACTTCATCGGTGATTCGTTCCAGTCCGTGCCTAGGCTGCAGGCGATGATGTCGAGGCCCACCGTGGAGCTGTGTCCCGAAGACGCCTTCGAGCGGGGCATCGAGGATGGTGACCTGTGCCGCCTTTACAACGACCGTGGCGAGACCTATGCCCATGCCGTGATCATCGACGGGCTGCTCCCCGGGGTCTGCAGTACCCAGAAACAGTTCAAGGGCAGCAATACGCCCGGGGGAGTGAATGCGAATGCGCTGATATCGGAGGAGTTGACGGATATCGGCTGGAGCCCCTCGTTTTATTCATGCTTGGCACAGGTGGAAAAAGCGCAGATCGAGCAGGACCCGCCGGCAACACCCTAGACTAGGAGGTTAGATTGTCTGTGCAATTTCGAAGTCTGCCTGCGGCGGATCCTCGAATTCAAAACAGCCGGGTTCGGGTCAGCCAGGGAGTCATCACCGGCACCCGGAAACTCACGTACGACACGATGGAACTGGTGGTGCAGTGCGATCCGGCCTCCACCCCGTTGAGCGGCACGGCCGGGCAATATGCGATCCTGGCGACACCGAGCCTGAGCAAGCCGCGCGCCTACTCGTTTGCCACGGCGCCCGAGAACGAAGAGGCCGGCCAGCATACGTTCTTCGTCAAACTGATTCACGGCGGCGAGTTTTCAGGGTGGCTGTTCAGGGCGGACCGGACCGGAGAGCCCATCACCCTGACCGGCCCGCTCGGGCAGTTTGTTCTCGATTCTTCCGCTGACCCGATGGTGTGCATTGCCGGCGGCAGCGGCATGAGCGCGATCAAGGCCATCCTTGAACATGCCGCGAACCGGTCCGTGAAGCGGGACGCCCTTTTCCTGTACGGGGCCAGGACCCAGGCAGACCTCTACTGCCAGGACGAGATCGAATCGATCAGGCGGAAATGGAACGCAGACTACCGGTTTGAATACGCGAACGTTCTTTCGATGGAGCCGAAAGACAGCGACTGGCCCGGCGCGAGGGGGCTGGTGACCGAGTATTTTGAAAGCGCCTACGTCCAGGGCGGAAAATCCGGTACCGGCAACTCGCGGGCTTACCTGTGCGGCCCCCCGCCGATGGTGGATGCCGCGGTGTCCGTGCTGGTGGACAGCGGCATGGCACCCGGGCGGATCTATTACGACAAGTTCGAGGACGCGAGTTCGCCTGCGCCCGTCATCGACAATTCAAAATGCGTGCTGTGTGATGAATGCCTGCTGGTCAAGCCGATTCAAAACTGCATTGTCGAGGCATCGGGCTTCGTGCTCGACAAGAACGACGGGGTGGAGGATTACCTGCGCGTGAACCCGGCACGAACTTCCGGCCTGTACTACAACTCGCTGTACATCGATGAGGATGAATGCATACGCTGCCTGGCCTGCGTGCATCAGTGCCCGACCAATGCAATTTCCCCTTCCAACTCGGTGAATCCTGCCATGCTCAGGAACATGAGGGCCGTCCCGGCCTGATTTCCCGGGAGGCGTAGCCGTTCAGGCAGCAGGGCCTCCTTCAGGGGGTATGGAGCCAGCCCGCCACGTCCTTGGCAAAATACGTGAGGATGGCATCGGCCCCGGCCCGCTTGATGCATAACAGGGACTCCATGACGCATGCGCGCTCGTCCAGCCAGCCCTCGCGGGCGGCCGCTTTCAGCATGCTGTATTCCCCGCTGACCTGGTAGACGAAGGTCGGCATCTGGAATTCCTCCTTGATGCGCCGCACGATGTCCAGGTACGGCATTCCCGGCTTGACCAGGACCATGTCCGCGCCCTCGTCCAGGTCGAGGGCCACCTCGTGCAGGGCTTCGTCGGTGTTGGCCGGGTCCATCTGGTAGGAGCGCTTGTCTGCGCCGCCGAGGCTGGCGGTCGAGCCCACGGCATCCCGGAACGGGCCGTAGAAGCCCGAGGCGTACTTGGCGGAATAGGCCAGGATCCGCGTATTGCAGAACCCGTTTTCTTCCAGCGCCTCGCGGAGGCTCCCCACCCGTCCGTCCATCATGTCCGAAGGGGCCACGATATCGGCGCCGGCCCGGGCATGCGACAGCGCCTGGCGGACCAGCACCTCGACGGTCTCGTCGTTCGCCACGTATCCCTGTTCGTCCAGCAGGCCGTCCTGGCCGTGGGAGGTAAACGGGTCCAGGGCCACGTCGCTGATGACCCCGAGCTCGGGTACGGCCTGCTTGAGTGCGGTGATGGCGCGTTGCGCGATCCCGTCCGGGTTGTACGCTTCCTCGGCCTGCTCGCTCTTCCTGTCCGCACCCACGACCGGGAACACGGCAATGGCCGGTATGCCCAGTGCGAGGGCCTGCGCGGCTTCCTCGACCAGCGCATCGAGGCTGAGCCGCTCCACCCCGGGCATGGAGGCCACCGCATCCCGCCCCGTCCCCTCGTGCACGAACACGGGCCAGACCAGGTCGCCGGCATGCAGGCGGTGCTCCCGCATCAGCTCGCGCGAGAAGGCATCCGCACGCATTCTTCGCATCCGGGTACTGAGGTACAGGCTACTCATGGGCCCGTTCTGAAATGGCAGGCATCGGCATGCACCGATAGTAGCAAAGCTCGGGCAGGCTGTCTTGAAGGGAGTCCCGGATCCCTGCAGGGCCGCCGGTGCGACCGTCGTGCTGCGCTCCGGTCGCGGCTATTCTTCCGGTTGTGCCGGCTTGGGCTGTGCCATCGGGGCGGGCTGCACGGGGTATCCCGGGAAGGCCATGGCGTTGAACATGGGCTGGAAGGAAGACGGGTTCATCATCCAGGCCATTCTCGGCATGTACCAGTTCGGATCGGCCATTGAGAACATGGGCTGGTAGAACGTCGGGTTCATCATGGCGGTCATCCAGCGCCCGTACCAGTTCGGTTGCATCATCTGCATCATGGGCTGGTAGGTGGCCGGGTTCATCGGCGCCATCATCCAGTTCATGTAGATGGCCGGGTTGGTGAATTTCATCATGGCCCGCATTGTGCCCTGCCAGTCGGTCACGCCGCGCATCCAGGTGTCCCACATCACCGGTTCGGTCGCGCACTTGCTCATGACGTGGATGGTGCGGGGGTCCGAGACGATGGCCATCAGCTGTGCCATGCGGGCCGGGTCGGCCAGGGTGTCGGTCATCACGTCGATGTCGGTGAACGCCTTCAGGTACGGCCGGATGTTTTCGAATTCGGCCGCCTCGGTCGCGGCGCACTCGCCGTAGTACTTCTTGGCCAGTTCGAACTTGTGCTCGACGTCCGGTGATGCGGGCGCCTCGTTCTCGGCCAGCACCGCCGAGGCCATGCACAGCCCCAGTGAGAGCAGCCCGGTTCCAAGCCAGCGTGAAATGTTCATCATCTATCCCCCTTGCATGGACACGCAGTTTCAGGTCGCGCGAAATATGGCGCGTATTGGAATGGGCCGCATAGGGTATTCAAATTCCAGGATCCGGGCAAGTGACCCGAATGGGGGGTCATGCCGTGACTCACTTTAGCCCGTCAAGGGTAGTCAGGACGCTGAAAACCTGTCCGCCCGGGAGTCAGCTGCCGGAAGGGGAGACGGTCGTTTCCAGTCGTGTCCTGGCGGTCAGGGAGTTGGTGATCAGGCAGTTTTTCTCTGCCTTTTCCAGTACACGTCTCGCCTTGTCTGCATTTTCCTGCGGGTCGATCGTGAGCGTGGCATGGACCTGCAACTCCGTGAACTGAACGACCCGGTCAACCAGGTCCAGGGTTCCCGTGACCTCGCAGGCCAGGGTCTCCCAATTCAGCTTCGAGGCATTCGCCACGGCACGAAACGTCAGGATCAGGCAGTCGGCTGCACAGGCGACCAGCAGGTCCTCGGGGGACCACTTGTCTCCGGGACCGTCAAACTGCCTGGGCGCGGCGATCTCGAGGGTTTCGAGACCCTCTGCGCGGGTGGCGACCGAACCGGTGGATTGGCCTTCGGCACGGGCCGTGTAATGATGAGGAAAGTTTTGCATGTCAGTTCACCATGGCTTCAGGTTCAGGAGGTCGGGCCAAGGCGGCCCGTACGAGGTGCGGATTGTCCCGCATTCCGCCGGGCAGGTAATTATCCCCTTGTAGGAGGCCCTTATTGCTAGAACCCTCGTGTCTGCCGGAAGTGACGTGTTAGTATCCGGCACAACGCTGCGGACTAGCGGCCGACCGTGCATGGACTGTGCACCGCCTACCACGGCATGTTGTATCATGGCCCGTGGCAGGTACAGTATATAGTGGATGGTGGCTGTCCTGACCGTGATTTCATGTAAACCAACAGGGGTAAGGGAGCGCAGGTCCGTGAACCTTCCGGTAGAGATCGCTGCATCGGAGCGCCTGATTGTGGCACTGGATTTTGATACGGACGGGGAGGCCCGTTCGCTCGTCGACGGGCTGGGCGATACGGTCGGGTTTTACAAGGTCGGCTGGCAGCTTTTCCTCGGTGCGGGGTGGCCGTTCGTGGAAGACTTGCTGGAGGCCGGCAAAAAGGTGTTCCTGGACCTGAAAATTGGGGACATCGGGAATACGGTGCGCGCTGCGGTCGGCAACATGCCCGACCGTTTTGCCGGCCGGCTTGAAATGCTGACCCTGCAGGGCGGGCGGGCCACGGTGCAGTCCGCGGTGGCCGGTCGCGGAGAAAGGACCCGGCCCTGGCTGCTCATGCTGACCGTGCTGTCGAGCATGGACGGTGCCGATCTCGAGGACCTGTATCCCGGCGGTCACGAGGGTAACACCCTGGCCGACGTGATCCGGCTTCGGGCACGGATGGCGCTGGATGCGGGCTGCGAGGGGCTGATCGCTTCCGGTGAGTCGGTGCGGGACCTGCGCGAACATTTCAGGGACCGGCAGTTCCTGATCGTGGCCCCGGGCATCCGCCCCGAGGCGGCCGCCCGCGACGACCACAAACGTTCACTGAGCCCGTACCAGGCGATCCGCTACGGGGCCGACTACCTGGTGGTGGGCCGTCCGGTCACCGGTGCCGCTCGCCCTAACGACGTGGCGCGGTCTGTCATTTCAGAGATCGAGAGAGCCCTGCACGAAAAAGAGGGACCCCCGGCCGCAGGCTGAGCCTCGCCTGCCTCGGGCCACAGGCCGGTCTGGGGCTGCAGCAAGAAAGCCCTATTCGGGAAACAGCCGCCTTGTGCCCTGGTAGTGGTCACGCTCCCTTTCGATCAGCAGGCCGGCCAGGAATTGATACCATGCCTCCCATGCCGCAATCGTTTTCTCGTCCATCTGCTCGCCGAGCATTTCCCGCATGGCCGTGATCAGGGCATCCGCCATCATGGGATAGTGCTCTTCCCTGACCCCCGCCCTGACATGCTTGCGTGCGATGCCTACCCGGAAGCTCAGCAACGTGTCGGGATCATCCAGGCTCAGCATGTGCGCCATCAGGGCCGTGGCGAACACGTTGGGCTGGTGCGGCTTGAAATCCTCGAACAGATCCCGGGTTTGCGGGTATTTCTCGAACAGGATCTCGTACATGCGCCCGGTGACTTCCGACTGCCGGCTCCAGAACACGTGCTCGGTTTCCCTCAGGATCTTTCTTGTCTCTTCGCTTACGTTTTCCATTTCCGTCTCCTCTTTCAGAAAATCAGGGTGAGCAGGATGACCGTGTCCTCTAGCGCTTTCACTGCATGGAGTTCTTGTGGCATGAGGTACAGCAACTGGCCGGATGCGAGAGTCTGTGTAGCACCCATGGCCGTGAACTCGGCCTTGCCCCGGATGCAGTGCACGGTCAGGGGTCCGGTGACCTTGTGGCTGGAAAGCTCCTTCCCGGCTGGCAGGAACAGCCGGATCAGCTCCATCCGGTCGGTCTTTGCAATGACCTTCGTGCGGGCTTCAGGCAGGTCATCGGCCCAGGTCTCGAGATTCACCCTCTCACCGGGGTCTGCATGTCGGGTAGCCATTGTCGTTGCGGTCGGTTCCGGTTGTCAGTCTGGTGTTGGGAGTACCAGGATGCAGGGTCCGCTGAATGCCTGCAGGAGCCCATTGCCTGGAGGACGGACGCTTCCCATCCGCCGGGTGCGAGTGTAGCACTTTACCCCGCTGCTTGTGCTGTATCGGGATACCCGGTGGCAGTCTACTCCCAGGTCTGAACTTGAAGCGCTTGTGCTGGCATGTTAGGGTCTGCCGCTGTCGTGCGCCGCACTCGGAAAGTCCTGCGTCACCGGGCACAGGCAGCGCACGGAAACTGAGCATAACCGAGGGACCTGAACCAGCCCTCGAATCAGGGGAGGCCCCGATGCAAAGCGGCTCCGACTTTTCGGGCATCAATGAGGCCAAGCACAGGATGGATCATATCTATGATCACTGTGACCCGCGGCTTTACTGCTCCACGCTTGAAAATCTGAACTACTCCATCCCCGACAGCGCCAAGCTGATCTGCCAGGCGCTGATAGAACAGCTGCGCGGGGTCCGGAATCGTGACACCGTGCACGTCGTCGACCTGGGTTGCTCCTACGGGATCAATGCCGCCTTGCTGCGGTACGACCTGTCGATGGAGGACCTGTATGCGCGCTGGGACATGGATCACCGTGCAGAGGATTCGTGCAGGGAGATCATCCACTCGGACCAGGAATTTTTCGAGAACCTGTATCAGGCCGGCAAGCTGGAGATCATCGGGATTGATCCGGCCAGGAATGCGGTCAACTTTGCCGAGGAAACGGGGCTGGTGGATACGGGACTTGCCGTGGACCTGGAATCAGAGCCCATCTCGGAGCCTGTCGAGGACGGCCTGGCTTCCACCGACCTGCTGATGTCCACCGGTTGCGTGGGGTACGTGACGGAGAAAAGCTTTGACCGCCTGATGCCGGCGATCTCCCGGGAACCGCCCGCATGGATCGCCAATTTCGTGCTTCGCATATTTCCCTACCAGCCGATCCAGGATTGCCTGGCATCATGGGGATACGAGACGGAAAAGCTTGAGGACAGAACCTTCCTGCAGCGCAGGATGGCTTCCTCCGATGAACAGGAAAAGGTCATCAGGCAGCTCAGGGATCGCAACATCGATCCTTCAGGGCAGGAGGCGGACGGGAACCTCGTGGCAGAATTTTTCCTGTCGCGCCCCACTGAGGAGGTCAGGCAGCAACCGCTGAGCCAACTGCTCGAGTCCTAGGTCAGGGTACGGCAGCCGGCCCGTTCGAATCCTGCTGTGAATCCGGCCGCCGGATAAGGCCGAATCCTTTATGCCGGGTCAAAAACAGTGTGCTTGCCCCGCAGCGTGTCGGACAGGTCAAGATGCGAGCCAGTCCCGTGCCGGAAGGAACTCCGTGTACAGCTTCTCTTCGGCGCTGCCGGGCTCGGGTTGCCAGTCGTATTCCCAGCGCACCCGTGGCGGCAGGGACATCAGGATGGACTCCGCGCGCCCGCCGGACTGCAGGCCGAACAGGGTGCCGCGGTCGTGCACCAGGTTGAACTCGACGTACCGGCCGCGCCGGTAGTGCTGGAAGTTGCGCTCCCGTTCGCCGAAGCCGTGATGCTTGCGCCGTTCGACGATCGGCAGGTAGGCCTGCATGAAGTGATTCCCCACGCTCTTCAGCAGCCGCAGGTCCTGCTCGTAGTCACCGCTGTTGTAGTCGTCGAAGAACAGGCCCCCGATGCCGCGGGCCTCGTTGCGGTGCCGGATGAAAAAATACTTGTCGCAGTTTTTCTTGAACTGCGGATACAGGTCCTTGCCGATGGCATCGCAGGCCTTCCTTGCCGTGCGGTGCCACGCTACGGCGTCTTCCCTGAACCCGTAGTACGGGGTCAGGTCAAAGCCCCCGCCGAACCACCATACGGGCAATCCGTTCGGACCTGCGGCAATGAAAAAGCGCACGTTGCAATGGGCCGTGGGCACGTACGGGTTCAGCGGGTGTATCACGGTGGATACCCCGGTAGCCTGGAAGCTGCAACCGGCCAGCTCGGGGCGCAGCCTGCTGGCCGAGGGAGGCAGCTGATCGCCGTGCACGTGCGAGAAGCCGACGCCCGCCTGCTCGAACACCTGCCCGTCCCGCAGGATCTGCGTGAGACCGCCGCCGCCACCGTCGCGCACCCAGGAGTCTGCTGCGAATGCCGCACTCCCGTCCGCCTCTTCCAGCTGCCTGCAGATTTCTGCCTGCAGGTCCTTCAGGTACTGCAGCACGTCTTTGAGGATCGGCGGCATTTTACTAAACCCCCCTGCGGTGTACCTTCGTGCTCATCAGTTCGCGCACTTCGCTCGCCACCCCGGTTCCTTCCGGGCCCAGGAGCACGTAGTCCAGGTGCGGCCCGAACCAGTCACGAAGCTGATCGGGGCCGGTTGCCGTGGGATAGCCGGAGAGGTTTGCGCTGGTGGAGACGAGGGTCTGCACGGCCGCACACAGCGCACTTGCAAGCGGATGCTGCGGGATGCGCAGGGCCACGCCTTCATGACGGCCCGTGATCCAGGCCGGGACGTTCCCGCTGGCGGGCAGTACCCAGGTCGTGGGGGGTCCCTTCAGGGCCGCAGTGATCTGGTCGCTTTGCCCGGCGGTCAGCGGTTGCGTGTAGTGCTGCATGGTCTCGAGGTTTTCGGTCAGCAGGATCAGCCCCTTTTCCGCGCCGCGGGATTTCAGCCACAGGATTTTTTCAACCGCCTTGCGGTTGTGCGGGTCACAGCCCAGTCCCAGCACGGTATCCGTAGAATAGGCAATGACACCGCCCTGTTCAATCACTGTCCGGGCTTGCTGGATGCGGCGGGTCAGCACGGCGAGTGGTCAGGACGGTCTGGTCTTCGCCCGTTTCCCGGCCGTCTTGCGCCGGCCTGCCTTGTTGCGGGTGGTTTTCCTGGCCGCCTTTCTTTTCTGCGGGGCGGCGGCGATCAGCGCTTCACACTCCTCCAGGGTGAGTGTCGAGGGGTCCCGGTCTTTCGGGATCCTCGCGTTCTTCTTGCCGTTGGTGATGTAGGGCCCGAAGCGGCCGTTCAGGACCTGGATTCCCTGCTTCTCGAATGCCTGGATGACCCGGTTGGCCTCCCTGGCCTGGTGTTCCGCGATGACCTCGAGGGCGCGCTCCAGGCTGATGGTGTGCGGGTCGTCATCCGGGATGGAGACGTACTTCCCCGCGCACTTCACGAACGGGCCGTAGCGGCCGGTGCCGGCCTGTACCGGTTCGTCCTGTGCGTTCTCCCCGAGTTCGCGCGGCAGCCGGAACAGTTCCAGTGCCTCCTCGAGGGTGATCCCGGTCATCTTCTGCCCGTCACGCAGGCCGGCGAAGCGGGGTTTTTCGTCATCGTCCCGGGTGCCGATCTGCACGAACGGGCCGTAGCGGCCCATGCGCACGCTGACCGGCTTGCCTGAGGCGGGGTCGGTCCCGAGTTCGCGCGCCTGCACGGCCTCCTGCCGGCTCACGCTCTCGGACTTTTCGCTGACGCGCGTGCTGAAGGGCTCCCAGAAGGCGCGCACCACGGGCACCCATTCCTTCTCGCCCCGGGCGATCTCGTCCAGGTCGTCTTCCAGGTGTGCGGTGAAGTCGTAGTCGACGTACTGCGTGAAATGCTGGGTCAGGAACCCGTTGACCAGCCGGCCCATGTCGGTCGGCGTGAAACGCCGGCTCTCGAGCTCGGCGTACTCGCGGCTCTGCAGCGTCGAGATGATGCTCGCGTAGGTCGAGGGCCGCCCGATCCCGAATTCCTCCAGGGTCTTGACCAGGGACGCCTCCGTGAAGCGGGGCGGCGGCTCGGTGAAATGCTGTTCGGCCCGGATGGCGTGCAGCCGGACCCAGTCTCCCTTTTCCAGTGGCGGCAGCATGCGCTCGTCCGTGCTGCGCCGGGTGTCGTCGAGCCCCTCCTGGTAGACCTTGATGAAACCGGGGTTTTTGATGGAGGACCCGGTGGCGCGAAAGGCATTGCCTTCCCCGCAGGCCAGTTCCGCGGCCACGAGGCTCAGGGTGGCATGGATCATCTGGCAGGCCACGGCCCGCTTCCAGATCAGGCTGTACAGCCGGTACTGGTCCTCGGACAGGAACTTGCGCACCTGTTCGGGCGTTCGCCGGCAGGACGTGGGCCGGATCGCTTCGTGCGCCTCCTGCGCGTTCTTGGACCGGGTCCGGTAGGCCCGCGGCCGCTCCGGCAGGTCACCGGGGCCGTACTGGTCTGCGATGTACTCGCGCAGCTCCTGGACCGCTTCGCGCGCCAGGGCCACGGAATCCGTGCGCATGTAGGTGATCAGGCCGACCGGCCCCTCCCCGAGGTCGATGCCCTCGTACAGCTGCTGTGCGACCCGCATCGCCCTGGAGGCGGAGAACCGGAGCTTGCGCACGGCCTCCTGCTGCAGGGTCGAGGTGGTGAACGGCGGGGCGGGATTGCGGTTGCGCTGCTTTTTCTCGACCGAAGCGACGAGCAGCTGTCGACCGTCGGGCGGTTCGAGATTTCCCCCGGCGTTGTTGGCATCCTGTTGTTCACCGGCCAGCCGCTCGAGTTCCGACCGGGCCTCGGTGGCATCCTGCTCGTTGTCGAGATCGAACTGCTTGAGCTTGCGGTCCCGGTAGCGTTCCAGTTTCGCGGTGAAGGCCTGGCTGTCCTTCTCGCAGTCCGCCTCGAGGGTCCAGTATTCGCGTGCCACGAATTTCTCGATCTCGTCCTCGCGCTCGCAGATCAGCCGCAGGGCCGGGCTCTGCACCCGCCCGGCCGACAGGCCGGGCTTGATCTTTCTCCACAGCAGCGGGGAGAGGTTGAAGCCGACCAGGTAATCCATGGCCCGGCGTGCCTGCTGGGCATTGACCAGCGCATTGGAAAGGCTGCGCGGGTGCTCGATCGCATCCTGCACGGCCCGCCGGGTGATTTCATGGAACACCACCCGGTGCACGGGTTTCCCGTCCAGCACGCCCCGGTCTTTCAGCAGTTCGAACAGGTGCCAGGAGATGGCCTCGCCTTCCCGGTCCGGGTCCGTGGCGAGGTACAGGGCGGTGGAAGTCTTGAGGGCACGCGCGATGGCGGTGACATGCTTCCCGTTCTTCTTGATGACCTCGTAACGCATGGCGAAATCCTGGTCCGGATCGACCGCGCCGTCCTTGGGCACCAGGTCCCGCACATGCCCGTAGGATGCAAGCACGGCGTACTCGCGGCCCAGGTATTTCTCCAGGGTGCGGGCCTTGGCCGGGGATTCCACGATGACCAGGTTCTTGCTCATTTCACAGTCCGGGCCAATGCGCTTCGCAGCGTTTGTTCAGGGTTGTTTTCACTTGCTGGCGGTTCGGAACAGGCATATAGGCGGCAAACTAATACGCCGTTATGATGCTTTTGTAAATAATTTTTGCAACTTTATCGTGGCCGGTTCTGCCAGGGCCTGCACCGCCTGCGCATGCCTGACAGGGTAGATGGCGCTCGAGTATACTGGGGACAACCACGCATTTTCACGGAACTGGCCAGACTGTGGTTCAGTTTTCAAGGGACACGGGTATCGGGGTTTCGCCAGGCGAGGCCCGGTATGTTCCTTTCGGGGGCGCTGCAGGGAATGGTGTCAGGATTCACCTCCCGGATGCCCGAGGCTGTCGTGACAATCCCGCACCCCAGGGTGCCCACCACGAGGGAGGTATGAAGGCATGAGCAGATATTTTCCAATGGCCGTGATCGCGGCCGCACTGATCGCCTGGACGGCCGGCCCGGTCCAGGCGGAAGGATTCTATGTCAGCGGCGAGCTCGGCATGAATTTCGCCGATGCCCTGAAGACGGACGGGCATGACACCGACCGGTCCAGTGTCTGTGACGAGTACATCAACCCCCGGTTCATGACGGTCAACGACACGCCAGGCTGGGAGAACACCAACTGTACCGGTCCGAACCGGGGTTCGGACAGCGTCTGGGAGAACCGGTTCGGCTCCGACGAGGGGGTCCTGTTCGGCTCGGCCCTCGGCTACCACATCGCGGATTCCCGCTTCCGGGTCGAACTGGAATACTTCTACCGCGATACCGGCCATGACGAGGCCTCGGAAACCATCGTGGGCGGCGGGCAGGTGCTCAGCAAGTTGGTGCAGGAAATCGTGCGGGCCGAAGAGCGCATCGGGGATGTCAGCTCGCACAACCTGTTCGCGAACGTGTACATGGATTTCGAGACCGGCGGCAAGTTCACCCCGTACATCGGGGTGGGCATCGGTTTCGGCTTTACCGAGCTGGAATACAGCGGCGTGTTTGCACGCGACGTGGACCCGGCCCGTATCACCACCGGCAATGCCCCGGCGGGCGGACAGGCGCTGCCCAACGCGGCCCAGATCCAGCAGAACCTGGCCGGCACGACCACCACCGAAAGCGAGGACCTCGAAGACACGCTATTCGGCTACCAGCTGCTGTTCGGCGTGGACTACACGCTGACCGATTCGCTGCTGCTCGGGGTGAAGGGCCGCTGGGTCAGCTACGACTCCTTCAAGGACAAGGATGAATGGGACCAACTGCGCAGCCACCCGTCCAACCTGCGTGGGGACGGCGGCGAGACCGTGGTGTACGACATCAAAACGGATGACATCGAGATGTTCGGGATCAGCCTGAACCTCAAGTACCGGTTCTAGGCATCCGGCTGTAGTGGGCCCGGCATGGCGGTGCGTATACAGTGCCATCAGGCGGGGGTATACTGGCTCGTATAGCAATTCATGCAGTATCGGGGCGACTCTCACCGGGCATGCGTCATGCCTGTCCGGCAGCTGGCTAGCAGGGCTGTAACGCTGGGTACTGCAGCCACAAGTCAGGGGGGTGAAATCATGAGCAGGTATTTTTCAGTTTACGCAGCGGTGGCCGTCTTGGTCATGTACTGCATGGCGGTGCCGGTCCAGGCGGAAGGATTCTATGTCAGCGGCGAGCTCGGCATGAATTTCGGTGAGAAAGTGGACATGACCGGCAAGAGCAATGACCGGGCCAGCGTGTGTGACGGCTATATCAATCCCCGCTACGCCGAAGTCGAGGGCACGGCCGGGTACGAGAGCTACAACTGCACGGGCCCGAACCGCGGGGCCACCGGTGACTGGCACAACAGCTTCAGTTCCGACGAGGGGGTGCTGTTCGGCACGGCGATCGGCTATCGCATGCGGGACTCCCGCTTCCGCCTGGAGCTGGAGTATTTCTACCGTGACACCGGGTACGACGACACGGCGGACGTATACAGTGCCTCGGGGGAAAGCGGCGACAAGCTCGAACAGGAGCTTGTGAGGACGATTGACCGTCTCGGCAGTCTCACCTCGCACAACCTGTTTGCGAACGTGTACATGGATTTCGAGACCGAAGGCAAGTTCACCCCGTACATCGGCGTGGGCGTCGGTTTCGGGTTTACCGAAGCGGAGTACGGCAGCCTGTGGGCGAGAAACGACGACGCCTCCAGGATCACGACCGGGGAAGGCCTGCCGAACGCGACGGAAATCAGGGAAAACCTCGCCAGCACCTCCAGTCATGCCGACACGGAGCTGGACGATACGCTGTTTGGCTACCAGTTGCTGTTCGGGGTGGATTACGAACTGACCGACTCGCTGATGCTGGGGGTAAAGGGTCGCTGGGTCGACTATGATTCCTTCAAGGACGGTGGAGTGGAGTGGAACCCGCTGCGCGGGCATCCGCCCTACCTTCGAACCCCGGCGCAGGCCGCCGGGGGTGACCGGGAACATGTGGGCGGGCGCATCGAGCTCGACGACATCGAGATGTTCGCCATCAGCATGAACCTCAAGTACCAGTTCTGACCGTCCGCGCCGGAACAGGTGGCGCCCGGGCGCTGCCTGTTCCCTTGCACCGGGGGCTTGCGCCCGCAAGCGGTGTGTCTCCACAGGGCTATTTTTGCTAGACTGTCAGGGAGCCGGAATCCCGTTTTCCCGGCTGTTGCGGGGCCGCATGAAGTCTGCCCGGACAGCCGCAAAGGTTGAATGACAGCGCCATGGCACTACTTGAGATCCTGAACTTTCCCGATCCGCGGCTGCGCCGCCAGGCCCGTCCGGTCGAGGGGGTGGACGATGTGCTGCGCCGCACCGTGGAGGACATGTTCGAGACCATGTACGCCGCCCGTGGCATCGGGCTGGCGGCCACCCAGGTGAACATCCTGCAGCAGATTGCCGTGATCGATGTCTCGGAGGAAAGAAACGAGCCCCGCTGCCTGATCAACCCGAGGATCGTTGAACGGGAAGGCGAGGAGTCCAGGCAGGAAGGGTGCCTGTCGGTACCGGGCGTGTTCGCGAACGTGCTGCGTGCCGAAAGGATCCGGGTCGAGGCCCTCGACCTGGAAGGCCAGCCCATGACGCTGGATGCGGACGGCCTGCTGGCCATCTGTATTCAGCATGAAATCGATCATCTCGAAGGAAAGCTGTTCGTCGATTACCTGTCTCCCCTCAAGCGACAGCGCATCGAGAAGAAGCTGCTCAAGGTGCAGAAAGCCGAGCGCATCGATTCCGCATCCCGCCCCAGTCATGCGGGCTAGCCCCCTTCCGGGCCCGGCTGTTTCAATCCACCGTGTCTGAAGGCCTCAGGGTGGCATTCGCGGGCACGCCCGCGGTAGCCGCCACGCTCCTGCAAGCCGTGCTCGAGAGCCCCCACCGGGTGATCGGCGTGTATACCCAGCCCGACCGGCCCGCGGGCCGGGGCCGCAAGGTACGTCCGGGCCCGGTCAAGACGGTGGCCGAACAGGCCGGCATTCCCGTCCTGCAGCCGCGGCGGTTTGACGACCGGGCCTGCCGGGATCTCGAGGCGCTGGATGCGGACGTGATGCTGGTTTATGCCTACGGGCTGCTGCTGCCCGGTGCCTCGCTCGGCATCCCGAGACTGGGCTGCATCAATGTACACGCCTCGCTGTTGCCGCGCTGGCGTGGAGCGGCCCCGGTGCAGCGCGCCATCCTGGCCGGGGATACCCGGACCGGGATCTGCATCATGCGGATGGTCGAGGCGCTGGACGCCGGGCCGGTGCTGTATCGCGAGGCGTGCGAGATCCTGGCCGGGGAGACTGCCGTGACCCTGCAGGCACGCCTGGCTGATCTGGCGGGCGCGAGAATCGGGGAGGTGCTCGATGCGCTGGCGCAAAACCGGCTGGTGCCGGAGCCCCAGGCGAGCGGGGGGATCACCTACGCGAAAAAGGTGGACAAGTCCGAAGCCGGCATAGACTGGAGCGAGAGCGCATCCCTCATCGCGCGCAAGGTCCGCGCGTTCAACGACTGGCCGGTGGCGTACACCTGGCTGGGCGAACGCCGGGTGCGTGTGTGGGAGGCGCACGTCGCGCCCGGGGACACCGCGCAGGCACCGGGCACGGTCCTGGATGCCCGTGCGGGCATCGAGGTGGCGACGGGTGACGGGATACTGGGGGTGACGGCGCTGCAGCTTCCCGGTGCACGGCGCCTCCCGGCACGCGAGTTCCTCAACGCCCATGACCTGCAGGGGCGGTGCTTCGGCAGCGGGATGCCGGGATGAGCCGGTATTTCCGCAGCCTGTATCCCTGGTCGGCCGTCATGATGGCCTGCACCCTCCTGTTCGCATTCGAGGCGGGCGCGACCGGCAAGGCTTTCCGCATCGACGAGGTGCAGGTCGTCACCCTCAAGGACGAGCTGCGCCTGCATGCAAAGATCCATTACGGGCTGAGCGCGCCGGTCCTGGAAGCCCTGGAAAACGGAATTCCCATGCCCTTTGAGCTCGAAGTGCGTGTAAAATCCGTACATAGGTGGGCCCGGGACCGCACGGTGGCCGGTTCCAGGCAGGTACATCTGCTGAGCTACCATGCGCTCAGCGGGCAGTACCTTCTGGAAGACCTGAACGCATCGAGCATGACGGCCTTTCCGGACCTGCAGTCGGCACTCATGTACCAGGGGCGCATCGTATCCATGCACATTGCCAGCACCTCCAGCCTGGACCGGGACCGCACACACGTCGTGCAGCTGCGTTCGCGCCTGCTGGTCGGCAGGCTGCCGCTGCCGCTGCGCATGGAAAGCTTCTTTTCCCCCAGCTGGAGACTTGAGAGCGGGTGGCACGAATGGCCGCTGTAGACCGGTATTTTTTCGTTCGCTACTGGCCGGTCGTGCTGCTGGTGCCGCTGATGGGCTCGCTGCTGCTGATCGCCGATGCCACGCGCAACGAGACGGGCTTCGAACGGCTGCATCACTGGCTGCTGCCGTTCAACCTGTTCCTGCTCAGCGTCTTCCTGGTCCTGATCGTGTTCAACGTGGTGCGCCTCGTGCTGCAGGTCGTGCGCCAGAAGCCGGGTTCCAGGCTGACGCTTCGCATGCTGGTCATGTTCGTGCTGCTGGCGATCCTGCCGGTCGGGATCGTGTACTCGTTTTCCATCTGGTTGTTGCAGGAAGGCGTGGACAGCTGGTTTGACGTGGACGTGGAGCAGGTGCTGCAGGACTCGGTGGACCTCAGCCGCTCGTCCCTGGACCTGCACATGCGCAAGCTGCTGCAGGAGACCGAGCCGATGATCGCGGAACTGTCCGAGACCACGGCCGAGGACGCCCCGCTGGTGATCAACGACCTGATGCGCCGCAGCGACATGGCGGAAATCGTGCTGTTCGACCAGAACAGCCAGATCATCGCCTCGGGGGGCGAAATGGGGGCCACGGTGATGCCGCAGCTGCCGGGCGAGGCCGTCATGCGCATGGTCAGCCAGGGGGAGACCTACGTGGGGCTGGACCCGATGCGGGAGTCCGGCATGCACGTGCACCTGGTGTTCCCGGTACCGACCGACCCGCTGGGTTCCGGGCCGCGCATGGTGCAGGTGATGTACCCGATTTCCGGGCATATCAGCAACCTCGCGCTCAACGTGCAGGAGGGGTTCAGCAAGTACAACCAGCTGCGCTTCCTGCGCGAGCCCCTGAAGCGCAACTTCAACCTGATCTTGACGCTGGTGCTGCTGCTGGGGGTACTGTTCGCGGTCTGGGCGGCCTTTTACTCGGCGCGCCGGCTGGCCGCACCGATCCGGGACTTGGCGCAGGGCACCCAGGCCGTGGCGGCCGGCCAGTACCACAAGAAGCTTCCGGTGGATCAGCAGGATGACCTGGGCATGCTGGTGGCTTCCTTCAACCAGATGACGGAGCAGCTGGCCCTGGCCCACGACGAGGCCAAGTCCAGCCAGCGCCTGATCGACAACCAGCGCCTCTACCTGCAGACCATCCTGGAAAACCTGTCCTCCGGGGTGATCAGCCTGGATCCGGACCAGGTGATCCGCACGGTCAACCCGACGGCCTCGCAGATCCTGGACGAGGACCTCAACCGCTTCGTCGGCCACAACCTCTCGCAGTTGTCCGGGGGAGGCGAGAACGTGAGGCGGTTTTTCGAGCAGCTCGAGCCGCTGATGCAGAGCAGTGCCGGTCACTGGCAGACGGACATCAAGCTTGCGGACGAGGGAGAAATCCTGATGTGCAGGGGAGTGATGCTGCCGGGCGATGCCGGGCAGGCGGGGGGTCATGTGCTGGTGTTCGAGGACGTGACCGAGTTGATCCGCGCCCAGCGGGATTCGGCCTGGGGCGAGGTCGCACGGCGCCTGGCGCACGAGATCAAGAACCCGCTGACGCCCATCCAGCTGTCCGCGGAGCGGCTCAGCAGCAAGATCCTGCCGGGCCTGGGCAAGGACCAGGCAGGCATCGTGGACCGGGCCACGCGCACGATCGTGCAGCAGGTGGAATCGATGAAGGAGATGGTCAACGCCTTTGCGGACTATGCCCGGGCCGTGCAGGTCGAGGCGGTCCCCCTGGACCTCAACGGGCTGGTCACGGAAGTCATCGAGCTGTACCGCGACAACACCGACCAGATTGAAATCACGGCCCGGCTGGATGCGGGCGCACCGCGCATCCGGGGGGACAGTACCCGCATGCGCCAGGTGCTGCACAACCTGCTCAAGAACGCGCTCGAGGCCATGCACGAGCAGCGCAAGCAGGGGGCGTGCATCGAGGTCATCACGGAATGTTTCGACATCCGGGGCGTGGCGTTTGTCAGCCTGGTCGTCGTGGATGACGGACCGGGCATTCCGTATCGGCTGCTGGAACGCCTGTTCGAGCCCTACGTCACGACCAAGGTCAAGGGCAACGGGCTGGGCCTGGCGATCGTGAAGAAGATCGTCGAAGAGCACGGCGGCTCGATCCGGGCCGAGAATGCGCCGGCCCGCGGGGCACGCATCCGCATCCGCCTGCCGGTCATCGACTCACGGGAAGCCAGCCCGGGTGAGGAGACGCGCGCATGAGCCGGGAAAGCATCCTGATCGTCGACGACGAGCCCGCCATCCGCAACCTGGTGCAGGAAATCCTGGTTGACGAGGGCTACGCGGTGCAGGTGGCCGAGAACACGGCCGCGGCACGCCAGCATGCCCATGCCGAGCCGCCCGACCTGGTGCTGCTCGATATCTGGATGCCCGGCGAGGACGGGATCAGCCTGCTGAAGGACTGGCAGGGCAACCAGGACATAGACTGCCCGGTGGTCATGATGTCCGGGCACGGCACCGTGGAGACGGCCGTCGAGGCGACCCGCCTGGGGGCCTACGGGTTCATCGAAAAACCCCTGACCACGGCCAAGCTGCTGGCGAGCGTGCGCGATGCACTCGAGCATTCCCAGGAAAGGATGCAGCAGACCCGCAAGCGCTTCGTGGTCGAGGAGCCGGTCGGCATGAGCGTGCAGATGCGGACCCTTCGCGAACAGGCCCGGAAACTGGCCCAGCATGACAACGTCGTGCTGATCGCGGGGGAAAGCGGCGCCGGCAAGAAAACCTTCGCCCGCTACGTGCATGCCGTCAGCGCACGCCATGGGCACGAGTTCATCGTCCTGAGCGAGGGCGACTTCAGTGACAGGGGGCTGGCACGGGAGCTGTTCGGAAGCGAATCGGACGGGGCCGTGACCCCCGGGATCCTGGAGCAGTGCCGCGGCGGCACGGTACTGGTGGACGGCGTGGCCAGCATCCCCGTGCAGGACCAGAAGATCCTGTCGAGGCTGCTCGAGCGCGGGCAGTACAGCCGCATCGGGGGGCAGGGGCAGCAGAGTCTCGAGTCGCGCATCATGGTGACGACCCGGTGCAACCTGCAGACCGAGGTCCAGGCCGGGCGCTTCGACGCCACCCTGTATTTCCAACTGAACGCCGTGCCGATCCACGTGCCGGCGCTTCGTGAACACCTGAAGGACGTGCCCGGGCTGCTGCACCATTTCACCGACCTCTACTGCACGCGGGAAAACTACCCCTACCGGAAGTTCTCCATCGCCGCGCAGAACCTGCTGCTGCACTACGACTGGCCCGGCAACGTGCGGGAACTGGGCAACCTGGTCCAGAGGCTGCTCATCCTGGGTATTTCGGACGAAATCTCGGTCAGGGAAGTCGAGGCCGCCCTGGACGAGAACGCCCCGCAGGAAGGGCCTGAGGCGACCTGGCGGCAACGTCTCTACCAGCTGCCCCTGCGCGAGGCCCGCGAATCGTTCGAACGGGACTACCTGCTGCACCAGCTGCGGCTGGTGGAGGGCAATATCAGCAAGCTGTCGAGGAGGGTGGGCCTGGAACGCACTCACCTGTACCGCAAGCTGCGCGCCCTCGGGATCACTCCCAAGGAACCCTGAGGAAAAACCCTTGCCCGGCGGCGGCACTTCCCCTATGCTTGCCCGCCTGCAAACCACCTGTCCGCAGGTTCGGGCAGATGAGGCGTGGCTATGAAGATAATCATTCTGGGGGCCGGCCAGGTCGGCTCCTCGCTGGCGCTGAGCCTGGCGAACGAGGCGCATGACATCACCCTGGTGGATTACGATCCGCGGGTCTTGCGCGAGATCCAGGGGCGGGCCGATTTGCGCACCCTGGTCGGCGAGGCCTCGCATCCCACCGTGCTGGAGCATGCCGGGGCGCAGGATGCCGACATGGTGATCGCGCTGACCGACAGCGACGAGACCAACATGGTCGCCTGCCAGGTCGCCTACTCGCTGTTCCACACCCCCACCAAGATCGCGCGCGTGCGCGCGGTGGACTATTTCGGGTACAACAACCTGTTCGTGCAGGAGGCGCTGCCGGTGGACGTGCTGATCAGCCCGGAATACCTGATCTCGCAATCCATCCAGAAACTGATCGAACACCCCAACTCCCTGCAGGTGCGGGATTTCGTCGGTGGCCAGATCAAGCTGCTGGTGATGCGCGCGGGAAAAACCATGCACGGCAAGCAGCTGAAGGACATCTGGGAGCTGGTGCCGGAGGTCGAGGCCCGGGTGGTCGCCGTGTACCGGGACAACCGGCCGATCCCGGCCGAGGACACGACCGTGTTCAACACCGGGGACGAGGTGTTCTTCCTCACCTCGGCCCGGGACTCGGTGGACCTGACGACGCAGCTGCACCGCTCGCGCAGGCGGTACCGGCGCGTCGTGCTGGCCGGCGGCGGCAACATCGGGTTCCATCTGGCGGTGTCGCTGGAGAACCGGTACCAGCTCAAGATCATCGAACACAACCCGGCCCGCGCGAAGTTCCTGTCCGAATCGCTGAACAAGGCCATCGTGCTGCAGGGGGACGCGGCCGACGAGGACATGCTGCTGCAGGAGAACATCCAGGACACCGACGTCTTCTGCGCGCTCACCAACGACGATGCGGCCAACATCCTGTCGGCCATGCTGGCCAAGCGCCGGGGGGCGAAAAAGGTCATGACGCTGATCAACCGCCCGAGCTACGTGGACCTGGTGGAAAGCCACGACATCGACGTGGCGATCTCGCCACATCACATCACGCTCGGCACGCTGCTGGCGCACGTGCGCAAGGGCGACGTGGTGGCGGTGCACTCGCTGCGCCGGGGGGCTGCGGAGGCCATCGAGGCCATCGCCCACGGCGACAAGCACACCTCGAAGGTGGTCGGGCGCAGGATCGGGGAGATCGACCTGCCGAAAGGGGCCACCATCGGCGCCATCGCGCGCGGCGGCGAGATGATCCTGGCCGACGAGGACCTGGTGATCGAGTCCGAGGACCACGTGATCGTGTTCCTGGCCGACAAGGGCGGGATCAAGGAAGCGGAAAAGCTCTTCCAGGTGAGCGCCACGTTCGTCTAGGGTCCGTACCGGCACTGATTTCAGGCAGGCGCACATGCAGCGACAGGTCGTACAGCGAATACTGGGCATCCTGCTGGGGGGGTTCAGCCTCACCATGCTGCCCCCGATCGCGGTGACCCTGCTCTACCCGGACGAGTCGGCGGTTCCGTTCGTGCTCTCCGTGCTCATCACCCTGGCCTGCGCGCTGGCCCTGTGGTACCCGGTGCGCGACTCACGGGACGACATGCACCTTCGGGACGGGTTCCTGGTGGTGGTCCTGTTCTGGACCGTGCTCGGCAGCTTCGGGGCGCTGCCTTTCCTGTTCAGCAAGCCACTCGCACTCGGCCTCACCGATGCGGTGTTCGAGTCCATCTCCGGGCTGACCACGACCGGTGCCACCGTCATCACCCAGCTCGACACCCTGCCGCGGTCGATCCTGTTCTACCGCCAGACCCTGCAGTGGCTGGGGGGCATGGGACTGATCGTGCTGGCCGTGGCGATCCTGCCGATGCTCGGCGTCGGCGGCATGCAGCTGTACCAGGCTGAGACCCCGGGGCCGGTCAAGGACAACCGGCTGACGCCGCGCATCAAGGAGACGGCCAAGGCGCTGTGGTTCATCTACCTGCTGCTGACCGTGATCTGCGCGTTCAGCTACTGGCTGGCCGGCATGAGCCTCTTCGATGCGGTCTCGCACAGCTTCTCCACCGTGGCCATCGGCGGGTTTTCCACGCACGATGCGAGCCTCGGCTATTTCAACAGTGCCGCGATCGAGACGATCGCGATCGTGTTCATGCTGCTGGCGGGGGCCAACTTCGGGCTGCATTTCATCACCTGGAAGTCCCTCAAGGTGCGCCACTACCTGCAGGATGCGGAATTCAGGACCTACGTCCTGGTGCTGCTAGCGATCACCTTGATCGCATTCCTGTTCCTGCGCCTCGCGCAGGTCTATCCCGTGTGGGATCACGCCTTCGGCAAGGCCGTCTTCCACGCGGTGTCGATCGGCACCACCACGGGTTTCACCACGTCGCAGTTCCACCTGTGGCCGGGCTTCCTGCCGTGGCTGCTGCTGTTTGCAAGTTTCATCGGGGGCTGTGCGGGCTCGACCGGCGGCGGGCTCAAGGTGATCCGCGTGCTGCTGCTGTTCAAGCAGGGCATGCGGGAGATGATGCGCCTGATCCACCCGAGCGCGAAGATCGCGGTGAAGATCGGGCCCCGGCCCGTGGACGGGCGAGTGATGCAGGCGGTGTGGGGATTCTTCTTTGCCTACATCGCCATCTTCATGTTCATGATCCTGCTGCTCATGGCCACGGGGCTCGACGAGGTCACGGCCTTCTCCGCGGTGGCCGCCACCCTCAACAACCTGGGCCCGGGCCTGGGCGAGGTGGGTGCGAACTACACCGGCATCAATGCCCTGAGCAAGTGGATCCTGTGCCTGGCCATGCTGCTGGGGCGCCTCGAGATCTTCACCCTGCTGGTGGTGCTGACCCCCGCGTTCTGGCGCAGGTAGGGACCGGTCATGGCCGATGAGCAGGCCCGCGGGAAGTGGAACCGGAGGTACAGGGAGGCCCCCGCGGGAAAGCCGGGCGCGTGCGCGGTCTTGAGGGAATACACCTTCCTGTTGCCTGAAACCGGCACGGCCCTGGATCTGGCCTGCGGGCGCGGCGGCAATGCGCTGTTCCTGGCCCGGCGGGGGCTGCATGCGCATGCCTGGGACATCTCCGGGGAGGCGATCGAGACCCTTGCACGCAAGGCCGAGTCCGAGGGGCTTTGCCTACAGACTGAGGTTCGAGACGTGCAGGAATCCCCGCCTGCACCGGGCACCTTCGATGTGATCTGTATCAGTTTTTACCTGGAGCGCGGGCTGTGCGGTGCGATCACCGAGGCATTGAGGCCAAATGGTTTGCTGTACTACCAGACCTTCATTCATGAAAAGGTCTCCGATGAGGGTCCAAGCAATCCTGCATACCGGCTGGGTGCCAACGAGTTGCTGGAACTGTTCGCACCGCTGCATGTACTGGCCTACCGGGAACTGGGCCGCGTCGGGGATACCGGCCAGGGCGTGCGGGATACGGCCTGGCTGGTGGCACAGAGGCGCTGAAAACAGGGCGGGACGATTTATGACTGGGAGGCTGGAAGCAAAGGGTCAGCCTCGGGGCTTGTATGCGCCGGGTCTGGATTCTAGAACTGGCGCACGAACCGTATCTCGCCGCCGGTGCTGTCATAGCCGTAGACCTGCGAGTTGGTATCCTTTTCCTCGTGGGTGATCACGAATTGAGGGCTGAACCCGTACAGCGTGAAAGCCCGGTTGTATACCGAGGCGCGATAGATATTGGTGCGATCCTTGCGGGGGACGCCGCTGGTAAATGGGAACCAGTTCCCCTCGTAGCGGGTTCTTCGAATCTCGGCACTGCCGCCCACGGTAAAGCCGCGTGGCAGGGCCACCAGCGTGCCGATACGGCCCCAGCGGGTGTCATGGCGCCAGGTCTTGGATTTCGTGTGCTCATCGGCATAGCCAAGGGCACCCTCCAGTCGCACGGTGGGCAAGGCGATCCAGGTCCCGTTCAACGATAGATTCATGGTCGAGCCATCCAGGTAGTCGAGCTTCCGGTAGTCGCGGTCATGCCAGGAGGCCTGCCCTTTCAGCCAGAGGCGCCGGTTCACCCGGTGCTTGATTTCCGAGCGTACCCCGAAGTCAAGGTAATAGGGTGAGGTGATGCGCCAGAGATGCCGCGCATCGGCGAGCAGGCTGACACTGGTTCTTGCATTGACGAGCCATTCAGGGCCGGCGTGTACTCCCAGGAAGGACTGGTCCTCCTCTTTTCCCGGGTATTCCTCGCGGGCGAGATCGGTGCCAAAGCGAAGCCGAAGGCGCTCGGCCAGGGGATGCCAGTAGCCGCCACCGGCCCAGACAGAAAGACCGACCCCTGATTTCTTCTTTTCAACCTCATCGCGGCGAAAGGGCAGACCGAAAATGTTGATGATCTCGGTCTCGGAATTTCGGCCGATGTTGGAGCTGGGCTTGAGCGTGCTGCCGAGATACACCGACCAGCGCTTTCTGGCCCGGATTTCGTTGAGGAAGCGCTGGATATTTTCCGCCACGGGGGGCGGTGGATCTCCAGCCAGCACCCGCTTGAAATGCTTGCGCGACAGGGAATCCTCTTTCTTGTAGAAGAATGCACGGGCGAGCTCAAGCCGTACGCGTTCAAGCTTTGGATGATTGACCAGTAGCCTGTGCAGGGTGGCAATGGCTTCATCCAGCAGGGCTTCCTGCTCTTCCTTCGAAGTTTGTGCCAGGCGGGAGCGTTCGATGGCAGCCAGACCGAGCAGGAAGTGAAGGTTGATGTGCTCGGGATGTGCTTTTGCCAGGGGGCGTAAAATTGTCAGAGCCTCGTCAAATTGCCGGTTATTGAGCAGTGCCCGGGCCTTGCTTTCATCTGCGTGCGATGGCTGAAGTTCTGCGCTGCTGGCAAATGCAGTCCCCATAGCCGACAGCGACAGCAGAGTGATGGATACAAGAAAGCGGCTAACCGGTATTTTTTTCATAAGTCATGGGACCTGAGAAACGAAGATGTAGAAGTGAATTCAACACTTATACAGGACACGCTGATTCCGGACTCAGGCAGAACTTGGCTGTCTCTGTTTGTACATTCATAATAATCTATTTTTGTGATTGGGTTTCCTTCAATCAAGGAGCAAGCCGGACAGCACTGGTCTGCTACAGCTTATTCAACTTTTGACACACTTGTGATCCTGTTTGCAGAATGATACAGGGAAAACGAGATCTGAACAGGATTTCTGTACAGGTTCAGCTTTGGCACTTTTCAGCGGAGATGGGCCGTTGTCTTGAATGAGGTGGTGCAGGGGTATTTCCCCCTCTGCACCGGATCGGGTAGCCTTCAATGAGTAAGCCGTTCACAAGGAAGAGACCCAGCCATGCATATTAAATCGCTTCGCGTTCAATCGTACAAAAGCTTCAAGGTGGTCGAAGCCGTTGCCGAGTTTGCGGTCGAGCGCCACCGCACCCTGCAAGCCTATAACCAGCTTCGGGCTCCAGGCAGCAGCGAGGCCGGCGCCCTAGAGCAGCCTGTACAACTGGAAGTACGGTGCAAAGGCACGCACCCTGGGCGAACTGGCGCAGATCGATCACATGTCGGTCTTGCGCGAGGGTAACACACTGAAAGAAGTCAAGGCACCTGTTCCGTCGGGAAACAGATGGCGACACGGGTCTATTCTCAGGTTATGGCCCGCAACACCAGACGCTTTCTTGAGGCCGTCCGTGAAGACCTGCCGTATCCGCTACGCTCGGTCCAGGTCGACGGCAATGAGTTCCGGGCGGACTTCAAGGCTACCTGTGAAGTGTTCGACCTCCCGCTAGCCGTGCTGCTACCGAAAAGCCCACAGATCAACGGCATTATCGAACGGGCTAACGACAACTCAAGAACCGAGTTCTGGAACCTCTGTCCCGTCCGCCTCACCGTCTGGGATGCGCACCCGCACTGGCCGGATAGCACTTCTACAACTACTTCTGTCCTCACTGCGCTCTGGACTGGATGACCTCGATGGAAAACCTTTGCCAACCGTATCCGGTCAGTTCACATGTCATGAATCAACGCATATGTGTGCTTCTTACACATGTAAGACTGAATTGTTGTATGTGTGAACGACGGGTTGGTTCTAAGGGGGAGATAGTTTTCCGTTTCAGGGGAAGGGACATTGTGACTGAAGTTTCGTCTGGATGTCATTGTCTGCCGCATCTGATCAGGGGTACCATTCGGACAGGGCTCCAATTTTTTGCCGAGCAAAAAAAAGAGGGTGGCAAATCTGCCACCCTCTTTTGGGAGCTTGAGTAAGAAGTCAGCCTATCTTCAAACGATCATTCGTCCTTTCTCGCCCCGAAGGCACCGGCTACAGAGCCGTTGGTGAAGAAGGAATTGAACTCGCCGACCATCGAACCCGGAGCCGTTCTGGCAGTTGTAGGGTCATTAGTAGCCGTAGTCTCAGGCGTTGGGCCGTGGTAAGTTCCGCTAATCGACCCATCGTTGCTGGGCGATCCGCCCTTGGCCGTACCGGAGAAAGTGTTTGCACTACCTGCACGGCTGGCCTGTACGGTTACCGACCACGTGTTGGCTTCTCCCCCAGATAACATGAAGTTGTTGATCGAGCCACTGACGGTGTTGAGCAAGTTCGGCGCGACAGTCCCCGCTTCGGTGACGCCTGTTGTTTCAGGGTTATCTCCAGTCTGAGCGAAATACGCCGTCAGTGAGACATCCGCAGTAAAGTGGCCGAAAGTGGCTGATGCTTCCGTGCCGTCCGGATTACGCACTTCGTGTACATACACGCCCGTGGCACCACCTTCGTACGACGCACTACCTTCGACTGAGTTGAGCTCGCTCCCGTCGGAAGCAGCAAGCGATGAACCAGCAAAGGTCTCGACCTCGTTGTAAGTAACTGCACCATCTTTATCGGTGGTCCTCTTGAGCCAGACGCCGTAGTGCAGGTAGTCGTAGTCCGGCTGGTCTGAGGTGGCGCCCTTATCTGGAACGAAGACCCAACCACCAGTGTTGCCAACAACCATACCCTTGTCGTTGAAGGTGACGGTGCAAATTGTAGTACCGGTGCAGCGATATGTACCCTCAGCCCCGTTATAGGTGCCGTCGTGCAAAGCCTCATCCGTACCCGCGGTACTCGTGTCGTTGACGGTGTAGTTGAGAGCTCCATCCGTGGTGGAGCGCGCAAACATCAGATTTGTATTCGCATCTCCGGTAAGAGTTGTGTCCTCCGCGATAGTCAGAGCATTGTTAGTCTGGCCTGCTGCCGTATCGGCAGCTGAGCCGGTGACGCTGCTGACGGCCAGTGTTTGAGGCGTATCGCCAGCTGCATTCTGCCACATCGCGAACGCTACCCCTTTGGGCCCTTCAATGTCAGTGCTGACGATCACGACTTCATCCTCAACATTACCTTCGTCATCGGCTTCCATCGCGCGCGTGTGCATGGTGCGTCCGCCACCTAAATCCATGGCCTGTGTGAACTTCGGATCATCATCGCCCGTCATCCCGTGATCAGTAATCTTGATCTCTGTTCCATCCCTGTCACGGGTGATAGCCAAGCTATAAGGATCATCTGCATTGCCAGGTGTGCCGTCTGTATTCACATGGTCACTGCCACCAAGACCGGCATCAGCCGATTGCGCTGCCTCGGCCGCGATGGCCATTCTCTTCGTTCCAGCCGCTTTAGTAGCAGCTTCTACAGCAGCCATTCTCTCTGCTTCTTCCCGATCAGCAATGGCTTGCATGGCAGCTGCTGACAATGCCGCAGTGACTGCGCCACCGGTTGAAGTGGCGGTACCGTCATCTGCTACTGTTACTGTACAGGCTGTATCCCCTGGGCATGAAAGCGTAACCTCGGTTTCACCCTCTCCCACATCAAGAGTGCCGCCTGCCGGAACTTCATATTCACCAGCTGCAACTGTGAGACCACCTATGTCAACAGTATGTTCAGTCGGTTCAGTCGGTTCAGTTGGCTCAGTCGGTTCAGTCGGCGTCATTGTCGCAGGGCCGCTACTGCCGCCGCCGCCGCATCCATACATCGCCATGGAAAATATGATGACCGCGAAAAGCGCCACCAATTTCTTAGATAGTGTAGACATCTTTCGAAGCTCCCTTCCTAAAATAATAGGCCTTGAATTTAACCTAACGTTAGTAAAAGCATACACACTCTCGCCTGACTTGCATCAAACGATAAGCGTGCCTGTATGATTTTATGCCAAATCTACATGGTCTCCAAACAGACTGCAACAACTTTTTTGTGAAAGTTTCCTGAAACAAACCGCTTATAAAACACGCTATTAGTGTCATTCCGGGCGGGTTTATGGGCATGCCTCGTTGCATGAACGCAACACCCATGTGCTGCTCCTCCAACCTGTAGACAAGGTAGATACATCATATCACAGCTTACCGGCACTATGAATCCATTCGTCATCATTCCTTTTAAGAAACCTTGCAAAGAACGACAACGGCTGTTTACACAATTGAAATGCATGGAAATTTCAGGACAAGGAATGAAATTAGCACCTGGGAAGACGATGAAAGCTACTGTCACTGAATGCTTGCCAGTGGTTGCAGACAGGTTGCGGCTGAAGAGGTAACAGAACACCATGCACTGGTCAGCATTCGGTACGTCAACGATGTCTGGGTAATGTAGACGGGATCGACATTCAGGAACAGGTATTAGCTATCGTGTCCATAGCTTGAGTCTATTGTCGGTGGAATATCAGGCGTCATGACCAGTCAGTCAAAAAAGAAACCGGACACGACACCCGCGAATCTTCAAATTCTGTAGCAGGGTGTTATGAAATGTAAAAGTAATCACACATACGATTTGAGAGCATTAAAGGCACATCAGTATCCGGACAGATCAACGGGTATGCTGCGGTATACTTTCAGCGATTCACACTCGGGAAACATTGGTCAACACTCCTCCCAAAATTCAGTCATGAAATACCTGCCCCTTTATCCTGAAATCGAACCGTACCAAACGTTCATGTTAAAGGTGTCCGGGCTGCACTCGCTTTGGGTCGAGGAATGCGGCAGCCCGGACGGCACCCCCGTCTTGTTTCTGCATGGCGGGCCGGGTGCAGGATGCGAGGCATTTCATCGAAGGTTCTTCGACCCCAAGCACTACCGGATTATCCTGTTCGACCAGCGCAGCTGTGGGCGTTCCACCCCGCATGCGGAATTGCGCGAGAACACGACCCAAGACTTGGTCGCCGACATCGAGCGCATCCGCGAACATCTGGGTATCGACCGGTGGCTGGTGTTCGGCGGCTCGTGGGGTTCCACGCTGGGACTGGCCTATGCCGAGGCGTACCCCGGGCGGGTCACAGGACTTATCCTGCGCGGCGTCTTCCTGTGTCGCAGGCAGGACATCCAGTGGTTCTACCAGGAGGGTGCGGGCAAGATCCACCCGGAGCTGTGGGAAGAGTACGTGCGCATCATCCCCGAGGGTGAACGCCACGACATGGTCGGTGCCTATTACCGGCGCCTGACCTCGAACGATGCAAATGTGCGGCTTGCCGCCGCACGCGCCTGGTCGGTCTGGGAAGGTGCTACCTCCAACCTGGTCACCAAGCCCTCGGTGCTGGATCATTTTGAACACGAGCCCACCGCCCTGAGCCTGGCGAGGATCGAGTGCCACTATTTCATGCACGATTCCTTCCTTCGCGACAACCAGCTGCTCGAGGAGGCCCACCGTCTCGAAGGCATTCCCGGTGTGATCGTGCACGGGCGCTATGACATGGTGTGTCCCATCGAGCAGGCCTGGGTGCTGCACCGGGCTTGGCCCGGATCAGAACTCAAGGTCGCACCGTGCTCGGGGCACTCTGCAACCGAACCCGAAATCATCGATGCCCTGATTCGGGCCACACAACAATTCATGGGAGAGGTTGCATGATCGCGCTGCTGCAACGCGTAGCCTCGGCAAGCGTGAGTGTTGAGAATGAAATCGTCGCTGCAATCGGTTCAGGACTCCTGGTGTATGTTGCGTTGCAGCCGCAGGACGACGAGGCCATCCTCGTGCGCATGGGCGAGCGGGTGCTCGCCTACCGGGTCTTCGCAGACGATGTAGACCGCATGAACCTCGGTGTCGAACAGGCCAAGGGCGAGGTGCTGCTGGTCCCGCAGTTCACGCTGGCCGCCAATACCCGCAAGGGGCTGCGTGCGAACTTCTCGCAGGCGGCTTCCCCCGAACGTGCGAAAGCACTGTTCGAGCGGTTTGCAGACCACCTGAAGTCGAAATATGGTAGAGTGAAGACCGGTGTGTTCGGTGCGCACATGCAGGTGCACTCGGTCAATGACGGCCCGGTGACCTTCTGGCTGCAGCTGTAACCGCCGGGATACGAAAACGCATGAACTGAAACCCCGATCACCCCGCAGCCATGAGCACGCGAACTGCAAGCATTGAACGCAATACCAAGGAAACTCAGGTTGTGATCCAGTTGAACCTGGACGGCAGCGGTCAGGCGAAACTCGACACCGGTCTGCCCTTTTTCGAGCACATGCTGGACCAGGTGGCCCGCCACGGGAGGCTGGATCTTGACCTGCATGCCAAGGGGGACCTGGAAATCGATGCGCACCATACCGTCGAGGACGTCGGCATCACGCTGGGGCAAGCCTTTGCACAGGCCATTGGCGACAAGCAGGGCATCTACCGGTACGGGTATGCCTATGTCCCGCTGGACGAAGCGCTTTCCCGGGTGGTGATTGATTTTTCCGGGCGCCCGGGTCTTGAATTTCGGGTGCAGTTCCCGCGTGCGCGGGTGGGCGATTTCGATGTCGATCTCATCCACGAGTTCTTCCAGGGATTTGTCAACCATGCGAACGTGACCCTGCATGTGGACAACCTGTCGGGGTCCAACTCGCACCATATCGCCGAGACCGTGTTCAAGGCCTTCGGCCGTGCACTGCGCATCGCCGTCACAGACGACCCCCGCATGCAAGGAGAGATCCCGTCGACCAAGGGCAGCCTCTGAACCCGCTTCCTGTGCCTGCGAGCAGGCCCGTGTACCGACCGTCACTTCCATGCGCCTTGCCATAATTGATTACGGAATAGGAAACCTTTATTCTGTAATAAAGGCGGTCGAGCATGTTGCGGGGCCTGCAGACCGCGTGCGGGTCGCATCGAATCCAGAAGAAATCGCCACAAGTGACAAGGTGGTATTCCCGGGTCAGGGTGCGGCACTTGACTGCATGCGCGCCCTGCATGCACTGGACCTGTTCGATGCCGTGAGGGAGGCGGCCCGGCAAAAACCGTTCTTGGGGATCTGCATGGGAATGCAGGTGCTCATGCAGGACAGCGAGGAAAATGAAGGCACCGGATGCCTGGCATTGTATGACGGCAGGGTGAAGTACTTCGGCAACCACATATCCGCGGGCGCAGGCGAGGGGCGCTACAAGATTCCGCACATGGGCTGGAACAGCATCCGCCAGGAGCAGGATCATCCGCTCTGGGCCGGCATCCCGCAGTCCAGCTATTTCTACTTCGTGCACAGCTACTTCGTGCAGTGTACCCGGCCGGACCTGGTTGCAGGCACGACCGACTACGGCATCCCGTTCGCCTCCGTGATCGCGCAGGACAACGTGTTCGCCATGCAGTGCCATCCCGAAAAAAGCGCGGACCCAGGTCTCCGGCTGCTCAGCAACTTCATGCACTGGGACGGATAGGGCCGCACAGATACGAAGAACCGGAAGATGATCGTCATTCCAGCCATCGACCTCAAGGACGGCAAATGCGTGCGCCTCCGCCAGGGTGCCATGGATGATGTCACGGTGTTCTCCGATGACCCGGTCAGCGTCGCGGACACCTGGGTCGAGGCCGGTGCCAGGCGCCTGCACATCGTGGACCTGGACGGAGCTTCCAAAGGCACTCCGCAGAATGCCGGGATCGTCGAGGCCATCGCCTCCAAACACCCCGATCTGCCGATCCAGGTCGGCGGCGGCATCCGCCACGAGGATACCGTGCAAAACTACCTGGACATCGGCGTGCAGTACGTGATCCTCGGCACGCGTGCCATCAGCACCCCGCATTTCGTCAACGACCTGTGCTTGGAATTCCCGGGGCACATCATCGTCGGGCTGGATGCGCGCAACGGCAAGGTGGCGATCGACGGCTGGTCCAAGCTGTCCCACCACGACGCCATCGACATGGCACAGCATTTCGAGGCCGACGGGGTGGCGGCCATCGTGTTCACGGACATCAGCCGCGACGGCATGATGCAGGGGTTGAACGTCGAGTCGACCGCAGAGCTTGCAGGCGCCGTGCACATCCCGGTGATCGCATCGGGCGGCGTCACCGACGAGGCCGACATCCGCAGGCTGTGCGAGTGTGACGAGGAAGGCATCGTCGGGGTCATCGTCGGGCGAGCCCTGTACGAGGGAACCATCAAGCTGGAACAGGCCCAGGCGCTGGCGGATGATGCGACCGGCGAGGCATGAGATGCAACACCGCTGAACGGCCGGTCCCGGGATCGGCCTGAACCACTGAACATTCCTCCACCCGCCCATGGCCCTCGCGAAGCGAATCATTCCCTGCCTGGACGTCGATGCCGGGCGCGTGGTCAAGGGCGTGCGCTTCGTGGACATCCGCGATGCGGGCGATCCGGTCGAGGTGGCCAAGCGCTATGATCGGGAAGGGGCCGACGAAATTACGTTCCTCGACATTACCGCCAGTTCCGATAACCGGGACACCATGGTGCACGTGGTGGAACAGGTTGCCGCCCAGGTGTTCATCCCGCTCACGGTCGGTGGCGGCATCCGCAAGGTGGAGGATATCCGCACCATGCTCAATGCCGGGGCGGACAAGGTGGCGATCAACACTGCCGCGGTGTTCGAGCCTGAATTCGTGAAACGGGCCAGTGACAAGACCGGCTCGCAGTGCATCGTGGTGGCCATCGATGCGAAACGGGTCAGCGGCGAGGACGAGGTGCCGCGCTGGGAGATCTTTACGCACGGGGGGCGCAAGCCCACGGGGCTCGATGCCGTGGAATGGGCGCGCAGGATGGAAGCCCTGGGCGCCGGCGAGATCCTGCTCACCAGCATGGACCGCGACGGCGTGAAGACGGGATTTGACCTGGCGCTTACGCGTACCGTCAGCGAGGCCGTGAACATCCCCGTGATTGCCTCCGGCGGGGTCGGCACGCTCGAGCACCTGGTGGAGGGCGTGACGCAGGGCAAGGCCGATGCGGTGCTCGCGGCCAGCATCTTCCATTTTGCCGAGTACACGATCCGCGAGGCCAAGGAATACATGGCCCACCACGGGATCACGGTCAGGATTCCGCCCGGGGAGTCCGGCGCGCAATAGGGATTCGGGCCCGGCATGTGGTACTGTAGATGCTGGCGGACAACGGGTGGATAAAGATAATGAGCACTGAGGATATCCTGCACCAGATCACCGAGATCCTGGATCAGCGCAAGGGGGCTCCGGTCGGGGAGTCCTACGTGGCAGGGCTGTATGCAGGCGGACTCGAGAAGATTCTTGCTAAAATCAGCGAGGAAGCGGAAGAAACCGTGGAGGCGGGTGGCGGGGAGGACCTCGAACACCTGGTCCACGAGGTGGCGGACCTGTGGTTTCACTGCATGGTGCTGCTGGCCTACAAGGGCCTGGGCCACGAGGCGGTACTGGACGAGCTGGCCGGGCGTTTCGGCGTCTCGGGGCTCGTGGAGAAAGCCCAACGCAAGTCCGCAGGTTGACCGCAGAGACTTATTTACTGAACGGGAGTAGACGTTATGGGAATCAGCCCCTGGCAGTTACTGATCATACTGCTGATCATACTGCTGATCTTCGGCACGAAGAAACTACGCAACATGGGTGGTGACATCGGCAGCGCGGTCAAGAATTTCCGCAAGTCCGTGAAAGATGAAAGCGAGCCCGAAGATTCAAAGACGGATGAGCCCTCGACGAAAGAGTAGCCTTCTCGAACCATGTTTGATTTCGGCTTTTGGGAGCTCACCCTCATCATGGTGGTCGTGCTGCTGGTGGTCGGGCCGGAAAAGCTGCCGCGCTTGGCGGGCCAGGCCGGAAGGTGGGTAGGCAAGGCCCGGCGCATGTTCGAGGCCTTCCGTGCGGATATCGAGTCCGAGATCCGCGCGGCCGAGCTGAAGGAAATCCTGGACAAGCAGCAGAACGAAATCGGTGAGCTGAAGGAAATCCTGAAAGGCACGCAGCGGGAGATCGAGCAGGAGCTGGACGACGACGGGGATGACACGCTGGTCAAGGCCGTCGAGGAACAGATCGAATCCGCCAGGGAAAAACCGGTGAAGCCGGGGCCTGAAAAGAATGAAGCCGACTGACTCCGGGGACCCCGAGGCCAAGCAGGAATCCCTACTGTCGCACCTGTTCGAGCTGCGCAGCCGGCTGCTGTGGGTGACGGGCAGCGTGCTGGCCGTCATGCTGGGCCTGTTCCCGTTTGCCAACACCCTGTATGCCTGGCTGGCCGGCCCGCTGATGGCGCACCTGCCGGAGGACAGCTCGATGGTGGCGATCGAAGTGGCCTCGCCCTTCCTCACCCCGTTCAAGCTCGTGTTCCTGCTCAGCATCGTGCTGGCCATCCCGATCATCCTCTACCATGCCTGGGCCTTCGTCGCACCGGGCCTGTACGGCAGCGAAAAGCGGCTGGTGTTCCCGCTCCTCGTGTCCAGTTCGATCCTGTTTTACGTGGGCATGGCCTTCGCGTACTTCATCGTCTTCCCCCTGGTGTTCGGCTTCTTCACGAGGGTGGCCCCGGAAGGGGTGGCGGTGATGACGGACATCGGGCGCTACCTGGATTTCGTGATCAAGATCTTCATCGCCTTCGGGGCTGCGTTCGAGGTACCGATAGTGACCCTGGTGCTGGTCAGGCTGGGCGTGACCACGCCGAAAAAGCTGGCCTCCAAGCGCCCCTACGTGATCGTGGTGGCCTTCATCGTCGGCATGCTGCTGACACCGCCGGACGTGATCTCCCAGGTGCTGCTGGCCATCCCGGTATGGCTGCTGTTCGAGATCGGCCTGCTGCTGTCGCGCCTGTGGGTGCCCAGGTCCCTAGAGGAGGACGAGGATGCAGCCGGGGAAAAACCAGCCCGCAAGCCGAGGCGGTCCTGGCGCAAGAAAGCGTCCCAGGTCCCGCTGTCTGCCGAGGAACAGGCGAAGGAAATGGGCGAAGGCGAACCCCTCAAAAAGCCCGAAGACGACGGGGATGAGAAGGACGGGGGGACACGCTGATCCAATTGGTGCATAATCGCGCGCGTAGAAACAACCGGTTTCACAGTGCCCAAGAAAACAAAAATCCGTAAACGCGTCGCACTCGTCATCCTGGACGGGTTCGGCGTCAATCCCAGCAAGGCCAACAATGCCGTGCTGAGGGCCCGCACTCCGCGCCTGGACGAGTACTTCTCACGCTATCCGCACACGGTGCTGGAAGCCTCCGGCGAGGCGGTGGGCCTGCCTGCAGGCCAGATGGGAAACTCGGAAGTCGGGCACATGACCATCGGCTGCGGAGCGGTCATCCGGCAGGACCTGATCCGCATCAACGATGCCATTGCAGACGGCAGCCTGTTCGAGGTCTCACCCCTGGTGCGTGCCGTCAAGAAAGCCGAGGACGGCGACGGCCACCTGCATCTGATCGGCCTGCTGTCGGACGGCGGTGTGCACTCGCACATCAACCACATCATCGCGCTGGTGAAGCTGTGCCAGGAGCACGGGGTCCGCCCCCTGGTGCACGTCATCGCCGACGGGCGCGATGCGCCGCCGAAGAGCGTGCGAAAGTACATCAAAATTCTCAACCCGCACCTGAAACAGGCCGGTGGCACCATTGCCACCGTGATGGGGCGGTATTACGCGATGGACCGTGACCGCCGGTGGGAACGCACGTTCCTCGCCTGGCAGGCACTCGTGCAGCTGGAGGGCAGGCGCGCGGGGACGGCCCTGGATGCCGTGCGCAACGCCTATGCCCGGGGCGAGACGGACGAGTTCATCCTGCCCACCGTGCTGCATGCGGCGCAGCCCATGACCGCCCAGTCCGAGGTGATCTTCTGCAATTTCCGCAGCGACCGGCCGCTGCAGCTCAGCAAGGCGCTCGCGCAGAAGGAGTTCGACGCCTTTGACCGGGGTCCGGAGTACCGGCCGGTCAGGCTTACCAAAATGACCAAGTACAGCAAGCGGTTTCTCGGTCCCGTGGCCTTTCCGCCCCGCAGGCCGGAAACCAACCTGTCTGAAATCATCAGCAAGGCAGGGCTGCACCAGTTTCACTGTGCGGAGACGGAAAAATACCCTCACGTAACCTACTTCCTGAACGGCGGTTTCGACGGTGCCTACGAGGGAGAGGATCGCAAGATCGTACCCTCCCCCAAGGTGGCAACCTACGACCTGCAGCCGGAGATGAGTGCCGAGGAAGTAGCCGACGAGGTGATCAAGGCCCTGCGCAACAAGGCCTATGCCCTGATCGTCACCAACTTTGCCAACGCCGACATGGTGGGCCACACGGCCAAGCAGGATGCCGTGATTGCCGCCCTGGAAGCCATGGATTTTCATACCGGGAGGGTGCTGGATGCCGCAGAGGAGCAGGGCGTATCCGTGGTGCTGACCTCGGACCATGGCAATTGTGACGAGATGATCGATCCGCATACCGGTGAGCCGCATACGCAGCACACCACCTACCCGGTTCCCTGCCTGGTGATGGACGGCGAGCCCTGGGACCTGGCGAACGGCCGGGGCCTGAGCGACGTGGCTCCCACCATCCTGCAGCTCATGGGAATCCGCCAGCCCAGGTCGATGACGGGCAACTCGCTGCTGGTGCCGTACAACGGCAGCTAAAGGCTACGATCTGTCTCGGTGCCGGATGCCACACCGGCCAATCTGAAAACCGTGACAGATCATTTTCGATTCAATACCTGTTCTATGCTCTCAAACCCTGCCTCGTTGAGCTGCCTCAAGGCCTCGTACTTGTTTTCTCCCTCATTGTCGGTCCGGAATTCCATGTTTTGGTAGGCACGGATCTCGGCTTGGGGAAATCCATGCTCGATGGCCCCGGCAACGATCAGTGCGAGATACCAGTCGAACGGTTTCAGACTAGGCTTTCTGCTCTGTTCGGGTGCGATATAGGTTTTTACGGTCAAGGGGGTATCCGTATCCGGCAGGGTCACCTTGAAGTCATGCCTCAGGTCGTAGCCCGATTCGACCCGGTTCAGGATTTCGAGTTCACCCAGCTCCACCTCGTACACGACACCGTACAGGCGATGCCCGTGAGACGGCACGAGCGTTGCCTTCCCTGATCCGTCATCCCTGCTTTCCTTGGAGAACTCGATTGCAAGATCATCGGTGCATGCAGTTGCATGATATCGTGCCGAGGGGCACCTGTCCGCGAGTCTTGCGGTTAACAGGTTGGACCCGTAGGCAAAATACAGAAAGCGGTTCATTGGCCTTTCTTTGCTTGTTTCCCGCGCTACGGCAACGTCCCGACCTGGCTTGTGCGACAGGCGAACACCGCGAGAGAGAACCCGGTGTTTCGACATGGATTGTACACGACAGGGTGACCGTCTCTTCCCAGCCTGGTCCAGGCATCGTGCAAAATCACGTTGGCGGGATCAGGGAGCACTACCCGTACCTGTCTGTTTTGCAATCTGGTAAGATGCTGCGTGGACAGAAACCCGATTCAATAATAACAGGGTAATCCCAACCGATGTTCAGCTTGAGGCTTCCCGTTCGGCTTCCGGATTCTGGGGGCTTTGGAATGAAATACTGCATCACGCTCGCACTGTGCATGCTTGTCACTGGCTGCATGGGCGGGGGGTCCAGTGATGTCCCCGTTCCTCCACCTGAATATGTTGCGATACAGGACTATGAGCGGATCGCCTCGAATGCCAATCTTCTGCTTTCCACGGACAGGATCAACTGGGTGCCCGGCCAAACAGAGCCGGTACGTGTTTCCGTGGAATGCAGGGGCCTGTTCTGTTCCGTGGGCTACACGGCTTTCCTGCGTGCAAACAAGGTTTTCAGGTTATTGCCTGAGGAGACGATAGTGCTGCCGGATACCAACAGCATCAATACGGCGGTGGAGTATGTCATCGGCAGGTTCAATGACCTGCATAGTTACGGAGGCTGGATGGAATACAGTTTCTTTGCATCGACAGTCGTACTTTACAAGCATGAAACTGACCCGGACCAGGGGGTCATCCAAACCTACGGCACCATTGCCGGGAACGCAACGAATACCAATCCCGAGGTGGAGGCCACCTGGACAGGCTTTGCAACGGCAAGGGATCACAATATTGCAAGTGATCTCGAATCCGTCGTGACGGGCGATGCCAGTATTTCCGTGACCATAGGTACCCAGGTATTGGCGGACGTGCATTTGACGGGCATGGCCAATACCACCACCGGACAGGCCTATACCGACATGATTTTTGAGAACATGCCGGTAGAGGACGGGCAGTTCAGCCGTTACCATGCCGACAACAACCGGTTATCGGGTGCGTTCTACGGTCCTGACCACGAGGAAGTGGGCGGGGTGTTCGATCACCCCCAGGGGTTGCAGGGCGCATACGGGGGAGCGAGGCAGTGAGGATGCGGCTTTCATTCATGAGAGTTTTGAATCCGGCACCGGTTCAGGTTCGGTGACAGCCTGTTCCCGTTTGCTGCCAGACACCTCTTGTAGCAGAATGTGCTACCCGGTTACAGAAAAAACTTTGCAGGTAACGGGCGGAGTGTGGCCGGCACGGCTGTCTGAAATTCGGTCGGTGAACGCATCGGGCCTGCATGAATGCAGCCAAACCAGGAGAATAAAATGGTAGAACAGGATAAGAACGAGGACGACATGCTGGAGGCTGTCAGGGAGTCTGTCGATTTCAGCATCGTGGCGGACAACATCGTCGGCATTGCCGATTACGTGATCGAAAAGCACGAATACAGGAGTGGCCAGACCCTTTCGCCCGAGATGCGCAGTGCGGTGGTCGAAAAGATCAAGGAGGTATTGTGGCACCAGGCCGAGGGCTGAAGCTCAAGCGCATGCAGATTCTGCAGGAAATCTTCCACGATGCGGAAAAAGCCCTGGACGAGGTGGTCAAAGGCTCATCCTGACTGCACGCACCCTGGCTTCACCCCGGGTCCAGAAGAGGTCCATCGCGTCGGCCAGCCCACTCATCCTGCCTGAAAAACCCTGTTCCGGTCAGCAGGTGGCAAAGGTCATCCGGGTGCCAGCCTGGTCGGCTGGCGGGCATCACCGGGTGGTCTAGCCTGCCCGTCGGGCCAGGACACTGTAATAGTTGCAGGAGGCAAAGAAGCGATTCTCCTGCATGGCCCTGCGTTGCACATCCATCCAGGCATCCACTTCGGCCTGCCGTGCCAGTCCGGCCGGTGCGATCAGCGGTGCATAGGTTTCTGCCAGGCCACGGAAATAACTGGCCTGACCGATTTCGGATACCACGTCAGCCAGGGTGTCATGCAGGTCGAGGCCGGTGGAAGCCAGCAACCGGGGCAACTCACGCATGACAACGGGATTGTTGAACGCCGCTCGTGCCAGGGCCCAGTCCATCTTGCGCCCCATCTCGACGTCCGGGTATCCGTAGGTAAGCGAGGCGTAATCGCCGTCGAACACCACCAGCGTGCAGCCTGGGCACAGCACCCTTCTCGCCTCTTCGAGCACGGTGGCGGGCTCGCCGACATGACTGATCACGGTGTGCAGGATCACTGCATCAAAGCAGGCGTCCCGGAAGGGAAGCGCATGCGCGTCGCCGACCTCGAACGTGAGCCGGTTGGCAACCCCTTCCTCGTCGGCAAGCCGATACGCCACCCTGATGAGTGCCGGGCTGTGATCGATGCCCGTGACGTGAATGTCAGCATCGCTCTTGCGGGCCAGCGCACGGGCCACGACACCGGTCCCGCACCCGATCTCAAGCACCTGTGCGTTACTTTGCAAACCAAGCCTGGATGAATAGTTGTCGAACAGGCGGGTGAATACCCGGTCCTTGCCACGGCTCTCCAGCCTTTCCACCAGGCGATCAATCATCTCGGGTTCGAGATCGTTGATGAACCGGTGCGGGTCGCGTGCAGGGGTTCTCTCATCTGCAGGGCAGTTCATGGCATTGATGCTCGGCTGGCTGGTGCAAGTAAGGGTTTCTGGAATGATTTGGAATTCTAGGACAACCCGGTCTGTACAGATCCACCTCCATCATACTATAAAGGATGATCAGGCATGCTGATCGCGGCACAGGGTGACTTTACGGAACCGTGCAGGGGGTCCACTGCGAAGACAGGTCAAGCAACCGGTTCCGGAACCTACGCGCGCACATTGTCTGCCATGGAGCATGAAGCCGTCGCGTACCCGTCAGTACATCGACGAACGCTTGAAAGCGTCAGGTTATCAAAACATGGCATGACACCTCTTTCCCCGAGTGCTCTATAATGACCCGAAGCATCGCCAGGAGAACATCCTGTGCATGAAGCAGCCGGTGTGTGGTGCAGCCCGATCAGGTGAAGCTCCCTCTGAAGGGGTACCGTTACGGACTGTTCAACCCGTCGGTGATGTTATTTTTCAGCAATGGCCGGGATATTTCGGAATGAACGCAAAGCGGGGTAAAACGGCGGGCAGGACCGCATCTCGATACTCGAGAAGCCCTGTCATGCCCGGGACCGGAAGTGCTCGCGCATGGATAGCATCGCATACAGGCACCGGGTCTCCGCCTGCCCGGGACCGGAACAACGCAACCGCATCAGGGTTCCTTGGAAATCCACTTGCATTGCAACGGCCGGGCACTTCGGTTTCACGCAGGCCTTGCCGGCAATCGGGGTATCCAGGCCAGGCTCTGCCGCCTGAGAAGATCTGCGTTGCCGTACTGATTGTCCTGGTGGTGTCCCTTTCTGCCTGCGGTGGCGGAGGCGGCGGAGGAGGAAGCGGAAGCGAAATCGTAAGTGCACCACCAGATCTTCCAGCCTGCATCCGCACCCACGACATGGGCTGCCTTGAGCCGGATGTGTACCAGGACGAGGCGGACCTCCATGCAGAAGACTACCGTGAACAGAGGAACTTCAAAAACCAGTGGGGGCTGTCGGCCATCCATGCAGACCGCGCCTATGCCCACGTTGAACTGATCAAGGGACAGGACATTGCGCCAGGAACAGGTGTGACGATCGGATTTGTCGACACCGGCATCGACCAGGACCACTTGTTGCTGGATGGGGCAGCCATCGACGAGGTGTTTCTGTTCGGCAAGGCTGACGAAGATGGCAGCCAGTTTTCCCACGGGACCTCCGTGGCCAGCGTGGCGGCCGCCCCACGCTTGGCCGACTTTATGAGTGCCGGGCATGGTGTGGCCTGGGGAGCAGATATGGTGATGTTTGCCATTCCGACCTCCGGCACACCTGACAGCTATTCTCCCTTTTCCCTGAATAGCTTGGCATTCTCTGAATCCAGGTGGTCGACCATAATCGATACCGTTCTCGACTGGCGCGACGGGACACGGGCGGTCGATTTCCTGAACCTGAGCGTAGGCTTCATGGGGATCATCGACGATTACAGCGAAACGGAACTGAGGGACCATTTCGGGGATGCCATCGAGAAAATGGCCCAGGCAACCTCCACCGAAAAAACCATCCTGGTCTGGGCCGGGGGCAATGCCCACGGTGACCCGTGCACCGGCACCACTGACCACTGCGTGAACGGAAGAGTCGATGCAGTATCCGTCGAGATACTGCCTGGCCTGGTCGCGCGCATCCCTGAGTTGCGGGACCATACGGTCGCCGTCGTGGCCACCAATGAGGACGGTGAAATTGCAGAGTTTTCCAACCGTTGCGGCATCGCCGCCGACTGGTGCCTGGCGGCCCCGGGTGAAGATATACTGGCCGCCTATTTCGGTCCCAGAGAGGGCGTTGACGGTTTCCGGGGGCTGGCCACCGTTAACGGAACTTCGTTCGCCGCCCCGATGGTCACCGGCGGACTGGCGGTGATGAAGCAGCTCTTTCGTGACCAGCTTTCCAACACGGACCTGCTGGCGCGCCTTCTTGCCACTGCGGACAGCACCGGCAGGTATTCAAACCGGAGTATCTATGGACAGGGGATGATGGACCTTGGTGCTGCGACCTCGCCCGTGGGCGTCATGACCGTCACCACGGGGGGTACGGTGCATGTGCCGGGCAATCCCCTGCAGACGAGCCAGGTCCAGCCTGGGACGGCTTTCGGGGACGGGTTCACCCAGTCCCTGCTCGGCCACGAATTCGCTGCATTCGATGCGCTGGGTGCGCCCTTCTGGTTTGACATGGGGGATCTTGCCGCCACCCCGCGAGGCCCGACGATGACCATGCAGCTTCGCGAGTTCCTGGCACCTGTCCCCGCTGCTGAAAGTCCTTCGCCGCTGGATGACGGTTTCATCTACGGGAACTGGACGGGCCGGGATGAGCTCCCGGGACGCATGAGCCTTGGCCTGCTGGAAATGCCAATGGGTGCCGGGGCCAGTCATTTTGCACTGGCCGAACATGCCCTGGCCTTGACCTATACCGCTGCGAACGGCATGTCGGCCACCGCGTTCACGACGGAAGGGGTACACGGGGAGACGCCGGCTTCCGGTGCGGAGTTCTCCTGGCGTCCCTCGGGTTCCGGGCTGGGCCTGCGTGTCGGCTGGCTGGGTGAGCGGGAAACCCTGCTTGGCAGCGTGGCCGGGGGCGCTTTTGGCAAACTGGCTGCGGATGCCCTTTTCATCGGGTTCGATGCGGACATGGATGTTTCAGGGTGGCAGGTCGGTGCCAATGCGGAGCTCGGCGTGGTGCGTCCAGGAACAGACAGCGGACTCATCACAGGGATTTCGCAGTTGACCACCAGTGCGTTTGCCCTGCATGCAAGCAGGGTACTGGCCGATGCCGGTACATTGCGCATTTCATTGTCGCAGCCGCTTCGGGTGGAGCACGGCCGGGCATCGCTCAACGTGCCCGTGGGGCGTACCAAGGCAGGTGAAATCCTGCGCAGTGCGATTGCGGCCGACCTGGGGCCCAGTGGCCGGCAAATCGATTTTTCTACACGATGGCAGCAGCCCCTGGCCCTGGGTGAACTGCGCCTGGGGACTGTCTGGACTCTTGAGCCGGACCACCGCGCGAACGCGGACCCGGAATGGACCTTCCTTTCAGGCTGGCTGTACGCGTTCTGAACACTCCAGGGATTCACCCGCTTTCCCGGTCCATGCAACCCCGGTACGCATGTAGGCGAAACCGGTTTTGACTGGGTGTGCCGGGTTCAGGCTGGAGGGCTGTCCGGACTGGAGCGGATACGGGTCCGGTAGATTTCCAGGACCCGCTTGCGTGCGCAGGCATGGTCGACCATCGGATAAGGATAGTTTTCGCCGAGCCTGACTCCCGCATCGGTCAGCATCCTTTGCGGTGCCTGCCAGGGGGTATGTATGAAACGGTCCGGCAGCTGCTGCAGTTCCGGCAGCCAGGTTCGAAGGTATTGACCGGCGGGGTCAAAGCGCCGCGACTGTGCGACAGGGTTGAAGATGCGAAAGTACGGCGCGGCATCGGACCCGCAGCCGGCTACCCACTGCCAGCCCGCGCTGTTGCTGGCCCGGTCCGCATCCACAAGCGTATCCAGGAACCAGTCCGCTCCCGCCCGCCAGTCGATCAGCAGGTGCTTCGTCAGGAACGAGGCGGTGACCATGCGAACACGGTTGTGCATCCATCCGGTCGTCCAGAGTTCGCGCATCCCTGCATCCACCAGCGGATAGCCGGTCAGGCCCTGCTGCCAGCGTTCAAGGCCGGCCGGATCCTGTCTCCAGGGCATGTGCTCGAATTCAGGCCGCAGGCCGGACGATTCCATGTCCGGGTTGTGGAACAGCAGGTGATGGCTGAACTCCCTCCAGCCGAGTTCTCGCAGGTAGGCGTCCGGACCCGGCCCGGGATCCGTTGAATCCAGCAAGGCGACGATCTGGCGCGGTCCGATTTCGCCAAAATGAAGATGGGGGGACAACCTGCTCGTCGCGGTCATGCCCGGGTGGTCACGTTCGGTGTGGTAGTTCCTGAGATCCTGCCGCAGGAAACATTCCAGCCTCATGCGGGCACCTTCCTCGCCCGGGTGCCAGACCCTGCAAAAACCTGCGGCCCAGTCCGGGCTGCGAGGTCTCAGTTTCCAGTCCTCGAGCCTTTCACTTTCGGGCCACGGGCCTGCAGGGATCCGGTCCGGTGGAGCACCCGGCGGGCGTGCGAAGCCCGTCTGCTGGCACCGTCTCCAGAAGGGCGTGAAGATCCTGTAAGGCAGTCCACCGGCGGTACGGATATCCCGGGGTTCGAACAGCAGGGAGGCGTTGAAGTCCCGGGGCTCGACACCGTTGTGTCCGCACCATGCCCTGAGCTTGCGGCCTTCGGCCATTCCGTGAGGGTCATACAGCCGGTTCCATGTGATCGCACACGCATGGGTCTCGCTTGCCAGCGCAGTGAGCGTCTCCAGAACGGGGCCATGACGCAGGATCAGCTGGCTCCCCTTGTGTTCCAGTGTCTTGCCCAGGGCCTGCAGGCTGCCATGCAGCCACCAGCGGGACGCCGCACCGATTCGCCCCCTTCCTGCATCATCCAGCACGAACACCGGAATGACGGGCCGTCCGGACGCGATCGCCCAGGAGAGTGCGGGGTTGTCCACCAGTCGCAGGTCCGCGCGCAGCCAGAGCAGCACAGGACGTGTGTCAGGGTTCGAAGTCATGGCCACAAGTGTACGACATGTGCGGCATCTGTCGCCGCCCTTCAGGGAATGGACCTGTAACGGGATTCACACATGCCGTACCAGGGGAATTGCTATACTCAAGCCGCATAGAACGCGTACTACACGAGCGATACCTTGAGACAATTTCCAAATCGTTACGGGTCCTGGGCGGTGGTCGCCGGCGCATCGGAAGGCCTGGGCGTTGCGTTCGCCAGGCACCTTGCGGCCAGGGAAATGAACCTTCTCCTGATCGCCCGGCGGGCCGATTTGCTTGAGAAGGTGTCCGGGGAGATTCGGCAGCGATACCCGGTCGAAATCCGGTGCCTGGCACAGGATCTTGCCGATGCACAAATGGCCGAGGTGCTGCGGGAGGCCACGGAGGGTCTCGAGGTCGGGGTGCTCGTGTATAACGCGGCCTGTGTCCCGACAGGCAGTTTCCTGGATACCGATCCCGAAAGCCTGCAGCAGCTTGTCAGGGTGAATGTTCAGGGACCAGTCACCGCGGTGCGCACGCTGGCGCCCGGTATGTACCAGAGAAAGAAAGGCGCCATTGTCCTGATGTCCTCCCTGGCTGGCATGCAGGGCGTGCCCGGGATTGCCGCGTATGCGGCGACCAAGGCGTTCGGCACCATCCTTGCGGAAGGGCTGTGGTACGAACTGCGTGAACACAATGTGGAGGTAACCGTGAGCTGTGCCGGTGCCATGCCCACGCCAGGCTATCTCCGCAATTTCAGGCAGGACGCTCCCGGCATGATGGATCCCTCGACCGTTGCGGAGATGACGCTTGAGGCACTGGGCCGCGGGCCGCGTTTCATTCCGGGGTGGATCAACCGGATCGGTGCGCTGATCACCACCCGGCTGATTTCCAGGAGATCTGCCATACAGTTGATGGGTAAATCCACAGGGCATCTGCAATGACTGAATACGTACTGGGTTTTTTTACGCCGTGGATCGTCTTCGCACTGGTACTGGGGCTTCAGCTCGTGGTGCCGGCACGCGAGTTGAAGGGTTATGCCAGGGATGAACAGACTGGTGAACCCCTCACCTACAGGCTGAACGGATTCCAGGTTTTCATCGTTGTCGTGGTGATCTGGTTGGTCGGCGGAATCACCGGACTGGTACCCTTTGACTGGTTCTGGCAGCACCGGTGGGAGGGGGTGGCCGGAGCCCTTGTCCTGGCACTGCCCGTATCGCTCGCGGTCCTGCCAGGTGTGCCTGCACAGTCGGAGTCCCGGGTGAGAGATTTCTTTCTCGGGCGAAGGAGAAACCCGAGACTGTTCGCCGGGCGCGTGGATGCGAAAATGTACCTGTACGTGATGGGTGCCACGCTGCTTGAACTCAATCTGCTCTCCTTTGCCGCGCATCATGTCCTGAGCCATCCGGGCAACGTCTCCCCGGGCGTGATCCTGTACGTAGGCCTGTTCACCTGGTTTGTCTGCGACTACCTCGTGTTCGAACGTGTCCACCTTTACACCTACGACCTGTTTGCGGAGCGGCTCGGCTTCAAGTTGATCGGGGGATGCATGGTGTTCTACCCGTACTTCTACGTCATCGGCCTGTGGGCGGTAGCGGACCTCTTCAGCCCGGATCCCTCTGCAGGGTACCTGGCGTTCTCGGCCGCCGTGTTCTTTGCGGGCTGGGTCTTCTCGCGGGGGGCGAACCTGCAGAAGTACTGCTTCAAGCGGAATCCCTCGCAGGTGTTCCTCGGGTGGTTCAAGCCCCGAAGCATTTCGGATGGTGAGCGGGAGCTGCTTTGCAGCGGGTTCTGGAGGGTGTCACGGCATGTAAACTACATGGGCGAGGTGATCATGGCAGTCGGGCTTACCCTGTCACTGGGCTGGCCCCTGCTGGTGATTCCCTGGCTCTACCCGGTGTACTACGTGCTGCTGCTGGGCGCGCGTGAACGCGATGATGACCGTCGCTGCGAGGAGAAGTACGGCGAGCTGTGGGGCAGGTACCGGGAGAAAGTCCCCAGGCGGATCATCCCGTATGTCTACTAGATTTCAGGGGGACTTGCATACTTAATTCCCTCAACCTAATCGGAATAACTGGTCAGAAGCTTAAGCATTCACAAGTCCAGCATTCAAAGGCCAGCCATACACTTTTTGCCAGTTATCACCGCTACACTTGAAGTTCAATGAATCTGGCCTGTTCATCTCTAGGTGATTGAAAAACACAAATCCATTTCGCTCAGTGGGATTTTTCTGTTGTGGTGCCCATAAATACCACTTGGCATAATAGGTTCTTTTTGGGGACTATATACAATGGTGCCGAAAGGTATCAGCAAACCCAAATTATATTTGCTTCCTTCTCGGTGGCACGGCGCGGCTTGACCACAACCGCCACGAAGGAGTCTGCTACAAATGGCATTAAAGCTATATAGCGAAATGTGTCATATCAAGGAACAGATTTTTGAATATCTGGTAACAAGGTTCACTTTTCAATTCTCAGTCTACGATGATGAATTTGGTGGATGCAAATTAAGTATTGGTACAATGAGAGAGTGCTAGGTATTTTGCTTGGAAGGCTCTGGCATGTGGCCGAAGGCTTCTGACTGCTAGAGGGAGCATTTTATTTTCAAAGGGTGAAAATATGGATAAGACCGAACAAATTGAAAATCTTCAGGGACAGACATTTGCGCTTCTGAATGTCGTAGCGTCATTAGCACTTGATTGTTCTAGAAACGATCTTGTTGATAATCTCTGTGACTTACAAGAAAAAGTTGAAGGATCTGCACCTGATAAGAACTTTTTGGATGGTTTTAATGAGGTCACTAAGCATGTATTGGAAGTATTACCCAGCGGATAGAAATATATGAGGCTCAAGAAACACTTTCAAACTTAACACAAGAGGAAATATGAGAATGGCGGCAGTTCAAAAGAGTTATAAGGAAAAACATGACTCAGGTTTGTCCTGCCCCCTAAACTTGATCCAGATTTAGGCGTAAAACTCTCATAAGGGTTTGGGTCAAGGGGATCATCATGCGTAAGCGATTCAAAGAATTGGAGATCATCAATTTACTGCGGGCGATCGTGGTCAAGATCAGCGGGGGCATGGAGGACCATCCGTACTGCCACAACTACTTGGAGAATCTACGGTGAGAAAGGTTTTCACAGCGCTCGCTGCGACCACCATTCTCACGGCGGCCCAAGTCCATGCCGGTGCGCTGGCGCCAGCCCCGCAGATCATTGCCGAGTACGATCGCGAATTCATCGAGCGCTCCGGTGCCCAGACGTTTAGCGAGATGCTCGACACGGGCATCATCCGCTACTTCTTCACTGGGGGACGCAACCTTCTCATCCTGGTGAACGGGCGGCCCTATGCAACGACCGCGAGCAATCTGGACACCCTCCCGCTCTCGGCAGTTGAGCGCATCGAGGTGCTGAGGGCCGAGAGCCTGGGGATACACGGCGGTCACGCTGCGGTGCGTGGCGCGTTCAACCTCGTGCTGAGGAAGGATCTGGATGGCTTCGACGTGCGGACAGTTGCCCGGATGCCGAGCCGCGACGGCGGCGAAGCACGCCAGGGCAGCGTCGTGTGGGGCGGCACGATCGGTAACGGCGGGCACATGACCATCGGCATTGACATCCTCGACCGCGAGGAAATCGCAGGCCAGACCCGCACACACAGCCGCTCAAAGTGGACAGAGGGTGGAAGTTTCGCGGAGGCGCGAAACGTGAGCGTCGGCGGCAACACCGCCTATATCTTCGATACGAGTTCGCTCGAACTGAGAACCGTGGCACTCGGCGCATGCGACCAGTCGCTAGGCTACACCGGCCCGCTCAGTAATCCACCGGGGATCGACTCAGGTGACAAGGGCTGCGGTTTCGCCTACGGCAACTTCTGGTGGGACAGCCCGAGCTACGACCAGAAGAATGTAATTTTGAACCTCAATCACCCGCTCGGAGAGCGCGCCGAATTCCATATGGATGCAAACGTCACGCTTGGGCGAACAGAGTTCCGCTACGCGCCATCGGTTGGTGTTTTCTCCGTTGCCCCAAGCGAGAGCCTGCTCGACGCGATCAACGCATCAGCGCGCAATGCAGACCCGGCATTCGAGGCGACGAGCGATGACATCTTCTCGGTCGGGCACCGCTTCATCGGCCATGGCAACCGAGACTGGAGGACGAGCACCGAGGAGTACGATGCCTCGGCAAGTATCAGGGGCCGATTCACAGAAGACTTCGGGTACGATGCCCGCATCAGCGCTTGGAGGTTCGACAGTTCGCTGTCGGGCGATACCTTTGTGGACGCTGCGATCATCAGGGACGAGATTCTGGCTGGGAGGTATGACCTGACCGACCCGCTGTCGAAGGAACCGGACCATCTGAGAGCGATTGAGAGGAGCAGCCTGCGCGAGAAGGAGGACTTCCGCGGGAGGTATTTGGGCGTGCGTCTCGCGCTTGAGGGCGCCGGGCCGGGCATCGGCGGACGCACCACGGCATGGACAGCGGGGATCGAACTCGACCGCTCGGAGTCCCGCCGCACGCTGGCGTTCCGGGCAGAAGATGGCCGGACCCGCGACGTCAACGGAGTGCTCGGCTCGGGCGGCACCAGTTACTCTGGCGAGCGCGACACGGCGGGAGCCTTCGCCGAGGTGTCCCTGCCCCTCGCCGACACCGTCGACGTGAGGGCCGCAGTTCGGGCCGACGATGCCGACGACGTCGGTGGACTGGAGGCATGGCGCCTCGGGGCCGAGTACCGCCTGAGCGATATTTTCACGCTGCGCGGCTCGTGGAGCTCAGGCGACACGACGCCCTCCATGTACCATCTGCACAGTACCGCGGCGCAGGACCATCCCTATGTCCGCTGCGTCCCGGAGAGCGGGCCACCGCCACGCACATGCGACACAGCGAACTACCGGCAGGTGACGCGCAACACGACCGGCAACCCCGATCTCAAGCCCCCGGAGTCGGAGAGGCGCTCCATTGGTGCCGAGGCCCGCAAAGGACCGTTCTACCTCGTCGCCGACTGGTACCGGCTCACGACCTCGGATTTGCCGGGGCAGCACGATGCCACCTGGGCAATGCTGAACCACCCCGATTGCCCGCCGGGTGGCGGCAGTGACTGCATCGAGCGTGCGGCAGGAGACATCGCTATTCACGCGAGCTTTGCGAACATCATCGAGACCAAAATCTCAGGGGTCAACACACGGTTCGGAGCGCGCATGGAGACCGGCTGGGGCTTCGTCGCCATGCGCGGGCTCTGGCGCTACGTCTCCAGCAGTGACGAGCATATCGCAGGCGAGAAGCGGCCGAACCCGCTCCCACGCAACGCCGTGCGCATCGTGACCTCGGCTGGGCGCGGCGGCCTCACCGCATTCTGGGCCCTGAACTACCGCGACGAGATCGAGAACCGGTGGGACGACGGCCAGTTCAATTCCTGGACCGGCCACGACGTGACGCTCGACTGGAGAGAGCCATTAGGATTCAAAAACATGCGGCTGACCTCAGGCGTGTACAACGTCACCGATGCGAAGCTCTCCACGAACACCGCAAATCCATCCACGACCGATGGGCCACGCGCGGCTGGCTGGGGACGGACCTTCTTTGCAACCCTCAGCATGCGGCTCTGAGGTACTGACCGAACTGAGGGCATGCGGAGTGCATTGGGGCCGGGCAGACGTTGGTGTTCACGCCGCTGCGTGGGGCTCTGACACGTCGCTGCTGGAGACGGGCAGGACGAATGGGGGCAGCACAACAACGACCGTCTGTACCGGAAACTATCGCTTCAGCCCTCTCACAGTACCTGGTACATACTCAGGGGGCTTGACAGGCTTCAAGTCACTTGAAGAACGTAAAGTTGACGCATTGGAACGTATTGTTGAATTACTTGAAGATATTGAGACGCAAATACGGCATGTCGCATCTGACATCAGTTGGCCTAAAACTGACTCTTAAACTGTGTGATTCATAGACATCGTTTCAATAAAATGGGTGTCTATGAATCACACAATTAATGTGAACTTAGATGCGGTTCTCTCAGTATCAACCTTAAGCCACCTTTCTGGCCTTGACCTCCAGATGTACGCCCTCCCGTTCCTGCAGGTAACCGGTTACAGTAAACAGGTTCCTCATCTGGGGATTTCCTTTTGGCCCGAACATGCGCATAAGGCTTTTACTGGATTTTCCGCAGACTATAGATAATTCCTCAAACCCCACCGTCGCATTGATATAGTCACGAAGCACGGCTTTGCCAACATCAAGATCACCTGCCAAAAGATACTCTGTGCCTTCTTGCAGCAAGGCTTTACGAAATGCTGGATCGCGTTGCGCTCACAACTGAATGGTTTCTTTGAAATCTTTCGTTAAGGCCATTGTCAAACCTCTTTCCGTTTCCGCCGTTTGTAGTCCTTCCAATACTCTTTTGCTAATACGATGTCTGCGTCCTGGCGTATCTTCGTACCTCCAGCAAGCACTATCACGAGCAGTTCTCTACTCCTCCCAAAGTAAATCCGATAGCCCGGACCAAAATCAATCCTATACTTGTAGACACCGCCACCGACACTTTTTACATTAGAGAAGTTACCTTTAAACTAATTGTAACTATTGGATGTAATCCCCTAAATAGATAAGTCCCATTTCAGGCTAAAACGACCAAGCCATCCGTCAGGTTTCCAGACACGGCTAGTCCTCAGAAAAGTATTCCCGTGTACCCTGTTGCTGTATGGCTCCGACAATTCGCTTCACGCCGTGCAGATATGCGGCGGTACGCAGGCTGATGCCCAGTTCTTCGGCCAAGTCGAAAACATGGTCCGATTCCCTGTCCATTGTCTTTTTGAGGCGCCGGGCGACCTCTTCCAGTTCCCAGTAAAGCCCCGAGCGGTTCTGCAGCCATTCGAAATAGCTGACCGTGACTCCCCCGGCGTTGGCCAGCACGTCGGGCAGCACGGTGATACCGCCTTGGTGCAGGACCTCATCACTCCTGGAGCCGATTGGCCCGTTTGCAATCTCCAGAATGTGTCGTGCCTGAATACGATCGACATTCTGCAGGGTGACCTGGTTTTCTAGTGCGGCCAGTGCCAGGATATCGACGTCGAGTTCCAGCAGTTCCTGGTTGGTGATGATCCTGTACTCCGTCGATTCACAGACCGATGAGTTGCAGTACATCATCTTGGAGATATCGAGGTTTTCACGCTTTTGTGCCATCAGGTGGTCCGGGTCCAGGCCTTGTTCCGCATAGACGGCTCCCCTTGAGTCCGAGACGGCCACGATGTGGTAACCGGCCTGGCTTGCGAGGCTCGCGAAATGAGCCCCCGCATTGCCGAAGCCCTGTACGGCGATTCTGAGGTTTTGGGGTTTCAGGTTGCGGCGCTCTACCCACCGGTTGAGAACGAACAGCGCACCCTGCCCGGTCGCAGATTCACGCCCGAGCGAGCCTCCGAGATGGACGGGCTTGCCGGTGATCACCCCGGGGGCTTTCTTGCGCACGATCTTGTAGTACTCGTCTGCCATCCATCCCATGATGGTGGAGTTGGTATACACATCCGGTGCGGGGATGTCCCGGTCCGGTCCGATCACGTCTGCGATGGCACGGATATAGCCCCTCGAAAGCCGTTCGAGCTCAAGCTTCGACAACGTCTTGGGATCCACGGCCACCCCTCCCTTGGCACCACCGTAAGGAAGCCCGGCAATGGCACACTTGATGGTCATCCAGAAGGCGAGAGAGGTTACCTCGTCCGCATTGACGTCCGGGTGGAACCGGATTCCCCCTTTCGTGGGCCCGCGTATGTCGTTGTACTGCACCCTGTACCCCTGCAGTACGCGCAGGCTTCCATCGTCCATGCGCAACGGGATGTTGACGGCGAGTGTGAGCCGGGCATGTGCGAGGCGCTGTTCCACATCGTCGGACAAATCGATCCTACGGAAGACCTCGGACAGTCGCGACTTTGCATCCTCGAATATGTCAGTCATGAAGGGAATGGATTGTTAGTCAGGTCTCTTCGTACAGCCTGCGAGCATATTACAGGAAAGACCAGGAATTGGTGAACAGTGTGGCGGTAAACTGCACGGGTACTGCACAGTGCACTCGCAAGCCGCACGACTCCTTGAGGGGTCAGAATTTCATCTCCGGCCAGTAGCCAGTCAGGTGGTCAGTGCGCCAGAGGATTCTGGAGTTAGGTTTGGACAGCCTGCCTGAGTTGAGCAGGCAGTTTGGGTTCATATCGGAAGTCGTCTGTGTCTGCAGAAATATCGTCAATCGAACGGGTTCCACCAGCGTTTCTTTTTTTTCTCGGTATCTGGCTCCACTTCTTGGTTTTCCCCTTCAGCATCCTGTTCTGCCAGTTGAAGGTCGGGGTCTGGTGCCTTGGCTAGGGTTTGCAGCGATTCAACAACTTTGGCTGTCGAGAAACCTCCCCGGACCGGCAGCCGGGTCTTGTCGCCTCCTGTTTTCCAGTCAAAATAGCGTTTTAACTGCGGCCTGAACTTTGCAGGATAGTCATCGAAGTCCTGCTTGGATTGACGTTCAATTACACCTTGGACCGTGACAAAGCTTTGTCCGAACACACCAAACTGCTTGCCTGATTCAATGGCTTTCAATCCTGCCCGCATTACCTTGTAGAAGACTTCCGGACAGGTTTTGAAACGCTGGCTGTATTCTGTGCCTTCCTGTATGGCAAGACATACCCTGACGGTGAACTGAATCGAATCCCGGTCAACGATCAGGTCGACCACATCAGTGCCTATCTCCAGTTCACGGATGGCCTGCCTTTCCTCGTAAGTGAAACCGTCCTTGATGGCGGGCCCTTCCCCCTGCTGATAGATAATCACCTTTTGCTGATATGGTGTGTAGTCTGGAGCTTCCGCTTTTGCTTTAGCGCATAGCTGAGTGATCTGTTCGTGAGTGAATCCCTTGTCCAGATAGAATTTCACGTCTTCCTGGTCACAGGAGGTATGCCCCGTCACAGACAGCATGAAGAACAGCAGGCAGATGAGTATGGCAGGCTTTATGGTCAGCATAAACTGGTATGGTCGCAACGATCGTATATTGGTATTAGACAATGTGAGTCCGATTTATGCAATGATCACCGGACCGGACCATCCTGTTCTTTTCCCGTAATCCTCGGCTTCTGCATTACCGTAGCAGGTCGTATTACACTGATCGACGCATAGTGTAACCCCCAATTCCCCGCTTGACGTTCAGACAAGGTGCCGGGCCATTTGCTAACGTCAATTGAAAGTGGAAGCTTCTGCCTGTTTCCACAGCAGGGACCACAGGATTTGTCACTGCCTGTTTGCCTTGCTTGACAGGTGTTGTATTCGGCAGAACCCAGTTCAGGGTATCAGTTGAGTCAGCAGTCAGGAGCATATAACAGGCAGCAGACAGGTGTCTACATGAAGCAAGGGATTTTTATGGATGCATAGATAAAAACTTCAGGATTCGAAAAGAAAGATTTGGACCAGGGGACCAGCCTGTACAAGCGATTCAGTGAACCGGAAGTCATCAGTCTGCTGCGAGCGGCCGAGGTAGAGATGGGTAGCCCTCAAGTCTTTAGCGGCCAGAAATGTGCAGCTAAACAAGGAAATACTGATTCTTCTTTGAATTCAAAAAGTAGAGTAGGATTAATAGTTTGTTAACTTGAGGAAAGTGTCACCACAAACAGTCAGGACATACGGGGGGCGACGATGCCACGTAGAAGACCGCCTGGCCTCTTCAAGAAAGGCAGGATCTGGCACATCGACAAAAGAATTGAAGGACAAAGGGTTTGCAAGAGTACTGGAGCCGAAAATCTTGAAGAAGCAGAACGATTTCTGGCAAGGAAGGCAGAAGTCATTCGTCAGGCAAAAGTATACGGTGTCAGGCCAAGCAGGTCATTCAAGGAAGCTGCGGACAAGTTTGTACAGGAGAACCAGCACAAGCGTTCACTGAAGACCGATTTGAGTCATCTGAAACAGCTGATGCCCTGGATCGGCAAGTTGTCATTGCAGCAGATTCATCTTGGCACTTTGCAGCCTTGGATCAGGCACAGGCAAAAGCAAGGTGTAGCACCTGGAACAATCAACCATGGTCTGAAGGTTGTGAGACGTATTCTGAATCTCGCTGAACGTGAATGGATGGATGAATATGGTCTGATATGGCTGCAACGGGCTCCACGCATTAAGCTGCTGCCTGATACAAATAAGCAGCAGCCGTATCCACTGAACTGGGATGAGCAGCAGCGGCTGTTCTCGAATCTTCCCTCATACCTGGCTGAAATGGCAATGTTTACTGTGAATACAGGCTGTCGAAGCAGCGAAGTCTGCAATCTTCGGTGGGACTGGGAGGTCAGGATTCCTGAGTTCAATACATCCGTGTTCATTGTGCCCGGGAAATTTGTCAAGAACAGCGACGAAAGATTGATCATTCTGAATAATGTCGCCTTGTCGGTTGTTGAAGCATGCCGCGGCAGGCATCCGACACATGTCTTCTCCTATAAGGGCCGGCCATTAAACAAGATGTTGAACAGTTCCTGGCGCCGGGCTCGGGAAGTTGCTGGCCTGTCTCAGGTCCGTGTCCACGACTTGAAGCATACGTTTGGCAGAAGGCTGCGTGCTGCAGGGGTGAGTTTTGAAGACCGGCAGGATTTGCTGGGCCATCGTTCTGGACGGATGACAACGCATTACTCGGCTGCTGAGCTGACCAAACTGATTGAGGCTGCTAACTCAATATGTGAAAAGACTGGAAACAAACCAGAACTCGTAGTGTTGCGGCGGACCAGCATTAGTAGCTGATTACGCAAAACTCACGAAAATGTATGTACGAGCTAGGCTGAAGAAATATAAGTCATTGAAAGAACGGGAAATTAAAGAAGAATTTTCGCTAATAGTATGTGGATTTCAGATCTGTAGACACAGAGGCTGGAGAGAGAGAACAGATCCGAATGGACAACGAAGCAGCAAACATTGGCTTTGCAGCATCTATAGACACGGGAGTTTCGGTTGCCGGTACTCCGGTAAAAGCCAACTTCCAGTGCGAGCAGTTTACATTCTTTAACCGAATAGCAAACTTCAACCACTCAAACTGGTGCAGCCGGAACAGCAAGCTGGGGCTTAGTGGCCCTTGGGGTGAGGTCATGTTCTCTGGCTGGTTGACGCCGTACAACGAGATCACCGCACAGTGGATCGATCCGTTCTACGATGCAGGTAGCCACACGCACTCCACGCTGCTGGGTAATGTGGGATGGGGTGTCAACTACGGAAACACTGGCTTTGACCATGTGGACTACGGTGGTGAAGTTGGTGGCCAAGGTTTTATGCGCCGGAAAGACAACCTCTACCAGTGGTTTTCACCTAACTGGGGGGGGTTGCAAATGCGCGTCGGTTGGTCAAACAACAGTCGTTTTTCCAGTGACGAGACATCTGTAACAGATAGTAGGGATCAAACTCATGAACTTGATCCCCAGATCCTGTCTATCGGTATTGCATACACCACGACTATCAACGAGACGGATGAATTGTGGGTGGCACTTGGCTATCAGCAGCATGATGAGTTTGCAGCTGTGGAATCAAAGTGCGCGGATTCAGATGACCAAACTGTGCGTTATGCGGCCCGCTACATCCATGACTGGGGTAATGGACACAGTACACGATTGTCCTGGGCATACGAAGAGATGGAATATGACTGGGAACACTGCAGTGGTGAAGGAGGAGCAGGACCATTTACCTTTAACTTGACAGGTGGAATGGTTGATTTCGAACGTGAAGCTTGGCTAGTCTCTGGCAAGCACGATTTCCCTGGTCCGGTGGATTTCCGATTCATGTACATGGAAGCGGATAACTTTGATTGTGCAGACAGCATGGACACCCGAGAAGCAAATGCCAAAGGCTTCAATTGTGCTGGCATCAGCGAAAAAAGCTCAGGGGCGGAGGCATTCTCAGTTGGACTTTACTACACTCTGCCGGCCGGTACTGAACTGCGCCTCGTTTATGGTGAGGTCGATAATGACCGTCACTCCAGAAATGGTTTCGGTATCAATGGCGGTACTACTGACTTTGCAACAGTAGCACCCGGTAAAAAAGAGGAAAGTTTTCAGTTTGGTGTCGTGCAATGGTTCTAGAGGTCTAGAAGGGAGCTGCCAGACTGCAACTTGTTCAGGAGCAGGGATTTCCTGAAAACTATCCAAGAACAGGTGCCTTCGGGCACCTGTTTTTTTATGCGTGTCAGCCTGTAACCTTGCAATGAGGTGCCCTTAGATCAAACGTTCGGACAGGTTATTGTAACTTTGTCTGTTACGTGCAATAGCAGTCAGTTGAGTTCTCTGCTTTGCATACACAGCTTTATTGGCGAGAAGCTTCTTGAGGCGATGCCTCGGTATCACAAGAAAGTCCAAAAATCTTTTTCACATTATTGTCTTTATGGACAGTTTGTCTGTGCGATTCGCAAGTAGTGCCTGACAGTGCCAGGTGCTGACCCCTGTTCGACATCATCCGCCTCAGAGCGTCCTGCTGGGAACGTCGCACGAGATACCTTTAATCGGCAGAACCATTCAGAAAGACAGGTTATGGGCAATCTCTGCTGAGGATCGGCTGTGAAAACCGTGTATCTGTGTTACGCAAATTTAACGAAAGTCACAAAACACTCATCAAAAAAACTCATATTCTGAGGGGACGCAAGACAAAGAAACTCTGAGGTAGTGAGGGGAACTCGCTGTTGAATGAATGTGTCTCCCATCTTCTTCCTGAACGAATGGCGTCTTGGAATTAGCTATTTATCAATGACGTTGTGTTTTACGTTCTTGGAGACATGCATTGTAGTCGCTGGGCTATATGGACAAGCTGAGATACTGTTGTATTCAATTCCATGTAGGTAGTGGGAATCGGATGATTTGAGCTATTCCGGTATCGATTGGACAGACTACAAAAGTCTAGGCAAAAAAAACAGGTGCCCGAAGGCACCTGTTTTTGGAATAGTCCCTGTGCTTTAAAAGCACACTATGGCTGATACCTCAAGGTTCCAGTTAGAACCACTGTACCATGCCGAACTGGAAGCTTTCCTCCGTTCCGCCAGCATCTACACCGGCAGAGCCGATTCCGAAACCACTCTTGGAGTTCGCATCGTTGTCAACTTCACCCCAGACGATTCGAAGTTCTGTGCCTGCTGGCATGGTGTAGTAGAGTCCAAGCGAAATTGCTTCGGCACCTGAGCTTTTCTCGTTGATGCCTGCACAGTTCGTGGTAGCAGTCATCATGACGGCACCGCAGTCATAGTCGTCTGCATCCTGATACATGAAGCGGAAGTCCCACGGTCCCGGGAAGTCATGCTTGCCGGAGATCAGCCAGGCTTCGCGCTCCAGATCGACATAGCCGTTCGTCATGGAGAAATCCAGCGGTCCGCCTCCAGCGGCCCCTGCGCACGCCTCCCAGTCAAATTCCATCTCTTCATAGGCCCAGGAGAGTCGGGTGCTGTGCCCGTTGCCCCAGTCGTGGATGTAACGAGCAGCATAGCGTACAGTTTGATCATCTGAATCAGCACAGCTGAGGCTGGCTGCAGCAAACTCGTCATGCTGCTGGTAGCCGAGAGCTACCCACAACTCGTCCGTTTCGTTGATGGTCGTGGTATATGCGATACCGATAGAAAGAATCTGGGGATCAATCTCGTGTGCATTGCCATTACGGTCGGTAACATCCGTTTCATCCGTAGCCCAGATGTTGGTATTCGACCAGCCGACGCGCATTTGCAGCCCACCCCAGTTGGGTGAGAACCACTGCCAGAGGTTGTCCTTGCGGCGCATGAAGCCTTGTCCACCGACACCTTCGCCATAACCGAATGCACCGTCAAAGCCGGTGTTGTTGTAGTTGGTACCCCAGCCCATCAGACCCAGCAGGGTGGAGTGTGTGTGGCTGCCTGCATCGTAGAACGGATCGATCCACTGTGCGGTAATCTCGTTGTACGGCGTCAGCCAGCTTCCGAACATCACTTCTCCCCAGGGACCGCTGAGCCCCAGCTTGCTGTTCCGGTTACACCAGCTTTGATGGACGAAGTTGGACAGACGGTTCCACAGCGTGAACTGCTCGCACTGGAAGTTGGCTTTAAGCGGAGTGCCGGCCATCGTCATGCCGGTGTCGATAGAGGCTGCAAAACCGATGTTGGCCGCCTCGTTGTTCATCTGGATTTTGTCCTTTTCCGTGCCACCTATATCATGAGATCTGAAATCCAACGACCAGTTTTGCCATCCGTAGATGGTCCAGTTTGAATTTGCGTTGCCGCCCCCTACGCCACCTGCGAACGATGCCAGCGGCAGCATCGCCAGGCCGAGTACAAGTGCGGCTCCTGTCAATTTAACTTTCATGAAGATACTCCCCATTCGTTAATATGATTGATTAAAGAAAATAACTCGAGTAATTTCCCTCAAAATAGAGACCGCTCATGCCTGATCAGAACAGCAATCGCTTCCCTCCCTTTGCATCGTCAGTCTCGGTGCCCATGCAAGGCTGGCAGTCCGTACCTTCCCCGCACCACGGCACAATGCAACAAATGTTGCATTTAGGTGACACACTGCCCGTTAAATCCTGTCAAGTCAAGCAATTTCTGCGGTAAATATACAACAAATTCCCCAGGAATCCGGGGATTCGCCGCACGATTCCAGCAATCCCCCGTGCCGGTTTCCGGTTTTGTATACCTTTTGTACTGCAATGCCTGTCCGGCAGTTCTGTCCGGGCCGGGCCGGGCGTGCCGCAGGGCGGGCAAGAGCAGGTCCGGGTGCAGCCGGTAAGAAACCGAACGTGGACCGGTTGCGGTTTCACATTGACCCGCCGGTCTTCTATCCCCATTGTGGGATATAAATCCCATTGCATGAAGGCCAAGGCAGTGATACATTTTCTACCCGTTGCATCCATGCAACGTGCCTATTCAGCCAAGGCAATTATGCCGGTACCAGAGCAAAGCCGGCAAAAAAATGGAAACAGGGTTGGAGTTCCATGCCGGACCTCCAGGGGTTTCGTAATCGCCACAGGCTGAAAACTACCAAACGTGCCGGACCTGCAAGAACAAACGCATTTGTGCTTGGATGTCACCCGCATCAAGGCCTACGAGCGCAACCCGCGCCGCAGTAAAAACCCGGAATACGAGCGCATCCAGGCATCGATCCGCGAACGCGGGCTGGAACAGCCCCTGGTCATCACGCGCCGTCCTGACGAATCCGAGTACATGGTATGTGCCGGGGGCAATACCCGGCTGCACATTCTCCGGCAGCTCTGCGACAGGACAGGCGAGGAAAGGTTTTGCCGGGTGCACTGCCTGTACCGGCCGTGGACCCGGGAGTCCGACGTCCTGCTGGCGCACCTCAGGGAAAACGACCTTCGCGGGGGCCTGAGCCTGGTCGACCGGGCGCGTGCCGTGGTCGAGGCCAAGTCCCTGCTTGGTGAGGAACTCGGAGAGCCGATCTCGCTGCGCAGGCTCGCGGCCGAATTGCGCAGCGCCGGCTACCACATCAGCCACAGCCGCATCTCGCAGATGGAATATGCCGTTCACACCCTGCTGCCGCGGATCCCCCAGGCCCTCGAGTCCGGGCTCGGCTGGCGCCAGGTGACCAGCATGCGTGCCCTGGAGCGTGCCGCCAAGATGCTCTGGGAGCGGTATTGCCTGGATTGCGCAGACGGGTTCGACGACGTGTTCCTGCAGCTGTGCCGGCGTTACGACGGTCCGGACTGGGATATCGGCCTGCTCATGGGCGGCCTGGAAAACGAGATCTCGCAGGAGACCGGCCACAAGCTCCAGGATGTGCGCATGGTTCTCGATGCCGCGATGGAAGGCAGGGAAGAGACCCTCCCGGCCCTGGAACCGGATCCTTGCGCACCTCCCGGGGCCGATACCGCATCCGTGGCCGTACCCCCCGGCGGGGAGGTCCCGGCCATGCCGGGGGCGGATGCGGCCCGTCCCGTGCCATCCGTCCCGGCGCGCACCCGCTCCTTCGAGCGCCGGGCCATGGACCGGGATCCTGCCTATGAGCTTGTCGCCGATGCGGTCGAGACCGGGGTGAACACGTTCCGCCTCGGAGTCCTTCGAGGTCGTGCCTTTACCCTGGCCGATTGCCTTGCTCGGCGTTGCGGCCTCGATGAACTGGTCCTGCCACTGCCTGACCAGGGACTCGGTTTCATCCTGCGCGATGTGCCGGGCCAGCGGGCCGGCCCGGATGCTGCAGGGCATCCGCAGCAGGTTCGCATGCTCTGGTGGCAGCTAGCGGCCTGCTCGGAAGTGACGGTCGCACCCCCCGAGCAAATCGTCCCCAGGCTTCCGGCAGACTCCCTGCTGCGCAGGGCTCTCGAGACGCACGACCACGCCTTGCTGCTGGAGCAGGTGCCCGTATCCGGTCCCGGGCACACCGGCTACGAGCTGTGGTGCACGCTGCATGAACAGGACTGGAACGACCTGGTCCGTCTTCTGGACAACTACCGGCGCACCCGCCGGGGGGCGGCCGAGGCCGGAATCCCGCTCTGGGGAAGCACGCGATGAAAGGCAGCAAGGAAGTCGACCTGGTGGTGGCCGTGCTGCAGTATGCGGCCCGCTGCCTGAAGGAAGGAGACCTGGCCGCCCTGCGCGAGATGAAGTTCGGCGCCCGGGAAATCGAGGGGTTGTCCACCGTGTACATACTGGACATGTACCACATGGAGGGGCTGCGCATGCACTGTCTCGACATCAAGCTGAACCCCGCCGTGTACTGGCCGCTGATCGAGAGCCTGCGCAGGATGAGGGAGTCCGAAGACGACATACACAGGCTGATCGCCCAGGATGCGCCCCGGGAGATGCTGCGGGCCTTGTTCGGCCTGAACTCGCGGGCGTACAGCCGCCTGCGCCGGACGCTGACGGTGACACCGGCCGTCGGGCGGCCGCGGGAGGCTGACGAGGAAAGCTCCCGGCGCCTGTGGGAGGCCGTGCAGGAGCATGGTGAACCGGAGTACCCGGATCAGCTCGAGCCCGAGTTTTTCCTGGAACTGGCCGACGAGACCGGCCTGACGCTGCGCACCATCTGGAGGATGATCCATCTCTGGTGCGAGCACGGCAGGCTCGACGAAGACTCCTGAGCCCTCCCGGGCGCGCACAGCTCGTGGCCGGACATTTGGCCCTTTCCCGACCATTCCTTCCGGTCCCGGCAGTCCCTGCCACGACAAAACAACCGCTTGCATGCGAAACCTGAAGCAAGACCTGTGGTAACCGGGTAACCACCGCGGTGCCCGGGGCGGCAGGCGGCCCGGCGAATTCCTTGCAGGGGGTGCGAACCGCGACGGTCCGGGTGCGGGTTTTCGCTTGCCGCGTGCTGCGCTCCATGGATTCATGGCACCTGGATCTTTCGGACACAAAGGAAGCCCTGACCATGAATCCGCCCTCCCGGTCCGCGCCGGCGGACCTGCCCGCCGGGTCCCGGCGCAAGAAGGCCTTGAAGCAGCCCGGTGCGCTGCGCAGCCAGGTGTGGCTGACCGTGCAGACGCGCCAGGCCCACCAGCTCATCCACGGGCGCGAAGGGGCGCAGGACCGCGCGCCCATCATCGGGCTGGTCGGCTTTGCCGAGCGGCTGCGGATCATCTGGCAGGCGGCCCGCGAGGACGACCCCTGGGCCGACTGGTGGCTGATCAAGGTCTGTGATGCGATGGACGTGGCCGGGGACTGCATCCGCAACTGGAAGCAGGACCTGGACAGCCTGTTGCAGCAGCAGGCAGGCGGCATGGAAGTGACCCTGGCCGAGTCCCTGCGACCGAGCCGGATGCTGCTGCAGTTCGCAAGCCCCTACGCCTACCAGGGTGCACGCCTGCTCGCGGAGTACGACGCCCTGGTATGCCGGGTCCTGACCGCAAGCCACGTCGGGCTGGTGGACGGGTGCATGCGAGATGAGCTGCTCGACAGCTGCTCGCACCGGCTGCGCGCCACCTTCATGATCCCGCAGACCTTCCGGCTGACGGGCGTGGACCGGGAGGCCGTGCGCGGCGACCGCAGTGAATGCCGGCGCGCCCGCGAGGCGATGGGCGAGGTGCCGGAAGAGATCCTGAGCGGCGAGCGCCGTGCACCGGTCGTGCCGCGCAGGACCGCGGCATCCGGAGTCCTGTCTGCAAACGGCGCCGGTGCGGAGCCCGAGGCCCCGCTGGCGGCATGAGGCGAGGGCATTCCGTGAAATTCCGGTTTCGTCTTCCCGCAATGCCGGGCCGGGGCGGGACCGGGAGAAGATTTTGGCCGTGGCCACTGCGGGGTATCAGTGGCAAGCAGGCACCGTCGGACCTGAAACCGGTGCAGGGCGGCATCCGCCGCCGGTCCATCTTCAAACGTGCGGAGCCCGGCTCCGTGTATGACAACCCTGCCGGGCAGCGCGTCCCGCCAGGGAGGTGCCGCAACCGGCAGCATCCAAGCAAAGGAGAAGGCATCATGTCCAATGACGAAAGAACGAAGTATTTCGATCTTCATACCACCGGTATCGGCTATCTCAGCCGCGTCCGGGAGGTGACGCCCGAAGGGGGAACCCCCTTTCTCGGCATCACCATCGCAGCCCTGCGCGGAAGCGTGGGCAATGTCCAGTACACTCATTTCGAGTGTTCCGTGTCCGGCCGGAAGGCACAGGCGACTGTGCGTGAACTCCGCTCGGCCGTGGAGGGCAAGCTGAAGGTGCTTATCGGATTCACGCTCAGCAACCTGCATGCGGAATCCTTCACCTATCAGAACGGCGACAAGGCCGGCCAGCCCGGAGTCCGGCTCAAGGCCCGGCTGCTGCGCATCGCCTATGTCAAGGTCGACGGCCAGCCGTTCATTACGGAGCATGAAAAGGCTGCGTAATTTCAAATGCGGCCGGGCATGCCTGCCCGGCCATCTTTTTACCCTGCAGGGGATTCTCCCCCTGCGGGCCGGATCTCCCTGTCTATACGAGGAGGTCCATCATGAACCCAAGCAAGCAGGACCGGTTTGCCGGTCTGAAACTGTCACAGCTCAGCCATGTCGAGAAGGAGTCGGTGGTGAAACTGGCGCTGAAGACGCTGGCGATGAAACACCGGGCAGGGCGTACCCTGAGCAGTCCGGACGCGACACGGGACTACCTGTGCCTGCGCCTGGCCGATTACCGCAACGAGGTATTCGGCGGCCTGTTCCTGGACAACCTGTGCCGCATCATCGCCGTGCGCGAACTGTTCCAGGGCACGGTCAACAGTGCCTCAGTGCATCCGCGCGTCGTCGTGCAGCAGGCGATGGAGGCGAATGCCGCGGCCATCGTCTTTTTTCACAACCACCCGTCCGGCGTCGCCGAACCCAGCCGTGCCGACGAGATGATCACCCGCCGCCTGCGGGAGGCGCTCGCCCTTGTGGACGTGCGTGTCCTCGACCACTTCGTGGTCTCGGCCGGCGAGAGCGTCTCGTTCGCGGAGCGCGGCCTGCTCTGACAGTTGCTGCATTTCATCAACCCGACCGGGGAAGCGCTTCCTTTCCCGGCGGGATGGAGGGGTGACCCGGTGTACTTTCCACAAAGGAGGGATACCATGTCCAACTCTTCAAACGAATGCGGCGGCGAGCCGTTGTTCGGTGACGTACTCTTCACCTACACCCGGGCCCAGGCCCTGGCGGACGGGGTGCTGGTCGATGCCGGCGCCCTGGCGCAGGAAGCCGGGTTCCGGCTGCCGGTGGCGATGACCGCCGCCGCCTGGGACGACTGCGTGGCCTGGTCGCAGGACGATTCCTGCAGCCAGGTCCACCAGTGCCAGTCCGGCCGGCTGTGGGACGTGCTTTTCATGGCCGCCCACGCCATCCGCACCGGGGCGGGCACCGCCTCGCGGATGCTGTTCGGGCTGAACCGCGTGCCCCGTGACGGGGACTCGCAGGCAGCCGAGCCGGTCCGGCTGAAGCTGGTCGTCGGCCCCGGCGATGACGGTGAGCCCGTCGTGACCATCCTCCTGCCGGAGGAAGACTGAACCGCGCCGGGCACATGCCCGGCAACTTGCCCCTGGCCACTTGGGTTAAAGTGGCGCTTTCCTCCCTCCCCCGCGACCCGCCTGTAGCCCGGAAACCGGAGCAGGCAGGGAACGGGTTTCGGGATGACATGCCGGGCATGGAATCTATACTGGGCCGCATCGAACGGTTTTGCCCGTGGCCACTGCGGGGGATCAGTGGCAGGCAGGCACCGCCGGACCTGAAACCGGTGCAGGGCGGCATTCGCCGCCGGTCCATCTTCGAGGAGGTGAAGGCTCACCCTATTTCAGGGCCCATCAGGGCCGGCTGGTCTGCGCGGACCGGCTCCCGTCAGGGAGGACCCGCGCGCCTGGACCAGGCACATTCAGGCCGAAGGGCGTGGTGTCCCGTGACCGTTCTGCACGACAGGCCCGGACCGCTTCGGCATCCGGGTGGTCAGAAACACTTACCTGACTGCAATACACCGTGAGAGACCTGAATTACCAGCTCAAGCAACTCTGCCGTCGCAACCGTGACGGCAGCTTTGCCACCCAGCACCTGCGCGAGCGCACCCTGACCCTGGTGGCCAACCAGCTGCACGGTCTTGGATACCGTCACATGAACTCGCATTCCCTCAAGCCCAAGCATGTCGAGGCCCTGGTGCGGCACTGGCAGGACCAGGGCCTGTCGGTCGCGACCCTGAAGTTCCGCATGGCCGCGCTGCGCTGGTGGGCGCAGAAGGTCGACCGTCAGGGCGTGATTGCACGCTCGAACGATCACTACGGCATCGCCCGGCGCCGCTACGTGAACAACATCTCCAAGGCGCAGGCGGTCACTGCCGGGCAGCTGGCCCAAGTGCGCGACCCCCACGTGAGAATGAGCCTGGAACTGCAGCAGGCGTTCGGCCTGCGCCGGGAGGAGGCGCTCAAGTTCCAGCCGGCCCTGGCCGACCGGGGCGATCATATCCAGCTCAAGGGCAGCTGGACCAAGGGCGGCAAGCCCCGCGTGATTCCGGTGCGAGACGAGATGCAGCGCGAAGTGCTCACACGGGCTAGGCAGCTTGCAGGGCGGGGTTCACTCATCCCCAGTTCACGCACCTACCGCCAGCATCTCTCGATCTATTCCTCGTCCACCGCCCGCGCCGGGCTGTCGAAACTGCACGGTCTGCGCCACCACTACGCGCAGCAGCGCTACCGTGAACTGACCGGCTGGCCGGCGCCCGCGCAGGGAGGGCCGGATGCCGGCACGCTGAGCCCCGAGCAGAAGGTGCTCGACCGCCAGGCGCGCCTGGTGGTCAGCCGGGAACTCGGGCACGAGCGGGAACAGATTACGGTCGTGTATCTCGGGCGTTGAGGCCGTGCCCGGCCGGGTTTACTGTCTTGCGCCCCCGTAGGCACCCAGCAGTCCCTGGGGAGCCTCGAACACCCCGCCCACTTCCTCGTGGCCCGGACCGTAGAACACGCCCGACAGCCGCTCGTTGTCGGCATGGCGCCGGCCGAACTGGCCGTCCGTCACGACCATGCCCTCGTATATGACATCGGCATAGGCCTGCCCGGTGGTGGCGTTGGCCATGCCAGTCAGGTATACGTTCGCCAGCACCTCTGCCCCGATGCTCACGGAGATGCTGGCATCACCCGTGACATAGGAGTCAAGATGGGTGCCTGCCGTGTCATCCCTGGCCGACACGAAACCTGTCCAGATGGCTTCCGTTTCAGGATTGGTGCGCGTGGAATAACCGTTCGCATAGGCCCCCACCCTCACGACGCCCTCGTCGGGGTCCTTCTCGTTCGTGAAAAGCCGTGCGGACGAAACAAAGAAGCTGTGCTGCATCCAGCCGCCATAATCATACAGGTCACTGAAGGTGCCGCTGAACTGTTCCACTACCGTACGAATGCCGTTGGTATCCGCCAGCAGCTCGATGTCCTCTACCTCCGCACTGAAGCTTCTGTCTGGAAGCAGATAGATCGAAAATCCGATGGAGCAGCGGTCATCCTTGCAGTTCACGGGCACCCGGTCCGGTTCCGGCACACCCGGTACCCAGGCAAACAAGTCCGTGGACAGCACATGGTTGGCACTTTGAACAATCCGGTTGAAGTCCTCCACCACATAATACTCCGGAGGGGGCACGGGAATTCGGCTGGACCCGCCGCTCATGCAGCCGGCCACCAGCGCACACAGCACAAACGCGATGCAATACTTCATTTCGGAATTTCCTGGGGAATCAGTCTCTGGGGTCGTTCAGTTGTGTCTATGCCGGAAGTTTCCTGCGTCTCCGCAAAGCCTACCCACCTGCACGGGAAATTGCCAGCCTTCGGGGCCGGCAGCATGGCGGACACTCCCCGTTTCCGGTCCCCGCCACCGGTTCGCCGGGTGACGGTCCTGCAAACCGCGCAGGCGGCGGTGCGGGTTTGCGGTTTCATCGTCTGGCCGGGCGGGGCATGATCGCATGCGTGCATCAACGATACGGAGCAGACCCGCCCGGTACGGTTCCCGACATGAACGAATGGATTTCCCGCAGGCGCTTCAGCGCCCTGGTTCCTGTCCTGGTGGCGGCATCGGCCTGGCTGGCCAGCCCACACCTGGAAGCCACCGAGATGCAGGTCGGGCGGTACTCGGTGTTGCGCACCCTGCCGAGTGCCGCACAGCTCGACCCGCTGGCCGCACGCGTGACGGTGCATTTCCCTGAATCCGTGCAAACCATCGGCCAGGCCGTACGGCACCTGTTGCGGGAGAGCGGCTATCGCCTGGCGGATTCCTCCACCGGCGCCTCCGCCATCCTGCTCGAACTGCCCCTGCCGGGCGTGCAGCGCAGCCTGGGCCCCGTCGCCCTGAGGCAGGCCCTGGCGGTCCTGGGTGGTCCGGCGCACCGCCTGGTGCAGGACCCGCTGCACCGGCTCGTGGCATTCGAGCGCTGTCCGTCACCGGACCCGTCACCCGGGTTCACAAGAGACCAGGTCGGGGATTCCGGAAACCCGGTACAGCCCGCAGGGGAGGATGCATGGGAACGCTGATGTGGCTTGTGGTACTGGGGGGTGCCTTCCTGTCGGGGGCTGCGCTTCACGTGCCGGCGAAAGCGCCTCCCGCGGCACCCGACATCCGGATCACGCAGCCCAGGGACGCCTGCTCGGACACGGGTCATGCGAATCGGCTGGACTGCAGGGTGCTCGACGGGCCCGTGATTTACCGGGACCTGTCGCCTGCCTCGGTACGGGCCAGGCAGGGTTGCGGGGCGCCCGGGCCATGTGGCGATACCTGTTCCCGTGACTGACGGCCTGCGGTTTGCCCTCGCGGTGCTGGCCATGGCCTGGATCGGCCCGGTGTCGGCGGATGAGGCCTCCGGGAGCCGGACCCGGGACAGCCTCAAGGCCTCCACGGCCCTGGCAGGGTCGTCCCTGACGGCCTCCGAACGGGCCCGCTCCACGAGCTGGGGGCTGACACAGGTGGAATGGCACCGCTACCGCCAGCTCATGCAGGGCATCCGCGCAAGCGTCAGCCCGGCGACGATCTCGCCGGTCGAGGTGCTGGGCATCCATGCGCGCGATGCCGGCGAGCGGCGCAAGTATGCCGAGCGCTGGGCGCAGGCCATGCACGAGGACGTCGAACGCATCCTGGCGTTCCAGCGGGCCTATGACGAGGCCGTGCGGCGCCTGTACCCGAACGAGCCCCTGATCGATGTCCGCCGCCTGCCCGAACCGGGGCGACAGGGCGACACCCTGGGTTTGCAGGACCGCGTGCTGTTTTTCACCCGGAAGGACTGCCCGGGCTGCGATGACCTGCTGCACCGGCTGCTCGGGCAGCTGGACCGGATCGCGGGGATCGATCTCTACCTTGCCGGAGTGGAGGAAGGCAACGGGCAGGCGATACGCGACTGGGCGGCACGCCGCGGGATCGACCCCGGGCTGGTGCGCAGCCGGCGCATCACGCTCAACTTCGAGGACGGCCTGCTCCGGCGCCTGACCCGTGGGCAGGGCAAGGCCCCGCACATGCTCAGGCGTCGCGGTGATGAGCTGACCGTGCTCCGGGCCTCGGAGTTCTGATGCGGATACCGGGCCTGGCCGGGTTCGCGCTGCTGCTCACTGTGCCGGGGTCCCTGGCGGCCCAGGCGCAGCCCGAGGTGATTTTCGACAACGGCCGGACCCGGCCGATCGCCCCGTACCTGGAGCCGGTCGAGGACGCACCGCCCGAAGAGGACCCGGCCCCTTCAGCCGTGCCACTGCTCGGGGCGGCCGACGTGCAGAACCTGCTGCCGGTGCGTTCACCCGGTCTCAGCCCCGGCCCGGTCGCGCCCCGAATGCAACCCCGCCCGATGTCGCGCCCGGTCTTCCTGGTCGGCTCCGATCCGCTTTCGAGACGGTGGCTGGCACTCCACCGCGAACGCCTGCAGGCCCTGCATGCCGTGGGCCTGCTGGTGCAGGCCGAGACGGTGGACGACCTGGAGGCCATCGCGGAACTGGGCCGGGGTCTTTCGATCATGCCCGTCCCCGGCACGGATCTCGCACGTGCCCTGGGCCTGGTGCATTACCCGGTGCTGGTCACCTCCCGCGGGATCGAGCAGTGAACCCGCATCCCGTCGAGGCGCTGCTGCGCCCGGCGGTGGAGCTGTGGTCGGCGCTTGCGGCCTCCACGGCCGCCGCCGTGGCCTGGCTCGCCCCGTGGGCCCTGATGATGCCGCCTGGCGTGGCCCGTGGTGCGGCGTGTGCACTGGCCGGGTTCGCGGCCTGGCGTGCCCGCCAGGCCTGGCGGGTGCTCCGGTACCGGCGCGGACTGCGCCGGCCTCGAACCTGGCGGCTGGCACCCGGGCGGCTTCCGGTCAGCCCGCGCAAGCTGTTTCTCGGCCGGGGCTTTCGCTGGACATCGCTGCACACGCAGCGCCTGCGCGACACCCTGCGACCGGAGGTCCGCCGCTACGTGCGGCCGGGAGCCCTGCACCGCTGGGTCCGGCGCAGAGAGGTTGATTGGGAATCAAGGCCCGGGCTCGACCGGCTGGCCGGATTGTTTGGCCGGTGCTGCGGCGGCAACCCCCTTTCGCCCTGCACCGGTGCGGGCGGCAACCCTGCCCTGCATGCCGTCGAGCCCCGTGAACAGGCGGTCTGGATGGACCTCGGCGAGCGGGCCGGCCACACGCTGGTGCTGGGCACGACCCGCGTCGGCAAGACCCGGCTGGCCGAGATGCTGATTGCCCAGGACATCCGCCGCGGCGACGTGGTGATCGTGTTCGACCCGAAAGGCGATGCCGGGCTGCTGAGAAGGGTGTATGCCGAGGCCCGGCGCGCCGGGCGCACCGGCGCGTTCTACATGTTCCATCTCGGCTACCCCGGGATTTCGGCCCGCTACAACGCCATCGGCAACTTCTCGCGCATCACCGAGGTGGCGACCCGGATCGCCAACCAGCTGCCGAGCGAGGGCAACTCCGCGGCATTCAAGGAATTCGCATGGCGGTTCATCAACATCATCGCCCGGGCCCTGGTCGCCCTGGGGCGCCGGCCCGACTACCGGCAGGTGCGCCGCTACATCAACGACATCGAGCCGCTGTTCGTGGAATACGCCGAGGCCCACCTGCGCCGCCACGGCGCACGGGACTGGCGCGAGCAGGTGTCCGGGGAGGCCGCCGGCATCCGGGAGCGCAACCTGCCTGCCGCGCTGCGCGGGCGCAGTGCACGGGCCGTCGCGCTCATGCGCTACCTGCACGGGCAGGACCTCTACGACCCGGTGCTGGAAGGCCTGGTGTCGGCCTTCAAGTACGACCGCACCTACTTCGACAAGATCGTGAGCTCCGTCGGCCCGCTGATGGAAAAGCTGACCACCGGCAGGATCGCCGAGCTCATCTCGCCGGACTACCTGGACCGCGAGGACCCGCGGCCCATCTTCGAATGGATGGAGGTGATCCGGCGCAGGGGGATCGTGTATGTCGGTCTGGACGCCCTGTCCGACACCACGGTAGCCGGTGCCGTGGGGAATTCCATGTTTGCCGACTTGGTCTCGGTGGCCGGCCACCTCTACAAGCACGGCCTGCAGGATGCTTCCGGGGAGGCGCCCGGCGTACCCCCCGAATCGTTCCCGTCCATCTCCATGCATGCCGACGAGTTCAACGAGCTGATCGGGGACGAGTTCGTGCCGCTGCTGAACAAGGCCGGCGGCGCGGGCTTCCAGGTCACGGCCTACACCCAGACCTGGTCCGACGTGGAGGCGCGCATCGGCAGCCGTGCCAAGGCCGGGCAGGTGGCCGGCAATTTCAACACGCTGATCATGCTGTGCGTGAAGGAGCTGGCCACGGCTGAGATGCTCACCCAACAGCTGCCCAGGGTCGAGGTCTTTTCATTGATGAGCGTATCCGGCGTGGACGATTCGTCCGACCCGGGCTCGGGCATCGACTTCAGGTCCCGCAACGAGGACCGGATCAGTGTCTCGGAGGTGCCCATGCTGACTCCCGCCGAACTCGTGGCCCTGCCCAAGGGGCAGGCGTTCGCACTGCTGGAAGGCGGCCAGCTGTGGAAGCTGCGCATGCCGCTGCCCGACAGTGGCGCCGACAGCCTCCTGCCGCAAGACCTGGACGAGATCGCGCGGGACATGGAACGCGCCTACGTCCCCGGTAATCCCTGGCACCGCGTGCACGAGCCCTGGTGGGTGGAGGCCGAAGGCGGCCCCCTGGCCCGGATCGGCGCCCATGGCTGAACGGGGGGCCGGCCCACCTCGCCCGGGCGTGCGGCGGGGGTTGGTCTCAAGAGCACTCACCCGCCTCGCACAGGGCATCGCGTGGCTGCTGGGTGCCCTGCTGTTCTCGATCCTCATCGAGTGGGCCGGGATGGTGTTCTGGTGGCCGGAGCAGGGCCTCGATCACAGCCGGCGGATGCTGGAACGCGAGATCCGGTATCTGGACGGCGATTTCCGGCGCAGCCTCCTGAGTCCGGACCCCGCAGGCTTTGCACGCAAGCTTGCCGGGTGGGTCCACCACGGCCTGTTCGAGGCCACGGGATGGATCGATTTCATGCAGTGGGCCCATGGTCCGCCGCAGCCCGGGGAGAGGGGGTTACGACTGGTGCTGCACAGGCTGTACAGCCCGGCAGGCGAATTCCTGGTCGCGGCCATGCAGGTGACCCAGGTGTTCTGCGTGCGCCTGGCCGTGCTCAGCCTGTCCATGCCGGTGTTCTTCCTGTTCGGCCTGGTGGGCCTGATCGACGGGCTGGTGCGCCGCGACCTGCGGCGTTGGGGCGGCGGGCGCGAGAGCTCGTTCGTGTACCATTATGCGAGGCGGTCCGTGCTGCCGCTGGTGGTGAGTGCCTGGGTGGCGTACCTTGCCCTGCCGTTCAGCCTGCATCCTGCCTGGATCGTCCTGCCGTTCGCCACACTGCTTGCACTGGTCATCACCGTGACCGCGGGCACCTTCAAGAAGTACCTGTGACGGGACTTTGAGGCCGGCACGCAAGGCCGGCCCTGCTCGGAGGGAATTATTTGCTGGACTCCCCGTGCCCTGTTGTTGCTAAAACCTTCAACGGTTGAAAAGGTTGGGTAGCCCCATACTTAAACGGGGTTTTATGCCCAACCCCTTAATATCAAAAATCCCTAATATTCTGACATAAAATAGTTTGATGTATGTATAGAAATATCTCACTGTATATAAATTACATCCTGTTATACGCTTCCCGATGCTAACTCAACTGAAACCCCAAAGCCGGGTTATCTGCCGAATGCAGTACCATTCGAGCAAGATAAATAGGCTCAGTTTTCTTTGCTCTTTTGCTCTGTGGAAATAGAGCAGGGACTTCCGCTTTTCGGTTGATGCAGCAAATGATCCGGCACCTTTGGCTGGAGGTTTTGGTCAACGGAGAATTTGGGAGTCAGTTATGCATAAAATCCTAAGTATGTTGCTCGTAGTTTTTCTGCTGGGAGCATATTCAATAATGATTACAGGCTGCGGTGGCGGTGGCAGTTCAGGCCCTGCTGTAATGCCATCGGACGACGATGACGACGATATGGTCATGGAACTAGAGTGTGACGAGGGAATGGAGCCAAACGCTGCAGGCGATGCATGTGTGAAGACTGCTGCAACGTTAGCTGCAGAGGCTGTTGCGGCGACTAAAGCAGCTGCAACGAAGACGGCGGCCATCAAGGCCGAGTCAGATCAAGCGGCTACTGCTGATGCTGGTCTAGGCGGCAGTGACCATGTGAATACAGACAGCATTGATGACAATGCAGATGATCCTTATGACTTGAGCATTACCCGTGACAGGGATGGAACAGAGATCAAGATTACTGATCACGGGATGATGGGTGATGATGATCCGAAGTTCACGCAGGCCATGGATTTAGGTGGCGGACGCACCATGCACACTCGCATGATGGAAGCCGACAGCGATGGTGATGTGGTTGAGGAAGTTGTGATTGTCAGCACCGACATTGAAGGGCCCAAAGGGGTAGCGTTCGCGAAGTGGCAGATGGCAGACGGCTCAACGCCTCAAGCACTGGACGTCATGGGTAACGACGGCGAAGAGCCAGATACAGGTACAGACGAGACTGCCAATGCTCTGGCCATCGCGGAGGACACTACTACTACTGGAGACGCGAATGCAAATCTGATGTTTGCGCGCTCTACCACGAGTGGAACTCTCAACTACACCGTTGACGACACGGGCACCACGGGTACGGATGAGGCTGTGCACGACGGCACCTATAACGGGGCTGAGGGTACATTTCGCTGCACCGGTGCTGCAGTTTGCACCGTCACTTTCAACGACAAGGGTATGGTTACTGGCAACACTGGCGGTTGGGTCTTCATTCCAGATGAAGGCGCCACCTCCGACCAGTCGGACTACGACTACCTGCACTACGGCGTCTGGCTCAAGAAGACCACCGATGAAGACGGTGCAGTCACTTACAACGAGGTCGAGACCTTTGCTGGTTCGTCGATTGCTGCTTCCGATGGGACCGAACTCAACACAGTCACTGGTAGTGCGTCGTACGAAGGTGAAGCAACGGGCGTGTACGTACACCAAAGTCTTAACGCGGCCGGCAATATAGATTCAGCCACTTCCGGCCACTTCACGGCAGATGTGGCGTTGACTGCGTATTTTGGTCAGACGTTGGATGATACTGCTACCGATGGTGTCAGTGAAGCAGGCCAGCTTGCACCGAACTTGCTCAACACCGTCAGTGGTACGATCAACAACTTCGAGTTGTCTGGGGAAGAGGCCAACATGTGGTCGGTAGCCGTGCAGGCCAGCCGTGCACTTGGTGCAAACACCTTCATGGGTACGGCCAAGGGTGGATCACCCACCGATGATGGGTCGATCTCGGGAACTTACCACGGCCCAACGCCTGAGACTATGGCTACTACTGACGGAACTACCAGGGTGGCTCCGGGTTCGATGGTCGGCGAGTTCAATTCCTTCTTCAGCAACGGCTCTGTAGCCGGTGCCTTCGGGGCGAGAAAGGAATAAGTTGTTCAAAAGAACAAAGGGGTTTGTATGATTTTCCCCTTTGTATACGAGTCGAAGCTCCCACTTTACTCGTAGACAACAGCAGGCCCTCGAAAGGGGGCCTGCCCTTACATCGGAACAAGGGGCATTTGTTGAATTTGCTAAATCCTTCCTTTGTCCCTTTACCGTGAGAAACAACCCCCACGAAGTGTTGGCTTCTCACGCCACGGCCAGGCCCCTCTCCAGGGCCTGGCTTTTTTGTGCATAGAGGTTACAGGCCACTTAGGGGGAAACAATGTTCAATTGCAGAAGAGGCGGGCGCGGTGTCATCATGCGCTGGAATGTCTTGTATCTGATGTCTGCAGCTTATGTGGTTTTGCTGGTCATGTTCGCAGCAATGGCGTTCACGAAGGATCTGACAGCCGTAGACGCGTGGAATATGCTGGAAGCACCACTTATGGCGCTGATAGGCGGAACCTTGGCGATCTCTAAAGACCTTATAGCCGGTGATGATTCACCCAGCGAAGATACGAATAATCTCCAGGATAAAGAAGCCGAGGCCAACCAGGAGGAAACTCCTGGGGAAAAACAACAGCAGTAAGATTTTGTCATTCATATTATGGTTGTACCTGCTCCAATCTCCAGTCCAAGGGTGGTAGCCAATGAGCCAGACTGTCAACTTAAGTATGTAATTCCCAATTAAATATATAACTCCCACTAAAAAGAATCCAAGATGAATGACCAGCTGGATAAAGTCCTTCACGACGGAAAACCGCATTGGAAGCCAAAACTCCCGTGCCTGTCATACAGTGGATTTCAGAACGGGACAGATGACTCAGGGGTTTTGCAGGAATGCGTTCTGTTTTGAGTATTGGAAAAAGAAGAAAAAACTTATTGCGTAATGCTGTCACCCCGGGAAGGGCTCCCAAGACCGGGACAACCATGTCTCTTTTTCCGGTACTCAAGATAGTCCTCCAGAGCCTGGAAAGTTTCTGGTTTGCGAGCTTGATGCATCCAAGTTGGGCAGAAAACCCCCGGAGGCACCGGCTCAAGCTCAGCATCTTCGCCAGAAATAACAACTTTTTTTTGAAAACTGGAGAACGTTACCCGTTTTCAATTTCCCTTTGCTTTAAGGGAGTCAAGTATGCAAGCCCCTTTACGGAACACTTGAAATAGGCGGAGTACGGGCAGGATTGTGATTTTCATTGAAGCCCGGGGAATGTATGAAACCCTGGCCCGTCCACCAGGGGGTCCTGCCGGGAAATTGAAGTGGACGGTATGAAGCAGAAGCGGTACCGTGGTCACCCGGGCAGGTAACGATGCCGGATTCGACGCAACCGGCACCCGTGAAACTGGAGATTCCCACGAATGAGAACCTGCATGCTGATCATGAGTATCCTGTTGGCCTCGGCGGTACTGAAGGCCCAGCCGCTGGTCGTCTACACCCAGGAGGACCTGGATCCCCGCTCGGACAAGTATTGTCCCTACTGCGTGTTCAAGCTGGGGGAGTCTGAAAAGCGGGCAAGGGAAGGCGGCATTCCGACACATGTAAGGGTCTACACCTCGGAGGAACTGGATCCTCGCTCGGACAGGTATTGCCCTTACTGTGTATTCAGGGTGAGCGAGGCGGAAAGGCAGGTCCGGGAACGTGAAACCACGGATGCGGCCTGGGATGCCTTGCGTCGGTTTGACAGGCTGCGGGAACGCAGTCGCCGGAACTGATCAACAATCGGGACAACGATCATATTCCCAGGGATATGCTGGTTCGCATCATGAGTACGGGGCATCTTGAATACAAGGATTGAGTGGCGTAATGCGATACCCGTTCTTGGTTTTTCTTGTCATCTTCCTTGTTCCAACAGTCGGTACAGGCAGTGGCTTGTACAACAATGACAGCAGAACGTTCAGCCCGGCTCACGAAATGAAGCCGTCAGACTGGAACGATCCGGCTGAACTGGAAAGGGTGTGGCAGTCCGCACTGGTCAGAATCCCCAAGCCGGATGGCAAGTTTATTGCGACGACTGTAAAGGAACTGCGTACACATAGCCTGGAGGGAAGTGAGAAATTTCCTACAGTGATCTACCTGCACGGGTGTTACGGCATTTGGAGCGGAACCTACATGCGAATCGACTTTCTGGCCTCAAACGGTTATGCAGTCATAGCCCCGCCAAGCATGGCCAGAAAAAAATACTCCAAGTCCTGTGAGCCGATACAATTTCAAGGCGGTCTTTACCCGGACGTTCTGAAAATCCGCCATGCGGATGCAGGGTATGCGATTGAAAAGGCCAAAACCTTCCCCTGGGTGGATGCAAACCATGTTTTCCTGGTGGGGACGAGCGAAGGCGGGATTACGACAGCTACATTTCGGTCAGATTCCAAGGGTACCTCGGTACGGGCGCGAGTGGTTGAAGGCTGGACCTGTGAATCCGTATGGGGTGAATACAGGGGAGTCAACGCCCCTGAAGGGGAGCCGGTGCTTGCCTTGCTCGGAGCGAAAGATCCCTGGTTTCAGAATCCTTACAGTCGCGGTGAATGTACTGATTTTCTGGAAAGACGTAACGATGGCAGCAAATCGGTGGTGTACCTGGAAGGGGACCTGAGCCACAGGCACATGCTGTTGGAGGATGAAAGGGTGCAGGCTGAAGTGCTGGAATTCCTGCGCGCGCATCACTGAATCGCAACCTGACAGGTTCCAGGCTGGAGGGGCACCGGTTTCAACTCCCTGGGAAACGGCCCCGCTGACAAGCCTGGCGGATGACACCTGTCCTTCATGCCCGGGTTTTTTCTACTCCGGGCCGCCTGATGCCCGGATCAGCATGTCGATCACGGCAGGGTCCTCGTTGCCGTATGCAGTCCAGTGCAGGGGGGTGGCTCCGATCTCGTCCTGTATCTTCGGGTCCGCACCTCCACGGACCAGTGCGGCCACCACCTCGGGGTTGCCCGTGTACCCGGCGGCCCAGTGCAGGGGGGTGGCGCCTCGCCCGTCACGGTTATTCGGATCGACTCCCGCCTTGATGAACGCGCCGATCATGGCCGGACTGGGGTTGTACCGCGCCGCCCGGTGCAGGGGGGTCGCCCCCTGCTCGTCGCGTGCATTCGGGTTGGCCCCGGCCCAGATCAGCGCGATGACCGCGGCGAGCCCGTCATTGGATGCCGCAGCCCAGTGCAGGGGCGTCGTGCCGGTGTCTGTGCGGGCATCCGGATCGGCTCCACCTTCCACCAGTACGGCGATCACGGCGGCAGGCTTGTCCTTGTACCGGGCGACCTGGTGCAGGGGGGTCTCGCCGTACTTGCCGCGTGCATTCGGGTCGGCCCCGGCCCGGATCAGTGCGGTGGCGATCACGCCGGAAGCGCGTGGGTTGACCACGGCCTGGTGCAGGGGCATCCAGCCGTACTCGTCGCGAGGGTTCGGGTCGGCCCCAGCCTGTACCAACTCGGTAATCACGGCAGGATTGTGGTTGAGGTCCACCGCCGCGTGCAGGGGTGTCGTGCCTTCATCGGCCCTGGCATTCGGGTCGGCCCCGCTCCTGACCAGCAGGCTGACCAGGGTAGGATCGTCACTGTGCATCACGGCCATGTGTAGGGGGGTCTCCCCGATCATGTTGCGCGCCATCGGATCGGCCCCGGATGCCAGGCAGTCAGTGACCATCGAAGAGGTTGCCGCTTCGAAAAAGGGTTTCGTGTTCCAGTCCGCACAGTCCGCCGCGAAGACCTGGCTGCCCCAGGCAAGTACCATCAGGGCGAGCGTGACGGCCCCGGACCTTGCAAGCATACGGTCTTTCATGGCGGGCAATATACGCTGGACGAATGCAGGATGGTAGCTGCCCGTGCCTCAGGCCAGAAAGGCCGGAATTCCACATGGATCAAGAGCGGTTAAGGGTTGTTGCCGTGTCCGGATAGCTGCCTGGAAACTTCCCATGAAACGAAACTCCGTCCTGTGGGTAGTGTTGGAATTGCAACAACGTCCCGAAAGTGCTGGCGAGTGCCTGCTGGACGCTATGTGGCTCTGTTTCAGGGTCAGGGAGTCAGCTATGCAGGTTTCATCACGAAATAACCATGGAATCCGCCACATTGATCATCGTATGCTCATGTAACTTTTGCTACACTATGGAATTATTATTGCCAGCAGGGAGAATTCCAAGTGGAGACACTGCTGTCTTGTTTGGTTCAACAATAGGTCCACATTTCTACTATAATAACGGGCTAGCTAATATTGAGGGGTGATACCATGAAATTCTTTCCGAATTCCCTGCGTTCCGCATGGATTGCAGTAGTCGCAGCATGCCTTTTCACGGCCGGGCCGGTACTGGCTTCCGGCGACCCGGCCCTGGAACGGCTCGAACGCACCATCGAGATGCAGCAGCAGCAACTGGAAGCGTTGCGCCAGCAGGTCGAGCAACTCAAGGAAATGGCCACCATGGCAGACAGCAAGGCCGACATGGCCATGGCCAAGGAAGAGAAGAAGTTCGGGGTGACCCTCTACGGCAGCATACGGCCCGCCCTGACCCACAGTGACTTTGGCGACGATACCAGCACCGATGTGACCGACTTTCTCTCCCGCGTGGGGGTGAAGGGCGAGGTTGCGGTCCGCGACGGCCTGACCGCCTTCTACCGGGGCGAATGGGATACGGATCTCGAGGCTAACGGCGACCTTGGCGATGCGCGCCTGGGCTACGTCGGGCTCAAGGGCAGCCTCGGACAGATTGCCATCGGCAAGCAGTGGGACCCGCATTTCAATATCGTGGCGGAAGTTGTCGACATTTTCAATCACCGCTCCAGCCCGTTCGGATACGACGAGGCCAGTCCCTTTCGCAGCAACCAGATCCTGACCTATTCCTTCAGTCGCGGCGGTTTCAAGCTCGACAGCGGCATACGGTTTGACGGGGATCCGGAAAACGGGGCGGGGGGCAACAACGACAAGGCCTCGGAACCCAACCACATCGATTCGGCCTCGATCGGCATCGGCTACCGCACGGGCGACGTCTATGCCGGGGTTTCCTACCTGGACCAGCAGGGGGATGACGATTACGAATGTTCCTTCATGGGTGTGGCCGCCAGCTGGAATGTGACGGACAGTCTTTACGTGGCCGCCACCTACCAGGATATCGAGGAGGACAACGTGTCCCACGCTGGACATAACGACGGGCATGCTGAGTACGTGGATTACGACCAGTCGTCTATCGACGTTGCCGCAGCCCTTGCCTTGGGCGGAGGCTACAAGCTCAAGGCCGCGTACTTCGACTGGGACGGCGATGACAATGGACGCAGCTTCGACGGGTATAACCTGACCCTTGAAAACCAGCTGTCGGACTCCGTGCGAATCTTTGCCGAATGGCTGCGACGCGATATCGAGCATGGCGAGGAACAGGATCATTTGAGCATCGGCCTGCGCTACGACTTCGAGGCGAACCTGTAGGAAGCCTTTTCCTGCCATCACCAGCGTTCTCTTGAGAACGCTGGTGATTTTCAGGAGGGTGGATCAGGATCACCCGCGCGCGATGAGGGTCTGCACACACATGTTCCGTGACAGGCCAAACAGGAAGAATCCTGCCGGATGGCGACGAAGTTCTGGCCTGCAGGCCTAAAACGGATTACGTTTTGCGCTACGCTGCATTTTCTATCAGGTGTTGTACAGCTTCTGCAGACGAACTGAAGGTGTACAGGCCGATATCACGTTTCGATGCCTCATACGCCAATTCAGCTACAAGTTCACCCAGTTCACCAGGATCGCCATGATCTGCTGGAGTCCTCAAAAGCAATTCACACAATCCCGGCTTGAACAGGGCCTCCCCATCCCTTAACCAGTCCAGCTGCCACAACTTGCCCTGTGCCCGTACCAAGGCATGCTGGAAATTCCCGTGTTCAGAAATTGAATCAAAGTGCGCAGCGTATTTTTCGGAAATGAAGTCGAACTTGAAATGAACTCCTGAACCATGAATCTGAAGCTTGCGTTGAAAGCAATGATCGAAGTCGTGCCTGTTCATTTGAACGGCTTTGATGATTTGTTTCCTCCAGTCTTCAGGTGCCGTGCGTTCGGACCGGTTGGCAATTTTCGCCTGCTCGGCATGGAAGGCTGCACTGAATGAAAAGCTGTGCATGGCAGACTGCAGCAGTCCGTCTTCCATGTTTTTGGCAAGCGTCGCAACCTCCTTGCCCAGATGGAATCCTTCCAGGGGAGGTGTCCACGGGGAAGACAGCGGATGCAGGGAATAAAATTTCTCTGCCGCATCGATACAGCATTGCAGGGCATCTCCGATTCGCCTGCCAAGCGCTTCTCCGAAAATTTTTTTAAGCCTCCGGACGGGGATCAGCCTGGCCACCATCAGCAGCCGGTCTTCCCCCTTCACTACGGTGCCGACCGCAATCCTCTCACCGGAAAGCGGAACCGGTTCTGCCTGGATACTGCGCCAGGAAATCCCGTAGTTCGGGGGGGCCGGGTATCGGGGTTTCATGTTTCCTTACCAAACAGGTCAATCCGATACGGACCTCAAGTGATCCCATGTCGACACGGCACTCGCCGGGTCCGTACGGTCAGGCGTGGTGGAGGATCTGGCTCAGGAACAGCTTGGTCCGTTCATGCTCGGGATGGTCGAAAAACTCCTGGGGCGTGTTCTGTTCGATGATCTCGCCCTCGTCCATGAAGATCACGCGATCGGCCACGGTCTTCGCAAACCCCATCTCGTGCGTCACGCACAGCATGGTGATGCCCTCGTTCGCTAGCTCGATCATCACTTCCAGCACCTCCTTGATCATTTCGGGATCGAGCGCGGAGGTGGGTTCGTCGAACAGCATGATCCGGGGCTGCATGCACAGGCTGCGCGCGATCGCGACCCGCTGCTGCTGCCCCCCCGAGAGCTGCCCCGGGTACTTGTGGGCCTGCTCCGGGATCTGTACCCGTTCGAGGTACTGCATCGCGATGGCCTCGGCTTCCGCCTTGGGCATCTTCTTCACCCAGATCGGGGCCAGGGTGCAGTTCTGCATCGCGGTGAGGTGGGGAAACAGGTTGAAATGCTGGAACACCATGCCCACCTCGCTGCGCACCTTCTCGATGTGCTTGAGGTCATTGTCCAGCTGCACCCCGTCGACGATGATCTCGCCCTTCTGGTGTTCCTCCAGCCGGTTGATGCAGCGGATCACGGTGGACTTGCCCGAACCGGACGGGCCGCAGATGACGATTTTCTCGCCGCGGGCGACGTTCAGGTTCAGGTTCTTGAGCACGTGAAACTGCCCGAACCACTTGTGCACGTTGCGCATCACCACCGCGTAGTCGTTGCCGTCAGGCTGGGCGGGGGCTTGTTCGTTCATGCTTCCTCCTCGGGGCTTTACCGGTCATGCCCGGTCTTGAGCCTGTTTTCCAGGTACAGGGAATAGCGTGCCATGGCGAAACAGGAGATGAAAAAGAAAATCGCGACAAACAGGTAGACCTCGCTGGACAGCCCGGTCCACTTGGTATCGGCCAGGGAGGCCCGGCCGATGCCGAGCGGGTCCGCAAGCCCGATGATGATCACCAGCGTGGTGTCCTTGTACAGTCCGATGAAGGTGTTGACGATGCTCGGGATCGAGATCTTCAGTGCCTGCGGCAGCACGATCAGCCGCATCGACTGCCAGTACTTCAGCCCCATGGCGTCCGCCGCCTCAACCTGGCCCTTGGGGATGGCCTGCAGCCCGCCGCGGATGACTTCCGCCATGTAGCCGGATGCGAACAGCGTGACCATGATCAGCACCCGCAGCAGCAGGTCGAACACCGTGCCCTTCGGCAGGAAGTAGTTGAGCATGGTCGAGGCGACGAACAGCAGCGTGATCAGCGGCACGCCGCGGATGAACTCGATGAAGCTCACGCAGGCCCACCGGATGACGACGAGCCTGGACTGCCTGCCGAGCGCCAGCAGGATGCCGATCGGCAGCGAGAAGGCGATGCCGGTGACGCCGATGACCAGGGTCAGCATGAACCCGCCGAACTGGTCCGTGGCCACCGGCTCCAGCCCGAAGCCGCCCAGCAGCAGCCAGCCGCAGATCAGCGGGAAGCTCACGGAATACAGCAGGCCGTACTTGCGCCCCGGCAGCCGGTCGTACAGCAGCGGCACCAGTGCCGCCAGCAGCAGGATGAAGGACAGGTTGACCCGCCACCGGTGCTCGGCCGGGTAGAAGCCGTAGGTGAACAGCCGGAAGCGCTCGGCGATGAATGCCCAGCAGGCCCCGCCCGCCTTGGCCCGGCATTCGTCCCGGTTGTCGCCGATGAACGCCGCATCGAACAGCATCCAGTCCAGCAGCGGCGGCACGATCTCGTACAGCAGCCACAGCGATACCAGGGTCATCACGACGTTGGTGGGCGAGGACAGCAGGTTGCTGCGCACCCAGCCGATCACACCGACGGTGCTGACGGGGGGCGGGAGGTCGGGATGCTCGCCCGGCCGGTAGGTCGATTCGCTCATGTCTTTCTCCCTAGCGCTCCACCAGCCGGATCCTGCGGTTGTACCAGTTCATGACCGCGGAGATCAGCAGCGACAGCATCAGGTACAGCAGCAGCACCAGGATCATGCATTCCATCTCGCGGCCGGTCTGGTTGAGGGAGATGCCGCCGATGGTGGCCACGATGTCCATGTACCCGATCGCAAGCGCCAGCGAGGAGTTCTTGGTCAGGTTCACGTACTGGCTGGTGAGCGGCGGCACGATGCTGCGCAGAGCCTGCGGAATGACCACTAGGCTCAGGGTGCGCCCGCGGCTGATACCCAGGGCGTGCGAGGCTTCGCTCTGGCCGCGGTCCACGGCCAGGATCCCGGCGCGCACGATCTCCCCGATGAAGGCGGCGGTGTACAGCGACAGGGCCAGCCACAGGGCGACGAATTCCGGGCGGACCACCATGCCTCCCTTGAAGTTGAACCGCTTCAGGGCCGGTATGTCCCAGGCGATCGGGCTGCCCAGCAGGAAGTAGGCCAGCACCGGGGCGCCCACGATGGCGGCCACGCCGATCCAGAACACCGGGTAGCGCCGGCCGGTCTCGTCCTGGACCCGCTTGGCGTATCGCCTGAACCACAGCATGAACACGATGCCCGCGGCAAATACCCCGAGGACCACCCAGAACAGCGGCTCGTACATCGGCTTCGGAACGAAAAACCCCCGGTTGGTCAGGAACAGCGTGTCCCCGACGTTGAGGGCCTGCTTGGGAAGCGGCAGGGTGTGCACGATGAGGCCGTGAATCAGCAGGATGTGCAGCAGCACCGGCACGTTGCGCACGAACTCGGTATAGGCATAGGCGAGCTTGCTCGTCAGCCAGTTCTTCGACAGGCGCAGCACGCCCAGGATGAATCCGAGTGCGGTGGCCGTGATGATCCCGAAGACGGCCACCAGCAGGGTGTTGAGGATGCCCACCACCATCGCCCGCAAGTGCGTGGAACGGGAACTGTACTCGATCAGGTGCTGGTTGATGTCGTAGGAGGACATCTGCCACAGGAAGGCATAGCTGAAATTCTTGCCGAGGGCCTCGAGGTTGACGAAGGCGTTGCGCACGATGTAGGCGAGAAACGCCAGGATCAGGGCCATGGCGATGATCTGGATGGCGGTGGAACGCACCTCCTTGTCGTTCCACAGCCGCGCCGGCAGGAATCCCCCGGCTTGTGCGGTCTCACGCATGGGGCGGGTCCCAAATTCCGGGGAGCATGACAGACCGCCCCCGCATGCAGGGAGTGCAGCGGGAGTGCAGGCAGGCGGAGCCTGGCATTCGCCGGGCCCGCCGGACCGCAAGTCCGTCTGCGGTCACGAACCCGGTGCTGCCCACCTTACCGGCCTCCCCCGTGCAGCGTGTCCCGTTCGCTCAGCGAATCGGGGCTGCGTAGAGGATACCGCCGTCTTTCCAGGAAGCGTTCAGCCCGCGGTCGAGTGCGAGCGGGGTTTTGGCGCCGATGTATTTTTCAAAGATCTCGCCGTAGTTGCCGGCCACGGAAATCGCGCGCACGGCCCACTGCGAATCCAGCCCGATCATCTCGCCCATGGTGCCCTCGGTGCCGCACAGGCGGTTGATGCTGGGATTCTTGCCGGGTCCCGCGCACAGCTCACCCACGTTGGCCTGGGTGATCCCGAGTTCCTCGGCGACGATGATGGCGTTGACCACCCACTTGGCGATGTCCGCCCAGTCGTCGTCACCCTGGCGCACGGCACCGGCCAGCGGCTCCTTGGAAATGATTTCCGGCAGGATCTTGTGGGCGGAAGGGTCCTTCAGCGCGGCACGGGTCGAGGCCAGTGCGGACACGTCCGTGGTGTAGGCATCGCAGCGGCCACCCGTGTAATTGGCGATGCTCTCCTCGTTGGTCTCGGTGTTGACCGGCTCGTAGGCCATGCCGTTGGAATTGAAGAAGTCCGCCAGGTTCAGTTCCGTGGTGGTGCCGGTCTGGATGCACACGGACGCCCCGTCCAGTTGCATGGCCGAGTCGACTCCCAGGTCCTTGCGCACCAGAAAGCCCTGTCCGTCGTAGTAGTTGACCGGAAGGAAGGTGAGTTTCAGGTCCGTATCACGGCTCATGGTCTCGGTCGTGTTGCGGAACAGGATGTCCCCCTCGCCTGAGTTGAGCAGCGTAAAGCGGGTTTTCCCGGTCGACGGCACGAACTTGACCTTCTCACCGTCGCCGACCACCGCGGCGGCGACCGCGCGGCAGAAGGTGACATCGAAGCCTTCCCAGCGACCGTCCGCATCAGGTGCAGCAAACCCGGCAAGGCCGGTGGTGACTACACAGTTCAGCTCGCCCCGGGCCTTCACCTCATCCAGTGTGCTGGCGTGGGCCATGGTCGCGATCAGGGACAGTGCAGCCCCAACGACTGCAAATTTGAAAACGTTCATCTCGATTTCTCCTGAATTGTGGATTGTTCTTGTTAACGGTTTTCTAGATTGGATTAAGCAGTCTATAAGCCTACCTGAATTGGCGCCTGATTTTAACCCCACAGGCGGGCTGCGGGCGGTCTGCCTGCGCTTCGGATTTGTGATATCTTTGCACGGGGCGGGGCGGCAGCGACACAGTACCCCTGACCGGCAAAAGCACCGGATTCTCCGCTGCCTCAAATGCGAAGGAAATCATGAACGTACCCGGAGACGAGTGGCATGGCTGCGTCTGAAAGTAAATCCCGCATGGGGCTGCGGACGTGCATTCGCACGTTCATCGAAAGCCGTCCCGCACAGCATGTCATCACCGCCCTGATCGTGCTCAATGCCGCAATCCTGGCACTGGAGACGAGTCCGGCCGCCATGGCGGCGGCGGGCGGTGTCCTGCACCTTGCCGACCGGGTGATCCTGGCGGTGTTCGTCGTCGAGATCCTGCTGAAGGTTTTCGGCCAGCGGGGCGATTTCATCCGCGATCCCTGGAATTATTTCGACACCCTGGTCGTGGGCATTGCCCTGGTGCCGGCCGCCGGGTCGATGTCGGTCATGCGCGCGCTCAGGATTCTTCGGGTGCTGCGGCTGATTTCGGCCGTGCCTTCGCTTCGCCGCGTGGTCGGGGCGTTGCTGCATGCGGTCCCCGGCATGGGCTCGGTGCTGATGCTGCTGCTGGTGATCTACTTCGTGTTCTCGGTGATGGCGACCAACCTGTTCGGCGCCCAATTCCCGGAATGGTTCGGCAATATCGGCAGTTCGGCGTACACCCTGTTCCAGGTGATGACGCTTGAAAGCTGGTCCATGGGCATCGTACGGCCGGTGATGGAGGTCTACCCCCATGCCTGGGTCTTTTTCGTGCCCTTCATCCTGGTGACCTCGTTTGCGGTGCTGAACCTGTTCATCGGCATTATCGTGGATGCGGTCCAGGCGCACGGTCACTGGGAGGAAAGACACGAAAGCCCCGGCCAGGCCGCCGAGCCCACGAACGCGGAGCTGCAGGCCGAGCTGCAGGCGCTGCGCAGGGAGGTCGCCGAGCTGAAGCGTAATTGATGCCGGCTCCGGCGACCGCGCATTTCAACCGGTACACGCTGCCTCTTGCAGGGCCAATTGATTCAGCAATCACTTTGCTTGTTGCCTGTCAAAAGAGCCTTCCTGTTCTAGTTTTTCTGCTATAATTCGTAGCGCTAACAACGCTGATGGCCCGAAGTCGGGCTACCTGCTGAATACAATACTTCTGGCAGGAAACAGACTTGAATCCTGCCTCGGAAATAGGCGGGGAATACCACACCATTAGTGATGTTAGCAATGGCCCGACGCCATTGCTGACAATCGTGATGTGCGGGTGAGAAAGAAAGGACCAGGCTGCAGCCTGGCCTTTTCAGATTTGTTGCCTGCCCCGGACATCTTTCAGGAAACCGCACACCCTGCTGGGCAGGTTTTTCATAGCCCTGCCGGTTGCATGGGGCCAACATGGCCGCATGCATGGTTTTTCAACAACCCCCGTACACCTGCCCGGCTGGCTTGCCGGTGCGCTGCTTGCTGCGGCACTCGGCCTGCAGCCCGTGCTGGCAGACGATGACGCGGAACGCGCGGTGCTGGCCGGCATCGTCCATGAGCTGGAGGGTCTTGAGCCGCTGATCCGCGAAGCCGAGGCGCAGGCCCGTCCGGATGCCCGCATCCGGATGCGCTACGACTGGCTGAGACGGGACCTGGCGAGGATTCGCCGGGGCATCCGGGACCATCTCGATGCGCCCCGGGCCGAGCCAAGGACCTTCCCTCCCCTGCGCGGGGACTACCGTCAATGACGCCCCGCCATGTCACCGGCACAGCAGGCCGCCTTCCACGCCGGATCCGGTGTCACCCCGGCCACCCTGCTGGCCGGCATTGCGAGTGCGGTCATGCTGCTCGCCTTCATCTGGGCGGCCTGGGTGGTACTCGGTGCCTTCCGGGCCTGGCAGGACGGCCAGGGGGTCCTGCTCGACGTGCTGTGGAGTGCGCTGCGGGCATGCATCGTGCTGATGGTACTCGGGTTCTACCTGCGGTGAGGGGCCGTTCCGCGCCGCATCAACGTCCGGGGAAGGACCCCGGTGTCAGGGAGATACGATCATGATCAGACTGCTCAGGCAGGGCGCGGCGGTCACCGGGCTGCTGGCGTCGTCGGCCGGGCCGGTTTCACGCGCGGCCCTGCCCACCCCGGTGGCCCCCAGCACGGCGCCGCCCCCCGGAGACTGGATCGCGCTGATCCAGGGCTATATCAAGGACGGCGGGCTGGTGCTCGGCCTGGCCATCTCGGTGCTTGGCTTCCTGTGGGTGGCCTATCTCGGTTTCGCGAAGTTCAACGAGGCGCGCCAGGGCAAGGCGGAGTGGGCCGAGGTCGGCGTGCTCGGCATCGTCGGGGCCGTGGTCCTGACCTTTGCCAGCTACCTGCTGACCGAGGCCGCCGGCGTCATCTGAGACATGGTCGACCCAAACGAAATACTGGCTGACCGGCTGAACGTCGAGCCCGCGGTATTCAAGGGGTGCTCGTCGCTCGAACTGGGCATGATGGTCGGCGTGAGTGCGCTCGTCTGGCTGCCGGCAAGCCTCCTCCTGGCCGGCATGATGGGCGCGCTCACCATGGGCTTCGGCGTCGCGGGAATCGGCATGGTCTGCAGTACCGTCATCCTGGCCGGGGTGTTCCGGCGCCTCAAGCGGGGCCGCCCGGATGCGTACTACCGGCAGCGTTTCATGGTCTGGCTGGACGACCGCGGCCTGCACCGCTCGGGATTCGTGCGGCGCAGCGGCGCCTGGGATGTCGGAAGGACCGGCCGTGCGCCGCTACCGCCACGAGATCGATAACGTCCGGGCGCACCTGCGCTCGCTGTGGGCCGTGATCGTCCTGCAGCTGGGCGTGATCCTGGCCCTGTGGTTCGGCTGGAGCCGGGCGCCCGAACATCTCGTTATCCATATCCCGCCGGACCTGCGGTCCGGTTCCGTGCAGGCCGCCACCGCCGTGCATGCGGCCAACGTGTACGCCTTCGCGTTCTACATCTTCCAGCAGCTCAACCGCTGGCCGCAGGATGGCGCCGAGGACTACGGCCGGGCCATCTTCCGCGTCTCCCCCTATCTCACGCCGCGTTACCGGGCCGACCTGGTCGCGGACATGGAACTCAAGGGCAAGCGCGGGGAACTCGCGTACCGGGTGCGCGGCGTGCAGGAAGTGTCCGGGCGCGGCTTCGAGGAGGCCCGGATCGAGGTGCTCGCCCCCGGCGTATGGGTCGCGCACCTCGATCTCGAGCTGTCCGAGTCGGTCAAGGGCATGACGGTGAAGCACACGGCCATCCGTTACCCGCTGCGCATCGTGCGCCATGCCGTGGACCCGGAGGTCAATCCCTGGGGGCTGGCCCTGGACGGCTTTGCAGCACAGGGGCCCAGCCGGCTCGACCTGCCCGGGGCGAAAGACGCATGAGCCCGCTCGCACGGACCGCCCGCCCGGTACTGTGTGCACTGGCGCTCGCCGCCACAGCGCCTGCCTGGTGCGAACCGGTGCGGGTCCCGGAACGCATCGAGTGGAACCGGGTGCCCATCCGGCTGGCCCTGACGACCGGGTCCGAGCGCATCGTGCGGTTCCCGGGCCCGGTCCGCGTGGGTGTCCCGGCTGCCCTGCAGCCGCTCCTGCGCATCCAGAGCCTGGAGGATGCCGTGTACTTTCTGGCCCGTGCCCCGTTCGACCCCACCCGGATCGTGGTGCGCAGCACCGCGAACGGGCAGGTGTTCCTGCTGGACGTGTCGGCCCTTGAAGGGGCCGGCGCCCGCCCGCCGGTCGAGGTGTACGTGAGGGAGGCGGCCTCGGTGGATCCTGGCGAGCCCGTGGCGGCCGGGCCGGTCGGGTACGTGGCCCTGACCCGCTTTGCGGCCCGCCAGCTGTACGCCCCGTTGCGCCTCGCGCGCGGACGCCCCGGGATGGTGCGCGTGCCGGTTCACCGCACGCCGGTGGCCCTGTTGCGGGGCGGGGCCGTGCAGGCGGTGCCGCTGGCCTCCTGGCGGGCAGGCGGCCTGTTTGTCACGGCCGTGCGGCTGACCAACCGCACCGGTCGGGCCCGTATCCTGGATCCGCGCGATTTGCGGGGGACGTGGCTCGCGGCCACCTTCCAGCACAACCGCCTGCTGCCGGCAGGCAGCGAGGCCGATACCACGGCCGTGTACCTGGTCTCGGACCGTGCGTTCGAGACGGCGCGTCCGCAGCATGGCCCTCGCGAGCGCTAACCGGCTGCTGCCCTGGCTGGCCGGGATCCTGCTGGCGCTGCTGGGCCTGGTCGCCTTGCGGGCCTGCTCGGGGGACCCGGCGCGCAACGTGGTCATGGAATCCGTACCCCGGGCCCCGGTGCCGGATGCCGACACGCCTGCCGACACCATCAAGACCCTGACGGCGAACGTTGCGGCCATGACCGCGGAGGTCGCGGCCCTGCGGCAGGAAGGGGACCGGCTGCGACGGGAGAACCGCGGCCTGGCACAGGAACGCGGCCGCCTCGAAGAGAACCTGATGCGCAACCTCCGCCAGGAACTGCGCACCCTCGAACATGAGCAGGAGACACGCAGGCAGGTGGACTCGGGCGTGCTCGAGACCCTGACGCAGCATGTCGATGCCCTGGCGCAATCACTCGCATACCGTCCCGCAGACCATTCCGGCGAGCTGCCCGTCGGTTCCGGACGGGACGCAGGCGAGGTGCCCTGGATGCAGGATGCGGACACGGTCTGGATCGATCCGCTGGATGCCGCCCCGGGTGCGCGCGAACCGGTGCAGGAAAGCCTGCTCTACTCGAACGGCCGCCCGGATGCACCGGGTACGGAGGTCCCAAACGTGGCGAAACCCCTGAAGCCTGCATATACCGTCCCGCGAAATGCGACGCTGCTCGGCTCGACCGCGCTGACGGCGCTGGTCGGGAGAGTCCCGGTACAGGGCCAGGTGCGCGATGCGATGCCGTTCAAGGTCATCACCGGCCACGAGAACCTGGCCGCCAACGGCCTCACCGTGCCCGGCATCCGCGGCATGGTGTGGAGCGGCACGGCCATCGGTGACTGGACGCTATCGTGCGTCACCGGCCGGCTCGATTCGGTCACCTTCGTGTTTGACGACGGCACGATCCGCACGATTCCGGGCGATGCACGGGAGGGCACCTCCGCATCCGGCGAACGCTCGCTGGGCTGGATTTCGGACAGCCAGGGCATCCCCTGCATCAGCGGGACACGCAAGACCAACGCCCCGGCCTTTCTCGGGCAGCGCATCGGCATGATGGCGGTGCAGGCGGCCGCCGAGGCGGCGGCCGCCGCACAGACCACCACGACGTTCAGTGAGACCGGCACGGGCGCCGACAGCGTGACCGGGGATACCGGGGCCTACGTGCTCGGGAAGACGGTCTCGGGCGGCACCGAGGAAGTCGCCCGGTGGCTGATGGAACGCCAGTCGCAGAGCTTCGATGCCGTGTTCGTGCCGGCCGGCACCCGGGTAGCCATTCACGTCGATGCACGACTCGACATCGATCTCGATCAGCAAGGCAGGAGACTGGATTATGCACAAGCGACTGACCCTCATTCCCGTACTCGTCTTGACTAGCCTCATGCTGGGCTGTGCGGGCACCAAGCAGGCCGTGCTGCCGCAGGACGGCCCCTCGATCCGCACGATTTATGCCCGGCACATGCGCGATGTGCCGGTACGGGATGCAGCCTCTGCGGAGCGTGGCGCAAACCCCGTCGCCCACGGCGACCGGGCACTCCACGGCCATGCCCGCACGGCGTACCGCGAGATCGATGCCGTGTTTCCCAGGCTCGCGAACCCGAGCCTGGTGATGTACGTGTTCCCGCACCTGGCCGGTGAGGCGCGTGTGCCGATCCCGGGCTATGCCACGAGCTTTCCCATGTACGAGCAGGTGGAGTACGCGCTGCCGGGTGAAGGCCCGGTGGCGCCCTTGCGGTGAAACTCCCGGGCATCCTGCCGGGCAGGCGGGCGGTACGCGACGGGCCGGTCCCGCAGGCGGCCGCCCGGGGCCTGTACGAGCGGCCGCCTTCGTTCACCGACCTGCTGCCCTGGGCCGAGTACGATGCCGGGACCCGGACCTTCGTGCTGGAAGATGGTCTCAGCGCCGGCGCACTGCTCGAGATCCTCCCTGTCGGCACCGAGGCCTGCACACCCCGTTACCTGCAGCAACTGCACGATGCCGTTCAGACCGCGCTCACGGATGCCGTCCCGGAACAGGCCGAGGCGCCGTGGATCCTGCAGGTCTACGTGCAGGACGAGCCGAGCCTGCAGCGGTTCTGGGCAGAGATTGAAGCGTACGCACCGCCCGGGGTGCTGGACAGCGACTACAGCCGGTACTACCGGGAGGTGTTTTCGCAGCACCTGCAGCGGATCAGCCGCCCGGGCGGCCTGTTTGAAGACACCGCGGTGACCGGAGGCCGCTGGCGCGGCCAGGTGCGCCGCGTGCGGGCCGTGCTCTACCGCCGCCTCAAGTCCCGGGGCAGGCCACCTCCGGCCGGCGACGTCGCGGCCGCGGTGAACGACGTGGTGACCAAGTGGACCGCCTCGCTGGCCTCGGCCGGCATCCGGGCGCGCCGGGGCGAGGGGCGTGACCTGTACGAGTGGCTGCTCCGGTGGTTCAATCCGAGGCCCGAAGTCGCGCAGGGCAATCCGGACCGGTTGCTGGAGGTCGCGCCGTACCCGGGGGACGAGGACCTCCCGTTCGCGCATGACCTGGCCGAGTCGCTGACCCTGGCGATGCCCCGTTCGGACTCCCGGACCGCAAGCTGGTGGTTCGACGGCGTGGCGCATACCGTGGTGACGGTCCAGGGGCTGCGCCGGGCACCCGAAATCGGCCACATGACGGCCGAGCGCCAGGTCGGGGATCACGTCTTCTCGCTGTTCGACCGCCTGCCGGAGCATACCGTGATGGCCATGACGCTGGTTGTGAAACCGCAGGACTTGACCCGCGATCACGTCGCGCGCGTGCGCCGTTCCGCGGTCGGCGATACGGCCGAGGCAGTCCTGACACGCGAAGATGCCGAGCGCGCGGAGCGCGTGATGGCGCAGGGCGACAAGCTCTACCCGGTGAATCTGGCCTTCTACGTGCGCGGGCACGATGCCCAGGCCCTGCACGCGCACGTCAACCAGTTGTGTGCGCTGCTGCTGCCGAACGGCCTGCAGCCCATCACCCGGGAAGGGGACCTGCTGGCCCTCGACAGCTATCTCCGCAACCTGCCGATGGCGTTTGACGAGGGGCTGGACAAGAGCCGGCGGCGCGCACGGCTGGTGTTCTCCAGTCATGCCGCCAGCCTGCTGCCGGTGTACGGGCGCGCACGGGGCACGGATCACCCGGGGCTGGTGTTTTTCAACCGCGGCGCCGAACCCCTGGCATTCGATCCCCTGCACCGTGGCGACCGCAAGAAGAACGCCCACATGCTGATCCTCGGGCCGACCGGTGCGGGCAAGTCGGCCCTGCTCGTCTACCTGCTGCAGCAGATGGCTGCCGTGCACCGGCCGCGCATGTTCATCATCGAGGCCGGCGGCTCGTTCTCGCTGCTGGGCCGGCATTTCCGGGAACACGGCATTTCCGTTCACGAGGTGAGCCTGCACCCGGACCGTGACGTGAGCCTGCCGCCGTTCGCGGACGCCCTGCAGGGGCTGCACCGGGAACGCCAGGCCGGTGCCGGTGGCGCGCACGGCCCCTGGACGGACGACGAGGCGGATGCCCCGGACGAACCCGCAGGCCGTGACATCCTGGGCGAGATGGAAATTGCGGCCCGGGTCATGATCACCGGGGGGGATGCGGCTGAGGATGCGCGCATGAGCCGCGCCGACCGCCTGCTGATCCGCAACGCGATCCTGAAGGCGGCCGAATCCGTGCGCTCGCGCGGGCAGGACCAGGTCATCACCCGGGACGTGGTCGATGCCCTGCATGCGATCGGCCGGGACCGGGAACTGCCGGAGACCCGGCGCAACCGGGCGGTCGAGATGGGCGACGGCATGGCGCTGTTCTGCTCGGGCCTGGCCGGGCACTTCTTCAACCGCCCGGGCCAGCCCTGGCCCGGGGCCGATGTCACGATCCTGGAAATGGGCATCCTGGCGAGGGAAGGGTACGAGGACCAGCTCACCGTGGCCTACCTGTCCATGATGAGCCACATCAACGACCTGGTGGAGCGCCACCAGCATGACGAGCGGCCCACCTTGGTCGTCACCGACGAGGGGCACATCATCACCACCAACCCGCTGCTGGCCCGCTACGTGGTCAAGATCACCAAGATGTGGCGCAAGCTCGGCGCCTGGTTCTGGATCGCCACCCAGAACCTGGAGGACTTCCCGGATGCCAGCCGCAGGATGCTCAACATGATGGAGTGGTGGCTGTGCCTGGTCATGCCCAAGGAGGAGGTCGAGCAGATTGCCCGTTTCAGGGAGTTGAACGAGGTCCAGCGCAGCCTGCTGCTGTCGGCCCGCAAGGAGCCCGGGAAGTACGTCGAGGGTGTCGTGCTTTCCGACAACCTGGAAGCCCTGTTCCGCAACGTGCCGCCGCCGCTGAGCCTGGCGCTGGCCATGACCGAGAAGCACGAGAAGGCCGAGCGCGCCGCGATCATGCGTGAACGGGGATGCACGGAACTGGAAGCCGTGTACATCGTCGCGGAGCGGATTGCCCAGGCCGGGTGATCATCACAGGCGCCTGCCGCGAAGGGATTCCTGTTCATGCAGAGGAACCGGAGCATGCGGAAAACAGGAGTGACAGGCAACCGGCAAGCCGGTGAAGGTATGCCCGGCCGGATCAATGGTATATTGCGGTATCCGGGTGTCGGCCCTGCGGGATTTTGAAAAGTTCAATCCCCGTTGCCATGCCCGGGAACAGGTCCGTGCCTTCGGCGGGATTCGTGCGCAATGGAAGAAAACAGAACACTCATTGAGAAAGTACTGGATCAGGAACGCTCGGTCGAGTTGCTCAAGGGCCTCTACCGGTGGGCGGACCAGCATGTACTGAATCTCGACAACCTCATCCAGGTCGCGGTCATTGCCGCGGGCCTGTTCATCACGTTTGTCCTGGCGAGGAAAATCCATGCAAGGCTGGCCGAGCTCAAGCCCTCCGAGCCCATCCGGATACAATCCTTTTTTGCCGGCTTCCTGTACAGGTTTGCGGTCCCGATCCTGCTGCTGGTGTGGCTGGGCGCCTTCAAAGGCCTGTACCTGTACCTTGAACGGCCCTGCGCCCTGGTCGAGGCCGCCATCAGCCTCACCCTGGCCTGGGCGGTGATCCGCCTGGGCTCATCGGCCATATCCGACCCGCTCATCAGCAAGAGTATCGCAACGTTTGTCTGGGGCATGGCTGCCCTGCATGTGTTCGGTCTGCTTGCCCCCCTGATCGGGTTTCTGGATGCGCAGGCGTTTCACGTCGGAGGGCACGAGCTCAGTGCATTCGATGTGGTGGCGTCTGTCATCACCGTCGCGGTCTTCCTGTGGCTGGCCCTGCTGGTCACCCGGGTCATCGAGGCGCGCATCCGGGCCAGCGCCGGGATCTCGCAAACCACCCAGGTCCTGTTCACGAAGGTCCTCAAGATTGTCATCTTTACCGGGGCCTTCCTGCTGGCACTCGGATCCGTAGGCATCGACATCACGGCATTTGTCGTCTTTGGCGGGGCCATCGGCGTGGGCCTGGGGCTTGGCCTGCAGAAGATTTTTTCAAATCTCGTGGCCGGGTTCATCCTGCTGACGGACAAATCCATCAAGCCCGGAGACACCATCAATATTGCCGGGCAGTACGGGAAGATTGAGACCCTGGGCGCCCGCTATGTTTCGGTGATCACGCGAGACGGGATCGAGCATCTGGTGCCGAACGAGGAACTGATCACCAACCGTGTCGAGAACTGGTCCTACAGCCATGAAAATGTGAGGCTGAAGATCCCCCTGGGCGTTCACTATGAGTCCGATGTGCACCAGGCCATCAGGCTGTGCAAGGAGGCGGCCGGCAACGTCAAAAGGGTGCTGGCTCATCCCGCGCCCGTCTGCCTGTTGAAAGGTTTCGGGGACAGTTCCGTGGATCTCGAGATACGCATCTGGATCAGGGACCCGATGAACGGCTGTGCGAATGTAAAGAACGAGGTGTTGCTGGGGGTGTGGGACCTGTTTCATGCGCATGGCATTCAAATTCCCTATCCGCAAAGAGACCTGCACTTGAAGTCCATGCCGAAGGACATGCATGGACCTGCAGATCCGGATACACCTGCCTGAGTCCATTTGTTTGCACCGCCTGTGGGTTGCAGGCTTGAGGTCTGGACTCATTTTCCCTATGGTTAGACAGCGGCACATAAACCGGCAATAATATAGGTTATTTTTTTATTTAAAAAATTTAACTAATTGTTTTAGATATATATTACTATTGTTGTAATCCGGTATAAATACCGGCATAATTTAAACATGCCGACCCCCTCCAATATGGAACCTATGCTGCCACGGGACCGATCTGAACGCTTGGCCAACCTGGCAGTTGAACTGGTTGCCAAGGCCAATCGACTGAGAGGTCAGCTCCGCCCTGAAGTCTCTGATTGTATCGGCGGTCTGGTTCGATCAATGAACTGTTATTACTCCAATTTGATCGAGGGGCATCACACGCATCCTCGCGACATTGATCGTGCTCTCCACGGTCAATATTCCCAGGAACCGAGACAACGTGCACTGCAACTCGAAGCCCGTGCTCATATAAAGGTTCAGGAAATGATCGATTATGGAAAAGACCCCAGGGACCCTCCTACATCGGAGAAATATGTGAAATGGCTGCACCATGAATTTTGTAGGCGCTTGCCGGACGAACTGTTGTGGGTTGAAAACCCGGACTCTGATAAACGTGTTCCCGTCATACCTGGCGAGTTTCGCAATGGACATGTGCAAGTTGGCCGGCACATTCCCCCAGCCGCCGATGAATTGCCGAAGTATATGGCGCGTCTTGCGCAAGTGTATGATTTTGAGCAATTGTCTAAAGTGCAGGAGATCGTTGCAATCGCTGCAGCCCACCATCGGTTTTTATGGATACATCCGTTCTACGATGGTAATGGACGTGTTGTTCGCCTGATGGCGCATGCCATGCTGATACGAACTGGTGTAGGCAGCAGCATCTGGTCAGTGGCTAGGGGACTAGCCCGTGAGGTGGATGAATATAAGGTTAAACTCATGGCTGCTGATGAGGCGCGTCACAATGACTATGATGGTCGTGGCGCCCTGTCTGAAAGAAGGCTTGAAGAATTTTGTGAATTTTTCCTGCGTGCCTGTATTGACCAGATCGATTTTATGGAATCTTTGCTGCAGCCAGGCGAATTGCTTCGCAGGATGAAACTGTACTGTGATGATGAAGTTGCTGCAGGAAGATTGCCGAAGCGTTCCATGGCTTTGTTAAAAGAGGCCCTGTTAATGGGAGAAGTTGAACGCGGCAGGGCACCGGAAATTACGGGCTATCAGGAGCGAAGGGCTCGAGAAATCTTATCCACACTACTTCGAAAAGGATTGCTTGTTCAAACAGGCCCAAAGGCACCAGTGCGCCTGGGTTTTACAGCAGATGTTGTAGAACGGTGGTTTCCAGCACTTTATTTAGGGAGTTGATAGATGGAAAACGACTTGAGAGATTTATTGGTTGGTTGTGAACTGAAAGATGGTTGGACGATTGATGCTCAACGATGTCCACGTGTTGGCAGTACTGGTGCGTGTCATTCTGTAGGTTTCATAGCAAAACATCCTGATGGGCATATGGCATTTGTGAAAGTGTTGGACCCAACACCTGATCCCAAACTTGAGGATGATGACCAGTTAAAGGAATTGCAGCGAAGATTGGAAGTATTTAATTATGAAAATGATCTACTTGAGAAATGTCTCACAAGAAAAATTCGAAGAGTAGTTCGTTCTTTGGGCCGAGGTTCTGTCGAATTACTTGGTTCACTGAACAAGGTCCACTATCTGTTGTTTGAACTTGCAGATCGTGATCTTCGTGAACACGCAACTCTGGGGCAAGCACTAAACACAGCACTGAATATGCAAATTCTCCATCAGGTGGCGCTTGGCTTGGAAGCTTTGCATTTCAATCAAATCGCACATCAAGATGTGAAGCCTTCCAACGTACTATTGTTTGGTGAGTCAGATACTAAACTTGGTGATTTGGGACATGCCCATGATCGAAGTGTACCGAGGCCAGGAATCAATGGCACGATTGCTGGTGATCCTGCTCACGCTCCTCCAGAACAATTGTATGGATACAAGATTACTGAATGGCAATCGAGACGATTGTCTTCAGATTTATATTTGTTAGGAAGTTTAGTCATATACATGTTTACTAATGTAAGCCTGACAGCCCAAGTTGAGATGAGGTTGCGCCCTGAACATCATTGGGATGCTTGGACAGGCAATTATAGTACGGCCTTACCGTATATTCGTGAAGCTTGGGATGCGGTCATTCTAGATTTTAGTGATAGGCTTGACCAGAATGTTCAAGTTGAGCTCACAGCTTTAACTCGCTACTTAACTGAGCCTGATCCTGAATTGCGGGGCCACCCACGAAACCTTGCAGGTAATGGTGCTAAATTTGGGGTTCGACGATTTTCATCTAGGTTTGAAGTGCTTGCAAAACATGCAGAACGAAATTTATAGGTTACAAGTTAAATAATGGATGATTTTCATAGAAATCAGGAGAGGAGGCTAATTCCTCGTTGGCGTTTTTCAAAAACTATTTCATCCTCTGCTGAGTTTGCATCGGATCCTAGAAAAAAGCGGTTATCAAAACTAAATAAGCAGTATCTCGATGAAAAGCTTTTTGACTGGAATAATGAACAGAACATAGGAAATGCAATTGACTTGCTTAGTTGCGGGTTAGGTGGGCGTTGGTACGATGACATAGAGCCGGCCATTACATATTTAAAACAGCGAAATGAATTATTAACCCCGCAAGTTAATGCATTAGTTCAGCACGGCCTAGAGTTGACTGAAGAATTTGAGGGCAGGGAAACAGTCGAACAGCCTGAGCTAATAAGTAGTGACATATTTCATCTCGAGTTAGTCTGGGCAAATGCGACAGATGCAAGACAAAGGCTAAAGCGAGACCCTAGAAACGTGCTGGCATGGTTGGATCTAGCTCGAGCATATACAATTTTAGGTCAAATTAATAAAGCTAAGACATGCATAGATCGAGCACTGTTTCTAGCCCCATCTCATAGACATGTGCTGAGATCTGCCGTGCGTTTATATGTGCACATAGATGAAGTAGATCGCGCACATAGCTTATTGATACGAAATTCAAGCACAGCAAGTGATCCTTGGTTAATTGCTGCTGAAGTTGCAGTTGCAAAAATTGCCGAACGTACACCAAAATTTACAAGGCGTGGGTGGGAGATAATTAAATCAGACAGGCTATCACCTGATCACTTAACTGAACTACAAAGTGCTATTGGGACATTAGAGTTCTATAACGGCGCAAACAGAAAGGCTCGTCAATGTATTCGAGAAAGTCTGATTTCACCGACGGATAACGCTGTAGCACAGGCACGTTGGATACAAACTAAATTAACAAATGTTTATGTTGATGATGAAACATTAAGATTGCCTTTGAATTTTGAGGCCCGATGTTGGCACGCATTGAAACAAGGCGAGTGGGATAAAGCTAAACTTGAATGCAGCTCATGGCTATGTGATGAACCGTATTCGAGTAGGCCAGCCATAGTAGGTTCGAGTATCGGAATCTCTTTGACAACTCAATTTAAATTTGCAATTGTTTGCGCAAAGGTAGGACTCAGGGCCGAATCAGATAATGTGCACTTAAGAAACAACATTGCTGTTGCCATGGCATATGATGGCAACATGAAAGAGGCGATAAATCAATTCAATAAAATTGATTACTCAAAAAACCTTGGATTTCCTAAACATGTTTTAGTAGCAACATATGGCCTTCTCAGATTTAGAGCTGGAGATATTGATGGTGGCAGGAAGTATTACACTAATGCAGAGTCACTAGCCCCGAAAAAAGACAAACTAAGAGTAAAAATATTTCATGCAAGGGAAGAGTTGTTTGCACATACAAAAGAAGCACCGGAGTACTTAAAGCGTGCATTGTCGTCTAAGCCAGAATCCGATGATCTTCAACTTCGAAGGTTGCAATCCATATTAAAACAGCAAGCCCACCACCAATATAACCAAAAAATCAACACACAAATAAATCGGTTAAATAAAGATTTGTTGAGCTTACTTAAACCGAAATTCTCTGTTAACGATGACGACTTACATACTCATCACTAGTTATTGATTAGTACTGTCCTTTCCACAATTGGGCTTTCCCAGAAACTGAATTCAGATAAACAGCAGTTTGTTCGTAATTAAACGACTAGATAATTGCTGATCACTCGGCCCGTGTGTTCAACCGTCCGCGACGACTTTCAGCGACGCACGCGCAACCTCCCGGGCCTCGTCCATGGTCTCGACGTTCCGTGGTAGTGTCAAAAATCTTTCGCACTTTTTTGTTGGCAGTGGTTCCGGTCATTTAATCAGGCAGCCGAGTAGGCCACGCTGCGCTTTGCCCGGTCATGCGCACTTCGGTCACGCCCTTTCTGGGCTTTACGCCCCTGATCCTTGAGCGGGCCAAGGGTGCAGGGATATTTCTTCTATGCGGCATGGCTTGGAATCTTTTCAAGCGTACCGGCAATCTTGTTCCTTGAGTCTTCCAGGTCGTAATCATCCTGCAGTCCCATCCAGAATTTGTCGCTATTGCCAAAGTAACGCGACAGCCGCAGGGCGGTGTCTGCCGTAATGGCGCGTTTACCGAGAACAATTTCGTTGATCCGGCGAGGCGGTACGGAGATGCGGTTCGCAAGCTTGTTTTGGCTGATGCCCAGCGGCTCGAGGAAGTCTCTGAGCATCACCTCGCCGGGATGAATGTTCTTGAGCCTGGCCATGGTCAGTTCTCCTTAGTGGTAGTCGACGATTTCAACCTGACGGGCTTCTCTTCGTCGCCAGACAAAACAAATGCGGTACTGATCATTGATCCGTATGCTGTGCTGACCTGCTCTTGTTCCACGCAAAACTTTCAGGCGGTTTGCCAGAGGTATGCGAAGATCCTGCATGTTTTGGGCGTTGTTCAATATCCTCAGCTTGCGTCTGGCAGTGTTTTGGATACTCATTGGAAACTTTTTGGAAGAATGTCCGTACCAAATTTTCTCAGTCTCCCTGCAGGCGAACGTCCTGATCACGCATGAACTATAACGTATTGCGTTATATAACGCAATACGTTATACACCTGTCTGTTTGTGTGCAAGACCGTGGCCTTGGTTGAGCCGATCCGCCAGGCACTGGTGCCTTTTGCCAATCGCATTGTGCTCGCCATGCTCTACGGTTCCGTCGTGCAGGGTACCGATACAGCAGACAGCGATATCGATCTGCTCGTCGCAGCGGACGGCATGATGCTGGAAGATCTCTACACCGTACTGGCTCCTGTGGAATCAAGCCCCGATCGAAAGATCAGCCTCATGCTCTACACGGTGTCGGAGTTCAATGCGCGACGATCGGCCAAGAGCCCCTTCCTGATGCGGTGCTCGCGGGCGAGCATCTCGTGTTCATTGGAGAAGAAGATGGCGAATTTGCAACTGGATAATCTGGCACGTATCGGTGAACTCAAGTCAGAGCCTGCTGCAGAAGAGGAAATCGAAGGCCTGTTTTGATCTGGCACGCTAATGGCCAGTCGTTCGCTTCGCTCACTCACCGATCACGGTTTGGTTTGTGTGTTGCTCCAGCCAGTCAAACACATCCTTGAGACCTCGACCTGCAAATTCATAAGCAAGTTCGATCACAAACAAACGATTACCGTCATCTATGTGGCTATCCAGCAAGCAGAAGATTTCTCCAGCATTCATATCGCATTCAACGGCGTAAGTTGACTCAGAGAGTTTTGTCCAGTTATCCAGGTTCTCTATGGCCTCGATTAAGGACGTTCGATCAGATTCCTGTTGTATGTCAAACGTGATCAGGTGTGCCATGCTTATCTATCCATCATCCTCTGGCAGATAAAGCCCGATTTACTCATCTAGTGGTTCACTCCGCGCTTGCTGTATCAAGTCTTCTTGCTCCCCTGCATCATCCAGAACTTTATTATTGATGACAAACGGGCTGTAGCATCCAACATGATATTTCCCTTTTTTCCTTGCTGCTTCTTTGATGATTTCCAATTCCTCTTTTTCCATTTCCGTGAGTGGCTTTTTTAGATCTTTAAAATGCGGATATTTTTTGCCGTGCTTGCGGGCAACATTCAGTTTGGCCAGGCAATGCAAATCCAGTGCATCCCCTGTGTGCGGATAGCACCACTGCTTTGAGCCCAGCCTTTCTTCTCCCCATTTCATGCCCAAATTCGAATACCCTTGATTGCATTCACTCGCTGCTGAACTTCTTTAGAGCGTCGTTTCTTACTTCGTCAATAATTTCAAAAAGGCTGTCTCGCTTTAGTCTGTCAATCATGCAATGCACGATTGTTTCGAGGCTGCACTGGAGGCCTGATAGTTTGACTTCAATGTATGGCGTGCCTTTTCACAATAAAGACTTTCAAACTGTAAATCTCTTTTCTTGATTATTTTCTTCGTTTATCTCTTGGCTTAGCTGACCAGTCGACCCTAGCGGACCTCACCGGTCAACTCCATCATGAACAATGTCGCACCCAGAATGATTACGAACGCAGTAACGGCCAGGATGACGGATAAAATCGACCCGAAGGGGATGGCTCCGATCATCGCGTTATAACGATCCGACAGGTAAAGCACCCATCCGGGGGATGGTTTCCTTTCCTTTCTTTTGCGTGGAACAGCTTGCTGCATAAAATCGGATACAGCTATACTTTTTATTATTCGCCAAAGGTATTCCACAGACCAAAGAACCGACCCCGTGCTCCGCCTGACTCCTTGAAATCGGCACGATAAATGCCAGTCACGAGTCTCGGATTGCCTTGATCGTTTGGTATGTTTGAAAACTGTCCGCCATAATATCCTTGCGAACTGGTAACCTCTCGAACCACGTGTTCGACGGATATATCCTGTGCCACAAATGTGCCATCGGGATTATAGGGTGACGGACGAAAGCGCAGCCGGTACCCCGTGGGATCGGCCCTTGACGCGTCCACGTTTTGCATTAAAGCTTCGTAGTGAAAGTTTTGAACCATGATTTCACTGTTGCAGCCTACGCATCCCGTGAGGGTGCCATGAGCGAAATCGGCAGTGAACTGGGCCTGGCTCACAAATTCGGTAAGTGAATGCTCCCCGTTAGCATCCACATACTGGTAAATCCCGCTTGTCCTGCCTGCATAGCTTGCAGTGCCGGTAATCGGCATGTCTGGAGGATGGTTGATGTCGAGTTCAGGCCCGTCTATAAAAAAGATGCCGGATTCCGATTCAAATAAATCAAATTGTTCAGGATGGCCGGGATACAGCATCCACCAGCCGCCACTGAGGTAGTCTGAAGGATCATCTTCATCCCAACCCACGATTGCATACGCCAGTTGTGTCTTGTCCGTTTCACGCTTGATCATGAGCCACGTCTGGCCTGTATGCCCTGGAATACTGGATTCAAAGTCCTGCTGCGATACAGCGTCTTCGGCTGTATTGATTGTATATTCAGCCCCATCCTCTCTGGGTGATGCACGCATGCCCCAGGTGGTGCCGTTAAAGGCTGTCAGTCGTTCGGTAAACTGAATGGTCGGCTGAAAGGCACTTCCTCCGGACATGCATCCTGATAGCAACAGTGCAGGCACCATGGCACAGGGCAGGTACCACCTTCTTGCCAGTGCCTTGGTGATCTGGAAAATTAGCATGATCAGGAAACCCATGCCGGCCCCATAGGTGCCGGGCCATTGCTAATATCTACTAAGAAGTGGAAATCTCTGCTTATTTCCCAAGCAGGTAAATAAAGCCTTTTTTTACCGTGCTCTATACAGGTGTTGTATTCGGCAGATAACCCGGCTTCGGGGTCTTAGTAGCATTAGCACTAGAAAGCGTATAACGGCCGTCAGCCACATGAAGTAAGTTCTGCTATACGGGTATTGGTTTTATTTATGTTAAAAATATCAAGGATGCGCTGACATTATGGGATTCGATCCGTGTGGCCTGTCCTTGCAGGCGCCGTACCCGGTTCAGGGGACCGATGCGGTGGTGCGGGTTACTGCTGTGCCATGCGGTAGCCGACCCCGCGCACATTCAGGATGTAGGTCGGCCGGGCCGGTTCATCTTCGAGCTTGCGGCGGAGTTGTTTGATGAAGGTGCGGACCCGGTCCGGGTCACCGGAATCCGGACCGCTCCACATCTGGCGGATCAGCAAGTCATAGGTCACTACCCGCCCGACGTTTTCCGAAAGTATGCGCAGAAGATCGTACTCACCCGCAGTCAGGGACACGGGGTGACCCGCCAGGGTGACTTTGCGCTGCTCGTAGTCGATGACCAGGCTTCCATTCACGAAGGGTTCCGGTTTGGCCTGCCTGCGAAGAGCCGCCTGGATCCTCGCCGTCAGTTCCGTGGCCGAAAAGGGCTTGACAAGGTAGTCGGCAGCACCTCTCTCCAGTGCTTTGGCGATGGTCTCGTCCCTTCCGTAGGCGGAGATAAAGATGACCGGCACATGGGACAGTTCGGGGACGTGTTCCATCAGCTTGATTCCGTCAGTTCCGGGCAATATCAGGTCCAGCAGGACCAGATGGGGTTTTTCCGCCTGTATGATCTGGGACAGTTCCCGGTGTTCGCTGGTGACGATGGGAGAATAGTTCTGTGCCGCTAGCGCATCCCGGATGAAGCGCAGCATTTGCGGATCGTCGTCGACCACGAGAATACGCCTGGGTGCTTCCCCCTTTTTGGAGGGCGGGTGCAGGTTGTCCTTGGGGAAGCTCGAAACGGTCCCGCTGTCGGGCGCATCGGTCACCGGAATTGTGAAGGTGATACGCGTACCCTGGCCTGCCCCGCCGCTTTCGGCCCAAATGCGGCCCCCGTGGGCCTCGACCAGCCCCTTGCAGATGACCAGGCCCAGACTGCCGCCGATCCCCGGCGCCCTGTCGCCACTGAGATGGGAGTATTTCTGGAACAGGTTCTCCAGCTCTTTCGGGGACATGCCCCATCCTTCATCGCAGACCGAGACCGCGACATGCACGTCGTCACGTATCGCGGTGACCCGGATGGGGGAGGACTCAGGAGAGTGCGCTGATGCGCTGGAAAACAGGTTGACCAGGATCTGCACGATGCGCATGCTGTCTACCATCACCTGAGGCAGGTCCGGCGGCAGGTCAACCAGGATGGGGTGCCTGCTGCCCCCGCTCAGGAAGGTGTTTCTCGCCTGGTCCACCAAGTCCGCCAGTTCCCTGGAATTGGGATTGACCGACAGCGTGCCCATATCGATGCGCCCCGCATCCAGCAGGTCACTTATCAGGCCTCGCATGTGATCGGACTGCTCGTCGATAATGTGGAAAAACTGGTGTATCTCCGTCATGTCCAGGGGCTGCTGAGCGTTCAGTACGGTAGATGCCGACCCCTTGATAGAAGCCAGCGGTACCCGCAGCTCATGGCTTACCATGCTCGTGAACTCTGCCCGCATACGGTCCAGTTCTTCGAGCGGCGCCAGATCCTGCATGGTGACGACCACTGACTCAACGACGTTGTCGGCAGAAAGGATCGGTGTGGCATTGATGAGTGTTTTCACACTTCGGCCGTCGGCAACTGAGAACATGACTTCCTCGGAACGCATCGTCTCGCCGGTGCTCAACTCCTGTACCAGCACGAACTCGTCGAGCGTGACCTCGCGTCCATCCGCGCGCGTGTAGGTCATGACTTCCATCAGCTGCTCTATGGAGCATCCAGGTGTACGCAGGACCTCAAAGATCCGCCTCGCCTCCCGGTTGAAGGACACGGGATTGCCGGATCGGGCATCAAAGACCACAACACCAATCGGTGAGGTTTCGATCAGGGCCTCAAGGCTGGCTCGGACCCGCTGTTCGTCATGGTGTATCCAAGCGTTCGTGATGGCCGTCCCCGCCTGCGAGGCAAACAGCACCAGGATCTCTTCGTCTTCGCTCGTGAACTCCTGTGCGCCTTCCTTTTCCGCGAGAAAGAAGTTGCCCACATGTATGCCCCGATGACGCATCGGGGTGCCCTGGAAGGTCTTGGACCGTATTAACTCCGCTGAGAAGCCGAGCGAGCGTACGTAGGCGGGCAGGTCTGTAAGTCTCACAGCTCCCGTAAGATGTCGGAAGTGTTCGAACAGCCGCGGCCCGTCGGGCCACTGCACGAACTGCTGGTGCTCTTCCTCGGTAAAGCCGGAACTAATGAAATCCAGGATCTGTCCATCCAAATCGAGGGTCGTGATGATGCCGTAGCGGGCATTGGTCAGTGTGCGGGCACTGTCGACCACCTCATGCAGGACAGTATTGATGTCGAGACTCGAGTTGATGCGAAGAATCGCCCCGCTCAACTGCGAAATCCGCTCCCGTAGCGCCTCGGTCTCATGCTTGTGTTCGTTGTGACTCTTCAATGGTTTCTCCCGAACTCCAGGCAAACCAGGATGCTGGATCCTGGTCGCAGGGGCCTGTGTCGGCCTTGGCAATGCTTTTCCAGGCATAAATCTCCGGGTGTTCCCCGGAATTCTCATAATTCTTTGGTCTGGCCTCACAAGAATCTCATAAAGCTGCAGTTAGAATCAACTTGCTAGATTGGCAAAGCTAAGAAGTGGAAAGGTTTGAGCATAAGGGTGCGCGACTCCTAAATTCAGTACAGAATTCATGGGATGCGCGCACCGGGTGTTTGACCTGGTTTAGGTGCGTGGGGATTTCCGAGGAACCTGGTACTGCTAATGGTTCTTTACGCTTGTGGCACATGTGCTTCACGCACCTGAGTGTTAGTGGATACTCCAATCGGCAACGTGGATGAACTGCAAGGCCATCCCCACCGGACATGAGCTTCATTTCGGTCCCGGTCCCCCTAGCCCGGATGGAACGTTTCAGCACGGTACCTTGTCCGTCAGGCACTCGGATCGGGTGATCACGGAGTCAGGGGATTTATTTGGCGGCCAGTTTTCAAACCTGCTGACAGCGACGGCAACCCCCGTGACAGGGGTTTACCGAAGTGATTTCAGGGAAACAGATGGAGGGCGGGCCGTTTACTAGTATCTACCACGTTTTTGGCCATCAATAATTTGGACAGATTAGTCTGCGCTTGGAGGCAGTGAATCATGGGACAATCATTCAATTCCACCAGAGATTCATGTTCGGGACACTGGCTAGCAATCCTCGCTGCGGTCTTCCTGGTCTACAACCTTGCTGCCTGCGGCGGTGGAGGCGGCAGCAGTAATGTTGAAACAATCACCAGTACGCCTGCTTTCGGCCAGGGGGCAGTAAACGAACAAAGCCGACAGGGCAGCATGGAACAGGCTGCAACCACTTTTCCGGCATTCGGCAGCGTTACCCAGTCATCGAACAGTATGGATTCAAGCGTTTCAGCTGGCTGCACGGGATCATCCTGTAGCCAAACACCTGGACACCTGATATCGACGGACACTGCCAGCACCACGTTCACGGGCGACAGGTTTACCCTGACAGTGACGCGCGAAGACGACAGTCCACTTGTTTTCGACACGGCTACGGACGAGGCGGAACGGAGCATGCCAGGCTTGAGTCCCGTCACAGGCAGACAGCACCAGATCGGTACAATTGTAGATGCTACCGCCAACAGCCTTGCGGCTGCAGTGGCATTCGTGGATTGATCTTCCACGGATACCACGGATTACCTGGCGGGAGGGTACTGGCTGTATGTCGGGATCGACCTTGAGGCGAGCAACCTGGCGGATGTCGAGATTGGCGCATTCGTGGATGGACCCGAACTTTCAGGATCCGTAACCATGCCCGCATCGGGCACGGCCTCATACAGCGGCCTGACGGGTGGAATTTACGCAACAAAATACGGAACCGATCTTCCCCGGGGCTCTGCAGGATCCTATGGGGCGGGAGAGTACCTGGGGAGAATTTCCCTTACGGCAAATTTCGACACGTCCAGCATCTCGGGCATGATAGACCATATTGATATCTACGGTGCCTATCTGGAAACCCCGAGCGGTACCTTGCAAACCCTTGATGACTTACCGCAATCAGGTTACCAGATCATGCTGGATTCCCTGTCCGTTACGGAAAATGGATCGTTCAGGGGAACGGGTGTCAGGCTTGCCCATCCCCAGCTGAGTATGACTCACACGGATGGTGCATGGGGTGGTAAATTTTCCACGCTGGATGATAGTTCAGGAAATCCCCGCATAGTTGCGGGCACCTATGGCGGAACGGCAATCACTACGGGTGCGAGCGAGGTCGCATTCATCGGGGCTTTCTATGGCTCAACGGAATTGCTTGAGAACAGGCCAGTTCAGGCGTCAAATGTCCCGCCGACGATGCCTGCACCTAATAACTGAGACTACTACCACTATTCGATCATGTGCTTCCCTTACGGATTCAAGCCGGGTCATGCGGGGATACTGCCTGCAGTCCGGATTTTGCTTTATGTGACTCATTGACGGAATTCGAGGCATCAAACTGGAGAGCAACAATGGGCAAAACGCTGCATGAACGCATCGGAAACCTTGGGGAAACTTGTGGGCAGACGCTTGATATCGGTACCTTGGGTTTCCTGCAGAACGAGGTACAGGAGACGTATCGTCCTGCCCTGGCGCATGCCGCTTTCCATCTTGCCAAGCCAAAGGAGAAATTGAATGAGTAAATGGATTCCGATTCTGGCCTGCATCCTGATGGCCACGACCGTTCATGCCGAGGGTATGTTCAACATGACCAGCAGCTGGACAAGTGATTACGACACCATGGACTATTCCGAAAATTGGATCGTCGTCGGAACACTTGATGGAACCACTACGGTCCTTGAAAGCGATAGTGAGCCTTTTGTAGCGGGATCCAACCATTTGTCCAGGTGTCTCGTGTACGCAAACAGGTCGGAAAAATCCTACCAGCTGGATGCATGGTGCATCGTCACGGACAAGGACAACGACAAGTTGTTCATTTTTGCTGACCGTCCGAAAGGTGACACACAGGTTGGAGGCGGTGGGAAAGGCCGCTGGTACCTGCAGGGCGGGACGGGGAAATACTCGGGAATCTCGGGTGAATGTGATTACAGGGTTGAGTACCTAGGGAATGATCGGGTCATCAACATGACAGAAGATTGCAAATGGAACAGGCGTGTTGACCGTTGATTCAAGGTTAGAGAATTGTAATGAACAATGAGGGTGCGCTGAAGGCGTACTCCATCGCATGTACCCTGTGTACCCAGACCTCACCAGGAGCATTGGCTTTGTTCAGAATCAGTGGTTTCGTGGACGTCGCTACAAGAGACTCGCCGTGATTAACGAATACGCACGTCAATTCACAACGGTAGACTCAGAGTTCGTTCCATTCGACTTCACAGGGAGTACAGAAAACCTTGAGTGAGTTTCACATTCGGTTTTTACGGTCCGTCACATTGGTCGCTGTAACCGGAATCTGGCTAGTTTCAGGGAATGCCATCGCCGGAGAGCTATACCTGCGCGGCGGTCTGGGTCTTGACTGGCCGGACGATGCAGTGTTTAAAGACAGCGACTGCTTCAGCACCGTCCCGGCGGCGCTCTACGGGTGCGGGACCGGTGGTGACGGCGCGCCCTACCGGTCGGACGGCGATTTCGGGACGGTGCCCGTGCTGGAGATCGGGCTTGGCTATGCAAGGGAGGCGATGCGGATCGAGGTGCAGGTCGAGTATCGTCCCCGCTTCGAGTTCAAGGGCCGAGCCAATTTCCTGGCGCCTGATCGACGGCAATCCGTTTCTGCGAACCTGTCCTCGGTGACGGGGATGCTGACGGGTTTTGTCGACCTCGACGTGCTGGACCTGCCTAAGCCCGACTCCCTTGTCCCGTTCGTCGGTGCCGGTATCGGCGTCTCACATACCCGGATCGGGAAAACTACCATGACTTTCCCGGCGACGACAACGCTCGTATCGGGCGGAAGCCGGACAAGACTGGCGTGGATGGCGACGGCCGGCATCGCGATGGCACTGGGCGAGCGCATGAGCCTGGACCTGGCCTGGCGCTATGCGGATCTTGGCGGGGTTCGCACGCCGCGGGGTCCAGGCTGGGTGGTCAGGCGCGACGGGAGCCGGCAACCGCTGTTGCTTGATCTCGCGCCCACGAAGGCGGATCTCAAGGGGCACGGTGTCCGGCTGTCGCTGCGCTACGCTTTATAAGGGCAGTGCGGATCAGGGTATGGCACTTTCGCTGCGATGGGCACTCACATGGGTCCAGTTTTTGGGGAAGGATCACCATTACCGAGGACTGGCCCGCACCAGGCGTTGTTTGAACCAGTCTGCAAGTTCATCATAACCAGTCTCCCCTTGAGCAACGCTTGTTATGAGGGCGGCCCGTACGGTGTCACGAGCGAACACGGGCAACGACTCACGCTCCGTATCACTTACTGAAATCCGAGCACCCTGGCCAAACGTATCATTCATCCACATACGAGGTCCGATCAACGTCGGTGGTGCAAAAAACCGGATCAAGCGACAGAAGCAATCGTTCACCTACTCCATGGGGAGACCGGTGAACGACACCGCCAAAGCGACTGTTCCACGCACCACCCTTCAGCAACGACCAGTGGCCTGTGGCCAATTGCTGGATCTGCCGGTGCGCTTGGATGGGAGGCGCCATGGATTCGATGTCGGCGAAAGCAGCCCAATCGACATCGCTGTTGGGAATCCATTCTGTACCCGCTCCGCTGAGCGTGATCAACATGCGGCAAGGCACATGATCCACATGAAATCGCGGGCACATGGGAGTGCTCAGTGCCTCGAGTCGAACACCGACCTGCTCACAGCCCACAAGCTCGCCTAACATTTCGCTGGCCTCGGCGATTTGATCGAGCAGCGCAGAATGTACGTCGGCGTCGATTGTCGCTGGCAGCTCACTCGCCGGGGCTTCGGGATCATCCGCAGGCTGGATCCATCGTAGCTGCGGGACCTGACGCGACCGGATCAATCGCTTGAATAAGGCCTCACGAGTACCCGCTCGTGGGCGTGTAACGCTGACGATTTCCACATCCTCGTCATAGATCGCTGCAAAGTCGCCCAGCTGATCACTGATTACCCGTTGCATCATGCCTCTGCCTCCTCTGCTTCGAGGATCCATTGTGGGAAAGGGTCCGGGAACTGTTTCCAGCTGTCCGGACCGGCAGCAAGTTCTTTCTCATTCAGAGGGCATGCATCCAATGCTCGACTTGCCTGAACCCGCAGGCCTTCACGGTTGTTGAGCACATGATTCATGAGCGTCGTTTTGCCGGCTCCAAGAAACCCTGACAGCACGGTGACGGGTAGGGATGATCCCATGTTTTCCTCCAAATGCCAGTGATGTTATAACATATTTGCTATCCGGCGAAAGTTCAAGCCTATCCTGGCCGGTATTGCACGAGTGCACCTTAATCCCCTGATCCGGTACCGTACATTCAAAGGCTCCGGTTCAACGCGGTCTCACTGCACTGCGGGCGCAAGCGAGGTCAATGGGAGGAGATGTAAACCGGGTTACAGGTGATTCATATTCAGGACGCGTTGGTCGGCTTTCCCCGCTTAGGCGATCGGTATCCTCCTCAAGTGTGCCTCCACGGCGCGGATTACATCGTGTGTCAGCGGCAGGTGAGTCTTTTCGGCATGCCAGTGCTGGCGAAACCGGGTTACCGTCTCACGTGCGGTATCCAGGACCAGCTTTTCCGGCAGGTGGGCCCTGGCGGCCAGGTGTGACAGTTCGTCCTCGGAGAATTCGTCAAAGCGCCTGGTGCGGCTGACATTGAGTGCCGCCTTGTCATCCGGTATCCAGGCGACCGTCGGGACAAAATCATAGGCAGGTGCCAGCGCTGCACGCCGTTGATCCGGATAGACCAGCGACCAGTTCTTGAGGTGCATGTCGGCATTGCCAATGAGCGTGTTGAACGTCAGGCGCCGGATGAACTCCGCCACATCCGCCTCGCTTCCTTCTGCGCCGAGGACCCGGGCAATACTTCGTGCACTGCCCTTGTCATACTTGCTTTCAGGGTAGAGGCCAAAGATTTGTGCAAAATCTTCGATGTGCTCTGCACGGCCGTCCGGAAGCCGGTCGAAACGCTCTATCACAAGCGCCTGCCCCCTGAGTACTCCGGTCTCGCCAGGCAGGTTGGCAATCGAATCGATGTCAGCGAGATGGGTGGCCGGTACATCCATGCCGATCATCCGGGCCAGCGTCATCATCGCGTATTCGTTCTCGGGCACACCTTCAAACTCGAGTGACGGCAGCTTGACGATCCAGGAACCACCGATACCGCGAGCTGGAATGGTCAGCCCCTTGCGCGTGTCACCTGACGCAGGGAATTTGAGCTGAACCCCGGCAAGGGAAAACCGCAGTGCGCCGGCGCGATGTACATCTTCATCCTGTCTGCCGTCATGGCCGTCGATGGCAGGTGGCCAGGAATCACCGTCGGCTGGCCGGATCTTGAGCGCACCCGGCAGATCGCTGCCTAGCACCCAAAGCAGGAAAAATTCCCGCTCGGGCTTCACGCCGGCACGTTCTGCAAGATAGGTGCGCAGGCGCCCCTCGGGCAACAGGTTGGAAAAGAACGGCTGCACTCTCGTCCGGTAGGGCCTGAATTCGGTGATCAATTTCCCCAGCCGGTCCTTGAAACCAAGCCCAAGCACGGGCCGGTCTTCATCGGCAATGTAGTCGTCATTGAATGCAAAAAGCGTGCGATCGCCACCCACGTGGGTCAGCGTACCGACCGGAACGCCATGAAGCAGGACCTCCAGGACGGCGACATCAGCCATAGTCGTCCTCATCCAGTCCATAGGCAGGCCGCACGGTCCTGTCCTCATCCGGTCCTTGCATCCCATGGGCCAGCTCATTGCGCAGGCGCCTCATTTGTTCGAGAGCGCTACCCGGTAAATCCATCCTGGCAGGCCGGTCTTCAAACTTCTTCAGCATGCTCCTGGCGGACCGCAGCACTCCGAGGCCGGATTCCGGGATCCGGAAATGTGTCAGCTCGTTCACTTGACGGTTCAGCTGGGCCAGTTCCGGCAGGGTCGGGTACGTCTGCAAAAGCCGGGCGATACTGTTTCGAAGCCGCATCAGTTCCCTGGACGAGAGCCGTGCCTCCCTGCTGACAGCCGCGGTCGTGGCGCCGCGCACGATTGCGTTGACGGCGGAGACATTCTTGCGTGGCACGAGCACCAGCTGCATGCCAAGGACATGCGCCAATGCAGCCAGGCTTGAAACCCGAAGATCGACCGCATCGTTCTCGATCTTCGAGATATGGCTCTGGGGTACTCCGGTCTTCACGCTGAGCTCGCGCTGGCTGAGTCCGCGGGTTTCCCGGGCGTTTTTGAGCGCCTGGGTAATGGATTCGGTTAGGTAGTTCATATCGATATAATCTAATATATTAAATCTAATTTAAAATATATTATTATATATAATATTACAAATTTTGATAAGATACTGATTACTTAAAATAGATCTTCTGAATTTAATGATATATTTTTATATATAAAATGGAAACGGGCAGGAGGCGAGTCTTTGCTGGCTTGTCGGTCAATGCATGGCTCACACGGTGAGTAAGGCCCCATCCCATCCTGAGATGCTCCCGGGGATTACCAGGCAGCCCGGAGTGTCATTTCGCTTTTGACGGTCCGTTTGGCTGCGAGGCGGTACCCTGGCCGAGTCCGCGAACCAGGGCTCCCTCGCCGAATTTTTTCTGCACCGCATCCAGCACCTGCCCGACGGGCGGACCGGGCACCGCTTCCGCGAACAGGTCCTCCTCCGTACTGGGGCGGCCGGTCTTGACCAGGTCGTGGGTGCCGATGCCGATCAGGCGGAAGGCGCGCCCGTCGGCTTCACCCAAAAGCAGGCGCTCTCCGGCCCGGTAGATGGCCTCGGGCGAACAGGTCGCATGCTCCAGGCGGCGCGAGCGAGTGAGCAGGCGAAAATCCGAGGTCTTGAGCTTCAGGGTCACGCCGCGCCCGGCCACGCCCGCCTGGTTCATCCGCCGTGCGACCTTGCCGGTCAGCCGGCGCAGGATCGGTCGCAGCCTGGCGGGGTCCGAGATGTCCTCGTCGAGGGTGATTTCCGAGGAAATGCTCTTGGCCTCGCGCACGGGGTTCACCCGGCGCGGATCTTCGCCCCTGGCGAACGACCCCAGCTGGTGTCCGATCTTTCCGTAGCGCCCGACCAGTTCGGTCGGCTCGAGCGCGGCCAGCTGCCCGATGCGGGTGATGCCGTCGCGCGCCAGGCGTTGCTGCAGGGCTTCACCGACGCCCCACAGCAGCCTGACGGGCTGGTCTGCGAGAAATTCCCGCGCCTCGGCCCGGCCGATCACCGCATACCCGCGCGGCTTGTCGAGGTCCGAGGCGATCTTGGCAAGAAACTTGTTGTAGCTGAGTCCGATCGACACGGTGATGGAGAGGGTGGCCTCCACGTGGCGGGCAAGCCGGGCGAGCAGCTGCGCAGGGCTCGCACGGCGCCGGGGCGGGGCGCCTGAGAAGTCCATGAATGCCTCGTCGATGGACAACGGTTCGACGAGCGGGGTCAGGCGCAGCATCAGCGAGCGGACCTCGCGCCCGACGGCCTGGTACTTCCTCATGTCGGGCGGGACGACGACGGCGTCCGGGCAGGCCTTCAGGGCCTGGAACATCGGCATCGCCGAATGCACGCCATACGTGCGCGCCTGATAGCAGCATGCGGCGACCACACCGCGGTGGCGCCTGCCGACAATCACCGGAACTTCGCGCAGCTCGGCCCGGTCGCGCTTTTCGATGGCGGCGTAGAATGCATCGCAGTCCAGATGGGCTACGCCCAGCGCATGCAGTTCCCGGTGGCGCACGATGCGCGCGGACCCGCAGTCCGGACAGGTGCGGGCCTCGAAGGCCACGCGCCCGGCGCAGGCACGGCACAGGGCGTCCCGGTCCGGCTCAGCGGGCATCAGGGTGGAGGCATGCTGGTGCACGGACCGGCCTGCAGGGTCCGGCCCGGTGTTCGCATGGTGGTAGGCATCGTGTGCATGGCATGGGCATGTCCCCGCTGCAACAGGTCTTCAATGATAGCCCAAATCGCCCTGTCGCGTCCTGTGCAGGCCCCGTGAAAAGGGTCGTGCAATTCGGGAAACCATCGCAATGAAAGAGCAATAAGTTATTGATTCATTGGGATTATTTCTGAATCCCGGCCAGGCCGTGACCCGTCCCGTCCCGCAGCCGTCATCCTGAAGTAACCGTTCGGGCGGGTCCACGCCGACTCGATTTCTCACGGGGACCGGTGTTCCGGTCGCTGCGGGCATGAAAACCCCTGCACCGCGCGGGCGGGTTTCCGGTTTCCCTGGAACCCCGTGCGGGCCAGGATATCCGTCAGTGCGTGAATCATCGAAGGGAGGGTACGACCCATGCAGGCCGGGCGTCTGCTGCTTCAGGCGGTACTGGTGTGGATGCTCTTGGCCGGGCAGAGCGGATTAGTGGCCCGGGCCGGGGAGGCGGAGCGTTCACGCATCGAGGTCTTCACCTGCGCGGACCATCCGATCACCGGCGTTCCCACCGGCGCACCCGCCGTCGAAATCTACCTGCTGGACGGGATCCAGTACATCGAGGCGATGCTTTCCGCCGGACTGTCCGCGGATCCGCAGCGTTCCGCGGACCGGGTTCTCGGGCAGGTGAAGCAGCTGGGCGGGGCGGAGCGTGAGCGGATTCAGCGGGCCGCCGTTGGCCTGGTGCGGGCCTCGCATTACGGGATCACGCGTTATCCGGCGGTGGTGTTCGATGCCCGGGCGGTCGTCTACGGGCTGACCGACCTGGATGCGGCATGGCGGTACTACCGCACCTGGCGGGCGGGAGCCTCGCCATGAGCCGGTGGTGCAGGATCGCCTGGCTGCTGCCCGCCTGCCTGGCGTGGCCGGGTGCGGTGGCGGGTGGTTCGATCACCACCCCGGAGATCACCGCCCTTGCCGTGCAGGCCGCCCCCTCCTGCATGCGGTGGAGGCCCGTCGGCGCCTGCTTCTGGCTGCGTTGCTCGTGGTCCGGCTGCCGGGTCAAGTCCTCGCTCAAGGTCGGGCACTACCGGCCTGACCTCGTGGTCAGCAGTTATCACCGGCTGGGCGGCAATCCCTGGACGGAGATGCAGGCGGTGCTGGGCCAGGCACAAAAGACGGCCGCGGAAGGACTGCTCGGAACCCTGCTTGCAGTGCCTGCAGGCAGTGCCGGGCAGCGCACCGAGGGCTCGTCCGCCGCGCACACCAACCTGGTCTTCCGTGAGGTGGATGCCATCGGGTTTCCGCTGCGCCTGCTGCCGGTCCCGGGTTTTTCCTGCCAATCGCAGGCCCGGCCCTTCATGCCCCATTTCCAGTCCGCCGTCGATGCGCTGTCCTGGCGCAGCGCGGTGCCCGAGATGCTCTACCCGGCAAGCACCGTCCCGGGCCTGCGCGAGGTGGGCACCTGGCCTTTGCACACCTGGGGCAGCGTGTATCCGCGCACCGGGTGGACCGTTCAGCCGGACCCGCCAAAAGCGGCGGCCGTGACCGCGCAACGCGGTGCGGACATCGTAACCCGCAGCGGGCAGCCACACGTGTACCTGGCGCTGTCCGGCGCTTCGGCCTCCGGCCAGAGGCTCTGGCCGCCGGGCCCCCTTGTGGAAGGCGATGCACGCAGCGGCACCTGGCAGAGGCTGCATCCCGGGCCCGATACGGACTGCAGGGTATTCGGCACGTCCGACCTGCACAGCCCCCGGGGCTGGGGTGGCGGGCAGGTGGATGCGCAGGGCGACTACGCCTGGTCCCTGTGGCGCCCCTACCGGTGCTGCCGGCGCCGCGGCCAGTGGTTCCTGTTCGACATCGACTGGGTGAGCTGGCCGCCGTGAGAGGCGGGCCGGCGAGGAATGCAGGCCGTCCGGGCCGGGCTGCGGTTCCGGCTGTCCTCGCGCCGGGCCTGCTGCTTGTCGCCCTGTGCGGCCCCGGAAGCGGCCTGGCCGCGATGGCGCCCACGGAAGACGGGTTCTGGTACTACGAGATCGGGGGTGCGCGCCCGGTGTCGCTCGCGGCCAACCCGTCCGTGGTCTCGGTCACCCTGGGGGGTTCGGCCCAGCTCGGCCTGGGCTACAGCTGCGGCAAGTTCGATCCCGTGTCGGCCGTCACGCACACCCTGAATGAGATCGGTGCCGGGATCGACAGCATGATGAACGCCATGACCGCCGCGGCCACTGCCGCGCTCGCAGCCCTGCCGGCGCTGATCCTGCAGCGTGCCAATCCCGGGCTCTACGACCTGTTCCAGAACGCGCTGATCCGGGCCGAGGAGACGCTGCGCCTGGCGACCAAGTCCTGCGAGCAGATGGAAGCCGAGATCGCACGCGGCAAGAATCCCTATGCCGATCTCGTCGTGCTGTCGAAAGGCAACGACTGGAAACGCCAGATGGGCATCGGCGGCAACGATGCCGTGCGCGCCCGGGAGGCCGTGGAGGCCGCCAACGGGGATCACGGGGTGCCGTGGATCGGCGGCATGGCAGGGGGATCGGGCCAGCCGGTGCTGGAATTCACCGGGGACATCGTGCAGGCCGGCTACAACCTCAACATGAACCGGCCGGTTACCGACACGGGGCCGGCGCCACCGGGCTCTGCGGCCCGGCTGGCCGAAATCTGGAGATCACCCGGGGAGGCCAGGCGCTGGACGGTCGACGTGGTGGGAGAGAACATCGTGACGACCTGCGACACCTGCCGCAAGGACAGCATCCCCGGTACCGGCCTGCTGCCCAAGCTGCACCAGGAAGCCGGGACCGTGAGTACGGACCTGCAGCGCCTGGTCGGCGGTGCCGTGCCCCTGACCCTTGCAAACCTCGAATCCGTCGCAGCCCCGGGCATTGCCATCACGCGCCAGGTGATCGAGGCGATCCGGGACATGCCGGTGTCCGAGCAAAGCCTGATCATGAGCCGGCTGGTCTCGGAGATCAGTATCGCGCGTACCGTGGAAAAGGCCCTGCTCGCCAGGCGGCTGCTGCTGACCGGTCGGCAGGTGCCGGAGGTGTACGCGACCGAGGTCGCCCGTGAGCATGCCGATGCCTCGATCGCGGAGCTCGACCGCGAGATCGAGAGCCTCCTGTTCGAAACCCGGGTGCGCAAGGAGGTGGTTTCCGAGACGGTGGGCATCCTGCTGCGCCGCGCAGCCGCCAGGCGCCTGTCCTCGCTCGACACCCCGACCGTGCGCAGGCTCGACCCGAGACCCCTGGAGCGTGGCCGTGTCCCGTAGGCCGTGCACCGTGCGCAGGCCCTGGAGCGCAGGCCTGACGCTGCTGGCACTCGGACTTGCGGCAGGCGCGGGTGCAGTGCTGTGGATGGCGGTGCACACCTCTTCCGTGATCGCGGTCGGTGCCCGGGTCGAGTCGCTGCAGCCCGTGTTCACCGCGATCCGCCTGCTGGCGATCGTGCTGGCGGCCCTGCTGTGGCCGCTCGTTCTGCGCAGGCTGCATCGGCGGGGCCGCATTGACCTGGATACGGCGGTGCGGCTGCGGACCCTGCGGGGGCGGTTGGTCCTCTGGCTCGTGGTGATCGAACTGGTGCTCGGGCAGGACCTGCCCGGACGGCTGCTGGGAGGTGGACCATGAGTGTCGACAGCTACCTGGAATTGTTCACCACGCTGTTCGGCTGGCTGTTCTACAACATCCTGTGGGACGTGCTGACCGCGACCGGTATCGTGTTCTTGCCCTTCCTCGGGATCCTGATCGACCACTGGCGCGATGCGGCCGGGGACGCGGGGTCGGTCGCCGGGGCCGGGATGTCGCTGCGGCGCCTGGAGATCGAGCTGTTTCTCGCGTTGCTGGTGGTGGTCCTGGCCGGCCAGCCGTCGGCCCTGATGCCGCTGGATGCCGCCACGCTCAGCTACACGCCGCCGCCGACCCTGGCCGACCCGGTACCGGGCGTGGCCACGATTGGTGCGCCGCGCAGCACCTTCGGCACGGCCGGGTTTGCCGGCTCGCCCGCGTCCGTGAACCTTCCGGTCTGGTGGTACACCGTGCTGGCCATGTCGTCCGGTCTCAACCACGCGGTGACCGCGGGACTGCCCTCGGTGGCCGACCTGCGCACCTACGAGCAGCGGGCGCGCATGGCGACCATTGCCGACCCGCGCCTGCGCCGGGAGGCCGGTGACTTCTTCAGCCAGTGTTACGTCCCGGCCCGTTCCCGGTATCAGGCCGAGCGTCCGGATACCCCCGCGGTGCGTGCACTGCTTGCCACCCACGGGCCGGACGATCCGGACTGGATGGGTTCCCACGTCTACCGCACTACACCGGGCTACTACGCGGCGTTGCGGCCCTCCCGCCCGGTCCCCGGCTGGGCGTACGATCCCGTGCGTGACACCGAGTACTCGCCGGGTGCGCCTCCGCCCTGGGGCCGGCCCGTGTGCCGGCAGTGGTGGGAGGATCCCTCGATCGGGCTGCGCAGCAAGCTGGTGGGCCAGGCCGATGCCACCTCGGCCGGGTTTTCAGGGCTGGTGGCGGCGGTGGCCCCGGGACTGGCCCGTGAGGACCAGCTGGATGCGGTGGCCCGGGTGGTGCTGGACAACGCGCCGCCGGTATGGTCGAACAACGCGCTCGTGCACGGCAACACTGCGACGGGCAGCTGGCTGGGTACGGCGGAGCGATGGATCAAGGGAGGACTGGCTGCCGGCGGGATCGTGGCCGCCTCCGCCCTGTTCTCGGTCACGGTAACCGCGCTGCTGCAGGCCCTGCCCATGATGCAGGCGGTGCTGCTGCTCGGCATCTACGCCCTGCTGCCGCTGGTGGTGGTGCTGTCGCGTTACTCGCTTTCCATGATGGTGGCGGCCGGCATGGCCGTGTTCACCGTGCGCTTCTGGAGCGTGCTGTGGTATCTGGCCCTGTGGGTGGACCAGAACCTGATCCGGTCCATGTATCCGGATGTCAACGTGTTTCTGCAGGTTTTCGCCAATCCCGGCGAACATGACCTCAAGCGCATGCTGCTGAACATGATCACGACCAGCCTGTACCTCGGACTGCCGGCGCTGTGGAGCGCGATGATGGCGTGGGTCGGGCTGCATATCGGGCGCTCGATTGCCACGGCGACCTCGCCGCTGGCGCGCGGCGGGGATGACGCCGGGCGCCTGGGAGGCGGGATGGGCAAGGCGGCTTTGAGGCGATAGGGGCACCCGGCGAAGGCCTTGTGTCCCGTTGCGGAGTTGACCTTGCCGAGACCACACGCATGCGCGTATATTTCAATTGTGAACCAGCAAGGCCCTTTCCGCATCCCGTCGACAAGTGCCCTGACCGCTTTTGAAAGTGCCGCCCGGCACGGCAACTTCTCCCGCGCGGCCGAGGAGTTGCGCACGTCCCAGCCTACCATCAGCCGACAGATCACGCTGCTCGAAAAGCATTTGTCGGTAAAGCTGTTCGAGCGTTCCCGCACCGGGGTTACCCTGACCGAGGCCGGGAAGCGTTTTCGCGCGGCCGTCTCATCCGGGCTGGGCCTTATCCACGCGGCGGTGCAGGAGACGGTGCAACGGACGAAGGACCGGGAACTGGTCATCGCCTGCTCCCACGAGGCTTCGTATTTTTTCATCATGCCGCGCTACAACGGCCTGCGCAGGCTACTGGGCGAGGAGGTCCAGCTGCGCGTGCTGACCTGGGACGAGGCGAGCGCTCCGCCGGAATGCCGCAGGATCAGCCTCAAGGAAGCCGTGCGGCCGGTCTGCTCGCCGGACTATGCCATGACCCATTCCCGGGTCCTGGAAGGACCTGTGAGCGGCTGGGGCGAACTGACGTTTCTGGACCTGGATCAACCCAACCAGGGATGGTCCACGTGGGACAACTGGTTCCAGGCGGCAGGCCTGCCTGAGACCGGGCCCAGGTTCGACAGGTTCGATCACTACTCCTACGTCATTGAGGCCGCTGCCGCGGGCTGCGGCATCGCGCTCGGCTGGCGGTACTTCGTCGAGCGCTATCTCGAAAACCGGGTGCTGGTGGAACTTGCCGACGGCTACGTCGAGTTCGACAATTACTATTACGGCGTGCTCACGCCCAAGGGAAAGGGCAACCCGCTGGCACACCAGTGCCTCGAATACCTGGCCGAATCCGTCTAGCAAGTCCGTCCATGCCCGGTGTCACGGTGACTGCACCGCCGGTGTAGTGTGCCCGGGAGGTGTCTCCTGCCCGTATCCAAATCCGCAACATCGCCAACGGATTCCGGTCATGTATAAACCATGAAATTCACTTAAAATTCATCAAATTACTTGATTTGTTCACACTCATTTCACGTAGCTTCGGGTAGAATTTCATACGTTTGCTAGGAAGTGCTGCGACGGTGGTTTGCGCGACACGGAGTCGAATTTGCGGTCTTCACCATTGCGGGTGAGCCTGGTCTTCTGGCAGCGTGCCGGATACCTTGGCCCTGCCGCAACGGCAGGACAGACAGGGATCACTTGCCGGCTCAATCTCCTGGACATGCCGCGCCGTCACGCGCAGCTCAAGGAGGTCGGGCCAGGGATGAAGGTGGCAGCAAGATAGAGGGAACCCTGGAAGTGAAGGGCATGGCTGAACAGTTCACTTTCAGCACCGCCTGGGGCGTTTGCTGCCGTCCACCCTCACCATGGCGGCGGGAATGCAAAGACCGGTTTCGGGCGGACCCGGGCGCCGGCCTGGCTGGCAGCCGGGGTTCGCACGCGGTGGGCGGACCATTTGACCCGCCTGCCCGTTTGCCTGAAACTGTAGGCCTGAACGGGGCCTGGCTGCACGGGCTCCGGTGCAACACGACTCCAGGAGGTGCGAGATGAGCGAGCCGACACTGTACGAGCGCCTGGGCAGCTATGCGGGGATCGTGGTCTTCGTCGAGGACCTGCTTCCGCGCCTGGAAGCGGACCCGCAGCTGGGCCGGTTCTGGGAACACCGGGGCGATGACGGGCTGGCCAGGGAGAAGCAGTTACTGATCGATTACCTGTGTGCGAGCGCGGGCGGGCCCATGTACTATACCGGGCGGGACATGAAGCTGTCGCACCAGGGCATGCAGATCAGCGAGAGCGACTGGGATGTATTCATGGGGCATGCCGCCGACACGATGAGTGCCCTCAACGTCCCGGCCCGGGAATGCGGGGAAATCGCGGACTTCGTGAACAGCCTGAAAGCGGATATCGTCGAGGTCTGACGGCCTGTCCCGGCCGCAGGCCGGGAAGAGCCGCCTGCCTCAGCGGTCGATCCCGCCGATGCAGACGTACTTGATCTCGAGGAATTCCTCGATGCCGTAGCGGGAGCCTTCGCGCCCGATGCCGGATGCCTTGATGCCCCCGAACGGTGCGACCTCGGTGGAGATGAGCCCGGTATTGATGCCGATGATGCCGTATTCCAGGCGCTCCGCGATCCTCCAGGCCCGCGTGAGATCGCGGGTGTAGAAGTAGGCGGCCAGGCCGGCCTCGGTGTCGTTGGCCAGCCTCATCGCGTCCTCGTCGGTTTCGAAGCGGTACACCGGTGCCAGCGGCCCGAAGGTTTCCTCGCGGCTGACGGCCATGGCGGGGGTCACGCCTTCCAGCACCGTGGGTGCGAAGAAGTTGCCCGGGCGCGCCTCCCGCTGCCCGCCGGTGAGTATGCGCGCCCCGCAGGACACGGCGTCACGCAAGTGATCCTCAACCTTCTCGACGGCCTGGGAATCGATCAGCGGCCCGATGTCCGTGCCTTCGGTCAGGCCGTCGCCGACGGTCAGTCGGCTCACCGCCATGGCCAGTTTCCCGGTGAACGCATCATGCACGGCGTCCTGCACGAGAATCCGGTTGGCACATACGCAGGTCTGCCCGCTGTTGCGGAACTTTGCCTGCACGGCCCCTGCCACGGCGGCATCGATGTCGGCATCCTCGAAGACGATGAACGGCGCGTTGCCGCCGAGCTCGATCAGTATCTTCTTCACGGTGCCGGCACACTGGCGCATCAGGTGCCTGCCGGTGGAGCCCGATCCGGTAAAGCTCAGCATGCGCACCACCGGGCTCGCGGTCAGCTCGCCGCCGATCGCCTGCGCGTCCCCGGTGAGGAGGTTGATCACCCCCCCGGGGATCCCTGCGCATTCACCGAGCCGGGCCAGCGCCAGCGCCGAAAAAGGGGTCTGGGAGGCCGGCTTGGCGACCACCGTGCAACCGGCTGCAAGGGCCGGGGCCAACTTGCGCGCCACCATCGCCAGCGGAAAATTCCAGGGTGTGATCGCGGCCACGACACCGACCGGCTCCTTCAGCACCATGATGCGCTTGTCCGGCAGATGGCCGGGGATGGTGTCGCCATAGACACGCTTGGCCTCCTCTGAAAACCACTCGACGTGGGAGGCCGCGTAGGCGACTTCGGCCCGTGACTCGGCCAGCGGCTTGCCCTGCTCGGTGGTCATGAGCCGGGCCAGGTCCTCCCCGTGTTCGAGAATCCGGTCAGACCAGTTGCGAAGGTATCCTGCGCGCTGCTTGCCGGTCAGCGCACGCCATGGCGCAAGCGCCCGGGCCGCGGCCTCGATGGCACGGCGGGTTTCCGCAGCGCCCATTCTGGGCACCGTGCCGAGGCGGGAACCATCGGCCGGGTTGTCGACCTCGAAGCGGGCGCCGTCATCGGCGTCCGCCCAGGCCCCGTCGAGGTAGCACTGTTCACGAAACAGGAAAGGGTCATTGAGCTGCATGGGTGCCCCGTGTTGGATCCCGGCCAGGAGTCCGAGTCGTTGCGTTGGGAATGATTATAAGGGCTGGCAGGGCGCCCGTGAACCCGCACGCCCGGTATTCGGTCCTGCCGTGCCGTGGCTTGCCCGATGCCGGGCGCTGCGCTAGAATCGGGAGCCTGAAAGATTCATTTGCTCCAGGCAGCTTCGCATGAAGTGTGGCAGGGGACGCTTGTAATCCTGCAGGGAATGCATAAGAATAAGGATACAGGGAATGCTGTAAAGCCTCGAGAATGCCATTTCCGGCATGTTATTTCGCAAGCAACCATAGATTGATTTCATACAGGGAGAAAGGGTCGGGTGAGTGAAGCGGTCTGTCACGTCACGGACAGCAGTTTTGAGGAGGAAGTGTTACGTTGTGAGCAGCCGGTGCTCGTGGATTACTGGGCACAATGGTGTGGCCCGTGCAAGGTGGTCTCGCCGATTCTCGACGAGATCGCGGTCGAGTACCAGGGGCGGCTGAAAGTCGCCAAGCTCAACGTGGACGACAACCCCGGCACACCACCCAGGTACGGGGTACGCGGTATACCCACATTGATGATTTTCAAGAACGGAAATGCAGAAGCGACCAAGGTGGGGGCATTGTCGAAGTCCCAGCTGACTGCATTCATAGATCAAAGCATCTAGGTACCTGCCGGGCAGGGACCTGCAACGAAACACCTGACGACAGTTTTAGACATTACATAGCGCATTCAGGCCCGTTGCACCGGGGGCCCTGAAACCACGGAACACCGTGCGAGGGTGTGAAGAATGCCTGCTGCACCGGGCCGTGCAGGGCGCTGTGCGAATCCATTGCAATATTTCATTCAACCACTGCGGATAACGATATGAACTTGACGGAGTTAAAAAAGAGGCCAGCCTCGACGCTGGTCGAGACGGCGGCCGACATGGGGGTGGAGAACCTCTCCCGGTCGCGCAAGCAGGACATCATCTTCTCGATTCTGAAGGCGCATGCGAAGAACGGGGAGGACATCTTCGGGGACGGCGTACTGGAAATCCTGCAGGACGGGTTCGGCTTCCTGCGCTCCTCGGACAGTTCCTACCTCGCGGGGCTGGACGACATCTATGTCTCGCCCAGCCAGATCCGCCGCTTCGGCCTGCGCACCGGCGACACGGTGTCGGGCAAGATCCGGCCTCCCAAGGACGGGGAGCGGTACTTCGCCATGCTCAAGGTCGACGAGATCAATTTCGATACGCCCGAGAATGCCAAGCGGAAGATCCTGTTCGAAAACCTGACCCCCCTGCACCCGGACGAGCGCCTGAAGCTGTCCCGGGGCAACGGGAGCACCGAGGACATCACCGCGCGCATCATCGACATCTGTGCGCCGATCGGCAAGGGACAGCGGGGCCTGATCGTCTCGCCGCCCAAGGCGGGCAAGACCCTGATGCTGCAGAACATCGCCCAGAGCATCACCTCCAACCACCCGGAATGCTACCTGATCGTGCTGCTGATCGACGAGCGGCCCGAGGAGGTGACGGAGATGGAACGCATGGTCCAGGGCGAGGTCGTCTCCAGCACGTTTGACGAGCCCGCCAGCCGCCACGTGCAGGTGGCCGAGATGGTGATCGAAAAGGCCAAGCGCCTGGTCGAGCACCGGCGCGACGTGGTGATCCTGCTCGATTCCATCACGCGCCTGGCGCGGGCCTACAATACCGTCGCCCCCGCGTCCGGCAAGGTGCTCACCGGGGGAGTCGATGCGAATGCGCTGCAGCGCCCGAAACGCTTCTTCGGTGCGGCGCGCAACATCGAGGAGGGCGGCAGCCTGACGATCATCGCCACGGCACTGGTCGAGACGGGCTCGAAGATGGACGAGGTGATCTACGAGGAATTCAAGGGCACCGGCAACATGGAAATCCACATGGACCGGCGCATCGCGGAGAAGCGCGTGTTCCCGGCCATCAACATCAACCGCTCCGGCACGCGCCGCGAGGAGCTGATCACCGATCCGGACGAACTGCAGAAGATCTGGGTGCTGCGCAAGTTCCTGCATCCGATGGACGAGATCGAGGCCATGGATTTCATGCTGGGCCGCATGCAGAGCACGAAGACCAACGAGGAATTTTTCGACGCGATGAAGCGCTGAGGCCGCTGCTCAGTGCCGGGCCTTCAGCCGGTCCAGCGGCACGAAGCTCAGCTTCTCCTCCTTGTGGTACTCCCGGTCGAACACCAGTTCGATCGCCACGTTTCCCTCCTTCTCCAGCGCCTTGACCTGCTTCAGTTCGGGCAGTGCCATGGCCAGGTAGGCACAGCTGGCCGCCGCCGCCACGTCCTCGCCCTCCAGCAGCGCGGCGACGAGGTTGGCCGCCATGTACTCCACCCGCTGCTGCCGTTGCGGCCGGGTCACGAACCGGTCGCCCAGCAGGATGCCCTGGTCCAGCTTTTCCTCCATGCGCTGCAGGGATTCGCGCTGCCTGGCTGACAGCGCCTGGCCCCGGTCGTATTCGAGCACGGGCGTCCCGTTGAGCTGGATGACCAGCACGCCTGGTGTCCTTTCGTTCATTTCACTTCGTGGCCTGGATCCTGTGCACGCCCCCGCCCGATTTCCCGGAGTTCAGGAATTCCGAGATCAGCTCCGCGTGGGTGCGCGCATCGCGCTCGCCCAGGTCGATCAGGTAGCGCAGGTAGTCGGGCTGGAACATCAGCAGGGACAGCGAGTCCGGGCTTTCCGTGTCGCGGGTGCCGAGCCCCCGCATCAGGTAGCGGAAGGGCTGGGGCAGGGTGATCTCGTAGTCGCCGGCCAGCTTTCCGAGGTCCTCGCTGGGACGCAGGACCAGCACCCGGGTTTGCCTGAAGTGCGTGCGCGTGGCCGCGCTGATTTCGTCGTAGACCTCGTTGATGCGGTTCATGTTGGCCGCATCGTAGTCGAGCAGGTCCAGGAACACCGAGTCCAGCAGGATGCCCACGATCTGTGCCACCGGCACGTAGCCGGAGATGACGGATTCCTCGTGCCTCGGCTGTCCGTCCTGGAAGCGGGTGGAGATCGCGATGATGCGCCCGGCCCCGAGGTGCATGGCCGGCGACAGCGGGGCGATGGAGCGGATGCCGCCGTCCCCGTGCCAGCCGCCGTCGATCCTCACGGCGGGAAAGATCAGCGGCAGGGCGGTGGAGGCCATGACGTGCTCGATGGTGATCTGCGCGTTTTCGCTGCGCCTTCTTGCGCGCAGCCAGTGCTCGGCGACATCGCCCTGGAGCCAGGTCACCGAGATCCCGGTGCCGTAGTTGGTGCCGGTGACGGCCAGCACGCGCAGGCGTCCCCGTTCGAGGTTTTCCCGGATGCCGTCGATGGGCTCGGTGGATTTCGCATGCAGGCGCCTCTCCAGCATCCTGCGCAGCGGGTCGTTGTCCAGCAGGCTGGGCCGGCGCCCGCCCAGGGGTTTCCCGCCCAGCACCAGGTTCAGGCCCCAGCGCACGAAGTTGCCCAGGAAATAGCCGCTGTCGGTGCGAAACACCTTGTCGGCGGTGAGGTGCAGCCACAGGTCGGCCAGGCGTTCCACCGCGTCCTCGAACCGCCCGGGATGGGCCGCCAGGTACACCGCGTTGATGGCCCCGGCCGACACGCCCGTGAGGATCGGGGGCTGGAAATCGTCGAAATGGCGGCAGATATGGCGCAGCACCCCGACCTGGTAGGCCGCGCGCGCACCGCCCCCGGTCATCGCCAGGGCCAGGTCAGTGTTGATCGAATCCGGCATAATGCTCCCGTGTCCGCACGCGATGCGCGGTCCCTTTCCACGCCTGCCCCGGATGACCCGGTTTCGGGGTGTGCGCATGGCATAAAGTTGGCCGCAGCCTCGCGCCGCGCGTGCAATGCAGTCTACAATTACACATGCTGTCCAAGTTGCTAGTATAGCCCAATACACATGTTCGACACGTATCTACAGGATCTGGAAACCTCCGCGGCGGGCGGGCCCGAGGGCCGCATGCATGCCTGATATCGACCCGCAGGAGACGCAGGAATGGCTGGATGCGCTGCAGGCGATCCTGGAGCGCGACGGGCCCGGGCGCGCGCACCACATCATCGAGCAGCTGATACACAGTGCGCGCATCGCGGGGGTGAACCTGCCGTTTCGCAACACCACGGCCTACGTCAACACCATCCCGGTGGAGGAAGAGGACCGCCTGCCGGGCGACACGACGATGGAGCACCGCGTGCGTTCCCTGGAGCGCTGGAACGCGCTGGCCATGGTGGTGAAGGCCAACAAGCGGTTCCCGGAACTCGGCGGCCATATCTCCACCTACGCCTCGGCGGCGACGCTGGTCAGCATCGGCTTCAACCATTTCTTCCGCCCCGCGCGTCCGGGCTTTGCCGGGGACCTGGTCTATTTCCAGGGCCATGCCGCCCCGGGGGTCTACGCGCGCGCCTTCCTGGAGGGCCGCCTGGACGAGGAGCAGCTGCTGCACTTCCGGCGGGAAACGCAGGCCCGGGGCCTGTCGTCCTACCCGCATCCCTGGCTGATGCCCGGCTTCTGGCAGTTTCCGACCGTGTCCATGGGACTGGCCCCGATCATGGGCATCTACCAGGCGCGCTTCATGAACTACCTGCATGACCGCGGGATCCTCGACATGGGCGACCGCAAGGTCTGGGTGTTTGCCGGGGACGGGGAGATGGACGAGCCCGAATCGCTGGGTGCGATTTCGCTCGCGGCACGCGAGGAACTCGACAACCTGATTTTCGTCGTCAACTGCAACCTGCAGCGCCTGGACGGCCCGGTGCGCGGCAACGGCAAGATCATCCAGGAGCTGGAGGGAAATTTCCGCGGTGCGGGCTGGAACGTGATCAAGGTGCTGTGGGGCGGCAACTGGGACCCGCTGCTGGCCCGGGACCACGACGGCATCCTGCGCAAGCGCATGGAAGAGGCGCTGGACGGGGACTACCAGAACTACCGTGCCAAGGGCGGCGCCTACGTGCGCGAGCACTTTTTCGGCGCGTACCCGGAGCTGCTGAAGATGACCGAGCACATGACCGACGACGACATCTGGCGCCTGAACCGGGGTGGGCACGACCAGCAGAAGGTCTACGCGGCCTATGCCCGCGCGGTGCGCCACCGGGGCCAGCCGACCGTGATCCTGGCCAAGACCGTCAAGGGTTACGGGCTGGGCAAGAGCGGTGAGAGCCTGAACATTGCCCACCAGCTGAAGAAGCCGGCACGCGAATCGCTCATCGCCTTTCGCGACCGCTACCGCATCCCGGTGCGGGACGAGGAACTGGAAGACGTGCCGTTCTACAAGCCGCCCGACGGAAGCCCCGAAATGCGCTACCTGAAGCAGCTGCGCGAGAAGCTGCAGGGCGAGATGCCCAGCCGCGAAAGCCCGCGGATAGACCTGCCGATCCCGCCGCTGGAAATCTTCGGTGACCTGCTGGCAGGCAGCAAGGGCCGCGAGTACTCCACCACCATGGCTTTCCTGCGGATCCTGTTCGCCCTCACGCGCGACCGGGACCTGTCCCAGCACATCGTCCCGATCGTCCCGGACGAGGCGCGTACCTTCGGCATGGAGGGCCTGTTCCGCAGTCTCGGGATCTATGCGCACAAGGGCCAGCTCTACGATCCGGTCGATTCCGACCAGGTGATGTACTACCGTGAGGACTGTGCCGGGCAGATCCTGGAAGAGGGCATCACCGAGGCCGGCGCCATGTCCTCCTGGATCGCGGCCGCCACGTCCTACAGCGCCCACGGCATGCCGATGATCCCGTTTTTCATATTCTATTCCATGTTCGGCTTCCAGCGCATCGGGGACCTGGCCTGGGCGGCCGGCGACAGCCGCTCCCGCGGGTTCCTGGTCGGCGGCACTTCGGGGCGGACCACGCTGGCCGGGGAAGGCCTGCAGCACCAGGACGGGCACAGCCACATCCTGGCCTCCACCATCCCCAACTGCCGGGCCTACGACCCGGCATTCGCCTACGAGCTCGCCGTGGTCGTGCACCATGGCCTGGAGGACATGTACGTGGAGCAGCAGGACTGGTATTACTATATTACGGTGAACAACGAGAACTGTGTGCACCCCGCCATGCCGGAAGGCTGCCGGCAGGGGATCATTGAGGGCATGTACCGCCTGCAGGAGGCCCCCGGGGGCCAGGCACAGGTGCGCCTGCTGGGCAGTGGCGCGATCCTGCGCGAGGTGATCCGGGCCGGTGAGCTGCTGCGCGAGGATTTCGGCATAGGCGCCGAGATCTGGAGCGTCACCAGTTTCAACCGCCTGCGCAGGCAGGGCATGGAGGTCCACCGCTGGAACATGCTGCATCCCGAACAGCCGGCCCGCACCTCCTACGTCGGGCAGTGCCTGCAGGATTCCGGGGTACCGGTGGTGGCCGCATCGGACTACATGAAGGTGTATGCTGACCAGATCCGGCCGTACGTGAAATCCCGGTACGTCGTGCTCGGCACCGACGGCTTCGGGCGCAGCGACACCCGCGGGCGCCTGCGCCGGTTCTTCGAGGTCGATGCGGAACACATCGCCGTTGCCGCCCTGCATGCGCTGGCCGAGGAGGGCGCGCTGGAACACAAACAGGTCAGTGCCGCGATCGGGAAGTACGCGCTGGACCCTGAAAAACCGATCCCGGTCCGCTCCTGAAACATCATGGCCAGGCTTGAGGAAATCCGGGTAGCGGACATCGAGGAAGGAGACCCGGTGGAAGTGGTCGAGGTGCTGGTGCGCGAAGGCGATGCGGTCGCCAGGGACCAGCCGCTGCTGAGCCTGGAGACGGAAAAGGCACTGGTTGAATACCCGTCCCCGTATGCCGGGCAGGTGAAGAGCCTGCACGTGCAGCCCGCCGACCAGGTCGTGCTGGGGGACCTGCTGGCCGTCCTGGAAGTGGAGGACGACGCACGGGCGGATGAGCCGGACCGGGAAGCGGTGCCTGCGCCCGCGGAGCCCGCGGCGTCCGAACCCGCTACGCCGCCACCGCAGCCGTCCGGCCCGGCAGGGCTCGGTCGTGCAGGCCGTGCCTACGCCAGCCCGGGCATCCACCGCTATGCGGATGAACTCGGGGTGGAACTCGGGGACGTGGAGGGCTCCGGGCGCAACGCACGCATCCTGAAACAGGATGTCCAGCAGCATGTGCGGACCCGCATGCGACAGCCTGCGGGACAGGAAGAAACAAGGCCCCTGCCGGACTTCACGGAATTCGGGGAAACCGAAATCCGGGCGCAGACGGGCATACAAAGGCACACGGCCCGCAACCTGCTGGATGCCTGGCGGTCCATCCCGCACGTGACCCATTTCGAGCAGGCCGACGTGACCGGCCTTGAGCGGTGCCGCAGGCAGCTGGCCGGGGAGGCGCAGGCGCAGGGTGTGCGCCTCACCCCGCTGCCTTTCGTGATCAAGGCGCTGGCCGCCACGCTTGAACAGTATCCGCAGTTCAACGCCTCCCTGGACCCGGAGGCCGGGCAGCTGGTCCTGAAAAAGTATTTCCACATCGGGGTCGCGGTGGATACCCCGCACGGCCTGCTGGTCCCCGTGCTGCGCGACGTGGACCGCAAGCCGCTGGTCGAGGTCGCACGCGAGCTGGAGGCGCTTGCCGCACAGGCCCGGTCGCGCAAGCTCAAGGCCGGGCAGATGACGGGTGCCAGCATGACCGTCTCCAGCCTCGGCAAGCTGGGCGGTGAGGCCTTCACGCCGATCATCAACCCGCCGGAAGTCGCCATACTGGGCCTGTCAAGGATGCTCGAGCCGGACACGCCCGAAAAACGGAAGTGGTTGCCGCTGTCGCTTTCCTACGACCACCGCGTGATCAACGGGGCCGAGGCCGCGCGGTTCTGTTCGCACCTGAAGGCGGTCTTGGAAGACATCTGGAAGCTGGTCCTGGACTGAGGCGCATGAAGATCGGCATTCCCAAGGAGATCAAGGCGGACGAGTACCGGGTCGCGCTGCTGCCGGTGGGTGCGCAGCTGCTGGCGGCGGATGGCCACGAGGTGTACATCGAGACCCATGCCGGGCGCGGCAGCGGGTACCATGACAGCGAGTACCGCGAGGCGGGTGCGCAGGTGGTGGACTCGGCGGATGCCGTCATGGAGGCGTGCGAACTGCTGGTCAAGGTCAAGGAACCCCAGCCCGGAGAACTGGAACGCTACCCGCCTTCCCTCATCGTCTTCGGCTATTTCCACTTTGCGGGCTCGAGGACCCTCACGGAATCGTGCCTGGACCGCTCTATCACGGCGCTTGCCTACGAAACGCTCACGGACGCGCGCGGCGAGCTGCCGCTGCTCAAGCCCATGAGCGAGGTGGCCGGGAAGATGTCCATCCAGGAGGGTGCGAAATGCCTGGAGAAGCCGTTCATGGGACGGGGCATCCTGCTCGGGGGGGTCGCAGGCGTGCCGCCGGCCAACGTGCTGGTGCTGGGCGCGGGCGTGGTCGGGGCCAATGCCGCGAGGGTGGCCGCCGGGCTGGGCGCCAACGTCACGATCATGGACATCGACATCGAGAAGCTCCGCCACATCGACGAGGTCATGCCGGACAACGTCACCACCGTCTATTCCGATCCCCACGCGGTGCGCCAGTTTGCCCTGCAGGCGGACCTGGTGGTCGGCGCGCTGCTGATTCCCGGTGCACGCGCACCGAGGCTGATCCGCCGAGAGATGCTGAAGGAGATGAAACGGGGTGCCGTGCTGGTCGACGTGTCCATCGACCAGGGGGGGTGCTTCGAGACCAGCCGGCCGACCTCGCACCGTGACCCGGTGTACGTGATCGATGACATCGTTCACTACTGCGTTCCCAATATCCCGGGCGCGGTCGGCCGCACCAGCAGCCAGGCGCTGTGCAACGCCACCCTGCCGTACGTGCGCAAGCTGGCCAGGCTCGGACTGGATGCGTTCCTCGAGGAGGACCGGGGCCTGCGCCAGGCCCTGAACGTGCATGCAGGGGTCCTGTGCCACCCGGGTGTGGCCGCTGCATTCCCGGACCTGCCGAGTAGTGCAGACGCCGGATGATCCGCTGCAGTGCCGCGGGATTCCGCCCGGCGGGAAACCGTCCCGCATGCCGGACCCGGCCGTGACGGCCAGGCATTCGGCAACCAGGCAAACCTGAAACCACCCCGTACCGGACAGGAGACAACATGGGTTACACACTGGATCTCGACATGGATGACCAGCCTGCGGCCAGGGAGCATGCCGGGACCGCCTTCGGCGAGATCCTCAGGCGGCGAGTCAGCCGCCGGGGCATGCTGAAGGGATCCGCCCTGCTCGGCCTGCAGGCATCGTGGCCGGGCTTCGCGCGCGCGCCCGGCGCGGGCGGGCGTCCCTCGTTTCGGGAACTGGCGCATGGCCTGGACGAGACATTGCACGTGGCGGAAGGCTATTCCTGCCAGGTGCTGCTGCGCTGGGGTGACCCGCTGTTTCCCGATGCGCCGGCATTCGACCCGGCGCACCAGAACCCGGATGCCCAGGGCAGGCAGTTCGGTTACAACAACGATTTCGTGGAATGGCTGCCCCTGCCTCGCAACGGGGATTCATCGGTGTCCGGGCTGCTCGTGGTCAACCACGAGTTCGTGACCAGTTCCATGATGCACCCGGGTGCACCGCGCGCAAGGGGCCTCACGCGGGACCAGGTGGACACGGAGATGCAGGCCCTGGGCCTTTCGGTCGTCGAGGTCCGCAGGCAGGGAGGCACCTGGCAGGTTCAGCGCGCATCCGCTTACAACCGGCGCATCACGCCGCATACCGTCATGCGCTTTTCCGGGCCCGCACAAGGGGTCCGCAGGGTGCGCACGTCGTTCTCCCCGCAGGGCATACAGAGCCTGGGCACCTTCGGCAACTGTGCGGGCAGCCGCACCCCCTGGGGGACGGTGCTCACGGCCGAGGAAAACGTGCAGTCCTATTTCACCGGAGAGGCGAAAGCCACGGAGGAGCACCGGGGCTACGAGCGGTTTGGCATGCTGGGGACCCGGACGGCGAGGTCCGCCTGGGGGCGGTTTCATGAACGCTGGGACCTGGACCGGCATCCCCGGGCGGGGTTGCATGCGGGATGGGTCGTCGAGATCGACCCGTACGATCCGGCGTTCATGCCCGTCAAGCGCACGGCGCTCGGCCGGTGCAAGCACGAAGGATGCGGGATCGTCGTCAACCGGGACGGCCGCGTGGCCGTGTACATGGGCGACGACCAGCGCTTCGAGTACATTTACCGCTTCGTCAGCCGGGAGCCATACCGCCCCGGGGACCTAGCGCACAACCTTTCCCTGCTGGACGACGGCGAGTTGTCGGTGGCCGAGTTCACCGAGCGCGGAACGCTCGTCTGGCACCCCCTGGCATGGGGTTTCGCACCGCACACCTATGCCAACGGGTTTGCCAGCCAGGCCGACGTGGTGATCGACATGCGCCGCGCGGCCGACCTGGTGGGTGCGACGCCGATGGATCGCCCGGAAGAGATCAAGGTCGACCCGGTCACGGGCCATGTGTTCGCGGTGCTGACGAACAATACCCGGCGCCTCCGCCAGGAGGTGGACCCGGCCAACCCCCGCCCGGCCAACCGCCATGGGCACATCCTCGAACTGGTGCCCCCCGAACAGGATCACAGTGCCCGGGAGTACCGCTGGGAGCCGTTTATCCTCGCGGGCAACCCGGACGACCCGCAGGACCATGCCCGGTATCATGCCGGCGTGAGCCCGAACGGCTGGTTCTCGAACCCGGACAACTGCACCTTCGACAGGACGGGCAGGCTGTGGATTGCAACGGACGGCTTCAACGACGAGGGCATCGCCGACGGCATCTGGGTCTGCGCCTCGACCGGCCCGGACCGTGCACTGCCGAAACATTTCCTGCGCGCCCCGGTGGGCGCGGAAATCTGCAGCCCCTGTTTCACGCCGGACCACAGGACGATGTTCTGTTCCGTGCAGCATCCCGGTGAGGGTTCCGGACATGACGAGCCTTCAACGCGCTGGCCGGATTTTGACGAGCGCCTGCCGCCGCGACCTTCCGTGATCGCGGTGATGCACGATCAGGGAGAGGAGATCGGGAGCTGAAAGTCCAAAAAGGCGGGCCTACTTCGCCTCGGCAGGGTGGACGAACGGATCGGTCCACGGGGCCCGCTGCATGAATTCCGAGAACTCGACCCGGCTGATCGAGCCGTTTGCATTCTCGTCAAAACGACGGAAGATCTCAGGCTCGGCCAGGTTGTGGACCGCCTTGGCCTCGTGCGGGTCGAGGCGCTCGTTGCGATCGAGGTCTGCCCCCCAGAACAGGCCGCCTTCCAGTCCCATTCCGCCTCCGCCGCCGGACATGCTGGCGATGGCCGCTGCAGGGACCAGTGCCAGCCACGCAAAGAGTACGATGGATTTCCTGTTCATTGCGCCCTCCTCTCGGGATCAGTTCCGGCAGGTTCAGGATATCACCGCAGAGGCCCTGGATGAAGCCTGCATGCTGCCTGCCGCTCGAAGCCTGTGGCCGCAACGCCATGGTTTCCAGGCCATGCAGCCGGGCGCTTTGTCACGCTGCGGTGCCGGCGTGAAAATACTGCCTTGATGATACGACGAGTCGGTCGCTATACTTGCGGGCGAGCACAGTTCCTGCATGCGCTGCAGCCGTTGCGTCTTTACCGCAGGATTCGCAGGTCACCACCACTTTGAGAAGGCTCTACAGGACATGACAAGCACGGTCAAAAATGATGAGGCACATGTCGTGTTCCGGGGGGTGGACAAGACCTACGACGGCAAGACGATGGTCGTGCGGGATCTCGACCTTCACGTGGAACGAGGCGAGTTCTTCACGCTGCTCGGTCCGTCCGGGTCCGGCAAGACGACCTGCCTGATGATGCTGGCCGGCTTCGAAGCCTCCACCTCGGGCGAGATCACCATCGACGGGCGCCCCGTTCACAACCTGCCGCCGCGCAAGCGGGGTATTGGCATGGTATTCCAGAACTACGCCCTCTTTCCGAACATGACGGTGGGACAGAATCTCTCCTTCCCGCTGGAGGTCAGGGGCATTCCCTCGTCCGACCGGGCAGAGCGCGTGCGCCGCACGCTTGCCATGGTTCGCCTGGAGGGCATGGAGAACCGCCGCCCGGGTGAACTCTCGGGAGGCCAGCAGCAGCGGGTTGCCATCGCCCGTGCACTCGTGTTCGAACCGTCCCTGGTGCTCATGGATGAGCCGCTCGGGGCACTGGACCGGCGGCTGCGGGAGGAGTTGCAGTTCGAGATCCGCAACATCCAGCAGGAACTCGGGCTTACGGTCGTATATGTCACGCATGACCAGCAGGAGGCCATGGCGATGTCGACCCGGGTAGCCGTCTTTCACAGGGGCCGGGTGCAGCAGATTGCCACGCCCGAAGTCCTCTATGAAGAACCCGAACGGGAATTTGTCGCGCGGTTCATCGGTGACAACAATATCCTGCGTGGCCATGTCCTGTCCGCGGAAGAGGGTCAGTGCATCGTCGATACACCGGGTGGCGAGGTCAAGGCGTTTCCCGTATACCGCTGCCGTCCCGGTGAAAAGGTGGCGCTTGCCATCCGTCCGGAACGGGTCGGACTTGCCCAGCCCCGCACCTACAGCAACGAGTTCGAGGTCGACCTCCGTGATATACTTTTCGTGGGGGACCACCTGCGCATGCGAGTCAAGGTTTGCGGCAATTCGAACTTTATCATCAAGCTGCCGAACATCGCGGGGCACGGGGCCGTACTGAAGGGTGATCGCGTGCGCGTCGGCTGGGGAATCATGGACTGCCGTGCGCTTCCTGACGAGGAATAGCCCGCGGCCAGACCCGCGCAGGCGGTGATACGCGTATCGGCAACAGGACATGGAAAAAACCTGCAGCCGGACAATTGGGGGAATGCTATGAAGACGAATCCAAACAAGCGAAGAAGTCCCCGGTACGGGGTGGTTGGCTGGGCGACCGGTGCCGTGCTGGCGTGTCTGACCGGCCTGCCCGGGGTCACGACGGGCGCCGAATCGATCACGGTGGTTTCCTGGGGCGGCTCCTATGCCAGGGCCTGGGAGAAGGCGATTCTTGAGCCCTTCACGGCCGAGACGGGTGTCGAGGTGCGCCTGGAGAGCTACAACGGGGGCCTGGCCCAGGTGAGGGCGCAGGTCGAGACGGGCAACGTGCACTGGGACATCGTGGACCTCGAGTTCGCGGACCTCGCGCGCGGATGTGACGAGGGCCTGTTCGAATTTGTCGATATAGACCAGTTGCCCCCTGCTCAGGACGGCACCCCGGCACGGGTGGACTACTACAAGGGCACCCATTCGGACTGCGGCGGCGGCGGAATCTTCTACTCGACGGTCTATGCCTACAACACCAAGAGTTTTCCGGGCGAGAAGCCGTCCACCATCGAGGACTATTTCGATCTCGGGAAGTTTCCGGGTCGTCGCGGCATGCGCCGCACTCCCGGGGTGAACCTGGAGTTTGCGCTCATGGCGGACGGGGTTCCTCCGGGCGAGGTGTACGAGGTGCTCGATACGCCTGAAGGCCTGGACCGTGCCTTCCGCAAGCTGGACACGATCAAGGAGCATATTGTGTGGTGGGAGGCCGGTGCCCAGCCGCCGCAGATGCTGGCCGACCAGGAGGTGGTGATGAGCACGGCCTACAACGGCAGGATCTTCAACGCCCAGGTGATCGAGAACCAGCCGCTGGTGATCGTATGGGACGGCCAGGTGCTCGATTACGGCCAGATCGCGATCGTCACCGGGACGCCCAACATGGAAACGGCAAGGGAATTCCTGCAGTATGCTTCCCGGGTGGAGTCGATGGCGGCAATCGGTCGTTACATTGCGTACAGTCCGACGCGTCGTTCGGGGGTGAACCTGTTCACGACGCATGCGGAGACGGGGGTGGAGATGCGTCCGCACATGCCGAGTGCGCCGGAGAATTTGAAGCGAGCGTTGCACAACGACTGGGAGTGGTGGAGCGACAACGCGGAGGAAGTGCACGAGCGGTTTAGCGCGTGGCTCAATCGCTGAGGGGTGCCAGGATTCGTGCGGCAGCCCTGACGCTGCCGCTGGTGGCCTTCATCGCCATCACCTTTTTCGTGCCGCTCGGCTCGATGCTGACCCGCAGCTTTCACTCGCCGCAGGTCGCCGATGCACTGCCGCACACCCTGGCGCTGCTGGAAGACTGGGACGGCCAGTCCATCCCGCAAGAGGAGACGTTCCGGGCGCTTGGGATGGAGTTCCGCTCGCTCGCCAAGCAACGCAAGCTGGGCGGTGTCGCGACACGGATCAACCGCCTCGAGAGCGGCATGCGCAGTACCATCCTGAAGACGGCCCGCAAACTGCGCCGCGGTGACCCGTCGGAATCCTGGCGCGAGGCCATGATTGCCGCGGACGAGGTCTGGGGAGAGGCCGGTACCTGGCGCGCGCTGCGCCGCGCCGGAGAACGGTTCACGCTGCAGCATTACCTCAATGCCCTCGACCTGGACCGCGACGATGCGGGCCGGATCGTCCCGCAGCCTCCGGAACGGCGCATCTACCTGCCGTTGCTGTGGCGCACCCTGGTCGTCAGCTTTGCCATTACCGTCATATGCCTCGTGCTGGGCTACCCGGTGGCCTACCTGATCGCGAACTCATCACCTGCACGTTCGAACCTCCTGCTGCTGCTGGTACTGCTGCCGTTCTGGACCTCACTGCTGGTACGCACCACTTCCTGGATCGTTCTCCTCCAGAATCAGGGCGTGATCAATGACCTGCTGGTGGCGATCGGCATCCTGGGCGATGACGGCCGTATCGCGATGGTCTACAACATGACCGGAACGCTGATCGCGATGACGCAGATCCTGTTGCCGTTCATGATACTGCCCCTCTTTGCCGTAATGCGCACCGTCTCGCCCCAGCACCTGCGGGCCGCCTCGAGCCTCGGTGCGACGTTCCGTCAGGGGTTCCTGCGCGTCTACTGGCCGCAGACCCTTCCCGGTGTCGCGGCGGGTTCACTCCTCGTCTTCATCCTGTCCATCGGCTACTACATCACCCCCGCACTGGTGGGGGGACGTACCGGTCAGCTGATTTCGAACATGATTGCCTATCACATGCAGCAGTCCCTCAACTGGGGGCTTGCCGCAGCGCTTGGCGTCATCCTGCTGGCCACTGTGGGGCTGTTCTACTTCGTATATGATCGCCTGGTGGGCATCGAGGGAATGAGGTTCTCGTGATGGCTGCCGGCAGGGCAAGCTTCACACTGGGAGAGCGCTTGGAGCGCGGTCTGCACCTTGCGTTCTGCACGGCCGTGTTTGCGTTCCTGATCGCCCCCATGCTGATCGTGGTGCCGCTGAGTTTCAATGCCGAGCCTTACTTCACTTTCACGGAGGGCATGCTGAGCCTTGATCCTGACGCCTATTCCCTGCGCTGGTACCGTAACGTGGTCGGGGATGGCGAGTGGCGTCATGCACTCGTCAACAGCCTCGTGATCGGGGTCTCGGCAACGTTCATCGCCACGGCACTCGGCGTGCTGGCAGCCCTGGGCCTGTCCAGTCCCTACATGCCGAGCCGGCAGGTCGTGATGGGTCTGCTGATCTCGCCGATGGTGACGCCCATCATCGTATCTGCCGCAGGCATGTTCTTCTTCTATTCCGAGATCGGCCTCGGGCAGACACACCTGAGCCTGATCCTGGCCCATGCAGCACTCGGGACTCCCTTCGTCGTGATCACCGTGACGGCAACCCTGTCCGGGTTCGACACCAACCTTTCACGTGCCGCATCGAGCCTGGGTGCCGGTCCAATCGTCATCTTCAGGCGTGTGCAGCTGCCCATCATCGCCCCCGGAGTGATTGCAGGCGCCCTGTTCGCGTTTGCAACGTCGTTCGACGAAATCGTCACCGTGCTGTTTCTGGGGGGGCTGGACCAGCGCACCTTGCCGAGGCAGATGTGGGCCGGCATTCGCGAACAGATCAGCCCGGAGATTCTTGCGGTCGCCACTTGCCTGATGGTGTTTGCGGTACTGTTGCTGATCACAGTGGAATGGTTGCGGCGCAGGGGAGTGCGCCATGCAAACAGGTAGGTACTGATCCCTGCCCTGCAGCTTCGGCCCCCGTGCAACGGGTCCGCCGCGAGCTGGCTATTTCCCGGTCCGGATCCAGTGGCGGCGACGTTCGAACGGATAGCCCGGCAGCGGAATCCGGCAACGGGTCTCCCCTGCGAATAGCCCGGCGAAGGACACGGGCAGTCCCGCCTCATAGGCTTGCGCGGCTGCCTCGACGAAGCTTCCGCTCAGGGTTGCCGCCCGAGTTTCCCCGCCGTCCGTCGACCGCCAAACGCTAGGCAGCACCACCGGCGCCGCGGCGCGCGCGCCGTGCAGCGGCCATGCCGATTCCGCCGTCGCCGCAAACCCCGCGTGCGGACCGACCTCGACGATCAGGTCGACATCCAGCGCTGCGAGCGCGGCAATGCATCCCTCGAATGAATCCGGCCCACTCACGGCCTGGTGACGCCAGTACGCCGCATCCAGAACGTCATCGGGCGCCAGCACCCGGTTCGACAAGTCGCTTACCAGGGTCAGCGACGGCGGGCTGGCCTCGATTTCTTCGGGCATCGAGTCCGGATCGGCGTGCGCCGCGGCAAGCCGCAAGCCATCCTCCAGCCCGAGCACGCCGGCTGCCTGCGCCGCCGCCAGCGCCCCGACGCCGCATCCGAAGGTCACGCTTGGCCGAATACCGATACTCGACCAAAGTGCCGAGAGAGCGCATTCAAGCGCATAGATTGCCGGGCGCTGCCAATTCGAGGCTCCCGGAACGTCCGCCGCACCGGATCGATCGAACATCGCCTCCAGCAGCGAGATGCCCCCTGCTTTGCCCAGCACCTCATCGCAGCGGTCGAGAACGGTTCGCACCACCGGCTCGCATGCGTAGAGCGTGGCATCGATACCGGTCCACCCATCAGCCGGGCCGGTATAGACGAATGCGACCTTGGACGAGGTCCCGGGGTCCGCGCTTGCGTCCGCCTCCGCGAGGGTGCGCAAGCCGTCGCGCAGTGACCCCGCGTCCCCGAACACCACACCAGCGCGGTGGTCGAAGTGCGCCCGACCCACCCCGGCGGTCCACGCCATGTCCGAGAGCGTCGGGTCGGTTGTTCCATCTTTGCGCGCCAGTGCCGGCTCCCGGCTGTCAAGCCATGCGAGGTAGCGCCGTGCCAGCCTGCGAAGCGCGCCACCGGATTTGGCGGAAAGCGGCAGAAGCCGTGTCGTGCGCGCGGCAGGCTTGTCGTCTTTTGGCGACAACCCTGCATCGGTGTCCTGCAACGGGACAGGGACCGGCTGGGGAGAACCGTAGGGTCCGGGAGAGTCCCTGTTCGGGGTGCCGTAGCCCTCAACGACAACGTGAGCATTCGTCCCGGAGATTCCGAATGCGCTGACCCCGGCCCTGAACGGCCGGTCCGGCATGAGCGGCCAGTCCATTGCCTCCGATACCACCTTGACCGGCAGCTGGTCCCAGTCCAGGTGCGGACTCGGGTCCTGGAAATGCAGATGTTTCGGAATCACGCCGTGTTGCATGGCCAGGACCACCTTGATGAGTGCGGCGACCCCGGCCGCCGACTCCAGGTGGCCGATGTTGGTCTTGACCGAGCCGATCAGCAACGGGCGGTCCCCGGCGCGCTCCTTTCCGTAAACCGCTGCGGCTGCCCGCACCTCGATGGGGTCGCCCAGTGCCGATCCGGCCCCATGCGCCTCAAGGTAGTCCACCTCTGACGGCGCAACGCAGGCTTGCGACAACGCCTGTTCGATCACCCGCTCCTGGGCTGGCCCGTTCGGCACGGTTGGCCCTGCAGTCGCCCCGTTCTGGTTGACGGCCGCGCCCCGGATCACCGCCCAGATGCGGTCGCCGTCGGCCTCGGCCTCCGCGAGCCGCTTCAATACCAGCATCCCGCACCCTTCGCTTCGCACGAAGCCATCGGCCGAGGCATCGAAGGTCTTGCAGCGCCCCTGGCGCGACAACATCCCCAACGCCACCATCTCGCCGGTCAGCCCCTGCGAAAGGACCGCGTTCACGCCGCCGACCAGGGCGAGGTCCACCTCTCCCTGCCGCAGACCCGTGAGTGCCTGTTGCACCGTTACAAGCGATGCCGCGCAGTTGAGCATCACCGGTATGGCCGGCCCCGTGAGACCGAGCGTGAATGCCACGCCCCCGACGGCCGTGCTGCTGGCGGTACCGAGATAGTTGAGGTTCTCGTTGCTGGACGCCAGCATCAGGTCGCGGTACTCGCTGGTGGAGATGCCGGCGTAGACCCCGGTGCGGCTGCCCCTGAGGTCATTCGGATCGATGCCTGCATCCTCGAGTGCCCGCCAGCTCGTCTCCAGGAGCAGCCGTTGCTGCGGGTCCATCAGGCGTGCACTGATCGGTGTCATGCCGAAAAAGCGTTCGTCGAACCGGTCGATTCCGTCGATGAAGCCGCCAAGCCCCCAGGCACTGTCTTCGTCTACGGGGTCACCGGCGACTCCGGTCCAGGGTCCGTTGTCCTGCCGTGTAGTGTTCACTGCATCGTGGCCGGCGTCCAGCTGGTGCCAGAAGGCGGCAATGTCCGGCGCGCCCGGAAAGCGGCATGCCATGCCGACGATCGCGATGCCATCCTCCCCGCGCCGCGGTGCTGGCGGCGGGCTCCGCTCCGGCCCTGGCTCCGGCTGAGGCGTCGAGACGGCGGCAGTTTCGGCCAGCTCGCCTACCAGGTGGCGGCCGAGATCCGCAATGGTGGGGTAGTCAAAGACCAGGGTATTCGGGGCCACATAGGTATCGGAGAAAGCGCGGTTGAGACGGTTGCGCAACTCGACCGCCATCAGCGAGTCCATCCCCAGGTCGAAGAATCCGATGCCGGACGCCGGCGCTGACGGCAGTCTCAGTACCGCTTGCACTTCCCGCTGCAGGAAGGACACCAGTACCTCCTCGCGCCCCGCCGCCGGAGCCGAGGCGAGTTGTTCGAGCAGGTCTTCAGCCAGGGACGAATCCTCATCGTCCGGGTCAACGGCCAGCAGGTCCTCCAGCAGGGCCGGACGGCTGTCCAGGGCGTTTCCGAATACCGGCCAGTCCACCACCGCTACCGCCGCATTCGTGGCATCCTGGCGCAACAGGTGCTCGAGTGCCTTGAACCCCTGTTCCGGCGCGAACCAGCCCGTGCCGGATGCCTCGCGCCGCCCGGCGATGCGTTCGCGCTGCTCCTCCGCCTCGCCCAGCCCGGACCAGGCTCCCCAGGCGATGGCCTGTCCGGGTAGACCCAGCGCACGTCGGTGCGCAGCAAGCTGATCGAGGAAGGCATTGGCTGCCGCGTGGTTGGCCTGGCCTGGATTTCCCAAAATGCCGGCGACGCTGGAAAACAGGACGAACAGGTCCAGGTCGCGTTCCGCCGTCGCTCGGTGCAGGTGCCAGGCCCCGAGCATCTTCGGCCACAGCACCGTCTCGAAGCGCTCCCAGTTCTGATTGCCGAGGGCGGCGTCCGACAGTACACCGACGCTATGGATGACGCCGGCAAGCGGCGGCAGGGTTTCATCCAGGTGCGCCAACATGGCATCGAGCGCGGCGGTGTCCGTCACGTCCGCAATCTCCACCTCGATTCGGAATCCGCGGGCGCGTAGCGCCTCGATCGCCTTGTCCACCGCCGCATCCTGCGTCCTGCGGCCGTTCAGGACGACAACTCCCGCACCGTGCTCTGCAAGCCACTCGGCAAGCGCACAGCCGATGCCGCCCAGCCCCCCTGTCACCAGGTAGGTTCCGTCCTGCCTCAACCGTCCCGTACCGAAGGCGGGCATCGTCAGCACGATCTTGCCGATATGCCGCGCCGCGCGCATGTAACCCATCGCCGCGCTCGTCTCGGTCAACGGCCATCGAGTGTGCCTGAGCGGCGCAAGCTCGCCCGTCGCCATGCGAGCCAACACCTCTTTCAGCGCCGCCCCGGGGCCCACTGGATCCTGCTGTTTCAGGTGGTACAGATCCAGGATCGAATAGGAGACATCCGGCCGCAGCGCGGTCATCTCCTCTTCGCTCAGGATGTCTCGCCTGGCCAGCTCCACGAAGCGGCCGCCCCGGGCGAGGCAGGCGAGGCTCGCCTCGATGAAACCCTCGCCGGTCAAACTGTTAAGAACGACATCGACCCCCGCGCCGCCGGTCGCATCGAGAACATGCTGGCCGAACGCGGTGGAGCGGCTGTCGAACACGTGCTCGACGCCGGTCGAGCGGAGATAGGCCTGCTTGGGTCCGCTCGCCGTGGCGAACACTTCCGCGCCCGCCGCCTGGGCAAGCTGGATGGCAGCAAGCCCGACGCCGCCGGCGCCGGCGTGAACCAGCACACGGTCCCCGGTCTTGAGCCCCGCAAGCTCATAGGACAGGACACAGGTCACGAATACCGACGGGATGGTGGCAAGCGCCGTCGTTGTAAGGTTGGCCGGGGCAAGCGCGACTAGTTCCTCCCGCGTCACCACTTCCGGTGCGAACGTGCCGAAGGCGAAGCCCGCCACCCGGTCGCCCACCGCGACGGTGGTTACGTCCGGACCGGTTTCGATAATCCGGCCACTGAATTCCTCACCGAGCAGTCCTTCCTCGACCAGGCCCATGGCGCGGAACAGGTCCAGGAAGTTGAGCCCGCAGGCTTCGACGGCGACGCGCACCTCCTTCGGTTCCAGCGCACTCGCCGCCAGCGGTTGTATCCGCAGTGTCTCGATTGCTCCGGCCTCGTCCGGCGCCAGCACCCAACCCGCCTCTTCCGGCAGGGCGAGGCGAGCCAGCTCCGCTCCGTTTCGAACCAGCCGCGCCACCTGGCGGCCGCCTTGGCGATGCGCGATGTGATTCTCCGCATCCGGGAACAGCAGCTCATCGGCAAGGACAGCGTGCGGCCGGGCTGCCTCGGGGTCGAGATCGAGCATCCGCGACTGCAACTGTGGAGCCTCCCGTGCCACCACCTTGCCCAGGCCCCAGAGGGCGGCGCCGGCCAATTGCCCGACCCGCTCCCGTTCCAGCACCTGTGCCCCCCGTGTGACGAACCACAAGCCTTTCTCGGGCACGGCGTCGGCGTCAGTGATGCCCTGCACCAGGGCAAGCGCGCTCGCCACCGCCTGTTGTGCATCCGCCGCCAGTTCCGGCATGGTCGCGTCTGTCCCGTGGCCGTCCTGGGCGACCAGGTGCACCACGCCGGCCAAGGGTACATCCGGGGGCAGACTGTCGATGAGCGAGCGCCAGGACTCACGCTGCTGCATCTTGACCGGCGCCACGACGATACCGTCCTGGCCCTCCGCAGCGGCGTCTGTGGCCTGCGCATCGCTGCCTGCAAGTACGACGTGCTGATTCTTTGCGGCAAGCTGTGCTGCAAGCGCCGCTGCCATGCCGCCCTGGTCGGCTGCCAGCACCCAGACGCCCTCCGGCAAGTCGATCTTCGCCGGACCCTGCGCCACGATCACGCCACGATCGGGCAGGCCCGCCGTGGCCAACCGGTCCACGCCAAGAACCTCGGATTCCGCAAAACCTGCATCGGCGAGTGCCTGACACCACACGTCGGGCCCGGCGAGCGCATGGTTCGGCCGGTAGCGGTCGGCGAAACGCCACCATCCGTCCAGCTGGCCGAAGATCAGGTCCATCCAGCCCCGGCCGCGCTGGTTCTCGAGTGCCACCAGGAGCCCCGATGGCGCCAGCAGCGCCCGGCAGTGGGCAAGCGTCTCGTCCAGGTAGCGCGTCGCGTGCAGCACGTTTGCCGCGATGACCAGGTCGTAGGCATGGAGCTTGAAACCCTGGTCTGTCGGGTGCTTCTCGATATCCAGTATGCGGTAGTCGATCGCAGCGCCGTCCGCACTGAAACGTGCCTCCGCATCGGCGAAGAACCCCGCGGAGATATCGGTGTAGGTGAGGTCGAACTGTCCGGTCGGAAGCATGGGCAGGATGCATTCCGTCGCCGAGCCGATTCCGGCACCCACCTCAAGCACGCGCAGCCGCCGCCCGTCCGGCAATTTGTCCACGAGTGTGCGAACCACCTCGCCAATCATCCGGTTCGCCGCCCGCCAGACTGGTGCCAGTCGATACAGGTCGCCGGCCGTTGGCTGCGCATCGCCGAACAGCAGCGACAGCGGATCTTCGTTGCCACGCAATACTTCGGGCAGGGCGCCGGCGCAGCGCCGAAACAGCCCGATTTCGTTCACCGCGTGGGGAAAGTGCTCGGTCACCTCGGTCAGAAATGCTTCGGAGTCGCGCGGTATTTGATCTGGCGGGGACCCGTCGGCTCCGGCCGTTACCACGAAGCCCTCGTCCTTCGCCTGCAGCACGCCTGATCGGGCCAGTATCTCGAGCAACCGGCGCAGCAGATGCACGTGCTCGGGCAGAACCTCGAGGCGCTCGCGCAGTTCTTCCGGGTGAATGACCGTGCCTGCCCTGCGTTCCCACCCCAGCGCTTCCAGCGCACTGAGCGCATAGCACTGGGCCACCTGCTCCATCTCCCCCTGCAGGTCGATCTCGTCGGCGACCTTGACGCCCTCCTCGGCTAGGTACCAGGAGAACGGCTGCGAGCGGGAAGCGGCGGCCGACGGACTCGGCAGGAAGTCTGCCGCCAGCATGCCTGGCGGCAGGGCGCGGTCGCGCCATACGACTTCGTAGAGCAGTTCCTCGATTCCTTCCGCCACGGCAAGCAGCGCGCTCCGCGTCGCCCGCTTCACCGTGTATCCGCTCAGGGTGCCGACCGGAGCACCGTCGAGGCTGTAGAGAGCGAGGTCGGCGCTGATCACCTCCGGCAATTCGGCGCTGGCGTTGCCCTCTGCCTCCCGGGTGCGTACATGGCAGAGCAGCCGCTCCGGCAGCTGCGCCGGCAACACCAGCCGCTCCCACCCGAAGGGCAGGTAGGTGACCGCCTCTTCGGATGCGACCGGTGCGCGCGCCGCCGCCATCACCTGGAAGCAACCGTCCAGCATGAGCGGATGGATGTCCAGGCCGCCGCGGTCGACGGAATCCGCCAGGGACACCTCGCCCAATGCTTCGCCCGGCCCGGACCAGAGTGCCCGCAGTGTTCGCAGGGAGGGGCCGAGATCGATCCCGACATCGGCCTTGGTGCGGTAGTAAGCGGTGAGGTCCACCGGCGTCAGACCGGCCTTCAGCCGTGCGGGGTCCAGCGGCGCACCGGCCACCGGCGGACTCGCACCGGCACGGGTCGAAACCCTTCCCTGTGCATGCAGCGTCCAGTCTTCGTCGTCCGCATCCCGGCTGAGGACCCGTACGCTGCGCGATTCGTCGTCGCCCGCGTCATCGAGCAGCACCTGCAGGCGACGGACTGCTTCTTCGCCTGTGTCCGCATCCTCGTTCTCCGCAAGGACCAGCGCGGTATGCATCTGGAAGTCCTCGACGACCGCCGCGCCGGGGTTGCAAACGGTGCCGGCCGAGACCGCCATGGCGCCGTAGAGCGCGCCGGGCACAACCAGCCGGTTGAACACGCGGTGGTCGCCCAGCCAAGCCGGGTCGGTGGGGGACAACTCGGTGTCGAAACTGGTCTCGCCGCTCGCGGAGTCGTGCCGCACACCCAGCAACGGGTGACCGCTGACCGCCCGCTGCCGTCTGGGCGCTTCGACCCAGTAGCGCTCGCGCTGGAACGGGTAGCCCGGCAGCGTAATGCGGCACCGTTCCTCGCCGGCGAAGAGCGCATCGAAGCGCAGTGGCAGCCCGGCCTCGTACAAGCCGGCGACAGCTTCCACGAAGCCGCCTCCAGACCCCGGGGACGGCTGGTCTTCGCCCTTCGCCGGCCGCCTGAGGCTTGAGACCACCGCCGGCTCGGCAACGCCTGCCGCCTGCAGCCAGGTGAGCGTGGTCATGGGACCGAGCACCGCGTGCGGACCGATTTCCACCACCGTATCCACACCAAGGCCGGCCAGGGTCTCGATGCAGGTGCGAAAGGCCACTGGCGCGCGCATCTGCCGGGGCCAGTAGGCCGCATCAAGTGTCTCGTCCGAACCGACCACCTGCCCCGTGAGATTGCTGATGAAGGGGAGCGATGGGGGCGCGAAGTCAAGCTGTTGAAGGGCGGCCTCCAGATCCTCCATCGCAGGTTCGATCATGGCGCTGTGGTAGGCGGGGCTCTTGCGCAGCCGCGCGACCCGAACCTTGGCCGCCTCGAGATGTTCGAGGATCGTCGCGATTTCTGCCGCCGGACCGCTGATGACCTGGTGTGCCCCGTTGTCGGCAGCGATGCACAAGCCGATGCCCTGCGAGGCCGCATTGTGTTCGTCCAGCGCGTCCGACACGCGGGCGGGCGGTGCGAATACCGCGGCCATCGCCCCTTCACCGGGCAGCGCGCCGACCAGCGTCCCGCGTGTCGCCGCAAGGCGCAAGCCATCCTCGAGGCTGAAAACGCCCGCAGCGTGCGCCGCTGCAATCTCGCCCAGGCTGTGGCCGAGTACCATGTCCGGCCGGATGTCGAGACTCGCCCACTGCGCCGCCAGCGCGCACTCGAGCGCGTAGATCGCCGGCTGTTTCCACTGCGGATCGTCCAGGTCTCCAACGGCGCCGGGGCGGCCGAACATCACGTCGAGCAGCGAGGCGCCGCGCTCCCGGGCGAGCACCTCGTCACACCGGTCGAGCACCGCCCGCACCACCGGCTCGCTTGCATACAGTGCTGCGCCCATTCCTGGCCACTGACTGGCCTGTCCGGTGTAGACGAAGGCCACCGTGCCCGCCCTGCTCGATGCCGGACTCTGTTCCGTCTCGGCGATCGCCCGCAAACCCGAATTCAGTGACTCCGCATCGTCGAACACCACCCCCGCCCGGCAGCCAAAGTGGCTGCGGCCAGTGCTGGCCGACCACGCCATGTCGGAAAGCAGGGGATCGGACGCCGTGCCTTCGGCGGCAAGAGCCTCCTCATGTTCTTCCATCCATTCAAGATAGCGTCGCGCCAGTTCGCGAAGCGCCGCGTCCGACTTGCCGGAGAGCGGCAGCAGGCGCGTGCCGCGCGGAGCAGGCTTCTTGTCCAAGTGCGGCGCAGACCGGATCCAGGCCGGCATCGAAACGGCGATGCGCCGCGCCGCGACTCCATCCGGTGATGCGTACCCCTCCAGCACGATATGGGCATTCGTGCCCGACCACCCAAACCCGCTCACGCCCGCCAACGGCGGGCGGTCCCCATTGGTGGGCCAATGTGTAGGGGTGGAGGTCACCTGCACCGGCAGCCGCTTCCAGTCCATCGCTGGATTCGGGTTCTCGAAGTGCAGGTGCTTGGGGATGAGTCCCCGATTCATCGCCAGCACGGTCTTGATCAATCCGGCGGAGCCTGCCGCCGATTCAAGGTGGCCGATGTTGGTCTTGACCGAGCCGATCAGCAGCGGTCGGTCCGCCTTGCGTTCACGCCCATAGACCGCCGCCACCGCGCCAATCTCGATCGGGTCGCCCACTTCCGTGCCGGTGCCGTGCGCTTCCAGGTAGTCGATCTCCGACGGCTTTATCCCGGCTCTCTCGAGCGCCGCTGCGATGACGCGTTCCTGAGCCGCTCCGCTGGGAACCGTCAGGCCCTGGCTCGCCCCGTCCTGGTTCAGCGCCGAACCGCGGATAACGCCCCAGATGCGGTCACCGTCGGCCTGCGCATCGGCGAGTCGCTTGAGAACCAGAATGCCGCAGCCCTCACCCCGCACATAGCCATTGGCGGAGGCGTCGAAAGCCTTGCATTGACCGTCCGGCGCCAGCATCCCCGCGTTGGCACGAAATTCGAGAAGCCGGCCGGAGAGAATGACATTCACCCCGCCTGCGAGCGCGAGATTCACGTCACCCCGCTGCAGGCCGGTGACCGCCTGGTGTGTCGCGACCAGCGATGACGAGCAGGCCGTGTCCACCGCCATCGCCGGTCCCCCAAAGCCGAGGACGTACGCGACCCGGCCGATCGCCGTGTTCAGCGAGGTGCCGGTGACGGCATACAGGTTGGCGGCGGGTTCGGCAAACCCCGCACCCTTGCTGGCTTCCAGGATCATCCCGCGGTAATCGTTGTTGCTGATCCCCGCGTAGACCCCGGTAAGACTGTTCTTGAGTCGTTCCGGATCGATGCCTGCGTTTTCGAGCGCACGCCAGCAGGTTTCCAGAATCAGACGCTGCTGCGGGTCCAGCAATTGCGCTTCCACCGGCGAAATGTGAAAGAAAGCCGCATCGAACCGTTCGAGAACATCGAGGTCGAGATAGGCGCCGAAGCGGCAGGCATCGATCTGCCCCGCGTCGTCGGGAAACAGGGCGCCCACGCGACCGACGCCAGACCCTGGAATGCCCTCCTGCACCGCATTGCCGCCCGATTCCAGCAGGCGCCAGAAGGCGGAAAGATCGTCCGCTCCGGGAAACCGGCAGGCCAGGCCGATGATCGCGATGCGTGGAACGTCGGTCATGTGTCACCACCTCCGGCTGAAGCCGCGACGCGGACCGTCACGACATCCATGCCGCGATACTGCCGGTAGTGGACGGAGGATGCGAGTCGACGCAGCAGGCGCAGCGACACTTCCTCCTCGGCGTTCGCCTCGCCGGGTTCGTTGGCAAGCAGGGCGAGCCGGTTCTGTACGTTTTCGTCCCGGGACGCCACCACAAACTCGAGCACCGCCCCGCTGTCTTCCCGGTAGGCCACCAGCCGCAGACGGCGTTGTTCTTCGTTCTGCTGCATGAGGGTCAGCAGTGTCTCCTCGCAGGCGGCATCCAATCGCTCTGCCAGGGCCGCGTCGCAGCCGCTTCGGGCTGCGAATCCGGCGAGAAATTCCCTGATGCTCGGCAGCGCCGAGATGTCGAACGCGGTCTCGATTCGGCTGCGGCGGGATCTCGTCATCTCCACGAACAGCGTCATCAGAATGACCGCAAGTCCGCCTGCCGTGATCCCGTTGGCCAGCAGTCCGCCGGCGAATTCCGAAACTTGGTCGGGAAACACCGCGCCGTTCTGGAAACCGACACCGATCCAGAAAGCAAGGCCGACAATCAGGCCCTTCTTGTAGTCGATGCCGTCCTGGACGGCCATCTTCAGGCCGATGGCGAACAGCGTCGCCAGCAATACGCCGAGATAGGCCGCGAACACCGGGCCCGGTATCGCCAGCACCGCCGCGAGCACCTTGGGCAGGAACGCGATCACGACGAAAATCGCTCCGGTTGCGACCCCTACGCTGCGGGCGCCGACGCCGGTCAGCTCGGTCACCGACGCGCCCACGGTGGTCGCCGTGTTGGGTGTCGTGCCGAAGAGTCCTGAGAGCAGGTTGCCTAACCCGTCCACGTTGATCGCTCCCTGCACCGCCCGGAAATCCAGCGGCCGCGCCCGGCGCCAGGAAACGCGCTGAATGGCGACGGCGCCACTGATGGTGCGTATGGTGGCGATCACGGCCACCAGCACAAAGGGCGGGAAAAGTGCCCAGAAGGGCGGCCCGAATTCGAGGTCGAAGCCCGGCCACTCGCCGGCCGGGATGCCGAACCAGGGTGCTTGTACCACCCGGCTTGCATCGTATAGGCCGAACAGGGCAGCGACACCCGCACCGGCCAAAACACCGACGACCGGCGCCCACAGGCGTAACGCCCCGGACGCTTTCAGGGCGATGCCGGCGATGACCACTACTACCACCCCCGCGCAGAGCGGCGCTGCCAGTGCCGGGGTTCCCTCCGGCACGTCGGCAAGCAGGTCGAATGCGGCCGGCATCACCGTGACCGGTATCAGCATGATGACTGTTCCCGAGACGGTGGGGGTGAGCACCCGCTGGAACAGCGACAGCCGCACGGACAGCACAAAGGGTACGAAGGATGAGACGACGACCAGGGTTGCTAGCAGTGCCGGCCCGCCTTCCGAAACCGCGGTGATGCAGACAGCGATGAAAGCTCCCGAGGCTCCCATCACGACCAGATGCCCGGCACCGACCCACCCGGCGCGCAGCGACTGCAGAATCGTCGTCACTCCGCAGATCGCGACGGTGGCAAAAACCGCCCATGACAGATAGTCCTCGCCCGCACTGCCCGCCCGCATCACGATCGTCGGCACCACAATGATGGCGGCGAGGGAGAGCACGGCGATCTGCAGGCCGAGGCCGAAGACAAGCAGCGCCGGCGGCTTCTCGTCCGGCTGGTAGCGGAGGCTGCCAGGATCGCCTGCGTTCATGGTCGAATTCCCAGGCACAACGAAAAGAGCCCAGGCCGCGAGCGAATGACGTGATGGTGTGGTTCTGCAGCGCGCCCGGCGCGTTCCAGCCGTGGTTTCTGATGTCGTGAACGAGCAGTTCGTAGTCGTTCAGCAGCAGCGACCAGAATGGCGCGTACAGATCGATCGCCAGCCCATTTCCGTGGCCCGGCACAAGCCGGGGACCCGGGAAATTTCCGTGCTGCCGTACCGTGATCAGGCTGCCGTCGTGCAGACGGACTTCGCACATCGACAGCGGTTGTGGAATCTGCCAGGGACACAAGGCTGTACCCTGTACGTCCGGCGATCAACTGATTCGACCGAGAAACTGGTACAACGCCGATACGCACTCTGCCGGCCTTTCCAATTGCAGGTAGTGCGTCGCTTCCGGCAGGAAATCGTAGTCGACCGTATCCATCTGGACGAGGTCGAATGTCGGCAGGTAGGCGAATGGCAGGGTCGGGTCGGCGCCGAGCACCTTGACCTGGCACGAAAGGTTCTTGAAGTCCACCCACCCCGAGTAGCTTCTCGCGTATTCCACGATCTGCGCTTCATAATCCGGTGGGCAGCGAAGCTGGTAGAAATCGCCCTCGGCCGACTTTTTGAGCGTCGTTCGTGCCATCAGTTCGCGAACCCCGGGTACGACGCGGGTGAAGTTTGGCGAGTACTCGAGCAGTTCCACGAAGTCCTCGCGGCTGCTGAACTCATTGACGCGCGCTCTCGTCTTGCGCACTAGGTGTTTGGAGAGCTCTTCGAACTTCGCCTCGCTGCCGCTGTTGGGTTTGAATAACGGGGGGTCGAACAGCATGAGCGCCTTGAATCCCTCCCTGCGTGCAGGCCGCTCGGGGTCTGCCATGATCGATGATTGCGACAGCAGCGAAACCAGGGCGGAAAGGGAGTGGAACACGCCCATTCTGGGTTTGGCGCCGAAACTGTCGTCGATCGCTCCTAGAATCCGGTCCTGGTCCTGGATGAACGTGGGGATGTTGTGGTCGTTGCGCCGGCCCTGTGCGGACCAGCCGTGATTTCTCATGTCGTAGAGGAAGACATCGAAGTCATTGAGCAGCAGGGACCAGAAGGGATAGTAAAGGTCGATCGCCAGGCCGTTGCCGTGGCTGAGTACAAGCCGACGTCCGGCCGGTTCGCCGTACCTGCGCACGGTGGCAACGATTTCTTCGTCCAGGCGCACATCGCAGGTCGCAAGCGGCTCCGGAATCTCCCAAGCGGCGTTCCCGTTCATGGGCCGGCGGCCTGGACGGCGTTTCCCGATGTCGTCAGCTCGTGGGCCACGGCGACGGCAAATTCGGCCGTACCGAGGTCTTCGAGACTCCAGCTGATCTCCGGCAGGTGCGGGAAGCGGAATGTAGTTCGCCGGTTTGCTGGCCCGCATTCGAGATACATCGACCGGGGTATCTCGAATTCGGTCGTATCCAGGGAGAATCCGGAACCGAGAGCCTTGATCAGTGCCTCCTTGCAGGTCCACAGTCGAAAGAAAATGCTGATCTTGGAGTTCCCTTCGGCAGCGGCGAGTTCCCGTCGCTCCCGTGGTGCGAAGGCTTTTGCAATGACGCCGTCCAGGTCGTGCCGGGGTATGCGTTCCTCGATGTCCACACCGAGCCGTCCGCTGTCGGCGAGTGCGATCAACCCGTGCCTGCCACCGTGGCTGACGTTGAATTCGATGCCGGCTGGCCCACCGCGCACCAGCGCAGCCGGTTTGCCATGGTCGGTTACGACGAAGGCGAGATCGTCGTTACTGCAGCAGAGGCGTTCACAAAGGATAGCGCGCAGTGCCGCCCGGCACAGGGCAAACTGCCGCTGAGGCCGGGGGTGGCGGTAGCGATGCCAGCGAGCGCGTTCATCTGCATTCAGCCTAGCCAGCGCTGCCGTTTCACACCTGGTGTTCGGTGCCAGATCAACATGATGAACGACTACGCGGCCCGCTGTGGCAAACCGCCGCCACCAAAGTACCTTGGCGCGGTCACCGGCTTGCATTACTCGTGGACTGATATCAAGACCGTGACAGGATATCCGGCCCCACACGGGTCAATCACAAGAGTGTGGGGTTTTCCTGCTATACGTTAACCAGTATGTTGCTCGATGTAATCGGCCAGACTGCCCAATGTTTCGAGCTGTGCAACGTCCGCTGGCGGAATGGTGATGTTGAATTCGCTGTTGACGACCTTAATGAACGCAACGGCGTCCACCGAAGACACATCTGATTCACTGAATTTAACGCTGAAATCGGGCTCGTGCCCAAGATTCAGGTTTTCTTGAGCAAGCTTTTTTAGGCGATCTTCTGTTGATGACATGGCAATGGTCTCCTGAAAGTTACCGTAGATAGTTATGATTTATAGAGCCAGTATTCTAAGCGTTGAGATACTCATCGGCAAGGAAATTGAAGGAAAGTGTGCAAACATTTTCATGATTGCACTTCGTTCCGGTTTTCCATCCATCACCCCGCATCTCCCCGATCCCGGGGTCTGCCCGGCGGGAGAAGCTGACAGGGTGAGGCGGTTTGCCAGACTGACCGATGCATTCAGTAAAAAAGTAGAGAATCACATGCATGCTATTCCCCTACACTGCATGTATTACAATTTTGGACATATACATCAAAGCCCAAGAGTAACCCCAGCTATGGAAGCTGGTATCGCAGATCATGTATGGTTTCTGGAAGAAATTGCAGGGCTGGTTAAAGATAAACCGCCCAGGAAACGCGGCCATGCAAGAAAAGAAATTCAAACTGAACCACTGCCTGGTAATCAATAAATCATGGATTGATGTTAAGTCGACACCATGAAGAGGCCTGAGATATACCGTCCCCGAGTGGATCAATGATTCATCAGCTACAGCGACTGTCGGAAATTCGGACATCGATGCGGGAGGCAACCCTCATGGATGAAACCCGCGCGGTACGTGAAAGCATTGCCGCCGCCGGGCTTGCCGTAACGGACAGGGACGTGATCGCAGCGCGCGCGGTCGAGCTGGTCCGCACCGTGCGGGCGAGCACCAGCACCTCGGTCATGCAGGGCTTTCTCGTCGAGTACGGCCTGTCGAGCCGGGAGGGCATGGCGCTCATGTGCCTGGCCGAGGCGCTCCTTCGGATTCCGGATATGCAAACCGTCGATACACTGATCGAAGACAAGATCGCCGCATCGGACTGGGCGGCGCATCTTGGCCACTCGGGCTCACCGATGGTCAATGCCGCAACCCGGGCCCTGCGCCTGACCGGCCAGGTGCTCGGCCATGCACAAGGCGGGCTGGCCGGCACACTCCGCCGGGTCATCAGGCGCCTCGGCAGGCCAGTCATCCGCACAGCGGTTGTTCATGCGATGCGCAAGCTCGAGCACCACTTCGTGCTCGGGCGCGACATGGGCGAGGCGAGGATCCGGGCGGAGGCCATGGAGGCAAAAGGCTACAGTTACTCATACGACATGCTGGGCGAATCGGCCCTTACCGAGGCGGAGGCACACCGGTACCACCAGGCCTACTCGGATTCGATCGTCGCACTCGCCGGCCAGGAGGGTCTGACAGGCATTCGCGAGCGCTCGGGCATATCGGTCAAGCTTTCCGCCCTGCACGCGCGTTACGAGTTCGGGCAGCGGGACCGGGTGATGACCGAGCTGGCCGGGCGACTGCGTTCGCTGGCATTGCAAGCCAGGTCTGCGGACATTGGCCTGAACGTGGATGCCGAAGAGGCGGACCGGCTTGACCTTTCGCTGGACGTCATCGAGGCCGTGCTGGCGGATCCTGCGCTTGCCGGCTGGGACGGTCTGGGGGTGGTGGTGCAGGCCTACGGCAAGCGGGCACCCCGCGTGATCGACTGGCTCTACGAGCTGGCGGGGCAACTGGAGCGCCGCATCATGGTCCGGCTAGTCAAGGGCGCGTACTGGGATACCGAGATCAAGCGCGCGCAGACCCTGGGCCTCGACGGTTTTCCGGTCTTTACCCGCAAGGCGGGCACCGACATCTCCTATCTTGCCTGCACGCGCAAACTGCTTGGCATGACGGACCGCATCTACCCGCAGTTCGCGACCCACAACGCGCACACCCTTGCGGCCGTGCTGCACATGGCCGACGATACTTCGCAGTTCGAGTTCCAGCGTTTGCACGGGATGGGTGAGGCCCTGCACGAAGCGGTGCGTGCGGCACACGGCGTCCGGTGCCGGATTTACGCCCCGGTCGGCGCCTACCATGATCTGCTCCCTTACCTGGTCCGGCGCCTGCTTGAGAACGGGGCCAACAGTTCGTTTGTAAACCGGCTGGTCGATCCGGGCGTGACGCCGGAGGAAATCGCCCGGGACCCGGTATCCGTGATCGAACGGTCCGGCGGCCCGGTCGCCAATCCGCGCATCAAGGCGCCTGCGGATATCTTTCTGCCTGAACGAAGAAACTCGAAAGGATGGGATCTTGCGGATCCTGTGCAGCTGGCCGCGATCGATGACGCGCGCGGGCGGTTCCGGTATACCCGGTGGGAGGCGGGACCATCCGCTGCGGGATTGCGCATCAGGGCGGTGTGCCGGGAAGTGCGCAATCCGGCCCGGCCTGAGGATCTCGTCGGCCATGTCACGGAATCGGCGCCTGCGGACATCGAGGCGGCGATGGAGGCCGCCCGCAGCGGTGCAGCGGCTTGGGCTTCGCTGGAGGTCGAGGATCGCGCACAGCGCGTGCGCCGGGTGGCCGACCTTTACGAGGCGCATGCGCCGGAACTGTTTGCACTGCTGGCCCGGGAGGCGGGCAAGACCCTGTCTGACGGGGTTGGAGAAGTGCGTGAGGCGTGCGATTTTGCCCGCTTTTACGCCAGTGAGGCGATCCGGGAATGCGGTGCCGGCAAAGGCCTGCCGCGCGGAGTCATTGCCTGTATTTCTCCGTGGAATTTTCCGCTCGCTATCTTCTCCGGGCAGGTCCTTGCCGCGCTGGCTGCCGGAAACGCTGTCATTGCGAAGCCGTCCGAGAAAACGCCGTTGATTGCAGCGCGTGCGGTCGCCCTGATGTACGAGGCCGGAATCCCGAGGGAGGCGCTGCAGCTGTTGCCCGGCGACGGTGTGAACGTGGGGGCGGGGTTGGTGTCCGACCCGCGCATCGATGGGGTTTGTTTCACGGGGTCGACCGAGACCGCGCGACGCATCAATCTTGCGATGGCAAAGCACCTGGCGCCCGATGCGCCGCTGATTGCAGAGACGGGCGGCCTGAATGCGATGATCGTGGATTCCACCGCGCAGCCCGAGCAGGCGGTACGCGACATCGTCGCTTCCGCTTTCCAGAGCGCCGGCCAGCGCTGCTCCGCACTGCGCATCCTCTACGTCCAGCGGGAGGCCGAGAACCGCATCCTTGAGATGCTGTACGGTGCGATCGACGAATTGCGCATCGGCGATCCCTGGGAGCTCGCTACCGATATCGGACCGGTTATCGATGATGAGGCGCAGCATCGCATCGACGATTACTGCAACGGCGCCAAACGCGAAGGCCGGCTGCTGAAGCGCGCGTGGGGACCGGGTGCCGGCCGGTTCGTGCCTCCGGCTGTATTGCGGGTGGAGGGTATCGAGGCACTCGGTGAGGAGATCTTCGGACCGGTGCTGCACGTCGCGACCTACGCTACACGAGGCCTCGACTCCGTCCTCGATGCCATCAATGCAGCCGGATACGGCCTCACCTTCTGCCTGCACACGCGTATCGAGGATCGCGCACAGCACGTCGCGGACCAGGTGTGCGCCGGGAATATCTATGTCAACCGCAACCAGATCGGCGCGGTGGTGGGCTCGCAGCCCTTCGGCGGTGAGGGACAGAGCGGGACCGGCCCGAAGGCAGGCGGCCCGCACTATCTGCGGCGACTGATCGCCCATGCCTCGGCGACCGGCGGCCGCTTCGAAGGTGCGCTGATTGGTGACAGACGTCTCCGGCAAGCCGTTTTCGAAGCTGCAAGGGGCTTCGAGGAGTATCGCCAGCCGCGACCGGGAGCGGGGACTGCAGCCGGCCGTTGCGGTGCAATCGGGCCTGCCCGCAACCCTTTCGAACCGTTGGATCTGCCGGGTCCGACCGGTGAATCGAACCGGCTTGCATTTGCCCCGCGCGGGGTAGTGCTTTGCCTGGGTCCGGGAGTGGAAGCGGCAGGGGTGCAGCTCGCAACCGCTTTCGATGCCGGAAATGCTGCGGTGGTGATCGTGAACGGTGCGCAGGCGGCGTTTTCCTCCTGGTGCAGTGACCCCCGGGTTTCGGTACTGGACGGGCAGGTGGCTCCGGAAACCCTGTCGAGGCTCAAAGGTGTCGCTGCCGTCGCCTGCTGTGCCGAGCGCAACGTCCTGGCGACATTGCGCGTGGCGCTGGCCCGGCGCCCGGGACCCATTCTGCCGCTGATCAGCGAGTCAGCGGCGGGTGAACGCTACCTGGTCGAACGGCATGTGTGCGTCGATACAACGGCAGCCGGCGGCAACGCATCCCTGTTGGCGGAGGCAGAAGGTTCCTGCCTGTGAAAGGTCATCTACCCGTCAGAAAGAAGCGGGATTGAAACTTCAGCAGTCGTCGGCCCGCACGAGGCCGTTCATGCCGTACAGTGAGCGGACTCACCAAATTGACATCATTGATACAGGCGGGCGAACCTCGCTGCGCAGCGTCCTCAGGTCCTGTTCCCGGGAAATTCTCTGACGGGCTATGATACGGGCATTCCCCGTATCGGGGCATCCATAGCGGAACATGAATTACATGGGATGTGCTTCATGAATCCTTTCGTATGCGCGGGCCCAGTTCAAGCCGTACGAGAAAAATGAGCAGCAGCAGGGCTCCCAGTGCAAACACGACATCGCCCGGCACCCGCAGCCAGACCAGTGTTTCCATCAGGGGGGAATGCAGGAGTTCCGGTGCACGTGCATGCCAGTAGCCGCTGTCGAACGATACCAGGGCTTGGACGATGCCTTGCGGCAGCAGCGAGCCAAACACCATGAGTGCAAGGCCGCCATTGAAAAGCCAGAATATCCATTTCAGGACACGGTCAGACCATGCACCGGCTGCCTGCGGCAAATCGCGGCGGCACAGCAGCAGGAGTCCAATGCCCAGCATGCCGTAAACACCGAACAGTGCCGCATGACCATGGGCCGGAGTCGTGAGCAGACCCTGCAGGTAGTAAAGCGACAGCGGCGGATTGATCAGAAAGCCGAGCACACCGGCACCGACAAGGTTCCAGAAGGCTACTGCGAGGAAGAACATCAGCGGCAAGTGGTAGCGCTGGACCCATGGCGCATGCCGTTCCGCACGCCAGTGGTCATGGGCTTCAAAGGCGATCAGTGCTAGGGGGACGACCTCAAGGGCCGAGAACACGGCACCCAGTGCCAGAACAGGTTCCGGCGTACCCGAAAAATACAGGTGGTGAAATGTACCCAATACACCGCCTCCCAGGAAAATCATGGCCGAGAACATGACGTAGACCGCCGCAGTGGAGGGCCTCAGCAGCCTCATGTGCACGAAAGCCCAGGCCACCCAGGCCGTTGCAAAGACCTCGAACACACCCTCCACCCAGAGATGCACCACCCACCACCGCCAGTACTCGGCGATGGTGAGATGGGTATCACGCTCGTAGAGCAGGCCCGCACCGAACAGCAGGCCGATCCCGGCCGAGGAGAACAGGAGCAGGATCAGCAGATGTTTGTCTGGTCCTGCTCTGCGGATTGCGGGAAGAAGACAGCGCATCATCAACGCCAGCCAGATAAGCAGGCCGGCAAAGATCAGCATCTGCCAGAAACGCCCCATGTCGAGAAACTCGTAGCCCTGATGGCCGAACCAGTACACCAGCGCAGGATCCGTCATCCGTCCGGTGAGTGTGAACCATTCACCGGCAAGTGAGCCAAGCACCGCAATGACCAGGGCAATCCAGAGCGTATTCACCCCGAGACGCTGCAGGGGCGGCTCGTGGCCTGCAATCATCGGTGCCAGGTAAAGACCTGCCCCGAGCCAGGCTGTGGCAATCCAGAGCACTGCAAGCTGCACATGCCAGGTCCGGGTGAGGGCATAAGGTGCAAATTCCGAGAGCGGTATGCCGTAGAATTCATGGCCTTCTACGGCGTAGTGGGCGGTCACCGCGCCCAGCAGGATCTGTAAGGCAAGCAGGATGCTGACGATCCATATGTACTTGACGGTCGCGCGCATGGAAGCGGTTGGCCTTACGGCTTCAATCGGGTTGTCGTCCGGGTAGCCGTCCAGAGGTTCGATGTCTCTTTGCCATTCCTCCCGTTCGCGCAGAAAGAACCAGCACAGTGCACCGATGCCGACAATCAGCAGGACTACCGATACAAAGGTCCAGATAAAAGTCGAGCTGCTCGGGCGATTGCCTACCAGTGGCTCGTGTGGCCAGTTGTTCGTGTAGGTGACGGTGTCATCGGGCCGCAAGGTCGAGGCGGCCCATGAGGTCCACCACCACCAGGCGACGAGTGCACGGATCTCATTATCGGGTTCGCTGCCGAGTGGCTGATTGGGGATTGCAAAGGCCTCGCGCAGGGCTTCTGCTTCCGGTCCATCACCGGTGCCCCCAAAGAGTGCCAGGTAATGGGCGGTGACAACCTCTATCGCCTGCGCTCGTTCGCGTGAAACATGGATTCGCCCCGTATCGGGATCATAGGTGTTGATACGTATGTTCGCCGCAAGCGCGGCGATCCGGGCGGCTTGTTCAGGTTCTGAGAGCGTAGTGAAGTCACCATCTGACATGAGCATGGCCTCCGCTTCACGATGCAGCAGATCGGCTGTCCAGTCAGGCGCCAGGTAACTGCCGTGGCCCCAGACCGAGCCGAGTTCCATCCCCCCCAGTCGACGCCAAACATCACGCCCTTGATGAATGTCATGACTGGTAAACAGTACTGAAGACTGGCCGCCATCCGTCACCACTACTTCCGAGGGAAGCGGTGGTGCTTCCTGGAAGGCCCGGCCTCCAACCAGTAACAGAACACCGAACATCACGACAAGCAGGAACGTAAACAGCGTCCAAAGCCGGGTGAAACTGAAAAACTCGCGGTAATTCAAGATGTCCTTCCTACACAAACCGGGTGTGATACCGAACCACTATGCGTTTGACCTCGATGCTTGACCAACCTTCGGCACTTCATGATTCCCTGAAACACTCAACGAACCGGCAAGCCGACTCGTGCTGCCTGAATGCCGCCAGCACCCGATCAGCCGAATGCCTGCCGGGCTGTATCGGGGATCCTCGTTTTTAACCAGACCCTGTCAGAAATCACACACCCTGTGGCCCGGTTTTTTTGGCGGGCCTTCACTGGCTGCAGAGGACTCTTTCGTCTAGAAGTTACTGATTTCAACGGACTTGAGAATTCCCTGCAGCGTCTCTTCCGCATTAGGCAAAACGTCGTAAGCGACGGTCTCCTGGCCGCATTGACTTTTCTTCGACTTGATCCGGCCGTACCAACTCTTTATGTTCTCCCTTTCATCGATCAGCGTGTTACAGCCTGCGACCCCGCAAAGATGAATGTAGGCTGTCCAGTACAGGTCCGCCCAGGTGTACTTGTCACATGCAATGAACTTTTCACTTTGCAGCTGTTTGTCCAGGGCATCGAAATATACCTTGAGTTCTTCACAACAGGCATTGATCACCTGCATATCAGGAGAATAAGAGGCGTCATCCATTTTCTTTGTAATGGCTTCATCAACGATCAGCTTTACAAGCGGGGCAACGTTCACCGCTGCAATCTCAACCCAGTAATTCTGAGTTGCCGCGAGCGTGACATTGCGAGGGGTCAGTGCATAACCCAGCCCCCTTGCATCAATAAATGCCGTGATCGCATCACCCCCGCAGGTAATAAAATCCGCCTCTTTCAAACAGGGTGTAATGGACAAGGGTGAAATTTCCGCAATGGATTCATTCATGTTCTCTACTGCATCGGCAACCATGCTGTAGCAATTCATTTCCATGCCCTGTTCTGCAGCAGTGAGTATGCATTTGAGCGTATCGGCATCCGTTGGACTTCCAATCAGTTCCAACACATACTGTGTCTTTTTCATATCTCCGGACAACCCGTATCGGGAGCTGTCTGTGTGGCCGGATTTTTCAGCCATTGAATCGAATAGGTCTGTCATGATTCCTTACCCGTGGATGTTTGTTCGAAGTAATTGCCCACTACTTGCCAGTATTGGTGTCGTACTGTGGAATTTCACTTTTTATCGTTGCAAGCCACTTGCCGATATTGTCGAAGCCGCTCAACAGGGCACTGTGCCCTTGTTCCTCCAGTGCCTTGCACGTTGCAGACCAGTGGATGTCTGCAAGTGAAAATTCACCGACAATGTGACTCGAGTCTGCCAGATCAACATCCAGTACTTTCAGAATCCCGGATATGGACGCCTGGTTTTTCTGGACATCGTCCAGCAGCGGCTCCAGTTCTCTTGTGAGGACTTGAATCCAGTACTGCTGTGCAGCCAGCACCCTGGCTTTTCTCGGGTGGATGGTAGGGGTACGCCCTTTGATATTTAAATAGGTCAGGGCAGCGCTCGGGCCGCAAACCTTGAGATCACCTTCTTCAATACGGGGGAAGCGATTCAGGCTCGCCACAGATTCAGGCAGCTTGTCTTCGGGTGCGGACGAAGCTTCCCATTCAACATCGATTGTGAGCTTTCTGTAGGCGGCTAAAAAAATGCATTTGTAAGACTGTGCATCACCTGAAAGACAGACAAGCTTTGGTGCTTCGGCTGCTTTTTTCTTAGAGCTAAATAGACCCATGGCATTAATCTCCAGATCTCAGCATGAATTAATGTGTTATTGGTTCAAGCATACTATCCTATTCAATCCTGTATGTTAAAAATTATGAACAAAAGGCTGATTTGCAGCCGTTGAGATTGAGTTTCCGCCTGTATTGGCTGCCACACCGGATGAGGGTTGAACTCCTGTTTGAAATTGAAAAATTCCTGCACCCGTCATTGGGCGGCTTTGGATTTCAAGTTGATGGGCCCGGTAGGACTCGAACCTACGACCAAAGGATTATGAGTCCTCTGCTCTAACCAACTGAGCTACAGGCCCGGAGGAAGTACTGAAATTCTAGTCGATCTCAAGGAAGCTGCGTAGCTGTTCGGACCGGCTCGGGTGGCGAAGCTTGCGCAGGGCCTTGGCCTCGATCTGCCGGATCCTCTCCCGCGTCACGTCAAACTGCTTGCCCACCTCTTCCAGGGTATGGTCCGTGTTCATGTCGATCCCGAAACGCATGCGCAGCACCTTGGCCTCGCGCGGAGTGAGGGAGGCCAGTATTTCACGCGTAGCCTCGCTCAGCCCTTCCGAGGAGGCGGAATCCACCGGGGACTCGATGATTACGTCTTCGATGAAGTCACCCAGGTGCGAATCCTCGTCGTCCCCGATCGGGGTTTCCATGGAGATCGGCTCCTTGGCAATCTTGAGAACCTTGCGCACCTTCTCTTCCGGCATGTCCATGCGTATGGCCAGTTCATCCGGTGTCGGCTCACGGCCCTTTTCCTGCAGCATCTGGCGCGAAATCCGGTTGAGCTTGTTGATGGTCTCGATCATGTGCACGGGGATTCGGATGGTGCGGGCCTGGTCCGCGATCGAGCGCGTGATGGCCTGGCGAATCCACCAGGTCGCGTAGGTCGAGAACTTGTATCCGCGCCGGTATTCGAATTTGTCCACCGCTTTCATAAGCCCGATGTTGCCTTCCTGGATGAGATCCAGAAACTGCAGGCCCCGGTTGGTGTATTTCTTGGCAATCGAAATGACCAGGCGCAGATTGGCCTCGACCATCTCCTTCTTGGCACGGCTCGCCTTGGCCTCGCCGATCGACATGTCGCGGTTGATGCTCCTGATCTCGCTCACGGCAAGACCCGTTTCACGTTCGATCTGGGCCAGTTTTTCCTGTTCCCTGACGATCTCGGATTTCAGTCCCGCAAGGGCTTTTGCGTACTTGGCACGCGAGGATTTCGTGATCGAGGCAATCCAGTCCAGGTTCGCTTCGTTTCCCGGAAAGGTATTGACGAACTTGTCGCGCGGCATTCTCGCTTCGTGAATGCACAGATGCCTGATTTGCGATTCATGCGACCGGATGCGGTTCACCATCCGCTTGAAGTCCAACGTGAGCACGTCGATGACCTTGGGTGTGAGATTGACCATGGCAAACTCGCCGGCCAGTTCTTCGCGCATCTTGTGCTGTTTGTTCTTGTTACCGGCTGCACTGTTGAATTTCTTGAACAGCTTTTCCAGCTTCGTGAAATACGCCTGGGCCTCTTTGGGGTCCGGTCCGGTCTCCAGTTCCTTTTCGTCGTCGTCTTCCTCGCCGACGGTTTCACTCTTGTCCGCCTGGACAGACTGGGAAGCAGGGGGCGGAATGGCATCGGTGTCCTCGTCCAGGTCGACAAATCCGGTAATCAGGTCTGTCAGGCGCAGATCCTCGGACTTGACCCGGGAATAGAGTTTCAGCAAATTCCGGATGGTAGACGGGTAGTGGCCGATGGCCAGCAGTACCTGCCGCAGGCCTTCCTCGATGCGTTTGGCAATCTGGATTTCGCCTTCGCGGGTCAGGAGGTTGACGATTCCCATCTCGCGCATGTACATGCGCACCGGATCGGTCGTGCGCCCGAACTCGCTGTCGACGGTCGCCAGCGCAGCGGCGGCTTCCTCGACATCATCATCTGTCGCCGCGGTACTGTCCGTAAGGATCAGGCTGTCTGAATCGGGCGCCTGCTCATGGACATTGATGCCCATGTCCGTGATGGTGTTGACGATCTCCTCGATCTGTTCGGGGTCGACGATGCCGCTGGGCAGGTGGTCGTTGACTTCCGTGTAGGTTAGAAATCCCTGGTCCTTGCCTTTCGCGATGAGCCGTTTGATGCTGTTGGATTGCTGCTGGTTTTCATCCATTCGAAACTTGTCGCCTCCGGTTCAAGATTTGGCTAACCGAACCAATAATTTTATCATAACATGCAAGATCTGGATAGTATGAGCCGAGACTTCAGGGGGGTTTGCGATGCAGCAGGTCCCGGAATTCCTGCTTCTCTGCCTCGTCCAGGCCTGCCCCTTTTTCCTTTTCGATCAGTTCCTGGATTCTTGCGCTCTGGGTCTTTTTGCAGATCCAGTTCAGGGCATCCCGGAAGGCCTGATCGGGTTCCTGCAGCCTCGGCGATTTCCAGGTCAGCAGTTTCTGCAGCTGGTGCGCCTCGGGTTGTCCATGGAAGTGCTCGATCAGCGCGGCATGACCCAGTCCCGGCTCCTGTTTCCAGATCGTGACCACGCTTGCCAGCAGCGCGACGCCCGGAATCGAGGATTTCTGCAACAGTTCCAGGGAAGTGACCTCTTGTGCCAGGGCGGGTTCCTGCAGCAGGGCCGAGATCGCCAGCCTGACCGGCGTAGCCCGGGTCAGGGCGTCGGTCAGCCCGAACTTTTTCGCGGGGGGCGTGCCGCCACGGTCCGGCTCGCGCAGCAGGGGTGTGCCGACCCTTTTTTCCAGCTCCTCGAACACCAGCCGCTTGAACACCCCGTCCGGGAACCTTTCCAGCAGCGGCTTGGCCTGCTGCGCGAGCCGGGCCTTGCCCGCAGGCGATTCGGTATCCGTGTCCTCGCCCAGCTTTTCAAACAGGAAGGTGGACAATGGAAGGCTTTCCTTCATCTTTTCGTCCAGGGCGGCTTTGCCCTGCGAGCGGATCAGGCTGTCCGGGTCTTCCCCCTGCGGCAGGAACAGGAACCTCGCTTCCAGCCCGTCCCGGAACACCGGGATGGTCTGCTCCGCTGCACGCCAGGCGGCCCTGCGCCCCGCCGCATCGCCGTCGAAGCAGAAGACGATTTCCTCGGTATACCGGTACAGCTGCTGGATGTGAGGGGTCGTGGTCGCCGTGCCCAGCGTGGCCACGGTGTTCTCCATGCCGTGCTGTGCTAGGGCCAGTACGTCCATGTACCCTTCCACAACGAGCACCCGCTTCCGCGCCTCCTTCGCCTTGCGCGCCTCGTGCAAGCCGTACAGGACTTCGCCCTTGCGAAACACCGGGGTTTCCGGCGAGTTCAGGTACTTGGGCACTGCATCGTCCAGGACCCGTCCGCCAAACCCGATCACGCGGCCGCGGTGGTCCCGGATCGGGAACATGATCCGGTTTCTGAACAGGTCATACATCCCCCGTTCGTTCCTCTTGAACAGCCCGGACTTCATGAGCAGTCCCTCGGGGGCGGCCTGCCTGAGCCGGTTCAGCAGGCCGTCGAAGCGGTCCTGGGCGTAGCCGAGGCCGAAGCGGGTGATGATCTCGTCACTCAGTCCGCGTTTCTTCAGGTAGCCGCCCGCCGCGGGGTTCCGGGCCAGCATGTCCATGAAGTGCGCATGAGCCTGCTCGAGCAGGCCCAACAGTTCACGGTACGCCTGCTGTTCGGGTGTGGTCCTGTCCCGGGGAACCTCGAGGCCGGCACGCTGGGCAAGGGCTTCCACGGCTTCGAGAAAATCGAGCCTTTCGTACTCCATCAGGAAGCCGAGTGCCGTGCCGTGCGCTCCGCAGCCGAAGCAATGGTAAAACTGCTTGTCCTGGCTGACCGTGAAGGAAGGGGTTTTTTCATTGTGAAAGGGACAGCAGGCCATGTATTCCTTGCCCTTTTTTTTCAGCGGCACGTAGCTGTTGATGAGCTCTACGATATCCGTCCGCGTGATCAGCTCGTCAAGGAAGGACTGGGGGATTCTTGTCGACACCTTGGATCCGTTGCACAGGCAGCACTGGGTTCAATGGTTAGGGTTATTCATCACGGCCCGTCTGCTTCCAGATACCCGGCAGCACCCGGTCCGAAGCCCGGTCGATTAATGATGCGCTTTCGGTCTGGACCGGGTCAAGCCTCCGCATGCCGAGCTTGTTCAGATGATCTTGGCATCGAAGATGCGTTCGTGCTCGGCAATCGCGTACCGGTCGGTCATGCCCGAGATGTAGTCGGCAATGATTCGAGCCCGTGCGCTCTCCCCGGACTGTTCCTGGGCGGAGACGGCCTGTTGGTGGTATTCGTCCGGCATCAGCCGGGCGTCCTCGAAGAATGCCCTGTACAGGTCCGAAACCACCCTGTTGGCCTGCCGGTTCATCCGGTGTACGCGGTAGTGCCGGTACAGGTATTTCTGCAGGAAGGACTTGAGTTCACTGTTTTGCTGCCGCATGGGCTGGCTGAAACGGATCAGTGCCCCGTCATGGCCGCGCACGTCCTCGATGTCCGCCACCTGATGGTGGTCGATTGCCGCCTGGCTGGCGGCCACCAGGTCGTCAATCAGGTCGCGCCGGATTCGCCGGATGGATTCGTACAGCTTCCTGCGCATGGTCAGTTCCGGGTGTCCGCGTTCCACGGCCGTGTAGTGATGGCCGAACAGCGTCACGTCCCTCAGCTGGGAAATGGAGATCAGGCCGGCACGCAGGCCATCATCGACATCGTGGGTGTTGTAGGCAATCTCGTCGGCGACGTTGACCAGCTGGGCCTCCAGGCTGGGCTGTGTACGGTCGATGAACCGCTGGCCGATCTCGCCCAGGGACCGGGCATTCTTTCTGGAGCAGTGCTTGAGGATGCCCTCGCGCGTTTCGAAGGTCAGGTTCAGTCCCGGGAATTGCAGGTATTTCAGTTCCAGCCGGTCCACGACCCGCAGGGACTGCAGGTTATGCTCGAACCCGCCGTGCGTGCGCATGCATGCGTTCAGGGCGTCCTGGCCGGCATGGCCGAAAGGGGTATGGCCCAGGTCATGGGCCAGTGCGATGGCCTCGCTCAGGTTTTCGTTGAGCTGCAGGGCGCAGGCGATGCGGCGCGCCACCTGGGCCACCTCGATGGAATGCGTCAGGCGCGTACGGAACAGGTCTCCCTCGTGATTGACGAACAGCTGGGTCTTGTACTCGAGCCTGCGAAATGCCGTGCTGTGGATAATCCTTTCCCGGTCACGCTGGTATTCCTGCTGGCGGGATACCCAGTCCTCTGCGTGCAGGCGGCCTTTCGAGGCCGTATCGCGCGCAGCATAGGGAGCCAGGTCTTGCCGGAGTCCGGACGGTTCGGGGCGCGACCGGCGTGCACTGCTCATGTCCCGCAGAATTCCTGCAGCACGTCTTCGAGTTTCGATGCGGGAAAGTCCGCCGTGAGTACGGCCTGGCCGATGCCGCGCAGCAGCACCAGGTGCAGCCTGCCGGCCCGGGTTTTCTTGTCGACGGCCATGCGTTCCTGGAACTGTTCGGGCCGCATGCCTTCGGGCGCCCGGGCAGGCAGCCGGGCCTTGCCGAGCAGGCGTTCGATGCGCAGCCTGCCCGCCTCGTCCAGCCAGCCAAGCCGGACCGAAAGCCGGGCGGCCATCAGCATGCCGCAGGCCACGGCCTCTCCGTGCAGCCAGTCTGCGTACCCGGTACTGGTTTCGATGGCATGGCCGAAGGTATGGCCATAATTGAGCAGGGCGCGGGTTCCGCTTTTTTCCAGTTCGTCCTCGGCCACGACCGCCGCCTTGTTTTTGCAGGAACGGTGCACGGCATGGGCCAGGGCCTGCGGGTCCCGTGAGAGCAGCCGGTCGATGTTCTGTTCCAGCCAGTCAAAGAACCCGGCGTCGCGTATGAGCCCGTACTTGATGATTTCCGCGATGCCGGCACTCAGTTCCCTGTCGTCCAGGGTGTCGAGGGTATCCAGGTCGGCGATGACGCACTGCGGCTGGTAGAATGCTCCGATCATGTTTTTGCCCAGTGCATGGTTCACCCCGGTCTTGCCTCCGACGGAGGAATCCACCTGGGCCAGCAGCGTGGTGGGGACCTGGATGAACGGAACTCCCCGCATGTAGGTTGCCGCGGCAAAGCCCGTGATGTCGCCGATCACGCCTCCACCCAGTGCAAGCAGCGTCGTGTCCCGGTCGCACCGGTTTTCCAGCAGGGCGCTGTACACGCGGTGCATGGTTTCCAGTGACTTGCAGGACTCCCCGTCCGGCAGCACCAGGTGCATGCAGCGGTACGCCCCGAGGTGCCGCTTCACTGCGTCCAGGTACAGCGGGGCCACCTTCTCGTTGCTGAGGATGAATACGGAGCTGCCGCGAAGGTGATCCTCCAGGTACCGGGATTGTGCAAGCAGGCCTGCGCCGATGTAGATCGGGTAGCTTCGCTCGCCCAGTTCCACTTCAAACGTGATCATGCGCAAAAACTCTCCGGTTGCCGCCTAGCCGGGGCTGCGGTCCAGTTGCCTTACGATCTCGTCGGCAATCCAGCTTGTGCCGCGCTGACCGGTTGTGATGGTGCGGTCCGCAGCCTCCAGGTAGAGCGGCTCTCTTTGCTGCAGCAGCTCGGCCAGGGTGCGTCTGCGGTCGGTCGTTTTCAACAGGGGGCGGTTCGAGTCGTTCCGGACCCGCTCGAACAGGGCGTCCACGGTGGCCTGCAGGTAAAAGACCGTGCCGGCTGCCGACAGGACCTCCCGGTTACGCCTGGAGAGCACCGCGCCTCCACCGGTGGCAAGAACGATGGCTTCGAGCTCGCACAGCTCGGCGATGGCGTTCTCCTCGCGTTTGCGGAAACCTTCCTCACCCTCGTATTCAAAGATCGTGGCGATATCGACACCTGTCTTTTCTTCAATAACCCGGTCGCTGTCGTAGAACGTCATGTCAAGGCGCCTGGCAAGCTTGCGACCGACCGTCGATTTGCCGGCGCCCATCGCGCCGATCAGGATGATGTTACCGGATTTCATCAGGCAATGTGTGTTGCAGGTATCGGATAAAGGAAGGAAAAAGTCTCGTGCAGTGGAGGCAGTATAAATGAAACCTCGCGCGCTATCATACGCTGGGCCCGCAGCAGCAGATAATGCTTGAAACCAGTTGGCTTGTTCTCGAGGATGCGGGAATGGATCCGGAACGGCTGAAGGACTGTGGTCTTGTCTGCGTCATTCATCGCCTGCCCCGTACGTCCCAATGTCCGGGAACTCCCGTGGGCATCGAGAGAGCATGCACAGCAGCCTTGCCGGTGCCATGACTTGCAGGGTGCATTCCCTTACAATGACTTTACTGAAAACCAGCCTTTGCTGGAGCAATTCGCCTGCGCTGAGCGATGGAACCCCGGAGCCTGTATGCCTGTATCTGGATATGAGGAAAGTGGTCGAACCGAACCGGATGGCGGCTTGACCGGAAAACCTGTTGCGCTCTGTACGCTGGCTGATTTCTGCACTTCTATTCAGGGGCCATGTCCATTTTCCTGAAGCTTCTGCGACTCGGGCTTGCTTGTATTTTCGGGGCCTTTCTCATCGCCATCGCTGCGGTGCTGGGGACCTATGCCTACCTGGCTCCTTCCCTGCCCGGGGTAGCCGTGCTCAGGGACGTGGAGTTCCAGGTGCCGCTCAAGGTTTACAGCCGTGACGGCAAGCTGATCGCGGTCTATGGTGAACAACGCCGTGAGCCGCTGGAAATTGACGCGATGCCCGGTGAGTTGGTCCAGGCGTTCCTGGCGGCCGAGGACGACCGGTTCTACCAGCATCTGGGGGTGGATTACCAGGGTCTTGCGCGTGCAGCCATGAATGTGCTGCTTACCGGGGAGAAGCGCCAGGGTGGAAGCACGGTCACCATGCAGCTGGCCAGGAACTTCTTTCTCGGCAACGAACGCACCTACACCCGCAAGCTCAGGGAAATCTTCCTGGCCCTTCGCATCGAGCATGAGTTTGACAAGAACGAGATCCTCGAGCTTTACCTGAACAAGATCTACCTGGGCAACCGCGCCTACGGGGTCGGGGCGGCCGCGGAAGTCTATTACGGGAAGCAGGTTCACGAACTGAACCTTGCACAGATCGCAATGATCGCAGGACTGCCCAAGGCCCCTTCACGTTTCAATCCCATCATCAATCCGGACCGGGCCACGCTGCGCCGCAACTACGTGCTGGGCAGGATGCATGAACTGGGCCTCATCGACGAGGACACCTACCGGAGCATGCTCGAGGAGCCGGTTACCGCGTCGCTGCACTACCCCGATGTGGAGGTGGATGCACCGTATGTCGGCGAGATGGCCAGGTCGCAGATGGTCGAGACCTACGGGAACGACGCCTATAAAAAAGGGTACCGCGTCTATACCACCGTCAACAGTGAACTTCAGCAGCAGGCGCAGCAGGCGTTGCAAAACGGGCTGCATGCCTATGACCGGCGTCATGGCTACCGGGGTGCGGAATCCCGCGTTGAATTTGCGTACCGGGACGATGGGAGCCCCGATCGGGTGAAGCTGGACCAGGCACTGGAAGTGATGCGTGACACGGGCGGTCTGCAGGCGGCGGTGGTCACCCGCATCGAATCCGGCGAACTGGAGGTGTACCTGGGTGACGGGCAGTTCACGCGCCTGTCCATCGAGCAGGCGAAGTGGGCCAGGCCCTATGTTAGCGAGAATGCCAGGGGCAAGGCCCCGGAGGACTTTGGTGGCATGTTTGGCTTGGGTGATGTCATCCGGGTCGCGCGCACCGGGGCCGGCACCTGGACCCTGAGCCAGGTGCCGGAGGTGGAAGGTGCCTTCGTTGCCATGAACCCCCAGAACGGCAGCGTGCTGGCACTCACCGGCGGGTATGATTTCACGCGCAGCAAGTTCAACCGCGTGACGCAGGCGCAGCGCCAGCCGGGGTCCAGTTTCAAGCCATTTATCTATTCTGCCGCACTGGAATCCGGCTACACGCCAGCCAGCATCGTTAACGATGCCCCGGTGGTTTTCGAGGACGCCAGCCTGGAGGACAGCTGGCGGCCCAAGAATTACAGCGGCAAGTTTTTCGGGCCCACACGTCTGCGTGAGGCCCTGTTCAGGTCCCGCAACCTGGTTTCGATCCGCATACTTCGGGAAGTGGGAACCCGCTACGCCATGGAACACCTCGCACGGTTCGGATTCGATGCCGGGCGTCTGCCAAGAAACCTGAGCCTGGCCCTGGGCTCGGGTTCCGTGACGCCTTACGAGATGGCCCGGGGCTATTCCGTATTCGCAAATGGCGGATACTACGTCGAACCGTATGTCATTGAACGGATCGAAGACATCAGGGGACAGGTCCTGTTTCGTTCACGGCCGATGACGGTGTGTGAGGAGGACTGCCTGGACCTGCAGCAGCAAATGCGTACCGGCGAACAGGAGATCCTGGGCTCGGAAGGGCTGTCGGCTCCCGGAATCCACATGGCCCAGCAGGTCCTGTCCGGGGATAATGCCTACCAGATGGTGAGCATGATGCGTGACGTGATCCAGCGCGGCACCGCGCGCAAGGCCCGCCAGCTGGGGCGCACCGACCTGGCCGGGAAAACCGGCACGACCAATGATCAGCGGGATGCCTGGTTCTGCGGGTTCAATGGCGATATAGTCGCTGTTGCATGGGTGGGTTTCGATGCGTTCCGGCCACTCGGGAGCAGGGAAGTGGGCGGAGTTGCCGCCCTGCCTGTCTGGATGGAATTCATGCGGTTCGCGCTGGAAGGCAGGGCGGAGAACACGCTGAAGCGCCCGCAGACCATCGTGAGCGTGCGGATCGACCCTGCCACGGGATCGCCGATTGACGACCAGGACGGCGATGAGGGGATCGAAGAGACGTTTCGCGAGGGGTATGTGCCCGTGCAGGGCAAGCCTGCTGAATCCGGGGTCTCTGCGGCCTCCCTGCCGAATGACGGAGAAACGAAGGGTCCGGAACGGATTTTTTGAACAGACTATGCGTGCACGAAAACCAGATAGGAACCGGGAAACCCTTGCACTGGAGGCCGCCAGGATCATCGTGGAGGAAGGCGTCAACGATTACCAGAAAGCCAAGCTCAAGGCCTGTGAACGGTTGCGTGCCCTGGGGTCGTTGCCCAGCAATTCCGAGATCGAAACGGCAGTCCAGTCTTTCATCAGGACCTTTTTGCCGGAGCACGAACGGCTGCTGTGGTGGCAGCGCAGTACTGCCTTGACGGTGATGAGATGGCTGGAGCCTTTCTCGCCCTACCTGACCGGGCCGGTACTGGAAGGAACCGCCTGTGCCGGGACACCGATCAGCATTCACGTGTCTTGCGACTGCCTGGAGGAAGTCCTGTCCCATTTACAGCAGTGCGTGGGGGACATCAGGATCGAGGACCGGAGATTCCGGCAAAACCGGCAAGCTGCCCGCTTGCCTGGACTCAGGTTTTCGTGCATGGGCCACGAAATTGAAGTCACGGTGTTCAGCCTGCGCCAGCGCCACCAGCCGCTGAAGAGCAAGACGCGAAACCACAGCATGCAGAGGATGAATGCCAAGGCGCTCGTGAAGCTGCTGGACGGTGCCCGGCACGAAGCCATTCCGGCCTGGCGCAACCTCACCCCAAGGTAAACCCGGCTCCGCACGCGGCGGGCAGTCGTGGCCGGCCCGGCTTCAGTGGTATGCGGGGCTGAGCTCCCTCACGGCATCGACCAGCACGGCAACCTTTCCCGGGTCCACGTACTGCTGGATTCCGTGTCCCAGGTTGAAGACGTGACCGCTGCCCTGGCCATATTGATCGAGGATCTTTTTCACTTCGCTGCGTATGACCCGGTCCGGCGCATACAGTACCACCGGGTCCAGGTTGCCCTGCAGGGCAACCCGGGTGCCGACCAGGGCGCGGGCCTGGCCCAGCTCGGTGGTCCAGTCCAGTCCCACCGCATGGCACCCGGTGGCGGCCAGGTCCGTGAGGCCGTTTTGCACACCCTTGCTGAACAGGATGATGGGGACCGGGCCTTCCCCCTGGTCCTGCAGTAGCCGGGTAACGATCTGCTGCATGGGCTCCAGGGAGAACTTGAGGTAGGCATCGTGCGCAAGCACTCCCCCCCAGGTGTCGAAGATCATGACCGCCTGGACCCCCGCGGCAATCTGTGCAGCCAGGTAGGCAGCGGTGGCGGTACTCAGTATGTCCAGCAGCCGCCCAAGCATTTCCGGTTCCCTGTACAGCATGGCTTTGATCTTGCGGAAGTCGCGGCTGCTCTGGCCTTCGACCATGTAGGTGGCAAGCGTCCAGGGGCTGCCGGCAAACCCGATCAGTGGCACCCGCCCGTCCAGCTCGCGAATCGTGAGCCGGACCGCATCGCAAACATACTCGAGCCCGGCCATGGGTTCAGACTGTCCGATCCGCTCCACGTCACGCATGTTCGAGATCGGCCTTTCCAGCACCGGCCCTTCGCCCTCGTTGAAATGAAGCCCCAGTCCCATGGCGTCGGGGATGGTCAGGATGTCGGAAAAGAGGATCGCAGCGTCCAGCTCAAAGCGTTCGATGGGTTGCAGGGTGACTTCGCAGGCCAGCTCGGGGGTTTTGCACAGCCTGAGAAATCCTCCGGCATGCTTGCGGGTGGCCCGGTATTCGGGCAGGTAACGTCCTGCCTGGCGCATGATCCACAGCGGGGTGCGCTCTACCGGCTGTCTGAGCAGCGCACGGATCAGGACATCATTCTGTAAGCGGGGCATGGCCGACTGAGTATAGCAGAGGTGACTGGCGCATCACGCCGGGGGCAAGCCTCCTGCGCAGGAACACTCCCTTGCCGGGGCGGTTCAGTACAGGCGCCTGCGCCGCAGGCTGGTACGGGCGACGCGCTTGAGATTGCGCTTGACGGCTGCAGCGGCTTTTCGCTTGCGAACCTCGGTGGGCTTCTCGTAGAATTCCCGCCGGCGCACTTCGGTGATGATGCCTGCTTTCTCGCAGGAGCGCCGGAAACGCCTCAGGGCGAAATCGAACGGTTCGTTTTCCTTTACACGTATTCCTGGCATGGCTCGCTGTGAATTCCCGCCTGCAAATTATTCAAGTCAAAAGAAGCGGGATTATACCCGCGGGTGTTCAAAATTCAAACAAAAAGTCCGGCCGGGTACGCGTGCCGGGTCACAGGCATTCCTGACGGGCCTGCCGTCCCGGTCCGGATACCTGGAAGATAAGCCTTTTCGGGGCGGTATATAATGGGCCTGGGGTTGGATTTGGAGTTGAGGGTGTGCGGGTACTGGGTATAGAAACTTCCTGTGACGAGACGGCCGCTGCGGTAATCTGCGAAAAGCGGGGCTTGATGGCGCATCACCTGTATTCGCAGTGCGCGCTGCACGAGGAGTACGGCGGTGTCGTCCCGGAACTTGCCTCACGTGACCATGTCCGAAAGCTGGGTCCCCTGATCCGGCAGGTGATGGACTCTGCACGATTGTCCCTGGCAACGGATATTGATGGCGTGGCCTATACGGCGGGACCGGGCCTGATGGGAGCATTGATGGTCGGATCGGGAATGGGACGCAGCCTGGCCTGGGCACTGGGCAAGCCGGCCGTGGCCGTACATCACATGGAGGCCCATCTGCTGGCACCGCTCCTGGAGGATGTCGCACCCGGCTATCCCTATGTCGCACTGCTCGTGTCCGGTGGACACACCCTGCTGGTGGAGGTCCGTGCTGTCGCGCACTATACCCTGCTCGGCGAGAGCATCGATGACGCAGTCGGAGAGGCCTTCGACAAGGTTGCCCAGATGCTTGGCCTCGGGTATCCGGGAGGGCCCCGGATTCAGCAGCTGGCCTTGCAGGGGAACCCTGACCGATTTGTTTTTCCGCGGCCGATGGCTGACCGTCCGAACCTCGATTTCAGTTTCAGTGGCCTGAAAACGCATGTGCTGAACACCCTCAGGGGGCTGCAGGGCGTGGACGACCGGACCCGCGCGGACGTGGCCCGTGCGTTCGAGGATGCCGTGGTGGATACGCTGTGCATCAAGTCCGTGCGTGCGGTCCGGCGCACCGGGGCGAGGACCCTGGTAGTGGCGGGAGGCGTGGGCGCCAACCGCAAGCTGCGTCGCCGGCTGACCGGTGAGCTCGGGGCACAAGATGTCGCCGTGATCTTCCCGGCTCCCGAGTACTGCACGGACAATGCGGCCATGGTTGCCCAGCTGGGGCTGATACGCCTGCGAAACGGTGCCAGCGAATCCTTGCAGATACGGGTCCGGCCACGCTGGTCACTGGATGAAATCTGACTAGCGCTTGCCGATTTTTTCCTCCTTTCCCGAGGCCAGGTCACGGATGTTGCTGGCATGGCGCCAGAAAACCAGGACGGTGATGACGGCCAGCACGCCCGTCATCCAGAAGTCATCCCACCAGAATCGCAGCGCAAAACACAGTGTGACGGTCGTGGCCACCAGTGCCGAAACCGATGAATAGCGGAACAGCAGGGCCACGGCAAGCCACGTGATAGCCCACAGTACTCCCAGCATCCAGTTCATGCCCAGTAACACCCCGAATGTGGTCGCTACCCCTTTTCCGCCACGAAAGCGATGGTAGACTGGATAGACATGGCCCAGCAGCGCAGCCAGGGCTACCGCTGAAACCAGCCAGGTGTCCCCGGTCATGGCATCGGTCAGCATGACCGGCACCAGGCCTTTCAGGAGGTCACCCAGCAGCGTGATGGCGGCTGCGGTCTTGTTGCCCGCGCGCAGTACATTGGTGGCGCCGGGGTTGCCGGAGCCCTCCGTGCGCGGGTCCGGCAGCTGCATGGCCCTGCTGATCAGGATCGCACTGTTGACGGAGCCCAGCAGGTACGCCGCGACGATGGCTGCCACCTGGAGAACCAGTGTACTCATGGGGAGGAATTGTGCCAGAACTGCATAGCTCAAAATCCGGTCATGGCCCGAACCTCGTATTGTTGCACGGATGGGGTTCGAGTTCGAAGGTGTGGCACGACGTTGCCCGGAGCATGACTGCTGGGTTCCGGGTGTGGTGCGTGGATTTGCCGGGACATGGTGACAGCCATGCCGTGCAGTGGGATCACAGCCTGCAGCAGGGTGCCGAGCTGCTTGCACAGGTGATGCCGAAGACCTGCGCCGTGGTCGGCTGGTCCCTGGGCGGACTGTTCGCCCAGCTCTTCGCCCGGCAGTTTCCTCATCGTGTGAGCCGCCTGATGCTGGTTTCCAGCGCACCGCGCTTTGTCGCATCCGGGGACTGGTCGTGCGGCATGCCCCGGGAGGCGCTGTCACGGTTTTCCCGGCAGTACGCGAAGGCTCCCCGTCAAGCCCTGCAAAGGTTCTGCGCCCTTCAGGTCCTGCGGTCGGAGCATGCCCGGCGCACGCTTGGCGTGTTGAGGGCGGCCACTTCCGATCATCCCGGGAACAGGGAAAATATCGGGTGGGGCCTACAGTGGCTGGAGCGGGTTGACCTGCGTGCGCAAGCGGTTCCGGGCGGGATTCCTGTGCGCTTATTGCACGGGGAAGCCGACCGGGTGCTGCCCGTGGGTGTCGTGGAGGATACGGCTGCCCTCTGGCGACAGGCCGAGGTGGAGCGGGTTGCGCATGCGGGGCACGCTCCGTTTGTTTCGCATCCGGACCGGTTTCTGCAGTGGGTCCATCGAAGTACTTCAGATGACTGAATGCCCGGACATAAAAAAACATCGCGTGTGCGATGATTTTTCCAGGGCCGCACAAAGCTATGACGAGGCCGCGGTGGTACAGCACGAAGTCTGCAAGCGTGCCCTGCAGCGGGTGGACATGCTGGAGCTGAAGCCTGCAACCGTGCTGGACGTGGGCTGCGCCACGGGCCGTTGCCTGCAGGGACTCGTGTCCCGGTTTCCGCGCAGCCTGATGCTTGCCTGTGACCTGGCCATGCCGATGCTGCTGCAGCATCGCCGGCAGCCCGCAGGTCCCGGGCCGGCGCACCTGGTCTGCTGCGATGCGGAACAGATGCCGTTTGACGAAGGGACGGTGGACCTGCTCTTTTCCACCTCCACCTTCCAGTGGTGCACGGATTTGCCCCGTGTACTGGCGGAGTGCGGGCGCGTACTGTGCGCAGGCGGCGTGCTGCTGTTCACGACGTTCGGGCCGGACACCTTGCTGCAGTTGCGCCGCAGCTTTGCCAAGGTCGATGATTTGCCGCACGTGCACGAATTCGTCGACATGCATCATATCGGCGACATGATGGTCGAGGCAGGCTTTGCCGACCCGGTCGTGGACATGGAAATGATCGATATCCAGTATCCGTCCGTGCAGCAGCTGCTGCGGGATCTGAAAGCTACCGGCAGCCAGGCAAAATTCGAAGCTTCCCGGTCGAAACCGCCGGGTCTCATGGGCAAGCGGAAATTCCGGTCCCTACTCGAGGCCTACGAAGCGTACCGCCTGGAAAACGGGCGGCTTCCTGCGAGCTACGAGGTGATCTACGGGTATGCACGCAAGCCGGCCTACCCGGGCTCCACGGCCGCCGGTCACGGGGAAGTCAGGGTGCCGGCAAGCGGGATCAAGAGACTCGGGAAAGTCCGGGGTTTGCACGGCGGTACAAAAACTGAATAATACGCACCCGGCAACGGCCTTTGGTATCCTGCCTTCTCCGGGCCTGCGGATATTCCGTGTCCTGCGCGGCCGCGGCACCGGGAAGGAAGGAGACTGAATACCTTGAAATAACCATTCGGGGGGTACGGGCAAAGTGAGTGGCAAGCTGCATGGCATCTTTCGCACCGGGGCGTTGGTGACCTGTTTGCTGGCCTTGCTGGTGGTCGTGCTGGGTGCGTATGTGCGCCTGTCCGATGCCGGGCTGGGTTGTCCGGACTGGCCGGGGTGCTACGGGCACCTGCTCGGCGTCCCGGAATCGGCGCAGGAAGTCGAGCAGGCGAACACGGCCTACCCGGAACGCGCGGTCGAGACGGGCAAGGCCTGGAAGGAGGTGATTCACCGTTATTTCGCGGGTGCACTGGGGCTGCTGATCGCATGGCTGGCCCTGCTGGCCTGGCGGAATCGCAAGGACCCCCGCCAGGCAGTCGGTGTACCGGTATTCCTGGTGGCACTGGTCGTGTTTCAGGCACTGCTGGGGATGTGGACCGTGACCCTGCTGCTCAAGCCTGTCATCGTAATGCTGCATCTGCTGGGAGGGCTGGCCATCCTGTCCTTGCTCTGGTGGATGTACCTGGGTGCCGGTGGCGTCCAGCGGGGGGCAAGGCAGCCCGCGGAGCGCATCGTGCTGCTGGGGCTGGGGCTGGGGCTGCTGATAGGACAGATCATGCTGGGGGGCTGGACGAGTGCCAACTATGCGGCGCTGGCCTGTACCGACTTTCCTACCTGCCAGGGACAGTGGTGGCCACAGGCGGACTTCAGGGAAGGCTTCGTGTTCTGGCGCGGGCTGGGCACCAATTATGAATTCGGGGTTCTGGACAATCCGGCCCGTACGGCGATTCACTTGAGCCACCGGGTCATGGCCGTCGTGGTCGCCCTCTACTGGCTGCTGCTGCTGGCCTTTTTCCTGGCCGGGTCCCGTACCGGTACCGCGTTGCGTTCAGCCAGCACGGTAACCCTGCTGTTGCTGGTCGCGCAGCTTACGCTGGGGGTATCCAATGTCGTACTGCACCTGCCGGTAAGTGTCGCCGTACTGCACAACGGCGGTGCGGCCTTGTTGCTGCTGGCTGTGATTACCCTGATTTTCCTGGCACGGGGGGCACCCGAGAAGATTCGGCTCAGGTAGCCACGGCTGCCTTCAGGGTCTTGATCGCGCTGCTTTCCAGCTGGCGGACACGTTCTGCCGAGATCCCGTATTTCGCTGCAAGGTCCTGCAGGGTGTCCCGCTCATCCGTCAGCCAGCGCCGGGTGATGATGTCCCGGCTTCGTTCATCGAGTGTTTCCAGCGCGGTCTGCAGGGACTGCTCCTGGTACGCCTGCCAGTCCTGTTTTTCCGCTACGGTCTCCGGGTTGTCCTCCTGGTGGCTCAGGTACTCGGCCGGCGCGAGCCCGGTGGATTCCCGGCGGGGACCGTGCGCCACGTCAAAGCCGAGGTCGGCGTCACGGAGGCGCTTTTCCATTTCGATCACATCGCTGCTCTTCACGCCAAGGTCCCTGGCAACAGTATCGACTTCTTCCCGGTTCAGCCATGCGAGACGCTGTTTGGAGTTGCGCAGGTTGAAGAAAAGCTTGCGTTGCGCCTTGGTGGTGGCCACCTTGACGATACGCCAGTTGCGCAACACGAATTCATGGATTTCCGCGCGAATCCAGTGCACGGCGAACGACACCAGGCGAACGCCCATGTGGGGGTCGAACCGGTTGACTGCCTTCATGAGGCCCACATTGCCTTCCTGGATCAGGTCCGCCAGCGGCAGGCCATAACCGAGGTAACCGCGTGCCACATGAATGACGAAACGCAGGTTGTGAATGATCAGTGTCCGTGCGGCGTCGAGGTCGTTGTGCTCGTACAGGCGCAATCCCAGGGCATGTTCCTCCTCCCTGTCCAGCACCGGAATCTGCAGGGCCGAAGCCATGTAGCTCTCGAGGTTGGCCGTGGAGATGGCCGGTGATGCCTGAAGGGGTGTCATCGCGGTGGGCATGGGTTTCCTGTTTCTCCTGTATCGGGTGTCTGTTGCCTGGGTTTCACAGGGGTATTTTAGCACTCTTCACCATAGAGTGCTAACAATTTTTTGCAGGCGGCCACCGGCCGCGGTGGTGTCCCGAATGTTCCCGGGCGCGGCACAGCGCTCAGACCTCCAGCAACGCGTCGGTACTGAAGGCTCCGTTCAGGGAGTGCGGGGAATAGCCCCGCGGGTTGCAGACCACCCGCGTTCCGCGCAACTCATAGTCAAAGGAATGATGCACGTGCCCGTGCAGCCAGAGGGCCGTACGGTCTTTCCCCATCAGGGACTCCAGGTTGCTGGCAAAGGCTGCCGACAGCAGGTCGCCCGCATACTTTGCATGCACGGACCTGGAGGAGGGGGCATGGTGAGTGATCACCACGGTTGGGCCATCGAACGGCTTTGCCAGGGCGCCAGCCAGCCACTCGCGGCTCACCCGGTGCAGGGCCATGGACTGGTTTGGCGTGAAGGGCCTGCCGTGATTGCGGATGACCAGGTAGTCCGTCATGCACTGCCAGGCCTGGCGGATGGCCGGGTCGCGGTACGCCTCGCCCAGCAGGGCAAAGTCCGTCCACAGGATGCTGCCCAGGAACCTCACCCCGCCGAGGATCATGCTGTCATCGTTCAGGACGTGAACATGGTCCGGCGCGAGGGACCTGAACTCATCCAGCAGGGACAGGTCGTGATAGTAGAACTCGTGGTTGCCGGGCACGTAGATGACCGGGCGGTCGGGGAACCGTTCCCGGGCCCAGTGCAGGCCCTGCATGCCCACCCCGATATCTCCGGCCAGGACAATGACTTCGGCCTCCGTCGGCCGGGGCCGGAAGTCTTCGAACTCGATATGCAGGTCGCTCAGGAGCTGGATTTTCATCTGGACGGCAAGCGCAGGTCAGTTCGGCTCGATCCGGGCAATATGGCGTCCGACGGCCATCCAGGCCCCGAGAATGCCCAGGCCGATGCTGGTTGCAACCAGGCCCAGGGTCTGCACGGCATTCGGCATGATCAGTTCGAAGTCACTGTTGTACAGGGTAACCAGGTGCTGCGCGGGCTGCCCGATGACCAGCAGTGTCGCATAAACCAGCACCAGTGCCAGTACGCCGCCCAGCAGCCCGTACCACATGCCGCCGTAGAGGAAAGGCCTGCGGATAAAGCGGTTGGTCGCACCGATCAGTTTGGTGACCTCGATTTCATCCCGCCGGTTTTCGATGTCCAGCCGGATGCTGTTGCCGACCACGAGCAGTACCGAGATGGCCAGCAGGATACCGATCATCATGATGGCACGCTGGACGATTTCGGCCATCCCCTGCAGGCGCTGCAGCCACTGCATGTCGAACTGGATCTGCTCAACACCCGGATACGAGCTGAACTCGCCCCGCAGCCGGCTCAGTATTCCCGGGGCCCCGGCCGTCTCGAAAGGAGTCAGGATCAGGGTGGGGGGCAGCGGATTGTCTTCAAGCCCGTCGATCAGGTAGTCCAGTTCGCTGAGTTCGCGAAACTCCTCCAGCGCCTGGTCGGCCGACACGAATTCGACCGACTCGATTTCTTCCAGGTCACTCAGGCGGGCACGCAGTTTCCCGATTTCTTCCACGGGCATGTGCAGGTCCAGAAACAGCGTGATCTGTCCGGAATCATCCCACTTGTGGGTGACGACACGCAGGTTGTCGAGCAGTATGAGCATGCTGGCCGGCAGCGCCAGTGCGACGGCAATCATGAGTACGGTCAGCGTCGAGGCAAAAGGCTGCCGGCACAGCTTGCCCAGGCTGAATACCAGGCTGCGCAGATGATCGCGGACATGCGCCTTCAGGCGCGTGACCCGGCCCGGTTTCCTCAGGGGCTTGAGTTGCCTGGCTTTTACCATGATGGCGTGCAGGGTGACGAGTCAGGCGAGTGGCCCGCCGCCTTCGGAACTGCGTCCGTCCCGCAGGCGGACGATGCGTTTGCGCATCCTTGAAATCAGGCTCAGGTCATGGCTCGCGACCAGCACGGTTACACCTACCTGGTTGAATTCGGAAAAGAGATGCATGATTTCCGCCGAGAGCTGCGGATCAAGGTTGCCGGTCGGTTCGTCGGCCAGCAGGATGGCCGGCTTGTTGACCACGGCGCGCGCGATTCCAACACGCTGCTGTTCCCCTCCGGACAGGGTGATCGGCATGCTGTGTTCCTTGTTCAGCAGGGACACCTTGTCCAGCGCGGCGCGTACCCGGCGCCGGATGTCTGCCTGTGCGTAGCCGGCGATCTGCAAGGGCAGTGACACGTTCTCGAAGACATTGCGGTCGTAGAGCAGGTGGTGGTCCTGGAAAACGATTCCCATGTAGCGCCGCAGGTTGGGCACCTTGTGTTTCGGGATGTGCGTGATATTTCGCTGGTTGATGAAAATCTGTCCGTGCGTGGGTCGTTCAATGGCGGCCACGAGTTTCAGCAGGGTGCTTTTCCCGGCACCGGACGGGCCGGTGAGAAACACCATCTCGCCGCGCTCCAGGGCGAGATTCAGGCTTGACAGGGCTTCCTGGCTGCCCGGGTAACGCTTGGTGACATTCTGCAGTTCGATCATGTTCCTGGGTCGGGGCTGGCCTGGGCCTGCAGCAGCGCTTCCGCGTAACGGTAGGCATCGAACACCCGCAGGTCATCCACGCCTTCCCCGATTCCGATAAAACGGATGGGAATCCCCAGCCTGTCAGCGATGGCGATCACCGTGCCTCCCTTGGCCGTACCGTCGAGCTTGGTGATGCACAGGCCGGTTACTTCAAGCGCCTGGTGAAAGCCGATGGCCTGTTTCAGGGCATTCTGTCCGGTACCGGCTTCCAGCACAAGCAGGATTTCATGCGGGGCGCCGGGCTCGATTTTCTGCATGGCCCGCTTGATCTTGAGCAGTTCATCCATCAGGTTCTGCTGGGTGTGCAGGCGGCCGGCCGTGTCGGCGATCAGGACGTCGATGTTGCGCGACATTGCGGACCGGTAGGCATCGAAGACGACGGCTGCGCTGTCCGCCCCGCTTCGCTGTGCCACGACCGGGGCACCGATTTTTTCCCCCCAGGACTGCAGCTGCTCGACCGCGGCGGCCCGGAAGGTATCCCCGGCAGCCAGCATGACCGTGCGGTCTTCTGCAATCAGACGGCGCGCGATTTTCCCGATGGTAGTGGTTTTGCCGGCGCCGTTGATGCCTACCACCAGGATGGCAAACGGCCGTGCGCCGTGCGTCAGCAGCGGCTTGTTGCAGGGAGCCATGATTTCCACGATGCTCTCCTGCAGGGCTTCCTGCACGCTTCCCTGCCGGGGGTGCCGTGCATGCAGCGCGTCCATGATCCGGGTGGTGGTCTCAATGCCTACGTCGGCCAGCAACAGGCGGTCTTCCAGTTCCTCGAGCAACTCCGCCGTGCCGGCCTGCGTGGCCAGCCCTCCCGTCAGCACGTTCCGGGTCTTGAGCAGTCCCTCTCGAAGGCGTGAAAGAACTCCTGATTCAGGCATGGATTTTTGAGCGGCGGTTGTTGTATGGTTCCGCGATCATACATTAAGCTGTCTATGCGATGCCCATTTCAATACACGAACACCGGCTCAGGTCATGAGCGTTATCCGGCTGCTTCTGGGGCTGGCATTCATCTGCAATGCCTACGCCGGCATGGACGGGACCCATGAGAAGACACTCGACAACGGCCTCAAGATCATCGTCAAGGAGGACCACCGGGCGCCCGTCGTGGTCTCGCAAGTCTGGTATCGGGTCGGTTCTGCCCAGGAGCACAACGGAATCACCGGTGTGTCCCACCTGCTTGAGCACATGATGTTCAAGGGTACGGAAAAATATTCTGCTGACCAGTTCACGTCTACTTTAGCAGAAATCGGGGCACGCGATAATGCATTCACGAGCCGCGATTACACGGCTTACTATCAACTGATGGGAAGTCCGCACCTGGAAGTGAGTTTCATGCTGGAGTCGGACCGCATGGTGAACTTGGTCCTGACACAGGACGATTTCATCAGCGAGCGCAACGTCGTGAAGGAGGAAAGGCGCTGGCGCACGGATGACAACCCGAATGCGCAGGTGTACGAGCAGCTGAACGCCACCGCATTCGTCAGCAGCCCGTACCACCACCCGGTCATCGGCTGGATGGATGACCTGGACCACCTTGAACTGGGGGACCTGGAGACCTGGTACAGGCGCTGGTATGCGCCCAACAACGCCACCCTGGTGGTGGTGGGAGATGTCGAGCCGGACGCCGTGTTCGCACTGGCCGATGAGCACTTCGGTACGCTGGCAAACCGGCCCGTGCGGGAGAGCAAGCCACGACTCGAGTTCCTGCAGACCGGCCCGCGCAGGGTCACGGTCAGGGCGGTGGCCAAGCTTCCGTACATCATGCTGGGCTACAAGGTCCCTTCGCTCACCAATGCCAGGCAGGACTGGGAGCCCTATGCACTGGCCGTGCTGTCCGGGGTACTGGATGGAGGCCGCAGTGCACGGCTGAGCAAACACCTGGTGCGGGAGATGGAACTGGTCGCGAATGCCGGATCCGGCTATGACATGCTTGCACGCTATCCCACGCTGTTCCTGCTCGAGGCGACGCCCGCCGTGGGTCACACTGCGGAAGAGGTCGAACAGGCGCTGTACGCCCAGATCGGGGAACTGCAGGAAACCCTGGTAAGCGACCGGGAACTGGCGCGCGTCAAGGCGCAAGTGATCGCGGGCGAAGTGTACCAGCAGGACCAGATCCGGGGACAGGCCGGCTTGATCGGCCGGCTCGAGACAACAGGACTGGGCTGGCGGCTGATGCACGAGTACCGGGAAAGGATCGACGCCGTCACGGCCGAACAGGTGCGGGAAGTGGCCCGGGTCTACCTGGTGGAAGAAGGCCTGACGGTAGGCATACTCGAACCGCAGAGCGAACCGGTGCGGGCGGGCGAGGCGGAGCCGTCCGCGGGTCCGCAAACCCTGTACTAGCCCGGCATGCGATTCGCAGCTTGTCTTCTGGGGTTGTGCGTGGTCCTGCAGGGCAGTGTCTCGGCAGCTCCCCAGATCGAGCAATGGCATACTGAAAATTCCGTCAGGACCCTGTTTGTCGCAGCACCGGAATTGCCCATGCTGGATATCGGGGTGACCTTCGATGCCGGGAGCGGGCGGGATGCGCACCTTCCGGGTCTTTCGTTACTGACACACAGCCTGCTCAACACGGGCACCCCGGAACTGGACGCGGATGCCATCGCCGAGAAGTTCGAGGACGTGGGCGCAGAGTTCGGTACCGGCGTGAGACTGGACCGGTCGAGCATCAGCCTGCGCAGCCTGACGGACGATGCCCTGCTCGAGCAGGCGCTTTCCACGTATATCGCGGTCATCACACAACCCGTTTTCCCTGAAAAGGACTTCCGGCGGCTGAGAAACCAGGCACTGACCGCGATAAGGGATGAGCAGCAACGTCCCGGCAGCATTGCCAGCAAGGCATTTTACCGGGCCCTGTACGCAGACCATCCCTATGCGCAGCCCGTATCAGGAGATGAAAACAGCATCCAGGCGCTGACACTGGAAGATGTCAGGGAATTCCACGGGCAGTACCTGGTGGCGGAAAACGCCGTCATTGCAATCGTCGGTGGAATCGACACCGGCCGGGCCAGGCAGATTTCCGAGCGCATCGCATCGAGTCTGCCCCGGGGCATTCGACCCGAACCCATTGCCCCTCCCGTCCCCCGTCTTCCTGCGCAAGACCTCTATATCCCGTATCCCTCCCGGCAGTCACATGTGTACCTCGGGCAGCTGGGAGTCGCCCGCGGCGATCCGGACTATTTCACCCTGTATACCGGCAACTACATCCTGGGCGGAGGCGGATTCAGCTCGCGCCTGATGAAAACGGTGCGCGTGGAGCTTGGCCTGTCCTACAGCGTGTACAGCTACTTCTTCCCCCTGAAATCCAGCGGCCCGTTCATGCTGGGTCTGCAGACGCATGTCGACCAGGCGCAACAGGCCATGGACGTTTCCCTGGAGACGGTCGAGGCATTCATTCGTGACGGCCCCGGCGAGGAGGAACTGGAGCTTGCCAAGAAAAGCATCATCGGCGGCTTTCCGTTACGCATAGACAGCAACCGGGATATTCTGGGCTACCTGTCGATGATTGCCTACTACGGGTTGCCGCTGGACTACCTGGAAAGCTTTTCCGGCCGCATCGCCGCCGTTACCCTGGAAGACATTCGCGAGGCCTTCGGCAGGCGGCTGCACGGGGACCAGATGGTGAGGGTAGTCGTTGGCGGCCCGGACAAGGAATAGTCTGCGCATCATAGGCGGGGCCTGGCGCAGTCGCCGCATCCGGTTTGCACAAGTCCCGCAGATCCGGCCTACTCCCGACCGGGTGCGCGAGACCCTGTTCAACTGGCTGTCGGACCGGATCACCGGGGCCTGTTGCCTGGACCTGTTTGCCGGCAGCGGCGCCCTGGGCTTCGAGGCCGCTTCCCGGGGGGCGGGGCGGGTAGTGATGGTCGATCACGACGCGTCGGTCACGGCCGTACTCGCCGAGCAGAAACGCATGCTTGAAGCCCGGCAGGTCGAGATCGTGCAGGAAGATGCCGTGCAGTACGTCAGGCATGCGGAGCAGGCCTTTGACATCGTGTTTCTTGATCCACCCTTCGGGACCGGCCTGCTGCAGCAGGCGTTGCCGGTGCTCATGGCGCGCAGGCTGGTCCGCACCGCCGGCCTGGTGTACGTCGAGTCCCCGGTACAGACCAGCTCGCCCTGTCCGCAATCCCTGTCCCGGGTACGCGGGAAGACCTCCGGGCAGGTGCGCCATGAACTGTACTCGCTGGAACCCTGAACCTGAGTTGCGCCGGCAGGCGGTGCGCCCCGTGCACAAGGGCTTCATGCTAGAATCCGGGCATGGCGCTCGTTGCAGTCTATCCGGGAACGTTCGACCCCATTACCAATGGTCATAGCGACCTCGTGCGCCGCGCGTGCGGAATTTTTGACCGGGTGGTCGTGGGGGTGGCCACGGGCGGGGATGTCAAGCTGCCTTTCTTTGATCTGGCCAAGCGGGTGGAACTTGCCAGGAAGGCCCTCGTGTCCATTCCCAATGCCGAGGTGCACGGCTTTGACGGACTTCTGGTGGATTTTGCACGCCAGCAGGATGCCAAAGCCATCCTGCGCGGGCTTCGTGCGGTATCGGATTTCGAATTCGAGTTTCAGCTGGCGAGCATGAACCGCCGCCTGGATTCGGAGTTTGAAACCATATTTCTCACTCCTTCCGAAGAACACACGTTCATTTCCTCCAGCCTGGTGCGGGAGATCGCCAGCCTCGGCGGTGACATTTCAGGATTCGTCTCTCCCGATGTGGTTCAGGCATTACAGGACAGGGCGGCAGGCAGGAAGTAACCGGTCCCGGATGCGAATCCTGATTTTCGCGCTTTTCGCGCCCGCGCTGGTCGCGTGCACGTTCCAGCATGATCCCGGTTTCGCCTCGGGCCTTCCGTCCGGGCATGCCGTGGCCAGTGCGCATCCGCTCGCCACCCGGGCAGGGATCGAGATTCTGGAGCAGGGAGGCAATGCCTTTGATGCGGCCGTCGCCGTGACCGCGGCCCTCGCCGTGGTGGAGCCCTATTCTTCCGGGCTGGGCGGAGGCGGGTTCTGGCTGCTGCACACGGCCTCGGATGACCGGGATGTCATGCTGGACGGCAGGGAAACGGCACCGCTTGCCGCAACCCGTGACATGTATCTGGACGATGCCGGGCAGCCCACCGGGCAGTCTGTCGCCGGGCCCCTGGCAGCCGGCATCCCCGGAGTGCCTGCTGCCATCGTGCACCTGTCCCGCAATTACGGAACCTTGCCGCTGGATGCGGTGTTGCAGGAGGCGATCCGACTGGCCCGGGACGGATTTCCGGTGGATACCCGTTACCGGGAACTGGCGGCTTTCAGCATGGGCCGCCTGCGCGACTCGCCACGAGGTGGCGCCATCTTCCTGGACCACGGGGAAGTGCCCGGGGAGGGATTCCTCTTGCGCCAGCCGCAGCTGGCCCGTGTCCTGGAACGGATACGTGACCAGGGCGCAGACGGGTTCTACGGCGGCGAGGTAGCCCGGCAGCTGGTCGAAGGGGTTCGGCGAGCAGGGGGCATCTGGCAGCTGCAGGATCTGGCACGGTACCGCGTCAGGGAACGCCAGCCCGTGTCCGCCACCTACCGGAACATGAGCATTACCAGTGCGGCACTGCCCTCCTCCGGCGGCATGGTTCTGGCGCAGATGCTCAACATGCTGTCGCTGCAGGACCTCCCGCCGCCGGGAAGTGTTCAACGCACGCATGCCGTCGTCGAAGCGATGAGGCGAGCCTACCTCGACCGTGCCCGGCACCTGGGCGATCCGGATTTCGTGAAAGTCCCGGTACAGGAGCTTTTGTCACGTCGTCATGCCAGCGACCTGTTTGCCGATTTCGATCCCGGAATGGCCACTTCAAGCCGCCGGCTCCTGGATGAGTACGGGATTGCCGGTGCGCTTGATTCGGCTGCGGGTCGGGATACCACCCATTTTTCCATCATTGACCGCGAGGGCAACCGGGTTGCGGCCACGCTTTCCGTCAACTTCCCGTTCGGATCCGGGTTCGTGCCTCCCGGCACGGGGGTATTGCTGAATAACGAGATGGATGATTTCGTGATCAAGCCGGGGTATCCGAACCTGTATGGACTGATCGGCGGTCAGGCCAATGCCATCGAGCCCGGAAAACGCATGTTGTCAAGCATGTCTCCCACGTTTCTTGACGACGGACGCCGGGTCGCAGTCCTGGGCACGCCCGGCGGGAGCCGGATCATCACCATGGTATTGCTGGCGGCGCTTGAATTCGCAGAAGGGGGCGGTGTGCAGGCCATGGTCACGCTGCCGCGTTATCACCACCAGCTGGTCCCGGATCTCATCCAGTTCGAAAGCGGCGCCTTCGACCCGCAGATGCAGGCGGAACTCACGAGCCTGGGGCATACCCTTGAACGCCTGGGGCGCAGGTACGGGAACATGCAGGCCGTCATTTGGGACCGCGGAACCGGACGGGTCACTGCGGCAAGCGACCCGCGCGGGATCGGCAGCATGGAAGTGGGGCAATAGGGGGATCGGAACGGGATGCGCCCGGCCGGCATCCGTCCGCCCCGGTCCCGCGGGAGCCGGACCGCGTGCGGGTCCGTCAGTGCTGGCAGTGGCTGCAGAAATAGCTGCTGCGCTGGCCCAGCACGCGAACCCGGATCGGCTGGCCGCACAGCCGGCACGCTTTTCCTGCACGGTCGTATACGTTCAGTTCGAGGGCGAAGTAGCCCGGCCTGCCATCCTCGCGCAGGAAATCCCGCAACGTGGTCCCCCCTGAATCGATGGCCTTCCCGAGCACTTTCTTGATGCTTTCGGCCAGTTTTTCATAGCGCTTCAGGGCGATGCGGTTTGCTGCCCGCTGCGGGTGGATGCCGCTCAGGAAAAGTGCCTCGCTGGCATAGATGTTGCCTATTCCCGCCACGATTTCACTGTTCATGATGAAACCCTTGACGCTTCCCTTTCTGGACGCGGCACGGCCGTACAGGTAACGGCCGTTGAAGGCATCGCTGAGGGGCTCCGGGCCGAGTCTCTGGAGCAGCTTGTGCTGCAGGGGGTCCCGGCAGGTCCAGTGTATGCTCCCGAATCGCCGCGGGTCATGGAATCTCAGGATTTTCCTGCCCAGTACGAAGTCGACATGGTCGTGCTTCTGTGCCGGGGCATCACCCCTGACGATTCTCAGGCTGCCGGACATGCCGAGGTGCACGATAAGGTGCCCGGCAGCCGTTTCAAACAGCAGGTATTTGGCGCGCCGTGATACGGACCGTATCGACTGGTTTTTCAGCTTCCTGCCCAGCTGATGGGATACCGGCCAGCGCAGGTTGCGCTGGTGGATGACGAGGCCGGTGATTCGCTGCCCCGTGACGTGCCGGCTGATCCCCCTGCGGGTGGTTTCCACTTCAGGCAGTTCAGGCATCCGGCAGGGCTCAGGCCTGGTAAAGGGCCTCGATTTCGACCAGCAGGTCCTCCCGGCACATGTCACCGCGGAGCAGGATCCTGGGTGTGGAACCGGGAAGTCTGGCAGCCAGGATAGGGTTGATCTGGGAAGCGTCGTGCGGATGGCGCACGTACACCTTCATGTAGAGCAGGTCATCCTGCGCATTGAGCCGCGAGCCGTACCGGTCATTGGCATGCACAACCAGCGTTTCCACGTTGTTCAGGGACTCGTTGAGTTGTGCCCCGACATTGTCGACGTGCCGGGTTTCATGCCCGACGATACTGGCGGTGCCGGAGACATAGAAATGCGTGTGCCGGCTCCAGGTCTTGAGTACGCCGCGTGAAAAGAGGGGCGGTGCGTGCGGGTCGACAACGGGGTAATCGTAGGCACTGGTCTGACGCGGATTTTCCACTGCGGTGCCGGGAGTGTCGCTGGCCAGGAAGTACACCTGCAGGACGTCGCGGCGGCTGCCGATCACGGTGGCGGCGGGGTAGACACGGTTCGTGATGCCGCTTGCCTGCATGGCCTGCTTGCGTGCACTGCAGAACGCATCGTAACGGCTGGCGCGTTCCGCGCACGGGAGCATGATACCCGGGAAGTAATTCCAGGTACGCAGCAGGTGCGTGCAGGCCGTATCCTGCAGGCAGCCATAGATTTCCAGGTAGGCCTGCCGCGCGACCCGGCCGAAGTCGGCTGATGGCGTGCAGGGCAACTGTACATGACCGAACAGCAGGTGCGGGCTGCACGAGTAGCATACATGCGCGTACTGGCCCTGAACGGTTTGCGAGTGCGTATGCCAGTACTGCATAAACGGGTTCGAGCCGGGGAGCATCTCCAGGCACGTCCGGATCGACAGCGAGCCCGGATGGGCGCGGGCGCCGTTGCCGAAATGCAGGGATGCCAGCACCGGCTGGGAGGTCGAGGGCGGCGCGGTGTGTTCCAGCACGGAAACGCCCAGTTCGGGCATTGCCCGGGAAGAGGAAGCCTGGGAGCCGGGTGCTTCCACGGAAGCGGATTCGCCTTTGCCCGCCATGCTAGCTGTGCCGGCCGGGCATGGCTTTAAATTCCCGGTAAGGATGGTTAAAGTAGCGCCTTGCCGCCGCCATTCGGGCTGGGCCATGCCATGGCACTGCCGTGGTGGATCCTGAACGCACACGGTGCTGCATGGTGTGCGCAGCCGGTCTAGGCTTTCCATGAAGGCGGCAGGGCCGGTCCTGAAACCTTGTCGGGTCGGATTTATTCGGAAATATCATGCATATACTGGGTGTTGACACTGGCGGAACCTTTACTGACCTGGTCTATTTTAATGGACAATCCGTGCTCACACACAAGGAACTGTCTACGCCCGATGCGCCGGAACTTGCCATGCTGCGCGGGATTGACGCACTGGGGATCAATATCAATGCACTGCAGGTTGTGCATGGTACCACGGTAGCCACCAATGCATTGCTGGAAGGAAAAGGCGCGCGCACGCTGTTCGTTACGAATCGGGGGTTCAAGGACCTGTTGCAGATCGGACGCCAGACGCGCGATGAACTGTACAACCTGACGCCCGGGAAAAGACGCATGCTGTGTGATCCGCAGCTGTGCCTGGAGACAGGCGGCAGGGTGGACCCACAAGGCGAGACAATCGAGCTGCTGCGGGCCGAGGATCTTGAGGCGCTCGTTGCACAGGTGGAACAGCTTGATGCCGAGGCCATTGCTGTCTGCTTGCTTTTTTCGTTTGTGGAGGACCGTTTCGAGAAGGCCATTCGGGACCGGTTTGCCGGCAGCCATTTCGTATCGGTTTCGTCCGAGGTCCTGGCTGAGTACCGTGAGTACGAGAGAGGGCTGGCGACCTGGATCAACAGCTACCTGGGACCGGTCATACAGGGTTACCTGTCGCGCCTGGGCAGACAGTTGCCGGACACCCGGATTTCAGTCATGCAAAGCGATGGCCTTACTCTGGGCGCGGATACCGCTCAGCGCAATGCCGTGCGCCTGCTGCTGTCCGGACCCGCAGGAGGCCTGTGGGGCAGCTTGCATGCGGGGGAATGTGCAGGATGCAGCCGACTGCTCACTTTTGATATGGGAGGCACCTCCACGGACGTGTCGATCATCGACGGGGAATTCGGCCTGACCGGCCAGGGCAAGGTCGCGGGACTGCCGGTTGCCGTCCCCATGCTGGACATACACACCATCGGGGCTGGCGGGGGCTCGGTGGCCTGGGTGGATGAAGGGGGTCTGCTGCAGGTGGGGCCGGATTCGGCCGGGGCATCACCGGGGCCGGCCTGTTACGGTCTGGGTGGCAGCCAGGCCACCGTGACCGATGCGCACGTGGTGCTCGGGCGGCTGCCTGCATGCTGCAGGCTCGCCGGCAACCTGGTACTGGATGCCGCTGCGGCCTGCACTGCGGTCACGAAACTGGCCGAACGGCTGGACCTGGATACCGAAACCTGTGCACAGGGCATCGTTCGCGTGGCAAACGAGCAGATGGTGCAGGCGCTGCGCGTGATCTCGGTACACCGTGGTCATGACCCGAAGGACTTCACCCTGGTCAGCTTTGGTGGTGCCGGGGGGCTGCATGTCTGCGACCTGGCAGAGGCCCTGGGCATCCATCAGGCGCTGGTGCCTGCCCATACCGGGGTCCTGTCTGCAGTGGGACTGCTGGTCGCCCCGCCCGGCAAGGAGGTTTCGCAGAGCCATATCAGGCTCCTCGGCGACTGCCGGGAAGAAGAGATCCAGGTGGTCTTTGACCGGCTCCAGCTGAGGCTTGCCGAGGACCTGGGGCCGCAGACGGCCACGGAATACCGGTTCAAGCGCGAGGCCGACTTGCGTTACCAGGGACAGTCGGCAACGCTGCGTTTGCCCTGGCTGGAACTCGATGCCGCAGGCCGTGCGTTTCATGAGCGGCATCGTGAGCGGTACGGTTATGCCCTGGATGTGCCGGTCGAACTGGTCAACGTGCGGCTGACTGCGCGGGGCATCGATGCGCTGGACATGCCCGTGTCGCGCATGGACCGGAAGGAGCGCGGTCGGCCGTGCGAGCAGACAGCGCTTCTGGAGCTCGGGTTACAGGCACCGGTATACCGAAGGCCGGATGTCGGTCGAGGCCAGGAGGTGGAGGGCCCCGGGATTATCGTGGAGGCTCAGGCGACCCTGTACATCGCCCCCGGATGGAAGGCGGTGCAGCAGGATTCCGGCAGCCTGTTGCTGCACCGGGCGGATGCCCGCTGAACCTGTGCAGGAATTGGTCCGGAGCGCTTGCCTGTTTTGTGGATGACGGCGTATGATGGAACCTCCTGAGGGCAGTCTGATGCCTCAGCGGAACAACTGTCACTGACCAGGGTCAATACGTGATTGAAGGGCTTGTTACTTTGCCATGGTGGGGATACGTATTCCTCACGCTGGCGCTCACCCACCTGACGATTATCTCTGTCACCCTTTTCCTGCATCGTTGCCAGGCGCACTGTGCACTGGCACTGCACCCGGTACCGGCACACCTGTTCCGGTTCTGGCTTTGGGCCACGACCGGCATGATCACCAAGGAATGGGTGGCCGTTCATCGCAAGCACCATGCGAATACTGAAACGGCAAAGGATCCGCACAGTCCGCACGTACTGGGGATTGGCATGGTGTTCTGGCAGGGCTCGGAGTTATACAGGGCGGAAGCCTGTAATCCGGAAACCCTGGAAAACTACGGCCACGGCACACCCGATGACTGGATTGAGCGGAATCTGTATACCCGGTTTTCATATCTCGGCGTGATGCTGGCCCTGACCGCCAACCTGTGCCTGTTCGGGACAGTGGGCGTCATTATATGGGCGGTACAGATGCTCTGGATCCCTGTCACCGCGGCGGGTGTGGTCAACGGATTTGGCCATTACCTGGGCTACAGGAACTTCGAAACACCCGACGGCTCGACCAACGTACTGAATCTCGGTGTGATCATTGGCGGCGAGGAGTTGCACAACAATCACCATGCCTATCCCGGGTCAGCCAAGTTCTCATGCAAGCGGTGGGAGATTGATGCCGGCTGGCTGTATATCCAGCTGCTGTCCTTTCTGCGCCTGGCGAGCGTGCTCAGGCGGGCTCCCGAGCCGATGAAGGGAAAGAGCAAGGACAGGATCGATCTTGAAACAGCCAGGGCGATCATCTCGAGCAAGCTGCATGTCATGGCCGATTATGCCCAGCATGTGACCTTGCCCACCTTTCGCGAGGAGTGGTCGGGTATCGATTCACGTTACAACAAGCTGATGCGCCAGATGCGTACGGCGCTGGTGCGCGAGCATACCCGGCTGAAGCCGCAGCACCGCAAGCACCTGCAGGAACTTCTTCAGAACAGTGATGCGCTGCATACGGTGTACGAATACCGAAGCCGGTTACAGCAGTTGTGGAACGAGACCTATGCGAACCATGAGCGCCTGATCCAGGCCATCACCCAGTGGTGCAGGGAAGCGGAGGCGACGGGGATCGGGGTGCTGCAGGTGTTCGCCAGGAACCTGAAGCGTTATTCGCTGCAGCCCGCCAGGGTCCGCTGTACCAAGTGATGAGAGCCCGGGAAACCGGGGACCGGCTTACTTGATCTTGGCTTCCTTGTAGGGGACGTGGCGTCGCACGACGGGGTCGAATTTTTTCATTTCCAGCTTGTCCGGTGTCGTGCGCTTGTTCTTGCTGGTCGTGTAGTAGTGCCCGGTTCCGGCACTGGAAACCAGCTTGATCTTTTCACGGACTGCCTTGGCCATGCCGGGAGCTCCTGTCTGCAGGCGGGGCCTTAGACCCTGACACCCTGTTTGCGAAGATCACCGAGTACCTCCTCGATGCCTTTTTTGTCGATGATGCGCACGCCCTTGGAAGATACCCGCAGTTTTACCCACCTGTTTTCACTCTTCACCCAAAAGCGATGAGTATGTATATTAGGCATGAAACGACGCCGTGTTTTATTATGTGCATGGGAAACGTTGTTGCCTGATACCGGCCGTTTTCCTGTAACCTGACAAACGCGTGACATGGCTGATGATTCTGCCTCCGGTGCAGTAAAACCGTGTGCGGCGCGTGAAGATACCAGAATCACCCGTCAGGTACAAGCAGCCGGCCGTAACTTGCAGCGTATGACTTTCTCCTAGTAGCAGCCAGTATGGAAATGGACACAATTTTTCTGCGTGACCTGGAAGTGGATGCCACGATCGGCGTGTTTGAATGGGAACAGCGCATCCGGCAAAAGGTGCGAATCGACCTGGAGATGGCAGCGGACGTTACCCGGGCGGCAGCCTCATGCTCCCTGGAAGACACCCTGGATTACAAGGCCGTCGCGAAGCGTATTGTGGGATTTGTCGAGTCCGGTCGCCATGAGCTGATCGAGACCCTTGCAGAAAGTCTGGCCGAGCTCCTGATCCGCGAATTCAGTATCCCGTGGTTGCGGATCACGGTCAGCAAGCCCGGAGCCGTGCGCGGGGCGCGGGATGTGGGGGTCACGATCGAGCGGGGAGCGAGAAGCTGATGCCCCGTGTGTTCATAGGCATCGGCAGTAACATCGACAAGGAGAAAAACATCCTTTCATCCGTGACCGCGTTGCGGGATTGCTTTGGCCGGCTGGAGATTTCCAATGTGTACCAGACCCGTGCGGTCGGATTCGAGGGTGACGATTTTCACAATCTTGTCGTCGGTCTCGATGCCCGGGTTTCTCCCCGGGAGATCGGTCAGACGCTGAAACGGATCGAGGCGGATCATGACCGCACGCATGGCAAGGAACAGTTTGAATCGCGCACCCTGGACCTGGACCAGTTGCTGTACGGGGACCTGGTCGTGCAGGAAGACGGAGTGCGCCTTCCGCATCCTGATATCCTGCGCTACAACTTCATGCTCAGGCCGCTGGCCGAGCTGGCAAGGGATGTACAGCACCCTGAAGAAAAACGCACGTTCGGCGAATTGTGGAAAGCCCATCGAATGTGCGGTGAGATGAAACGGGTCGAATACCGGTTTTGAACCTGCGCCGGGCGTGACGCCTGCCTGGTGGCGCAGAAGTCCTGCTCTCTGCGTCACGAATTCTTGGGGTAGTCGAACGCTGCCAGGCGCCCCTTTTCCCGGACCGTGTCCTCCCAGCTTTGTGCGTCGAATTCGATGCACGCAATGCTGCAGGTGGGCATGTTGTCGAGATCGCCTGCACAGAGGTGGTTGCACAGCTGTGTAATCCCCGGGTTGTGTCCCACCAGCATGGCATGTTGGTGGGCGTTGTCGATTTGCGCGATCACTTCGAGCAGCGTGGCGAGGCCTGCGGCGTACACGGAATGCTTTCTGAGGATCCGGCTCCTGTGAAAACCGATTTCCTCTGCGATCAGGTCCGCCGTCGTGGAGGCCCGCACGGCCGGGCTGGAAATGATGGCATCGGCCTGGTAGCCTGCGCGGGCCAGCCGCTGGCCCATCATGGGAGCGTTCTCGAGACCGCGCCTGTTGAGGGGCCGTTCAAAATCCGTCAGCCCGGCATCGGCCCAGCTCGACTTTGCGTGGCGGACCAGTGTCAGGCTTCTTGGCATGTCATCCGTGTTCGTTGCGCGCCTTCAGCCCGAGGTAGCCGCCATGGTGACGCTTGCCGTAGTCTTCCCGGCCGAAGTGCTTGAGTTCCATCAGCAACAGGGCCAGTGCATCGCTGATGGCGAGCATGACGGCCATGCTGGAGGTGGGTGTGAGGTCGAGCGGGCAGGCTTCCTTGATCGTCCCCATGTCCAGAATGACATCGCTCAAATCGCGCAGCCGTGAATCCGGGTGGGAGGTGATGCCGATCACCGTGTGCAGGCCCAGTTCGCGCCCTGCCGTGAGCACTTCGAGCACTTCACGGGTCTTGCCGCTGGTGGAAAAGGCGACCATCGCGTCGTTTTCCTCGATCAGGCCCAGGTCGCCGTGAGCCGCCTCACCAGGATGGAGGAAGGAGGCAGGGGTTCCCGTGGAAGACAGCGTGGCCGAGAACTTGTTCGCGATATGGCCTGCCTTGCCCATGCCGGTGGTCAGCACCTTGCCGGTACAGTCTTTCAGCAGGCCGGCGGCCTTTTCAAAATTGTCACTGATCGGTATCGAGGAAATGGCCTGCGCTTCCTGCAAAAAGATTTCCCGTACTCGCTTCTTTACATCCATCCCTCAAGTCCTCAGGTGCCGGGAAGCTTGACTTCCTGCCGTGCGGGGCCTGCCTGTATCAACATGCCCGGGCGGGTCAGGCTGCGGTGACCGTATTCCGGATTGTACCGATCGATTCGATTTCACATTCTACTACATCACCCGGCTGCAGGTACTCGGGTGGAGTGCGGACGTACCCCACGCCGCTCGGGGTGCCGGTTGCGATGATGTCCCCGGGTTCCAGCCGCATCCCGCGGGACAGGGTCTCGATGACCGTGGCGATGTCGAAGATCTGGTGCCGGGTATTGGAATCCTGCTTGACCTGGCCGTTCACACGGGATTCCAGGTCCAGCGCCTGCGGGTCCGGGATCTCGTCGCTGGTGACGACCCAGGGACCCATCGGGCATGAGCCGGCGAGGCTCTTGCCAAGAAAAAATTGCCGGTGACGCTTTTGCAGGTCCCTCGCAGACACATCGTTGATCACTGTGTACCCGAAGACATGCTGCAGTGCCTGTTCGCGGCGAATGCCCTGGCCCCCCTTGCCGATAATCACGCCCAGTTCGACTTCCCAGTCCATCTTGTCCGAGATCGCATGGTTCACCGGGATGTCCGCATACGGGCCATTCACGCTGGACACCGCCTTGGTGAACACCACGGGATATTTCGGAAGCTTGGGTGCCTCCACCATCTTCCGTGTCGTTTCCTCGACATGATCCATGTAGTTCCAGCCGAGGCACATCACGTTTTGGCGCGGCCTGGGGATGGGGGATACCAGCTCGACGGAGTCCAGTTCGACCCACAGCCCGGGTGCGGACTGTCGCACCAGTTCCCGCAGTGCCGGCAAATACCGGTCACAGCGGTCAATGACCTGCAGCATGCTGTCCACTTCCGGTGACCAGCCGGGACAGGTTGCAGGCAGCAGTGCAGAATCCGCTTGCACTACAGCAAGACGCAATTCACTATTGTACATGCATGTGGCGAGTTTCATGGCCAGGCACTGCCGATGGTTCAAACGCGTATTGTAATCACAGCCTGATGCCTGAAACCAGATCAAGCACGAAAAACCTGTAAGGGATCCTCAAGGAATTATGCGATGAAAAAAATTGCCGTGTTGCTGGGCGTCATCGTGCTGGTAGCCGTGTTCTTCCTGCTGGACCTGCACCACTATCTTGATTTTTCCTATATCAAGTCCAGGCAGGCCGTCATTACCGGCTACTTTCATGCCTATCCCGTGAAAACGGTGCTGGCATTCTTTCTGGTCTACCTGGCCGTCACCAGCCTTTCCCTGCCGGGGGCGGGGGTGCTGTCTGTTCTGGCCGGTGCGATTTTCGGTCTGCCCGTGGGGGTCGTTACCGTCTTGCTGGCCGCCACGGCCGGTGCAACGGTCGCTTTCTGGCTTTCCCGGTATATCTTTCACGACTGGGTGCAGGATCGGTTTGGCGACAAGCTCCGGGCCGTCAATGCCGGGATCGAGAAAGACGGTGCATTCTACCTGTTTACCTTGCGGCTGATCCCCATCTTTCCATTCTTCGTGATCAATCTGGTCATGGGCCTCACGCCGATGCGCACGGCTGTGTTCTGTGTCGTCAGCCTGCTCGGCATGGTGCCGGGTTCCATCCTTTTTGTGAACGTCGGCACCCAGTTGGCCGACCTGGAATCCCTGAGCGGAATTCTGACGCCGGATCTGGCCATCGCCTTTGGCCTGCTGGCGATTTTCCCCTGGGCAGCCAGGAAAGGACTGGCCCTCTTCAGGGCAAGGCGTGCCTATGCGGGGTTTCAAAGGCCCCGGAAGTTTGACCGCAACCTGATCGTGATCGGTGCAGGTTCCGGCGGTCTCATCGCCGCCTACATTGCCGCGGCGGTACGGGCTCGGGTCACGCTCATTGAAAAAGGCAAAATGGGCGGAGACTGCCTGAACACGGGCTGTGTGCCCTCCAAGGCACTGATACGGTCCGCGAAATTCATCGCACAGGCCCGGCGCGCGGCTGAGTACGGGTGTGAACCGGTCGAGGTGAATTTCGATTTCGGGAAGATCATGCAGCGCGTGCGCCGTGTCATCGGACAGATCGAGCCGCATGATTCCGTGGAACGGTATACGGAACTGGGAGTTGAATGCATTCAGGGGGAAGCGGAGCTGAAGGATCCGTGGACGGTTTCGGTCCATGGCAGGGAGCTGACCAGCCGGAACATCGTCCTGGCCACGGGCGCAAGCCCTCATGTACCGGACATACCGGGCCTGTCGCAGGTCCGGTACTATACCTCGGATACCATCTGGAGCCTTGACAGGCTGCCGGAGCGCATGGCCGTACTCGGTGGCGGACCGATAGGCTGTGAGCTGGCCCAGTGCTTTGCCCGTTTCGGCTCAAGCGTGACCCAGATTCAAAGAGGTCCCAGGATCCTGCCGCGTGAAGACCCGGAGCTCTCGGAGATGGTCGCGCAGGGCCTGACCCGGGACGGGGTGCAAATTCTCACCGGACACAGTGCAAGGGAGATACTCCGGGAGCCGGATTCCGGCATCCTGGTCTGCACCGCCGACGGTGCTGAGGCGAGGATCCCGTTTGATACGCTGCTGGTGGCTGTAGGGCGCAGGGTCACTTCGCATTCCGCCTGGGAGAAATCCCTGCAGATCGAACTGCAAGAAGACGGGAAACCCGTGCTGAACGAGTTCCTGCAGACCACCTACCCCAATATCTACGCCTGCGGCGACTTGGCCGGGCCGTACCAGTTTACGCACACGGCTTCCCACCAGGCCTGGTATGCGAGTGTCAACGCGCTGTTCGGCCGGTTCAGGAAGTTCCGGGTAGACTATTCGGTGATTCCGTGGTGTACCTTCACGGAACCTGAGCTGGCGCGGGTGGGTCTGAATGAGCAGGAGGCAAGGGATCAGGGTATCGAATACGAGGTCACCCGGTATGACCTGTCCGACCTGGACCGCGCCGTCACCGACGAGGAAGCGCATGGAATGGTCAAGGTGCTGACCGTGCCTGGCAAGGACAGGATCCTTGGTGCGGCCATCGCAGGTGAGCATGCCGGAGACCTGATCACGGAATACGTTTCAGCCATGAAGCACAAGCTGGGCCTAAACAAGATCCTGGGCACCATTCATATCTATCCGACCCTCGCGGAAGCCAACAAGTCTGCCGCGGGCGTGTGGAAACGCACACATGCCCCGGAAAGGATACTGAGCTGGCTAAAGAGGTATCATGCGCTTGAGAGACGATAAACGAGAGCCTGATCATCGGCGGTGCGGTGCATGTACGATACTTTTCACCTGTTGAAACCTTCTGATTTCCCGGAAATTTCCCGGGATAAGGTGGACACCCTGCAGGTTAACCTGGGTTACCGGTGCAACCAGTCCTGTGTGCACTGCCATGTCAATGCAGGACCCGCCCGCAAGGAAGTGATGTCATCGGAAACCCTGGACATCGTTATGGACTACCTGCATGCCCGGACCATCCAGACACTGGACATCACCGGTGGCGCACCTGAACTGCATCCGCAGTTCAAAACTCTGGTAAGCGGGGCTTCCGGCCTGGTGCGGCGCGTCATTGACCGCTGCAACCTCACCATCCTGGTAGAGCCCGGCCAGGAACGCCTGGCCGGGTTTCTGGCCAGGCACAATGTGCAAATCGTGGCCTCGCTTCCCTGTTATCTCGAGCAGAATGTTGATCGCCAGCGCGGCAAGGGCGTGTTTGAGAAAAGCATACGTGCCCTGCGCTTGCTGAATTCTCTGGGATACGGAAAGGGCAATCCTGACCTGAATCTTGTGCTTGCCTACAATCCACAGGGTCCTGACCTTCCCCCGCCACAGGCTGGCCTGGAGGATGAGTACCGGGAATTTCTGGACAGGTACGAAGTGAGCTTTGATGGCCTGTTCACCATCACGAACATGCCGATCAAGCGATTTGGCAGCACCCTCGTCAGCCAGGGGAAATTCGCCACGTACATGTCCTTGTTGCGGGGTGCCCACGAGGAAAAAAACCTGCAGTCCGTGATGTGTCGCACCCTGATCAGTGTCGACTGGCAGGGCTATGTATACGACTGTGATTTCAACCAGATGCTGGGCATGCCCCTGCGATACCATGATCGTGTGCGCACTCACCTGTCAGAACTGGTTGACATTGACCTGCGGAACAGCAAAATTGCGGTTGCCGATCACTGTTACGGCTGTACCGCGGGCCAGGGAAGCAGCTGTGGCGGCTCGCTGAGCCGGTGATCCCCCGTTTAACTGCCTGGCATGAACCGTTCATGAAATACCTTCCGGCGCATATTCTCCTGGTCACGGTGGCCCTGGCCTGCGTCGCGCATGGACAGCAACAGGAAAAGCCTCCTTCGGTGTTTGTGGTGACGGAGCAGGCGGTAAAGAAGTTTGTAGCGCCTACCGTCCTGTACAGTGCAACGGTCATCAGCCGCAACGATGCCAACCTGGCCGGGGAAATTTCAGGACACCTGACATGGGTTGCGGAAGTGGGTGACCGCTTTCGCAAGGGCGAACTGGTGGCCAAGCTGGATGATGTATTCATCAGGCAGGAAGTGATCGAGGAACAGTCCACCATCCAGAGTGAGCAGGCGAGGTACGAGTTCTATACCAAAACCCTGGAACGTTTCAGAAAGCTGCTGCCGGACGACAATATTTCACGCAGTCAGGTTGACCAGGCGAGCACGGACCAGTCGGTTGCCCGCAGCAACATCCATTCCGCCCGGGCACGCCTCGCCCAGGCCGAGGAGCGTTTGAAGCGGACCAATATCCTGGCACCCTTCGACGGGGTGGTGTCGGAGCGGTTCCTGCAGGCAGGCGAGTGGGCCGACATGGGTGACACGATCGTACGCCTGGTGAGCCTGGACGATCTCGAGATCCAGACGCACGTCCCGGCCAGCACCCTGCAGTTCGTGACAGAAGGCACACCCCTGAGCTACACGGACCGCGACTCGTCCGGTACCGGAAAGGTCCGGATTTTCGTGCCGGTCGGCGGGGACGTGTCGCGGTTGTACGAGTTGCGGATTGCCGTATCGGACCCCTCGCTCGAGGCCGGCAGCCTGTTGCGTGTGGCCATCCCTACCGCGCATCCCCAGGAAACGGTGCTGGTGCCGCGTGACGCGCTGGTCCTGCGCCGGGAGGGCGTCCATGTTTTCCGGGTCAATGAGGCATCCGTTGCCGAGAAAATTCCCGTGCAGACCGGGGTTGCCGAGTCCGGTTACATCGAAGTCCTGGGGGATATTCGGGAGCATGACCGGGTCGTGGTCCGCGGCGGGGAATACCTGGCGCATGGCATGCCGGTCAGCGAGCAGCCGTCGACTGCGAGCCCATGAACCTGATCAAGGCTGCACTGGGCAACCCCACCGCAACCCTGGTGGGTTGCCTTCTGGTCATCCTGTTTGGTTCCGTGACGTTGACCCGGCTTCCTGTGCAGCTCACTCCTGCGGTGGAACAGCCTGAAATCGTGATCACGACCAATTGGCGTGCCGCGGCCCCGCAGGAGATCGAGTCCGAGATAATCGAACCCCAGGAAAAGCAGCTTAGAGGCCTGCAGGGCATGACGGAACTGCTTTCCGAGGCCAGCAGCGGAAACGGCAAGATCACGATCACCTTCGAAGTGGGCTACGACCTGAATCGGGCACTGATCGAAGTGATCAACCGGCTGAACCGCGTACCGAGCTATCCCGAAGATTCGGACGAACCCATACTGAGCACGGCCGGGGGAAGGGGCCGCCCGATCGCCTGGTTCATCGTCAAGACCAATGAGGGCAATACGAGACCGATCGAGACCTACCGGGATTTTGTCGAGGAAGTGGTGCAGACCCGTTTCGAACGGGTTCCCGGTGTAGCCCTTTCAGAAGTTGTGGGTGGAAATGAATACGAGGTACGGATCACGATCGACCCGTACAAGGCCGCGGGCCTGGGGGTTGACCTGCCCAGAGCCGCTACAATGGTCGGCGGTATTGAAGACGTGTCGGGAGGGTTTGCCAATGTGGGGAAGCGGCGTTACACGCTTCGCTTTACCGGCGCGCTCAATGCGCAACAATTCAGGGACCTTATCCTTGAGTGGCGGGATGGCAAACCGGTCACCCTGCGGGATGTCGCCCAGATCGAATTTCGCACGGTCGACCGTGAAACCTTCGTGACGACCAAGGGAAACCTTTCCATCGCGGCAAACGCCCACCGGGAAGCAGGAGTCAACGTGCTCGAAACCATGGCGGACATCCGTGCTGCAGCAAGGGAAATCCAGGAAGGCCCTTTCAAGCGCGCAGGCCTCAATCTCGAGCAGGTCTATGATGAAACCGTATACATCAACAATGCCATCGAGCTGCTCCGGAACAGCCTGGGCCTGGGCATACTGCTGGCAGTGGTCATTCTCTGGTTTTTTCTCAGGAAGTTCCGCACCACGCTGATCGTCACTCTGGCCATACCCCTGTGCCTGTTTGTAACGCTGGTCGTGATGAACCTCAGCGGTCGTACCCTGAACGTCATTTCGCTGGCGGGGATGGCTTTTGCCGTGGGTATGGTGATGGACGCTGCAATCATCGCACTGGAGAATATCGTGCGCATGCGCGAGCAGGGCATGTCACCCAAGGAAGCCGCGCTGGAGGGCACCCTGCAGGTTTGGCCTGCCCTGTTTGCCTCGGCCGTGACTACGGTTGCGATTTTTCTGCCCATCATCTTCCTGAAGGATCAGAGTGGCCAGCTGTTCTCTGACCTCGCGATCGTGATTTCTGCGGCAACGGCCACCTCGCTGCTGGTGGCGAGTACGGTTGTTCCGGTTTCAGCCTACAAGTTCACAACGCGTATGAACCTGAGGCGACGGGCCCGTTCCTGGCAGGATTACGCCAGTTCATTCATCATGACGATTACCGGTACGGCTGTATTGCGCTGGGTATGGATATTCGGCCTGATCGGTACCGCGGCAACCGTCACCTACTTCGCGTTTCCGAAAACGGATTACCTGCCGACAGGCAACCGCAACATGGTGTTCGGCATCATAATCCCGCCTCCGGGAGTCAATATTGATCACATCGAGCAGGAAATGGGCAAGGTCATTGCAACCCGGCTGCAACCGTACCTGGATGGTGACCTGTCACCGAAGATCAAGCACTACTTTTTTGTGGCACGTTCCGGGTCCATCTTCCTGGGTGCCCGTGCACAAAATTCCAGGAAGGAGGAAATCGACCGCTTGCTGGAAGTCGTGCAGGACACCATATCGGGTTTCCCGGACAGCTTCGCAGTGGTGCGCAGGGCGTCCCTGTTCAGCGGCGTCGGCGGGCGCACGGAGGTCGACATCAATGTCCAGGGGAGCAACATAGAGAGCCTGTTGCGAGCGGCGCGTGTCGGCTTTTTCGAAATCCCCAAGGTCTTCAATGGGGTCCGGGCCCGCCCGCGTCCCGGATTGCAGCTTGCTGAGCCGGAACTGCAGATGGAACCGAAAGAGGACCGGCTGGCAGAAGTCGGCTGGAATCGTGGCACCATGGGCGTCCTGACCCGGTTTCTCGGACAGGGTCTTTTCGTGAACGAATATTTCACAGGCGATGAAAAGCTTGACGTGATTGCGAGGGCTGAGCCCTGGTCGACCCCGGAAGAACTGGCCGCGATCCCCCTGTACACCCCGAAGGGCGGGGTGCTGCCTGTGAGCGAACTGGTCGATATCAGGCGTACTGCCGGGCCGGACCAGATACGCCGTCTGGACCGGCGTCGCACCGTCACGCTGGAGTTGCGCCCGCCGCCCGGGATGCCGCTGGAAGTGGTCATTGACAAGATCCAGCGGGAAATCGTGCCACTGATGGAACGGGAGCTTCCGGAAGATGGAGAGATTCGGCTCAGCGGTTCAGCGGACAACCTGAAGCAGGCCATTGAGAGTTTCGCCAGCAGCTTCATCCTTGCCGTGATCATCCTGTATCTCCTGATCAGTGCCCTGTTCCGCTCATTCCTGGACAGTATCCTGGTCGTGCTGGTCTTGCCTCTCGCTACGGTGGGAGGGGTGCTGATGCTGCGTGTGCTGGGCCTGCCTGCGGACCTGCTGACCATGCTCGGCTTCATTGTCCTGCTGGGCCTGGTCGTGAACAATGCCATCTTGCTGGTGCACCAGGCTCGCGGCGGTGAACGCAGGGGCATGTCCCGGCACGATGCCGTCCGGGAGTCAGTGCGGGTGCGGCTGCGTCCCATCTTGATGAGCACCCTTACCAGCATTTTCGGAATTTTGCCTTTGCTGCTGATCCCGGGCCCGGGCTCGGAACTGTACAGGGGATTTGCCGGCGTGATCGTTGGCGGCATGTCCGTGAGCACGGTTTTTACGCTTATCCTGCTGCCGAGTTTTCTGCAGCTGGGCCGGGCGCGGCCACTTCCTTCCGGTGAGATGACGCACAGCTGAGGCAACCGCAGCGACTCCGGCAGCGCCGGGCCTACTTGGCTGTCAGCTTGATCTCTATTCTCCGGTTCCTGGAATAGGCTTCCTCGGAATCCGAGGCGTCCAGGGGATGGTACTCACCGAAACCGGTAGCCGCCAGGCGTTCTGCCGGAACCCCCTGCTCGATCATGTACCGGACGATGGCCAGGGCACGCGCAGTGGACAGTTCCCAGTTGGAAGGAAACTCGGGCGTGTTGATTTTTCTCGAGTCGGTATGCCCGTCGATGCGGATGACCCAGTCGATGTCATCCGGGATCTCGGAGGCCACCTCTGTGATGATCCGTGCGAGCGATCTCACCTGTCGTCTTCCGCGCTCACCCAGCGTGGCGGAGGCAGTGTCGAACAGGAGTTCCGACTGCAGGATAAACCGGTCTCCAACTATCTGGATATTAGGATTGTTTCCCAGCACGTCGCGCAAGCGCCCGAAAAAGTTGGAACGGTAGTATGCCAGCTTCTGTACCATCTGGAGGAGGGACCGGTTCAACTCCCTGGAGAACTGCTCCAGGTTCTCATCGTCGGGATTCATCTCCAGTCCCAGCACCTGCGAAATGGCACTGAGGTGTTCGCGCAGCATTTTCACCTGCCGGTTGATCAACTGGATCTGCGCGACCGACCTGGCCGAGAGTTCCTGTTCCGTTTCGAGTGCTTCATGGCTGGTCCGCAGCTCGGCAGAAAGACTCTGCACTTCCTTTTCCAGTTGCTGGCGCAGCTCGGCCAGCAACTCGACGTCCGTCTGCAGGTCGGCAATGTTTTCAGATTTGCCCAGGAGCTGTTCGGTGAGCTTCCCCACGCGTTGCTGCATATCCGCAGCCGTTGCCTTCTCCGTGGCCAGCAGTGCAGACAGTTCAGCCGTCACACGGTCGAGCTCCGTTATTCTCTTTTCCTTGCCGGTCAGCGTGATGCTGAGCAGAAACTGGCCGACGGTGAATATCAGCAGCAGGAATACGATGACCAGGAGCAGGGCAGACAGTGCATCGACAAAACCTGGCCAGATATTGACATTCCGCCGGGATGAACTGGAGGGCTGCACGTCTATTCGGGCGGTTTGCGGTGTGCCAGCGAAGCACTGATCGTGCGCGCCAAGATACGCAGCTCCTTGCGCAGTTCGTCTGACAGTGGCTGCTGGTCACGTTTCAGGTACTCGCCTAGTTCAGCCAGCTGGCGCGTGAGTTCGAGCAGGTTCGAATCCAGCCTGGAGCGTTCATTGACCTGCTCACCCAGTGCACGTTCCAGGCTTTCAATGCCGTCCGCGGTTTTTTCCAGCAAGGCCTGCACATATTCCGGCACGATGACGTCCTCGCCATCGGTCAGGGCGCCGGAGGAGAGTCGCGTGACGCTCGACAGCCATTCCTCGAGCTCATTGAAGAACCTTCTTTGTGCATGGCTGGTCTGCAAGTCAGTAAAGCCCAGGATCAACGAGCCGGCCAGACCGAAGAAGGACGAGCTGAACGCCACGCCCATGCCGGCCAGGGGTTGTTGCAGCCCCCGCTTCAGGTTTTCGAACAGCAACAGGCTGTTTTCGCCGTCTGATGACATGTTCTTGATCACGTCGCCAGCGGAATTGATCGTGCTCAATAGCCCCCAGAAAGTTCCCAGGAGCCCCAGGAATATCAGCAGGCCAATCAGGTACCGTGATATGTCGCGTGACTCATCCAGGCGGTTGGTGATGCTGTCCAGGAGAGAACGCATGGACAGGGTGGACAGCGTGAAACGGTCCCCGGTTTTCCGGGAGAGCATTCGCTCCATGGGCGCAAGCAGGGTCGTGGATTTTCCGGATGCGCCATTTTTTTCCGGGTTGCGAAACTGGTCGATCCATTCGATTTCCCTGACAAGTTTCATCACCTGCAGGACGTTGTAGGCGAGGCCCGCAAGCAGCACCAGCAGGATCAGGGAGTTGAACCAGGGGTTGGTCCAGAAGGCAAACAGGATCGAATCATGGGCCGCAAGTGCCGCCAGCGCGGCACTCAGCACGAATATGATCATCCACGTCAGTACAAGGTACGGCTTTGTCATGACTGGTTCTGGAAATCAGTAGATCAGGTGCGCAATACTAGCATGCAAAGCCAGTCTCAACCTATACATCGGCCACCAAGCGTGTTTCCGGTGCCTGGCCCTGGACTAGCCGTTGTTCCCGCGTTGCTGCCGGACCAGGTCGTATGCCTTGCGTATCTCCTGGGTTTTTTCCGTGGCGATCTCGATCATTTCTTCCGGCAAGCCCTTGGAGATCAGTTTGTCCGGGTGGTGCTGGCTCATCAGCCTGCGATAGGCCTTCTTGATTTCTGCATCGCCGGTCTCGGGGTCTACCCCCAAAACCCTGTACGCGTTGCGGATGTCGGCAGCCGAGGTCGGCGGGGTCGCTCCACGGTAACGGGAATGCTCCCGTGCGCCGTATGTGATGGACTCCAGCTGCACAAGCCACGCGACCGGGTAACCCAGCTTGTTGCAGATATGGTGCAGGATGCGTTCTTCAGCAGGATCCTTGACACCGTCCGCGTAGGCGGCCTGAAGCTGGATCTCGATGAACATCTGGATCAGTGTGGTCTTGCGGTGGCATTCCCTGCGGAACTGCTCGAGCACTTCATCCAGCATGAAGTCGTCCTGCTTGCCGAGGTTGAACAGCTCCACGGCCGCGCGTTGCTGATCCTTGTTCAGGCGCATCCGGGCAATGATTTCCTGGGCAAGCTGGATTTCATCCTCGGATACCTGTCCGTCAGCCTTGGCAATGTGGCCCATTACCGAAAAGGTTGCGGTGAAAAAGGCAGCCTGGGTACGTTCCCGGGACCCCACATTGAGTGAACCCAGTTGCCCGATGTCTTTCTCGGTGGATTTGTCCAGCTGGTGACCGAGCATGACGCCTATCATGGCTCCAAGAGGTCCTCCCAGGACGAACCCCAGACCCCCTCCGGCCAGTTTTCCCCACCAGCTCATCGTTTACGGCTCACTGTGGCCGCCTGTTATCCCGGTATTCATCGATTTGCGCAGGTCCTGAACCCGGCAAAGACATCGTTCCGGTCGGCTCCGTAGTAGTTCCGCCAGGTATTGCGCAGCATGCGCCCGCGGGTGGTCCAGGCACCTCCGCGCAGGACTTTTGTCTGGTTGAACAAGGGCCGGGAATACTCCACGTACCAGTCAGGCGAAAATCCCGGGTAAGGAAGGAAGGTGGTGCCTGTCCATTCCCAGACATTGCCGTACATCTGCCGGCATCCTGACGCGCTGTCGCCACCGGGGCAGTCGTGCACAGGTACGGTACCTAGGGCGGAACTGTCCAGGTTGGCGCTTTGCCCGGCCGGGTGGTTCGTCCATGTGAACGGAATTTTCTGCGGGTCTTTGCCGGCCTGGCGGTCCGGGTCGCAGGTCGCTGCAAATTCCCATTCCGCTTCCGTGGGCAGGCGGCGGTTCGCCCATCTGCAGTAAGCCTCGGCCTCATACCAGTTGACATGAATCACGGGGTGGGTCAATGTCAAGGGGCGCCACTGATCGAACTGCCTGGCATACCAGGTGTGATCGGAGTCCCTGTTCCAGAACACCGGGCATTCAAGCCCCTGGCGGCAACGCCATTGCCATCCTTCCCTGCACCAGTATTTCTCAGTCCGGTACCCTGCGGCCTCAACAAACTCGGCATACTCCTGGTTGCTGACGGTAAACTTCGCAATCCTGAACGGTGCGAGCGTGACCCGGTGTGCCCATTTTTCATTGTCGAATACAAATTCACCATCCCGTTCTGCACCCAGCAGGAACGGGCCACCTGCCATCTCGATGTCTTCATTTGCCGGGGGACTGTCGGGTTCCGCAGGAGTCCTGTCCTGCAGGAAACGGGGAACCGGGTAAGCCAGTGTCTGGCGCGTGTACGTCAGGGCCTCACCATGCATGTCTTCGTGGAAAATGGCCAGCAGGTAGAAGTATTTGGCGGCATCTTCCAGTTCAATCTGTTCCAGCTGCACGAGTTCAGCCGACAACACGTCCTGCATGTACTGGAGGATGCCCTCCATGCCGGGCAGCGGCAGGTCCCAGCGCAGGTCATGCTGAATCGAGATGGAATCGAACAGTTCGTCCGAGCCCGGGAGAATTTCCTTTCGCTTGCCAAGATGGCGAAGCACCCACAGCTCATGGAAATAGGCGGTGTGGGCGATTTCCCAGCACAACGGATTGATGGTAGGCAAACGTGGCCCCATCAACTGCCGGTCATCAAGGTCTTCCACCAGCGCCAGTGTCCGGGAGCGTGCATCCTGCAAGGCGTCCGCCAGTGATTTCTCTGTGGCCAGTGCGTAATTCATGAGCGGTGCATGTCGTTTTGTCTCCAAGTAGGGCAATATACCCTGTTATCAGTACTGTGACCTAATACCATTTGCGATTCATGAAAATTATCCTGGTTACCCCGGCATTGCCCCGTTCCCGTGCCGGAAACCGTGCCACGGCGATTCGCTGGCGGAACATCCTGGCTGAGCTCGGACACAAGGTCGACGTGGTAACCGAGTATGCCGGAGGAAGGTATGATGCCATGGTTGCGCTGCACGCCTGGCGCAGCGCTTCATCCATCCGTCACTTTCACGCCCGATGGCCCGACCGCTTGCTGGTGGTGGCGCTGACCGGCACCGATCTGTACAAGTTCATCCGGACTTCACCTGAGCCTACCCTGTATTCTATCCACGTCGCGCACCTGCTGGTCACCCTGCATGATCTTGCGGGCCTGGCGATACCCGAGCGGTACAGGAAAAAGATTACCGTGATTCACCAGTCGGCGAAGCCGGGGGTTCGCAAACCCGCAAAGAGAAGGACAAGGTTCAGGGTGTGCGTGATCGGGCACTTGCGTGAAGAAAAGGATCCGCTGCGCGCTGCCTACGCGGTGCGCAGGCTTCCCACTGATTCCCGAGTCGAGGTGAACCAGTACGGGAAGGCCCATACCCGGGCTTGGGCGGAGCGTGCAGAAACGGAAATGAGGAACAATGCCCGCTACCGTTGGCACGGGGAGGTTCCTCACTGGCAGGTACGCAGGGTGTATGCGGCAGCAGACCTGATGGTACTGAGTTCCAGGATGGAAGGCGGAGCCAATGTCATTTCCGAGGCATGCATGGCGGGCCTGCCCACGGTCGCGTCGGACATAGCGGGGTCGGTCGGCCTGCTGGGGAAAGACTATCCCGCGTACTATCCTGTGGGAGATACCCGTGCATTGCGCGAGATGCTTCTCAGAGCCGAAGCTGAACCGGCCTGGCTGGAAAAACTGCGGGTTTCCAGCCAGGCCAGGGCTGAATTGTTTAGCCGTGAACGTGAGAGGCGCAGCTGGGAGCGCCTGTTGGGCAAGGCTGCCTGATTTGTACCGGGCCGGCTGTATCAGCCGGCAGGAGGCCAGCCTCCTGGCATGAGACGACTGACCGTGCGGACTCTATCCAACCATTTGATTTGGGGCATAAAGAAGATTTGCTTGTGCGGCCGCCTGGTTCTGCGTAATCTGGGGGCGTGAATGTTTTATTGTTGTTTAGCAGGCAGGCCGAACCAACAACGAGACGCAGGTCGCACGTAACATGACAAGTCTGCCCCGGGAGTGCGCGTGATTGCACGGGGGCAATTCTAGCGAAAGACGTACGACTGGTTGCAGAAAAACATCACCGACGAGACAGCAGGCCTGCAGGGAAAGCCCGCTCCTGGCGGGCTTTCTTTTTTTCGGGTTTTGCAGGACCCTGCACGGGCTACAGGCTTGGCGTATCCCTAGCTGATGGTAATGGATTCGACGGTGTCGCTGGCGCGCTGGACCTGCCCGATGATGCAGGCGTGCCGGTAGCCGAGGCGTTGCAGTTCCTGTATGCAGTTGTCTGCACAGTGCCTGGGGACGGCGGCAAGCAAGCCTCCTGAAGTCTGCGGATCAAACAGCAGCGGATAGAGCGTATGCCGGGCAGCCGCCTCCTGGTTTTTGATGGCACGTCGCAGACGCACATTGGAAGGCTGCAGTGAACTGAATATCCCGAGCTCGATCGTCTCGGCTGCACCGTCCAGGACCGGCAGTGCATTCAGCTCAAGCCGAATGTCCACCTCGCTGGCCCGAACCATCTCGACCAGGTGGCCGAGCACCCCAAAGCCCGTGATGTCCGTGCAGGCATGTACGTCGTGGTTGTACAGGCATTGTGCCGCCGCATGGTTTGACCGCAGCATGCAATCAATGGCGCCCGCTATCCAGCGTCCCTTGGCCTTGCCACGCATTTCAGCGGCAAACAGCGTACCCGTACCTACAGGCTTGGTGATAATGAGGGTGTCGCCCGGCTCCAGGCCTCCTTTGGCAAGCAGCCTGTCCCTGTCGATCAGGCCGGTCACGCTGAGTCCGAATGAAAGGTCGGCGCCTTCGCTGGAATGACCGCCAACCAGGGTCGCCCGGTGGTCATCCAGCACCTGGACGGCGCCTTCCATGATCTGGTAAAGCTGTTGTTCCACCATGTTTTCCCTGCCGAATGGAATGGTTGCGATAGCCATCGCTGCCTGCGCTTGCGCCCCCATGGCAAACACGTCGCTCAGGCTGTGATTGGCCGTGACCTGCCCGAACACGTAGGGGTCATCGATGAATGCCCTGAAGTAATCCACGGACTGTACCTGGACTTTCCCGGGCGGGACCTCCACGACCGCAGCATCGTCCGGAGCATCCAGTCCGAGCAAGATGTCTTCGCGTTTGAACGGAGACAGCCGGTTCACGACCCGGCTCAGGACATTGCTGCCGATCTTCGCGCCGCAGCCGCCACAGCGCATGGCTATCGAAGAGAGTTCCTTGAGTGAATCCTGGTTTGCCAGCCTCCTGTCAAATTCGTGCTGCTGCTTGACTTTCATTTCCGGCAGGCTGTTGTACTTGCGCATGAACTTCCGGTCGATGACATCCTTGAGCCGCCATACCCATGCGCCTTCACAGGCCAGTGTCCCCCGTGACGCAACCGCATAACGGTTGCCCGTGCTGATCAGGCTGAGGAAGCTGATCTGCGGAACATGCTTCTTGAGGGGCTGTTCCTGCAGCGCGCGTTCGAGGTTTTTGTGGAGGGGGCGTCCCTGGCGAACTGCGAACACCCCGGATTTGGGCCGGGGGTGATCGGTCACTGTGGCAATGTCTCCTGCAGCAAACACGTCGCCGTGAGAAACCGACTGCAGGGAGCTGTTCACCAGGATGAACCCCCGCTCGTCCACAGCAAGGCCGGACTCCCCGTACCAGGAAGGTGCGGAGGCGTGTGTAGCCCAGATGGTCGCATCCGCATGCAAGGTGTCGCCGGTATCCGTCTGGATGGTGCGGTCACTGACTCGAGTGACCGTACACGCGTCGTGCACGGTGATTCGGCGTTCTTTCAGAATCCGGATGAAGCGACGCTGCACGGAACGGTTGTGCGTGGGCAGTACCGAGTCATTGCCCGACATGAGGTGAAACTGAAGCTTGTCGGTCGGCAGTGCATGTTTTCTCAGTAACTCCTGCAGGTGGAACTGTGTGGACAGGGCCACTTCAACCCCTCCCGCCCCTGCACCCACCACGGCGATCCGGTACTCGCCTTTGCGCACGAGTGCTTCCTTCATCATGGCTTCCCAGCCATCAAGGAACTGGTTGATGGGCTTCACTCCAAGCGCATGTTCGCAGGAGCCGGGTACTTCAAGCGAGGGCGTGGATCCGGTGTTGATGGAAAGCACGTCGTAGTGCACGGGGGGGTGATTGCCACAGATGACGTACCGGTTTTCGAGGTCCAGGGCCCGGGCGTCGGTGTGAAACAGGCGTGCCCCGGCGAAACGGGTCAGCGGCTGCAAGTCGATATGGCTTTCGTCATACTCGTAATGCCCTGCAATGTACCCGGGCAACATGCCTGAATAGGGCGTATGTACATCGCGGCTGATCAGCGTGATCTGCAGGCCTGCAACCGGTTTCATGCCGAATCTTTTCAGCACCGCGACATGGCTGTGTCCGCCGCCTATCAACACCAGGTCCTTGATCACTATGTTGCTTTTCTGGCTTTCCATGAAATGTTCTGTCAGGTTGGATGGGGTGGGGGCCTGTCTCGGCTGTCCGCACCAGGTCTGCTCAAGCAGTCATCGTCTTCTGGGGAGGGCTTTGCCGGAAATAACTCTCCAGGAAATCATCAAAGGATACCGTGTCTGAAGCCTCTATACTGTGTTGTTTCTCAATAGATTGCTGCACTGATTTTTCCAAATGCTCCAGCTCCTGTTGGCTCAATGCATGGCTACACAACTGATTCCGGTGCATTTCTGAGTACCGGTTTGCCATTTCAAAGAAACCTTCCCGGTTCTTGCGCATTTCATCCAGTGTTCTGGAAGAAGGTGTCTGGTCGGGATCCTCGACGAGTGCGGTCTGATTGCGCAGCGCTGTACTGTAGTGTTCACACTGGTTGGACTTGTCCAGGATTTCACAGACTCCCTGCATTTCACGCAGGACTTCCTGTCCCCACTCCTGCAGGGAAATTGGTTTCATGCCCCGGGTGAGCTTGAGCTGCGGATCTCGGCCATAGTGCGCGGTATTGATTTCGTTGCTGTCAATCGCCTGACGCTCCGGGGCATCGATCAGCGGGCTGTGTTGCAGCAGGCAGAAAACCATCAGGGCTTCCAGGAAATAAAGCTGGGAGGCACTGGTTCCCAGGGGCTCGAACATGTCCAGGTCCAGGGAGCGTAATTCGATGTACTGGACGCCACGCTCATCGAGCGCATGAACCGGTTTTTCATGGCTCGCACAGGGCTGCTTGGGCCGCACGGTACTGTAGTACTCATTTTCTATCTGCAGGATATTCGCATTGAGCTGGCGGTACTCGCCTGCAACCTTGATGCCTATCCGTTCATATTCGGGGGAAGGGGTCTCGATGGCGCGGGCCAGGCACTGGATATAGGAATCAACGCTGTCGTAACAGGCCTTGATCCCGATCTCGCTTTCTTTCTTGTTGCTGTAACCGAAGTCTCCCATGCGCAGGCTGGTGGCGTAGGGCAGGTAATAGGTGGTGGCATCAAACTGCATCAGGGGTCCACGTTGCCCGGTCAGGAATGATTTGCAGATGGCCGGCGATGAGCCAAACAGGTAGTAAATCAGCCAGCCGTAGCGCTGCAGGTTGCGCGTCAGTGCGAAGTACCTGTCGGACACGAAATCACGCAGTGAAAGGTCAGTGCCTACAACGTCCATGTAGTACGGCCAGAAACCGTCCTGCAGCGAGTAGTTGAAGTGCACGCCGGCAATGACCTGCATCATCTTGCCGTAGCGGTAGCCAAGCCCTCTGCGGTACACCGTCTTCATCATCCCCAGGTTTGAGCTGCCGTAACGGGCGATCGGGATGCTTTCCTCGCCGTCCACCACGCACGGCATGCTCGCATTCCACAGGGACTCGTCCTCCAGCTGCGCATACACGAACTGGTGGACTTTTTTGAGAAATCCGAGTGTGGATGAGATTTCCTGCAGGGGCGGCGTGATCAATTCCAGCAGCGCTTCCGAGTAGTCGGTCGTGATGAAGGGATGGGTAAGCGCCGAACCCAGGCTCGGCGGGTGAGGCTCCTGGGAAATCTTCCCGTCGCGGTCCACCCGCAGCGACTCCTTTTCCAGTCCGATCTTGCTGCCTGACAGCAGGTGCAGTTGCCCGTCCCGAACGATCCTGGAGAGTGTGCTGTGTAACTGCTCGTACATTGTTCTGGCGTGCAGGTGACCTTGCTTGGTGTAGGCGAATCGGCTACTGCACTGTGGTGTTTGTCAGTACATGCGCATTGTACACATTTTGTCTCCAAATGCTTTCGCGATCATTGACTGCGTGCAGGCAAGACCCGGGCCCGGGTGCCCGGTGCCGTCCTGCGGCAGGCCGGGCCGGGGGGCTAGGCCAGTTCCCTGTACAGGCGTTGCCAGTCGAAAGCAGGCCCCGGATCGGTTTTCCGGTCCGGGGCGATTTCGCAATGGCCTGCGATGTTCTGCCTGTCCAGGGCTGGATAGGCGATGCGCAACGCATCAATCAACGCCGCCAGTACCCGGTACTGCGCATCCTCATAGGGCAGGGTGTCGGTACCTTCCAGTTCAATGCCGATGCTGAAATCATTGCAGTGATCCCGTCCCCTGAAGTTCGAGACTCCTGCATGCCAGGCGCGCCGGTTGAACGGCACGAATTGCACGATCCTTCCGCTTCGCTGGATCAGCACATGGGCCGATACCTTCAGTTTTGACAGGGAGGCGAAAGCGGGATGTGCCCCCGGGTCAAGCCGGTTGGTAAACAACTGCGAGACGTACGGCCCTCCGAACTGTCCCGGCGGCAGGCTGATGTTGTGGATCACGATCAGTGAAGGCTGGCAATCGCCGGGGCGTTCATCTGCATTGCAGGAAGGCATGTAGCTTACGCCGGCAATCAGGTGGCTTGCAGGGTCAACACGCATACGGGCCAGTATGCGAAATATCCGGGGAATAAAAAAGGCCCCGCGATGCGGGGCCTTCCAGAACGGTAAAGGTTACCGGTGCGACTGCATTACATCATGCCGCCCATGCCGCCCATGCCTGCCATGTCGGTGGCAGCCTGGTGGTCATGCGCCTCTTCCTTGGGCTTTTCGGCAATCATCGCCTGTGTGGTAATCATCAGGCCTGCAATGGAAGCCGCATTCTGCAACGCGGTTCGCGCTACCTTGGTGGGGTCCAGAATGCCCATGTCAATCATGTCGCCGAATTCGCCGGTCGCCGCGTTGTAGCCGAAGTTTCCTTCGCCCTCGTCGACCTTGGCCAGGATCACGGACGCCTCCTCTCCGGAGTTGGCGACAATCTGGCGCAGGGGCTCTTCCATCGCACGGCGTGCGATCGCAATCCCCATATCCTGGTCGTGGTTCTCACCCCTGATGTCACCCAGGGAATTGCGGGCCCGCAGCAATGCCACGCCCCCGCCCGGGACCACGCCTTCTTCCACGGCGGCACGTGTCGCATGCAGGGCATCCTCCACCCGCGCTTTCTTTTCCTTCATCTCGACTTCGGTGGCAGCGCCGACCTTGATCACTGCAACCCCGCCGGCAAGCTTTGCCATGCGCTCTTGCAGTTTCTCCTTGTCGTAATCGGAAGAGGATTCCTCGATCGAGGCCTTGATCTGGTCGATACGGCCCTTGATGTCATTTGCCTGGCCCGCACCGTCCACGATCGTGGTGGTCTCTTTCGTCACCATGACGCGCTTGGCATTGCCGAGATCATCGAGACTGGCTTTTTCCAGTGACAGGCCGACTTCTTCGGAAATCACCGTACCACCTGTCAGCACTGCAATGTCCTGCAGCATGGCCTTGCGACGGTCCCCGAATCCCGGGGCCTTGGCCGCACAGACTTTCACGATGCCGCGGATCGTATTGACCACCAGGGTTGCCAGGGCCTCGCCTTCGACATCCTCGGCGATGATCATCAGCGGCTTGCTTGACTTGGCCACGCCTTCCAGCAACGGCAGCAGGTCACGGATGTTCGAGATTTTCTTGTCGTGGAGGAGGATAAACGCGTCCTCGAGGTCTGAACTCATGTTGTCCTGGTTGTTGACGAAATAGGGTGACAGGTAGCCACGGTCGAACTGCATCCCTTCCACGACATCGAGTTCATTCTCCAGGGCATTTCCTTCCTCTACGGTGATGACGCCTTCCTTGCCGACCTTGTCCATGGAATCGGCGATGATGTCTCCAATCGACGAATCCGCATTCGCAGAGATGCTGCCCACCTGGGCGATGGCCTTGGAATCCGCACAGGGCTTGGACAGTCCCTGCAGGCCGTCCACCGCAGTCGTCACGGCCTTGTCCAGGCCGCGCTTGAGGTCCATCGGGTTCATGCCGGCCGCCACGGCCTTCATGCCTTCCCGGACCACCGCCTGGGCCAGCAGGGTCGCGGTAGTCGTACCGTCTCCTGCGACGTCCGAGGTTTTCGAGGCGACCTCTTTGACCATCTGGGCACCCATGTTTTCAAACTTGTCTTCCAGCTCGATCTCCTTGGCGACGGATACGCCGTCCTTGGTGACGGTCGGAGCTCCGAAAGACTTGTCAAGAACCACGTTGCGCCCCTTGGGACCCAGCGTCGCCTTGACTGCATTGGCCAGAACGTTGACACCTACTGCCATGCGTTGTCTGGCTTCTTCATCAAAACGTACTTCTTTTGCACTCATGATTATTCCTTCCTAAATGCGTTAAATCTGTTTGAGAGTAAGAGACTAGTCTTCGATCACTGCCATGACGTCGTCTTCACGCATCACCAGCAAATCTTCCCCGTCGACTTTCACTTCCGTGCCGGAATATTTTCCAAACAGGACTTTATCTCCGGCTTTCAGATCCAGTGCACGGACCTCTCCGCTTTCAGTAATCTTTCCGTTCCCCACAGCGATCACCTCACCCTTGATCGGTTTTTCGGTAGCTGAATCGGGGATCACAATCCCCCCGGGGCTTGTACGTTCTTCTTCCATACGCTTGACGACCACCCGGTCATGCAACGGACGTAACTTCATCAGGATCGCCTCCTTAAAAAATCTGTAAACTCGGTTTTTGCTTTGCGTGCCCTGTCTCAGGCAAGCCTGTTATTAGCACTCGCGTTCAGCGAGTGCTAATAATACGGTCGAGACAGGCAATGTCAAGTGATTTTTTCAGGCAGTATCAGCCGGCAGATCCGTCATCGTGGCGGGTGCTTTCACCTTCGTAGACATTGCCGCGGGTACGGTATGCACGGGGGGTGTGCAGCGAACCTTGCAGGCCGCTGCCGAATCTCGTGATCAGCCAGGTGACCAGCGTCCTGCGCGTCACGGGTACCAGGCAGGCAAACCCGATCGCATCCGTGAAAAATCCAGGTGTGAGCAGCAGAGCCCCGCCGATCAGCAAGGCGACTCCTTCCAGCAACTCGCTCGCCGGATTGCGTCCCTGGACAAGGGACTGCTGAAATCTGAGAAAGGTCTGGATGCCCTGCATGCGCAGCAGCATGACACCCAGTACGGCCGTCAGCACGACGAGACCGATCGTGGGAAGCGCACCGATGATGCTTCCTACCTGTATCAGCAGGTAAATTTCAATGATCGGGACGATCAGGAAAACCGCTGCGATCACGGGAAACAGTCTGACTCGGCCTTGCTGCATGAGTTGATCCTTCTTCGGTACAGGTTTACAGCGTGCAGGCTGCAAATTCCGATTTGCCTGGTGTTTTGCGAAGGCTACGGGGAGGGCCGCGGTGCGAGTACCGGTGGCCTGCCGTGCCGTCGTGTACCTACTGTATACCGGATTGGCCTGAAATTGTAGCTTGACCGTTGCCGGGCAGACCTCCCGGGTCGCGGATCCCCCGCATGCAAGCCCGGGCCGCCTGCCGCAAGCTGCTCCCGTTCTAGGCTTGTTGGGAATTCCGGTTCCAAGATATCATGCCGCATGACTTCACATTTACTGGTTCTGACCACTTTCCCGGACAGTGATAGCGCCGTACAGGTGGCAAGGGGTATCGTGCGGGCAAAACTTGCCGCCTGCGTGAACATCCTGCCTTCCGTGCAATCTGTCTATGTGTGGCAGGGAAAGGAGTGCGTGGAGCCCGAGCACGTTGTGCTGATCAAAACGACCGAAAACGCGTATCCGGGGCTTGAATCCTACATAAAAAACCATCACCCCTATGAACTTCCTGAGCTGATTGCGACTCCCATCACCATGGGATTCCAAGAATACCTGGACTGGGTGACACGGCACGTCGTGACATGAAACATTTGAGCGCCTGGCTTTGCATTGTACTGGCATGGTGGGTACAGCCGGTGATCGCGGGCACCCCGGATGGCGAGCCGCTGCTGGGCCGTTACGGTGCCCAGGAATTTCTTGATCCGGACGATGCCTTCCGGATCACCGCAAGCCAGGGAGATGGCCGGACCATCATCCTGCAATGGAGGGTCGAGCAGGGGTATTACCTGTACCGGGACAAGATTGCCGTCACGCCGAAAGATGGAACCCGTCTGACCCTGGGCCTGCCGCAGTTGCCGGCCGGCCGGGTCACGCAGGATGAGTACTTTGGCGAAGTGACCAGTATCGAGCATGACTTCCAGTCCACCGTGCCGGTGCTGCAAGTCGCACGGGACATGCGCGCCGCAGAGCTGCTGGTATCCTACCAGGGATGCGCGGAAGCCGGTCTGTGCTACCCGCCCTTGACCAAGACCCTTGTGGTGGATTTCAATCCCGACCTGGGGGCAGGCACACCGTGGACCGGTTCGAACGGCTCTGCTGCCGACCCCCCGGGTTTCCAGTCCGAGCAGGACCGCCTGGCAGGCCTGCTGGCCTCGGGAAAACTCTGGCTTACCGTAGCCAGCTTTTTTGGCCTGGGGGTCCTGCTGGCCTTCACACCCTGCGTGTTTCCGATGATCCCTATCCTTTCCGGCATCATCGTCGGGCAGGGCGCAGGGGTCTCGACATCCAGGGCGTTCACACTGTCGCTCATCTACGTGCTTGCCATGTCCGTAGCCTATACCGCTGCGGGCATCGCCGTTGGCCTGTCCGGTGAAAATATCCAGTTCTGGCTCCAGACTCCATGGGTGCTGGGCGCGTTCGCCGGCATCCTCGTGCTGCTTTCCCTGTCCATGTTCGGGCTTTACGAGCTGCAGTTGCCGCAAGCGTTGCGGTCCAGGGTGCATGCCGTGACTTCCGGCCAGCGACAGGGCTCCTATGTCGGGGCCGCCGTGATGGGCTTTCTGTCGGCGCTGATTGTGGGGCCGTGTATTAACGCCCCCCTGATCGGTGCATTGATCTACATCGCCAACGTCGGGGATGCCGTGCTCGGTGGCACCGCATTGTTTGCGCTGAGCCTGGGCATGGGTTTGCCGTTGCTGGTGCTGGGGACCTCGGAAGGCAAGCTGTTACCGAAGGCAGGGGCGTGGATGGGCTCGGTGAAGGCGGTGTCCGGTGTGCTGCTGCTGGGACTGGCCATCTGGTTGCTGGAACGTGTCATGCCGGCCCCGATCGTACTGATGCTCACCGGAATCCTGCTCATTGCATCTTCCGTGTACATGGGTGCGCTGGAAAGGGTCAGGGAGGGCGCCTCGGGCTGGTTCAGGTTGTGGAAAGGCCTGGGAGTCATTGCCCTGGTCTATGGCACGGTCCTGGTCATCGGGGCGGCTGCAGGCAGCCACAGCCTGCTGCATCCGCTGCAGGGCATGATGGCCAGGAATGTCGACCCGGGCACGGCAGGGTATGTCGGGGACCCGGACCGTGTCTTGCCGTTCAGGCAGATCAAGGGGGTCGAGGGACTGGACACGGCCCTGCGCCAGGCCGCCGCGGAAGGCAAGCCCGTCATGCTCGATTTTTATGCCGACTGGTGTATTTCCTGCAAGGAGATGGAAGCCTTCACGTTCAGCAAGCTGCAGGTGCGACGCGCACTCCAGAATTTCGTCCTGCTGCAGTCGGACGTGACGCATCACGATGAACAGGACCGGGCGCTGTTGAAGCATCTCGGCCTGTTTGGCCCGCCGGCAATCCTGTTTTATGACCCTTCGGGACAGGAGAGGTACAGTTACCGGCTAATAGGCTTCATGGGCGCATCCGGGTTTTCATCGCATCTTGAGCGATTCAAGGAAGCGGTTGAACCCGGTCAGGGTCTTTAGTGATCCGGTCCAGGCAAGGACAGCACTCGTGCATGCCGCCAGGAGGGGCAGGGCCCGGGACCGGCAAGCCGTTGCACGGCACCACCCTGGCTGAGGCTCACTGTTTCAGCCTGTAGCCGGTCTTGAATATCCACCAGATGATTAGCAGGCAGATACCGGTAAACAGCAGCACCATGAACAGGCTGACTTCGACGCGGACGTCGGCAACCTCGTAAAAACTCCAGCGGAAACCGCTCACCAGATACACTACCGGGTTGAACAGGCTTGCGGTCCGCCAGGCGGGCGGCAGCATGTCGATGGTGTAGAAACTTCCGCCGAGAAATACCAGCGGCGTGATCACCAGCATCGGAATCAGCTGCAGTTTTTCAAAATTGTCTGCCCACAGGCCAATGATGAACCCCAGCAGGCTGAAGGAGATACAGGTCAGGACCAGGAAACCAAGCATCCAGAAAGGGTGGTGGATATCCAGTTCGACAAAGAACCCTGCAGTGACCAGGATGATGATCCCGATCAGGAAGGACTTGGTGGCGGCAGCACCCACGTAGCCCATGAGGATCTCGATGAACGAAACCGGTGCAGAGAGCACTTCGTAGATCGTGCCCGTGAATCTCGGAAAATAAATGCCGAACGAGGCGTTGGCCACGCTCTGCGTGAGCAGGGCCAGCATCATCAGGCCGGGAACGAGGAACGCGCCGTAGGGAACGTCCTGGACCGTTTCGATCCTTGTTCCGATGGCCGAGCCGAACACGACAAAATACAGGATGGTCGAGACGATGGGTGAGACGAAAGTCTGCATGACGGCCTGCCATGCACGCAGCATTTCGTGCTTGTAGATAATGCTGACTGCGTGAACGTTGATCACGGGTCTTGCACCAGGTTGATGAAGATATCCTCCAGCGAACTTTGGGAAGTGTTCACGTCCTTGAGCAGCAAGCCGGCCTGGTCCACGGCCCGCAGCAGTTCTGCGATGCCGGTATGCTCGCTGTAGCTGTCATAGGTGTAGATCAGCTGCGTGCCGTCCGCGGACAATTCCAGGGACCAGCGGGACAGGGATGGCGGGACCGAGGCAACGGGCGCTTCCATTTCTATGGTCATCTGGCGTTTTCCAAGCTTGTGCTTGAGGGTTTGCTTGTCATCCACGACCAGCAGTTCGCTTCTGTTTATCACGCCGACCCGGTCTGCGATCGCCTCCGCCTCCTCGATATAGTGCGTGGTCAGGATGATTGTCGTCCCGGATTCCTTGAGCCGGGTCACAAGGCTCCACATTTCCTTGCGCCGTTCGATATCCACCCCTGCCGTAGGCTCGTCCAGAAACAGGACGGAAGGCTGATGGGAGAGGGCCTTTGCGATCAGTACGCGACGTTTCATTCCTCCGGACAGGGTCATGATCAGGCTGTCCTTTTTCTCCCACAGCGTCAGCTGCTTGAGGAGCTCTTCAAGGTAAGCGGGATCCGGGCGTTTGCCGAACAGCCCCCTGCTGAAGCAGACCGTGTTCCACACGGTCTCGAACATGCCCAGGGTCAGCTCCTGGGGCACCAGGCCGATCAGGCTGCGCGTGGTCCGATATTCATGGATGATGTCATGACCGTTTACCATGACGGATCCCTCGCTGGGATTCACGATGCCACAGATGATGGAAATCAGGGTCGTCTTTCCCGCGCCGTTCGGTCCGAGCAATGCGAGAATCTCTCCGGCGTGGATGTCCAGATTGATGTTATGAAGCGCACGGTGTCCGTTCGAGTAAACCTTCGACAGGTTGGTGATTGAAATAACTGGATTCATGCCGGCATGGTCAAAGCGGTAATTATGCGTTGCGTGCTAAAGATACCATCAAACCGGTCTGGGTACCCTTTCCCGTATCAGACCCGTGCGCGCGAAACCGCCCGGGTGCGGGTGCCACTGGAGACACGGTACTTCACGGCCTGATACCCGCTTGCCGGATCAGGCCAGCACGGACAGGGTGTCAAGGCCGGTGTCGGGCCCGCGATGCCGGGCGCGATGAAATATCCTAACAAAGCACTGGTCTCCCCGAAAATTTCATGTACACTAGCAGAAAATCGAAGAAACCTGCACGATCAAGACATTTCGAAGCAAAAATCCGGTAGATATGGCCAAGATTCTAGTTTTAAACGGTCCAAATCTTAACCTTCTGGGCAGTCGCGAACCGGAAATCTACGGTCATGAGACGCTTGAGGAAGTGGTCCGGCATGCCCAGGTCACGGCGCAAGAGCTCGGTCACCAGCTGGAAGGGTTCCAGAGTAATGCGGAGCACGAGCTGGTGGAGCGGATACACCGTGCCGGCAAGGAGGGCATCGCCCTGATCATTTTCAATCCGGGTGCGTTCACGCATACCAGCATCGCCCTGCGCGACGCCCTGCTGGGCGTGGCCATCCCGTTCATCGAGGTGCACCTGTCCAACGTTTTTGCGCGTGAGGACTTCAGGCAGCATTCGTTCCTCACGGACATCGCGGCCGGCGTGATTTCCGGACTCGGTGCCAAGGGTTACGAGCTGGCCGTGCAGGCGGCCCATCACAGGCTGTCCGGAAGCTAGGCATGGATATCCGAAAGATCAAGAAGCTCGTCGAGTTGCTGGAGGAGTCCGGGATTGCGGAAATTGAGATCAGAGAGGGCGAGGAATCGGTGCGAATCAGCCGGGGTGTCCCTGCTGCAGCAGCCGTGCAGGCGGTTGCACCTCCTGCGCCGCCCGTGCAGGCCGTACAGCCGGCACCGGCTTCCGTCGATACGCCTGACGAGCAGGCAGGGAGTCATCCGGAAGGCCACACCGTCACGTCACCGATGGTGGGCACGTTCTATGAAGCCCCGGCTCCGGGCCAGAAGCCGTTCGTGCAGGTTGGGGATTCCGTGCAGTCGGGCGATACCCTGTGCATCATCGAAGCCATGAAGATGCTGAATCAGATCGAGGCAGACCAGACCGGGACCATCAAGGCAAAGCTGGTCGACAATGCGCAACCCGTGGAATACGGGCAGGCCTTGTTCGTCATCGGCTGAATAGATGCTCGACAAGGTCGTCATTGCCAACCGTGGCGAGATTGCACTGCGCATATTGCGTGCGTGTCGCGACATGGGGATCAGGACCGTCGCCATACATTCCGAGGCAGACCGGGACCTGATGCATGTAGGCATGGCCGATGAATCCGTTTGCGTGGGTCCTGCACACTCGGCGAAAAGCTACCTGGATATTCCCGCGATCATCAGTGCCGCAGAGGTGACCGATGCCACGGCCATTCATCCGGGATACGGATTTCTGTCGGAGAATGCGGAGTTTGCCGAAATTGTCGAGTCAAGCGGGTTTGTGTTCATAGGGCCCAGCGCGGATACCATCCGGCAAATGGGGGACAAGATCACGGCCAAGAAAGTCATGCAGGCTGCCGGGGTTCCCTGCGTGCCGGGTACTACGGATCCGATCGGCGATGACGCGGACGAAACATTGCGCCTGGCCCGGGACATCGGGTACCCCGTAATCGTAAAGGCGGCAGGCGGTGGTGGCGGGCGCGGCATGCGGATCGTGCTCGAGGAAGACAAGCTGATCGAGTCTGTGATGCTCACCCGTGCGGAGGCCAAGGCCGCGTTCAATGATGACCGCCTGTATATCGAGAAATTTCTGCTGGCTCCACGACACGTTGAATTCCAGGTGCTGGCGGATACGCATGGCAATGCCATACATCTGTGTGAGCGGGACTGCTCCATGCAGCGGCGCAACCAGAAGGTCATCGAGGAAGCCCCTGCATTCGGCATCAGCGAGGAACAGCGCCAGACGATCGGAGACTGCGTGACGCAGGCCTGCCGTGAAATCGGCTACCGGGGTGCCGGCACTTTTGAGTTCCTGTATGAAGACGGAAAGTTCTATTTCATAGAAATCAACACGCGCATACAGGTCGAACACCCGGTTACGGAAATGATTACGGGCATCGATATCGTCAAGCAGCAACTGCTGATCGCCTCGGGAGAACCGCTGTCGTTCGCCCAGAGCGACATCCGTATCCGTGGACATGCCATCGAGTGCCGTATCAATGCCGAGGATCCCTATACCTTCATCCCCAGCCCGGGCAAGGTCACCCACTTTCACTGCCCCGGGGGGCCCGGCATCCGGGTTGACACCCATCTGTACAACGGCTACACCGTGCCCCCCTACTATGACTCGATGATCGGCAAGCTGCTCGCTCTCGGACACAGCCGTGAAGGGGCATTGACGAGAATGGCGGGGGCTTTGCACGAGATCGTGATTGACGGCATCAAGACGAATGTGCCCCTGTTACAGGACCTGATGCGCGACGAGGCGTTCAGAAAAGCCAGGCACAACATCCGCTATCTTGAAGACCAGCTGGACAAGCGCCCACAGGCATGAATCGGGCCGGGATCCGGTCTGCGCTATCTGAGAAGGTACCGGTCCGCTGCGTGCACATCTGAAAGATGTGCCGGATGCAAAAAGCCGTAAAAAACTCTTGGAATTGATCGAGCCAAGTGCGATCATAATATGGAAAACAGCGCGGCAAAGATCGGGTGCCCGGCTGGACAGATTTCTCCAAAATAATAAGACGCTGCCTGCACGTTTTTGGACAATTAGCAAGTGCCACAAGTATAAAGAGACAGCCTGTATTCGTGCGTCTGGCATCTGCGGGCGTGCACACTATTCGAGAACATCACGTCTGACGCCTGAGCTTGGCCCTGTAGTTTGGAGTTGCCTTGGTGCGCAAGGAGAGTCTACCGCATCAACAGGTATAGGAAGCAAGAATGCCGGGTATCTACCGGCTTGGAACATGGAGCTAACGCATGAACTTATCTCCCTCTACCGTCCAACTGGCCGATCTGCACGTCGAAGAAAAAGAACTGTCCTTGCGTGACACGGTCACAAGTTGTCTCCACCTTTATTTCAGCCAGTTGAGTGACCATGAACCCGAAGGTCTTTACAAAATGTTCATCGAGGAGGTTGAACGCCCGCTTCTTGAAATGGTCATGCAGTACTGCAACGGCAATCAGACCAAGGCGGCAAGGTTTTTGGGGCTAAATCGAGGAACGCTACGCAAAAAGCTCGTGTTCTACGGGCTGAGCTGACCGGCGGGCTGGACCGGGTTATTCCATTGGCCAATTCCACATGGCAGCCTGTTTGCCGTGCCCTGATCAGCGTTTCCGATAAAGCGGGGGTGGTGGAGTTTGCCGGTGAACTGGCCCGCCTGGGCATAGAACTGCTTTCTACCGGCAACACTGCGGGGTTGCTGGCCGGGCATGGCATCGAGGTCACGGAAGTTTCCAACTACACGGAATTTCCGGAGATCATGGACGGCCGCGTCAAGACGCTGCACCCCAGGATTCACGGCGGAATCCTGGCACGCCGGGACCGGGATAATGCGGTCATGCAGCAGCACGGAATCGTGCCGATCGACCTGGTGGTGATAAACCTCTACCCGTTTGCCGGGATCACGGCGAGGCAGGACTGCTCCCTGGAAGAAGCCGTCGAGAACGTCGATGTCGGGGGGCCTGCGATGATCAGGGCAGCCGCCAAGAACTTCGAGTATGTGACGGTGATCGTCGATCCGGGTGACTATCCTGAAGTCACGGCCCGGCTGAAGAAGCATCACGGTACGCTGGATGCTGCGGTGCGGTTTGATCTTGCGGTGAAGGCATTCGAGCATACTGCCCGCTATGACGGCATGATTGCGAATTACCTCGGACGGAAGCTTCCGGACGGAGACCCCGAGTTTCCACGCACGCTCAACCTGCAATTCAGGCAGGTGCAAAGGCTTCGCTACGGTGAAAACCCCCACCAGCGCGGTGCATTTTACATTGAACCGGAACTGGCTGAGCCCTGTGCGGCAGGTGCCACGGTTGTTCAGGGCAAGAAACTTTCCTACAACAATCTGTCTGACACCAATGCGGCACTGGAATGCGTGAAGCAGTTTCCGGACCCCGCCTGCGTGATTGTCAAGCATGCCAATCCTTGCGGGGTTGCCACGGATGTGGAGATCGCCCTGGCCTATGAACGGGCTTTTGAAACGGATCCGACTTCTGCATTCGGCGGGGTGATCGCGTTCAACCGGGAACTTGACGGCAGGACTGCCGCGTCTATTCTCGAGCGGCAGTTTGTCGAAGTGCTGGTAGCACCCGCGGTGACCGGGGATGCCCGCAAGGTGCTGGCGGCCAAGGAAAAGGTGCGGGTCCTGGAATGCGGGGCATGGACGCAGCCTGTCGCGGCACTGGACTACAGGCGCATCGTGGGCGGGCTGCTGGCACAGGACCGCGACCTGGGGACGGTCACGAGCAGCGATTTGAAGGTGGTATCCAGGCGCCCACCCGGTCACCGTGAACTGGAGGATCTGCTGTTCGCCTGGAAAGTCGTAAAGTTTGTCAAGTCCAATGCCATTGTGTACGCTCGCAATGGCCAGACTGTGGGCATCGGCGCCGGACAGATGAGCCGTGTGTACTCGGCCAGGATTGCCGCGATCAAGGCGCAGGATGAGAAGCTTGCAACAGAGGGTTCTGTGATGGCTTCCGATGCGTTTTTCCCGTTCAGCGATGCCGTGTACACGGCACATGAGCACGGCGTTACCGCAATCATCCAGCCGGGAGGTTCCATGCGTGACGGGGAAGTGGTCGAAGCGGCCAATGAACTGGACATTGCAATGGTGCACACAGGCATGCGCCATTTCAGTCATTAGGGTATTTGAACGTGTGGCATGCATGGCATCCTGCAGCGGGCAGCTTGGCTTCGGACGGCCAGGGATTCGCGTGGCTTGACAGGATAGCGGAGTGCCTGACGCTGTGGAGGCCGCTGCAATGAAAGTTCTCGTGGTTGGAGGGGGAGGGCGTGAACACGCCCTGACCTGGAAGCTGGGCCATTCTGAAAGGGTCTCCAGGATATTTGTCGCACCCGGCAACGGAGGCACGGCGAGCGAGCCCAAGGCAACCAACATACCGGTCAGCGCTGAGGATCTTCCGGCACTGCTTGACTTCTCCAGGCAAGAGCAAATTGACCTGACCCTGGTCGGGCCGGAGGCTCCGCTGGTGGCAGGCATCGTCGACCGGTTCAGCGAAGAACAGCTGCCGGTTTTCGGTCCGTGCGCCGCTGCAGCCAGGCTGGAGGGGTCCAAGGCATTCGCCAAGAAGTTCATGCAGCAGCACCGGATCCCGACGGCCCGTTACGAAGTGTTTTCGGATTTCCGGGATGCGAGGGACTATATCGAGTCCATGCCCGTGCCGATGGTGATCAAGGCCGACGGGCTTGCTGGCGGCAAGGGTGTGCTGATCGTCGGCGATCACGAGCAGGCCGCGTCCTGTGCAAGGGAAATGCTGAGCGGTGAACGCTTCGGTGATGCGGGCAGGCAGGTCGTGTTCGAGGAGTTCCTCCAGGGGGAAGAAGCCAGTTTCATCTGCATGGTCGATGGCAGGCATGTCTTGCCCCTGGCAACCTCACAGGACCACAAGAGGCGGGACGCCGGGGATGAAGGTCCCAATACCGGTGGCATGGGGGCCTATTCGCCGGCGCCGGTCGTGGATGAAGTCCTGCACCGGCGTATACTGGACGAAGTCATCTACCCGACCGTCAACGGGCTTGCCGAACAGGGTACACCCTATGTCGGCTTCCTGTATGCGGGCCTGATGATCGATTCGAAGAAAAACCCGCATGTACTTGAATTCAACTGCCGTTTCGGCGATCCCGAGGCCCAGCCGATTCTCATGCGCATGCACTCGGACCTGGCAGAACTGTGCATGGCGGCCCTGGCCGGCAGGCTTGACGAGCATGCCATCCAGTGGGATTCGCGCACCGCGCTGGGAGTGGTGCTGGCCGCAGGGGGATATCCGCTGGAGGCCTGTAAATCCGGTGCGGTGATCGAGGGACTGCCGGCCACTGAAACGGGTTCCTCGAGAAAAGTGTTTCATGCAGGTACCCGGCTGGGCGACGGCGCGGTGCTGACGCATGGCGGACGGGTACTGTGCGTTACGGCCCTGGGTGACACGGTTCGGGAAGCCCGCCGGGACGCCTACGATCTCGTACGGCAGATCTCGTGGCCGCAAATGTTTTACCGTGAGGACATCGGTCACCGGGCTGTGTCTGAAAACGCCTGAAAGCAGGTCATGGTCATGTTGCCCGAGAGTCTGATTGTGCCCGGTACCCGCCGGGCCGATTGATCCCGCATGAAAGCCTTAACGGTCTGTGTACTGGGCGGAACCGGTTTTGTTGGCAGCCACTTGTGCGCGGAGCTCGCCCGACGCGGCCATCGACTCAGGATCGCATCCCGCAGGCGTGAACGTTCCCGGAGATTGCTGGTGCTGCCGGGCACGCAGGTCATCCAGGCCGACGTGCATGATGTGGCCCAGCTTCATGCATGTGTCCAAGGCTGTGATGCGGTGATCAACCTTGTCGGCATCCTCAACGAGCGAGGTCGCCGAGGCAGGGAGTTCCACTCCGTTCATGTGGAACTGGTTCAAAAGCTCATCAATGCATGCGTTCAGTACAACATCACCAGGCTGCTTCACATGAGCGCGCTCAACGCGGGTCCGGATGCTCCAAGTCATTACCTGCGCTCGAAGGGAAAGGCCGAGAATCATGTGCATTCCGCTGGCGGGAAAATAGCGGTTACCAGTTTCAGGCCTTCCGTGATTTTTGGCCCAGAGGACGATTTCCTGAACCGCTTCGCATCCCTGCTTGAATGGAGCCCCGGGATCTTCCCGCTGCCTTGTCCCCATGCCAGGCTGGCACCCGTATACGTGGGCGATGTTGCAGGGGCCATGGCAGATGCCCTGTGCGACCCGGCGGCCTGCGGCTCCAGGCTGGACCTGTGTGGTCCCAGGCAGTATACCCTCAGGCAGCTGGTGAGTTACACCGCTGCCGTGTGCGGTCTCAGGAGAAGGATACTGGGTTTGCCGAACTGGATGTCCAGGCTGCAAGCGCATCTTTTGGGGCTCGCGCCGGGCAAACCGTTTACTTTGGACAACTACCTGTCCTTCCAGGTTGACAGCATTTGCCAGGGGGCAAGTCATTGCCCGACAACTCTTGAGTCCGTCGCACCGGGGTACCTGCGCAAGCAGTCAGGTTATGACACGTTCCGCAGCAGGCACGCCGGCTAACATTCCAGCTGCGAGCTGAACAGGCGTGTGCGTTCTTCCTGTGACTGCCTGGAGATTTCCTTCACACGCCGGTAGAAGACGCTGAAGTCGCGGTCGCATGCCACGAACAGCTGTTTGAACGCAGGAGTCAGATCCCGGTACAGGGCGAGGGCACCGAGCTGTGCGTTGTTCAGGGACCCGGCCATCCATTTGCGGTATCGGGTCAACTGGTCATTCGTCCGCACCAGGTCTTCGTACTGCTGACGGAGTTCAGCAATCATTCTCCTCTTTTCGTCGCGCATGGTATCGGCAGGCAGGTCCATGGAATACAGTTGCTTGAATTCACGCCGGGCCTGCCCGATGAAGTCGGAAAACACCTTTTTCTGGGCAATCCAGTTCTCGTACCTGTCCTGTTCGACCTGGCGTCCACCGTGTTCAAACCACTGGCTTACGCCGAGTTCCTCAACAGCCGTGGCGAAGGCCTCGTTGAAGCCGGTATCCCCTTTCAGGTAAAGCTGCTGGTGCGCGAGTTCATGAAAGATGTAGGAGGCCGTGACGATTTCGCCCCGGTTGAGCATGCTGCTCAGCAAGGGGTCATCGAACCAGCCCAGGGTGGAATACGCGGTCACCCCGGATACGTGGACGTCCAGCCCCAGCCCGGACAGTTTCCTGGCATAGGCCCTGGCGTCGTTCTTGTCGAAAAAACCCCGGTATTTCAGGCAGCCTACGATCGGGAAGCACCATTTGCGGAGTGACACGGAAAATTCAGGTGCGGCGAAAACGCTCCAGACCACGTACGGCCTGTCCAGCTGGACATAGCTGCGGTAACTGTCATTTTCAGGCAGTTTGAGATGCGAGCTTGCGAAGGATCGCAGCTCCTGGGCGAGCATCAGCTGATCTATCAGTTTCTTGTCCAGCCCAGAATCGTTTACGATGTCGGCAATGGGCTTGCGTTTGGAAATCAGGGACAAGTGGCCGCTGACGGACTGATGGTAATACCCGATCGTCGTGCATCCTGTGCATAAACCGGCCAGCAATACCAGACTCAATACCCGGATACGGTTTTTCATGATATTTTCAAGTTACCATATTTCCACGGCCTGACAATGGAAGTTTATCTGGTTGGCGGTGCGGTTCGCGATGAGCTTCTGGGGTTGCCCGTCGGCGAACGCGACTGGGTCGTGGTGGGTTCCAGTCCCGGGGAAATGCTGCGCCTGGGCTACCGCCAGGTCGGCAGGGATTTCCCGGTATTCCTGCATCCGGACACGGGCGAGGAGTATGCGCTGGCCCGGACCGAGCGGAAACAAGGCCGCGGTTACCGCGGGTTCGAGGTGCATGCCTCGCCGGAAGTCAGTTTGCAGGAAGACCTGAAACGGCGCGACCTGACCATCAATGCCATGGCGAAAAGCCTGTCAGGAGAAGTGATTGACCCCTATGGCGGCCAGCGGGACCTCGGGGCCGGGCATTTGCGACATGTCTCGGCAGCCTTCGTCGAGGATCCTCTTCGTATCCTGAGGGCGGCGCGATTTGCGGCAAGGTTTTCCGGCCTGGGATTCAGGATCGCGGACGAGACGATGCGGCTGCTGCGTGAAATGGTCGGGGCCGGAGAACTGAAGGATGTTCCCCAGGAACGCATCTGGGAGGAAACACGTCGTGCCCTGGCCACACGCTCACCCGGTGTGTTTTTCGATATGCTGCACCGCCTGGATGCAACCGGGCAGGTGTATGCCGGAATGGCTGATGTATTTTCCAGTGAGCCGGCACGCAGGCTGGCACAGGCAGCACTGGCAAACATCGTACCTCTGGACGATGAGCCGTGCGTGCGGTTTGCAGTGCTGGTCGGGGGTCTTTGTTTTCATCAGGATGAACCGGTGACGCGGGGTGCCCTTGAGGTTGCCCGGCAGCCAGGCATTCCGGGACAGTGCAGGGAGTTGCTTGAGCTCACGGTGAATTTTCAGCATGCCTGTCATGGTGCGCTTGAGCTTGACGCCGCCGCACTGCTGAAACTGTTGCACAGGCTCGACGGGAAGCGACGCCCGGAACGGTTTGCCAGACTGCTGAGGATATGTTCTGCCGTGTATGCTGCCGCGAAAGGACAGGACGAATACCCGCAGGCAGACTGGCTGCGCGACACGTCCGGACGGATCGAGGCCCTCGACACACGTCGGTATATCGGGAGCTTGACCGACGGGCAGGAAGTCGCCGACAGGCTGGAGCAGGTCCGGCTGCAACTGCTGGAGGAAATGATCGGAGAGAGAGGCTCTCCTGGTGACCGCAGGAAGCCGCCTTACCCGTAGGCAAGCAGCAGCACGCCTCCAAGCAGAATCCTGTAAATCACGAACGGCAGGATCCCGATCCGGTTCACAAATTTTATGAACCAGTGTATGCAAAGGTAGGTCACTGCGGCCGAGCACGCGAACACCCCGAGTCCGAAACTCCATCGTATCACCGACGCGTCCTGCCAGACCTGGTATCCCCCGTACAGGGAGGTTGCCAGAATGGTCGGGATGGCAAGCAGGAAGGAAAACCGTGCAGCCTCTGACCGTTTCAGGCCGAGCCACATTGCTGCCGTCATGGTGACCCCCGAGCGGGACGCCCCGGGAATGAGGGCCAGAGTCTGCGCCAGGCCGACCAGCACTGCATCCAGGGTCGTCAGCTGCCGCGTCCCCCGTGTGTGACTTCCTCGCCAGTCGGCCAGCCATAACAGCAGGGCAAAACCTATGGAGGCCCAGGCGATCACGACCGCGTTCCGGCTGTACTGCTCGACATGGGTGTGAAAAATGAAGGCCACGACCAGTATGGGAAGCGTGGCCCACAGGAGCAGCCAGGCCAGATTTCTTTCCCCGCTTTCCTGCCCGGCAATAGCGGGTCCCCTGCCGGTGATCGAACGCAGGTCATCGCGAAAATAAACCATTACTGCCAGCAGGCTGCCAAGATGGGCTGCAACATCCATTACCAGGCCCTGGTCCTGCCAGTGCATGATAATGGGCAGCAACACCAGGTGTGCCGAGCTTGAGATGGGCAGAAACTCGGTCAGCCCCTGTATCACTGCCAGCAGGAACGCGTGCAGCGCTTCCATTCTACCGTGACTGCCTACAGCCGTGCGCGCATGTCGCGCATCGTGAACCGGTCCGCTTCATAGTCCGCCTCTTTCCCCAGCACCATGACCTGGAAACGTTCGCCCAGGGCCGAGCCCAGGGTCAGCTGCTTGAGCCTTGCCGTTTCTGCCACGCACGCGGCCGGGTCTTTGCCGGAGGGCTGCCAGTCGAGCAGGCCGTTGGCCAGCATGAAGTTGCGCAGCGAGCCAAAGGAGAGGACCTGCATGGCCTGCCTGCCCGCCGCCCACGCCAGCAATGAGAAATCGACGTCCACCGTGATGTCTTGCAGCCCCGGAAAGTCGAATGGGTTGCCGGACACCTGGTGCTTGTGGTAGCTGCGCAGGGTTCCCATGTTGCGCTGGGGATGGTAATACTCGCTGCACGGGTAGCCGTAATCGATCAGAAACATGACGCATTGTCGGCAACATCCGGACCAGTTCGCAAGCGCCTTTTCCAGGCCAAGGCAGATTTCGCTGCAATACGGTCCTGCGAGCGGCTCAGGCAAACTTGCCATGAGGGATTCCAGCGCCGTGCCCAGTTCACTGCACGGTGCCTGCAGGCACCAGTCCAGTTTTCCGCCCCCGGTTGTGGTCACGCACCTCTCGTGCAGCTGGCAGGCCTCGGCAGCAAAACATTTCACGGGCAGTGCATCCAGCACTTCGTTGGCGATCACGATGGCGCAGTCCAGCTCTGCAGGCATTTCCGGCAGCCATTCTACAACCGGAATGACCTCGGGAGCCTGGCTTTCGAACCGCATGCGCTGTGCAGACCTCATGGTTTCGCTGGTCTCGTGAATGCAGTACTTGCGTGGAAGCTGTTCCCAGGCGAGCAGGTACCGGATCATGTCCAGGGCAAGCTGCCCGGTCCCTGCACCGATTTCCAGGATGCAGTGCCCGGGGTTGTCCCGGATGAGTCCCGCACAGGCATGAGCCAGGCAGTATGCCAGGTGGGCGGACGTCTCCGGCACCGTGACAAAATCACCTTCCTTTCCGATCACCGCGTGATCGCCGTGGTAATAGCCCACGGCCGGGTCATGGAGTGCGAGCTGCATGTACCGGTCAAATCCCATACTGCCGCCATGGCGGAGAATCTCCTGCCGGATGCGCTCCAAGCACGATGCCGTGCGCTGCAGCTGGTCTGCAGTCGGATTGTGGAAAGGCGGACGGGGCATTCAGTCTGTCGTTATGAAGTGTTAGAGTCGGGAAAATCGAAAGTTGTCGCAAGTGTCGGTATGGAAAACTCCAAGGTGGTCATGATAACAGGTGGTGCAAGGCGAATCGGCGCGGAGCTTGTCCGGCATCTGCATCGACACGAAATGCGTGTCATCCTGCATTACCGCAACTCGGAGAGTGATGCCCGCAGTCTGGCTGACGAACTGAATGCAAGGCGCAGCAATTCGGTCAGGTTGCTTCGGGGGGACCTGACGGAGTATGCCAAGATCCCGGCCCTGATGGGGAAGGCCTTCAGTTTCTTTGAGCGTCTGGATGCCCTCGTCAACAATGCGTCGACCTTTTTCCCTACGGCTGTCGAGAATATCAACGAGGATGCGTGGGAAACGCTCGTGGGAACCAATCTCAAGGCCCCGCTCTACCTGATACAGGCTGCGGCGCCCTACCTGGAATCCACGAGGGGTTGCGTGGTCAATATCGTTGACATCCATGCCGGCCGGCCGCTCAAGGGGTACCCGTTATACTCCATATCCAAGGCGGGGCTTGCAATGCTGACCCGGTCCATGGCGCGTGAACTCGCACCCGGGATTCGCGTGAACGGCATTGCACCCGGCGCGATCATGTGGCCGGAAGCCGAGCATTACGAGGCCATGCACGAGGAGATCATCTCGCGTACGGCCCTGAAGCGGGAAGGCAGCCCGCGCGACATTGCCGATGCAGCCCTGTTCTTGATTCGTCACGCGAATTACGTGACCGGGCAAGTCATCGCGGTGGACGGAGGGCGCACGCTGAGCAATTGAGGTGTCGCCTTACCAGTAGCTTTCCGCAGTGATCTGGCCCGGGCTTCTGCGAAGGTTTTTCTTGAGTCCCTTCTCCTTCAACGCGCTGCGGGTATCGACCAGCATATCCGGATTTCCGCAAAGCATGGCCTGTGAACAGGCCGGGTCGAGTTCAATCCCTGTCTTTTCCTCCAGCCTGCCGCTCAGGATGGCTGCGGGAATTCGGCCGGGCATGGCGAAGTCGGTCGGTTCGCGGCTTACGAAGGGGATCATCTGGAATCTTTCGGGATGACGGTTTTCGAAGGTCCGGATCGTATCCCGGTAGCTCAGCTCCCGGGCATGGCGCACCGCATGGACCAGTACGATATTCTCAAACCGGTTCCACACTTCCCCGGATTTCAGGATGGACAGGAAAGGTCCCAGCGCGGTGCCTGTGGCAAACATCCAGATATCCCGTCCGTCGGGCACCTCGTTCAGCGTGAAAAATCCGTTCACCCGCTTGTCGATCCAGACCGGGTCGGATTCACGCAGTTGGTACAGGCGGGGAGACAGGGGTCCGTCCTGAACCGTGATGGAATAAAACTCGTGGGTGCTTTCATGGGGGGCGTTTACAAAGGAATAGGGCCGTCCTACGATCTGGTCACCTATGTTCAGGCCAAGACGCCCGTACTGCCCGGCAATGAATGGGTCGATGTCTGCCTCGATGGACAGTGAGTACAGCATGTCTGTCCAGTGTCTGTTGCTGACGACTTTGCCCTCGATCCAGTTGCTCATTGGGTGTTGCAGGTGTAGCCTGAATTTATACTGAAATGGGGGTAGGATTCGCAGAAATCAACTCAAGTGTCCTGGAAGCCGACCGGACTGACCTCGATCCGGCCGTCCTTGATTCGAACCGGATAGCAGCGCAAGGCCTCCGTGGCAGGCTCTTCCATGGGCTGTCCGGTGACCACGCTGAAACGGCTTCCGTGCAGGGTGCAACTGACCAGTTCCCCCTTCAGGCAACCGAGTGCGAGCGAGGAATCTTCATGTGTGCACATATCATCAACGGCATATACTTTGCCGCCTACATTGGCAAGTAGAATATCCCCATGGGCCATCTTCACTTTCAGGGTATTCCCAGGTGGCAGCTGGTCCTGCGAGGCGACGTCAAAAAATCTTTCCTGTGCGTCCATGAGTTTCGGAACCGGGAACAACGGTTAGGCAGTACAAGTACATTCGAGGCCAATCATGCCTTACTTTATCTATAAAATCACATCCGGGTCTTCAGGTGCCATCAAGGCTCTTGAATGCATTGACAGGTACGACGGGTTCAAACAGGCCAAGAAGTTCATCCGTGAGCTGCGCGAACAGACCGTCCAAGACAGCAGGACCGTGATCAAGATGATTTTTGCTGACGACGAGCTGGAGGCTGAGCAGAGACTGCGTGAGCCGCGCCAGGCACCCATACTCAGGGAATGGGAGAAGTAACCTGCCCGTGACCCGTTCCCGCCCGGCCATCAGGGTTTCACCCGGTACTGCACATTCGAGACATGGATGAGCACCAGTACAAAACCACATACCATTTCGTCAATCCGAACCGGTGCGTGTTTGAAAAAGCGCTGAACTCACGGGTCTGCAACTGCAACCGGGCCAAACGTTTCAATCTTGCTGACCGCGAGGGCGTTGCATGCACTTCCCTGCCCAGGCTGGAACGCTGCAGTGTTCTGCTCGGCAAGCTCCGTGAGAACGCGAGGTTCGCATTGCAACGCCTGAAAGTCAGCCAGACCCTGGGGCACGGCGATGAGATCAAGATCCAGAATGGAAGCATGCTGGGGCTGCAGGCACTGGTCGAGGAAAGCCAGGGCACCACGGTCCGGGACATCGATTCACTTGTCATGCAGGCGGAACGCAGGTTCGATGGTATCGACGGCTTCCCGTATTCACGGCTCATGCAGGGGGTCATCGCCTATCGGCCCCGCGATCGCCGCAAGAAATCCAGGGCCGGCAAGTAGCGTATCATTCATCAATGCAAACGGTTACCAGGCTGGGCCGCTTGTTGGCCGAGGTACGGGCTTGCCGCGTATGTGAGCACGAGTTGCCGCTCGGGGCCAATCCGGTCTTGCGTGCAGGGCATGGCGCCAGGATACTGATCGTGGGTCAGGCCCCGGGAATCCGGGTACACAGGACCGGTGTTCCCTGGAATGATCCGAGTGGCAAACGTCTGCGCGAATGGATGGACCTTGAAGATTGCGTGTTCTATGACGAACGACAGGTTGCAATCATCCCGATGGGGTTCTGCTACCCGGGCAAGGGTCCCTCGGGCGATCTGCCGCCACGAAAGGAATGCGCACCACTGTGGCACAAGAGACTGCTGGACATGCTGCCAGAAGTCCAGCTTGTACTGCTTGTCGGGCAGTATGCCCAGAAGCACTATCTGGCAAATCCCGGCCCCACGCTTGCCGATACGGTGCGCCGGTGGAAACAGTATGGCCCGAGGTATTTCCCGCTTCCACACCCTTCACCGAGAAACATCGGCTGGCTGAAAAAAAACAGCTGGTTCGAATCCGAAACCGTACCTCAGTTGCGCAAGAGAATTCATGCGGCATTGCGCGGGCATCCGTTCAGTCAGGCCGAGATGGGATTCGGGAATTCCGGGTAGCGTACCGGCCTGCTTCGGCACGGCATTCATCAAGGCGATTAAGGGTCAATTTGCTGGAATATTCCAGGGACATTGCCTCCTGCGCAGCAACGCGGATGCAGCCATTCAAAAAAACAATAGGCGCTTGGAATTATCTCGCAACTATCTATATAGGAATATTAACATGTACTAATATATCTCCTATACTGCCCGTAATCAAATTAACCAATTCGGGGACAGTGACATGGATAGAATCTTCTCAAAAATTAACGATCTGAACACCGTACTCTGGGTGGAGACGGCAGTGTTTATTGCAGCTGTAGGCCTCATCTTCGGTCTAGTTGTGCAGGTTTTGTAGCCAGTCACGACCCGGGTCCAGGTTCCCGGACACCACTTCATGCCCCGGCCGTGGCCCTGCTGGTCACGGCCGGGGCATGCCTGACTGCAAGCCTGTAGCCAGGGAGCATGCAGTGACCGGTGTCGGTACCAACGGTGGGTTCGCCGGGATCTTCGGGTAATGCACTCAAAACCCGGGAAATCGGCATCACGCCTCCAGGGGGCTCGGGTACCTGCCCGGATCACGCATTTTGCCTGCGCGCGGCCTGTACCATCTCGACACCTGCCAACAGTACACGGCAGTCCCTGCCGAGCTGCTGCCCGTACCGTTGACCACGTATTCGGAGCTACCCGTAGCAAGACAGCTTGACAAGGCAGTCCAGTTGCCGACAATAAGCTTATCAGGGTGTAAACCTGAATAAGCTGGAGGTCGCGATGGCGGAGTATACGGCAGAACCGGGCGGCCTGGATCCCGGTATACCTGGAAGAGGCATGCTCGAACCGTCGGTCCTGAATGCTCTCCCGCACTTTTTGTCCCTTACAGTTTTCCCGCTTGTGATCTGTGCCGTGGTCTACGGTGGCTGGTGGATCATCGGGCCGTTTGTCTACTTCGGGCTCGCGAACTGGTTCGACTCCCTGTTTGGCATGGAAAAGCGAAACATGGACCCGGACAATGCACTCGAAAGCCAGTTATTCCTTTACAAGCTGGCTGTCTGGATGTGGGCCGTGATGTGGCCCGTCACACTCGTGCTCTCGCTCTGGCTGATGCTTGTCGCCGACCATTTAGCCGTTTGGGAATCTGCACTGATCACCATCACCTTGTTTTTTACAGCCCAGTCGATCTTCATCGTTGGACATGAGCTTGTGCACAGGACCTCCTGGCTGGAAAGACGGTTTGGTGAATTCCTCTTGGCTTCGGCTTCCTATCCGCATTACGCTACTGAACATATTTATGTTCATCATTCCCTGGCCTGTACACCTGCTGATCCCGGGTCTGCAAGAAAGGGCCAGAGTTTCTGGCAGTACTTTCCCAGGGATTTGAGGCGAAGCCTGATCGAGTCCTGGCGTTTTGAGCGCGACCGGCTTGCACGACGGCACTTGCCTGTGTGGCACTATACGAATCCTTTCTGGCGCTACTCCCTGGAAACCGCTGCGTGGTATGCGCTGGTGTACTGGATGGGAGGAATTTGGGTGGCGCTGGTCTTCGCCGTATTGTGTTTCTTCCTTGTCCTGTCGATGAAAATCATCAACTATGTCCAGCACTACGGGCTGGAGCGCATTCGCCTCCCCGGCGGCCGGTACGAGCCGGTTCTGGTGCGACACTCCTGGAGTGCTGCCAGCAAGTTCACCAACTGGCTCTATTACAATATGCAACGCCATTCGGACCATCACTCCGAGGCCACCCGATACTACCCGCTATTGCAGTATCACGGCGAGGACGAGTCGCCACAGTTGCCGGAAGGTTACTCCGCGATGGCCAATTACGCGATGATCCCTCGCGTCTGGTTCCGAAAGATGGATCCGCTGGTTGATCGCTGGCGTGCACACTTTTATCCACAGATTGAGGACTGGAGCGCCTATGACAGCGCTGCATACGCTGCCTGCCCGGATGAGTTCGAAGCCATTTCGGAGATCTACGATGCCGCACCGCGCATGGCCGAGTGGATAAACCGGGCTCCGGAACTGCTTGAGAGCCTGCGGGACAGGGAGTTCACCGCTCTTGACCTCCCGGATGGCTTCGCCCCGGATCCGGAATTCGAAATGGTTGCACGGCGAGGGCTGGCACGCGTGTACTGGACACGCGAGTTTGATGTTTCTGAAATGAAGGAGCAACTTGCCGCAATACCGGCCCAGGGCGTGAAGGAAGTGGTAGAGACTGCAAGAAACTGGCTCAACGACAAGGTCTTTCAGATCAGCATGCACATGATCCGCGGTAATCTGCAGCCGACCGAGGCGGGGAAAGTCCTGTCCAATCTTGCCGAAGCCTCGGTCTGTATTCTGCTGTCGGCGGTTGAGGTGGAATTTGCCAACCGGCGTCGTCGACGCGGCGAAGGTGCCGTCACAGCCGTGCTTCTGGGTGAATCTGCCAGTGGAGAGGCTGCACCCGGTGCAAGGCTCGATGTCATGTTCGTGTACGAGGGCGGCCCTGTGGAATATTATCATGCCCTGTGCAGACGGTTCCTTGAAGAACTGCGTACGTTTTCACATGAGAACCTGCTTTTCCAGCCACTTCCACGTGGCGGGAAGGGAAGGGGTGTCTGGTCTGTGGCGGAATTTGCTGAACATTACCGGGGAGACAGGGTGAGCGATCTGCCGGATCTCATTCAGGCACGGTGTGTCTTTGAATCCGGAGATCCTGGAATTTGGACCCGGCTGGACAAGGTGCGACACGAAGTCCTGTCCTGTGGTGCTTCCCGCATCGCGCAGGCAGATGCGTTGCGTAAAGTGCCGGGAGCCAGTACGGCCGGACCAGGCCTGCAGTCGATCGAGGACATGCGTGGTGGCCTTCGGGACCTCGTGCAGCTAGCCAGGCTGGTACAGCTGGCCCATGCCGATGAGGCTCCTGAAATTCTGGTTCCTGACACGGCTTCCGCATTCCGGACTGCAGGCAGTCTCGGGCTGATCGCCGGGGATGTTTCCAGCCGGCTGGCCGATGCAGCAGAGATGTGGTTGAACCTGCATGGCATTTTGCGGCTGGTGGCAAAGGATGGCTTTGCCATCGAGAAGGCAACACCGAAGGTCCAAGCCGTCATTGCCCATTCCTGCGGGATGAATGACTTCAGTGCGTTGACCGATGCAATACATGAAACGGCAGCCCGTACCGCTGCAGACATCGATGCGCTGGACAGTACAGTCCTGAAATCAACCCCTATATCCTGAGTTTGCACACAGTACGGGCGGGAAGGTTACAAGAGCCCATGACGGAATGATGCCGACTGGCATGATCGGTCTGGCAGGCAGTACCCCGGAGTCGGAGAATTTCTAGCTTGGAGAAAAGTACAGACAGGAAGGCATCAGCGAACGTTGGTTCATCCCGCAGTATTCTGAAGAAAACTACCAAGGCCGACTGCGGTTTCATCGAGAAACCCGTACTTGTCCCGCACCTGGAATTCAGGCTGATCGGCGGGCGGCAAGCGCTGCTGGTCTCTGAAACCTTCAACACGCTGCTCCATGGGCAGCTGGTTTGCGATATTCTGCCGCTTCTTGATGGCCACCGTACACGCCTGGACATCATGGCATCCCTGACCGGCAGGCATCTGGGACCCGATATCCTGACCGCACTCACCTTCTTGACAACCAAGGGGTACATTGTCTCGGGGGAGTACAGAATGGAACAGGGGCAGGCGGCGTACTGGTCTTCACAGGGTGTCACTCCTCGATATGCCGAGGAGCGGCTGAAGGCATTGCAGGTAGATGTAACCGGCGATGAAGGCCGCCACCTCGGCCGGCGGCTTGAAGCCATGGGTGTGTACTTGGACAGGAGCCATCCGGCCCTTTCCATTATCATTTGTGCCGATTTTCTTGATGAGCGGAATGCGGCCCTCAATCGGCACCATGTCAGCTCTGGCACACCTTGGTTGCTGGCCAGGCCAAAAGGTATGATTCCATTGCTGGGCCCGGTTTTCCGGCCTGCGGAGCAGGGGCCTTGCTGGGCCTGCCTGGCCTATCGCCTGCAGGGCCAGCAGGAGGTGCACAACTTCCTGCGCAATCGTGCCGGCACCGAGGCCGCCTTTCAGCCCTTTGCGGCCGAACCCATGGTGCTGGAGACGGTGTACGGGCTGTTTGCGGCCGAGATTGCCAAGTGGCTGGTCTTCGGGGAGCTGGCACCGATACATGAGCATGCAATCACGCTGGATGTCGCTGCACTGAAAACGGCGAGGCATCCGGTGCGCAGGCGACCACAGTGCGTTGTGTGCGGCGAGGAAAGGTACTTCAGCCCTGATCGCCCGGCCAGTCCGGTGCACCTCAAGTCCAGTCCCAAAAACGTTCAAAACAGTGGCGGTGTGCGCTCCGTGTCTCCCGAAGAGACCCTGGCCAAGTACCGCCATCTCATCAGTCCAGTCAGCGGGGTGGTGACCTGGATCGAACGCACCACGGATGTGTACGATCACTGGCTTCATGTCTATTGGGCAGGCAGCAATTTGGCCCTTCGTGTCAAAAACCTGAGCTCACTGAGACGCAGCCTGCGAAGCAAGAGTGCAGGCAAGGGAAGCACCCCCGAACAGTCCGAGGCGAGTGCGCTTTGCGAGGCGGTCGAGCGCTATTCGGGCGCATTCCACGGGGACGAGATCCGTACTTGCAAACGGTTTTCAGAATTTTTTGACAAGGAACAGGAGTGCGACGCCATCCACCCGAACCAGGTCCAGTTATTCAGTGATCACCAGTTCGACCATGCACGCGAGATCAATGCCAGGCAACATCCCTACAATTTTGTTCCCGGACGGCTCGACCCGGAGGCTGCGATCGAGTGGTCGCCGGTTTGGTCGCTTGCGCGAGATCGGCACTGTTACCTTCCGACCTCCATGCTCTACAGCATGACGCCGGAGCAGCGAGGCACTTCAGACTTGATTGCGGATTCGAACGGCTGTGCGGCCGGCAACACGCTGGAGGAAGCCATCCTACAGGGATTTTTCGAGCTGGTGGAACGTGATGCGTTTGCCATCTGGTGGTACAACCGGCTGCGCTTTCCCGCGGTCGACCTGGAGAGTTTTGACGACGTCTACCTTGCGGATGCACAGGACTACTACCGAAAGCTCCACCGCGACATGTGGCTGCTGGATATCACGAGTGATTTTGGCATTCCGGCCTTTATTGCCGTCTCGCGGCGAACCGATTCACAACCCGAAGACATCCTGTACGGGGCCGGCGCGCACACCGATCCGCACATCGCGGCCTTGCGTGCAGTATGCGAAATGAACCAGTGCCTGACCTGGGTTCCCCGCCCGGAAACCGGCCATACCGGGTACGGAGTGGATGACCCGATGTGCCTGTCATGGTGGAAGAACGCCACGCTTGAGGAATATCCCTACCTGGCCCCCGATCCCGGGGCCGCTGTGCGGGGCCGCCCGGATTATTTCGTGCCCGAAACTTCGGATGTGAAAGAGGATGTCGAGCGGTGCTGTGCACTGGTAAAAGCCAAGGGCCTGGAGATGCTTGTACTTGACCAGACCCGTCCCGATATCGGCATGCCGGTAGCCCGGGTGATCGTGCCGGGATTGCGCCACTTCTGGGAAAGATACGCACCGGGGCGCCTGTACGACGTGCCAGTCAACATGGGCTGGCGGGAAGAACCGCTGGCAGAGGCCGACCTCAACCCCGTCCCGGTCATCGCTTGAGGAGCCAGCCTGTTTCGAGAACATCTCCATGCCGTGGAAATGAGCCTCATCCTGCAGGGGATGTTGCCCAGGTCTGTCGGACCCTTAGCGTGCAATCCGGGTCAGTGTGTATGGGCACTGCAGGACCTGTACAAATTCGTTGACATTCCTTCCCGGCGGACTATATTCTCCATCGCATTGACCTTCAGTCTGTGTTGCCGCGGATGGTAAATACCTTGATCAACCTTGATTTGGACTCAGTGGATTCGGAGCACGTGGTCTAAGTTGGACTGCTCTCGGAGTAATAGGGTTGCAGGCTGCGAAATGGCATGTTTATTACCTGGCATGAGGCTTCCGTTGCTATGAAGCTTGATGCGCGACTTGCCGCCAAGGTCGTTCGCAGCTAGTCGCGTCAGTCCTGTGAGCGAGCGCGGCATGGAAAAAGGGCAATTTGCCAGGCGATTTGCCAAACAGGTGCTCACGGCCCGCTGGCTGGTCATCCTGGCCACGCTGTTACTGGTCGCGGGCGCATCAAGCGGCATCGCCCTGATTGAATTCTCAGCCAACTACCGAATCTTCTTCGACGAAGACAATCCGCAGCTTCTGGGACTGGAAGCACTGGAGAATACTTACGGGAAGAACGAGAACATCGTGTTCCTGATTGCCCCGGACGATGGTGACGCGACCTCGCAAAACGCACTGTCGGCCGCCGTCTGGCTCACGGAAGCTGCCTGGTTAACGCCCTATTCAAGGCGAGTCGACTCACTCGCCAATTTCCAGTACACGACCGCCGATGGCGACGACCTGTATGTGCGGGACCTTGTTGATCCGCAGGAACTGGCCCAGGCCGAGGTGCGGTCACGAATTCGTGACGTTGCCCTGTCCGACCCGCGTATCGCAGGCACTATTCTGGCCCGGAATGCCGATGTCAGCGTTGTAAACATCACGGTCGAGTTGCCAGAGGAGGGCCTTCTGGAGGCTGTGGCCGAAATCGCCGAATATGCCAGGTCGGTTGCCGCGGAGGCAGAAGAACGGTTTCCCGACATAGACCTTCGCATCGTCGGCACGGTCATGATCAACCAAACCTTCCTGGAAGCCTCGATCAACAGCCAGAAGGTTTTCCTGCCTGCGAGCCTGCTGCTCATGGCCTTGATCCTTGGTGTCCTCACACGGGGCTGGGCAGGGGTGGCGGCGACTGGAATTGTCATAGTCTTTTCCATTCTCACGTCTGTAGGCCTGGGTGTATGGGTCGGTTTACCCTTTTCCCCGCCCGTCGCGCCCGCACCGACCATCGTGCTGATGATCGTCGTGGCAAACTGCGTGCACTTGCTGGTGGCTGTGCAGCAGCGTTTGCGTGCGGGGGATTCCAAGCACGACGCCATCGTTGAATCTGTCAGGCTCAACTTGCACCCGGTATTTCTGGCGAGCCTCACAACGGCGATTGGATTCTTGAGCATGAACTTTTCCGAAGTGCCACCCTACCGCCATCTCGGGAACTTTGTCGCATTCGGAATCGTCGCCTCCTTCGTTCTCTCCGTCACCTTTCTTCCGGCCCTGCTTTCGCTTCTTCCCATCCGTGCGGGCAAGGACCGTCGGCTGCTCCGCGGACCCACAATGCACCGCCTGGCGGACGTTGTGTTGCGCCATAGAAAGCCGCTGTTTTGGGGATGGCTGGTGGTTGTGCTTGCGATGATTCTGTCCATTCCGCGAAACGAACTCAATGATGTTCTGGTCCATTTTTTCAATGAGGGCGTTGAATTCCGGCAGGACGTGGACTTCATGGACGAGCACCTGAGCGGCAACACCCTGCTCGAGTACTCGCTGCAAGCCTCTGCCGAGGGAGGTGTCACCGATCCACTTTTCCTCGCCGAGGTTTCGAGCTTCGCCGACTGGTACCGTGAACAGCCCCCTGTCCGCCACGTATCGGTCATTACCGATACCTTTCGACAACTTAACAAGAGCATGCACGGAGACGACCCGGCTGCCTACCGGATACCGGAAAGCCAAGAACTGGCGGCACAATACCTGCTGCTTTACGAACTCTCGCTTCCGCAGGGCTTGGACCTGAACAATCAGATTGACAGGTCCAGATCAGCCACCAGGGTAACGATCTCGGCGGCCACACTTTCTTCGCAAGAAGTGCTTGAACTGAATGCGCATGCCGAGGCATGGCTCAAGGAAAATGCACCGCATGTTGCCGGCGTCAACAGCACCGGCCCCGCAGCGTTGTTCGCCTACATCGGGCATCGCAACATTCGAGCCATGCTAGTTGGGACAATGGTTGTCCTCTTGGCAATTTCTGTCATTCTGCTCGTCGCGTTGCGATCGCTGCGGCTGGGCTTGATAAGCATCGTTCCCAATTTGATTCCTGCAGTGCTGGGCTTCGGTGTCTGGGGATTGATGGTCGGACAGGTTGGACTTTCGCTGTCTGTCGTGGTGGCCATGACCGTCGGCATCGTCGTGGATGACACTGTGCATTTTCTCAGCAAGTACCAACGTGCGCGAAATGAATACGGCCAGAGCCCCGAAGAAGCGGTACGCTACGCCTTTGACACGGCAGGCCGGGCCCTGTTTACAACGACGGTCGTGCTGGTGTCCGGTTTTTTGATTTTTATGTTTTCACCCTTCGTTCCCACCGCGCAGGTGGGCGTCCTGACCGGGATGATTATTGCCTTTGCATTCATTGCCGACCTGACGCTCCTGCCTGCGTTGCTGACAGCGGTGGACCGGAGTACTGCAAAGCGGACCGCGCTTGCACCCGACTGAAGTTCATTCCGAGCGCCTTCTTGAGCAGGAAGCGCGTTCTCAAGCCCGTTTCCGGGTCCATGCACTCCTTCGAACCAGGGCGTGCGATCCGGGCTGCCGGCTTCAAACACCTTCAGGCACAAGCCCCGGGAAGGGAACTTGATCAGAAAAACGAGGCGGAAAGCGGCTTCCCCGAAAAGCTTGCATACTGAGCCGGAATTCCGCGGTCTTGACTGCCTGAAATAGCCATGCTAACGTCATATCACGGACGTGTTAATGTCATTAACAATCTGAATACAGGAGAATCATCATGAGAAGCGGTGATGACATGCTGAAGCAGATTGTTGAGAAGTCTGCCTTGGATGCGGAGTTCAGGCAACAGCTTCTTGATGATCCAAAATCTACCATCAGTGGGGAACTGGGTATTACAATTCCCGATTCGATGAATGTCGTGGTCCATGAGAGCGACATGCAGACAGTGCACCTTGCACTGCCACCGGACCCAAACATCACTGAGGAGCAGCTCGAGGCTATTTCAGCCGGCCTTTGCTGTTGCTGGTAGATCTGATAGCCGGCGAGTAGCCGGTCAAGACGCGGAACCCTCTGCATCCGTGCGCAGTTTGCAGTGAAACGCTGTGCGCCATACGGGCACAGGGCGGTTCGGTGTGGCCGTTCAAGGCTGAGATTCAGATTGAAACCGCTCCGGAAAGCACCATGAACACGTAGGCTTTCGCTTTTCGGAGTTGATTTTCAGATATGACCAGTTTGATGTGGTGAATGCCACGTAGCATGACAAAACGCCCGGTCTTCGCAAAAAGCGTTGTCGGTTTCGAAACCCAGCCAGCAAGTGCCGTCAGCTTCTCCGTGTTTACAAGGTCCTCATGACCAAGGGCATCCAGAAACGGATCCCAGTCGGTCAGGCCGTCGAGCCAATAACGTGAATCCTTTGTATATCTCTGCTTGACGATAAGCGTAAGGCCGAGCGTCGGACCGACACCTTCTTCCTGCACGTCAATGTTCACCCCGGTCCTGACAATGTTCACGCGTTTCTTGAAGCGTGCAATCACGGAATCGACCGCAGAGACCTGGCCCGGCCAACCCGTGTTTTCAAGATAGCTACATATTTCCTGCTGCGATTTGAAGCCCATGATTGCCAGGCGGATTGCACGTGAGCGGGACGGGAATACGCCGAACGAATCCATGCGCGTATCTCCTGGCTGCGCCAGGTAGGCTCGTTCGACATTCTCCCGCTTGGTGTCATGCATCTCCCAGCCTACACTGGAGACAAGCGCTTCAACCACCAGACCGATATCGTTCACCTGACCACGGGCTCCGATAATTGGCCGTTCTCCGGGCCGAAGGAACATTCCCGGAAGCGAACAGTCGCCTCCCTGCGCCGGGCCGATGTCATATTCCAGCATCAGCTTGCGGCCTACGATTTCACGCAGGGGTGAGTTTTCGGCATCCATTTGCTTGCACAGCCACGCGATCGCTTTTGCAGTCTCATCAGTCCTGTCAGTTCGTGCACGCTCCAGGAAAAACCCTGCCGCCCTGGTTCCGCTTGCCAGGGAAACGCCGAAATCCGCTTCAGGCCTGTGTGTATGCAACGGCAGTTCAAAGCCGAACGGAAGGGCGCCCATGGTAATGGGATGTTTCCTGGCACATTCGAGTATGCGCTCCCATTCCGGGACTCCGATAAGAATCGGAGAAATCCTGTTTCGAAAGTGCTCAAGCAATTCACCCATGGTACCGCCCTCTTCGGCAAGACGGTCCTGGGTAAGTGTGACTGCCTCGTCAATATCTATAACTGTCTCCTCATGCTACACAAATCATTTCGCCCAGAAGCCCGGGCGCGAGTCCTGTCCCGAAGTCGCACATGCCCGGCGCGCTAGTCCTGGGCATCCCGGCGTCTGACAGTTTTGATTGCATGCCCTGTGTCCTGTCAACCGGCCTCAAGAGGCATAGGAAGGGAAGTATCAGCAAGACACCCACCGCCATAAAGCGAGGCGACAAGAATTAACGGAAAACTGCCCAATGGAAGATGTGCGAAAGGACGTAAAGATTCATCGGCTTCATGAGGTGGGTGATGCCTGCCTTGTTCCAGGCCCGGGCCACATCCTGCGGTTGTATCTCGCAGCATGGCGGCTCCCCAATAGACCCCTGCATCAAGTTTCATGTTACCAGCGAGGCACCTTACCTGAAATCCTTCAGGCCCTCAAGATTTCTACGAGACGTTCCAGGGCCTCGATACAAAAAGCAGAGGTAACGGCTTCCGAGCCATGTCCTATCTGCCCGATCGCGCCCCACTTCAGCGATTGGTCACCAAACGCGAGAAGCTCCGGCCAACTGCCGTCCTCATGTTGCGAGCTTATGAATCTTTCCACCTCGCGTTTCGCATCGATGCTTTCAAGGCTCCCGGTATTGTAGAGGGCTGACACGGCCTGAGCGGTCTGGAGGATGTTGCCGAATTCTCCCTTCTCATCACGCAGGTCCAGGATACGATCCGCAAGTATCGGGCGCAGTTGATCAAGGGCAGGTTGCGCACGAATCATGGCACGGGTGATTGCATAGTAAATTGCGACAGTGTCGGGGTACCATTTGGACGAGCCTTCAAGGCTGCCATCGGCAATCAGGGATTTCAGCCATCGTTGGGCAGCCTTGGTTTCGGGGTTGTCACCGAGATAGGCTATGACATTTGCATTGACTACGGGATCCGCTTCGATACGAAATCTCGACACGACATCGGGCTCGTCTTCCTCCAGCACCCAGGTCATGAAACGACCCTGCTCGTCGCGGTTCGCCAAGATTCGCGGAACATTTCTTCCCAGCAGGATCCAGGGATGAGTCCCGATGACAAGGGAGCAGGTGGTGGAGCTGTCAAGATCCTGGGGCAGATGGCGGTAGTAGCGCCACAATCCGGGGTATTCAATGGTGTTGACAAGATACGCCTTGGTGGCGGTGCACAGGGCCTTGGCCTTCGCTTCATCGCAGCATTCCAGGGCAAGTACGCAAAGAGCCGAGATAAAAGGGGGTTTTTCGAAGTGCCGTGGGATGTCCGGGTCGGCTATGTTGAACCGGATGCAGTGCCAGGCACCGTTTTCGTCAACTGTGGATTCCAGGAAATCGAGGCCCCGGCTGATACTTTTCCTGCCCGCTTTGACAAGTTCCTTGGTGGTGGCTGCGTGCTGTCGGGCGTACTCGCTTTCAGGGGCAGGGGGACGAAGAGCTGGTGCGGGATCATGAAGTGTCTTGCGAAGATACTCAAGTGAAGCCACGCCTGTTTTTGCCGCCTCCCGTTCGGCCTCGCTGAGTCTGCTGCACGGCGGCAGCACCAAATGAGTCGAGGTATAGGTTTCTTCGTGCACGTGAATCTCATGGTCTTCGGCCAGCGTCACGCCGAGTTCCTTTTCGATTGTTGCTTTGGGTCTCACGAGCAGACGTTCGCGAAAGTCACTGTCTTCACCCGCTCTCGACACGAGGAATTCCGCTGCGTTATTGGGCTTTTTCATCGATGTTTCCATTTTCGTGGGTCATGGTCGAACGTGAATTCTCAGCGGTTAACATACATGACGATTGGCGTGATTTCAGCAGGAGTGCGGTATTCGGACATTCCTGTGTTTTCTGAAGTCGCCTGGCCGGGATACCGCAAGGCATCAAGCTCATTCCGGAACTCACCCGCTGCCTGAAAACAGATGAGTGACTAGCAGAATCGCCTATGCCCCAGGAGGCGGTGTCGAAGAAACCTGCTGCCACGATGCAGTCAAAACGGGTTTGTATGCTGCGACCGCTGAGAATGAGATCGGACGGGGGAATATCTCGTGGATGATCCTGCAACACTCGTCTGCCGCCGGTCTGCATGCCCGGATCAGGCGATCTGTCTTTTGATCAGGTTTCTGAATACCCCTTCAGCCTCCATGAGTTCCTCGAAGGAGCCGCTTTGCGCAACTTTTCCGGCCTGCAACACGTAGATGCGATCAGCCTGCTGCAGCGTGGACAGGCGATGGGCGATGACAACCCGGGTGGAGGTCAGGGCAGTGAGGTTCTGCATTACCTTGGCCTGGTTTTCGTTATCCAGCCAGTTGGTTGCCTCATCAAACAGCATGATTCGCGGACTGCCGATCACCGAGCGGGCGATCGTGACGCGCTGACTTTCACCGCCTGACAAAACAGCCCCGCTGGTTCCGACCATGGTCATCATGCCCATGGGCATGCCCTTGATTTCGTTTTCGACTACTGCAACCCTGGTCGCTGCCCAGACATCCTCAGTCACCACTTCCTCGTGATGGCTGACCAGGTTGTCCCAGATATCCATGGGATGGAGCCCAACAGATTGTGGCACTGCGCCAATTTTCCGACGTACCTGTTTCAGGTTCAGGTGCCTCAGATCCCGCCCGTCGTAATACACTGCGCCAGCAGTCGGCCGGTCGATTCCAAGCGCGAGCCGGAACAAGGTGCTCTTGCCTGCACCGGACTCGCCGGCAATCGCGACGAATTCGCCAGGACGCGCATGAATCGTGACATCATCGAGAATTAACGGGCCGTCAGGATCGTAACGAAAGGAAACCCGGTCGAACAGAATTTCTCCGCCCAGATATTCAACCGGCTCTCTTTCGGTCTCGGTTTCAGGAACTGCTGCGAGCAGCGGACGCATCTGGTTGAACGCAGGCAGCATGGCGGCAATGGTGCCGAAGGACTCGCCCAGCCGGGCGATCGCGGACTGGAAAACGATGAAGACTATGTAGACGACGAGAAAATCGCCGACCAGGATGTCCCGGTCGCTCACCGCTGCCACCGCGAACAGCAGTACCCCGCCTGCAAGAAAGGGAAGCGCGGCACCGAATGCGCGTGAATGCCCCTCAAATGCCCCCAGTTCGAGTTCTGCGCGTTTCTGCTCGCGATAATCCCGCGCCCAGATAGCGAATGCCGAACCTTCTGCATTTTCCACGCGCAGTTTGGTGAAACCGCCCACGATCTGGAACAGCCTGCCGGTGACACGACGCGTTGCACTGATCATCCGCCCATAAGGTGCAATCTGGAGCAAGCCAAGGGCTACCGTGATCAGCAGCGAAGCCAGACTGAAGGCGAGGGTAATGAGCCCGAGGGTGGTGTTGTAGAAGAAGATGATGCCAAATACCGGTAGCAGAAAAATAATCGACAGCAAGCTATCGGCGACGACTCCCTGCAAGCCATCACGAAGATTCTGGAATGTCATCCCCGACATGGCCAGGTCACCGGTCGAATGGCGGTGCAGAATGCTTGTAGGAAGGCGCATGAGACGGTCCCAAAAGGCCGCTTCTGCCCGCGATGCCGAACGGCCCTCAAGCCGCATCATTGCCGTGCTTTGAAACAGGTGCAGCAGCGCACCGAGCAGACCAAATGCCGCCAGCGCCACGGCCACTGAATAGATCGCTCCGACACTTCCGCCTGCCGTTATTTTATTTGCAGCGTAGCCAAGGGCGAGGGCTGGCAACAGTTTGATCAGGCCGCCCGGAAGCCCGGAAATCACCAGCCGCACCAGATCCGCGGCTGATCCATGCAGGGCGATTCCCAGCAGGTCAGACGGTTTCACGTTCTCCGACGGCAATGGCCGATAGAACATCCAGGCTTCTTCCCCCAGCGTGTTGGCGCGATCTGCTGCAATCCGCACGCTGCGCTTGCTGACCGGATCGATTTCTCTATAGCGCCCAAATTTCCCCGGCAGCAGGGCTACGGGCTGGCCATCCGCTGCCCGGAATCCCAGCATCGCGTTACTGTCGCCGTTCCACCAGCGGTCTTCGGCTCTCAATCGTACACGCCGGGCACGTACGGCTGATGCGTCAAGCACTTCTACGAGGCTGACCGGAGCATCGGAAGGTTCCGAGCGCGTGGGAATCTTGAAATCGATACCTTCATGGCGGCCGATGATTCGCAGGGCATCTGTCAGGGCCGTGTCTTCGACACGGGTATCCTGGTCTATCGGCAAGTCATAGATATTGAAAAGCCGCTGTCGTGCAGTTTTTTCAGCCGTGCGACGGCTGGTTGTCCGCGCACGTTCGAGATTCACTTCGTCGACCACGGCCAGTTGGCGGTTCAGGCGTTCCAGGGCGAATGCGACCGCGTGAAAAGATGCGAGCGCTGGCAGCAACATGTCTTGCTGGGCCAGTGTTTCCGTCGATTTGCCCAACAACGTGGCCCTGTCCAACAAGGTGAGCCAGCTTGTCCGCGTCAGCGGTATCATGGTTTCATGTGAGCCGCTCGCTTCGGCAAGCTCTGCTTGGTCGACGATATCCATGAACAGGAATTCGCCGCGCGATGGCTTGGAGACCCAGACCACATTGCGATGTACGGACAGTGTGCAAGGTGGAAAGGTCCGTGCCATACCGGGGTCGGCCAGCGCCGTTGCACGCGGAATGGGGCTTGCAAATCGCGAAAGTGTGTCTGTAATGGCGGTCAGCCAGGTATCCGTCTGTTCCGCCAGTTCTGCTGGATGAACCTCGGACAGCAAGGACGCCGGGAGGCACTTCAGAAGAGTGCCTGGCGATCCTTTTGCGATCAGGCTGAGGGTAGTATCTTTATTGTCGCCTCGTTCGTCTGGTGCCACCCCCGGCAGTATCCAGCCCGCTTCGCGACGCAGCAGATGCTGCGGCGCTGCCTGTTCCACCCCGTCCCTGAATTCAACCAGGAACAGGTTGACGGAACCCTGGTCAATGAACCAGACACTGCCTGGGTCGTCGAGTTTCACCGGCAAGTTGCCGGCACAAGGTACGGTTGTGCCGGAACGAGCTACGAGTTCGGCAATCGACGTGCAATTCTGCCTTTTGTCCAGCATCAGCCCGACTTGACCAGCTTGTAATACATGCCACTCTGGTCCGCAATCAACTCATCGTGCGTACCGCGCTGTACTGTGGCGCCCTTGTCAAGCACGATAATTTCGTCGCAATCCCGCACGGTACTCAGCCGGTGCGCCACGATCAGGCAGGTGACACCGCGACGCCGCAAGGCATCATCAACATATTCCTCTGTCGCTGCATCGAGCGCACTGGTCGCCTCGTCCAGAATGAGCACTGTCGGATTGCCCACCAGCGCACGGGCGATTTCCAGCCGTTGTCGCTGGCCTCCACTGAAATTCACACCGCCTTCCTCGACGACGGTTGAATATCCTTGTGGCCTGAGCAGGATTTCGTCATGAATCTGGGCGTCCCGTGAGGCGGCGAAGATGACTTCATCCGGTATGGCTGAGTTCCATAAGGTGATATTGTCGCGCAACGACGCGGAAAAGAGCACGATCTCCTGATCCACCATGGAAATGGACTGCCGGAGCACTTCCTCGGGAATCTCATCCCGCAGATGTCCGTCAAACAGGATTTCGCCTGACCATGGCTGGTAGACACCCGAAACCAGACGTGCCAGGGTCGACTTGCCGGAACCACTGGGACCGACTACGGCGACCCGCTGTCCTGGCTTGATCATGAGGCTGAAGTCCTTGATCAGGGGGGGTCGGCTCTTGTTGAAACCGAAGGTGACGTTTTGCAGTTCAAGCTGGCCGGCAAGCTGGAGCCGCCCATTGAATGTGGGGATTGATTCCGATTCTGGACTTCGGCGGCTGTAGATGGGGTCTTCAGCGGTCTTGGAGATATCCTCAAGCCGTTGCAGATCGGTTTCGAGCGCCTGGCGTTTGTCGACGAACTCCAGAAAACGGCCAACAGGTGCCAGAAACAGCTCTGCCAGGATATAGAACCCGACCAGTGCTCCCAGGGTCATTTCGCCCGTCATGACCAGGCTTCCCCCTATGCCGATGATCACTGCACTGCGAAGCACGGCAACCAGGCCCGGAAGCGCAGTATTGACCGAACCCAGTTCGGAATAGAGCTGTCGCGCATGCAGTTCACGCGCTTGATGACCGCTCCAGCGGGAAAAAAACCGGTCATCCGATCCTGTCATGCGCAGGTTGTCTGCATGGCTCAGCATCTGCATGCCGACGCCTATCAACAATCCTTGTTCCCGCCGCATCGCCTGGCTGCGAACCCCCCGAAGCGCGTTGAGAAAGTGGAGCAACATGCCGTGTGCAAGGGCCAGCAACAGTACAATCAGTGTGAGCAGAACATCGTAGGCCAGCATCGCGACCAGTAACACCGCACTCATTGCCATGTCGATAATGAGCACAAGAAACTGGTCGGTCAGGTTCTTCGCAATCCTGTCGATGGACGAAACCCGGTCAGTCAGATCACCTGCCAGCCTGTGTTCAAAAAACTCCACCGGCAACCGCAGTAACCGCGACACGCCCCGATTGTAGCCAATCACCGATATCCGGACTTCGAGTCGCTTCAGGAACCGGTGCTTGAGCAGGGACAAGATGTATACCAGGATACCGCCGCCAAGCAGGGCTGCCACCAATCCACCCCAAGGGCCATGGTTTTCCAGAACATCGTCCACGAAAAAACTGAGAGATGCGGGCACAACAAGTGCAAGTAACGTCAACATGAATCCGCAAGCAATCACTACGGCAAGCACACTCCATGATCCGGCGAGCAAGGTGGTCAATTGGCTGAGCAAGTCGGGACGCTCGCCGCCGGGTGTGAAATCGTCACTGCGCTTGAATCGCAGCGCGATTCCACTGTAGTCCTTGCTGAACTCTTCGGCAGTAACCCTGCGCCGTCCCGTGGACGGGTCATTGAGATAGAAATAGCCGTCATCAAAACCTTCAAGGACAACGAAATGGCTGAATTGCCAGAACAAAATCAGAGGTAACTGCAGTTTTTTCAGTTGATCGGCGCGTACACTGAGTCCATTGCATTCAAGACCATAGTGCCTGGAAGCACGCGCGATGCTCGCAGCACTGCTACCGTCTCGACTCACCTCGCACTTTTCGCGCAATTCGGTAAGCGGCACCCAGCGTCCGAAGTATGCCAATATGCTGCCGAGGCAGGCGGCACCACATTCCGATGCGTGCATCTGCAAAAGAATTGGCGTGGTAATCCTTTGTTTCAAGGCGTCCGAGGCGGTCTTGCCTCCAGCCCCTTTAGAGGCGCTTTGCGGCATTTATGACCGCCTCATTCGCAATAGTGTGACCGGAGCTTGCCTGCCAATTTCGATGACAAGCCGGCATTCCCTGCTTGCAAGGGAAGCAAAATCAAGGCTTTCGTCGAGCGTGATATTTACCCGGTGTACGGACACCGGAACCGCTGGCTCGAACACTGCCAGGTCCTCGGATAGGGGTATGGCGGTGATTTTTGCAACCTTTCCGTCGAGTGAGTCGGCTTGTCCATCTGACTTTTCCAGATCTATCACTGCTGGCATCCCGGCCTTGATATGCGGTGCGACGTCGCTCTGGGCCCAGACGAGCACTTGCACGGTCCTGTTGCTCTCAATCAAGCTTTCACCAGGCTCGACCAGCAGGCCATCCACCGCGAGGCTGCGGGTCATGCTGCCGAAGAACAGCCATGCGGCAAGGATGAGCAGCGAAAGAGCGATGACGGCAACAAGAAGGCGCTCCCGCGGTGTGGAAATCGTCAGCAGCCGGTCAAGTTGTTCCCGTTCTTCCTTTGCTTCGGCAACGGTATTGTGAAATGAGTCAAATGGATTATTGAACACGACCGTGAGTCTCCCCAGGAAAAATCAAGCGAGGGCAAAAATCTGGTCCAGCTTGAGTAGGATTTTTAGAGATTATATGCAAATATCGATTGTAAAATATAAAATTTTCGTGGTTCTGGAAATTTTGCATGTGTGCATCGGCTGAGGGCTTTCAGGGCAGGTCGCCGGCAATCACGTCGCCGTGGCTTGCCTCCATGGTCATGCCGGTGATCACCGTCATCGTGCCATGAATCCTCTGCCGGGTGCGCCCTTTTGAAATTTCCAGCCAGCCTATGGCTTCACCCTTTGCAGGGAATTCAAGGTATAATGCCACTCGTTCGTCACGGTACCTGTGTAGATGTTTCCTGACTACGAAACTGCCGAAATCCGGTTTGTCGGCCGAGACTGGACAATGGGCTTCCCGTGTACACAGGGTGCTTCGTTCAGTGTTCTGATCCTGTTACTGGCGTGCTTCTGCCTGCTGCATACGCACGTCCTTGCCCGAGAAGAAACGCCGGAGGAGAAGGGTCTGAGAATTGCGCTTGAAGCAAGCGCCCGCAACGATGGATTCGATGATTTCACCGCTGGAATGACGATGGTGCTGCGCGACCGGCAAGGCCGCGAGAGCATCCGCCAGATGCGCTTCAAGGTGCTGGAGGTGCCGGGTGATGGCGATAAGAGCCTGTTTGTGTTCGATCAGCCGCGAGACGTACAGGGAACCGCCCTGTTGACCCATGGCCACATTAACTCCCAGGACGACCAGTGGCTGTATCTGCCGGCCCTGAAAAGAGTGAAGCGCATCAGCGCCACGGCGCGTTCCGGGTCATTCATGGGAAGCGAGTTTTCCTACGAGGACATGAGCTCTCCGGAGGTGGAGGAATACACGCATAAATACCTTCGTGACGAGCCCTGCGGCGAACTCACTTGTACCGTGACCGAGCAAGTCCCCATGGAGAAAAAATCCGGCTACAGCCGCAAGGTCATCTGGCAGGACACAGGCGAGCTTCGCGTCTGGAAGATGGAACTCTATGACCGAAGAAACTCGCATCTGAAGACGCTCACTTTTGAAAACTACAAGCAATACCTGGGTCGGTACTGGCGGGCAGGCGAACAGACGATGGTGAATCATTTGACCGGGGCGAGCACAGTGCTTAAATGGACCGATTACCGGTTTCGCACCAATCTTGAGGACAGCGAATTCACCAAACCGGCACTTCGACGCGTGCGCTGATGCGATTCGGTGTCGCAATTGCAGCCCTCGTGTTCATGGCTGCCGCAGGTGCCAAAGTCCAGGCCCTTGACGTTTCGGGGGACCTGAGCTTACAGGCACGGTGGTATCCGCAGTCGCCGGCTTTCCCGGGGCAGCATTCCAGTACCGTCGGGATGGTTTTCAAGCCGACGCTTTACTGGGACTTTACAGAAAGCACCAGCTTCACCTTTACCCCGCTTTATCGGCACGACCGTGCCGATTCACGGCGGACGCATGCGGACCTGCGGGAGGCCTACCTGTTGACATATGGAGACTGGGGCGAGAATTCCTGGGAGCTTCGGCTGGGGCTCGACCGTGTATTCTGGGGTGTGGCCGAGATTCATGGCCTCGTGGATATCATCAACCAGCTGGACCGTGTCGAGCACCCGCGCGACCGACCCAAGCTGGGTCAGCCTATGGCACACCTGACGATTTCCGGTGACTGGGGTCTCGCTGAATTGTTTCTGCTGCCGTACCATCGCAGGCTCACGTTTCCGGGGCGCCCCGGGCGCCTCCGCTCGGAACGCCTGATCGAAGATGACGCCTTGTACGAGAGCGGCGCCGAAGAACGCCATGTGGATTTTGCGTTCCGCTACAGCCATAACGTGGGTTTGCTTGATTTTGGCCTGAGTACCTTTGTCGGTACGAGTCGCGATCCCTTGTTTCTTGCCGGCGACCCATCCGGGCCATTGCCGGGAATTGACACGCCCCTGATCCCGTACTACGAGCAGATTCGGCAATACGGGCTCGAAGCCCAGTTCACGACCGAGTCCTGGCTTTACAAGGTGGAAGCCATTCGCCGTAGCGGAGCGCGCAATCTCCTGGGCCAGGAGGAGGATTACAACGCCTGCATCCTGGGCCTGGAACGCACCCTCTATGCGTTGTTTGATTCCACCGCGGACATGACCATCCTGGGTGAATGGTTCTACGATGATCGTGGAAGCCGTGCGACAAGTGTCTGGCAGAACGACCTGTTTATCGCGGGCTTCCTCGCACTCAACGATGTACAGGGCACGGAGCTCGTGGCCGGCATCCTGACGGATCTCCGCCATGAAACCAGTACGCTGAACATGGAACTGAAACGCCGGCTGTCGGATAGCTGGTCGATGCGCCTGGAAGCGTTCGCGAACGTACGCTCGAACTCGAAGGATTTGACCTACGGTGGGCGGCGCGACAGCTTCGTCGGTGTTGATTTCACGCTCAGTTTCTGATGGTGCACGTGGCGGGTGCCGGACGGGTTGCCTTCAGCTGTTGACACCTTGCAGGGGATGAACAGGAGGGCAAGACGGGCCTTGCTGCTGCAGCCAGTATCCTCCCTGGGGACGATGCATTGTCTGCAGGGCCAGTCGGGCTGATCCATGAGAAAGTTTGTGAACCGTGACAATGACGGGTGACGATGCTAGGATTTTGCGGGAGTGTTGTGCACACAGCACATCCGAATATCCCGAGAAGGTGTTATCGACTGGCATCTGTGGGAGTCATGCAGGGTGATTCAGCCGGGCAGTAAGACATTACGCAAGATTGCGGTTGTCGGGCGAGGGACCGCAGGGTCCTTGGCGGCCGCAAGCATAACGCGACTTCACCCCGACAGCGACTACGAGCTGCACCACATATATGACTCGCGCATTCCGGTCATTGGAGTGGGTGAAGGCAGTTGGCCGAGCCTGGTTCAGCAGTTGCAGCAACTGACAAGTTTGCCCCATGACACCGTCCAGCAGCACTTGAGAGGAACCCGCAAGTACGGGGTCGCATTCGAGGGATGGGGTCGGCGCAATCGAAACTTCACGCACTACTTTACACCGCGAAAGGTGTCCTACGCCTACCACCTGTCCGCCGACTTGATGGCGGATTTGCTGCACGAAAGCACGCGCGCGTGCCACATCGATGCGAAAGTGCGCGATATCACCAGGGTGGAAGGTGGCGCACAAGTGGAGTTCGAGGACCTGGCGCCGGAGCGCTACGATTTAGTCTTTGATGCCCGCGGGTTTCCCAGGGAACTCCATCCGGACCGGCACATCGATATTTCTTTCATTCCCACCAATACGGCCGTCATCCGCCGCTGTCCGGCAATCATCAGGGAAGAGCAGGACGGACCGGTGGTGCAACATACCTATACCCGTGCCGTTGCACGACCGCACGGGTGGATTTTCGTTATTCCGCTTACCGTCCATACATCTTACGGGTACATCTTCAACCGCGATGTATCCAGCCTTGCCGAAGTCGAATCAGACTTTGATGCTTTCCTTGACACCGATGGCGTTTCGGAATTTGAGCAGCGTGCTGTCATACCGTTTCCCAATTTTGTCCACCGTCAGATTTATGATGGTGCGGTGGCTCGCATAGGCAATGCAGCGGCCTTCATGGAGCCTCTTGAGGCAACGGCCATTGTATCGGCCCAGATACAGATTGGGATGGTTCTCCACATGCGTCTCAACCGTTCGATAGAGTATCTTGAACGCGACGTGCCGAAGGTCAATCAATTTCTTGTCAACAATATCCTCTGCTACGGCCTGTTCGTCGGTTGGCACTATTCCTGTGGTTCCAAGTATGACAGTGAATTTTGGCGCTATGCTCGTGACCAGGTTTGGCCACAATACCGTAAGGTAACCGCCCCCGAAGTCGTGGGCTGTGCCGCACTCCGCAAATTCGACGAAATGTTCGAATTGATGAACCAGTCGAGCATCGACAAGGCGGACTGGACACGAATGTGCGCGGTCCCGCTCACCAGTTATGTGCAGATGTCCGAGGGTCTTGGCTGTTAGTACAGGACGATCTTCATCAATCCAGCAAGACGAGCGCAGTTCACGGTCGCATGATAACTTGACCAGGAGCCAGGCAAGAACTTCAGTTGTGATAGTCTGTTGTTGATTTCAGTGCTGCAAATCAAAGGCCAGGTTTCTGATCCGTGACACCTATTCTGAAGACAACGACGTTACACGACCTGCATGCAAAACAGGGTGCGAGGTTCGTGAACTTTGCAGGTTATGAAATGCCATTGCAGTACCGCAGGGGTATCCGGGAAGAACATCTGCATACGCGCAGTCTTGCAGGCTTGTTTGATGTTTCGCATATGGGCCAGATTCGCCTGTCCGGTGAAAATGTCGAGACCGCTATGGAAAGACTGGCAACCGGTGACATCTGTGGTCTGGCGCCGTTCAGGCAGTGCTATACCTTGCTTACCAACCCGCAGGGCGGAATCATTGATGATCTGATCCTGACCAGGACACCGGACAGCCTTTTGATCGTTGTCAATGCAGCCTGTCGGGAATCGGATTTCAGTTACCTGCGAGACACCCTGGGACCACGGTATCAGGTGGAAATGCTGCGCGACCGTTCCTTGCTTGCCTTGCAGGGGCCGCAAGCGGCCGGCGTATTGAGCTGCCTGCATTCCGAATGCGAAACGCTGCCCTTTTTCGCGGCCTGCGAGACTGAGCTTGACGGGGTGGACTGCTGGGTCAGCCGCTGCGGTTATACGGGCGAGGATGGTTTTGAAATTTCAGTTCCGTCCGAACAAGCTGGCCAGCTGGCCGAATTGTTGCTGGAAGACCATGCCGTGGAACTTGCCGGATTGGGTGCAAGGGATTCATTGCGCCTGGAAGCGGGTTTGTGTCTTTATGGCCATGACATCGATGCCACAACCACTCCGGTGGAAGCCGATCTGTGCCAGGTGATTGCCCGGAAATATCGTGACGGCACGGTACCGCAGGCGCCGTTTCCGGGGGCCGACGAGATCTTCAGGCAGATGGACACCGGGGTTAAGCAGATCAGGCGTGGTTTCCGGATACAGGGTAAAATTCCCGTGCGGGAAGGTGCTGTCTTACTGGATGCGGAAAAGCGGGCAGTTGGCAGGATTACCAGCGGTGGATTTGGCCCCAGCGTCGGTCATCCCGTAGCCATGGGATATGTCGATGTGGATTGTGCTGAACCAGGCACCGTGCTGCAAGTAGGGATACGCCAAAGATTTCATGCTGTCCACGTGACGGAGTTGCCGTTTGTAAAGCCCCATTATTTTAGAAAATGAGCGTACTGGAACAACTTGAAATGCGCGGTGGCTTCACGCATCGTCACATCGGCGTGGGCAGAAACCAGATCCACGAGATGCTGTCCTATCTGGGTTTAAATGAGCTGGAAGACATCGTCAGCAAGGCCGTACCTGAATCCATCATTTCGAATCAGCCTCTCTCCCTGTCCAAAACCATCAGTGAACGCGAAGTGAGCGATCGCTTGCGCAGGATGCGCAGAAGAAATCGTGTGTTGACCTCTATGATCGGCATGGGCTATCACGACACCATCATGCCTGCAGTCATCAAGCGCAATGTACTGGAGAATCCGGCATGGTACACCGCCTACACACCATATCAGGCTGAAATCAGTCAGGGCAGGCTGGAGGCATTGCTGAATTTCCAGCAGATGATCACAGATTTAACCGGAATGGACATTGCCAATGCTTCCCTGCTGGATGAGTCCACGGCCGCGGCGGAAGGCATGAGCATGGCAAAACGCGTGGGCGAGAAAGACAGCTGGCAGTATTTCGTTGATCATGACTGTCACCCGCAGACCATTTCGGTCGTGCAGACGCGGGCACGCCATTTTGGTTTCGAAACCATCGTCGGGGACCCGTTTACCGAGCTCGGGGACAGGGATGTTTTCGGTGTACTGCTTCAGCATCCAGGCAGCAGCGGAGACGTGAGGGATTTACGCAAACCGATCGAAATGGCGCATCAACAGGCGGCCATCGTTACCGTTGCTGCAGATATCCTTGCCCTGGTACTGCTGACCCCGCCCGGAGAAATGGGAGCGGATATTGTAGTGGGCAACTCACAGCGTTTTGGTGTGCCGATGGGTTACGGTGGCCCCCATGCTGCCTATTTTGCTTCCAGGGAAAAGTATATCCGGTCCATGCCCGGTCGCATCATCGGTGTATCCCTTGACAACCATGGTGACAAGGCGTTGCGAATGGCACTGCAGACCCGCGAACAGCACATACGCCGGGAGAGGGCTACCAGCAATATCTGCACCTCGCAGGTGTTGCCTGCCGTGATTGCAGGCTTTTATGCGATCTACTATGGGCCCAGGGAGCTGCGCCTGATCGCACAGAGGGTGCACCGACTGGCACAGGTGATGGCCGCCGGTCTGGCACAGCTGGGAGTCAGGGTAGTGAATGAGCAATACTTTGATACGGTGAAGCTCAGGGTGCCCAGTCGTGCCCGGCGCATCGCGGCAAAGGCGAGGGAAGCAAGGATCAACTTTCGAGTTTACGATGCGGATTATCTCGGCATCGCACTGGACGAGACTACGACGCGTGAGAACCTGCTGACCGTATGGGAGGTTTTCGCGTCTGCTGCAGGGCGAAAACTGGATATCGACGCGCTGGATGCCACGGTGCAGGAATGTATTCCTGACGGACTGTTGCGCACCTCGTCGATACTGCAGCATCCGGTTTTCGAGCTGTATCATAGTGAAACCGAGATGATGCGCTACATGCGCTGGCTCGCACGCCGTGACATGGCGCTGGACCGTACGATGATCCCGCTGGGCTCCTGCACCATGAAGCTGAATGCGGCGACGGAACTTGAGGCACTGTCTTACCGGGATTTCAACGCCATTCATCCCTTCGTTGCGCTTGATCAGGCACAGGGTTACATGCAATTGTTCGAGGAACTCGAGGACATGCTGTGTGACCTCACCGGATTTGATGCTTTTTCCTTGCAGCCGAATGCCGGCTCGCAGGGCGAGTACACGGGCCTGTTGGTGATTCGCAAGTATCATGAAGTGCAGGGTCAGGGGCAGCGAAACGTCTGCCTGATCCCGGCGTCTGCTCACGGCACCAACCCTGCCAGCGCTGTCATGGCGGGTCTTGAGGTTGTCGTGATTGCCTGTGACGGGGACGGCAATGTTGACCTGCGCGACCTGCAGGCCAAGGTAGAGCGGCATTCGCAGCATCTGTCAGCGCTCATGATCACCTACCCCTCCACGCACGGGGTCTATGAGCCAGGCTTTCAGGACATCTGTTCCCTGGTACATGATCACGGAGGTCAGGTATACCTGGACGGGGCGAACATGAATGCACTGGTAGGCATTGCCCGCCCTGCAGAAATGGGTGCCGATGTGATGCATATCAACTTGCACAAGACTTTTGCCATTCCGCACGGTGGCGGAGGGCCTGGTATGGGCCCCATCGGCGTGAAGGTACATCTTGCGCCTTTCCTCCCTGGGCATCCCCTGGTGGAAGGTGTAAATCCGGCAGCGGGCCAGAAAGGCACCGTAGGCACCGTGTCTGCCGCCCCCTGGGGTTCTGCGAGCATACTGACGATTTCGTGGGCATATATCGCAATGATGGGGGCGGACGGCTTGCGGCGCGCGACGCAGGTGGCCATCCTCAACGCCAACTACATTGCTGCGCGTTTGCGAGAACACTACCCGGTTTTGTACACGGGCAGGAACGGGATGGTTGCCCATGAATGCATTCTCGACCTGCGACCCATCAAGCAGCGCAGCAACATCACCGTGGATGACATTGCCAAACGACTGGTGGACTACGGCTTTCATGCACCCACCATGTCTTTCCCGGTTGCAGACACGCTGATGATTGAGCCGACGGAAAGTGAAAACAAGCGGGAACTGGACCGGTTCTGTGACGCCATGATATCTATCCGCAAGGAAATCGAACGGGTCGAACGGGGTGAGTCAGACCGGGAAAACAATCCCTTGAAGAATGCGCCCCACACCCATCGCCTGCTCTTGGAGCCCGAATGGAAGATGCCTTACAGTAAACAGGAGGCGTTCTATCCCTTGCATACGATCAGGGACGACAAGTACTGGCCGCCGGTGGGCAGGGTGGACAACCTGCATGGCGACAGGAATTTGTTTTGCAACTGTCCGCCTATTGAAGACTATTCGGAGACTTGATCACTTGTCTGGGCCGCGCTCGAGACCACGTAGCCCTGGAGCGGACCGGAGCTCGGAAATAGGTCTTGAGAGCACCGGGGGCACGAAGGGTACGATCTTTCAGCAGGGTTGAATGTACAGTGAAACGGCGATCAGGAAAACCTGAACTGTAGCCCCATTCAGAAAACTGAGGCACTCAGTTCATTTACTGCAGTCAGCATTTCAGGATCGTCGGTCAGTGCCTGGGATATGGAACTTGCACAAGCCGTCACCGGATCGACACCGGCCACGATCAGTTTTGCTGCGTGTACCAGAAGACGCGTGCTGGCACCCTCATCCAGGCCATTCCCTTTCAGGTTGCGCGTCATTCGTGCAAATTTCACAAGCTGTTTTGCAGTGTCTCCGTCCACGCCGGTTTCCTTGCCTACAATTTTCTGTTCGATTGCGCTGTCAGGGTAATCGAATTCCAGCGCGACAAAACGTTGGCGTGTACTTTGCTTTAAATCCTTGAGTACGCTTTGGTAGCCCGGGTTATACGAAATAGCCATACAGAATTCTGGAGGGGCTTCCAGCAACTCGCCCAGTTTTTCCATTGGCAATACCCGACGGTCATCACACAGGGGATGAATTACTACGGTCGTGTCCTTCCTTGCCTCGACAATCTCATCGAGGTAGCAGATGCTGCCCGCGCGTACGGCCCGGGCAAGCGGTCCGTCGACCCAAACCGTTTCGCCCCCGGTTACCAGGTATCGGCCTACCAAGTCGGACGCGGTCAAATCATCATGACATGATACGGTGAGGAGCGAGCGCTTGATCCGCCAGCTCATGTACTCCATGAACCGGGTTTTGCCACAGCCTGTCGGTCCCTTGAGCAGAACCGGAAGCTGGTTGTCATAGGCGGCTTCAAATACCTCGATTTCTTTCCCGACTGGCTCGTAATAAGGCTCACTCTCGATGAAATATTCTTCTGGTTTAAAGGATTTTGCTTTCATTGCCGTAAGTAGGTCTGATCCAGCGGGAGGGGATGACCCTACCGTTTATCTGACACACACGCAAGCACCGGATGATGTTCTGCGCCGTTACATCCGTACAACTCCATCCGGATTGCGAAGTGGACGGCTTCATGCCGGCAATTCCTGCCAGTTGATCAAATACGTATTGGCAGCGTCATCGGTTTAGCGATATAGTCAATTGCCAAGCTTTCTACCTCTAAATCCGCAAGGATACGATGCAACCATCCTGGCTCATTGAAGAAGATGACGGGAGTGCCCCCCATCCTTTAGCAGGGACCGTGATGCCCGGTTCCGATATCATTATGCATGTCCTGGCCCAGGAGGGAACCGAAGTAATTTTTGGCTACAGCGGTGGCGCCATCCTTCCCACTTACGATGCGGTGTTTCGTTACAATGCCGCAACGAATGAGTCCATGCCGCTGATAGTTCCTGCCAATGAGCAAGGTGCCGGGTTCATGGCTTCCGGGTATGCGCGTGCCAGTGGAAAGGTTGGTGTCGTGATGGTGACTTCAGGTCCAGGTGCCACCAATACGGTTACTCCGGTTCGCGACTGCATGGCGGATTCCATCCCTATCGTGGTGATCAGTGGCCAGGTGCCGACGCCTGCCATCGGCAGCGACGGGTTTCAGGAAGCTCCGATTGCCAACATCATGGGTGCAGTGGCCAAACACATCTTTCTGGTTACTGACCCTGAAAAACTCGAGGCGACGGTACGCACCGCATTTGAAATTGCACGCACGGGCCGACCCGGGCCCGTTGTGATTGATATCCCCAAAGATGTTCAAAACTGGGAGGGTGTGTTTCAGGGCAAGGGAAAATTGCTGGTCCGTGGATACCGTGAACGAATCACCGAGGTCGCTGATAATGTATTGACGGATGAGAAATGCAGGCTCTTTTTTGATGCCCTGGAGAAGTCCTCTCGCCCGCTGGTTTATGCAGGCGGAGGCGTGATCAACGGGAATGCGGCCAGCGAAGTCAGTTCGCTGGCAGACCGGTTCGAAATTCCTGTTGTTACGACGCTCATGGGCATTGGAACGTATGACACGACCCGGGAACGCTCGCTGCACATGCTGGGCATGCATGGAACGGCTTTTGCCAACTATGCAGTGGATGATTGTGACTTCTTGATTGCCATAGGTGCACGATTCGATGACCGTGTGGCGGCCGTACCGGATAAATTTGCTCCCCAGGCAAGGTTCATCGCCCATCTGGATGTGGACCCTTCGGAGATTCACAAAGTCAAGGCAGTCGACTGGAATCATGTCGGGCTGTTGCCGCAGGCCATGAGGAAACTGCTGGATTATGGAATTCACACCAGAAAGTTCAATAAGGACTTCACGCCGTGGAATGCGCACATCGCGGAGTTGAAAAGCACGTATGCCATGAACTATGACAGGCAAAGTGACCTGATCCAGCCTTACGCGGTGATCGAAGAGATCAACCGGTACACGAATGGCGAAGCGGTCATCAGCACGGGTGTCGGGCAACACCAAATGTGGGCAGCGCAGTATTTTGACTTCAGATCGCCGCGGCTTTGGCTGACTTCAGGCAGCATGGGTACGATGGGCTTTGGCTTGCCGGCTGCGATCGGTGCCCATTTTGCAAGGCCTGACCTGGTGGTCGTTGACATAGATGGGGATGCCAGCATCCGCATGAATCTGGGTGAACTTGAAACGGTGACCACGTACAAACTTCCCATAAAGATTGTCGTGCTGAACAACCTTGGTGACGGAATGGTCAAGCAGTGGCAAAAGCTTTTTTTCAAAGGCCGGTTATCGGCAAGTGACAAGTCCTTGCACAAGAAAGATTTTATCAAGGCCGCACAAGCGGATGGATATGAGTATGCTGTTCGACTGGAAAAAAGTACGGAGATGAAGCAGGTTATCCAGGAATTCATGCAATTCAACGGCCCGGCTTTCCTGGAAGTCATGATTGATCCGGATGCAGGAGTCTATCCCATGGTCGGTCCGGGCATGAGCTATGATCAAATGATCACAGGGGACCACATCCCCACGCGCAATCTTGTGGAAGAGGGGTCACAGGTGGAAGTCGATTCATCAGAAATGTTCTAGCCGGGACATTCAGCTGTTACGAATCGGGTACTGAGAATGTTTGCTGGAATACTTTCCCGACTGGTCCGGCATGTATGGGCTTTCATCCCCCGCGTATGTACGGGCCGGGCCAGAAAGTTTGGAGGAATCCGCTTTTACCCGTGTCAAATCCCGGGAAGCGACCCGATTGCCTCAAGATATGAAGCCCGGAAGTTTTTTTGCTCGATGGACCATGAATGAATCTGTGGCAACAGTTCGTTTCCTGCTGGGCCTGGCTTGCGTGGTATTGCTCTCTTCCTGTGTAGTGCTCCTGACAAATGGACGATTGAGTCATGGGCATTACGTCTCGCAAAGTGAGACTTTCAGTTGCAGGTTGCCGGGGGGTGTTTTGAGCCGGCAACTGGATGTCTGGGACCAGAGGGGTGCGGTCGGGGAGTCTGTTACCTTCAAACTTGGATCCCGCTTGTTGTGGCGTGTGGATCATCTGCATCTGAGGCAACTCAAGCTGAAAGGGCTTGACAAGGTTCAGGCAAGGAGAGAACAGCTTGAGCGAGGCAAGGAGCATTACTTCAAGTACTATCTGTTACCGAAGCTGGGCAAGGCGGAAATCAAGTGGGAAACTTACAAACAGGTTGACGGGACAGAAGTGCTGATCTCTTACACGCATCTGAAATCGGACGGCATGGAAGGTGTCCGGGAATTACTTTTTTCGGTTGATGGAAATTATTTGAACGTACTGCACCATGCCCAGAATATTTCCGGCAATCTGGACAAAGTCATTTTAGGGTCCCTGGGACTGTACAAGAGCTGTGAGTTCAAATGAAACCTGCTTGTCCATGCAGCAGAATTCCCGGGTGCGCCGGATGACCGGGTTCTGAAAGGCCAGCGCAGGACATTCCAGGATCATCCTTCCCGGTACTTGTCCTCTTCCTGTTGTTCACGCCATTGCCTGACAGCCTCCTCCTTGCGTGTGGTCCAGACTTCCTTGCGTTCGGATATTCTTCGTTCACGCGCTTTTTCTCTGACAGGAATGGTCATCTCTCCGTATAGCACCTGCTTCAGAAACCGCATCGAAAACTGCAGGAGTTTCTCTTCATCCTCCAGCAGCATCCTTGTCTCCTCCTCCGAGACAGTGAAAACTGACTGAAACCCGCTGCTTTGGATGAATTGGGCAAAGCTGTCCATGTCATAGCTGCACATGTCGAACATCTGCAGGCTGCGCTGGGACGGCGCTCCAACCGCGGGGCCACTGGATCGCTTCTTCAGTATGATTTCATACCATCCACGGTTCATTTCATCGTATTTTTCAATGCCTTGCTCACGACGGTAATTTGCAACGGTCTGTTCTCTGGGCTCGGAATGGCCAAGGCAGTGTTCTTCCTTCACTACGAAGTAAATGTTGTCCACGCGGGTTGATTCCTTTTTGCGAATTGCCATGCTGCCCAGAGCGTAGTAACGGCATGCGGCCGGCCGGTCCTCGTAAACCCCGCAACCTTCCTCGGTCAGGTGGATGCATTCCGTCATGTCGGGTTTGGTCACCATTTTCAGACCGGGCAGGTTGTGATGGTCCATTGCAAAAGGTACGGTGTAGCGTTCTACAAACTCCTTCGAGTCCAGGTCCAGCCGGTTCTTGAGCCGGATGATGTCATAGGGAGTAAGCGTGATATCAATGTTTTTGCAGCAGGCATTGAAGCATGCAATGCCCTTGTGACAGTCAAACTGAAATGTACTGTCCGGTCTCAGTTCTTTCGGCAGGATAGGGCTTTGAGCCGGGATGTTCCGCTTTATTCCGTATTCATCAGACATGGCGAATCTGCCTGGGCCGGGAATTCAGTCTGCCGTGAAAATTAATGGAAGGCCTGCTGACCACGGGTGTCTGGTTTGTTCGACGATCAATACCAACCCCTGGATCAAGCGATCCTTGAAGGAGGTCGGGCAATCGCTTCGGGTTCGTCATCCGATTTCCTGATCAGCTGCACATAAGGCACTTTCCAGAGCTTCCACTCGCCTGTGTGGCGGTTGAAGGTCGAGTTCGTGAAACACTTCCAGTGTTCGTCATCAATCTTCATGTAGTCCGTACGATAGTAATATCCCGGATAACGGGATTCCTCCCTGAACTGGATATGCTTCATGTGTGCAAAGGCGGCAATCAGCCGGTGATAGTTCTCCCAGGCCCGCAGCAGTTCATGCAGGTCCTTGGCACGCATCTTTAGGGAGTCTTCCCTGAGCATTTCCAGTTTGCGTTCCGCCACTTCCAGCATGGTCTTGTTGGTCTGGTACAGGGTGGATATGCCTGCAACGTATTCATCCATGATTTTCTGCAGCCGGAACTGGAACATCTTTGGAGTGATGTAATGCGGATTGACATCTATCGTCGTCGTGTAGTGCTTGTGTTTCAGGAACGTTTTCACGGGTGCATAGATCTCGGCAGTGATTTCATCGACTGAGCGAGCCATTTCCGGATTCCAATCCTTGTTGTCGATCGCAAACTTGACCATGGCCTTGGCGGCAATTCGGCCTTCTGCATGCGAGCCGCTGGAGAACTTGTGACCGGATGCCCCGACCCCGTCACCCGCCGTGAACAGACCTTTGACAGTCGTCATTCGGTTGTATCCCCAGTGGTAGTGGCCAGGTGTGCCCGGGATGTCTTGCGGGCCGGATACCCAGATCCCCGCGCATCCTGCGTGGGACCCCAGCAGATAAGGCTCAGTCGGCATGATTTCTGACATTTGTTTGTCGGGTTCTATATTTTCACCCGCCCACACACCGCACTGTGCAATGGTCATGTCGAGAAAATCCTCCCAGGCCTCGGCCTCAAGATGCCTGATTTCCTGGGGTGTCATGTTCTGTGCCAGGTTGGACATGGCAGTCGGGGTATCAATGAATAGCGGTCCCCGGCCGTCCTTCAATTCCTGCATCATCAGGTGATTTCTCAGGCAAGTGCCCATTTTCAAGCCCGTAGCATAGGCGTCATATCCATGGTCCTTGAGTGACCCGTAGTTTTTTTTCTGATAATTTTCTCCAAAAGCGTTCAGGGCTTTTGCCTTGAACAGCAGGAACCATGCGCCAACCGGCCCGTAACCGTCTTTGAACCGCGCAGGTACGAAACGGTTTTCCATCAGGGTCAGTTCGGCCCCGCACTCGGCAGCCATGGAGTACGTAGAACCGGCATTCCAGACCGGATACCAGGCGCGTCCGATCCCTTCCCCTACAGAACGGGGCCGAAAAACGTTTACAGCCCCTCCTGCAGCAAGCAGGCAACACTTGAACTTGTAAACATGCAGGGTGTTGTCCCGCACGCTGAAGCCGGCTGCACCGGCAATCCGTTTCGGGTCATTCCTGTCGGTTTCCAGACGCACGATGAAAACGTGTTCCGCAATATTTTCTGTCCCTATCGCATTTTTGGCGGCCTCCGCAACCACCCACTTGTAGGATTCGCCGTTAATCATGATTTGCCATTTGCCGGAACGCACTCCTTTGCCGCCTTCTGCGAGGGTCTTGCCTTCGTCACCGGGTTGCTTCCATATCGGAAGACCCCATTTTTCAAAGTTGTGTACGGAGTCATCCACATGCCGGCCTACGTCATAGACCAGGTCTTCACGAGTGATGCCCATCAGGTCATCCCGGACATAGCGTACATAATCTGCCGGGTCATTCTCACCCATATACGTGTTGATTGCGGACAAGCCCTGTGCCACGGCACCCGAACGGCTCATCGCAGCCTTGTCAACCAGTTTTACCGTCAAATTGATACCTTGTTCCCTGGCCTTGTCGATCCACCGTTTGGCTTCAAATGCTGCCCCGCAGGCCGCCATGCCACCACCGATAATCAGGATATCAACTTCTTCTTCAATGATTTCGGGGTTCCCGAAACTGTACTCGCTCATTGGCTATTGACCTCAAATTGGAAAAGCCGGATCAACTGTGACTCGGTAGTTATATCTGAAATCCGTTGTCAGCTCTCGATAAACTGGTCCAAGTCGCAGTCATGCGTGCTCTTGGTAAACAGGGTGCTGTGATCAGCCAGCTCATCCATGTTGGCCTCAGGCTCACCGCCATACGGGTCGGCTGATCCCTCGGGCGTTGTGCGTACAGGGAACTGGAAACGCTTCGTGTTGCCGTTGCGGAATTTTATGGACCATATGATGGAATCCGTTTTCCGCAACGGCTGCACAGATGCACCTAGCGGCACCACGTCAGCATAGTGGCGGCACTCGATGGCCTGTTTCGGGCAAGCCTTCACGCAAGCGTAGCATTCCCAGCACTGTTCCGGCTCCTGATTCAAGGCCTTCATGGCATGTCCGGTTTTTGAGCCGTCCTTGTCCAGGAGCATCAGGTCGTGAGGGCAGATATACATGCAGTAAACTTTGTCCTCGTCCTTGCATCCATCGCATTTGTCAGTACGTACGTATGTAGGCATTGTTCCCACCTCCGGGGATATTTCGAAATTCAGGTCAGCTTTGCCAGGGATGCATTATAGTTTCCCAAAAAACGTCTCTGCCAGTGTGTCGGGCAGGCTTGTGGCAACTGCGATTCGGGGAGGCTGCTGACGCTGCGCATCGCAGGCCGTACTGCGGACACGTGTGCGCCACGCCGCCGTCAATGCTGTCGATGCTAGGTCGCAGACAGGATGCCTGCTTGACCCGTATGCCTAGTCTATGATGTGGTGAACGGGCGCTTTTTCCAGGTCCCAGCTATCGGACTCCCGATCATAGCGGGACAAGGTGAAGCAGTGCCAGTCCTTGTCGTCAAGTTTCGGAAAATCGCCACGGTAGTAGTAGCCGGGCCAGCGCGTTTCCTTGCGGAACATCGTGTGGTGGGCAACGGACTGCGAGGCCAAAAAGCGATGATGGAGTTCCCATGCCCTTTGCAGTTGATGGAAGTCTTCGGCCCCGATATGGTCAAGGTCTTCCTTCAGCATGTCCAGCAACTCCATACCACGCGTGAGCAAGGGTTCGTTCGTCATGTAATTGGTGCTGATCCCGCCTACATACTCATCCATGATCTTTTCAAGACGCTGAAGACCGTGGATCGGCAGGATATAACTTGGCGAGACGGTTCCTGCCACGATCTCGTTACGACCCACCTCGTAGTTCTCCAAGGGCTTGTAGATAACCGTTTTCAGGTCCTGGTACTGCTTCTCGCTTACCTGAAGCTTTTCGTTTTTCAGGTCGTTTACGTAATTGACTGCCGCCTTGGCTGCAATTCTGCCCTCGGTATAGGATCCCGAAGAGAACTTGTGTGCGCTGCCGCCGATCGTGTCCCCGGCACCGAACAGTCCTTCAACCGTCATCATGCGATTATATCCCCACTGGTAATCAGAGGGCGCACAATCTGCAGGGCCACTTGACCAGGCACCCGAGCAGGTCGCGTGAGATCCCATGACGTAGGGTTCGGAAGTGGTCAGTTCCGGGTTGATATGCTTGGGATCAATATTTTGCGATGCCCATACGACCGCCTGGCCAATGGTCATGCCCAGAAAGTTCTCCCATCCCACGGTTTCCTTATGAGGATCCTGGAAGGCCTCCTTGGTGACCATGCGGATAGGGCCTCTGCCCGCTTTCAACTCTTCGAGAAAAGCATGGTTACGCAGGCAGGTCGGGGTCGGGGTACTATCGATGTAATCCCCTACGAGTTCCTTCGTCTGCTCATACCACTTGGACTCGTATTCCTCGCCATACGCGTTCTCTGTATACGTCTTGAGGTGCAGGAAGTAGGCGCCTACCGGACCATATCCGTCCTTGAAGCGAGCCAGAACGATCCGGTTCTCCATCTGTGTCATCTTGGCACCGGCGAGGATCGGCAGCGCATAGGCCGAGGCACTGCTCCAGGGAGCATACCAGGTACGTCCCATGCCTTCTCCCACGGCACGTGGCTTGTAAATGTGCGAGGCGCCTCCGGCACAAATGATCACGGACTTGGCACGAAATACATGGAAATCCCCGGTACGGACATTGAAGCCAACGGCACCCGCTACCCGGTTCGATTTCGCCTCATCCATCAGCAAGTGTGTCACCATGATCCGGTTATAGACTTTATCCGCAGCCTTGCGTGCAGCCTCGGCAACGATCGGCTTATAGCTTTCGCCGTGGATCATGATCTGCCATTTACCCTCGCGCTGGTAGCGCCCCGTTTCCGGGTCCCGCATCATGGGAAGGCCCCATTCCTCGAATTTGTGCACCGTGGCGTCAACATGCCGGGCAATATCGTAGCCCAGGTCTTCTCGCACAAGCCCCATGAGGTCATTACGCGCATAGCGCACATGATCCTCCGGCTGGTTTTCTCCCCACTGCATGCCCATGTAACAGTTGATTGCATACAGGCCCTGCGCAACGGCTCCGCTGCGCTCGATATTGGCTTTTTCGACACAGACTACCTTCAAGTCGCGCCCCCAGTATTTGGATTCGTAGGTCGCACCACAGCCAGCCATGCCACCACCGACGACGAGCACGTCGCAGTCTTCAAAAACCGTTTTTCTACGATTAAACCATCCCACTAGACTGCTCCTTTCAACGTGGGCAGTCCACCTTCGATGTTGAGCGCATCCGGCTCGTGTGCAAGCTCTTGGGACTGCATCGCTTCAGCACTGGGCTTCTCTAGATTGGCGGGTGAAGGGATGGTATCCCAAGGAGTGGTCCGAATCGGCGAGACAAAATTCTTTTCCCTGCCGTCACGGAACTTGAGCTTCCAGGAGATGGTGCCTTTTTCTTCCTCGCGGAGCGCTCTCACGCTGTGGCCGAGAGGTGCGAAATCGGCGTATCCGCGGCAATCGATGGCATTTTGAGGACAGGCCTTCACGCAGGAGTAACACTCCCAGCACATATTGGGTTCGATATTGTATGCACGACGATAGGTCTTATCTATGTGCATGATGTCCGAGGGACAGACATCGACGCAGTGACCACAACCATCGCAGCGAGTCATGTAAACGAAAGTGGGCATGCTATTCTGTCATCTCCTGTTGTTAGGTAAAAATTTATCCTTGTCTTGAGGACCAAATTAGCCGCTTGACCAATAATAACCGGCGGGGCTGGCTAATAATTTTGTGGCAGCCCGCGTGCCTTGCCAAATGTTTCGGGCTTGTCGGCGGGTGCCGGTAAATTGCTTCTCGAGCCGGCTGCTTCAGCTACTCGCTTTTGCAGTGCGGCGGAAGGCTTGAAAAACATGTGCGCAAACTTGGACCAGGGTATGGACCCGAACAGTATTGTGGTCGCAAGCACATACAACCCGAAAACCAGCCACCCGATTATCGACGTTGGTATCCATGACCATGCCAGGGCCAGTGTCGTGCTGGCAAGCAGTGAAAGTATGAACAGGTCGGCGCGTATGATACGAAATGGCGAATAACCCTCTGCCGTGACATCCACCCGGATGAAGAACCAGAACCAGTATCCGCCAACACAAACCATCAGCGCTCCAATGTGCCACAGTATCGGCCAGACAACGGGTGTCGGACTGGAGGACGTCGGGTATCCGAATACCATGACTGCGGTGGCGACAACGTACGCGACAAAACCGTACATCGTCAGCAGGTGGGCGATTCTTCTCCTGGCAGCGCAGAATTCCGAGGACGTCAATACCTCGCTTGCCAAGGTTTGTACTGCCATGGACACGACTTCACCGCCCCCGACGCGCTTCGTCCCCTCGCTGTTCGACTTTTGCCAGTCTTCGAAAAAATACTTGGCACTTTTTTTGTGTATGACGTCAATCAACGTGCCCGCCACGACGAGTATAAACATGACCACAACGTAGGCCTGTGCCACGCCGCTTGCGATGTAATCCGAAAGCTCAGCAAAGGGATTGCCGGTGAACATATCTGGGTCCAGGGTTATTATATGAATGCGCTAGTGTGATAGCGATACAGAAACGATTCAACAAAAATAAAATTATGGCAGTTTAAAGTGACCTTATAACAGACCGCGCGAGGTCGATTCCGGGAGCGTCCGTCAGCTCAGGAATCGATGTGATCATGTCCCGTCCCCGAACTGTCCGGTTGCCGGGCCTCAGACACTGAATTCGGAATTGAGTATTTTGGGTACCAGGACATTCTTGAGCTGGACGTACTGTGGCAGGCCGTTCTTGTAGGGGGGATAGGCCTCCCCCCTGATCAGAGGAGCGAGATAGGTACGACAGCGCTTGGTGATGCCAAAGCCATCTTTCGTGATGTAGCTTCGAGGCATCATTCTTTCGACATTGGCCACCTTTTTCAGTGAGGTGCTGCCAATCTTCCACCGGTATGGCCTGTCGGATGTGCGGACAATGACAGGCAGGATTGCGGTTTTGCCCTGCAGGGCGAACCGGACCGCGGCTTTCCCCATGGCATAGGCCTGCTCAACGTCGGTCCTGGAGGCGATGTGGCGGGCCGAACGCTGCAGATAATCTGCAACCGCCCAGTGGAACTTGTATCCATGAGCTTGCTTGATCATGTCGGCCACGACCGGTGCGACACCTCCTAGCTGCTTGTGGCCAAATGCGTCAGTGGTGCCCGCATCGGCCAGAAACTTGCCGTCGGCAAATCGTGCACCTTCCGAAACGCAGATCACGCAGTAGCCGTAACGGTCTACACAGAATTTCACGCGCTTCAGGAACCGTTCCTGGTCAAAGGCAATTTCAGGGAACAGGATGATATGCGGCGCGTCACCTGCATTCTCGCCGGCCAATCCGCCGGCAGCAGCGATCCAGCCGGCATGGCGCCCCATGACCTCCATGATGAAAACCTTGGTTGATGTCTGTGCCATGGACCTGACGTCATAGGCGGCCTCCTTGATGGATACCGCCACATATTTCGCGACCGATCCGAACCCGGGACAGTTGTCCGTGACCGGCAGGTCATTGTCTACCGTTTTGGGAATGCCGATACAATGAATGGGGTAGTCCATTTTTCTGCTGAACTCGGAAACCTTGTGCGAGGTGTCCTGGGAATCCCCCCCACCGTTGTAAAAGAAATAGCCGATGTCATGCGCCTTGAAGACTTCCAGAAGGCGCTCGTACTGTGCCCGGTTTTCCTGGATGCTCTTCAGTTTGTAGCGGCAGGAGCCAAATGCACCGGAAGGGGTATGCTTCAATCCCGCAATCGAACGCGCAGATTCCTTCGAGGTGTCAATGAGTTCCTCCTTGAGGGCGCCGAGAATACCGTTGTGTCCGGCATACACCTTGCCGATCCTGTCTTTGTGTTTGCGCGCAGTCTCTATGACACCGCAAGCCGTGGCATTGATCACTGCGGTTACTCCACCTGATTGTGCATAGAATGCATTGCGTTTTTTCATGATGTCCCCGGTTTTGCTGTTTCAGGATACTGAGTCGTTGTTTTCTGGAAAAGTGCCGTTGCGTACACTCTCGTAATCTGCCTGGGTCTGCAACAGTGTGAGCACGCATTGCTGAAGGTCATCATACTCTTCGATCCCGGTACCCATCTGTTCCAGTTCCTTGTAGAAGAAGCAGCTCCTGTAGCGACCCGATCCTGTTTTGATGATGACGAAACTGCAGTTGCCAGCCAGCCAGAACAGGGCAGGACATTCCGTTCGGCCAGGCTTCGCGGGGTCCAACTGGACCTCTACATCAGCCAGCTGGATATCCACGGGATCTTTCTTCCAGCGGGCATTCGCTGTGGCAAGGACGATGTTGCGTTCATCCTCTGTATAATCCGGAACGCGGGTCATGCATCTGTCCTGAATGTAGTGATCGGCCACTCGTACAGTTTAGCGAATTTAAGCGCAGGCATCGTATAAATACCAGTCCGCGCTTTGATATAAAGGGAGAAAGATATGCGCGTCATCTTATTAGGAGGGCCCGGTGCAGGCAAAGGTACCCAGGCCAGTTTCATCAAGGAAAAATTCAGGATTCCGCAGATTTCCACCGGCGACATGCTGCGCGCGGCGGTAAAGGAGCGTACGCCACTGGGGCTGAAGGCACAGGAAGTCATGGAATCGGGCGGACTTGTGCCTGACGGGGTCATACTCGGCTTGGTCCGGGACAGGATCGCGCAGGATGACTGCAGGGACGGTTTTCTGCTAGACGGCTTTCCACGCACGATCCTCCAGGCAGAGAGCCTGAAGGATCTGGGTATCGGGATAGATTACGTAGTAGAGATCAATGTGGATGACGAGGAAATTATCCGGCGCATGAGCGGTAGGCGTGTACATCCCGCGTCAGGACGCACGTACCATGTGGAGTTCAACCCGCCCAGGGTAGAAGGCAGGGATGACGAGACCGGTGACCCGCTTGTCCAGCGAAAGGATGACAGGGAAGAAACCGTACGGGAACGCCTGAGCGTGTATCACCGGCAGACTGAGCCATTGGTACGGTACTACTCCGAATTGGCTGCACGTGGCAGCGAGGGGGTTCCGGTCTATTCGCGGATTGATGGCGTAGGCAAGCTTGAAGAGATCCGTGACCGGATTTTTGCCGCGCTGGCCCCCTCACCCGGCTAGGCGACCGGCAGGACAGTGGAAATCTGGCTTGCCATTCTTGCTCTCTTGGCTGGACTTTGGTACTGGTATGACAGTCTGCGCAGTCGTGAACTGACACTCAGGCAATGCCGCCAGTTTTGTGGCCAGCATCATGTACAGTTCCTGGACCAGTCAGTGCATGTTTCGAGAATCATGTTCGGCAGGACCGCCTCCGGCAGGTTGTGCATCAGGAGATTTTACCTGTTCGAATTCAGCATAGCGGGAACAGACCGGTATCACGGTGTCGCGGTAACGGCAGCCGGCAGGCTTGAATATCTTTCCCTGCTGCACCCTGACGGTGAGATCATCGAGGGTTGTTTGCCGTCTGGGGGTTGACTGCGCAGCGGGGTTCGGCCACTCAGCGCGACTGGCCAGGCGACGGGCTGCTGGTGCGGAACTTGCTGACCTTCCATTGATGCCTGCCGGCTGAAATAAGCAAACAGGATGCGCCGCCTTTCGTGCGGGCTTTCCCTGCAGCCCCGGGGTTCAGAACCCAGGGCAATACCCCTTGGTCACAAACGAGCTCATGGCTGTGTCCGTACACGATGGCCGTGGTATCCGCAAAGTGTCGGCGCAGCTTTTCATGACGGTCGGAGGGCGGATTGAACCTGTCGCCATGGGTCAGTGCAATGCTTCCTCCCGGAAGTTCCACTTTTGCAGTATCTCCTATGGCCGCCAGTTCAGGATGGTCTTGTTGCGGCCATTTCCCCGTGCAGTCGTTATTCCCGCGTACCGGGATCACGACAGGGCAAATGCCCCGGAGTTGATGCAATACATGGCTTGCACCGATGTCACCCGCGTGCAGGATCAGTTCGCATCCATGCAGCCTCTCCTGTACGGCCGTATCGAGATGCCCGTGTGTATCGGAGACTATGCCGACCGCCAGGTGTTCGAAGTGTGAGAGATCAAAGTGGTTCACGTAGCAGGCCGTGTTTTGTATGATCAGCATTGCCGCAAACTCCATATTGTACAGCGGGTAGCCCGGAATACACAGGCTTGTCTGCACCCTCCAGGCCAGCGGTTCGTGCGAACCTCTTTACAGGGTGGTGTTTGCGATGCTGTATGATGCAACGGGTCAACTGTCAAAATCCCTACTGCAAACATGTCCTTTGGTGTACAACTGGCATTATCCGGGAAGTCATTTCAAGCCGAGCCGCATGAATCGATCCTGGATGCAGCCATACGTGCTGGTGTGCCTCTTAACTACGGCTGCAGCAACGGCAACTGTGGCTTGTGCAAGGCGAGAATTGTAAGCGGACAAACCCGGCAGCTTGGCTTGCACGATTTTGTGATTCGCGAGGCAGAGAAAATCCAGGGCTATGCACTGATGTGTTCCACTGCCTGTCAGGGTGACGTTGTTATCGATGCGGAAGTGGCAGCGTGCCCCGAGGACATTCCGGCACAGAATCTGCGTGTGAAGGTTCGAAAAATTGATCGTATCGGTGATGAACTGGCGATCATAACCACACAGGTCCCGCGTACTGTACGCCTGAGATTCATGGCGGGTCAGTACATGCATGTAAGCCACGAGCAAGGTTCACACGACTATGCCATTGCAAGCTGTCCATGCGATGAGAAAAGGCTTGAATTTCATGTGCGCAGACAGGAGGACGACCCTTTTTCCAGCCTGGTGTTCAAAGGCATGGGCGTGGGCACCCGGCTCAATATCCGTGGTCCGTACGGCAATTTCGTGATCGACGATACCCAGGGCGATCCACTGGTCATGATCGCCTTTGACACCGGATTTGCAGCAGCGAAAAGCCTGCTGGAGCATGTCACAGCACAGGACAACGAACGTGCCGTCTACCTGTACTGGCTGGCCTGTGGGACCGATGGACTGTACCTGGACAATCTTTGCCGTTCGTGGGCCGATGCACTGGACCAGCTGGAGTATTTTCCGATCCTTCTGCCACACGGAGCCAGCGATATCCCTGGCAGTCAGGATGAAGCCCTGGCGATGATCGAGGAGAAACTGCATCGGTCCCTGCGTGATGTGGGGCATCTTGGGAATGCAGAGGTATATACAGTCGTACCCGACCCAGTGGCCCGGCTGGCAGAGCAACTGCTTGTGCAGAAGGGAGTTGCGCGTCGGCAGTTTCATCATGAAGTCCTGCGCGGAAATCCAGACCTGAGATGCATCCGCGAAAGGTCAAAGACATGATAGATTGCAAGTGCAGCTTCGCATCGACCATGATCCGGGAAGATTATGCCTGCGAAAAGGCACGCATGGTTACCCGCCGGGCCGGACCGGATATATCTTGTACATCCGTGCAGGCAAGCGACAGGTGTTCAGTGCTCCTGGAGAAGTTCAAGGAGGCCGGGCTAGAGGCTTTTGATGCCAAGGATGACCTGCTGGAAACCCCGCACAGCGTGTATGTCAAGATCCAGTTCGGCGGCCTTCTGGGGCTGGCAAGAGACATTTTTCATCCCACTGCAGACCGTGTTGAAAACATATTCTTGTTGATCGATGAAGCCCTGAAACACTATCAGTCACTGGATGCCGTACCCTGCCACGAATATGTACAGATCATGAAGAAATTTAAAGTTGGACGCAAAAGAAGATAAGATGTGCCTATCAACAAGCCTTGAGGGATCAAGATGCGTTACCAGACGATCGTGTCAGTAGAAGATTTGAGCAGTAACCTGGAAGACAAGAACTGGTTTGTTTTTGACTGCAGGTACTCACTGAAAGATCCGGAGGGTGGCCCAAGCAAGTTCAGACAAGGCCACATTCCGGGAGCCCAGTTCGCGCACATGGACCGGGACCTGTCTTCACCCATGACCCAGACTTCAGGTCGACACCCGTTGCCTGATGCCGAAGAATTTATCGGGAAACTGCGTGGATGGGGGGTACGCAATGACTCCCAGGTGGTCTGTTATGATGACATGTCAGGGGCGTTTGCCGCTCGCATGTGGTGGCTTCTGAACTGGGTGGGCCTTCGTGATGTTTGCGTCCTCGATGGAGGGATCCAGAAGTGGACTGATGGTGGAAAGCCTCTGGAGACAGCAATCCGCACCAGGGAGCGGGGCACGTTTTCCGGCAAGGCCGACCACGGGATGCATGTGGATATTGATTTCGTGCAGGGGCACCTTGATCAGGGGGATATCCGGCTGATGGATGCGAGGTCAGCCGAGAGGTTTTCTGCAAGAGACCAGAAAACCGATCCCGTGCCAGGGCATGTTCCCGGTGCCGTCAGTTATCCGTTCGCAGGCAATCTGGGTGCGCAAAAAACTTTTTTGTCCGGCAGTGAATTGAAGCAGCGGTTTGAATCCGTATTTGGCGAGTGCCAGCCTGAGCAGATCATAAACATGTGCGGGTCGGGCGTAACCGCCTGTCACAATATCCTTGCCACAAAGATTGCCGGGCTCCCCTGGACACGCCTCTATGTTGGGTCGTGGAGCGAATGGTCCAGGAATCCGGCACGTCCTGTAGCCGTAGGAGACTAGCGGCACCATGGATGAGGTGATCGCTTGAATTTTTGCAGCAACTGCGGTTCTTCAGCGATCAGGTTGACAGTACCCAAAGGCGATAACAGACCCCGTTTCGTCTGTGCGTCCTGCAAAGAAATCTTTTACCACAATCCCAAGATCGTAGCCGGTTGTATTGCAGAATGGCAGGACAAGATCCTGATGTGCAAGCGGGCTATTGAACCGCGTTATGGCATGTGGACGTTTCCGGCAGGATTCATGGAAAACGAGGAAACCGTGTCAGAGGCTGCCGCGCGTGAAACGTATGAAGAAGCGATTGCGAAGGTTACTGGCCTTACGCTGTACAGCCTGTACAGCCTGCCGCATATCAATCAGGTCTACGTGGTATTCCGGGCCGTGCTGGTTGAAGGCCAAGCCAGCCCGGGTGCTGAAAGCCTCGAGGTTGCACTCATGAGTGAAAAAGATGTTCCATGGCAGGATATCGCCTTTCCCGTCATCAGGGAAAGCCTTGAACAGTACTTCGAGGACAAGCAGAAGAACCGCTTTTCTCTGCATCATGGTGACATGCGCAGACAGGCGGGCCATGACTATGAAATCATTCGATACTGAGCATCCCTGCAACGGAATATCCGTGATCCGTGCCAACTGAAAAATTACTGCTCTCGGTGATTGAGCTGGGAGGCTATCCTGATTTTGGCCCCCTCTACAGGCGCTATGGGTATGTAAATCACGTCGTGTTCAGCATGCGCAAGGCCCTGGGCGCACTGAAAAAGCTCAAACCCCAGGTCGTGGTTGCAGAGTTTAACTACCAGTCAGATTTCAGGGACCGCACCAGCAGCCTGGAGTCCCTGATTGCGGTGGCCCAGCAGAACCCGCAGATTCACATGATTGTCTTTTACGAGCAAGAATTTGCCCATCAGTTCGAGAAGCTGACTGCACGGTACGAGTTCTCCGCAACATTCCCCTATCCCGTGGATGAGGGGTATATGGAAGCTGCACTGGATCGCATCCAGCTTGGAGAACAGTAAGTCAGCTGGCTTTTGATCCGCCCTGGCAGAGGGGAGAATTTCTGGTTTGGCCCTGTCTTTCCTGCCATTCTTCGGGAGTGAAGGTGTGCAGCGACAAGGCATGTACCGGGCCTTCAAGCTCTTCCTTCAAAAGCTGGTTCAGCATGCGATGTCTGGCTACTGGAAGTTTCCCGTCAAACTCCGTAGTGACAACCGTCACTTTGAAGTGCGACTCTGACCCGGCCGGGACATTGTGCATGTGACTTTCATTGGCCACTTGAAGGAACACGGGACGCAGTGCGTCCTGGATCTTATGCTCGATTCCGGATTGAACTGTCATGGGCTACGTATAGCAATACGCGGTGACTTGGGCCATATCCAGTTTGAGGGAACCCTTAGTCGATTGAAAAGAATTCCTTGGCCGTAGAGGTGGTTTCCACTGCGGTCTGTTTGCGGGGAGTCATCCTGCAGGCTGCCACGGTCTGCAGGATGTGTGGCAGGTAGGCGGGTTCGTTCCGCCTCCCTTTGGGCTTGTGGAACGCCGGGTCTGCAGGCAGGTTTCTGGGCAGCAGGTAAGGTGCGTCGGTCTCGATCATCAGCCGGTCAGCAGGGATTCGATGGACTAATTCAAGCAAGTGCTGTCCCCGACGTTCATCACAAATCCAGCCGGTGATGCCGATATGGCAGTCGAGGTCGATGTAGCGGTCGAGTTCCTCCGCGGTACCGGTGAAACAGTGTACGACCACATTGCCGAGCCGGTCACGGTTTCTGGCGAGGATGTCGTGGAAATCAGGGTGTGCATCACGCTGATGCAGAAAAACAGGCAATCCGAGCTCCGAGGCCAGTTCGAGCTGGGCCTGGAAAGCCTTTTTCTGCTTGGCAGGGGCCGAATAGTTGCGGTAGTAGTCCAGACCGGCCTCGCCGATGGCGACCACCTTCTCGTGTTCGGCTATGCCGTGCAGTTCGGTCAGGGACTGGTCCGTAAATTCATTCGCGAGATGCGGATGGATGCCTGCCGTGGCATAGGCCCCCTCATATTTTTTGCAGAGCTGCAGGGCCTGCCTGCTGTCCGGCACATTCGAGCCGGTCACGATAAAATTCCGCACTCCGGCCCGTCGTGCACGTTCGATGACCTGGGGTTCGTCGACCCGAAACACGCTGCTCGTGAAGTTAAAGCAGATGTCAACCAGTTCCATTCGGATGAATGCCATCGGCCCCCGGCCGGGAACAGGCGGCGCAGAATTGCGCTTCGTCGGTGCTCAGCATGCACTGGCAGCTGCTGCATAACCTGGAATAGGTCGGTTCGAGTCTGCTGTCTAGTGCGACTCTTTCGTCAAAGACAAAACAGTGTCCATGCCAGCCGTAGTCGTTGAATTTTCCCAGGTAATCCAATACCCCTCCTTTGAGCTTGTACACTTGCTCAAAGCCCTGGCGGGCTACGTACGGGGCACCTTTTTCGCACCTTATTCCTCCTGTGCAGAACGTAACGACCGGCTTGTCCTTCGGCAGTTCTTCCAGTCGGCCACGTGCGCTTTCCAGCTGCCTGAAATGCCGCAACCCCAGGTGTATGGCATCATCAAAGGTCCCAAGTTCATATTCAAAGCTGTTTCGCAGGTCCAGCAATACCATCTCCTGCTCCGTATCCAGCCACTGCTTGAGCCTTTCACTGGTGATGTATGCGGGTCCTGCGAAGTCCGAAAGGTCAGTACCCGGGGCTTCACGCAGTGCCTTGGCCGGGACCAGTTCTTCACGTGTCTTGACCAGCAGGCGCCGGTAAGGGGCAGACCGGGTGTGCGTGGTATTCAGCACAAGTTGACCAAAGCCGCAAGTGCTGTTCAACTGCTCCTGTATGAAATCGATATCTGCGTGGGGCCCGGCAAGGCCCAGGTTGATGCCTTCCGGGCTGATGAGTACGGACCCCCTGACATGGGTCTGTGCACACAGGGCAAGGATTTGACCGCGCAGGGTGTCAACATCGGGCACGGTCTTGAACTGGTATCCTGCGATGTGGGTCACCTGGCTTGTCATGGATCTGTGAACGGCATGAAATTCATTCGGGTTTTGCTTATCCTGTACCCAGGACATTGCGCGCAGGCATCATGAAAGAGAATTCCCGCAGAACAACTTACCTGAAAGATTATACACCTCCTGCTTATCTGATCACTCATGTCTGCCTGGATTTTGTGCTGGGTGAGGAGGTGACGGTGGTCACATCCACACTGCAGCTCGTATGCAACCCCGGGGTGTGCAGGCAGAGCACTATGCTTGAACTGGATGGGGAAGGCCTGAAACTGAACTATGTCGAGCTTGACGGGCGCCGCCTGGGTTCCGGGGAGTTTTCGCAGACCGGGCAAGTCTTGCAGGTGATGGATGTACCGGAGCAGTTTGAACTGAACATCCAGACGGAAATATGCCCCCGTACCAACACCTCCCTGGAAGGCCTGTACATGTCCGGAGGAAATTTCTGCACGCAATGTGAGGCACAGGGATTCAGGCGTATTACCTACTTCCTGGATCGCCCTGATGTAATGTCCAGGTACACGGTACGGATACAGGCGGAAAAGGCACGCTACCCGGTGTTACTGTCCAATGGCAACCCGGTAGAGCAGGGGGAGTGCGGTGATCACCAGCATTATGCAGTATGGGAAGATCCTCATCCCAAGCCTTGCTATCTTTTTGCCCTTGTGGCTGCAGACCTGGTACATCTGGAAAGCAATCATCGAACTGCATCAGGGAAGGATGTCGTGCTGCGTGTCTATTCGGAACGGCACAACATAGACAAGTGCGAGCATGCGATGCGTTCACTGCAGAAAGCGATGCGCTGGGACGAGCAGCGTTTCGGGCTGGAGTGTGACCTGGACACCTACATGATCGTGGCAGTGGATGATTTCAATATGGGGGCTATGGAGAACAAAGGCCTGAACATATTCAATTCCAGCTGCGTGCTGGCACGCCCTGACACGGCCACGGATTCCGATTTCCTGACCATTGAGGCGGTGGTTGCACATGAATATTTCCATAACTGGACAGGGAACCGGGTGACCTGCCGCGACTGGTTCCAGCTCAGTCTCAAGGAGGGACTGACAGTTTTCAGGGATCAGGAATTCACCTCGGACGCCACCTCAAGGCCGGCTAAGCGGATCAGCGATGTCAGGTATTTGCGGGCATATCAGTTTGCAGAAGATGCGGGACCTATGGCGCATCCGGTCAGACCGGAATCTTATCTGGAAATCAATAATTTCTACACGCTGACAGTGTATGAAAAAGGTGCTGAGATCGTTCGCATGTACCAGACCATGTTTGGTGCGGACGGGTTTCGCAAGGGTATGGAACTGTATTTTCAGCGCCATGACGGGCAGGCCGTGACCACGGACGAATTTGCAGCGGCAATGGCCGATGCAAACGCTGCCGACCTGACCCAGTTCAGGTGCTGGTATGAACAGGCGGGCACACCCGAGTTACAGGTAGAAGGCACATGGGAACAGAAGACGGGCACTTACCGGCTCAAATTCAAGCAGTCCTGTTCATCGGCCTGCGGCACAGAGCATGACCAGCCGCTCGCAATACCTGTGAGCATCTCATTGCTGGACTCAAGCGGGGCACCCATGCATCCGAAGGGGGGGCTGGATTGCCTGGCAAGTGCTGACAGCATGGTGTTGCTTGTCAAGGACCGGCAACAAACCTTCGAGTTTGAGAACCTGGCTGAAAAGCCTTTGCCCGACATGTTGCAGAATTTTTCGGCACCTGTAAGGATGCAGTTTGATTACAGCAACGAGCAACTGGCCTTCCTGCTCGAACATTCACCGGATGCGTTCAATCGCTGGAATGCGGGGAACCGCCTGGCCTTGAACGTGCTGCTGGAATGGATGGAAACAGGTGTCGCTTCGGGTAAATCCGCTTCAATTTTGGCATTGGGCCAAGCATTGGAGCATGTCATGCAATGTGGTTCAACGGACCGAAGCCTGCTTGCCGAGCTGCTTGATTTGCCCGACGAGAAAGACTTGGAAGAGCATTTGGATCCCATCGACGTGCACAAGGCAATTTCGGTCTGCGATCACCTGTCAGTTTCTGTTGCCCGGCACTTGGAGCAGGAATTGCTGAGGGCCTACAGGGCGTGTTACCAGGCGGGAGCCGAGTACCGATACAATGCCCAGGATATGGCTCGCAGGCGGGTGCAGAATGCATGCCTGCGGTTGCTGGCGACCCTGGATACGGAGGAGTACCGTCAGCTGGCCCTGAACCAGTTTGACCATGCAGGGAATATGACCGAGCAGGCCGGGGCGGTCAGGGCCCTGTTACATGCTGAGAGCGTCGAGCGTGAACAGGCGCTGGCGTCATTTGAGAGACAGTGGAAACATGATGCACTGGTCATGGACAAGTGGCTGGCATTTCATGCGATTTCCAGGATTCCAGGTGCACTGGAGAATGTAAAACGCTTGATGCAGCATCCAGTGTTTAATATCCAGAACCCCAATAGGGTGTACGCCCTGATCGGAGTATTTGCGGGACAGAATTCGCATGCGTATCATCAGCCCGATGGCAGTGGGTATGAATTTGTTGCTCTGCAGGTGGTTAAACTTGACAGGATTAATCCCCAGGTGGCGGCGCGTTTGGCTCGATCACTTGTTCGCTGGCAGAAGTATACGGCACCATTCAGGCAAAAAATGTACGAACAGTTACAGTTCATAGCCTCACACAGAGAGCTTTCCGGGGATGTATATGAAATTGTTTCCAGGGGCCTGGAGGCTTCCGCCTAGGCCTGAACATAAAACCGGGGTGCAGCGCTAGATTTTATCTGAATGCCGTCATGGACAAGCAAAACAAGATTACTTCCATTCCAAATGGGCCCTTGCACATAACCGGGACACTTGAACTGGTCAGCAGTGAAGGAGAAGTACTGGAGAAGACGGAGGAGCTGTACCTGTGCCGTTGCGGGAATTCCAACAGCAAGCCCTACTGTGACGGGCAGCATAAGCAAACGGGATTTCTGGATGATGGAAAGTTTGTCAAACCTCCTGCATCGCAGGAAGAGGCAGCCTGTTCAGGGGTGCTGGAAATCAAGGTGCAGGCCAATGGCCCGTTGATTTTCCGTGGAGCTGCATGCATTGAAGATACCTGCGGGCAAAGGATTCTTCGAAAGGTAGGTGGGCTGTGCCGGTGTCAGCACAGCAACAATCGCCCCTTTTGTGATGGCACACATTCCAAAATCGGGTTTGAGGCCAAGTAGGCCTCGTAAGGGAGTGATCTGGCCTCAGAAGCCGCTCGTTGAAAGGAACAGGCCGACACGCAGATCTTTTGCGGCGTAGATTTTCCTCCCGTCTACTGACATCGAACCATCTGCTATACCCATCGTAGCCCCGCGTTTGACGATTCGTTTAATGTCCAACTGGTAATCCACTTTTTCGGCAGTAGGCAGCACCTGGCCCGTAAAGCGGACTTCATTGACTCCAAGAGCACGTCCCCGGCCTGGTACACCCTTCCAGGCAATAAAAAATCCCAGCAGTTGCCACAGGGCATCCAGGCCCAAACAGCCCGGCATGACAGGGTCGCCTGGAAAGTGACAACTGAAAAACCATAGGTCCGGTTTGATATCGAGTTCTGCCTTGATTTCGCCACGTCCATAAACACCTGAATCGTCAGTAATCTTTGTGATCCTGTCCACCATAAGCATATTCGGCAAAGGCAGTTGTGCATTACCCGGCCCGAACATCTCTCCATGACTGCAGGTCAGTAATTCTTCATATGAATAGGAACTTTTTCTAGACACGATATTGCAATATTCGAGCAGTAAAAAAGACTTTTAATCCATCTATAAATGGACTTGATCAGGGGGCCCAATGGTTCATGCTGTGTATTCTTGGCAGCACAAACCTGCATCTTATCTGATCTGGAAACCGCAGTCATTGTTATTCGTGACTGCCTGTTGTCGGACTGTTTTGCCGCTCGCCTCCGGCATCTGGGTGCAAATCCCTGACGGGATCGGGAGGCGAGACGTTAAATCCGTGGGAATACTTTACTACCTTAGTGTGAAAATGGTATAAAAAGACTATCTGTTTTTTAACTATGTCTAGGTACAAACCTTAGTAAGTTTTTTCGAGGAGTCCGAGATGAGTAAGTTTTTAATCAACATACGATATTTTTTGGCGCCGTTATTGATTTTGGCGACGTTATTTGGGGTATTGGCGGGTGGTCCGTGGGTATGGACGGGCGTGGTATTGCTGGGCGTTGGGATCATCGTGGACACGCTGACGACGGCGCAGACGCCGGGAGCGGGTTTTGACGAGGAAGGCGAGACGCAGGGCGTGGTACCGCTGTTGAACGGTACGATGTACGGGATGCTGGGCATTTTTGTGGTATTGCAGGTGGCGCTGGCGTGGCGGATCTGGCAGTACGTGAACGGGGTGCCGATTGGCGAGACGACGTTGTTCGGGATGAGCATTCAGGACGGGATCACGGGCACGCAGTTGTGGGGTGCGGTGTTGTCGACGGGGATTTTTGCGGGGATCGGGATCATTTATGGTCACGAGTTGGCGCACACGAAGGGATTCAGTTTTGTGATTGCGCGCTGGATGATGGGGTTGAGCGGGAAGGCGCATTTTTGTTATGCGCATGTTTACAACCATCATTTGGAGTTGGCGCACGAGGATGATCCTGCGACGTGTCCGCGGGGTCGGAGTTTGTATGCGCATTATCCGCTGTCAGGATTGGGGCAGAGCAAGTTTTTGTTCATGATGGAGAAGCAGCGTTTGAGTCGTTTGGGGGTTCCGTTTTTGTCATGGCAGAATCGGTGGATACGCGGGTATTTCATGGCGTTGCCGACGGTATTGCTGTTTTGGTTTGTCGGGGGCTGGATCGGATTGTTGTGTTTGGCGGCGGTATGGGCGATGTCGAATTTCGAGTTGGAGGCGTTGAATTTTCTGGAGCATTACGGATTGATACGGGAGAAGGGTCAGCCGATAGACTATCGCCACAGTTGGGACAATTCGACGGCGTTTACGAGTTGGTTTTTCATAGAGATTGGTCGTCAGGCGGATCATCATGACCGGGGTGAGACGCATTTTTGGGAGTTGGACGAGGTGGGTGCTCCGAACTGTGGCCGGGGGTACTTCACGTTGTATGCGCTGGCGTTACTGCCACCGGTGTTTCATTCGTACATGAAGAGGCAGTTGTCGAAGTGGGACGAGGAGATGGCGAGTGAGGGCGAGTTGAAGATCGCCGCCAGGATGAATAAACAGGCTGGATACGCCTAAAGTCCCGAATTTCATACCTGCCCTTGCCTTTGTAACAAAAGGCAAGGGCTTTTTTTTGTACTTGTCACGTATAGGTTTCTGTCAACCCTCTGCCTCAGGGTGACTGGGAAAGAATACATAAATGGCTGAGAAGTTTGACCCAACCCGACAGGCTCTTCCGGATGCAGTGAGTGCACTTCAGCATGCAGATGATCGGGTATGGTTTGAGAACAGGCTGCTTGAATGTCGCCGACAGCTACAGGACTTGCCAAAAGAAGCGAGCAACTTGCTGCGTGCGCAACTCGAACTTGAAATTGCACAAGCACTGATAGGACTTGGAAGATTGGATGACGCATGGTCTAGCGCGCGCCCGCTGGTTGAATTGTTTGTTGCAGAAAAGGAATTTGAGCACGCAGTCAAGGCGTGCAGAGTGCTGTATCAGGCCGATCAGGAGGATTCGATAGTTGCCTTGGGTCAAGGCTGCTGGCTCGGAGTAACCTACCCGATTGACCCGAACCTGTCTGTGGAGATGCTGCACAACATTGTGGATGAGACACCAGACGAATCCGATGGCGGGGCCGTAGCTGCAATGGCGGCACATTACATCGCTGACATGCGTGCCAAGGAGCAGCATGAAAGCCTTACTTTTCTTACCATGCAGATTCTTGCAAAGGTGGCAAAACGTCAGCGGAACATCGAGGATGAAGAGTCCATAAAAATCTGGATAGAAATTCTGGAACTGAATGATACAGACAAACTCTTCAGTCGCCTGGCTAAAGTCATTGAAATCATGGTCGGAGACACCTGGTGGTTTGATCGTGACCAGTTACGGATGAAACTGCCTGTCAACTAAGACAGGACCTCGGCTTTTGCCCTGCACAAGCCGTTTCCATTCGTAGCCACTGTTCTGGAGAAAACCGGCACTGACAGGCCGCGCAGCTTGGAGCCTGGGCGCCGGATCAGTTCCCTACACTGTCCAGATATTCGCTTATGCCTGAGGAAGTGATTTCCGTTGAACTGTCATTTTGGGCATCCAGACTGTTTAGGTAAGATTCGATCGAGCCCGAAAATCCCTTGTGCTCTTCCGCATTGCTGATCAGACCGGCCATTCGGCTGGTCATTGCAACTGCACGACTCGCGTCAGTGTTCCCGGCTTTCGGCTCATCCGCGACAGTATCCGCCATGTCCATGTCGGGATCGGCTTGTTCGCTTGAAGCCGGTGAAGATTTTTCGTGTGCCAGTTTCCTGCGATCGTCTACATAAAGTGCGACCAACACAATCAGAATCACGGCACCGATCAAAGGCCACACGTATTTTGAATTCTGGTTACCCATTTTGTTGTTTCAGAACGATCTCGTACGCATCAAAGTATGCAAGTCTGCACTGGAATTGTAAACCAAAATGAAAACAGAACGGCCGAATTGGCAGGGCATCATTCATTGGTATCCGGATATGTTTCTGGAGGGAACTCAGGGAATCCGTCCTTCGAATTGTGCCGTTTGGGTTCGTCCACCGATCGACTTTTCTGTTGTAGAGAATCAGGGCTTGTAGTAATGTTGACTTGAAGAAATGACAGGCTGGCTACCCAAGTCATAGGGGCTGCCTGCAGGAGAAACAGAGGAGTTTGTTATGCAAACCGATAAGATCCAGGCACCAGAAGGGCATTCCATTCATCATGTCACATGCCCGCATGACTGTCCCGATTCATGTTCCATGCTGGTTACCCGTGATGACCGTTCAGGGAAAGCGGTTCGTGTACAGGGTGACCCGACCCATCCCATTACACGCGGCTACCTGTGTAACAAAGTGAATCACTATCTTGATTTTGTCTACAACGATAATCGTGTTCTCTATCCTCATAAACGGGTAGGGCCGAAAGGACCAGGCGCCAAGTTCGAGCGCATCACCTGGGATGAAGCCCTCGACACCATCACTGACAACTTCAAGAGTGTAATTGAAGAATACGGCAGTGAAGCGATACAGCCCTATTCCTATTCCGGCACCATGGGCATGGTGGGCTACTGGACGATGGATTCCAGGCTCTGGAACAAGATGGGTGCGAATGGCTTGATCCAGTCAATCTGCATCTATGCAGCCATGTGGGCAGGACTGCATACCTATGGGCTGGCCCACCCCAACATGTCCGTGCATGAAGCAGCCGGGGAAGCGGACCTGATGATTCTTTGGGGGGCGAATCTGGTCAGCACCGGTGTGCATGCCATTCCATTCATTCGCGAAGGCAAAGAACGCGGCATGAAACTCATCGTGGTTGATCCTCGCGTGACACGCACCACCATGATGGCAGACTGGCATATCCAGCCAAGACCGGGAACCGATGCTGCACTGGCGCTTGGGATGATGAAGCTTATCGTTGACAAGGGTCTGCATGATCTTGAGTTCCTGAAGGAACAGACCAATGGCTGGGATGCATTGCTGGAAACAGAGCTGCCAAAGTATCCGCTGGACAGGGTGGAGGAAATTACCGGTGTGTCTGCTGAGGACATTGAAAAGTTCGCCCTGGAGTACGCATCCACTAAAAAATCATTCATTCGTGCAAATTACGGTCTGAACCGTCACCAGAATGCGGGCCAGATGTGCCGTGCCATCCTGGTGTTGCCCTGCATTACGGGCGCATGGCGCGAATCCTGCGGAGGAGCCTGTTTTGGAAATCTGGAAGAGATGTGGCTGCGCTGGGACATGGACAAGCTGCACAGGACGGATCTGGGCAAGCGAAAGCGCTCCGTGAACATGGTGCAGATCGGTCGAGCCCTGACCGAAGACCTGGACGCTGACGGCAATAAAATGGATCCTCCGATAAAGAGCATCTTTGTCTATAACTCGGATCCTGCGAATTGCGCACCGAACACCAACAGCGTGCGCGAGGGCCTGATGCGTGATGATCTTTTTGTTGCGGTTCATGAGACTTTCTGGACCGATACCTGCGAATATGCGGACATCGTGATTCCTGCAGACACGCAACTGGAACGGCTGGACATGGTGGCCACTTATGGTAACTGGTACTACACCATGAACAAGCCTGTCATCGAGCCACTGGGTGAAAGTGTTCGTAATTCCGAGTTATTCAGGATGATTGCCAAACGGATGGGATATGTCGAGGAAGGAGACAATGCCTTCACGCAGACTGACGAGGAGATCATTCGTGATGTCATGTTCGATGAAGGCGAGCACAACCCTCTTATGGAAGGCATAACGTATGAGGATATCCAGAAGAACGGTTTCGTGAGGGCCAATACGGATTCCGAGCGAAGGAACTTCCTGAAAAATGGCTGGCCAACAAAATCCAAGAAGATCGATATCTGGTGCGAGAAATTGCAGGAGGAGGGTGTAAGCCCATTGCCTACCTATGTCCCTGAAATTGAGGGACAGGAGGACCCCAAGCGCAAGGACTACCCGCTGCAGGTGCTCAGCAGCGCATCACACTATTTCATAGGAGACTCGTTCCAGTCGGTGCCCAGGCTGCAGGCCATGATGTCTCGACCCACAGTCGAGCTGAATCCAGGGGATGCAAAGGCCCGGGACATTGCAGACGGGGATCTTTGCCGGCTATACAACGATCGTGGCGAATCCTATGCTTATGCGGTTATTATCGATGGGCTGATATCCGGAGTCTGTTCTACACAAAAGCAGTTCAAAGGAAGCAATACGCCAGGAGGTGTGAACATCAACGCACTGAATTCTGAAATGCTGACTGATTTCGGAACCAGTCCAACCTTTTATTCCTGCTTGGTAGAAATCGAGAAAGCCAGCGAGGAAATGCGCAAAAAGGCTTTGCTGAAAGAGTGGGGAGGCAAAGAGGGCTATATCAGGAAATGGCGTGAAGATCCACGTAACGAGGGTGTTCAGGCCACGGACAGCGAGATCGTAGCCTTCGCAGAAGAGCAACATCCCGGAATTTTTGCCTGATGACTAATTTTTCATAAACAGGGAGCTTACCAGTGACAGCTCTACAAGAGAACTTTCATGATCCATTTGATCATTACATTCGGAAACTGCCATCACCAGACCCTGAGATAAAAAGGAAAAGGGTAAACATAAATCAAGGCAGTGTTTCAAGCGTCACGAACCTGACACATGACACCCTCAAGCTGGTGGTCAAGTGTGACGCTGACGTTCAGCCGCTGGGTGGTATTGCGGGCCAGTATGCAACGCTTAAAGTGCCAGGTGTCAGAAAGCCTCGTTCCTATTCGTTTGCCAGGGCACCGGAGAATGAGAATTCTGGCGAGCATACATTTTTCATACGCCTGGTTCCTGGTGGCGAGTTATCCGGGTGGCTGGCTCATGGCGACCGCACGGGGGAACCTGTTGAGATTTCAGGACCATTGGGGACCTTTCAGCTTGACCCTTCGAACGATACGATGCTTTGTATAGCAGGAGGCAGCGGCATGAGTGCTGTGATTGCCATTATCGAGCATGCTGCTAACTTGGGTGTAGCTCGAGACTGCTATTTTTTCTACGGTGCACGCACACAAAAAGACCTCTACTGTCATGAGGAGATCAAGGCAGTACAGGACAATTGGAATCATGGGAACAAGTTCGAATTTATCCCTGTTTTGTCTGAAGAGCCTGAAGACAGTGACTGGGACGGCCCGAGGGGATTTGTTACAGAGCACTTGAAAAATGAGTACCTGGATCAGGGAAAGTTGGGACTTGATAGGGTGAAAGCCTATTTTTGCGGCCCACCACCCATGATCGATCATGGCGTGAAGGTACTGTCTGAAGTCGGGCTTGACAAAAAAAATATCTATTTCGACAAGTTTGAGGATGCCAGTTCGCCAGCGCCTGTAGTGGACAACACCAAATGCGTACTGTGTGACGAATGCCTGCTGGTGAAACCGGTTCCTAATTGTCTGGTTGAAGCGACAAATTTCAGGACTGATGGGGATGACTCAGGATTTTATTTTGAACGGGTGCGTCCTGCCTACACATCCGGACTTTATTACAACTCCTTGTATATCGATGAGAATGAATGCGTAAGGTGTTTTGCATGTGTCGATGCCTGTCCTCACGATGCAATATCGGTTACTTATGATAAGACTCCCAAAACACTGAGAATGTACAAGTAGGCATGGAATGATCTTATCTTTTTCAAGAGGGTGCACTGGGAAACGAAACCCTGATCATCCTGGGTTTGCCGTTGCCTTTGGAGTAACCGGGAGTTAAGGAACGCGTCTTTGGACACAGCTTCACGAATGTATGTCGGCCTCATCAGGTTGACGCCACCTGTGCTCTCGACGTTTGGTGCCTGCCTGCTGGCCCTGATGTTGATTGGCGCAGGCAGTATAAGCGTCTCAATTGCTGCCTCTCCCTCGCAGGAAGTCCATATGCCGAAGGTAGAAGATATCCAGGAGCTGTCAGACGAGGAACTTATTGCGCTTTTGAATGAATCCAAGCCCACGGAGGAATCCGGGAAGTTTTCCGAGGGGATCTTGTGGAAGATAGAAAAAAATCAGGAATTGATTGGATATCTCTTTGGCACAATTCACATGAATGACAAGCGTGTGAATAAAGTGCGTGAGAATATTCTGGGCATTTTTGATGAGATGAACAGCTTTGCGATGGAATCTTTTCCAAGTGATCATTACTGGAATCCTTATCACGGCGGGAAAATGATCAAGGCTGATATGACTTTACCTGAGGGGCAGACACTGGAGCAACTGATCGGCCGGGACCTGTATGCGAAAGTAGAAGAGACCTTGTTGCAACTGGGTCTGGACAGGAAAACAATTTTACATCTGAAGCCATGGGCTGCAATGCGAAGCTTTGCCGTCAAGGCAGAGAACAGCGAAGACATGATTCTAGACTATGAACTGCTGGATCGTGCCGCCTCGCAAAGGAAAGAGTTATATCAAGTCGAAAGCATAGAAGAATTTTTGGTGACCTTTTACGCAATGCCTCGTGATGTACAGATCAAGCTGCTTGAGTTCACGGTGAACAGCTATCACAAGATGCGAGATACTATCAATGACATGCTTATGGCATACCTGGAAGAAGACTTGCTGAAAATGTATGAGATCAGCACGAGCTTCATCCCTGATGAGCCAGGCAACGAACACTATCGCGACACATATCTCAAACATGTGATCAAAGATCGGAATATTGTGATGGAACACTACATGCGCAAACCCATGCGGGAAAAAAAGACGTTTATTGCAATCGGGGCGTTGCATTTGTATGGTGACCAGGGAGTCTTGGCTTTGATTGAAAAAGACGGTTACCAAGTCACGCGCGTATTGCTTGATACGATCTAGTTCACTTGGTTTCCTGTATCGTTCAGGGAGCTTTTCCGGGACGGTCTGCCTTTTGAACAGTGTCACGAGATAGGACCGGCCGTTTCCCTGTCAAATGTACTGATCTGTTGAATGCGGATTTTAAAGATACCGATTGCATTCGTTCACCACACCCGGGCTGTGCCCTGTCAATAACCAGGGAATCAACATGAAAAAAATTGTAATTGCTCCGGATTCGTTTAAAGGAAGTCTTTCTTCACTGGAGGTGGCAACCTGCATCGAAAAAGGGATCAAGCGGGTCTTGCCGCAAGCTGAATGTGTCAAGGTTCCCATGGCGGATGGTGGTGAAGGTACCGTACGGTCCTTGGTCGATGCGGCAGGCGGCAAAATCATAAGAAAGCGTGTCAAGGGTCCGTCTGGGAAAGCTGTTACGGCACGTTACGGCTGGCTCTCTGAGAAACGTACTGCCGTCATTGAAATGGCCGAGGCTTCCGGGCTGCCCCTGGTGGATGGTCGAGAGAAAAACCCCCTGAAGACCACAACATTCGGTACAGGTCAATTGATGGCGGATGCCATCGCACGCGGGGCCTTGGAAATCATACTTGGTATCGGCGGCTCTGCAACAAATGATGGTGGTGCAGGCATGGCACAGGCACTCGGTGTGAAGTTTTTGAATGCTGCCGGGCGGGAAATAAAAGAAATGGGTTCAGGGGGCATGCTGGCAAAAATACAGGCCATCGACATTACGGGCCTTGATGCCAGAGTATCTGCAACCGAAATTCTCGTCGCCTGCGACGTCAAAAATCCCTTGTACGGAAAGCAAGGGGCAGCCAGGGTATTCGGGCCTCAAAAGGGTGCAACGCCAAGGATGGTTGAGGTTCTCGATGGAAACCTGAAACATCTCAGCAAACTGATACGGCGAGACCTCAAGAAAGATGTGGCCAAGATGCCAGGGGCCGGTGCGGCCGGTGGACTGGGTGCCGGACTGGTGGCCTTTGCTGGCGCAACGCTTCAAAGTGGAATTGATATCGTTTTGGAAAAGACCGAACTGGAGAAATTCCTGAAGGGTGCAGACCTGGTCATCACGGGTGAGGGTAGAATAGATTTCCAAACGGCATTTGGCAAAACACCATCAGGCGTTGCACGTGCGGCAAAAAAACATAAAGTTCCGGTTGTGGCAATCGGTGGAGCTTTGGCAGACGATGCGCACAATGTATTTGTCCACGGCATAGACGGAATTGCCAGCGCCGTTGCCAGGGACATGCCTCTGGAAGAGGCAATGCGGTGTACATCCCAGAATCTTGAAAATGTTGCAGAACGGGTTATCCGGATGATTCAGATAGGACAGAACTTGGCGACCGGGAGCCGAAAGACCTAGTACTGTTCCAAGCTGGCAAGGTTACAGCGACACCCGGATTGGGGTATTCTCCTCGACCAGTGTCCAGATTTCGTCCATGTCCTGAAAACTGACAGCGACACTCCGGTTTTCCCATGTGGCCAGGCCCAGTCTTTGCCGGAACCAGCCCAGGACCCTCGATTGTCCATAGACTACAAAACCGTTTTCAGGTTGTAGGGAAGATTCGGGTTCCTGATCAGGGGAATACGCTACATGCAAGGTCTTCTGCCCTTCGGCATCTTCAATCTTGGACTCCAGCACGTAAGTTCCTTCTGGTATGTGTTTGTTCCCAGGAATTGTCTTGGGACCGGTACTGCCGGCAGAGATACTGATGCTGTAGGAACGGTATGTTTTGGCGCCCTTGACAAGATGGAGCTTGCGTTCATTTTTTTTGAATAGCAAGAGGTCTGCCGTAAGCAGGTTGGTCAGCGCGGATATCTCTTTTCCTGCCGCATAAGTTCTGGCACCCCACTGTTCTCCATGGGCGTTGAAGTATTTCCAGATGCCATCCTTGTGCCCGTGGCTATATTCACCTGCGATATGCATGTAACCCCCATCCCATGCCTGCCAGATGCCGTGTTTGATACCCTCTTTCTCACAGAATATGGCAATCCCGAGCTTGCTCCAGACTTCGCGATTTTCCACGGCTCCGTCTGGGCACTGAAGCACGACATCCGCTACGGCATGTCGTGTTTTATTGTGTTCATGTTCCATGATCCATCCAATCCATAAAGGGCTGGTCAGAAGCAGCAGCAAGGCCACGGTAATCGATAATGCAATCGGTGCCTCAGCGAGCCTTTTTAATTTCATTTGACCCTGTTCCATGTTGTAACCCTATTGAAATGCAGGAGAATTGATGTCAGGCTCGTTGCCTGTCAGGCCAGTCATTGTACGTGTATGAATAAAATACTCGTTTTCATAGGCATAGTCATTATAGCTGTCGGTTTGCTATGGCCTGTTATCAGCAAGATGCCTTTCGGGAAATTGCCTGGCGATATTGCGATCAAGAAAGATGGGTTTCAGTTGTATTTTCCCGTCACTACAATGATCATTATCAGTCTTGTTCTGTCTGTAATATTGTGGCTGTTCAAGAGATAAAGAGATTGAATCCTCGTAAACTGCAAGGAAAGGCTTGATGGATTCTGATTTTATTCTTCTATCCACAATAATCAGCAAACTTGAAAACAATAACTATTATCGTGTATTTGCCAAATCCCTAGCAAGGACCGCTACCGCGGCTGAATCATTGCCTCCTGATGATCAGCTGGTCAGGGAAATGTTTTACTATTTCATAAGGGAAAATGAACTGCAGATTCATTACAGGGGATCCGTAGTGTCCCTGGGGGAAATAGAATCTGAAATCTGTTCCTGGGCATTGGAGAATTCTGGCACTGATACGGATATCAAGCAGGAAGAGAAGAGGATCAGAGACCTGGTCTGGACGAATGAAATTTACATTAAAGTGTCGGATTTGAAAAAACTTTATGCAAACAAGTGCATTGTATTTCCAAAATCATTACTGGCTAACCGGTGCGGTGAATAGGAAATCAGGCCACGGGCGCCGGAAGATCCGAGCTTCCCATCAGGAACTGATCCACACCGCGGGCAGCACTGCGGCCTTCCGCAATTGCCCAGACGATAAGGCTTTGCCCACGCTGCATATCGCCCGCAGTAAAGACACCTTCAATATTTGTCATCCAGTTTTTATCCCGTATCACATTCCCCCGGTTGTCTAGCTCTACTTTTAGGTGTTCAAGCAGGCCGGGCTTTTCCGGGCCTACAAATCCCATTGCAAGCAATACCAGATCACATGCCAATGTCTGTTCAGTGCCGGCTATTTCTTCAAATCTGAGATTGCCATTTTCAGATTTCATTTCTACTGTAACAAGTTCCAAGGCCTTTACATTACCCTGCCCATCACTGACAAACCGTTTGGTGGACACTGAAAATACCCTTTCAACTCCTTCCTCATGCGCAGATGCTGTGCGAAATATTCTGGGCCATTCAGGCCAAGGGTTGTCTTCAGGACGAACTTCAGGGGGCTTGGGCATGATTTCGAGCTGGTGAATGGACTTGGCTCCCTGTCTGTTGGCGGTACCGAGGCAGTCGGCCCCGGTATCTCCTCCCCCGATGATGACGACATGCTTGTCACATGCAGTGATGAAGTTTTGAGGTTTTGGGTCTCCTTCACAGACTCTGTTTTGCATTGGCAAAAACTCCATGGCCTGATGTATGCCGTTTAGCCCTCGGCCTTCTATCGGCAAATCTCGAGCTGCGCAGGCGCCACCACAAAGCAGCAAGGCATCGAATGCATTCCGTACCTCGTCTACTGCAATGTTTACCCCAACATGTGCATTGATTCTGAACGTTACACCTTCAGCTTCCATCTGTGCCAGACGACGATCCAGCACGCGCTTTTCCATTTTGAATTCAGGAATCCCGTAACGAAGCAGACCGCCGATTCGGTCTTCCCGTTCAAACACCGTTACATCATGCCCGGCACGGGCAAGCTGCTGGGCCGCTGCCAGGCCGGCGGGCCCGGATCCTACAACGGCAACTTTCTTGCCGGTTGCATTTTCTGCAACCTGAGGTTGCACCCAGCCATTGTCCCATGCCTTGTCAATGATGGTGAGTTCCACGCTCTTGATGGTAACCGGGTCATCATTGATACCTAAAACACAGGATCCTTCACAGGGGGCAGGGCAAAGCGTCCCTGTAAATTCAGGAAAGTTGTTCGTGGCATGCAAACGGAGAATTGCATCCTTCCATTGATCCCGGTAGACAAGATCATTCCAGTCAGGTATCAGGTTGCCTAATGGACAGCCCTCGTGACAGAAAGGGATGCCGCAATCCATGCAGCGTGCAGCCTGAATCTTCAGTGGTTCTAAATCCCAGGGGGCCATGACCTGGTTCCAGTCATGGATGCGTTCACTGATAGGCCGGTAAGGTTGCTTGACGCGTGCGTAATCCAGAAAACCGGTTACCTTAGCCATGGGCAGCCTCCATCACGGCTTCATCCACCGAAGTTCCCTCGACTTCCGCTTTCTTTATTGCGGCCAGTACCCGCTTGTAATCTTTCGGCATGACCTTGATAAACCTGTGCTGCCAGGTACTCCAGTCATCCAGGATTCCTTTGGCGACCGTACTGCTCGTATATTCGATGTGTTTTGTAAGCAATGTTGCAACGATGTCCTTATCCTCATACTGAAGTTCCTCCAGGTCCACCATGTCGAGGTTACACCGGATCCGGAATTGATCTTTGTCCGCAAGCACGTAGGCAATTCCACCGGACATTCCTGCGGCAAAGTTTCTGCCGGTGTTACCGATAACCACGACTCGCCCACCAGTCATGTATTCACAACCATGATCGCCAACCCCTTCCACGACAGCATGGACGCCGCTGTTGCGAACACAAAAACGTTCCCCGGCAATACCACGGATGTAAGCCTCGCCAGAAGTGGCGCCGTACAGCACTACGTTACCAACGATAATGTTTTTTTCTGCGGCAAATGTCGAATGCCGCGGCGGGTAGACAATCAGTTTGCCACCCGACAGACCTTTACCCAGATAGTCATTGGTATCCCCTTCCAGAATCAGCGTGATGCCCTTGGGCACAAACGCACCGAAACTCATACCTGCTGAACCGTTGAAGTGAATACGAATCGTATCTTCCGGCAATCCCTCAGAACCATAACGTTTTGTAACGTGATATCCGAGAATCGTTCCTACAGTGCGGTTGGTATTTCGGATCGGCAAAATGACGTCCACAGGCTTTTGCTCTTCGATGGCTTCCTTGCATAGCGGGACCAGGGTGGTTACGTCCAGTGATTTCTCCAGTCCGTGATTTTGGGCAGTGGAGCAATAGGTACCGTATCCCGGGCGTGATTTCGGCTTGTACAATATCTTGGAGAAATCCAGTCCATGCGCCTTCCAGTGGCCAATCGCCTTTTTCATGTCCAGGCAATCCACTTGGCCAATCATCTCGCTGACTGTTCTGAAGCCGAGTTGTGCCATGAGTTCCCGGACTTCCTGCGCGATGAACTTGAAAAAGTTTTCTACAAACTCTGGCTGGCCGGTAAATTTTCTTGTCAGATCTGGGTTTTGCGTGGCGACTCCGACCGGACATGTGTTCAGATGACAAACGCGCATCATTATGCAGCCCATGACTACCAGTGGCGCAGTGGAAAAGCCAAATTCTTCTGCGCCAAGCAATGCAGAGATGACCACATCGCGTCCGGTTTTCAGCTGTCCGTCTGTCTGCACAACGATGCGGTCTCGCAGGCCGTTTTGTACCAGGACCTGCTGTGTTTCAGCCAGGCCAAGTTCCCACGGCAGGCCTGCATGTTTCAGCGAACTCATGGGAGATGCGCCTGTACCACCATCGTAACCGGAAATCAGCACTACATCCGAATGGGCTTTAGAGACCCCGGCTGCCACCGTACCCACACCTACTTCCGCAACCAGCTTTACATGTATCCGCGCCTCGGGGTTGGAATTTTTCAGGTCGTGTATCAGTTGTGCCAGGTCTTCTATCGAATAGATATCATGATGCGGCGGCGGCGAAATCAGGCCCACTCCCGGTGTGGAGTGGCGGACTTTGGCAATCCATGGATATACCTTGGTGCCAGGCAACTGCCCTCCTTCTCCGGGCTTGGCACCCTGTGCCATCTTGATTTGCAGGTCATCGGCATTCACCAGGTACTCACTTGTTACTCCGAAACGACCGGATGCCACCTGTTTGATCGCGCTTCTCCTCAAGTCACCGTTTTCGTCAGGTTTGTAACGATCAGGATCCTCTCCGCCTTCACCGGTGTTGGACTTGCCTCCGATACGGTTCATTGCGATGGCCAGGGTTTCATGAGCCTGCTTGCTGATCGAGCCATATGACATGGCTCCGGTAGAGAACCGTTTCATAATGCTTTCTATGGGTTCTACCTCGGTGATAGGAATCGGGCCATTTCTGAATTTGAATTCAAACAGCCCGCGTAAGGTGGCCAGATTTTCGTTTTGCCTGTCCACCTTGTCCGTGTATTCCTTGAATAGCCGGTATTGCCCCGAACGTGTGGCATGCTGCAACTTGAACACTGTTTCCGGATTGAACAAGTGGTATTCGCCATCGCGTCGCCACTGGTATTCACCGCCCCAGTCCAGATCGGGATTTTTCACGGGCCGATCAGGGAAGGCGTTATGATGGCGTTCACTTATTTCCTTGGAAATTTCTTCGAGACCGATACCGCCTATGCGTGATGCTGTCCAGGTAAAGTACTGGTCGACAAATTCCTTGTTCAGGCCTATCGCCTCGAAGATTTGCGCTCCACGATAGGACTGTACCGTGGAGATGCCCATCTTGGACATTGTTTTGATCAGGCCTTTGTTTACGGCTTTGATGTAATTCTTGATTGCTGTCTCATGCGGCATTTCCGGCAGGTGTCCCTTGCCGATCATGCCAGCCAGTGACTCCAGGGCAAGATAGGGGTTCACCGCCTCTATTCCGTATCCTATCAACACTGCGAAGTGATGGATTTCTCTTGGTTCGGCAGATTCCAGCAGCAGCCCCACTCTTGTGCGTGTGCCTGAACGGATCATGTGATGATGTACGCCGGCTGTGGCAAGCAGTGCGGGGATTGCCGCCAATTCCCTGTTTACACCACGATCCGACAGGATGACATGGGCATAGTTTTGTTCCACTGCCGAATCGACTCTTGCACATACTTCCTTTAATGCCTTGTCAAGTCCCTGGCCTCCCTCAGCGACGGGGTAAAGGATGGGAATGGTTATGGCTTTCAGGTCGGGCAATGTTAATTCCCGTATACGTGCCATATCTTCGTTGGTAAGCACTGGAGAGGGGATTCTGACCTGCCTGCAACTTTGTGCATCAGGGTGTAGCAGGTTTTTTTCCGGACCGATTGTGACTGCTACCTGGGTGACCAGTTCTTCTCGAATTCCATCCAGTGGCGGGTTGGTTACCTGTGCAAAGAGCTGCTTGAAGTAGTCGTACAGCAGTCTTGAGCGGTTCGACAGCACGGCCAATGCGGCGTCTGTACCCATTGAACCTACCGGTTCCAGTCCGTTCAATGCCATGGGAGCCATCAGCATTCTCAGGTCTTCGTGTGTGTAACCGTATGCCTGCTGACGTTGAAGCAGCGATTTCGTATCGACGCCGTAGACCTGCTTGGGGCTTGGCAAACTTTCGAGTTTCACCAGGTTCTCATCCAGCCATGTCTGGAAGGGATGTTCCTCAACAAACTGTTTCTTGATTTCTTCGTCGTCTATGATGCGCCCTTGTCTGGTGTCTACCATGAAGATTCTGCCAGGATGCAGTCGTTCCTTGACCAGTACATTTTCCGGTGGGATATCCAGCACTCCCACTTCTGATGCCATGACAACCATGTTGTCCTTGGTGACATAGTAGCGTGATGGACGCAAACCGTTTCGATCCAGTACCGCACCAATCACTTCACCATTTGTGAACGCGATTGAGGCTGGACCATCCCAGGGTTCCATCAGGCACGCATGATATTCATAGAACGCCTTGCGGGATGCATCCATGGTTTCATGATTGCTCCAGGCTTCCGGGATCATCATCAGGATCGCGTGCGGCAAGGGCCTGCCGCACATGTGCAGGAATTCAAGCACGTTGTCAAACGTTGCAGAATCACTGCCGTTTTCAATTACGATCGGGAAAAGCTTCTGTAAATCGTCGCCAAATAATTCTGACCGGCACAATGCTTCCCTGGCATGCATCCAGTTTATGTTGCCACGTACAGTATTGATTTCCCCGTTATGGGCGAGATAGCGGAATGGATGTGCCAGGTCCCATGAAGGAAATGTATTGGTTGAGAACCTCTGGTGCACGAGGGACATTGCCGATTCGTAATCATGCTCTGTGACATCGGGAAACATGGGCTCAAACTGCGAGCCGGTCAGCATGCCTTTGTAGACAAAGGTCCTGTATGAAAGTGACGGGATATAAAAGCTGCTCCGCTGGGACAGGTCAGAGCCGTAAACAATGTGTTCGATGCGTTTGCGTATAACATAAAGCTTGCGTTCAAATGCAGCTTCATCAGGAATTTCATCGCTGCGTCCGATAAAGACCTGTCTGAAAGAAGGCTCTGCAGACTTGGCCGTGAGCCCCAGCAACGAATCATCGACAGGCACCTCGCGCCAGCCCAGGATATGCTGACCTTCTTCTTTGATGACCTGTTGGAAACGGTCCATGCACTGTTTATGCTGTACCGGGTCTGTAGGCAGGAAAACCATGCCGGCACCATATTGCCCGAATTCCGGCAACTCGATTCCTATTTCACTGCAAACCCTTTTGAAAAACTTGTGAGGAAGCTGAGTGAGTATGCCTACCCCGTCACCGGTATTTTCCTCACAGCCACAGGCGCCTCGATGGATAAGGTTTTTGAGAACAGTAAGTGAATTCTCGACAATCTTGTGTGATTTGCGGCCTTTGATGTCAACCACGAAGCCAACGCCGCACGAATCATGCTCTGTGCTTGCTTCGTACAGGCCTTCTGTAGGCTTATCGTGAACATTCATAATTGACTGCATGGGAAAAACTGAGCCTGGTCATGTTAAGTGTTTCATGGGATGAATGATCTATCGCAAAAGAGTAATTCCGGGAAATATCTGCGAGCAAGCTGTGCACTATGTCAACTAGAATTGCAAAAAGGCTGCAAATTATAACGCAGGGCATACAAATACCCTAATGCACGTTCGACTTGGAATTAAATCACGCACGTATTTGGCTAAAATTCCGGCATTTGCTTGCGCCTGCACCGTATACTGGCCTGATGTTCCCGGCGTCTGACCGGGTCTTCCCTGTCGAAATGGATCTTCAGAACTGCCTGGAACTGCCCTTACAAACGAAACCTTCCTCCAAAAAACCTGATCGCCGTTGCGGACACGTCTGATTCGGGATTGAACCAGTGCAGCCTGTTGTGAAGCTTCACTACTTCTCCGACAATTACCAGGGTGGGTGGCTTGACCTCATGCTGGATGACCAGTTCTGGCAAGCTGTCCAGATTTCCAATAATCACCTTCTGTTGCGATGTTGTGCCTTGCATGATGAGTGCTGCAGGAGTTTCAGCCGCCATGCCATGCGTTTTCAGGTTGGAGCAGATGAAATCAAGACCCTGCAGCCCCATGTAAAATACCAGCGTCTGGTTGTCATGGGCGAGCATTTCCCAGTTCAGGTTAACCGTACCGTCACTCAGGTGTCCGGTTGCAAAAATTACTGCCTGTGAATATTCGCGATGAGTGAGCGGGATACCGGCATAGGCGGCACATCCTGCCGCTGCTGTAATGCCGGGCACCACCTGAAATGGAATCTGTTCATCAATCAATGTATTGATTTCCTCGCCGCCTCTTCCAAAGATAAACGGGTCTCCACCTTTCAGCCGCAATACGCGTTTACCGTCTTTTGCCAGACGAACCAGGAGTTGGTTGATGGTTTCCTGGGGCAACGTGTGTTGTGCACGTTCTTTACCGGCATAGATGAGTTCTGCTTCCTTGCGGATAAGGTCCATGATTTCCTTTGAGACAAGCCGGTCGTACACGACCACATCGGCCTGTTGCATGAGTCTTAATGCGCGGAATGTCAGTAGATCAGGGTCCCCGGGCCCTGCACCGACGAGGTATACTTCCCCTTGAGGCAAATCCTGTTGACCGGAATGTTCAATTACATCCTGCAATAGTTTTTCTGCCCGACTGAATTGTCTGGAAAACACAAGCTCGGCAACAGGGCCCTGCAGGATTTCTTCCCAGAACTTTCTTTTCTGGTCCGTGGTGGAAAACTTTTCCTTGACCTTGAGACGGTAGCTTTCTATCAATTTGGCCAACTGCCCGTAAGCGGCAGGTATGCAGTTTTCCAGCTTCGCACGCAGCATCCGCGCCAGTACCGGAGACGCACCACCGGTAGATACCGCAATCTGGACAGGCGAGCGGTCTATCATTGAAGGCAATATGAAATTGCAGTTTTGCACGTCGTCTGCAGTATTCACCAGGATATTCCGTTCCTTGCAATAGGTGGCAATTTCCGAGTTGACATTCCGGTCATCTGTTGCAACCAGAACAAGTTGAAAATCCTTCAGATCTTCTGGTGTAATTTTTTTTTGCAGCCAGATGACCCTGGCCTCATCGATCTGGTTTCTGATCTCAGGGGTGATGTCTGGGGCAATAACGGTAATTTTTGCTTGTGCACGAATGAGTAACGAAAGTTTCCTCGAAGCAATGCGGCCGCCTCCCACGATGAGACACGGTTTGTTTTTTACGTCCAGGAAAAGGGGCAGGTAATCCATGTGACTTATGACTGCAGTGTGCGTATATATCCGGTGACAGGCCCGGTCACCGGTTCAATTTTTTTTCTCATGACAGAGCCGATAGCATCCGTCATGCCAAATATGGGGTCAACAAGGGCCTCACTGACCATCGACAGGCTCAGGATTGCCTTGATTTGTGGCATCAAAGCCGGATCGATAGCCATGATCTTTTCGACGTCCGGGTTTTCCATACAGTGATTTTCAACGTGTTGCGACAAGGATTGTGTATTGCGCATGTATTCTGGATTGACCTTCACGAAACTGAAGTAACCTCCAATCGCGTTCAGCAGTGCGACCACCACTTCTTGGTCATTGGGTTTTTGCAAGACCAGGGTCGATACATGCAGAAAAGCCTGTCCGCTGGATCCGAGCGTACGGCACAGTTGTTCCGCCAACCGGTTGCCCCTCTCGATCTCCGGCTTCAGACAGTCTACAGTATTTTCCCAGTTCGAATGCGGCGCGATTTCAATGGGCAAGTCATCGGGTGTCTGTTGCAGGAAGCCAACATAGTAGGAATTTTTCCTTTTACCCCTGTTCCAGATTTCGTTACGCATTTCATCGCTGACCAACCCCGGCTGGAGGACAAGCCGTACACTGTCGATAATCGCTTTCTGTTCTTCCTCGAATGGCAAAAACTCTACGAGAAAACAGGCCAGTTTCCTTCCCATGTCTCCCTGGACAACGCATTTTTTTTCAAGCATGCGTCGTGCGTTTTCTGAATTGGTATCTGTCCACCATGCTCTGCGCGCCAGTTCGTTCGTAAGCCCTGACGCATGTACCACGGCAGCCACCGCTTCCGGCTCTCCTATGAGCAGCAGTTTCTCCAGGCTGCCATCCCGCGCCTGGCCCATGCGCGTCCAGCGTCTCAGGTACACGGGGTATCCGCCAGGTGAACCCAGGTAGTGGGTAGAAAGGAACTGCTGGACCAGCCGGATGTACTTTTCGTCCTTGCAAGTGGGATTGAGCTTGACACTTGCTTCACCCCTTTCAGACAGTGCGTGCACACGCATTCTGGATTCGTCAATGCGTACGGCCTGCAGGGGTTGGGCCAGAAGTACATTCAGACGCAGCTGATCTTCACTGGACATCTGCATATCAGTTCAGCTGGATTCTTTGGCCCCAGGGCGCCGATTCTTTTCCCTTTACCAGCCAAATGACCGGGTAGCAAGGCGCGGTTTCCGGGAAAGTTCCTTGACAATCCGTAAAGTAAACCAGCAGGTCGGGATACTGGTCCTGTGAATCCAGCCACTTGAAGACGGGACAGAAACTGGTTCCGCCTCCACCCTTCAGAACGGATGGCATTTCGACATCTTCCCATGGCTCGAATACCCACGGCGCACCTTCCGTGAGGTTGGCATCGCATGGCAACAGCGTAATACGTGCACGCATGTTCCCTTTGATGGCATCCACTTCAGACAGAAATTCATTCATTTCCTGGTCGCTGACAGATCCGCTGACATCTATGCCTACCGCAACATTGACCTGGGAGCTGCGTAGACTCGGGAAGATTGCCGGGTTCCCCCGGCGTGACGATGGCCTGGAATAGCTGTAGTCATCTCGCGCATTGGCAGTCATGTATTTGGCAAGCAGCATCCTCCAGGGAAGCCTGGGCTGCAGCATGAAGTCGACCATCCGTGCCATGGCCCCACCGAGTTTTCCCGCTTGCATTGCCTGCTGAGCGGCACCGGCGAGCCGCTGTTGCCACTGGATCGACAGTTCCTCTTGCTGTTGTGATGTCAGGCTGTCAGGCGGTGGGGCCAGATGCTGATCATCCTCGGTTTCATCCTCTGCGCCCGCTCCACGATCAACTGGTTGCAGGTCCTGGTCTGCATTGTCTGGCAGCGGGTCGGTGGCACTGTCCTCACCAAGACTTTGGGACTGCATTTCCTGTTCGCTGGTTTCGTTTTCAAATTCCTCGATACAGTGATAGATCTCTTCTGCGGTCATTCCTTCAAAATTTTCTTCCATGATGGTTCCAGGCGGAGCCTTCAGCCCGTCATGAACCAGCAGCGGGTTGACCGCGTAATCACAGGCCAGTTCCCAACGGTGCTTGATGCGATGCTGCCTGCGGGCAAAGTGGGAGAGGGCACAATGCAGGGCCTGTTTAGCCAGTACAAACTGGGTTTCCTCAATATCAAGCTGCCCGATGTATTCCTGGTTGAAATAAACCTTGCGTGCGTCGGTGGCAGTCGTTTTGCACCAGCCGGGATCGGCGGCAACCAATGGCAGGCGCAGGACCAGCGCGCCGAGGAAAGGCTTGTCAAGAATCAAGCGGGTTCTTGCCGTCGCGAGTTTGTTTTGAAGTCTTGTATCACCCACTTGACGCGTTCTGCCACCGTATCAGACTTGGTCATAGATCATGATGTCTGCAATCTTGTCTGCCCATACAGTGAACTCGGGCAAGCTGAAAAGGTCCTCACCGATTGCACGATGCATGTCCGAAACCATCATCACACCCATTTCGCGTTGGGGAAATCTGCTTGCATAATTCAGGATGTTGCCGTGAACATGCCCGGCATTGACAGTCTGTTTGGCACGGATCGCATGGCCCACCAATGCGGATGCAATGGCATATTGCAGGTCGATTTCCTTGGGGGCGGCGATATCATCACCACGTACGATGGCTTCCAGGTCAGGCATTTGATCGAGGTTGGAGATGAAGGCATTGAGTTCCACTCCTGCTGCAGGACCGACGCAGGCCTGCAGTGCGCCGGTAAGAAGATCGGGGCGCTCTGAAAATTTTTGCAAGGCCCGGTGCGCAAACTCCCAGGAACGGGGTGATGGAAAAGCAACAGGATTGTGTGCAGGATCAAAGTCGAATAGTAAGTCAGGGCGAAAACGTAAAAATGCGATAATTTTTTCGTCAATCTGGTTTCTGTATGCCCAGCTCACCCAGTCATCCAGATTTATGTCTACCTCAAAATGGGAAAACCTGTTGGCGAGAGGTGCAGGCATGGAGTAAGTAACACCGCGGTCTCCCTGGCGATTGCCAGCAGCAAATATGGCCCAGCCATTTGGGACCCGGTACTGGCCCAGGCTCCTGTCCAATATGAGTTGATACGCTGCAGCCGACACACTCGGAGCTGCGGAAGTGATTTCGTCCAGAAACAGTATTCCTCTAGAGCCATGTCTTTTCATGTCAGGCAACATGGCAGGAATCGCCCATTCCACGGTGTCCTTGTCCCGAAAAGGGATGCCGCGCAAATCACTTGGCTCCATTTGTGACAGGCGGATATCAATGACCTCGACGTTATTTTCTTCTGCCACTTGAGCGACCATTTGAGACTTGCCAACACCCGGGGGACCCCATAGCATCACAGGGGTGTGATGGCCAACGGCAGCCCCTGCAAATTCTTTTCCAAGAACGATGATTAAATGCGCGGGTCGCATGAGAGAATGTATGACAGTCGCTATGATTCTTCTGAAGAAAAACCTGCCCTGCCATACCACTGCCTGGCCTTTTCCGGATCACGTGCGATGACCCGGCCTTCCTCATACATCATTGCAAGCGTCGTTTGAGAACCCTGTAAACCCTGTTCGGCCGCTTTCGTGAACCATAGGACAGCCTCTGCACCATTTTGTTCGGTACAGTCTCCTTCCATGTACATGAACCCCAGTCCATGCTGAGCCAGTGCATGTCCCGTTTCGGCAGCAGTCTTCATCCACTTGAATGCTGCATCTGGATTAGCAACAACTCCAAGGCCATTCTGGTACATGATTGCGCATCGGTACTGGGCATCTGGTTCACCTTTTTCAGCAAGCTGCGAAAGAATCTGCAGCGCTCGAGAAAAATGTTTTGCTTCAAATGCCATGATGCCGCTGGCCAAGTCCATATCGTCGTCTGGCATGACTTCTCCAAGCAATAGGTAGTCAAGGGTACTTAGTCTTGCATATATAATACGCGAATATTGAAAGCCTGAGGAATAGCCTGATTTGGCAGCAGGCGGGGGTAGCAGATTATCCCATGTAGCGAGGCCTTGTACAGACTGGCATGTGAGCATGCTATGGCATGCCCGGAACAGTGGGGCAATGCGGGTTCTCTCTATAGGGGTATATTAGCGTCGATACTGCTTTTTATATCCTGCCATGCTACACCAACCGATACCCTGAGTTCCATGTCACCAACAGAACCGCATACGATTACAGATCCAGCACTCGCGATGCGTTCTTATATTCAGCGTGTAGCGACCGGGCCCGAGTACAGCAAGGATATCTCTTTCGGGGAAGCGCGTGATGCGATGCAGCATATTCTCGATGGCACTGCTGACCCGGTCCAGGCAGGTATCTTTTTGATCGCCCTGCGCATGAAGCGCGAAACACTGGATGAAAACGGGGGGTCCCTGCAGGCGATCATTGACGCCTCGAACATCGTCACTGCAGAGGTGGATCATATTGTGGACATTGCGGACCCTTACGACGGTTATACGCGTGGGCTGCCGGTTTCGCCATTCCTGCCCGCCGTGCTTGCTGCAAGCGGTCTGCGGGCAGTTTCACATGGAGCCGAAGCGGTAGGACCCAAGTTCGGGGCCACGCACAGAAAGGTCTTGCGTGCAGCATCGATCAATGTGGACCTGGACCCGTTGCAGACCGTCAGCCGGATCAACAATCCTGATATTGGCTGGGCTTACATCGATCAACAGCACGTATGCCCAGCATTGCATGACCTCATTTCCTTGCGAACCCGGATAGTTAAAAGACCTGTTCTCACTACTGTGGAAGTTTTAATCGGGCCGGTTCGGGGAAAGGTGGGGACGCACCTGATGACAGGTTATGTTCATAAACCGTATCCCCCGGTATATGAACATTTGGCCAGGTTGTCCGGTTTTGAATCTTCAGTATTTGTGCGGGGTGTCGAAGGAGGCGTGATCCCTTCTTTAAAACAGGTATCGAAGTATTTTGAATACCAAAACGGTGGCACGTTAGCGGATGTGGAAATTCATCCTGAGCAGGCCGGCATACACCAGGATGTCCGCGCGGTGCCCTTGCCGGAGCTGGATTCAAGCAGGCACAGTCTGGACGGTACGGCTGCAAAGTTTGATGTGGATCAACTTGCAGGCCAGGCGGCGCTGGTTGGGATGTCTGCGCTGGAAGGGGAGCACGGTCCTGCTCGAGACAGCCTGATCTATTCGGGAGCGATCATGCTTACTCATATGGGCATTGGAAAGGATCTGAATGATTCGGCCGGGGTAGTCAGGACAGCAATTGACTCGGGCAAGGCTTTAAAGCATTTTTTGGGAAACAGGCGAAATTAGACCAAGGAGAAAACATGGACCAGGAATACAGAGATGCTGTAATCAAAATGGAGTCTGCAGGCGTAGACCCGGAATACCTGCTCGGCTGGCAGGGCGGTTACCTTGGGCATCCGGAGCGTGAAGAACAACGCGTAACGGAAGCCTATACTGCAGGTTATGAAGACGGGCAGGAAAAAAACACGGAAAACTTTGAAAAGTGGAAAAAATAATCGGTTGTTGTCCCGACCGCCTAGTCCTGCTCCGGCTGGGAAATCACGGTTGCACCTGTGTGCCTGTTTACCGCAGGGTAAACACACATGGCTTCATTCCTCACCCCACACGCCTGATTCCGGGATAGGAGGCGGCGAGAAATCAGCCTCGCTTAATGAAGCCTCCTGGCCTTTAAAGACTTTTTTGAGGCCCAGTAACAGTTTTGGTATCTCCGAGTCGATCACGTAATCTGGAATCCACTTGTTGTCTTTTGACCCCATTACTGCCTGTACATGGTTTCCTGCCAAGCGCCGCATGGGAAATCCGGGACCGTGTTCCTCAGTGTAGCTGCACTCAGAAAATTCGGTCATCCTGTCGTTCAGCAGATCGATGAAGTCCTTGCGGTAGTTTCCTGTTCCGCAGGCTTCTGACCGGTTCTCTTGCATGGTATTGGCGAGATGTTGGCCCAGGGAATTGATAAACTGCTCACGCTCAGCGGCCGTCATGCTGTCAAATACCATGCGGTCTGCAACATGGGCGCCAAAAGCGACAAATTCTGCGATGACGTCAAGTCGCTGTGACTGGCTATGGGTTTCAAACCCTTCATTTTCCAGGAACAGGCACGAGTCAGCGCCCAGTACCCAAAGATTGAAGGCAACTACACTCGCAATTTCTTCAGGTGTACGCTGTCGGTCCTGCAGGTTCCACTTGGTTTTCAGTCTAGCCACGATTTCCTCTTTGGAATACTGGTCAGGCGTATACCTGTTTTATGATCATGATGTAACTGGGCATATAATATACCTATGGTGAACCATCCAGAACTACTTTGTACGGCTGTTCAAAAGAACTGTGACATCTCGGACGCACAAAATGCGGCGAACTACACGCTGTGTGTCTACCTTTTGAAGATGCGGGAATATTTCCGCTGGGAAAACGGTTATGCCTTCAATGCGGTTTTGCCGAAAAAGGAAGTGGGTGACTGGGTACAGGAACGCGAGGACTTGTGGGAGAGTCTCGAGCAGGAGAACTTTATCCCGCTGCCTATAGACGGCAAGGAATTCGATCCCTTTGATACAGAGAACATAAACAAAGCGCTGGCACCTAAACACTACGTATACAGCGGTGGAATAGGCTTGCGTGCTGCCCCCAACTTCTTTCTGGCCAGGCTTGAGTCAAAGGAAGTATATGATGACTTCACCATGTACGTGTCTGCGGATGAATGTGCACGGGATTTGACGGCTCCCCCTGCAATGACTCAGGGAAAGAATGTCTTCGTACGGAAAGAGTCGCTACGCAGGTTGATGTGGGAAAAATTTGAAGAGTGGAGATGGCACAAGAAAGACAATGCCATGGCCAAGGCATTGTCCTATTATGATTTTGAAAATGATATTGGTCAGGCATTGGATCAAATGACCGACAATGAACTGGAGGCCGTGGCACTGCATGAGATAGGAGAGTTCATTGCCTCCCGGGAGCTCGGTCAAGGCTGGCATGACATGATTGTCAGTTTGCCCCGGTCCAGGGCTGAAATGACCGCCAGGGCGGTGAAGGATCTGCTGGCAGACTGTGTTTCTACCCTGCCGGGATTGATTGAGAACTATAACCCGGCTTCCTTGCATTTTTTTGCAGCCAACCTTACATCCATGCGCAGGGAATTGTTTCCAGGCTTTCTGGATGCATATGCGAAATGGGCAGATACTGGAAATCTGAAGCCGTTGAAAAATCTGGTGGCAAAAGGAACCCGGCACTGGCTGAATGTTGCAGGCGAAATGCTGGCCTGCTATGAGCGTCAGGGTGACAGGGGGCTGTCTGCCCTGGAAAACTTTGTCATGAAAAACTCACTTCGATCGTGACAGTCAGTCGGGCAACAGATCGGGCCGGGACTCCGCCCAATGCAATTCGGGAGATCAAGCCGGGCAGTTTCATTTTTGAGCAGCGTGGTTCCCTTTCCAGGCAATTTTGCGCTGAGGTCATTCAGGGCTTTGAAAATGCCGAAAATGAACAATATGAAGGGCGTATAGGACAACTGGCCGGCCAGGACACGACGGTCAAGAAGTCCACGGATCTCGTTATCAGTGGGAAGCCACATTGGAAATTTGCTGACCGGATGTTATTTCGAGCCTTAGGGCACGCCATCCTAGAATTTCGGGAACGTTATCCATTTTTCAAGGGTCCATTCAAGGACATGGGCTACGGTATACAAAGGACCCGTGCAGGCGAGTATTACCACTGGCATGTGGACGGCGGCAGCCATGATTTCAGTCATCGGCAACTGGTGGCAATATGGTACCTGAATGATGTGGAGGGTCCCGGGGGGGAAACGGAATTCCTGTTCCAGGGCATAAAGGTCCGGCCGGACGCAGGCAAGCTGGTTCTGTTTCCACCTTTCTGGACACATGAGCATCGGGGCGTTACCTTGAAGCAGGGGGTTAAGTACATTGCCACGACGTGGGTCGTCTTTGCATGACACTGACGCGGTGTCTTACAAGTCTCCAGCTACTCCAGCAGAGTTTGCCGAGTATTTTGCGTTCAGGTGGGAAATGTTGCGTAAACCCCTGTGTTTGCCACGCGGCAGCGAACGAGATGAACTTGAAAATGATGCATTTCATCTTGCGGCATATGACGGGAATCAAATTGTGGGGGTGGGCAGGCTGAATGTTGAGACCCCACACACAGCCAGGATCAGGTACATGGCTGTTCACAGCCGGTACAGGCTCAAGGGGATTGGAAGCACCCTTCTTTTACAGCTGGAGCAGTTTGCACAGGACCACTGTATACGAGTCTGCTGGTTGTATGCACGCGAAGCGGCAGTAAGCTTTTATTTCAGAAACGGCTACATCATACATGGTGAAGCCCTGAGTGAACTGTCCGGGTTGCATCATGAGAGGATGGAAAAGTGTTTTGTGCAGCCAGGTTAGGGTTTCAGGACAGGTCTTTTCTCCCGGTCCTCTGAGAGCGGTAACCCTTCTGGTACAGACGGGTGTGGTATAATTTTACACCAGAGACACATATATTTTCCAAGGAGGTGAAAGTTCATGACTGCCTTGACGACAAGTGAAAACGAGCGCTCTTTCATGTCTGAAGACTGGTCTGACGAGGATGTCAGAAAAGTTGCCGCAGAGGAGGGGATTACCCTGACGGATGACCATTTTGAGGTGATGCATGCCCTGCAGGAGTACTATTCACGGCATGAGATCAATCTGGTTAACATGCGTGAACTGCACGATGCATTAGAGGAAAAGTTCCACTACAAGGGCGGGCTGAAATATCTGTACGACCTTTTCCCGGGCGGGCCCATTGCCCAGGGCTGCAAAATGGCAGGGCTGCACGTGCCTGCCGGTGCAGTGGATAAAGGTTTCGGCAGTGTTGCCTGAATGTTGAGCAGCGATACTGCAGACAAGATTCGTCAGTAAGTCAGGCCCATCTTGATATAGCCACTGGGGCAGACATCTGCACAAATGTGGCATCCGACGCATTTGTCGTAATCGGTATCTACGTAGCGTCCCATCGCCCGCTGGTCTTTCTTGACCCGAAAGATCGCATCTTCTGGGCAGTACACCACGCAGTTGTCACATTCAAAGCACATGCCGCAACTCATGCAACGGGCTGCCTCGTCGACCGCTTTCTGCTCCTCCAGTGCGGAGAATCTTTCCTGGAAATTATTCAGCACAGATTCTGCTGATATATTTGCCTCCTGCCTGCGATTCATCAGTTCGTGTTCAAAATATGCTAGGTGCAACTGGTCATGCGTGGCAATTTCAGTCTTGGAGCGGTCTTCGTAGTTGTGGATTGCAAAATCGGAAGAGTCCGTTCCCCACGCTTCTTCGTTGTCAAACGGGGCAGGTTCAAGCTCGCGTGTACGTAATTCCTCCAGCAGCTTGAAATGATGCGTGTCAATTTTAGGACGGGATGGAATTTCCTTGTCCATCAGGTAGTGGTGCAGGCTTTCAGCAGCAATCGAGGCTTGTCCGATTGCCGTGGTTAAAAGGTGAGGGTTGATAGCATCTCCAGCTACGAAATGGCCAGGTTTGCCAGCCACTTGGTACGTCTTGTCTGCATCCATCAATCCTCGTCCATTGTCAAATTCTTCAATACCGGTGTAGTCCCCGGTCTGACCCGTCGCACTTACGATCAGGGTGCATTCGATATCGAACTCTTCTCCTTCCTTGGGGCACAACTTGCCATCCACTTCCTCGACGGGCACGACCCTGAGGGCCTTGGCCCTGCCATCCTCATCCTTGATAACTTCGATAGGCGACAGCCCGTCATGTATTTCCACACCTTCTTGAATTACTGCATCAAGTTCGTGCTGGGTTGCTGGCGCCTGCGAAATTGGACGCCGATAGACGACCCATACATCGGCGCCTTGGCGCTTGGCGATACTCGCCACGTCGTGCACGGTATAGCCTAGAATGACATTTTCCGGTCGGTCTTTTTGCGTGGTGTTCTTGATATTGCCGATACGTCTTGCGACGGCCAGCACGTCCATGGCTGTATCTCCAGCCCCTATCACAAGTATCCGTCCACTGATGTATTTCAAACGATCTTCATTGAATGCGCGCAAATAGGACATACCATCCACCACATTGGGAGCATCGCCCCCCGGTATGGGCAGTTTCTTTCCCGCAACGGCTCCGATTCCCCAGAGTATGGCGTCATAATCACGTTCCAGTTCTTCGACTGAAACGTCTGTGCCGACCCGAGTGTTCAGCTTTACCTCGACACCCATGTCGATGATACGGTTGATCTCACCGTCAAGCACGGAACGCGGTGTCCGGTAACCTGGTATGCCGAAAACCATCATGCCGCCCAGCTTGTCGTACTCGTCGAAAATGGTGCAGGCATGACCCTGTTTACGCAGAAAATATGCGGCAGTCAGCCCGGCACACCCGCCACCAACTATGGCAACTTTCTTGCCGCTATCCTGTTCAGGTACTGAAAAGGTCAAATCCTGTTTCAGTGCCCAGTCCCCGACATACTGCTCTACCGCATTGATGCCGACTGCTTCCTCCACTTCGTTCCTGTTACATCCGTCTTCACATGGGGCCGGGCACACCCTCCCCATGACCGATGGAAAAGGATTGGCTGAGGTCATGCGCCAAAATGCATGCTCCTGCCAAGTCATGTCACCTACTGGTTTGTCAATGCCACGAACGATCGAAAGCCAGCCACGGATGTCATGGCCAGAGGGGCAGCTTGCCTGGCAAGGAGGAGTCCGGTGAATATAAGTGGGACAGATTTCTGACAACCCGTTTTGCACAACAGACTTGCTCCATTGTTTCGTAATGTGGTCACCATCTTCATAGAGTCGAAAAGTGAGCTTCTCTGCCATTACCGGTTACCTCCCAGTACAAGTGCCTTGAATTCTAGATTTTGAGTGAATCAAAAATTTATCAAGTAAATAAGAATTGCTGATTATAAGGAAAATTGAGAACAATAGAATATAACTTAAGCATTACTTTTGGGCAGGTGGACTACGCTAAATTCGGTATGACAGGCACATTTCTCAGGCTGGCCAATCGTTGACCGGCAGGCTCATCCCGTGACCACCTCGGTTCGGGTCATATCGCCAGAGGTATCGATGTCTACGGCCTGGACACCGGGTATCCTGTTCACGATATAGGCGGCCATCAATCCCACGGTGGCCGTCTTTTCCTGCTGGATTGCGGTGAGCATCCTGTCCGCTGCAATTTGACAGCGCTGAAGATCATCAGGGTGCTCAACCCAGGTACGGCTCATCTGCCAGCCCCGGTCCATGTCTTCATCCATTTTTCTGAATGCCTCCTGTGCATCGCGCACCATTTCGTCATCTAGCCGCAAGGGAAAAGTTTTTTCATCAATGGTGACTTTCAGTATCATCGACTTCACTCCGTCATGTGGGCATGTCAGTATTGGCAAACCGAGTATTCAAAGAATGTTGGTACAAATCAAGTACGTTCTGGGTGAAAGTGAGCTGAGGCAGGTACGCAAGTTGCTGGCTGCTGCAGATTTCCGTGATGGCAGGCTTTCTGCCGGGGCCACTGCCCAGGTGGTGAAGCATAATGAGGAAGTAAGCAGCGAAGACTCCGTATCCGAGCTGAATCGACTGGTTGTGGGGAACTTGGTTCGTCATCCGGAATACAAGCTTGCTGCACTTCCGTATCGTATAGCTATGCCATTTTACGTTCGGTACAGGGAAGGGATGTACTATGGTGAGCATATCGATGATCCTGTCATGGGCGAGCATGACCGCTACCGTTCTGATGTTGCCATCACCATATTCCTGAGTTCACCTGATGAATACGAAGGCGGAGATCTGGTGATTCAGACTCCATTTGGCGTTCAGAAAGTCAAGTGTCCTGCAGGTGATGCGGTGCTGTACCCTGCATCAACCCGCCATCAGGTAGCGCGGGTAGCAAGTGGTGAACGTCTGGTCGCAGTGACCTGGGTACAGAGTTTGGTGCGAAGCCATGAGCAGCGCGGTTTACTGTATCAGCTGGGGAAAACTCGTGAAAAGCTGCTGCGCAGAGACCCAGACACAGAGGATGCCAAGCGCGTGGACAATGTTTATGTCAATCTGGTGCGGATGTGGAGTGACACATGAACCCTCTCGCTCAGGGCACTGTCGGTGCCGACCTGGCAACACCCGAAATCACCGGAGTTGGCTGACGTCAAGCCAGGACGGCCTTAAGCCTTGGAGCCGACTTCCTCGTGGGCGTCATCAACCACTTGCATGGCCAGTTTCGTGTATTCATCCTTGAAGCCGGCCAGGTCCGTTCCTTCCTTCGGCAACCAGTAATCTTCCGGAGTAAAGTCCCCTCTTTGCTCAAGCTCAATAAATTTTCTCTGCATCTCAAGCAGTTTCTGGATTCTTTCCTGTTTAGAACTCACGCCTGATCCTCATGGTCAACATGTGTTGCGTACCAAATTTAGTGCACTGCTGGCAGACTGTCTGTATTCCGTATTGGGTGGGAAAAAGCCAGGTTCGGAATCAATAGCCGCCTTTGCGGCGGCTTTCCGGTAACCCGCCTATACGTCCAGCCTGTTTGCTGGGATTGCCTGGAAACAGTTCATACAAGAACTTGGCATCCACCTTTTTTTCGTTCCATGCCTTTGCCATCGCCTTGACCATGTTACGGGTATTGGGCTGGTTGCCGCTGTTGTTGATGAATTCATCTCGGAGATACCGGATCACGTCCCAGTGTTTATCTGACAGTTCGATGTCTTCTTCCCGAGCAATTACTTCTGCTACCTCTTCATTCCAGTCTTCGATATTGACCAGGAATCCTGAATTTGTAGTTTCGACGTCTTTGCCATTAACGTTAATTGCCATATTCCACTCCTAGAAGATACAAATTGTGTTTTCTGAAAGTTGGAAAGTGTTTTGATTGCTATATTATTTTTCCTGCGATTGTCCTACTGCGTCAATACCCTTATGAGGTAGGAATAGTCCACACCCTACCTTGCGTCCCGCACCCAGGCCATGTTGTTGCAAGTGAATGGAATCCTTTATGTCAAGATTTGCAATCATCAGGCTCCGCGTGGCCAGGTCCTTTCCAGGCATGCGCAATACATGGGCACGTCCGCTTATCATTTTTCTGGCCTGTACGCCCTCATTGCCCAGCCACTCAGCGACCTGGTTCAGAAATGCCTGTTCATCTGTGAGGTAATCAGTAGCGATGTACCGGGCAAAGATCGTGGTGTGTGAGGAAAGTAATTTTTCTTGTGGCTGACTGAGCACGAGTTCATGGCTGCCTACCCGAATCCTTTTTTCTGCAAGCTGTGTGGCGGCGTTAACCTTTTGTTTCGGCAGCCGCAGCATGAAGCGTGTACGGCGGGACAGTGTCAAAAGTGCATTGGGATCCTGCGGCCGTATCCAGCCATTTCCTGATTCTGCTCCATGTATCAGGTGAATACCTGCCTGGGGTTCGTCAGCCATCCAGGGCAGTTCCTCCTGAATGGCCCTGGAAAGGTCGTAGGCATGGTCAAGGGGCAGCTGTCTGCACTGCACCTTGAAGGACAGGTCTACAATTTCATCCGGTACGACGAACTGTTCTTTCTTGTCATTCGAGTCCTGCCAGTACATGAGAAATCAGTCGGTCACCTTGTTCGCTGTTGTGAAAACGGATTCGAGAATGTCTTCCCAGTTTTCCGGGGTATCGTGGAAAGGAGGGCGCACGTCCATGCGAAAGAATCTCTCTCCCTGTTGCGCACATCTGTTCAGCATTTCCTTGAGTTCCTCAAATGACTGCATCTCATGATGCTGCATGAGAATTTCACTGAGCCACAGCATCGGTTGCAGGCCGTTTGTCACTGGTAGCACCGGGCTTTGCTACACGCTCGTAAAAGCGGGCACGGTATAACAGGCGTTTTGACGTTGAATGATCGGTGAACATCGTTCGGTTATGTAACACGTTGTTGCACAATACACCTTCTCCACTCCGCAGGAGATGCCGAAACCGGTACTCACTGTCATTGAGGATTTCCTGTAGTGTAAGTCTTGCCTTGCGTAGATGAAAGCTGTCCTTCCACATGATGTTACGCGTGCGTGCGGTATAGCGCATGTAGAGCGTCTGTGTAGGTTCATCAATCATGAACACGGGTCCAGATTTTGCACTGAACTCCCTTTCCTTGTTTTCCGGATTAGGGGGGATGGTCATGGCTTGCGGGTCCATCAGGGCTTCAACATGATCCGGGTTTTGGTCCCGCAGCTGGATGTACAGGATTTCAGGGTCCAGGTAGGTATTTTCTCCGCCTGTACTTGCCGGGCGCACGCAATGCATGAGAAATGCCCGGATGCGCTGTGAATCCAGGTTATAGTAGCCATCAGTATGCCAGTTCAGGGCCCTGTGCGTGTACGGGATATAGGAAGTGCTCCCCGGCCCTTTATCCATCACCTGGATTGAAGAGATGCTGTCTTTGTCAGCACAGAAGTTGGCATCCATATGGGCCAGGCTCAGCTGTTGGGCCATTGCGGCCACGACATGCTTGCTCTGTTCCTGTCCAGGATCGGTTCTGTAGAAAACAAGATTGGTTTTTTCACATGCTTGCAGCAGATTCCCCTTCTCTTCTTGCGTGAGCTGATGAGGTCTTTGAACCATGACGGTGAGTTGTTCAGTGCGGGTCGGATATGCCCGGAGTTTCCGGGCCCTCCACTGACGGTACGCGCTATCATTTTCTAGAGAGAATTGCTGCATGGCATAGAGGAATCTTGGATATTCAGGACAGACTGGCCAAGTCATGACACTACATGCCAGCCAATTGAGAACTATACCTGATGTTTCTAGGATTTTCCGGGAGTTAGGCCTTCGATTGGCCCTATCCCCATTGGGATAATCTGTTTTCAGGTTGGCACCCCATGGAGGGGGTTTTGCCGTGCTGCTCCTGCTTCTAGACTCAAGTGGTGTGCTTAACTAGGGTTTTTGGCTTCTTTGCCCCAGCGGGTTCCAGTATACTTTAGTCCATGTACCAGGTCCGTGCCGAAGCCACGGGTCTGCAGAAACTAGAAAGTAAGGAGATTGTACAATGGCCGATACGCATCATCCCACCCCCATGCTTGATGATCTGGAAACTGGTCCATGGCCAAGTTTTGTTTCCGGCATCAAACGCTTGCGTGACAAACACCAGGACGAACGAGTACGCGGTGTAGCCAATTCACTGTTGGGCCAGTTAGAGCACTCCTACGAAACACGCAAGGGCTACTGGAAAGGGGGTACAGTGTCAGTGTTCGGATACGGCAGCGGCATTATCCCTCGATTTTCAGAGGTGGGTGCTGCGTTTCCCGAATCGAAGGAATTCCATACTCTGCGAGTTCAACCTCCTGCAGGAAACTACTATACGACAGACATGCTGCGGCAGCTTGGCACAAGCTGGGAAAAATGGGGTTCAGGCCTGGTTACTTTTCATGGGCAGACCGGCAATATCATGTTCATTGGTGCCACAACGGAAAATACGCAGCACTTTTTTGATGAAATCAATGACTATGGATGGGATCTGGGGGGTGCAGGGCCATGTGTGCGTACAGGCCAGTCCTGCGTAGGTTCCGCGCGTTGCGAGATGTCGAATGCCGATGAAATGAAGATTCATCGAACCCTGCTCAACAATTTTACTGATGATGTTCACAGGCCAGCACTACCCTACAAATTCAAGTTCAAAGTTTCAGGATGTCCGAATGATTGCATGAATTCGGTTGAACGTTCGGATTTCTCCATCATCGGCACATGGCGTGACGACATGAAAGTTGATCAGGATGAAGTCAAGAAATTCGTGGAGCGTAAGGGCCGTCAGTATGTCATAGACAATGTGATCACCCGTTGCCCCACCCAGGCACTTGCGCTCAAGGATGACGATACCCTTGAGGTTAACAACCAGGACTGCGTGCGATGCATGCACTGTCTGAATGTAATGGTAAAAGCACTGTCTCCGGGAGACGACACGGGCATAACTGTTTTGATCGGTGGCAAGCGAACCCTCAAGATAGGCGACCTGATGGGTACTGTAGTCGTGCCTTTCATGAAACTTGAGACGGAAGAAGACTACGAAAAGCTGGTCGAGCTGGCAGAAGAGACCATCGATTTCTGGGCAGAAAATGGCTTGGAGCATGAACGCTGTGGCGAAATGATCGAGCGCATCGGCCTCGTCAACTTTCTGGAAGGCATTGGTGTTGATGTGGATCCCAACATGGTGAATGAGCCACGTCAGAGTTCATACCTGCGTGTAGACAGCTGGGATGAGGAAGCCGAAAAATGGTTCCAGAGGAAAGCTGAACAGCAGGCATCCGCCGCATAACAGACTTTCTTGCCAGCAGCGCACCCTATTGAAACGAGATTTAGGAGAAAAGTATGGCGCAACACCATCGCGCACCGATTGAATCAGGCTGCCCGGACGGATTTCAGTACATGCATCCCGTGATGCGCAGAAATTACGGAAGCTGGGATTACCACGAACACCCACGACCCGGCGTATTGCTTCATGTGGCAGAGAGTGGAGACAGGATCTGGACTGTGCGTGCCGGGACGCAGCGTATCTTGGATGTGTTTACCTTGCGGAAACTCTGTGAGATTGGAGACGAGTTTGCAGAAGGCTACGTGCGATTCACGATTCGCAGCAACATTGAATACATGGTCGCAGACGAAGCCAAGGTGCAGCCGCTGATTGATGAACTGGAATCGGAAGGTTTCGTAGTAGGGGGGACGAAAAACTCCGTAGCCATGATCTCGCATACGCAGGGTTGGCTGCATTGCGATATCCCGGGGACGGACGCTTCCGGAGTAGTCAAGGCGATGATGGATGAGTTGATTGATGAGTTCAGGGAGAACAACATGCCCAATCGCGTGCACATCACGACCTCATGCTGCCAGATTAATTGCGGAGGCCAGGGTGATATTGCCATCAATGTGCAGCATACCAAGCCACCCAAGATCAACCATGACCTGGTATCCAATGTATGTGAGCGGCCATCAGTCGTTGCCCGTTGTCCCGTAGCTGCCATCCGTCCAGCCCAGGTAAATGGCAAGCCTTCCCTTGAAGTGGACGAAAAGAAATGCATTTGCTGTGGTGCATGTTATCCTCCATGCCCACCCATGCAGATCAATGATGCCGAGCACAGTCAGCTTGCAATTTGGGTAGGAGGAAATCACAGTAATGCCCGGGGCAAGCCCACGTTCCAGAAACTCGTTGCTGCAGGCATACCCAACAATCCGCCACGCTGGCCGGAAGCCACGGCGGTAGTCAAGCAAATCCTGCGTGCCTATCGCGATGGGGCCAAGGACTGGGAGCGTATCAACGACTGGATTGAGCGCATCGGCTGGCCAAGATTTTTTGAGGCAACCGGACTTCCCTTTACCAAGTTTCACATCGACAATTGGCGTGGTGCACGCAGAAGCCTGAATTCATCTGCCCATATCCGCTTCTAGGCATGAGGCATCGGTGTGAAGTTTGGAATTGTTATCAATGAGGGACCGTATACGCATCAATCTTCTGACTCGGCATTGCAGTTTGTAAAAGCTGCGATAGAAAAGGGGCACGATATTTTTCGTGTCTTTTTCTATCATGATGGAGTCAATAACGGCACCCGTCTCGGCGTGCCGCCTCAAGATGACCGGAACCTGACAAAAGAGTGGTCTGAACTTGCAGAAAAGCACGGGCTGGACCTGGTCGTGTGCGTGGCTGCTGCCCAGCGTCGCGGCATTCTGGACGAAGACGAGATGGGGCGACACGGCAAAAATGCACATAACCTGGCACCGGGATTTCGTATTTCTGGCCTGGGGCAACTTATCGAAGCGGGGATCCAGACAGACCGGCTTGTAACTTTCGGGGATTAGCATTTAGGGGTTTCCTGTGGAAAATGGTGAAGGCGTAGTCAAGAGGTTCTGTTATATCAATCGCAAGGCACCCTACGGCACCATCTACGCATTGGAGTCTCTGGAAGTAGTGCTGATTGCAGCGGCATTCGACCAGGACATCAGCCTGGTATTTGTGGATGATGGCGTATACCAACTGACCAAAGGACAGGACACTGAAAGCATTGGCATGAAGAATTTCTCCAAGACGTATACGGCACTTGGTGACTACGATATCAAGAAGGTCTATGTGGAGAAGGAGTCGTTGGAAGAGCGTGGTTTAACCGCTGATGATCTTCAGGCGTTGAAGTATGAAGACGAAGATGATGACTGGGCAGAGAAGGATTCACTGTTCCTCGTGGGCCGCAGCGAACTGACTGAAATTATCAATGAACAGGACGTGATATTGAGTTTCTAGGCCATGTCAGTTTTACACACCGTAAATAAGTCACCATTCGAACGCAACGCCCTGGAATCATGTCTGCGTCTTGCCAAGGCAGGGAGTTCCATACTCTTGTTCGAAGACGGCGTAATAGCTGCCATGCAGAATACGAAGTTCAGTGAAAGAATTGCTCAGGCCATGCATGATTTCTCGTTCTATGTAATGGGTCCGGACGTCAAGGCGCGTGGACTTGGTGAAGACAAGTTGATCGGTGGTATTCAGGTAGTGGATTATAATGGTTTTGTAGATTTGGCGACTGAACATGACGCGGTTCAATCGTGGTTGTGACATATGTTTAACGGATACTAGAAGATGAGGAGAGTTGCATGCCCTTAGAAGTAAATGGCGAGTCCTTTGAGACTGATGAGGAAGGCTATCTGGCCAACCTAAACGATTGGCGACCGGAACTGGCTGATGCCATGGCAGAGGCAGACGGCGCTGAACTCGGAGACAATCACTGGGAAGTAATTAATTTCCTTCGCTCATACTACGAGGAATACCAGATTGCTCCGGCCGTGCGGGTCTTGACCAAGGCGATTGGCAAAAAACTGGGAAAGGACAAAGGTAACAGCAAGTACCTGTATGAACTGTTTCCTTATGGACCTGCGAAGCAAGCGTGTAAATATGCAGGTCTGCCTAAACCGACAGGTTGCGTCTAGACTCTGAATCATGTGTGCAGGCTGAAATGAAAGGCATGCTGCCTTTCGTTTCACCGGACGTATGGTGTGAACAGGACCTGATACGCCTAGGGAAGTTGTAGATGCCGGTCTTAACTATAGTCTTTGCAGCCTTGTTCTATGTGGCAACCGTTGTATTGCTGGCCTTTACTGCATATAAAATCTGGGGATATGCCAAAACGCCGGCGCCATTGAAGATTCCCACTACTCCAGCCCCGACGACCCGTCTTGGCGTAGTATTCCGCATGGTCAAGGAACTCACAATATTTGAAAGCCTGTTCAAGTCGAGCAAATGGACATGGCTGTTCGGCTGGATGTTTCACTTTGGCTTGCTCCTGGTGCTGTTGAGGCACTTGCGCTACTTCACTGATCCCGTCTGGGCATGGGTTGTTTTCTTGCAGCCTTTCGGCAAGTATGCTGCCTTCATGATGCTGGCTGGCCTTGCCGGCTTGTGGGCACGAAGGATACTGGTAGACCGGGTTCGTTATATTTCTGCGCCTTCGGACCACCTGATGCTGCTGTTGCTGATTGCTATCGGTGTGACAGGGGCGCTGATGACTTTTGTAGATCATACGGATATCGTGTCACTTAAAGCATTTATACTGGGGTTGATGGTATTTGACTGGTCGCCCATGCCGAATGATCTGGTCTTGGTTGTGCATTTGAGCCTTGTCATCCTGCTGATGATCATTTTCCCATTCAGCAAGCTCTTGCATGCCCCGGGTGTCTTTTTCAGCCCTACCCGAAACCAGGTGGATAATCCCCGTGAAAAGCGTCATGTTGCGGACTGGGCCAACAGACTTGAATCATCCTAGACAGGTTAGAAATGGCTGCACCAGAATTTGAAACACCAAAAATCGATGAATACCCCGTGATTCCTCGCCTGCAGGAAGGCGTGATGTCACATAGTCGGCCATTTGTTGCGAAGTCCGATTTCCAGGAGAAGCTGGGTTTTCCAGGCGAACTGGTGGACAACTGGAAAGAGGTAGCCATTGAAAAAATGGGTGAGCTGACGGGCAAGTATCGCTCATTGCAGGTATTTCTGGATTCCTGTGTCAAATGTGGCGCCTGTACAGACAAGTGCCACTACTACCTTGGAACATCAGACCCGAAAAACATGCCGGTTGCACGCCAGGACCTGTTCAGAAAAGTTTACAGGCGTTATCACACCCTTTCCGGCAAGCTGTTCCCGAAACTTGTAGGTGCTGAAGACCTGACCGAAGAAGTTCTGGATGACTGGTACAGCTACTTTCACCAGTGTTCACAGTGCAGGCGCTGTTCCGTTTACTGCCCTTATGGAATAGATACTGCAGAAATATCCATGGCTGCACGTGAAGTGATGGATGCAGTGGGAAAAGGGCAGAAGTACTGTAATGAGATCATCGGCAAGGTTCATGTAATAGGAAACAATCTCGGCTTGCCGGAGCCGGCCTTGGCGGACACCCTGGAGGGCCTTGAAGAAGACGTTGAGGAAGAGACCGGTGTAACGGTGAAGTTTCCACTGGATGTAGAGGGCGCGGAAATTCTGCTGATTACCCCGTCTGCAGATTTTTTTGCAGAACCGCACATAGACGGATTGATCGGGTACGCAAAAGTATTTCACCAGGCAGGAATTTCATGGACCCTGAGTTCCTATGCCAGCGAGGCGGCTAACTTTGGCATGTTCATTGGCAGCTATGAAAACATGCAGAAGCTAGCGATGCGGATCCGCCAGGCTGCGATCGATCTTGGTGTAAAGCGAATCGTGTTCGGCGAGTGCGGACATGCATGGCGTGTGGCGTACTCTTTCCTGAACACACTTGCCGGGCCATTTGACTTTCTGGACCCTGATTATCCCGTACCGCAACACGTCTGTGAAGTTACGCATGGACTGATTCAGGAAGGCAAGCTGGTTCTTGATCCTTCACAGAATGACGACATGGTGGTCACATATCATGATTCCTGCAACGTTGCTCGTGCGTCTCGTATGGGTGACCGGCCCGGCGGCCAGTTTGAGATTCCGAGGGAAATCATCAAGGCAGTATGCAATAACTATGTGGACATGCCGGGTTATGCCATCAAGGAAGGTACATACTGTTGCGGCGGCGGCGGCGGGTTGCTGACAGATGACTTGATTGAGCTCCGTGTGAAAGGTGCATTGCCGCGCATGGAGGCTTTGAAGAATGTGGTCGATAACTACGGCGTAACACACATGGCTGCAATTTGTGCAATTTGCAAAAGCCAGTTTTCAAAGGTGTTTCCATACTATGACTTTGAGATGGACCAGATCGTCAGCCTGCATCAGCTTGTGAGCAATGCGATTGTACTTCAGCCTGGCGATGATGAGCAGGGATGCCAAGAGGAAGGGCAGGCAGAAGCGGCCTGACTGGCCGAAGTCTGCATAACTGAACTGAAGTCAAAAGTTTTGATCAGAAGTATTGTCTATAGCAGACCTGTATGGCTTGCAGTAATCATGGTGACCTGTGTATCCATGATCCAGGTCTTTGCAGACGGTCCCGAAAACATACCTCCACCCAAGGGCAAATACAGTGAAGAAACTGTTTGCGTAGAGCCTGTTGATGTCATGCGCAGGCAACATTTTGAATACATTTTGGACCACCGGGACAAAACTGTTATTGAAGGCATCCGTACGGAAAAATACAGTCTCACCGGTTGCATAGATTGTCATATCACGCCTGATGCACAGGGTAAATACGCACGGTACTCGGAAGAGATACACTTTTGCGCCAGTTGCCACCTGTTCACTGCGGTGACGATCGACTGTTTCCAGTGTCACGCTGACCGGCCTGAGGAGGCAGTGCGGGCAACTTTGCGCATGTCGGGACAGGTTAATCAGCCAGTACAGGAGCTGCAGGAACTGATGCGGTTAAGTGATAAAATTGTTCAACCAGGCAGGTCAGGAATGTAATGCGCTATACGTTTGATACATCTGAAGTGGATTCAGGCCGTCGCAGCTTTACCCTGGGGGTTGCTGCCTTGGGGGGGTTGTCCGTTGCTCCAGGGATATTTCTATATCATTCTGCAAGTGCGAAACCAGCAGATCAACCTGTTTCGAACAAGCAGCGTTGGGGGATGCTGGTTAACACGAATGTTTGTCAGGAAGATTGCAGTGCGTGCGTGACCGCATGCAATGAAGAGAACGGCGTATGGAGTTTGGGCCGTCCCACAACAGACGCGCAGTGGATCCGAAAACTGAACGTGAAAGACAGGCAGACCGGTCATGTCACCTCACTGCCCATGATGTGTCAGCATTGTGAGCACCCACCCTGTGTGGATGTCTGTCCGACAAAGGCTTCCTTCCGGCGTGAAGATGGGATTGTGCTTGTCAACAAGCATACTTGTATTGGCTGTCGCTACTGCATGATGGCATGTCCCTACAAGGCACGATCCTTTATCCATGAGCCATTGTACGAACAGTTGCCGCATTCACCTCGCGGCAAGGGGTGTGTGGAAAGTTGCACCCTGTGTGTGCACAAGGTGGACCGTGGTGATAACAACACTGCATGTGCCGAGGCTTGTGCGAAAGATGGTCATGAAGCGCTTGTTTTCGGGGACTTGAACGACCCACACAGCGAGATTTCAAGATTGCTGGAAAAGCATGGAGGTTCGCAGATCAGGGCCGACCTCGGACTCAACACCGGCGTGCGTTATCAGGGAATCTGAGTCATGTCTGCATACAAGAGTTCTGTAATTTTCTGCTAAAGGCATGGTTATGGAAACTGTCCGCTTCAGCTCTGTCGATGCAAGATCCGTCCAGTACTGGCTCTTGCTTGGAGCGTTGGCACTGACTGCGTTGGTGGGTTATCTGGCTGCACACCATATGGATGTAGAGGGCCATCACATAACGGGAATGAACAATCAGGTCGTGTGGGGTTTTCCGCACGTGGTGGCCGTCTTTCTTATAGTAGCTGCTTCAGGATCTCTGAACGTTGCTTCAATCTCTTCGGTATTCGGCAAAATCGATTACAAGCCGCTTGCACGCCTGTCGGGCTTGCTGGCTATTGCCCTGCTGGTAGGAGGCTTGATCATACTGGTACTGGATCTGGGTCGCCCAGACCGGCTGATCGTTGCCATGACTGTGTACAACTTCAAGTCAATATTTGCCTGGAACATATTTCTGTATATCGGGTTTATCGTTGTCACCTTTGTATATCTGTGGATGATGATGGAGCGGAAAATGAACCGGTTTGTTAAGCCGGCAGGGTTTATCGCTTTCATATGGAGGCTGATTCTCACCACAGGCACCGGGTCTATTTTTGGGTTTCTGGTTGCGCGTCAGGCGTACGATGCCGCAATCATGGCGCCACTATTCATCATTATGTCGTTTGCTTTTGGTCTTGCAGTTTTTTTACTCGTACTGCAGGCAAGCTATGCGGGGACAGGCAGACCACTGGGTGATGCAATATTGCGCAAGCTTAAGATACTCCTGGGTATCTTTGTTGCGGCAGTATTGTATTTCGTGCTGGCATATCATCTGACCAACTTGTATGCCACGGAACATCATGGGGTCGAACATTTCGTTCTTATTGGCGGCGGGATCTACACTTTCCTGTTCTGGTTTGTACAGGTGTTTGCAGGTTGCGTGGTGCCCCTCGTGCTGATTTTCATCAAGCCTTTCAGTCAGTCGAGGCATATGGTTTCGGTTGCTTCTCTGCTGGTGATTGTAGGTGGTATGGCACAGCTGTACGTCATCATAATTGGTGGACAGGCTTATCCCCTGGTACTTTTCCCGGGAATGGAGGAAAGCAGCAGTTTCTTTGATGGTGTTGTAGCACAATATGCACCAAGCATATTTGAGATTTTGCTGGGTGCTGGGGGAATATGTCTTGCCCTGGTTATCGTCACAGTGGGCATTGCCGTACTTGAGTTTTTACCTGAAAGCCTGTCCGACAAGGCACTCAAGCTGGAGTCTGCAACGACTTGATCGGCAGTAACGTGCCTTATACTGCGCTGTGGCTCATGTCTTAATTTCCGCTGCTCACAAATCATCTGGCAAGACTGTATTGAGTGCAGGTATCTGCGCTGCACTACACGACAAGGGATTGACGGTCCAGACTTTCAAAAAAGGTCCCGATTACATCGACCCGATGTGGCTGAGCCGGGCATCACACCGTAACTGTTACAACCTTGACTTCTGGACCCAAACGGACCGGGAAATTATTTCCATGTTTGCGAAACAGGTGGATGGTGCTGATATTGGCGTAGTCGAGGCCAACAAGGGCCTGCACGACGGCCTGTCTGAAGATGGCCGGGACAGTAATGCAGCACTGGCAAGGTTGCTCAAGGCACCTGTTGTGTTGATCCTAGACACACGTGGCACGATTCGGGGCGTGGCTCCCCTCGTATTGGGTTACCAGCAGTTTGATCCGGAGATCAAGATTGCCGGAGTGATTTTGAATTTTGTTGGAGGTGACCGGCATGCAGCCAAGTTGACTCGTGTCATGGAGAACTACACGGATGTACCTGTAGTCGGTACCGTGTACCGGAATGATGAACTTGAACTGGTAGAGCGTTATCTGGGACTGAAGCCAAGCAACGAAGATTTGCGTGCAGGAAGCCACATTGAGAAAATTTCGAAGGTAGTCGCAGAACAGGTAAACCTTGACCGGATAGAGCAAATCGCAAACTCAGCACCTCCTGTCCCGAACGTGGAAGCACCAGCCTTGGCCATGTCGAATTGCAGGCTCAGGATTGCTTATGCACGTGACGAAGCCTTCGGTTTCTACTATGCGGATGATCTGGACACCTTCTCTCAACTGGGAGTGGAAATGGTTCCGTTTGACGTATTGCACGACACCAGCCTGCCTGAAGCAGATGCATTATTTCTAGGAGGAGGCTTCCCGGAAATGAATATGCATAAGCTGGCAGCAAATGTTTCAATGAAACGCGCAGTTCGGGAGGCTGTTGAACGCGGGATGCCGGCATATGCTGAATGTGGGGGTCTTATGTATCTGTGTAATTCAATCAAATTTAAAGCCGTGCAGTGCGAGATGGCGGGCGTCATTGATGCGGATTGTGAGATGCATGAAAAGCCCATAGGACGCGGTTACACAGTCCTGCAAAAAAGACTTCAGCATTTATGGTCAAGCAACATCAGGCATCCTGTGCCCGGGCATGAGTTTCATTACTCAACATTAAGAGATCTTGCTGACTATGAGTACTCCTATGAAGTCCAACGTGGCTTTGGAGTGGATGGGCAGTTTGACGGGCTTCGGTACAAAAATCTTCTTGCCTGCTACAGTCATCAGAGAAATACGCAGCGCAACCAGTGGATTCCTGACTTTATTGAATTTATAAAATCGTGTTCCTGAGAATGTATTACAATGGCCCCTTTCCTGCACAGTGGGCAATGGCAGGCGAGATAAAGTGTCTATAAAAATGACAAAAGCAGCTGCGGATCAGGCAAAAAAATCTGCATTAGAAGCGCAACTGGATAACATTCCCCTGCGAATCGCTGCCACCCTCAACAAGGACAATAGTATTCACTACGGAATGGGCTTTGATGACATCGGGAGTGGCGACGAGAAGGATTTCCATTTTGAATCCAATGGTGTCGCGCTCGTAGTAGCTGAGTCCAGCCTTGATTTGCTGGACGGGACCACAATCGATTTTGTCGAACTCGAACCCAAGCAGTTTCATTTCGTATTCCTCAACCCCAATGACCCGGATTATTCACCGCCTACCGAAGAATAGAGCAGGCTGGATACAAGACGGTAACAGTCGGGGAGGGCCGATAAGTATTAAATGCTGTAGCTCGTTTTAAACAGCTTTCCTGGCCAGGTATCGCCAACCTCAAGCTGCGCTCGCCGCAAGGTGACTTAAAACTTCATAGCAATTGCTACTATCAAAATAATGCACGGGATTACCATTGCGGCAACAACCAGCATTGTTTTTGTCATCTCACTCATAGTCTTTCTCCTGTAATTTTTCAAACCCCAAAATTTTTCGAACTATAACCTCGTGACACGATCGACTGCCAGTAACATCCTGAGTGGAAATCGAAAGGGCTTGATAACGGCTAGAGGCGGTTTTCAATACGCATATAATTTCAATACTGGTAAAGTATCAGTTAATAATGACGCGTACAACATGGTGTCGCGAAATGTCCACTCCGTTCATACTGGACCTGTAAATGCTGCAGGACATCAAGCCAAGTGAGTTCCTGACAGCCTTACGAGCATGGACTCAAAAAATCCGTGCAGGCGAGCTTTCCGCCCGCATTCCAGACCGTTCACCGCCAGATGTATCTGAACTGGGCCAGGATATCAATTTCGTAGCCGAGATGCTGGAATCCCTGTCCAGGGACGCCGAGATACAGTTGCAGCGACACACCGAGCATATTGCGCGTAAAAACAAATCCCTGAAGATACTGTATGACGTGGTTACCAGCATCAATATGTCTAGGAATGTACATGAACTGCTTACACGTTTCCTGCATACCATGACGGAACTGGTTGACGCACGAGGGGCTGCTGTTTACCTGGAGGCAAAAAAAAACACATTTTCGCTGATTGCTGAAACCGGCATAGCGGCAACATTAAGTGAAGGATCTCCGTACCTGCCGGAAAGTGCACGAGCTTCTGATGAGAAGGAGGCGATTCCAATCAGGGTGATACCTATTCCTGACCAGATTAGTCGTCAGTGCGGCTTGGCAGGCGAGAGGCTTTCCATTCTGATCATCCCGTTACAGTATCGGGGGAAGGTCCTTGGTGTGTATAACCTGTACATTGAAGGAGATCAGTTCAAAAGCGATGGAGAGTATGAAGAATTATTTACAAGTATGGGAAGGCACCTTGGAATTGCAGTGGAAAAAGCGCGTTTGGACAAGGAAGCCAATGCCTTGTCCATTATGCGAGAGAGGACCAATATTGCCAATGAATTGCATGACTCGCTTGCGCAAACACTGGCAAGCATAAAGTACCAGGTAAGAGTGCTGGATGAAACGATACACCAGGAAGACGAAGCGGCGACTTGGCAGGAGTTGGAGCGTATTGAATCCACCATAGATGAAGCGCATACAGAGTTGCGTACACTTATTGCACATTTCCGCATGCCAATTGGTGAAAGCAGTCTGACGGTCTCGGTCGAGCAGGTCATAGAGCGATTTAAACAGGACTGTGATGACGTGCAGGTGTACCTGCAAAAAGAGTGGCCTGATACCACCCTACCGCCACAGATTGAACTGCAGGTGCTGCGTGTCATTCAGGAGGCCCTCACCAATGTGCGCAAGCACAGTGAAGCCGATACTGTGCGCGTGCTTATGAGGGGTGACACGGAAGGCCACTATACGATTTTGATAGAAGATGATGGAGTGGGCATTACAGATCTTGAAAAGCAGGATTTTGTTGGAGAACACGTCGGGATCAGCATCATGCAGGATCGTGCAAACCGAATTGGTGGTACACTGACCGTTGACGGGGAGCCAGGTGAAGGTGTACAGGTTCGATTTGAGTTTGACTACTTGCCGGGTGACCTCAAGGATGATGTCCAGTACGAAATGGTGTGAAATCTGAATTATGCTATCCAATATGAAGTTGCGGATTATAGTAATTGATGACCACACCCTGTTTCGTGAAGGCTTGGAAAGCCTGTTAAGTCGACATGGAATAGAGGTTGTTGCCTCGGTAAGCGATGGTCAGGAGGGGATCAGGGCAGCACAAGAAAAACAACATGACCTGGTATTGCTGGATATGAGAATGCCTGGGATGTCGGGCCTTGAAGTGCTGAAGCAATTCCAGCAACTGAAGCTTCAGGCACCAATAGTCATGCTGACAACCAGTGGTGATGAGCGTGATCTGGTCGAAGCCTTGAGAAACGGGGCCAAGGGTTACCTGCTGAAGGACATGGAACCTGACAATGTGGTTGCAGCTTTGCGCGAGATTGTCAGGGGCGAAACAGTTGTGGCGCCTAATTTGACCCAGATCCTGGCCAAGGTGGTGAAGGGTGAAGACCCTCTGGAATCCAAGCAGAGTCCGCTTGACAACCTGACACCGCGTGAAAGGGAAATTCTCAGCTTGCTGGCAGAAGGTCAAAGCAACAAGGTCATTGCAAGAAATCTGGGCATCTCGGACGGCACTGTCAAGCTGCACGTGAAAGCCATTCTAAGAAAGCTGGACATACACTCGCGCGTGGAGGCCGCGGTAATTGCCGTAGAACAAGGGCTCAGGGCCAGAAAAACCTACACAGACAGTTAGAAACCCCTCTTTTGCAAATGGTTCCTGCCTGAATTTAGTGGACCCGTATCCCGATGAAAACATTCAAGCAGCTTGTGAGCGAACATGAAAAGCTCGTCGATGAGATATTACCCTGGGATCTTGAGCAGAAACTCTCATGCAGTCACGGGCTCCTTGTATTGGACATACGTGAACCTGAAGAATTCGCAGCGATGCATATAGCAGGTTCCATTAATGTCCCGCGGGGAATACTGGAAGCAGCGTGTGATTACGGCTACAGCGAAACTGTACCCGAGCTTGTTGAAGCCCGCAAAAAAGAAATAGTTGTCGCCTGTCGTTCCGGAAACCGCAGTATATTGGCGGCCTACACCATGCAACTGATGGGTTATGAGAAGGTTACCTCGTTAAAGACAGGCCTGAAAGGCTGGACCGACTACGAGCAGTCTCTGGTCGATCTAAACAATGATGAAATTGACCCGGATTTCGCAGAAGCCTGTTTGAATCCCGATATTGCTCCTGAACAGCAAAAGCCGGTTCAGTGAGACAGCCCTGCGACGGCCGCCCCTCTGGATTCCAGAAACGATTTTCAGCTGTAATGCTTGTGGTATTTGCGGCGGGTGCCTGAGCGCTGCACGATCACGCCGCGAATGGCATTAAGGCCTGAAACCTCGATCGTTTCATACCCTTCGTTCAGAGCCCTGAGCATGTAGCGTCCATCCTCTATGACCAACTGGCGGAAAATATATTCGTCATCGACCGTGGCCAGTACATAACAGCCGCTTTTCACAGCTGCAGCAGAATCAATGATGATGATGCTTCCATCCTTGAATTCAGGTTCCATGCTGTCACCTAGAACACGCAGGGCAAACGGCTCCGAATTTGCACACCCGCCGTGATCGGCCAGGTCTGCCTGCAGGGGGATAGTTTTGGGGTTGGTCATGGCCGTATTGTACAGGGAAGTTTCTGCATTGTTTTTCTGTGCAGTTTTTTGGTCATCAAAAAAACTTATTCAATTAAATTTATGGATTGTAACGCCAGTGTAACTCTGCTGTAGCTGTGGCGTAACTCTACGATTATTCAGGGTTTTTGATTTGCCGAGCAAGCCCGGAACCGCCAAACTACCATAATTAGTTTTTTTCGCCAAGAGATACACAACATATTGTGTTTGTATTACTATAGGGATGTCCTCGGATACTTGCCTGCATGAAGGATGCGGAGGAGGCAGGCGAGAGGGTTTGCGGGGAACATTCCAGAACAAATAACTCGAATATATATTATCAAGGAACCAGATGCGGTCAGAAGTTGCTGCCAGTAATAATCCTACAACACTGAATAAGCCAGAAGGTCGTTCCGGGCGGCCTGATTCCAAAGTTGCGGTCACTTCACCTGGCCAGTACCGCGTAATTCGACGTAACGGCAAGGTTACCAGCTTCGATCGCGAAAAGATCAAGGTTGCGGTGACCAAGGCCTTCCTTGCGGTCGAAGGAGGCCATGCTGCAGCTTCTTCGCGCATACATGCGATGGTCGAAGAAATCACAGAGAAAGTATTTTATGCACTTTCACGTAGCCAGCCTCAGGGCGGTACGTTTCATATAGAAGACATCCAGGATCAGGTGGAGCTGGCTCTCATGCGCTATGGCCAGCACAAGATTGCCCGTGCCTATGTACTGTACCGTGAACAGCGTGCACAGCTTCGCGCTGCACAGCTTGCCGAAAAAAGTACGCTGCAGGAAGCGGACAGTTTGCCAGAAACGATTAACGTGCTGGATGCGAAAGACAATCCGAAACCACTGGATATAGAGCGCCTTACCCGCATGGTCACCGAGGCATGTGCAGATACCGAGGATGTCCATGTGCAATCCATTGTTGATGAGGCATTGCGCAACCTGTACGACGGTATCCCTGAAGCAGAGGTTGGTACAGCGCTGACCATGAGTGCGCGTACCCTGATTGAACTGGAGCCGAGCTACACGTACGTTGCTGCACGTCTTCTGCTGGACTGCCTGCGTCGCGAGGTACTTAGCTTTATTTATGGAGCTTCCACTGAAGCAACATTCAAAGAGATGTCACACCAGTATGCAGACTACTTTGAACGCTATATCCGCAAGGCCTCAGAGCTGGAACTTCTGGATGCAAAGCTTGTTTCCGAGTATGACCTGGCGGAACTTGGCAAGGCCATAAAACCTGAGCGTGATCACCAGTTCACCTACCTCGGGATGCAAACACTGTACGACCGCTACTTCATCCAAAGCAAGGGTGCCAGGATTGAGCTTCCACAGGCCTTTTTCATGCGTGTTGCCATGGGCTTGGCCATGAACGAGGTTGATCGTGAAGCCCGCACCATCGAGTTTTATGACCTGTTGTCGTCTTTCGATTTCATGAGCTCAACTCCCACATTGTTTAATTCGGGTACTTTGCGTTCGCAAATGTCTTCATGCTACCTCAGCACTGTGCCGGATGACCTGTATGGGATCTTTGAGGCGATCCGGGATGATGCCATGCTGTCCAAGTTTGCCGGGGGCCTCGGCAATGACTGGTCCCGGGTACGTGCCATGGGCTCACATATCAAGGGTACGAACGGCAAGTCACAGGGTGTAGTTCCATTTCTGAAAGTTGCCAATGACACCGCAGTTGCGGTGAACCAGGGTGGAAAGCGTAAAGGTGCCATGTGTGCGTATCTGGAAACTTGGCATCTTGACATTGAAGAGTTCCTGGAACTGCGCAAAAACACAGGTGACGACCGTAGGCGCACGCATGACATGAATACTGCCAACTGGGTGCCGGACCTGTTCATGAAACGTGTCAGTGAGCAACAGCAATGGACGCTGTTCTCGCCACATGAAACACCCGAGTTGCATGACTTGTGCAGTGCTGAATTCGAAGCACGCTATGAGGAATACGAACAGAAAGCCGAACGCGGCGAGATCAAGCACTTTAAAAAGGTAAACGCTGTTGACCTGTGGCGCAAGATGCTTGGCATGCTGTATGAAACTGGCCACCCATGGGTCACATTCAAGGACCCCTGCAATTTGCGCTCCCCGCAGCAGCATGTCGGTGTAGTGCATTCATCCAACCTGTGTACGGAAATAACTCTGAACACTGATGATGAAGAGATCGCCGTATGTAACTTGGGTTCCGTTAACATGGCTGCACACGTTGATGAAAACGGCCTTGACCTTGAAAAGCTGGAGCAGACTGTATCGACTGCCATGCGCATGCTGGATAATGTAATCGAGTATAACTATTACAGTGTACCCAAGGCACGTCGCTCCAATTTCCGGCACCGGCCTGTCGGGCTGGGCATAATGGGCTTTCAGGATGCCCTGTACAAGCAGTGTATCGCTTATGGAAGTGATGATGCCGTGGAGTTTGCCGATCGTTCCATGGAGGCAGTGAGTTACTACGCCATCAAGGCTTCGACTGATCTGGCAGAGGAACGGGGAACTTATCCGACATTCAAAAACTCGCTCTGGGATCAGGGTATTTTACCGATAGATTCAATCGAGCTTTTAGCCAAGGGGCGTAACGGCTATCTGAAACAGGATCGTTCTGCCACGATGGATTGGGATAGCCTGCGGCAGAGGGTGCAAAAGGTTGGCATGCGCAACTCCAACACTATGGCGATCGCGCCGACCGCCACAATCTCGAACATCTGCGGTGTAACACAAAGTATTGAACCCACGTATCAAAACCTGTTCGTGAAATCGAACTTGTCGGGAGAGTTTACGGTCAGCAATCCTTATCTGGTTGCAGACTTGAAGGCGAACAATCTGTGGGATGAGGTGATGGTCAACGATCTTAAGTATTTCGATGGCAGTGTGCAGCCGATAGACCGTGTCCCTGCCGAACTGAAAAACATCTATGCGACTGCCTTCGAGATCGATCCGCGCTGGTTGATCGAAGCCGCATCGCGCCGGCAGAAATGGATTGATCAGGCGCAGTCACTCAATCTTTACATGTCCAAACCGTCAGGACAAAAACTGGACAACTTGTACAAGCTGGCGTGGGTACGTGGTTTGAAAACGACGTATTACCTGCGTTCTATAGGCGCTACGCATGTAGAGAAAAGTACCGTCCAAGGCCGGGAAAACAAGCTTAACGCTGTCAAAAACAATGGCAACGGCAATGGCGATAATGCGCCTGAGGCTTGTTCGATACTGGATCCTGATTGTGAAGCTTGTCAATAGGTAGCAAAGAGGAGAGCAGTTGTTATGCAAAGTTGGGAAGATCCGATCGCTGATGCGCGAACCAGCACATCAAGTGCTAATGCACCTGCTGTTTTTATAGATCCGCTCACTACGGAAAAACGAGAGCAGGCTGAAGATTCTGTCTTGGGTTCGAGTACAGTTGCTGTAGCCTCCCGGGAAAGGCATGAAGGTGTTACTGGCTTGGAGAGCATTGAAAGAGGTGCTGATCGCATTCGGGTGGATGACAAAAAGATCATCAATTGCCGGGCTGACCTGAATCAGTTGGTTCCATTTAAATATGAATGGGCCTGGCAAAAGTATCTGGATGGGTGTGCCAACCACTGGATGCCGCAGGAAATCAACATGACTGCGGATATAGCCCTATGGAAAAATCCAGAAGGCCTGACCGAAGACGAACGTACCATTGTCAAGCGTAATTTGGGGTTCTTTTCCACTGCGGACTCTCTGGTTGCAAACAACCTGGTACTGGCAGTATATCGGCACATCACCAATCCGGAATGTCGGCAGTACCTGCTGCGTCAGGCCTTTGAAGAAGCCGTTCATACACATGCCTATCAATACTGCATCGAGTCTCTGGGTTTGGATGAAGGCGAAGTGTTCAACATGTATCGTGAACTGCCCGTAGTAGCCCGCAAGGCTGAATGGGCTCTGCCATATACCAATAGCCTGGGTGATCCAAATTTCAGGACCGGTACTCTCGAAGATGACCAGCGGTTATTGCGGGATCTTATTGCATTTTATGTGGTGTTTGAGGGAATTTTCTTTTACGTGGGTTTTGTACAGATTCTATCCATGGGCCGCCGCAACAAGATGACCGGTGTTGCTGAGCAGTTTCAGTATATCTTGCGTGATGAATCCATGCATATGAATTTTGGAATTGATGTTATCAACCAGATCAAGCTGGAGAACCCGCAATTGTGGACTGAAAGTTTCCAGCAGGAAATAACCATGCTCATCAAGCAGGGTGTAGAGCTTGAAATCCAGTACGCCCGCGATACCATGCCGCGCGGCATTCTTGGTCTGAATGCGCCCATGTTTGAGGAGTATCTGAAATTTATTGCCAATCGGCGTTATGCACAAATCGGCTTGCCCCAGCAATATGCTGGAGTAAGCAATCCCTTTCCGTGGATGTCCGAAATACTGGACCTGAAAAAGGAAAAGAACTTTTTTGAAACACGTGTTACCGAATATCAAACTGGAGGAGCTCTTACTTGGTAAGAGGCTGGGTTAGCCAGTGTTGTGAGACCATCTATCTCTGTGATGGTCGTTTAAGGGAGCGTCCTGCTCCCTTTTTTTGTACTCAATCTGAATTGTACTGGAGGTATCCCAGGGCGAGTGAAAGGGCTTTTGTCTGTCACGAATGATAAGAGTGCAGTCCGTGTAGTAGAATTTTCCAGAAATAAAATCATTTGGAGCAGTAATGAGTATGTACGATTTTCGCAATCAGGTTGCGATAGTGACCGGGGCGGCTGGAAACCTCGGACTGACGGTGGCAAGACTTTTCCATGAGGCGGGGGCAAGGCTGGCGTTGGTGGATATTTCTCTTGACCGCTTGCGGTCTGAACCCTGGCAGGATGCACAGGATGTTGGATTGTTTAAAGCAGACTTGACAGACGTTGATCAGGTAAATCGTTTGGTGGAACAGATCAGAGAACAATTTCAGAAGATAGATATCCTTGCCAATATCGCCGGGGGTTTCAGGATGGGTCCTCCTGTACATGAAACGCCAGTGGATGACTGGAATTTCATGCTGGACATGAATGCAAAGAGCGCATTCTTGATGTGTCGAGCTGTGGTTCCACACATGCTGGAAGGGGGTAAGGGAAAAATAGTGAATGTGGCTGCCAGGGCAGCCTTGGAAGGCAAAGCAAAAATGGCACCATACTGTGTAAGCAAAGCAGCTGTGATAACACTCACACAAAGTCTTTCAGCAGAATGCAGGAAAAAAAATATTAATGTAAACTGTATTTTGCCGGGGACAATAGATACACCACAGAACAGGGCTGACATGCCGACAAGTGATTTCAGCAAATGGGTGCCCACAGAGCAGTTAGCCAATGAAATCCTGCATCTTTGCTCGGAGCAGGCAGTAGGTGTAACCGGTGCTGCCGTACCAGTTTATGGGAAAAGCTGAATAACAGTCGCGGTTCTCGCTGTTTTGCTTGGCAGTTTCAGACGAAGCTTGTCTGATTCACAGACTGAAACTTGGAAGGTTCGATGAAATTCAAAACCTGCTTGTTCATGTGGCTACTCTGCATGAGTGCACTCAGTTATGCTGTGGAAGAAGTAGTTGTGACCCCTGCAAGGTATTCCCAGTCTGTGAAAGAGGTTGTTCCTTCTGTGATCATCATCAATCGAGAGATGATAAAGAGGAGCCCGTCACTTGACATAGCGGGTTTGCTGCGGTGGCATGCGGGCCTGGAAATTGGGCGGACCGGAGGCATCGGACAGCAAACATCTGTATTCATCCGTGGTACTAACAGCAATCACTCTACGGTTCTCATTAACGGCATTAAAATGAATTCTGCTACGACAGGTGGTGGCGCTCTCGGGATGATCAACACATCTGTGATTGAGCGTATCGAAGTCGTTAAAGGACCCCGTTCTACGGTATATGGCTCGGAAGCGGTAGGGGGCGTTATCAATATCATTACTGCTGATTCAGGCCTGGGAAGGTCCGCTGATTTACGAGTCACGCATGGAAGGTATGCGACAAACGGGCAAAGCATGAATTTGAGCTACGGAAATGATCGTGCATCAGCCGATCTATCTTTCAGCAAGCTGGATACGGGAGGCTTTCCGGCGCGTGCAGAATCGAATTCTGATCATGGGCATGACAATGAGACATTCGATGTAAACATAAGAGCAAAAGCAGGGGCAGGTGAACTGGTATTCGGATTCTGGCAGGCAGACGGAAATACGGAATACGATAGTTTTGGTGACCTTGATCAGGACCGGAAAAACAACATCCTGAAAGCTGGGCTGACCTTGCCGGTTACTGAAAACTGGCTGTCTACCCTGTCTATATCACGAGTGAAAGACGAGGTTCGCCAAAACCAAGCTAACTTTCTGGGGGATAGGGACTATGCCTACACAGACAGGGTGGTGTATGACTGGGAAAACAGTTTCAAGCTGTATGACAATGTACTGGTGTTCGGTGTGTCACTTGCAGGGGAAGACACAGATTCGTTGTCCTTTGGCACTTCTTACCGGGAAGATACAGACATATACTCTGTTTATCTGAATGAGCAGTTTGTTCATGACAGGCACAGTCTGTATACGGCAACCCGCTATACAAATCACGAAGACTTCGATGATGCGATGACCTGGAATCTGGAATACGGTTACAGTCTTGCAGACAAGACGAAACTATTTGCGAGCATTGGGACAGGCTTTCGAGCACCAGACAGCAACGCCAGATTTGGATTTGGTGGAAATCCAGATTTAAAAGAAGAGACATCACGCTCTATCGAGGCTGGAATCCGGTACGATATGAATGCATTCTCGACAATATCCTTGCGTGTATTCGAAAACAAGATTGATGATCTGATAGAAACTGTGGCAATTGATCCTGAAAATTTTATTTATGAAAACAGGAATGTTGAAACGGCACGTACCAGGGGGCTCGAACTCACATTCAGTCATCAATCCGGACCATGGAATCTCAGCCTTGAGGGGATAATGCAAAACCCCCGCAATGAGACGGAGGATTCACGCTTGCTAAGGCGTGCAAAGCGCACGCTGACAGGATCACTTGCTTACACCCGTGAAAAATATTTCGTTCAGTTGAACGGCTTGGTGACGTCAGAAAGAAGAGATTTTGGAGGAGTGAGCATGTCTGGATACGGCTTGATAGATATTTCCGCAGGGTATCACTTTCCGTATGTGACGCTCGCACTGAAGGCAGAAAACCTGTTCGACAAGGAGTATGAATTGGCTGCAGGCTATAATCAGCCTGGCCAGTCCATCTTTGCGGAGTTTCAGTTCAAGCCAACTCTGTGAAGTCTCTGACTAATCGTACATGCCTGAGCGGGTTGCAAAAATCTATACCAAAACCGGAGATCAGGGCAAGACCGGCTTATCTGGGGGCAGGCGTGTGTATAAGGACTGCCATGAGATTCAAGCTATCGGGGATGTTGATGAACTGAATTCAGTGATTGGAATGGTACTTGCCCATGACATATCTACAGATGTAAAGACCAGTCTTGTAGAAATCCAGCATAGGCTTTTTGATGTAGGTGCAGAATTAAGCAATCCCGACCTTGAACTCGTTCATGAAGAAATGGTACTTCAACTTGAGCAAAAGATTGATGACATCAACCAGAGCCTGCCGGCGTTGAAAAATTTTATTTTGCCAAATGGAGGGATTGCAGCATCAATTTGCCATTTGGCGCGTGCCACCTGCAGAAGGGCAGAGAGAAGTGTTGTCAGTTTGAGCCAGCATCATGGTATCAACCCGAATATACAAATCTATTTGAACCGCTTATCAGATTACCTGTTTGTGGCATGCAGAGCGTTATCCAGAAGTTCGGGTCATGCAGAAATGTTCTGGCCATCTACTGACCCAGGATATTAAGCTAAGTTTCTGTGGAATCCAGCAGCAGGGTCCCCAGTAAAATGTCCTTGGCCCTTAACTGTTTCAGGGCCTGTTCACCACTGCTGTAAACTGCTTCAGAATCGGGAAACTTTAGCAATTCAGCAATCTCTTTGAGAAGCTGTTTGCCAGTTTTCGTGTGATTGGATCCAATGTGTTCAATCAGCGTCACTGTGAGGGGATTTAGCTCCATGAATCCGATCTTATCCTGTGAGTTCCTGTAGACCATCAGAAAGACTGGCTGTTTACTTGCTTGTCTGGGCTCGAAGCCTGGTTTGATTTTGTGAACAGGGAAATTGTATCCTCGCAGTTCTGTAAGCGGTGACAGAACAGGCACGTTTTGCATCAAGTCACCTTCCGGGTCTATGTTTGACATGTTTTCATCAAACTCTGCATAGGCCAAGTAGGCCTCAATCCACTCGTAGTATGCCAGTTCATTGATGAAGACCGGGTCTTCAGGCTGGCTTTCGCGTTCATTGTGCAGATAATCCAGAAATTCTCGAGGTATATCCCTGAAATAAGGTGATCTGGATCGATGATGTGCGAAAAAATGTTTTACCAGCTTATGCCAGTTATCATCTGTGTAAAGCCTGTGAAGTACGGGAAATGCGCTGGAGATAAAATTTTCTATGTTGCGGTAAAGGAGACCACGATAAATCTCCATGCGCCTGTCCTCGATATCACTCGGTGCGCTTACCGTTTCAGGGTCCCTCAAATGGGCAGTAAATTCGTACTGGACTTTCTTGAATGCGGGTATTTCCAAAGCCATTTGATTACTGTTTACCCCACAATCTGAAATGATGCTGATGGTGTATGGCATTTTGCCTGGAGTCTGTGAATGGTTTGTACTTCCTGTGTAAGAGCCGCTAGGGGCGGGATATTGAAATCCCGCTCAAGTAGCGTAGGGAATACACCAAACGTATCATATGCCTTGTGCAGCAGGCTCCAAACGGGATCGATTACATCGGCTCCATGTGTATCGACGAGCAGGTCCTCGGCTTCATTGTAATGGCCTGCCACATGACAATATGCAATGCGTTCTCCAGGCAAGGCTTGAAGAAATTCAACAGGGTCATAAGAGTGATTTACTGAATTGACATAAATGTTATTAACGTCCAGCAGCAGGTTGCAATCTGCCTCTTCGAGTACTGCATTAACGAAGTTGATCTCATCCATTTCCTTTCCGGGAGCAGCGTAATAAGACACGTTTTCCATGGCAATTTTTTGTTCCAGGATTTCCTGTACGCGTTTGATCCTGTCTGCAACGTAATGCACGGCTTCTTCGGTAAACGGGATAGGCATGAGGTCATACAAGTGACCATTGTCTGAGCAATAGCTCAAGTGTTCACTGTAACAACGGATGTCGTGTGTCCGCATGAATTTCTTGATTTCATATACCAAAGATTCGTCAAGTGGAGCCGGGCTTCCTATTGACAGGGAAAGTCCGTGTATCACAAAAGGGGTCTTTTCGGTAAAAGCCCGAAAACGTTTACCCAGCTTGCCTCCAATTCCTATCCAGTTTTCTGGTGCGACTTCCATGAAATCAACGATTTCCGGAAAACTGGCTTCCAGTTCGTTGAGAATACCCCGCCTCAGGCCAAGGCCCGAACCTGTCACAGAATAGGTATTTTGACTCTGGGTTTTCATTTACGTCGCTTTTCCTGGTACGGCTATTATTCTATATATGGGAATCAGTCTGCAAAATATACTGGTTATTTCCTGAAACATCTGGCAATCCAGTAGTCAAGGCTAAGGTATTTACCAGAACCAATGAAAAACAGGGCCAGTAGCATGATAAAATAGGTGACGGCGAACTCAATGCCATTATTGAGTACCACAAAACGTCCCTTTTCTGTAAGCCACTTATAGTTGCCATGTTTTTTCAGGAGTGACCTGGCCGCCTCCAGACGCTTGCCTACTGCCCTGCTGTTTTCCAGGCTGCGTTTTGCAGCAGGAATTCCCACTGATGCCAGTGGCTTGGCTGTACTGGTTTCCGGGTTGCCGGGTGCTACAGCAAACCAGCCCTTGTCCCAATGCACTGCGAAGGTTGCAACCAGCATCGTAATCATCAGTGGGATAGCAAACCAACGAACGGCAATTCCGAACAAAAGAGCAATACCCCCAAACAGTTCAGCGGATGCGGCGAGTATTGCCATGAGCATTGGAGCGGGCAGGCCAAGTCCCCAGTCAGGATTTCCAAACCAGCTTGCAATATCTTCCAAATGCATGAACTTATGTAAGCCAACTGCGATAAAAACAGGTGCCAGATACAGGCGCAAGGCAAGAGGTGCTAAAAAGTCGATCGCCCTGAACCTGTCTAGTGCATTTTGTAATGTGTTAATGAATGCAATGACTCCTGACATAGTGGCCTCCTGAGTATTATCCATCACTGCTGGGTTGTGTTTTTTTCACTGTATTCGCATAGGTCCACGATTGGACATTTTTGGCATTTCGGCTTGCGGGCGAGACAAATATACCTGCCAAGCAAGATCAGCCAGTGGTGTGCATGCAGCTTGTACTTTTCCGGTACCTGATCTTCAAGCCCAAGCTCTACGGCAAGGGTATTTTTCCCAGGAGCAATACCGGTTCGGTTGGCAACCCGAAAAATATGCGTGTCAACCGCAATAGTTGGCTGATTGAAGGCATTGTTGAGCACTACATTTGCCGTTTTTCTACCGACACCAGGTAAAGACTGTAAGGCTTCACGGCTTTGTGGAATCTGGCTTCCAAATTTTTCATCAAGGATGCGGCACGTTTTGATAATGTGTTGAGCCTTGCTGTTATACAAACCAATTGATTTGATGTAGCGCTTCAGCCCTTTTTCCCCGAGCGCCAGCATTTGCTTTGGAGTGTTGGCAATCTTGAAAAGTTCCTTGGTTGCCTTGTTTACGCTTACGTCTGTCGCTTGAGCAGAAAGTATGACCGAGATCAGAAGCTCAAAATCGGATTCGTGTACGAGTTCTGTCCTGGGCTTAGGGTTTGCCTTTTTCAGTCGCCGAAAAATTTCGTTACATTTTTCCTCGTTCATTGCTTTGAATAGAAGTTCGTTTTTTGAGTAAGATTTTTTCTTTCCTGAGTTCAAACAATTCCTGTCGTTCTCTCTGGTTCCGTTCGATCCTTTGCATGCGTCGTCTTTTGCTTTCCCGTGAACTTGCCGCGAACTGTTCTTTTAATTTTCGCAGCTCAATTTTTGGCAAGGTTATGCAAAGATGATGAAATTTGGTATTCGCTTTGAGATCAATACAATTCACCGGGCAGGGTGCGAGGCATAATTTACATCCTGTACAGTATCTGGTGATGACAGTGTGTGTATGTCGTGAAGCCCCCAAAATTGCATCAAAAGGACATGCCTTGATACACAGCGTACAACCGATACAGCGTTGTTCGTCGATTCTCGCAATGAACTTGCCCGTTGCAATACCAGAGTAGAAATCTTGCACTGGATAATTATTTCACACGCATTCCGGGCTCTGCACCGCTGTCGGGCTGTAACAGGAATATATCTTTCCCGCCTGGCCCCGCAGCTAGCACCATTCCCTCTGAAGTCCCAAAACGCATTTTACGAGGCATAAGATTTGCGATAACAATCGTCAAGCGTCCTTCTATCTCTTCCGGACTGTAAGCGGACTTGATTCCGGCCAAGACGATGCGGTGCTCGTTTCCAGTCGGTTTGCCTAAGTCGAGGGTTAGTTTCAGCAACTTGTCAGCCCCTTCGACAATATCTGCCTGAATGATTCTGGCTACTCTCAAATCAAGTTTTGCGAAATCCTCGAAAGTAACTTCACCGTCGATGGGATCTTGGTTGCTTGGCGTGTCTGCTCGCTTGGAATCTTCTACCATTTTATCTATAGACTCTTTTTCGATACGGGTGATCAGGGGTTTGAATTCATTGATCATGTGGCCTTCAGGCATTGGAATTCCGGAAGCCAGGTCTTTCCAGTTTGTTTCCACATTTAGAAAAGTTTCGGATTTTTCTGCAAGCTCAGGCATGATCGGCTTCAGATAGCCAGCCAGCAGCCGATACATGTTCAAACCAAAGCTGCATATCTGTTGCACCTTGTAATTGCTGGCCTCTTTTTTTGCAAGTTCCCATGGTTTGTGAGCATCGATAACCTGATTGGTTGCATCCGCATGTGCCATGATTACTCTGATGGCATGCGAATAACTGCGGGACTCGTATAGCTCTCTTATTTGCTGGTTGTGTCCGACTGCATCTTGAAATATATCCTGACAGTCTTCGAGAAACCTGGACGTGAGTTTCCCTTCAAAATGCTTGTAAATAAACCCTGAACAGCGACTTGCTATATTTACGAGCTTGCCAACTACATCGCTGTTGACACGCTGTTGGAAATCACTCAGGTTCAGATCTATATCTCCTACATCTGGTCCCAGCTTTGCTGCGAAGTAATAGCGTAGATATTCTGGGTTTAGGTAATCGAGATAGGTTCGTGCCTTGATAAATGTGCCTCGCGATTTGGACATTTTCTGTCCGTCAACGGTCAGGAAACCATGACAATAGACTGCTGTCGGAATTCGGTAGTTTGCTCCGTGCAACATAGCTGGCCAAAATAGCATGTGGAAGTACGCAATGTCCTTGCCGATGAAGTGGTAAACTTCATGATCACTGTCTCTGCTCCAGTATGCCTCGAATTCTTTTCCTGTACGGTCACAATATTGCTGGAGGCTGGCCATATAGCCTATAGGTGCATCAAGCCACACATAAAAGAATTTGCCTGGAGCATCCGGTATCTCAAAGCCGAAATACGGTGCATCACGAGAAATATCCCAGTCTTTGAGACCGGCATCAAACCACTCTAGTAGCTTGTTTATGATTTCCGGCTGAAGTGGTTCGCTCTTGATCCAGTCCTGCAGTATGTCTCTGAAGTTATCCAGCTTGAAAAAATAATGCAGGTTTTCTTTTTTTATCGGTGTAGCACCACTTACTGAAGAATACGGGTTGATCAGTTCAGCTGGGGTGTATGTACTTCCACAAACCTCACAGTTGTCCCCGTACTGGTCTTTGGCATTGCATCTTGGGCATTCGCCTTTGACGTAACGGTCAGGCAAAAACATTTTATTGACCGGATCATACAGGTCTACAACTGATCTTGAGGAAATGTGCCCATTCTTTTTCAGGCATTCATAAATTTTTGTTGCATGAATTCTGTTTTCTTCTGAGTGAGTAGAGTGGTAATTGTCAAACTTGATATGAAAATCAGAAAAATCTCTCTGATGTTCCTGGCTCACTCTTGAAATGAGCTGTTCTGGTGTAATCCCTTCCTGTTGTGCCTTGAGCATGATGGGGGTGCCGTGGGCATCGTCAGCACAGATATATATACAGTCATGCCCGCACATCTTCTGGAACCTGGACCAGATGTCCGTTTGGATATACTCGACCAAGTGCCCGATATGTATGGGGCCATTTGCATAAGGCAGTGCACTGGTGACTAGGATCTTGCGTTTTGGGCTAGGCATAACGGCGTCAATTGATTTTGCTATTTCACCTTATTAGCAGTTTGAAGAAATTACCACTGTATTTTAACTATTTTATGGTCATTGAATTTGGGTCTTTGCTGCCATGGTTAGCATGGTATAGTAAGCTCCAACTTTTGCTAGAGTCAGATATTTCAGGGGAGTCAAAGTATGGCGCAGCTGACAAAGGAGCAGGTTGAAACAGTGCTGAAGCAGGTGCAGGATCCTTACCTTGGTAAGGACCTAGTGGCCAGCAACGCCGTGAAACAGGTTGAAACCGAAGCGGGCAGTGTAAGTATTTCGGTCAAGCTGGGCTATCCTGCAAATGGGATTGTAGACGATCTTGCTGCACAGATTGAAGCAAAAGTTTCTGAGGCAGGTGCTGAAAATGTGCAGGCCGACGTAAGCTGGCAGGTAGAGGCCCATACTGTACAAAAAAGTCTCAAGCCTTTAGATAACATCAAGAACATCATTGCTGTAGCTTCAGGTAAAGGTGGTGTAGGCAAGTCAACCACTGCTGCCAATCTTGCACTGGCACTTTCTATGGAAGGAGCCGTGGTGGGGGTGCTGGATGCTGATATCTACGGGCCCAGTCAGCCGCGTATGCTGGGTGTGAGTGGCCAGCCCAAGTCAAGCGATGGGAAGAGCCTGGAGCCCATGGAGGCACACGGCTTGCAGGCCATGTCGATCGGCTTTCTAATTGATGAAGAAACGCCAATGATCTGGCGTGGTCCAATGGTGACTCAGGCATTGGAACAATTACTAAATGACACTTGCTGGCGTGGTCTTGATTACCTGGTGGTTGATCTTCCTCCCGGTACGGGAGACGTACAGTTGACGCTGGCACAAAAGATCCCGGTAAGTGGGGCGATCATCGTAACGACTCCACAGGACATTGCCCTGCTTGATGCCCGCAAGGGTCTGAAGATGTTCGAGAAAGTGGAAGTGCCTGTACTGGGGATTGTGGAAAACATGAGTATTCATATTTGCAGCAAGTGTGGTCATGAAGAATCTATTTTTGGCGAAGGAGGGGGCCAGCAAATGGCTGACGAATCAGGTGTAGACATGCTGGGGGCGTTGCCTCTGGATATCAGGATTCGTGAGCAGGCTGACGGAGGAAATCCGTCAGTTGCGATGATGCCAAACAGCCGAATTGCAGAAATATACAGGGAGATTGCCCGCAAGGCTGCTGCAAAACTTGCCGCACAGAGCAAGGATTACAGTGCTAGGTTTCCAAAAATTGTCATTCAGAATACATGATGCTGTCCTGATTATATCAAGACAGCAGAAGTGAATTCTTCCAGAAGCCAGTCGCATGGTAAAGACACGCTGAAAGTGCCACAAACAGGCAGTGTCTTAAACGATTTTCCCGCTGTTGAATCTAAATGACGATTAAATCAGACCGGTGGATCCGCAAGATGGCGGAAGATCACGCCATGATAGATCCGTTTGAAAAGGGTCAGGTTCGTGCCTGTGACCATCACCGGCTGATATCTTACGGGACATCAAGCTACGGTTATGATGTCCGTTGCGCAGATGAATTTAAAATTTTTACCAACATAAATTCCGTAATCGTCGATCCGAAGCAGTTCGATGAAAACAGTTTCATTGACCTGAAGGCAACGGAGTGCGTTATACCACCAAATTCATTTGTGCTGACCAGGACCGTCGAATACTTCCGCATCCCTCGCTCGGTGCTGACAGTTTGTTTGGGTAAATCTACATATGCCCGTTGTGGAATTATCATCAACGTCACGCCCTTGGAGCCTGAATGGGAAGGCCATGTCACCATAGAAATATCCAATTCAACACCGTTACCGGCAAAGATTTATGCAAATGAGGGGATTGCACAAATGCTTTTCTTAGAGTCGGATGAAATCTGTGAGGTCTCTTACAAGGATAGAGCTGGCAAGTATCAGGGACAGCGTGGAGTGACGTTACCTAAGACATGAAAAGATAACAGGCCAGGGCTGTCTGGATACGGTTGGTGTGCAGGCAATAATGAAAGTGCTAAGCAGGTTTGGGGGCACGCATGATTCAGCTATAGAAGGAGCCACGTTGCCAAGCCAAGAAAAGCGAAGATACCAATCACATCTGTGATAGTGGTAAGGATAACGCCCCCCGCCAGCGCTGGATCAATCTTGAGAAAGCGCAAGATAACCGGAATTGATACGCCAGCAAGTGCAGCACAAATTAGGTTTGCCATCGTCGCTGCCGCTATGACCCCCCCCATCCTGAAGTCTTTAAACCACAAAACTACGACAAGTGCTACGATGACAGCCCATGTCATTCCATTTAAGATACCTACAGCCAGTTCTTTGAGTAGCAGTAATTTAGAGTTACTGCGTCCGATTTGACCAAGCGCAAGTCCGCGTATTACCAGAGTCAAGGTCTGGCTGCCAGCTATTCCGCCCATACTGGCAACAACTGGGATAAGAATGGCCAATGCGATGATTTTTTCCAGGGTTAGCTGAAACAGGCTGATGACCCAGGCTGCCAAGAATGCAGTCAACAAGTTTACTCCCAGCCAGATCGTACGGCGTTGCGCAGAAGTAAACACCGGACCAAATAAATCTGCCTCTTCCGATAATCCTGCCATGCTGAAAACAGAATGTTCTGCTTCCTCACGTATAACATCTACCACATCATCAACGGTAATGCGGCCAATCAGCTTGTTGTGCTCATCTACAACCGCTGCAGAGACAAGGTCAAGGTCTTCGAATGACCTGGCAACAATGGAAGCATCTGTGTTGGCTTCAAATGCACGGACAGTGTCGTCCAGCGCATCACGCACCAGCTTTGTGGGTTTACTGGTCAGCACTTTCGATAAGGGTAATGTTCCCATGTAATACCCGTAGCGATCCACCACGAAAAGGGAGTCAGTTCCATCTGGTAGTGTTCCCCGGGTTCGCAGATAGCGTAACACCACATCAAGCGTGACATCGCTTCTAACAGTCACTGTATCGGTGTTCATAAGGCCGCCAGCAGTATTTTCATCGTACGAAAGTACAGCTTCCAGGCGCTGTCGGTCTTGGTGATCCATGCTGGAAAGCGCCTGTTGTGTGACTGTATGTGGCAGGTCTACTAGCAAATCAGCAAGGTCGTCAATCTCCAATCCTTCTGTCGCTGCCACCAGGGCTTCACTATCCATTAGTTTGATCAGGCCGCTACGTACCTCTTCCCCAACATTCAGCAGGATTTCACCATCCACCTCGTCCAGCATGTTCCAGACGATGATCCTTTGGGAGTGTGGGAGTGCTTCAAGGAGATTGCCAATTTCTGCAGGGTGCAGCGCATTGAGAATGCGCTTTGCCTGCAGCATGGTTCCAGTCTGCAAGGCCTCACTGATAACTTGTAAAGCCTGGTTAGGAGTATGTGTCTTCGATTCTGGCATATTTTCAGGGCTCAAGCAGACCGAGGAAATTTTGGCAAGTGTAACTGCTTTGGCAGGGGTTACCAAAAGTCTGATTAAAGAATTCAGAATGACTGGTTGTTCAGCGCATCGACCATGGTATTAATCCTGTCTGGAACTGTTGTGTTGAGAATTTTCATTGCTGGCTTTTTCAGTTCAGAGACTTTGCTTCGATTTATGATCTGTTTTATTTCCAACAGGCTGGATGGAGGCGCACTGAATTCCTGCAGTCCCATTCCCAGAAGAAGTCGAGTGTAACGCGTATCACCCGCCATTTCTCCGCACATGGCTACTGGGATTTTTGCCCTACGGCCTGCTTGCAATGTCAAGTTGATAAGCTTCAGAACAGATGGGTGCAGTGGGTCGTACAGGTAATTGACTTGGTCATCGATACGGTCAATGGCAAGGGTGTACTGGATCAGGTCATTAGTGCCAATTGACAGGAAATTGAGTTGTTTTGCCAGGATATTTGCCGACAGTGCAGCTGCAGGTACTTCAATCATGGCGCCGACCGGAATGTTGGCATCAAAATGAAGTTGTTCGTTTTCCAGTTCCTTGAATGCCTGCTTGAGTATGGACAAGGACTGAACAAGTTCGATTTGACTAGTGACCATAGGCAACAGTATTTTGACAGGGCCACTGGCAGAGGCCCGCAGAATTGCACGTAACTGCCGTTTAAACAGGTCTGTATCCTTCAAAGATCGACGTATTGCACGTAAGCCCAACGCAGGATTTTGTGTAAGTGGGCCCTGAAAATTTGGATCAAATTCCTTTTCAGCCCCCAGGTCTAGCGTACGGATGGTTAACGGCTTGCCTTTGAGTACACGGATAATCCTTAGATAGGCCTGAAGTTGTTCAATCTCGTCAGCAGGTTCTTCTCGGTCGATGTAGAGGAATTCCGTTCGGTAAAGTCCCACTCCTTCTGCTCCCGACTGTTTGAGTGCACTTACATCCTCATCAAGTTCAATATTGGCTTGCAGACTTATACGTTGTCCATCACGGGTTCTAGCTGAAACATCACGTAGTGCACGGAGCTTTCTTCGTGCTTCTCTTTGTGTGCGTTGTCTCCTTCGGTAGTCCTCGATTGTCTTTTTACCGACACCCGCGAGTACCATGCCAGTTCCACCGTCTACGATTACCAGCTCTTCCTGTTGCAGGAGCACACGCGCATCCTGAATGCCAACTACGGCCGGAATCCCCATGCTGCGCGCGAGGATTGCTGTATGGGACAATGGCCCTCCCAATTCAGTGACAAAGCCCGCAATATTCTGATTTTGCATCAGTACGGTATCCGCTGGAGTGAGATCGTCAGCAACTACTATACGGCCTTTCAACGGTTGTTCGTCAATCTGTGCTGTGTACTGCTTGTCCTTAAGGATCTGCTGAATCAAATTGATGACATGCTCGACATCATTGATTCTCGTACGCAGGTAGTCATCCTCCATTTGCTCAAACACTGAAACCAGTTTGTCGTACTGCTGTTTGAGTGCCCATTCGGCATTGCAATGCTGTTTCTTGATAATCCCGACGGGTACCTTGCGCAACATGGAGTCTTCGACCATGAGAATATGTGAATCGATGAAGGCGGCAATATCAGTGGGTGTGTCTTCGGGAATCGAGTCCTGTATGCTGCGCAAGTGATAGCTGGCTTCATCTAGCGCATCCTGAAAACGTTCAATTTCTGATTTGATCTCGTGTTTTTTAAGTTTAAGCTCGAAAACTTCTGGTGCACCCCTGTTCAACAAGTGTACATTGCCTATGGCAATACCCTTCGACACATCAATTCCTGAAATGATCAGAGCCATGGTATTGAGCTGTTCATGGGCAGTCTACTCTTCTTCATCGAAATAATTGTTGATTAGGTTTTCAATAGCGGCCATGGCCACTTGTTCATCAGTACCAGATGTTGTGACGGTGACTGTTGAATGTTGACCTGCCGCCAGCATCATGACGCCCATGATGCTTTTCCCGTTAACATTTCGGTTATCTTTTTCAATCAGAATCTTGCTTTCAAATGTTGAAGCTATGGCAACCAACTTAGCGGCAGCCCGGGCATGTAGCCCAAGTTTGTTAACGATGGTAAATTCCTTGCTGATCACATGCTTTACTTGTTCAGGCTGCAGTCAACTATACCGTCGCGGGCACCGCTGAGCGCTTTTTCAGCAAGCTTGTCCAGGCTCAGGTCCGGATAATTCATGGTACGAATCAGCATTGGAAGGCTTAGTCCTGCAAGCACTCGTATATTCGTCTCAGTGTCAATCTTGTTGCAAATGTTGCTTGGCGTGGACCCAAAGATGTCTGTCAGAACCAGTACACCATCCCCCTGGTCAATCTCAGTGCATAGTTCCTGAGCCGCGGATAGCAATTCATCTGTATTACACGTGTTTGTAACTGACAATGATTTGCATACAAGAGGCAGGGATGAGTTCAGCATGGACTTGGTTGTGCCAATCAGTTCATGGCCCAAAATGCCATGTGTGACAGTTAGAATAGATACAGCCATGTCAGTATTTTAAATCGCGATGCCTGACCAATACATGCCTGTCTGCTGATTTTCTGAAACGGTCAGCAAGGAACTCGGTGATGTGCACCGAACGGTGTTGCCCGCCGGTGCAGCCTATGGAGACACAGAGGTAGTTCCGGCTTTCACGAGAGAAATGTGAAATCCAGCTCTCAATAAAATCCCCTATGGAGGTGGTCATTTGTATCACTTCTTCGTGAGACTGAAGGTATTCAATGACTTTTGGGTGGTATCCAGTCAGATTGCGTAAATGAGGTTCCCAGTATGGGTTGGGAAGAAATCGAACATCGAAGACATAATTTGAGTCGTTGGGCACGCTGTACTTGAAGCCAAATGACTGTAAAAGTAATGTAAGCGTTGCTGATTTGTCCCTGCAAACCTGATCTGTGACGATAGAACGCAACTGCCTTACATTTGTCGATGTTGTGTCAATACTAATGTCTGCAAGGAGGATCACTTCTGCAAGGATCTGTTTTTCAGTATGTATTGCGTCGATGAGTGGCAGTCCACTTTTGGTGAAGGGATGTTTGCGCCCGGTTTCCCTGTAACGCTGTATCAATGTTTCTTCGCTGGCCTCCAAATATACTAACTCTAAATCGAAGTCTTGCTGTCTGAACTTCTTGATGATACTTGGAAATGCCTGGGCGTCGTGGCTTACACTGCGTGCATCTACTCCAATTGCGATTCTTTCATAAAAGTTTGACATGGTTGCTGTCAACTGTTCGATACAAATAGGGAGCATGTTTAGTGGCAGATTATCTATGCAGTAAAAATCGTTATCTTCAAGCGTATTGATAGTCACTGATTTTCCAGAGCCTGAAAGGCCGCTCACAATTACGAGTCTCATCAGAGTTTACTGCATCAATTTTTTCTGTTTTTTACTAAGGTCCTTGCTGGCGATATAGCCTTGTTTGATAAGCAAGTGATCACGAACTGCAGCTTCAACTAGAACCGCCAGGTTTCTACCTGGAACCACTGCAAGAGGAATGAAGGGGATGCTGATACCAAGTACCTCGATTTTCCTTTCCATTAACTTGCTTCGGTCCTCGCCCTCTGAAGTGCCCTGACTTGGATTGAGTAGTTTAATAATCAATTCAAGCTTTTGATCAAGTTTGATAGCCTTGGCTCCATACATCTTGCGTATATTTAATATTCCGAGTCCTCGAACTTCAAGGAAGTTTTTTAGCAAACCCGGACAAGTACCATAAATTTCGTTTTGTGTACTGCGTGTGAATTCTGGGGCGTCATCCGCAATCAGGCGGTTTCCTCTGCTCACTAGATCCAGCGCAAGTTCGCTTTTTCCCAGTCCACTTTGTCCTGTAATCAGCACACCTACACCTACAATTTCGAGGAACACTCCATGCAAAATAGTGTTTTCAGCAAGCGCTTCTGACAGGAACTGCAATAGCTGATCAATTAGCTGATCACCTGCAAGCTGGGAGCATATAACCGGAAGATCGTATTCTTCCGAGTATCTTTTGAATATCTTGGGAGGTTTTAGATCATCACAGACAAAAACTGCTGCTGATTTTCCCTTGAAGAGCCGGTGCAATATAGCTTCCGTGACAGCAGGCTCTGTTTCCAGGAGGAATTCAAGCTCTGCCATGCCAAGAATCTGTGCCTGATTCAGACGCGTTGGATTGAAATAGCCAACCAGGCCTAAATTTGAATAAGTGTATGGAAGCCGCGTGAACGTTTTCCCACAGGATTCATTCCCTGCCCACCACGTGAGTTTCAAATCATTTTCTTTCCTTGAGAACAGGTCTCTAGCAGTCAAGCCCACCGGGTTTTCCTCAATCCTGTCATCAGGCGTACAACTAGCTACTGTTTCACATACACACAACAGTGAGTTATCACGAAATACTCAATTTTGGAGGCTAAGTTGCAAGACCCTGTGGATCTTGGCAAAGCAGTTCGTAGAGGCACTCCGCATGGTAGCATTTTTCAATGGACTGGCGAACTTTGTTGTTATTCAGAAGTGTGGCAAGGCCTGCCAGCAGTTGAAGCTGATCTTCAGCAGCTTGCTCAGGAACTACCATGCAAAATAGAAATTTGACTGGAAGGTCATCACTGGACTCAAATTCAACCCCTTCTTTCAGCTTAAGCATGGCCACATGGATATTATCAATACCTGCAAGCCTGCAATGCGGGATTGCAATCCCTTTGCCAAGCCCGGTACACCCCAGTTTCTCGCGAGCCAGTAACGCATTCAAAACCTTGCTTTTTGTTAGTCCAGAAGCTTGCTTGGCAAGTGTTTCGCTGAGGAGTTCCAGCGCTCTTTTTTTGCTGCTGACAGCAGATGCAAAAATTATCCCTTCTTCAGAGATGTAGTCCTTGAGCAACATGGGATGAAAAATAAGTTGTCAATGCGCAATGTGACGTCTTGCTTCACTCTGGTGGTGGTCTTTTACCTTTTCTTTATGCTTGACGATCTGACGATCCAGTTTGTCAACCAGGGAATCAACCGCGGCATACATACCTTCGTTATTTGAGTTGGCGAAGATCTTGTTGCCACGAACATGCAAAGAGGCTTCGGCCTTGTGAGTCAGTTTTTCAACTGTCAGTACGACATGGATGTCAATTACATGATCAAAATGCTTTGTTATCCGTTTGAACTTCTTTTCGACATATTGTCTTAACGCATCTGTCACTTTGAGGTGATGACCTGTGATATCGATTTGCATAATTATTCCTTATATATTGTGCAGAAAGTGTTAAGCCTGAACACGGCATAAAAATCTATTTATGGAACCCCCTGCGCTCATTGGACGGAGGAATAGCTAGGGATTCACGATATTTGGCAATCGTTCGGCGCGCTACACGGACACCCTTTTGCTTCAACAGGGCGGCTATCTTGCTATCGCTCAAAGGTTTTTCCCTACTTTCTTCTTTGACAAGCTTTTTTATCAATGCCTTGATTGCTGTAGCTGAGCATGTTCCTCCTTCTTTTGTCTTGACGTGACTTGAAAAAAAATATTTGAACTCATAGACCCCTCTAGGTGAGTCCATGTATTTGTTGGTGGTAATTCGTGAGATGGTAGACTCATGTAGATCCAGTTCTTTGGCAATATCTTTCAATACCAAGGGCTTCATTGCCTCTTCACCGTACTCGAAAAAGGCTTTTTGATGTCTGACTATGGAAGTTGCAACACTCAGCAGAGTTTTATTTCGATGCTGCACACTCTTTATCAGCCATCGTGCTTCCTGCAACTGGCTACGCATGTAGTCTGCTTCACTGTTCACCAGGTTTTTGATCATACCTGAATATACATTATTGATGCTTAGTCTCGGGGTTGCATCAGAGTTCAGTCTTACACGCCAGACACCCTCACACCTTTCGACATACACATCAGGTACTATGTATCCGGATATCTGTGTATTGATCAAGTCACCTGGTTTGGGGTGCAAAGACTGTATTAGTGAAATTGCATTTGAAATTTCTTCTTCGCTATACCCGCACTGAGTTGAGAGTCTTTCATAGTCCTTCATCCCAACCAGGTCGAGGTACTTGTTTACAATAGACTTTGCCTGAGCCAGAAAGGGCGTACTGTCGGGAACTTGTTGCAACTGTACCTCCAAGCATTCCTGGAGACATCTCGTACCACAGCCGACCGGGTCTAGGCTTTGAACAAATTTAAGTACTGCCTCAATTTCATCCAGTTCAATATCCTGGTTCAGGTTACTATGGATACTTTCCAGAGACTCCTGCAGATAACCAGATTCATCCAGCGCATTGACCAAAGTCAATGCAATCATGAGGTCTCGGCTGGACATAGAACTTAGACCAAGTTGCCACAGCAAGTGATTTTGAAGCGAGTCCTGGTCTGCAGCATCCTGTGTTTCCAGATAATCAAAGTAGTCATTGTTCTTGTGACGACTGCCGCTTACAGGTACATATGAAGCCTCATAAAAGTCGTCCCACTGGTTTTCCAGCATGCTTTCTGCTGGTTGTGTCTCAAATTTGACATCCTGTCTAAGTTGGTCAGCATGCTCTGATTCTCCATTTTTTATCGTATGCGTTTCAGACTCATTGCTTTCTTCTGTCTCCAGCATGGGGTTTGATTCATATGCCTCTTGGATTTCGGCTCTGAGTTCCAAAGATGACAGCTGCAACAGGCGAATTGCCTGCCTTAGCTGTTGCGTCATGGTCAACTGTTGACTTAAACGCACTTGAAGTGAGGGTTTGAGCATCCTTGAATTATGGCATGAAAATTGCTCTGCGTTGAGAAATAATGCTGATAGCCTCCAAGGCTGCAAAGCCTGCCATGTGGTGGAGTACGATTTTAAAATCAGTTGTCGAGAAAGGCTGTATTCAGTCAGCTATTCAGGAAGAGAAAAGTTCTTGCCTAGATAAACATCTTGTACCCTTTGGTTGCCTAGTATGCTCGTTGGGGTACCTTCTGCCAGGATGTGGCCGTCGCTCAGGATATATGCGCGATTACAGATACTGAGTGTTTCCCGTACATTGTGGTCGGTAATCAGCAAACCTATTCTTTTTTCACACAAGTCCTTGAGTATGCGCTGTATGTCTTTGACTGAAATAGGGTCCACTCCTGTAAACGGTTCATCAAGTAGTATGAACTTCGGTTTCATGGCCAGCGCACGTGCAATTTCTGTACGCCGCCTTTCTCCTCCTGATAACCGAGCCCCCTTGTAGTTGCGGATCTTTTCAATCCTGAGTTCAGCTAGCAGCGAATCACACAGTGGTGCACGCTGGCTTTTTTTTAAGTCACTTCGTGCTTCGAGACCCGTCATGACGTTCTGTTCAACGGTTAGGCCACGGAAAATTGATGGTTCCTGAGGCAGGTATCCTATCCCATGCCTGGCACGCACGTGCATAGGCATGCGTGTGATATCAAGATTGTTTAAGGTAATTTTTCCCTTGTTAGAACGTAACAATCCAGCAAGCATGTAAAAACATGTCGTTTTCCCTGCACCATTTGGACCCAGCAAACCCACTATTTCACCGGATTGGACGTTCAGGCTGGCATGGTCAACAGCCACATGCGCATTGAAGCTCTTGCGTAAATTTTGTGCATGCAGGCTATTCATTCTACAGGTGGTAGAATCTTGGAGCCCAGCAGGCCCAATCATTGACCAGCAGAGTTTGTCTGGTTTTCCCCATCAGGGGTTTCTGGAAGAATTGTAATATTGACCCTTTCGTTTCCACTAAGGCTCCCCCCGCTGACAGTCTTCTTGTCGACATGATAGACAATTCTATCACTGGCAAAAGTATTGCCGCCTTCTGTGAGCTTGGCATTTTTGGACAATACGACCTGCTTTTTACCTACGGTATAGACCATTTTTTCAGCCTGTGCGTGTACAGTTTTACCATCGTCCTTTACTTGCCTGAATGTGCACAGACTGCCCTCGGATGTTATCTTGTGAATTTTCTTGTCAATGGTTTCAAGCACTACTTTGTCACCGGTGAGCAGTATACTGCCTTGCGAGATTCTGACATTACCTCGATATGTGCTGGTTCCGGTGTTTTCATTAATTTCAGCCGAGTCAGCCTTGATTTTAACCGGTTTGCTCGAATCATCAGAGTAAGCCCAGAGGGAAGTGCTACATACAATCAACGCGATCACATAGGATGAACACAGTATGTGTCTAAGGTTCATAAGTACTTTCTACATTGCTGTGTAAAAGCAACACTTTTGTTTTTAAGTCCAGGCTCATTCCCTGTGACGAAAACATTTGTGAACCGAGTGTGGCCTTGATGGCTGAATCAGTATGGGCACGCTGTTCGTCAGGGAATACTGTCAGAGTATCCATTGTGATATTCAACGGGTGTGGACTGGCATCACGCTTTGCCCGAGTGATTCTGACATCACCTGTCAAAACAATTACGCTGGTGTAATTGTTTGTTTCTCCACGAAGTGCATGAGCGTGAATTGGGTCTCCATCACTATCATAGAGGGTAATATCAGGAAGATCAAACTCGCTCCGTTGTTCATCTTCATAGACGCGATATTCAGATGCCAGCAGCCTGTATTGAGGTCTGCCGTCCATGCCATTGATTTGCATTTCCACATTCGTGAAACGTACAGAAGGTGTGTCTGTCAAGGTCGCTTGTTCTATAACATTGACCGCTGAGTCACGTTGACCTAAAAACCACAGGGCAATGGCAGCGCCGGCTACAATCAAACAACCTGTCCAAACCAGCCTTGACTGCATGCTAGACTCTGCGGTTCAACGCAGGTTATAGGATATGGCTTCGTCCAGCAGACCTTGTGCATCTAGCAGAAGTTCACATACTTCCCTTACTGCACCATGTCCGCCTGCACGGGCTGTTTGCAATTGCGCATGCTTCTTTACAGATGAATGTGCGTTTGCCACTGCAATTGCCAGACCGCACCGCGACATGACCTGCAAATCAAAAATGTCATCTCCTACGTATGCTGCCTGCTTCTCGTCCATATGCAATTTTGACAACAAATCCTGGAATGCAAGGTATTTGTCCTTGCAGCCCTGGTATACATGTTTGACTGTCAGGTCTTGCATTCGGTACTCGAGCGCTTTGGATGTTCGACCAGTAATTACGCCAACCTCAAAACCATAGTGCAAAAGTAGCCGAATCCCGTGTCCATCATGCGTGTTAAAGGCTTTTGTCTCAGTGCCATGGGAATCAATGTAGATATTTCCATCCGTAAATACACCGTCTACATCAAACAGTACAAGGCGAATTGCCTTGGCACGTTCGTAGACTGTATCTGGTATTTTCATTAGTGATGCTGTAGACCTGTAGTTACACTTGTACGGATTGCTGATAAACAATGAGTATGTATGCGATATAGGACGCTACAAATATAACTCCGAAGCCTCCTCTAGGAATCCTTCCAGTGCGCAAACAGGCCAGAGCCAAAATCAACAATACTGCTGTTGCAGCTGACATTGTAGGGAGATCACGCACAAATATCTCGCGTGGAACATCATAGGCAGAAATCAGGCTTGCAGTGCCGACTACTCCAAGCGTATTAAAAATATTTGAGCCTATGATATTTCCCAGAACTAGCTCACTCTGCTTTTTCAGGGCACACGTGATACATGTTGCGAGTTCCGGCAGGCTGGTTCCGATTGCCACGATTGTAAGTCCTATTATCAGGTCACTTGTTCCAAGGTATTCTGCAATCGAGACGGAACTCCAAACTACCAGCTTTGAACTGAGTATCAGCAACACCAGGCTGATTAGAATTTTTGCCAACAGGAGTCTCAGCCCGCTTTGGGTGCTGAGTGCCTGCCCGGAGGGTTCTTCAACTTGTTCTTGAGGTCCTAGACGTGCTTTGTAAATCAGAATGACCAGCAGCGTCAAAAGCAGGATCAGCCCGTCATGGAACTGTAGCCGTTGATCGAATATTAACCCGGCAAACAATGAGGTTGCTGCAAGGAGAATCATGAAGCCCGCGTATAGCGTGTTTCTGTTCAGATGAAGCGGAGCCATGCATAACGCCACACCCAGGACCAGTAAAATATTGGTGGAGTTTGATCCCAGGGCATTTCCGATTGCCAGGCCCGGATTGCCTTGCCAAGCAGAGAAACCGGAGACCAGCAGCTCGGGTGCTGAGGTTCCGAATCCCAGAACCAGAAATCCGATGATGTACCCCGACACGTTCAGGTGTTGTCGTAGATTGGAAGCACTGTTTACCAGCTGATTAGCACTCCACATGAGCAGCAAAAAACCTGCCAAGAGTGCCGCAACGAATAGGTACATATCTGGGTAGTCTTAGAATGTTCTGGATTTTAAGCGAGTAACAGCTTTCGGGTTGTCAGTCATCAAACTCTGAATTACAGAGAATTTCGGGCCCGAGTAAGATGCTGAACAAAGTCTGATAGCCTCACCATATGGTATTCGGTTAACTCGGATTAGGAAAGAACAATAAGTGTATTATCAGTACATACTAGGGCGGTCTTTCCCATGCGGATTCGCCTTGACCTGTTTTCCTGCATAGCTCAGTGCCGAGCTTGTACTGCGGGCTGGCATGCAGCTTCGGCATGCCGTGGCGGTTCTGAAATCACAACCTTCGGCCTGAATGTGGGCGCAACATGCCGTCCTGCTATTTGCATTCAAGATGGATACGAAAGTAGCCGGGAAATTGGCGAATTATATTTGTTTAAAATAAGTACTGGGCTAAATCACGGTCAAATTGACGTCAAGATGATATTTGACTACTCTGGCTCCTATGCTTGCCAATGCGACGCAGGCAGGCTAATTGTATTTGGGGAGTTCAATCGTGAAATATATGAGGCTAGTCCGAATCACTTCCAGTTATGGTGCTATGGTTTCAGTGCTGTTGGTGCTCTTTACAGCACATGCCCTTGCCAAAGACAGCCGCTCTCCTGAGCAAATTGTTGAGGAAAATGCCTCTAAGCTGTTCAGTGTATTGAATAATGAGCGTGAACGCTTGAGAGCCAATCCTGACTTACTGAATGACCTCATCCAAGATACGGTAATTCCGGTTTTGGACATGGTGTCGATGGGCAAGCTGATACTGGGTAAGTATTGGAAGCAGGCGAGTGAAGAACAGCGGTTAAATTTCATACAGGAATTCAAAGACATGCTGATTCGAATCTACGCAAAGTCCATGCTGGAGTTCGGCCATGCCCAAGTCAAAGTGCTGCCTAATCAGGAGCAGCAGGGGAAATATCATACAGTAAAGACTGAACTTGACATCGGTACCGGTAAGGCTCCATTGCAAATTGCCTATGTTTTTCGTAATACCAAACTCGATGAATGGAAAATCTTTGACCTTTCAGTAGATGGATTGAGCCTTGTGAAAAATTTTCGGACCAGCTTTAACCAGGAAATTGAGGAAACTTCACTGAATGCGCTGATCAAGCGACTTGCGAATAGCAACAAGGCTAGTGACTCGGATGCGGTTCCAGCAGAATAACTTTCAACACCTGCCAGATTTAGTTCAGGAAAGCTGTTAGTCAATCAATTTCCCAAGGGACTTTTCCATACCTGAATAGACAGTGGATACACAGGCCATGAGGAAGCAGCCTGTGGTACTGATACGAGGTGTATGATAGCGACTTGACAGCAATGGCCTCAGGAAAGGCTCACGAGTTGATGGAAGCTTATTACTTAACCACCTGTTTAAAGCTTTCTGTCTGCCGGCAAGCACTCAACAGACACATGCTATTTCTCCGGGGCTTCCTTACAGAACAGTATGCTCAGTTCGGCATGGTCAAGGAGTTCAGTTCAATTATGGTACGGTACTATTTCACCCGGTTGTCTCGGAATTGGTATCCCAGGCAGCTAATCTGAATTTCTTGTTCAAGGCAATCTCTTGTTATGGAAAAATTATTGATTGACGGTGGCCAGTCTTTGGAAGGTGAGATAAGAGTCTCAGGAGCCAAAAATGCAGTGTTACCTATACTGGCTGCGACTCTTTTGGCAGATGGACCCATGCAAATTGATAATGTTCCGCATTTGCAGGACGTGACGACAACCATGGAACTGCTTGGTCGCATGGGAGTTTCCCTGACACTGGACGAACGCATGAATATCGAAGTGGACTCCAGCACAATCAACGAGTTGTTTGCGCCTTATGAGGTTGTCAAGACAATGCGGGCTTCAATATTGGTACTAGGGCCTTTGCTTACACGTTTTGGGCAGGCAGAAGTGTCCCTGCCCGGAGGCTGTGCTATCGGCTCGCGTCCCGTGAATTTGCATTTGCACGGTCTTGAAGCAATGGGCGCAGAAATCGAGGTAAAAGGTGGTTATATCCATGCCCGTTCGAAGCGTCTGGAGGGTACTCATCTGGTGATGGACAGCGTGACCGTTACGGGTACAGAAAACCTTATGATGGCGGCAACCCTTGCAGAAGGTACTACCATCATTGAAAACGCGGCACGTGAACCTGAAGTGACAGACCTGGCCAATTGCCTGAACAAAATGGGTGCTAATATAGAAGGTGCGGGCACCGGTACGATTGCAGTCCATGGTGTGGAAAAACTATACGGCTGTCAGTACAGTGTGCTCGCTGACCGGATTGAAACCGGAACGTTCCTTGTCGCGACGGCCATCACGGGTGGCCACGTTCGGTTGAAAAATACACAGCCAAATTTTCTGGAGTCGATACTTCTGAAGCTGAAGGAAGCAGGTGCGTCTATTCATTGCGATGCAGACTGGGTCGAAATTGACATGTACAAACGCCGCCCCAAAAGCGTAGATATCTGTACTGCTCCGTATCCTGCATTTCCAACTGATATGCAGGCCCAGTTTACTGCACTGAATTGTATAGCGGAGGGGTCTGGTACAATAACGGAGTCCGTATTCGAAAACCGATTCATGCATGTTCAGGAAATGCAGCGCATGGGAGCAGATATAAAAGTCACAGGAAACACAGCAATTGTCACGGGGGTAGACAGGCTGGTCGCAGCTCCTGTAATGGCAACTGACTTGCGGGCCTCGGCCAGCCTTATCTTGGCCGGGCTGATTGCTGAGGGCCAAACTGTAGTGGATCGAATCTACCACATAGACCGTGGCTACGAGTGCATAGAGGAAAAGCTGACACAGCTGGGTGCCCGTATACGTCGTGTCCCGCATTGATCAGCGGTGGCCACGAGATTATTGTTCCTGTTTTCATTAGCGCATGACAAAGAAAGCCAGTTTGGACGTGATTACTCTAGCTGTATCAAAGGGGCGCGTCTTTGAGGAGAGCCTGTCACTTCTTGCAGCGCTGGGCATCACTGTACCAGAAGAGGATCTGGATGGTCGCAAGCTCCTGTTATCAACCAGTCGACCAGGGATTCGTCTTCTGATCATTCGCTCAAGAGATGTACCGACCTATGTACAGCATGGTGTAGCTGAGTTAGGCATAGTGGGCAAGGATGTATTGATGGAATTCAATGGAGACGGAATCTACGAGCCTGTAGACTTGGGCATTGCCAAGTGCCGTCTCATGGTGGCAGTGGCAGGGGATGGGATCGAGAGCCGCAGGCGCATGCGTGTAGCAACCAAGTATGTGCGTAGCACGCAACGACATTTTGCACAAAAAGGGCAGCAGGTGGAACTGATAAAGCTTTACGGCTCTATGGAGCTGGCACCGGTGCTGGGGCTGGCTGACTGTATCGTAGACCTAGTTGCCACAGGTAATACGCTTAAAGCGAATGGCTTGGTGCCTGTCGAGCACATTTCTGACATTAGCTGTCGTCTCATAGTCAATAAGGCAGCAATGAAGATAAAATCTGATACACTTAAGTCCCTTATTGAACAATTTAAGCAAGCAGCTAAGAAATAAACGGTTTTTCTAGGTAAATTAGACATGAGCTATCCTACAGATGATCTCAGAATTGCAGAAACCAAAGAGGTGATATCCCCCTCGGTACTGCATAGTGAATATCCAATTACCGACAATGCCTCCAAGTGCGTATTTGATGCACGCACGGATATCCAGAAGATACTTCATGGAGGAGATGATCGTCTGCTTGTAATTGTTGGTCCCTGTTCAATACATGACCCTGAAGCCGCAATCGAATATGCTAATCGCCTGTCAGCCATGCGCAGTAAGCTCAAGAGTGATCTGGCGATTGTAATGCGTGTTTATTTTGAAAAGCCGCGCACAACAGTCGGTTGGAAAGGGTTAATCAATGATCCTGATTTGGATGGGAGCTTCAAGATCAACAAGGGTTTGCGTGTTGCACGGAAGTTGCTGCTGGACCTGAATGAAATGGGTTTGCCCTCTGGTACAGAGTACCTGGATTTGATTAGTCCCCAATATGTTGCAGATCTGGTGAGCTGGGGTGCAATTGGTGCGCGTACAACCGAGAGCCAGGTTCACCGGGAACTTGCAAGCGGGTTATCCTGTCCGGTTGGCTTCAAAAATGCAACGAGTGGTGATCTGCAGGTTGCTGTAGATGCAGTAGGTTCTGCAATTCATCCGCATCACTTCCTGTCTGTGACCAAATTCGGCAGGTCAGCAATATTTTCTACTATTGGCAACAAGGACTGCCATATTATCTTGCGCGGAGGTGGCAAAGAGCCAAATTACAGTCAGGAAAGCCTTAATCTGGCTGCAAACTTACTTGAGAAGTCTGGTTTGGCTCCTCGGCTGATGGTGGACTGCAGTCATGCAAACAGTTTCAAGCAGCATGACAGGCAAATGGAGGTGGGAAAATCCATTTCTTCCCAGATAAGTGCGGGGGACACACGCATATTCGGTGTGATGATTGAAAGCCACCTTGTTGCTGGCCGTCAGGATGCGAAGCCTGGTGGAGCATTGACATACGGTCAAAGCATCACTGATGCTTGCATTGGATGGCAGGAAACGGAGGAGTTGCTTCACTTGCTCGCCGAGGCCGGACGTGAGCGGCGGCATGTCAGTTCTGCTGCCACTGCTGCGTAATTCTGAATCAGCATAGTCATGCTGGAAATTAGACGTCTTAATATCCAAGACGCGGACTTCCCTGCGCAGTTTGAAACGTGGCTCTCTGGCAGTCAGGTGTATGAAGAGGATGTGCATCGAACTGTCGAAGAGATCATCGATGCGGTTCGCTTTCGCGGTGACGAAGCGATTCTTGAATTTACCCGGCACCATGATCATGTTTCTGTGCAGCGGGTGAAGGATCTGGAAGTTTCAGGCTCGCAAATGCAGGAGGCTTTGCAGAACATTGGCAATGAACAGCGTGCTGCACTTGATGCCGCTGCGTCTCGAATTCGGAGTTATGCAGACCAGCAACGGATCAGGCCATGGTCAATTAAGGATGAATACGGGAATACCATGGGTCAGAAGGTTACCGCTTTGCAAAGCGTAGGTGTTTACGTTCCTGGTGGAACTGCCGCTTACCCGTCTTCCGTTCTGATGAATGTAATACCTGCAAAAGTTGCGGGAGTTGAATTTATTTGCATGGCAGTTCCTGCACCGCATGGAAAATTAAACCCGATGGTCCTGGCAGCAGGCGCCATCGCTGAAGTGGACCGGGTATTTACAATTGGCGGTGCACAGGCTATTGCAGCATTTGCTTATGGAACACAAACAGTCCCTAAAGTCGATAAAATCGTAGGCCCTGGCAATACATATGTGTCAAGTGCTAAGCGAATGCTGTTTGGACAGGTCGGCATAGACATGATTGCAGGACCTTCAGAAGTACTGGTGATTTGCGATGAGAGTGCAAACCCTGAATGGGTTGCAATGGACCTGTTTTCGCAGGCTGAACATGACAGCCATGCACGCGCCATACTGATTGCAAACCAGGACGTGTTTTTGCAGAGTGTTCTGGATCATATGAATCGTCTGCTTGGTCAGCTGGACCGTGCTGATACTATTGCGCAGTCGATAAAACGTTGTGGTGCGTTCATAAAGGTTAACAGTCTAAGTGAAGCGGCTGAACTGAGTAACAGGATTGCACCGGAACATTTGGCGTTATGTGTGTCAGAGCCCGATATATTGCTGAAGATGATTCGTAACGCAGGAGCAGTATTTCTGGGACATCAGGCTCCTGAAGTGTTTGGAGACTACTGTGCCGGACCCAATCACGTTTTACCTACTGCCGGTACTGCAAGGTATTCATCACCCTTGGGAGTGTATGATTTTCAAAAGCGTACAAGTGTAGTGAGCTGTACCCGTGAAGGAGCAGTAAAACTGGGTGCGATCGCAGCCGTGCTGGCACACAGTGAAGGGCTGACGGCACATGCAAAGTCGGCCGAATACCGGCGAAAGCAGTAATCGGCTATCTGGTTGTCACATTTATGAATATTTCACCACGACAGTTGCTGCGTGCTGAAATTAGCAGTCTTAGTGCATATAGCGTGGCTGATATTCAGGAGTGTATTAAGCTGGATGCGATGGAAAATCCTTATGATTGGCCACAGGAGCTAAGGGAAAAGCTGCAAGTTCCGCTATTGCAAGCTTCATTTAACCGTTATCCAGACTCGAGAGCGTCCGAACTGGTTCAGAATTTCCGCAAGACGTTTTCGGTTCCCCATGGCATTGAATTGATGTTCGGAAATGGCTCAGATGAACTGATCCAGATTTTGATCATGGCAGTCGCAAGGTCCGATGCCTGCATTCTCACTGTTACGCCGAGCTTTTCCATGTATGAACTGATTGCCAAGTTCATAGGTGTTCGGGTCATCAAGGTTCCGTTGTCTGCCGATTCCTTTTCCTTGCAGACGGAATTGGTTGGTAAAGCAATTCGTGAGCATAACCCGGCCTTGATATTTCTTGCTTACCCAAATAATCCTACTGGGACGCTTTGGCCACAGCGGCAGGTTGAACAAATCGTACATCAGTCCGGAGGGCTGGTGGTCATTGATGAAGCTTACTTCCCGTTCTCTGCTTGTACGATGTTGCCGTTAATTGAAAGGCATGCGCATGTGCTGGTATTGCGGACTCTGTCCAAAATGGGTTTTGCAGGATTGCGCTTGGGTTGTTTGCTGGGCAGAGGGATTTGGATCACGGAATTCGACAAGCTCCGCCTGCCCTATAATATCAACATCCTGACGCAAATCAGCACCAATATAGCATTGGAAAATATTGCAACTTTCAACAAGCAGACCCGGATGATTTGTGAACAAAGACAGCAGTTGACATCAGCAATGCGTGATATAAATGGTATCCAAGTGTTTCCAAGTCATGCTAATTTCGTGTTGTTCAAAACGTTGGAAGTACCTGCTGCAACGGTCTTCAATCGTTTGGCAGAGCGCAATATCATGATAAAAAATGTTGCGGACGATGATCTGCTGGAGAATTGCCTGAGAGTGACGGTAGGTACGGAAGAGGAATCCCAGGCTTTTCTTAATGCATTGAGAGATTCTTTGATTTGACAGGAGTCTCTGTCAATATGTTTACAGGGATGGGTACGCCCGGTGACTGAACCGTCAGGATGGCCCCATTTCTTCGACTGATATGGTACAACTTCAAGAACTTGTAAGATATACGGACAGTTTCTTACAGACAAACAGCTTCTCAGATTACTGTCCGAATGGCTTGCAGGTTGAGGGCAGGGAGACTATACATCGTATAGTAACTGGTGTGAGTGCCAGCTTGGCATTGCTTGAGGTCGCGTATGCCAAACAGGCTGATGCAATTCTCGTTCACCACGGATACTTCTGGAAAAACGAAAACCCATGTGTGACTGGTACCAAGCGAACCCGCCTTGAGTTGCTTTTAAAAAATGACATCAGTCTTTTTGCCTATCATTTACCTTTGGACATGCATCCGGAAGTTGGGAACAATTTTCAATTGGGACGCCTTCTTGGTATTCATTCGGATGGTTTGCTTCAATCCAGTGACCGGGTTATCTGCGGGAGTCACGGACATTTTGACGAGCCTGTACAAGCAGAAATCCTCAAATATCTGATTGATACAAAACTGCAGCGCAGTTGTATCCATGTGGATGCGGGACCTGAAAAAATTTCTACTGTGGGCTGGTGTACAGGGGCTGGTCAAAAATTTATTGAACTGGCAATAGGAAAACACCTGGATGCATATATCAGCGGTGAAATCTCGGAACCGACTGCACACCTTGCGAGAGAGGCAGGGATACATTATTTTGCTGCTGGCCATCATGCGACTGAGCGATACGGGATTCAGGCATTAGGTGAGCATCTGATGCAGAAATTTGATCTCAGCCATGAGTTTGTGGATATTGATAATCCTGCATGAAGCCAGTCTTGCTTGAGTTTTACTTGACGGATTTTGGATCTTGAGCCATCCTACGTATCTTTTGCAGCATGATGTTCTAAATCAGGCACTGTGAGTACTCATACTGGAATTTACTGAACATCAAATCTCTTTGGAACGTTCACAGTCAGAGTCTACGTTTTATTTATAAGTGAGTGAGGGAGCCGTAACATGGCAAATGACGATCTAGATCATAGCCGCCGTAAAGCACTGACTGGTGGTGTCGTAATCGTGGGTGGTATTGGTGCGGCAATTACAGCTTGGCCATTTGTTGCAAGTATGAACCCCAGTGCCAGTGCTCTGGCTGCAGGAGCACCAGTAGAGGTGGATGTAAGCAAAATGCAGCCCGGGCAACAGATACAGGAAATCTGGCGCCGCAAACCTGTATGGATCATTCGCCGGACACCAGAAATGATAAATACACTGGGCATGCTCACTCCCAAACTGCGTGATCCGAACTCTCAAGATAGTCAACAGCCTGCGTTTGCCCGAAATGAATTCCGCTCAATCAAGGAGGAGTATTTGGTACTGATAGGGATTTGCACTCACCTTGGCTGTTCACCGGAATTCAGGCCGGAACCTGGAACGATCAGCCCCACTTGGCCTGGTGGATTCTACTGTGCATGTCATGGATCGAGATTTGATCTTGCAGGACGTGTCTACAAGAATGTTCCTGCGAATAAGAACCTTGAAGTTCCCCCCTACTATTTTCCTAGCAGCGGTCGTCTTTTGATTGGTGTAACCAAAGAGGAGGCTGCGGCATGAGTGGAGAAACTCGTGGCCTACTGGGCTGGATAGATGCAAGGTTCCCGCTCACCAAGATGTGGAGAGAGCATCTATCTGAATACTATGCCCCTAAAAATTTCAATTTCTGGTATTTCTTTGGTTCGCTTGCACTACTTGTCTTGGTTATCCAGATTGTAAGCGGCATCTTTTTAACGATGCATTACAAGCCTGACGCCGACCTGGCTTTCGCTTCAGTTGAACATATCATGCGTGATGTCAACTGGGGCTGGCTGATTCGTTACATGCATTCCACCGGTGCGTCGTTTTTCTTCATTGTTGTGTATCTGCACATGTTTCGTGCCCTGATGTACGGTTCGTTCAAAAACCCACGTGAATTGCTGTGGGTTTTTGGAATGCTGATTTATGTAGCCCTGATGGCCGAGGCTTTCATGGGTTATCTGTTGCCATGGGGCAACATGTCTTACTGGGGAGCCCAGGTGATCATCAATCTATTCAATACTATCCCATACGTTGGCGAAGCTATTTCTGAGTGGATACGAGGGGATTTTGTAATCTCTGATGCTACACTGAACCGTTTCTTCTCTTTGCACGTAATTGCCATGCCACTTGCATTACTTGCATTGGTGGTTGGCCACATCTTGGCATTGCATGAAGTGGGTTCCAACAATCCAGACGGGGTTGAAATCAAGAAGAACAAGCGTGCTGATGGTACTCCAGTTGATGGTGTCCCTTTCCACCCTTATTACACCGTCAAGGATATTTTCGGTGCGGTCGTGTTTTTGGTCATATTTTCAGTGGTAGTGTTTTTTATCCCTGACATGTATGGCTATTTTCTCGAACATGCAAATTTTGACCCTGCCAGCGCACTGAATACACCAGATCATATTGCACCTATCTGGTACTTTACACCTTTCTATACTGTGCTGCGTGCCATTCCCGACCCCTTTGGCGGATTCGTGGGGATGAGTCTTTCCATCATAGTACTGTTTTTCCTGCCATGGATTGATCGAAACCCTGTCAAGTCTATCCGTTACCGAAGCTTTTTATTCAAATTTAATCTCATCGTATTTGCAATCACGTTTTTCATTCTCGGTTACTTGGGGCTAAATGCAGTCACACCTCTGTACTCTCAACTGGCCTTACGGTTTACGGAGTTGTACTTCCTGTTTTTCGTTGTACTGTGGGCATACAGCAGGCCGCATGGCAGGGTTTTCTGGATTAGCAGCTTTGTAATACTGCTGGGTGCAATCACTCTTTACGATTTCTTCATGAATACATCCGAAAGTCCTGAGCTTATCTGGCAGACATGGGGTATTCCGGCTGCCTATCTGGTCGTTACATTGCTGCTTCCCTGTGTGCTGATGCAGCTGAGTCAAGATAAAGAAGTACCTGAGCGAGTGACATCATGAAATCCAGTATAAAATTACTTGTTGTGATTACAATTCTGGCCTGTGGAAACTATGCTTGGTCGGCTGGCACAGGTGCTCAAGGGGTATTCGAGAAAATTCATGTAGACCTGAGTGACAAGACTTCATTACAGCGGGGTGCAAAATATTTCGTTAATTACTGTCTAAGCTGTCATCCATCGAAACACAGCCGTTACAAGCGGGTTGCCGATGATCTGGGTATCAGCGAAACCTTGGCAAAAGAGAACCTGATCTTTACTGATCAAAAATTTGGTGACCTGATGACTGTGGCCATGAAAAGGGAGGATGCAACCAAATGGTTTTTAGGCATTGATCCACCAGATTTAAGTACTCATGCGCGGGCGATCGGTCCGCAGGCAGTGTATGAATACCTGAAGTCATTCTATGTCGATGACACGCGTCCATTTGGTGTCAACAACCTGCATTTGCCTAACACGGCAATGCCACATGTACTGATAAACTTGCAGGGATTGCAGAAAGCTGTATTCCATGATGAAGTCGGGAAGAATGGGAAGGAACACCCTGTTTTCGACAGATTTGAGATTTCGCAACCAGGCTCTCTCAGTGAGGAAGAGTACGAGCGCGTGGTGGTGGATATCGTCAATTTTCTGGCATATTTGAGTGAACCAGCCCAATTGGTTCGGAAAAAGATTGGCATAGGAGTGCTGTTTTTCCTGGCTGTTCTAGGGGTACTCTCCTATTTCATGAAAAAAAGCTACTGGAAGGATATCCACTGATATCCGTTATGCTTCTTAAGGCGGGAAAAGGGCTCGATAATCAGGATAACCATGGTTTTAGTAGCTAATCGCCGGCCTTGCATGACATTGTTTTCTGATCCGAATTGTGCACAAAGTCATCGTGTACGCCTCGTATTGGCTGAAAAGGACATCTCTGTCGACGTGGTGTATATCGACCCGGATAACAAGCCGGAGGATTTGTTGGATGTCAATCCCTATAACTCAGTTCCAACACTGACAGACCGTGAACTGGTTCTGTACGATGCGCGTGTCATCATGGAGTATCTGGATGAGCGGTTCCCGCATCCGCCATTGATGCCAGTAGATCCTGTGTCACGCTCTAAATCGCGCCTAATGCTTTTCCGAATTGAAAGAGATTGGTATGAGCCATTGGCGAAGCTGGCTTCGGATAGTGCGAGCACAGTGGATAACGCAAAGAAAGAACTCCAAGAAAGCCTGCTCTCTGTCGTAGACCTGTTTAAGGCCAAGCCGTATTTCCTGAGCGATGAATTCAGTCTGGTTGATTGCAGTATTGCGCCCATACTTTGGAGGTTACCCAGCCTCGGAATTGAGCTGGGCAAGACTGTCAAGCCGATAACAGAATACGCGCAGCGAGTATTTAACCGGTCCTCTTTCAGAAACAGCCTGTCGGAACAAGAAGTCGAGGCGTTCATGGAGTGACTTGGCAGCTGTAAACTCCATCGCACGTGACATCAAACAGACCATATCTGATCCGCGCTATATACGAGTGGATTGTTGATAACGGGATGACGCCGTACATGCTTGCGGATGTCAGCAGCGAGCGGGTTCAGGTTCCCAGAGAGTTTGTGGATGATGGGAATATTGTCCTCAACATCGGGCCAGCAGCAACCCAGTCACTGGAAGTTGGCAGGGAAGCAGTCAGTTTCAAGGCACGGTTTGGAGGGGAGGCAATGGGTGTCTTCATCCCAATGGCACATGTGCTGGCGATCTATGCCGTGGAAAATGGTCGCGGCATGGCCTTTCCAGAGGATGACGAGCAACCACCAGAAACGGACCCTTCCAAGCCTGATCGTACGCGATTGCGTGTAGTCAAGTAGAACCGGGACTTGTCTGGCTCTCAGTCCGCCGAGACTGTGTCTGGCAGGGTCTTTCCAGGATTCAATATGTTGTCAGGGTCAAACAGGTGCTTGATTTTCACCATCAGGTCAAGTGCACCTGGTTCTATTTCCCTGCTGATCCAATTCCTTTTGGTAATACCGACACCATGTTCACCTGATAATGTTCCATTCAAGCTTAAAACGAGATCAAAAACTTTAGCAAGGCAGTTTCGAGCTGAAGTTGCTTCTTCAATATTGGATTCATCATACAGGAGATTGACATGGAGGTTCCCATTCCCTGCATGGCCAAAACAGAAAATGGGAATCGAGAATTTTTTGCTCAAGGACTCAAGACCACTGAGTAGCGCTGGCAATTGTGAAACAGGCACTACAACGTCTTCATTGATTTTATCGGGCGCAAAGGTGCGCAGAGCCTGGGAAAGCACTTTACGTGCAAGCCACAGTTCTTTCTTCAATCTGGGTTCACTTGCATTGCGTAGTTCAATGCATCCGGCGTTGTTGGCAAAGCGCAAGACAGCTTCTACATTTGCAAAGACAGTCTCTTCTAGCCCGTCTATTTCGATAATCAGCATTGCTTTTGTAGAGGTATCAAGATCCATACTTTTCTGATTACGAATCAGGTTCAGTGAACCTTCGTCAATGAACTCCAGAGCACATGGAGTGATATTTTGCGAGAGGATATTGACGACGGCATCCAGTGCAGACTTGGTATCCTGATATGATGCGCGAATTGTGTCTGTACGTTCTGCAACTGGACTCAGCTTCAACCTGGCTTCGGTAATGATTGCCAGACTGCCCTCAGAACCGATAAGAAGTCGTGTCAGATCAAAGCCCACTACACCCTTGGTTGTGGCATTCCCAGTCCTGATCAGTTCGCCGGTTCCTGTAACCGCACGAAGTTCAAGTGTGTTTTCACGGCATGTCCCGTACTTTATGGCTCGGGGACCAGCAGCATTGCAGGCCAGATTGCCGCCAACTGTACAAAAGTCAGAACTACCAGGATCAGGTGGCCAGAACATCCCATCTTCTGCTGCGCGCTCCTGCACAGTCGAATTTAACGCACCGGGCTCAGTCCTCATACTTCTGTTAGGAGGATCAGTTTCAATTATTCGATCCATTCGTTCCGTTGAAAGGATTACTCCAGAATGGATGGGTACTGTTGCTCCTGTTGTATTTGTCCCTCGGCCACGTGTCGTCAAGGGCACACTGAACTGCCTGCAGATCTGTACACATTCTTGTATTTGGCCAGGTCTATGAGGCAATACTACTAAATCAGGGCACGCGTGTTGCCTGCTGTTGTCATAGCCATAGGCCCAACACTCACCCTGGTCGGTCAATATGGCCTGTCGTCCGCATGCGTCAGCAAAACGGCGAATAATCTGTGGTTCCAGAGGCATCCGGGCAGGAAAACAGGCTAATGTTCTGAAAGTTTACGGTCAATAAGGTCACATAGGCAGTGAAGCACAAGCAAGTGAACCTCCTGGATCCGTGCAGTAGAGTCACTTGGCACTCGAATCTCAATGTCATCTGTATTTAACAAAGAGGGTATACCTCCGCCATCCATGCCTGACAGTGCAACCACGTGCATATTTTGCTTCTGTGCGGCAGATATTGCCTGAAGTATGTTCTCAGATTTACCGCTGGTTGAAATGGCAAACAGCACGTCTCCACTTTTGCCCAGTGCCAGCACCTGCTTGGAAAATACCTGTGTGTAGTCGTAGTCATTGGCAATTGAAGTTAGTGTCGAGCTGTCTGTAGTCAAAGCCATAGCAGCCAATCCATCCCGCTCCATCTCGAAACGGTTTAGGAGTTCTGATGAAAAATGCTGGGCGTCGGCTGCCGAGCCACCGTTCCCGCATGTGAGAATTTTCCCATGGATGCCCAGTGACCTGATCATCAGTTCAGAGGCCTTCCTTATAGGATCCGCTAGGATTTCTGCACAGGCCTGCTTTGTAGCAATACTGGCGTGGAACAGTTCTTTTATTCGTGTTTCAGGTTTCATTGGTACGCTGCAGTGAATCTTTGATCCGATTTTCAGTGATGTCTGGTCAGCTAATCAGTTATTTTCGCACGCGCTGTTCACAAGAAGTAGGGTTTCGTCCTGCGTGGCTGTTATTGGGAAATTTTTTGGAAAGTCCGCTGCAAAGGTATGAAAAGCACGTGGGCGACCTTTCTCGAATTGTGCCCAGGACAATTTGCGAAAAATTCGGTTGTTACTATCTATGCTAAGTATTCCTGTCATACCCTCAAAGTGGTCACCCTTATAAGCTGCAAGCCTGGATAAATGGGGAACTATCCGGTATGCATCTACACCCAAAGCAGCAAATCGAGGCAGCCTGGACTTACTGCTGGATAGCTGTAGATCGAATGAGTCACGCAAAAGCTCTACTTTGGGGCTATCTGACAATATCCAGGGTATATCGCAGTACGTAATGCCTTCGATATCCTGATCTGCAGAAATGTTTTCATTGCCGGAAAATATGTGTGACGTAGCATATACGGGCAAGTCGGAAGCGTAGTGATAACTGAGTTGTGGCCGAAGCAATCTGGCCTGCAGTGGAAAACCCGCTAAAAATACAAAATCAGCATCCAGACGTCTATATGGCTCGAATTTTACTCTCTGTTTGAGGGTTTCCTGCAAGTTTCTCCGCCGCTCTTCACTTTGGTCAAGCTGTAACAGTCTTTTTATGGGTACTGAATAGTCTGAATCTTTCGAAAGATATCGTTCAACTTGCAATACTACGCCACCCAGTTCAGAAAATCGGGTGTTGAATGTCTTGAATAACCGGTTTCCCCAATCACCTTCCGGGATCAAGGCGAGGGCTGCCCGAAGGTTATCAGATGCAGCACGTTCGGCTACTTGACGAGCTTCATTTTCAGGCAGGAGTCCGAATTGAAATAGCATGGAGGAGCCTGGAACAGGATCATTGGTGTAGTTAAGCAAAAGAGTGGGTACTGGAAGCTGTTCTTGCCCTGCAACCAGGCGTACAGCCTCTTTTTGCAAAGGTCCAATGATGAAGTCAGCTCCCTCATGAACTGCACGCAGGTAGTGTTCGATTGCATCTTCAGCACTGTCTTCGGTGTCATACAATACCAGTTCAGGTGGTGGCCCCAGCGTTTCTTCAAACTCTCGAGCAGTAGCAATGCCTGCAAAAATTGCTTCGGCATTTGCGCTGTAGCGGCCAGTCATTGGAAGCAGGATTGCTATTCTCTCAGGCGCTACTTGGGACGATCCCCTATCTTGTGTGACCAATTCGACTATATGAGCAGGTACGACGTGCTCAGGAAACAGTGAATGCCATTTTTGAATTTCATCTTCAAGAACAAACAGGCTTTTGTGATCTCGCTTGAATATTTGCGCCAGGCTGAGCCATGCGGCCAAGTCACAGTCGGAATTCACAACTGCCCAAGAAGCAATTTCCTTTTGCTCGGCAGTCATCAGGGATTCCCAGATCAGCGCACTGTTCTTTTCTTTCTGACCACGGTCTGGCAACAAGCGGTTGAGTACTGTTAAGGTTTCCAGAAGTTTTATTGTTCGTTCAGTGGCACGCAAAGCCTCGGCGCGCACACTCAGCAATCGGACTTTATGCTGAGGGGATAGATCAATCATTTTTTCCGGTACTGCATCCAGTGCGAGCTTCGGTCGCTTGTTCATGAGTGCAAGCTCCGCTTCTGCAATACGCTTTCTTACAAGCACGCCCTCGGAGAGTACGGACTCGTCAATTGCATCCAGGAATTTCCCGGCCAAGTCTACAGATTCCGGTCTAAGGACGGTTTCAGCAGCGTGCAGTTGCAACATTTCCCGCTGTGGAGAGTCTTTCATTTTTGCGATGGCCCAGAATATGTTTGCGGCTTGTCGGTAATTGCCAGCCTTTAGGTGCGCTTCAGCCAGGCTGAGCCTGGTTTCTTCAGGAACAGGGGTGGGTGGTGGGCTTGGAGTTGGCAAATCAGTACAGCTGGCCAGCAAGCATACTGTAACCATTAGGGCTACAATGAAAGCCGACGGTCGCATAACTGCAGGTGTGTTTTTTCGAAATTTGCTGTTTGGCATCAGGGTAGTAATCCGGACAACATGTAGGCACAAAATGGCTGATCCTGGTAATTTATATATCATAGCCACACCTATCGGCAATATGTCAGATATTACCTATCGTGCGCTGGATACGATCAGAAAGGTAAGCTTACTACTGGTGGAAGATACTCGGGTGACAAATAAGCTCTTGGCCCACCATGGTATCCAAGTCACAATGGAGTCGCTACACGATTTTAACGAATCCGGGAAAGTCACACGACTGATTCAGCACTTGCGGGCTGGCAAGGACATTGGCTTAGTGTCAGATGCCGGCACGCCATTGATAAACGATCCTGGTTACAGACTGGTCTGTGCAGTCCGGGACGAGGGATTAGCTGTGAGGCCAGTGCCCGGCCCGAGCGCCATAATTGCTGCATTGTCTGTATCGGGACTTCCTGCTGACCGGTTCGTATTTGAAGGATTTCTGCCTAGAAAGGCTGCTGAACGTGAAGCCTTTTTACAAGCACTGCAGTATGAACCTCGTTCGATGGTGTTTTTTGAAGTACCTCATCGGATTCTTGAGGCCATTGAAAGCTGCATTCGTGTATTTGGAGGAGAAAGACCGGCAGCATTATTGCGTGAATTAACGAAGATCCATGAGCAACATTTGACAGGCAGGCTTGAACGAATTGCCCAGGTATTGAATCAGCCCACCCAGGCAATCAAAGGCGAATGTGTACTAGTGATACATGGAAGCACGTTGCCTGAACATTCAGAGTCCATTGAAAAGGCCAGGCAACTTTTGCTGGACCTGAAGGAGAGGATTTCCCATAAGGATGCAGTCGAGCTCGTTGCAAAACATACCGGGATCGGCCGCAACAAGCTGTACTCCCTAGGTCTTGGTACACGTCTAAAAAATCAGCAGTGAGTGTGATACTGTAGGCGCTGGAGTCTGCCGGGCAGTCGCCATTCTGAATTCTAGGTGAATATTCAGGGTGGAGGAAAGTCCGGGCTCCGTGGGCAAGGTGCCAGGTAACGCCTGGAGGATGTGAGTCCATGGAAAGTGCAACAGAGAGTAGACCGCCTGTTGACCGTCTGCCTAATTTCAGGCGCGTGTTTCAGGTAAGGGTGAAACGGCGTGGTAAGAGCACACCGCACAGCTAGTAATAGCTGTGGCTAGGCAAACCCCACCCGGAGCAAGACCAAATAGAGGGGCACGGAATTTTCCAGCATATGGCCCATATGGCCCCTGGGTAGGTTGCTAGAGGTTCATGGTGACATGAATCCTAGATGAATGGCTGTCCTAGACAGAACCCGGCTTACAGGCAGGCTCCAGCCTTATACAGATGGAGGTGTTCTCCTTCATCTGGCCTGAATATTTCTCACGAGAGTCCATTGTCATAGGTTTTCTTCACATTCTTAATGTTGAACCTTATCTTTTCACTTTAACTCTTCATATTCAAAGTAGTTTATTGATAATACTGCGAGGAATTTCTGGGCAGGAATACTCCTTAACTATCTGTCTAGCAAGAATTTTTTAGCATTTTTAAACAGTTTTGCTTGCAATCAGGCAAACTCGTTTCTATAGTGTTAAAAAGTGGGGCAAAGTGGGAGAGTATGGGATAAAGTCCCATGATAAAAAGTGATGTTCAGGGGAATAAACGATCTTAATTTGGATGCAAAGGGCCGCATGTCCGTTCCGTCTCGGTATCGTGAGAGTATCCAACAGTCATGTGGTGGCAGTCTGATCGTCACTGTTGATATAGGGTGTTTGCTGATCTACCCGCTGCCCGAGTGGGAGCGTATTGAACAGCACCTGACACAGTTGCCCAGTAGAGAAAAGCAGGTCAGGCGCGTGCAGCGCCTGCTGCTGGGGCATGCGACAGAATGTGAGATTGATGGCCAGTTCCGTGTGCTACTTCCTCCTCCGCTGCGACAGTTTGCTGAACTGAACAAGCGTACTGTCTTGGTCGGGTTGGGTAACAAGTTTGAACTATGGGACCGGGATAAGTGGCTGAAAATGCGTGAGTCTTGGGTTCAGGAGGAAAATCAGTCGGACAGCATCACGACCGCGCTTGAAAAGCTATTAATTTAATGGTGCAGACAACTCTGCATCAGCCTGTCTTGGTCAGGGAAGTCGTGGAGGCATTAGATATAGAGCCTGATGGAATTTATGTAGATTGTACATTCGGTCGTGGAGGGCACAGTTGCGAGGTTTTGAAAAGATTGAATAGTAGAGGCTGCCTCTTAGTGCTTGACCAGGACCCTGACGCGATTGCATACGCCAGACAACTGCTTGGCAAGGACTGTCGTGTGAGGATCGAGTATGAAAACTTTGCAAGAGTGTCAAAGGTTGTTGAAAAGTATGGGTTTGCAGGGAAAGTCAACGGGATTTTATTTGATTTGGGGGTTTCCTCTGCACAGCTTGATGATCCAAGGAGGGGATTCAGTTTTTTACTGGAAGGGTCGCTTGACATGCGAATGAACACGAAAGAAGGCATCACTGCAGCGGACTGGTTGCAAAGAGTGAATTTCCACAGCCTGGAGGAAGTATTGAGAATGTACGGGGAAGAGCGATACTCGAAAAGGGTTGCTGCAGCGATTATCTCAAGAAAGAGTGAGCGCCCCATAAGTACGACAAGACAACTGGCTGACGTTGTGAGCAAGGCAATTGGCAGGTCTTGTGAAAAGAAGCATCCTGCTACCCGTACTTTTCAGGCGATCCGCATATTCATCAACCAGGAGCTGAAAATGCTGAAAACTGGTTTGAATGAAGGCATTGGGCTGCTCGCAGAATCCGGGCGCATGCTGGTAATAACATTTCATTCACTTGAAGACCAAGTTGTGAAATCCGTATTTCGAAATCAAAGCCATTCCGGCTTGCCGCGTAAATTACCTGCAGTCGACTTACCCAAGCCAAAGCTGAGGAGGGTATGCAAACCCGTATTTCCTTCCCAGGATGAAATTATTTCAAACTCTAGGGCGCGAAGCGCGAAGCTGCATGTTCTGGAGAGAATTGCATGATAAGCAGATTCATACTTGTGGCATTGTTGCTCACAGCAAACGTACTTACTGGAGTCGGCATTGTGTATTCAAAGCATTCGATCCGGAAAGAGTTTATCGAGTTGCAGAGCCTGCAGGACAGGTTCGATGAACTGCAGGTCGAGTGGGGGCGTTTGCAGTTGGAGCAAAGCACTTGGCTCACATATGCCAGAGTTGAGAAGCTTGCACGCGAAAAGCTGGGCATGAGTCATGTCCGTAATGAAAAACTTGTACTTTTGAAATTGCAATGAAGCCATGACACCGGACTACAGGTGGAGACGGTATTTTGTCCTGTCAGTATTTGTACTGGGTATCGTAGTCTTGTTTGTAAGGGCCGTATATTTGCAATTATTTAATCATGAGTTCTTAGAGGAGGAAGGGCAGGCGCGTCACTTGCGAGTAGTTGAAATTCCTGCATATCGAGGAATGATCCTGGATCGCAGCGGTCAATTACTCGCAGTGAGCACGCCGGTAAATTCAGTGTGGGCTAATCCTGTTGAAGTACTGGCTAACCGTGAGTCTGTTAAGCGTGTCGGGAAAATTCTGGGTCTGGAAACAGGCGACCTGACAAGGAAGCTTGAACAGAAAAAAACCCGGCAGTTCCTCTACTTGAAACGCCATATCACTCCTCATCAAGCCGAGAAATTAAAACAATCTGATTTGCCAGGAATTTATTTGCAGCGAGAGTACAGGCGCTACTACCCAACGGCCGAAGTAAGTTCTCATCTTCTTGGATTTACTAACATTGACGACAGGGGTCAAGAAGGCATCGAGCTTGCGTACGAGAACTGGTTGGCAGGGCAGCCTGGCTCCAAGAAAGTGATCAAGGACCAGCTGAATCGGATAGTCGAAGACGTTGAAGCCATAAAGATTCCAAGACCTGGTCGAAATGTGACATTAAGCATAGATCGAAGAGTTCAGTATCTGGCCTATCGTGAGTTGAAAGCAGGCTATATTCAACACGGTGCCAGTTCAGCCTCGGCTGTCATGATTGATGCCAAGACAGGTGAAGTGATTGCCATGGTCAACGTTCCCTCGTTTAACCCGAATAATCGCAAGGGATACAAACCGCAAACTTTGCGGAATCGCGCAGTCACAGACGTATTTGAACCAGGGTCCACAATAAAACCCTTTGTTGTGGCACTGGCATTGGAATCCAGGCGTTATTTCCCGGATACAGTAATTGATACTACTCCTGGCTTCTACAAAATTGGCAAGTATACGATTCGGGACATCAGGAATTTTGGCCCATTGTCGGTCAATAACGTCTTGCTCAAGTCAAGCAACATCGGGGCTGTAAAAATTGCAATGCAGATTCCCAGACCGGATTTATGGAATCTTTATAATTCCATAGGCATTGGTCAATCAACAGGTTTCGGCTTTCCGGGCGAAGCCCATGGGTATCTGAAAAATTTTCGTGACTGGCATAAAACTGAGCATGCAACGATGGCTTATGGCTATGGATTATCCATGACCACCTTGCAACTTGCACGCGCATACACGGTACTGGCCACTGATGGCAGGCAGTTATCCATCTCGATGCTACGAAATTCCGATTCGGACAGCACCTTGAAATTCTTGCCTAGGGTAATCTCTTCACAAACAGCTGAACATGTGCGTTCTGTCCTGAATTCAGTCGTCTCTGAACATGGCACGGGTTCCCGTGCTGCCGTTCCTGGATATCATATTGCCGGCAAAACGGGGACTGTACGTAAGCTTGTTGGAGAGGCTTACGCCTCGGATAAATACATTTCCCTTTTTGCTGGCATGGCACCGGCAAGTGACCCCAAGCTGGTACTTGTGGTGATGGTCGATGAACCCAGCAAAGGTGCCTATTATGGTGGTGCTGTAGCTGCTCCCGTGTTCTCGAAAATTATGAGTGGGGCGTTGCGCATATTGGATGTTGCTCCGGATAATGTTCCCTTACGTGCAGGTACCGTTCATTCTCCCCTGAATCATGCTGGATGATTCATGCAAACGAGCCCTGTCATCTCCTTGGTTACTAACAGACTTGCTGGCTGGGTATGCCCAGATGCAAAAAATAAGTAACGACGTGATGATTTCTGGGCTGAGCTTGGATAGTCGAACAGTGGAACCGGGAGATCTGTTTTTTGCAGTGCAGGGTACAGAGGAACATGGTCTGAGATATAGTGAGCAGGCAGCAGCAAGAGGTGCTGCGGCATTAGTTTGGGAACCGGGCACCCAAGCCCGAAAAGACAAACTCCCAAGTTCGGTGCCATGTATCAAGGTGCCTGAGTTGCGCCACATAGTGGGTCATATCGCAGGAAGGTTTTACCAAAATCCTTCGGCACATCTCAACGTGATAGGTGTGACCGGTACTGACGGCAAAACTTCAGTCAGCCAGTATATTGCACAGGCGTATGAGCAACTTGAGATTCCCTGTGGTGTGATCGGCACGCTGGGGTATGGGGTTCATCCGAGCCTTACTGGAGCCCGTATAACAACTCCCGATGCAGTTTACATGCAAGCATTGCTACAAGGATTTGTTTCTGCAGGCATTCCACATGTAGTCATTGAAGCTTCATCACACGGCCTGAAGCAGGGCAGGTTGAATGGAATATCTGTGGACACGGCTGTCTTTACAAACCTGGGCCGCGACCATTTGAACTACCATACATCTTTGAATGATTACAAAAATTCCAAAAGAATCTTATTTCAGGTGCCTGGCCTGAAAAATACTGTAATCAATGGAGATGATGCGTTTGGGCGCAGGTTGGCTCATGAGGCAGGTTCACACCTCTGCGTGGTCTCGTACACCTGCGACAAGCGTTACTCGGCAGCTGATTATTATGTACATGCCCAAAAGATCCATTGTGGCGAAAGGAGTACAGAGATCGATATTCATTCAAGCTGGGGAGACGCCGTCATCAAAACTGATCTTTGCGGAAAATTCAATGTCAGCAATATTCTGGCTGCTGCAGGAGTGTTGCTGGTCAATGGGCATGGACTGGATGAGGTGACACATGTTCTTTCTTTTGTACGTACCGCACCGGGAAGAATGGAGTGGATTACAGGTACGCAGAACTCTCCAACCGTGCTGGTGGATTACGCTCATACTCCCCAGGCATTGTCGAGTGTCCTCCAGGCCTTGCGTGAAACATGTACTGGCAAGCTTTGGTGTGTCTTCGGCTGCGGAGGTGATCGAGATCAGGGAAAACGCGAATTTATGGCCCGGGCAGTTGAGTCGCTTGCTGACCATGCGGTTATCACGGATGACAATCCGAGGTATGAAGATCCAGAAGGTATCGTACAGGATGTCATGAGAGGGTTTTCGTCTGCTGCCAGTTATTCCGTAATTCATGATCGGGAGCAGGCGATAGTCTTTGCAATTAATGAAGCCGGGCCAGGAGATACGGTGCTGATAGCTGGGAAAGGCCATGAGACCATGCAGCTTGTTAAAGGAGAATGCCTGTATTTCGATGATAGGAAAACGGCTGCGCGGTGTTTGCAGGAGTATCCGAATGAAGCTTGACCTTTCTGAAATAGCACGAATTACTGGTGGCAAGCACATAGGAGAAAACAAGACCTTGCTGGGCATCTCCACTGACACAAGAGACATGCAGCAGGGTAATTTGTTTGTCGCATTGGTGGGCGAAAGGTTTGACCCGCATGAGTTTATTCTGGCAGGGAAAGCCAGTCATGCCGGAGGTTTGCTCGTCGAACGCGAACTGGACATAGCAAAGCCACAAGTCGTGGTACGCAATACTTATGTTGCATTGCAAAGCTTGGCGGAAGCATGGCGTGAAAAATTCAAAATCCCGGTAATTGGTATTACAGGTTCCAATGGCAAAACTTCTGTCAAAGAGTTGACCAGACAGATTCTGGAAACTCAGGGTGAGGTTCTAGCTACTAAAGGCAATTTGAACAATCATATTGGTGTACCCCTCACGCTGCTTGAAATGAATGAGCACCATCGCTTTGCAGTGATTGAAATGGGGGCTAACCATGCTGGTGAAATCGCAAGCCTTACTCAGATTGCCAAACCCGATATCGGTATAGTTCACAATATCGGACCGGCACATCTTGAAGGATTTGGTTCGCTGGAAGGGGTAGCGCGGGCAAAAGCAGAGTTGTATCGATTTATGAATCCGGAAGGCATTGCCGTGGTCAATGCTGATGAACCGTATCGTCCTCTTTGGCTGCATGATATCGGGACCCGCAAGCAGATATCGTTTGGAATCCGTCAAAATGCAGATGTCTTCGCTGAAACAGATGATTTGAATCTGATAAAGATCAGTACGCCTGCTGGTGAAATTCATGCTGAACTCAAGTTGCTTGGTCAGCACGCTGTTTACAATGCACTGGCAGCAACAGCTGTGTGCACGGGACTTGGTGTTGAACTTGAAGATATCCGTGCAGGGATAGAGTCTTTACAGCCTGTACCAGGGAGACTGGTGCGAATTGAAGGTATCTGTGGCTCAAGCGTCTTGGATGATTCTTACAATGCGAATCCAGCTTCACTATCCGTGGCCCTGGATGTACAGGCGCGAGAGCCTGGAGCACACTGGCTGGTGCTCGGAGATATGGGCGAACTGGGTGCAGAGAGTATGGCCCTGCACAGAAAAGCTGGAATTATGGCAAAAAAATCCGGTGTGGTTCGACTGCTTGGTTTAGGTCAGTGGGTCGTCCATGCTGTTGATGCGTTTGGTGATGGTGCAGAACATTTCAAGAGTCACCTGGAGGTTGTGGAGGCCTTGCAGCAAGATTTGAATGACCAAGTATGTGTGCTGGTGAAAGGTTCTCGTGCCATGCACATGGAAAAAGTCGTTGAAGGAATTCGTGCACATGTCGATCTGGGAGGCGCTTGTACAGAACATGCTGCTTGAACTGTTTGAGTACCTGGAGAATTTCCATTCTGGATTCAATGTCTTCCAGTACCTTACCCTTCGTTCCATTTTAGCCGTGCTCACAGCCTTTACTATCTGTCTGGCAACGGGCCCAGTTATTATTCGAAAACTCGGAGATTACAGGGTAAATCAGAACATCAGGGATGACGGACCCGAGTCGCACTTGGGTAAAGCAGGCACACCCACCATGGGTGGTGTATTTCTGCTGTTCGCAGTTTTTCTCAGTGCGATTTTGTGGAGTGACTTGACTAACCGGTATGTGTGGTTTGTATTGGCTACGACAATCATGTTTGGGCTAATCGGTGCAGTTGATGACATAAAAAAATTGCTGGGCGGGTCAAGTAAGGGCCTTTCAGCCAAGAGTAAGTATTTTTGGCAGTCTGTCATAGGGATCTTTGTGGCTGTGCTGTTGTATTACACTGCTGAGAGCCCTGTCGAGTACACACTCTATGTCCCATTTTTTAAAAATGTAATTGTCCCACTGGGTGTCTGGTTTATATTGCTCACGTATATCGTGGTTGTTGGCTCCAGCAATGCTGTGAACCTTACAGATGGTCTGGATGGCCTGGCAATCATGCCTGTTGTGATCGTTGCAAGCACCCTGGGCATATTCGCTTACGTGAGCGGAAACATAAATTTTGCAGATTATCTTGCGATGCCATATCTGCCGCTTGCAGGAGAACTGGTCATATTTTGCGGATCAATTGTAGGGGCTGGCCTGGGGTTCCTCTGGTACAACGCTTACCCCGCACAAGTGTTTATGGGCGATGTAGGTGCACTTGCACTAGGTTCGGCATTGGGCATGCTCGCTGTGCTGGTACACCAGGAAATCGTTTTGATGATTGTGGGTGGAATTTTCGTGATTGAAACAGTTTCCGTGATTATTCAGGTTGCATCTTTCAAGATGACGGGTAAGAGAATTTTTAAAATGGCGCCCCTGCACCATCACTTTGAACTAAGAGGATGGCCAGAACCAAAAGTGATTGTGCGCTGTTGGATTATCACGTTTGTACTCATGCTTATCAGCCTTGCAACGTTGAAAATCCGGTAATTCTATGGAACTGGCCCTGCTGACACCGATGACAGACAGCGATCATAAGCGAGTCATTGTTGGACTGGGAAAAACTGGTGTGTCTGTTGCACGTCATTTTGACAGTCTAGCTTTGCCATTTGTAATGGCTGATACCCGAGAGGATCCATCCGGACTCAGTTCCTTCATACAGGAATTTCCGGGTACCCCTGTCTATTCAGGGGCTTTGTCCGCACAATTGTTTGCCGATGCCAGACAGATCATTGTAAGTCCCGGTGTAGACCTGAGGGAACCTGCAATTCAGTATGCGATTTCTCAAGGTGCGGAATGCTTTGGGGATATCGAATTATTTGCCATGGCCAACCAGATTCCAGTTGTAGCAGTGACCGGTTCGAACGGGAAAAGCACGGTTGTGCAACTGGTTACAGACATGGCATGTGCTTCTGGGGTACGCGCATATGCTGGAGGCAATGTTGGCCGACCAGCATTGGAGCTTCTTGATCTGTATGATGCAGAGCTTTTTGTTCTGGAGTTATCAAGTTTCCAGCTTGAATCTACAAAATCGTTGAAACCTCATGTCAGCACGGTGCTGAATATTTCAGCAGACCATCTGGATAGGCATGAAACGTTGGAACGCTATGCCGAGATCAAGGCAGGGATTTACGCGCATGCAACCAACAGTGTTGTCAACCGTGGTGACGAGTACGTTTCAAATATGGAAACCTCAGGGGCGATTTCCAGTTTTGGTTTGGATGGTCCACTTGAAGGTGAATTTGGGCTGCGACCCCGGGGTACGCGTACCTACCTGGCCAAGGGTGATGAGCACCTGTTTCCAATCGATGAACTTGCAGTTCCAGGTGAGTCTGGGGTCCTGAATGCGCTTGCTGCATTGGCGATAGGCGATGTGCTGAGTCTGCCAATGGAAAAAATGTTGCTGGTTTTGGCCAGCTTCAAAGGATTACCACACAGGCTTTCTCGGGTCGGTGTGCTAAATGGTGTCGAATGGTTCAATGATTCCAAGGGTACCAATATAGGTGCCTCTATCGCCTCGTTACGAAGCCTGAACGACAATGTTGTGTTGTTGGCAGGAGGTGTTTTCAAAGGAGGTGACTTGGACCAATTTCGCGCTGCAGTGGCTAGGCATGCAAAACACGTCATCTTGTTTGGGCGTGATGCGGACCTGTTGCGGCGGGCTGTGACTGGTGCGGCATGCGTTCACTCAGCCAGTTCAATGCATGAAGCTGTAACAATAGCCAAGAAACTTTCTGTAGCCGGCGATAAAGTCTTGTTATCGCCGGCATGCTCAAGCCTTGATATGTATCAGGATTACAGCGAACGCGGCATGGACTTTGAAAGTTGTTTCAGGGAGCTGGCTACATGAACTTTTCGGTACAGGCTACTCGCCCAACACAGTCCAGCCTAGATATGAAGCTGTACCACCATTGTGATGTCACGCTTGTGATATCGGCGCTCTTTCTACTGGGCGTAGGACTGGTCATGGTGGCATCCTCTTCAGTGGAAATTGCGGATCGTGCAACTGGAGACCCACTTTACTACTTCAAACGCCAGGCAATTTTTGCCATGTTAGGTGTGCTGGCTGCATTATTATTCACCAAGATCCGGCTGACATACTGGGAAAACTCCGGCATAGCCCTGCTGTTTCTCATGATCACCCTGCTGGTACTCGTATTGGTACCAGGGGTGGGCAGAACTGCCTATGGGAGCACAAGGTGGCTGGCTTTAGGACCTTTAGGAATACAGGTGTCCGAGGTTGTAAAACTTCTGCTGGTTATCTATTTGGCTGGATATACGGTCAAGCATGGAAGGCAGATCGTTGAATCGTTCGCTGGTATTGTTAAACCCATGCTGGTTTTGATTGTTTTGCTTACCTTGTTACTGCTTGAGCCAGATTTCGGGGCTGCGATCGTTCTGCTGGCCATCACGCTGGGTATGTTTTGTTTGGCAGGCGCAAAAATCTGGAATTTCATATTTCTGCTTTTTGCATCTGCTGTTTCAATGGCAGCAGTTGCTGTTTCTTCACCTTATCGTCTGGAACGTCTTACAGCGTTTCTCAACCCCTGGTCAGACCCGTTTGGTTCGGGCTTTCAGCTTACTCAATCCCTTATTGCAATTGGAAGCGGTTCCTGGACCGGGCTGGGTCTTGGTGCAAGCGTGCAGAAGCTGTTTTATCTGCCAAAAGCCCACAACGACTTCGTATTTGCCGTAATTGCCGAGGAGCTTGGCCTGGTTGGAGTCACCATGATTCTGCTCTTGTTCATGGTTCTTGTTTACAGGTGCTTTGCAATCGGCAGATGGGTAGAAAAAAAAGGCATGAAGTTTGGTGCGCAGGTTTGTTACGGGATAGGAATCTGGATTGGTTTACAGGCTTTTATCAATATCGGAGTCAACATGGGGGTTCTACCTACCAAGGGGCTCACATTGCCCCTGGTTAGTGCAGGAGGCAGCAGTCTGCTGGTTGTATGCATGGCGATTGGCTTGGTGACACGCGTGTACATCGAAGGAATAGCAGAAAGGACTTCAAACCTTCAGGAGTTCTCTGAAGAATGAAAGAGTGCCATCCAATCATGATATTTGCCGGCGGTACAGGAGGTCATGTTTTTCCTGCGCTTGCCGTTGCCAGAAAGATAGAGCAGGAGGGCATACCTGTCGTCTGGGTAGGTACTGCAAAAGGCATTGAATCCAAAGTGGTCCCTGGCACTCCATACCAGTTTGAAACAATTTCCATTGGCGGTCTTCGAGGCAAGGACATGATCACACTCCTGTTTGCACCGATCAAGATGGGATTGGCAGGACTTCAGACCGTATGGCTGATGCTCAAACACTGGCCTTGTGCAGTTTTAGGTATGGGTGGATTTGTATCTGGCTCAGGCGGCTTGGTGGCTGCCTTATTCCGGAGACCCCTAATCATTCATGAGCAAAATGCGATTGCGGGTCTGACGAACCGCATACTTGCCCCATTTGCCAGGTGCGTTTTGGTTGGATTTCCTAACACGATTGTGCACAAGAACATTGAGGTTGTGGGCAACCCGGTACGAATGGAAATTTCACGAGGCAAACGTGAATTACCTGTTGCCGAGCCTGCAGACAGGCCTTTACGCATACTCGTAGCCGGCGGTAGTCAGGGTGCTCAAGTATTGAACCAAACGGTACCACTGGCGTTGGCAACTCTCGCTCTTGAGGAGCGGCCTGAAATCTGGCATCAGTCCGGGCAGTACAAGCTTGATTTTACAGTGCAGCAATATGAATCATGCAGGGTTGAGGCTCGTGTGGATGCATTCATCGACTCAATGCATGAAGCATATGCCTGGGCAGATCTGGTGATATCTCGTGCTGGAGCCATTACTGTTGCAGAACTTGCTTTGGCGGGTGTTGGGGCAATTCTTGTTCCATACCCTCATGCAGTGGACAACCATCAAATGGCCAATGCATCTGCCTTGGTCAAAGCTGATGCGGCTCTCCTGATTCAGGAACACGAGTTCACAGTTGAGGTCTTGGCCGGCCTGTTACGCGATTTGAATATTCAACGGTTTAGAGTCAAAGACATCGCCAAGAAAATTCAAAGTTTTGCCAAACCCCAGGCTGCCAGTCATGTTGCCAGTATTTGCATGCAGGTTTGCCTCGATAGAAATGCCAGCCGCAAAGATCCATCAGGTATTTCAGGTCATGATATTTAATATTGGGCATTTTGCTACTCGCAAAATTAAACATGTGCACTTTGTTGGCATTGGTGGGTCTGGCATGGGCGGTATTGCAGAAGTGATGGTCAATTTAGGCTATCAGGTTCATGGTTCTGACATACAGGAAAGCGATATGACCCGACGCCTGGCAAAGCTGGGAGCGACAATTTTTCCAAAACATGATGTCAGCAATGTCAGAAATGCAGACGTTGTAGTAATGTCCAGTGCTGTCGGAGATGACAACCCGGAAATCATAGCTGCCCGTGATCGACGCATACCTGTAGTTCCCCGTGCAGAAATGCTGGCCGAACTGATGCGCTTTCGATATGGAGTTGCCGTAGCGGGCACGCATGGCAAGACGACGACTACAAGTCTCATTGCATCTATTCTTGCAAATTCTGGTTTTGATCCGACGTTTATCATTGGAGGGCGGGTTAACAGTTTTGGAAGTCATTCAAAGCTGGGAGCTGGGCAGTATCTTGTAGCCGAGGCAGATGAAAGCGATTCTTCATTTTTATATTTGCAGCCTATCATGTCAGTGGTTACCAATATCGACTCGGACCATTTGGATGCATACGGAGGAGATTTCAAAGCACTGCAAGATGCCTTTTTGCAGTTTATTCACCACCTGCCATTTTATGGAATCGCGGTGCTATGTATTGACGATCAAAATGTAGCCTTCTTGTTGCCGAAAATTGCTAGACCTTACACTACATACGGGTTTTCTGATGGTGCAGATTACCGGGTAATTGAGGTTACAAAGTCTCAAAACCAAACCGAGTTTGTTTTAGCTCGTCCAGACAAGCAGCCACCACTCAGGTTTACATTGAACTTGCTGGGCGCACATAATGTTTTGAATGCAGTAGCAGCCGCTGTCATTGCTTTGCAGCTTGATGTCAAGGAAGACTGCATACAGTCTGCTCTAGAACACTTCCAGGGAATTGCACGAAGACTAGAAATCTATCCTCAGGTTTGTATCAGCGATAAGCATGTCCAGCTAGTGGATGATTATGCTCATCATCCTGTGGAAATCACTGCCACGATGTCCACTGTCCGTGACAATTGGCCAGGAAAGAGGTTGATCGTGTTATTCCAGCCGCATCGGTACACGCGCACCAGGGATCTCTTTGACGATTTTGTTCGTGTGCTAAACGAGGTTGATGTGCTGATGTTATGCGAAGTGTATGCGGCAAATGAAGAGCCGATAGCCGGTGCGGACAGCTTGTCGCTGAGCCGTGCACTGAGGGCACGAGGCAAGCTTGATCCTATACTGGTCAAAAATTATGCCGAGATCGAGGCGACACTCAGGCATGTTGTAAATGAAGGGGACATTTTGCTCACACTCGGTGCAGGCAGTGTCGGCAATTTTGCGCGGCAGTTGAACGACACATTTTCTGTTAGTCGAAATTAGAAGCGGTTTGGAAATGTTACGCGGGATACTCGAAAAAAATGCATCACTGGCAAGGTATACCAGTTGGAAGGTGGGTGGTGTGGCAGATATCTTGTATCGACCTGCAGATTTACAAGATGTGAGAAATTTCTTGGCGACACTGGACACTAAAGTGCCTGTCATCTGGCTGGGTGGCGGTACAAATGTTCTGGTACGTGACGGGGGGATTCGAGGTGCTGTCATTTTGTTGCACGGTTGTCTGGGTCAGATGGACTGTGTCGATACTGGTCTGGTACGTGCCGAAGCCGGAGTATCCTGCGCAAAGCTCGCGCGTTTATGTGCAAGTCTGGAATTGCAAGGTGCAGAATTTTTTTCTGGAATACCTGGAAGTGTCGGGGGTGCCTTGGCCATGAATTCAGGAGCGCATGGGAGTGAAACATGGGAGTTCGTGCAAAGCGTAGAAACGGTAGATAGATCTGGCAGCTTGCATGAACGTTACCCGAAAGAATTCAGTCCCGGATATCGAACTGTATGCATGCCTGGCGAAGAATGGTTTACAGGAGCCTTGTTCCGCTTCACCAGTGGGAATAGTGAAATGACCAAGGATAAAATCCGCGAACTGCTCGAAATGCGTAACGCTGCCCAGCCCGTCGGAAGTAGAAGCTGCGGCTCAGTATTCAGGAACCCAGAAAACGATTATGCAGCAAGGCTGATTGAAATGTGCAACCTGAAGGGTGTGAGTAATGGTGGGGCATGTGTTTCTGAAAAGCACGCAAACTTCATTGTCAACGAAGGAGATGCCACGGCAAAAGATATCGAGGATTTGATATGGAAAGTGCACGAAACCGTTAAAAATAAGTGTGGGACCGTGCTGGTTCCTGAAGTCAGGATTATTGGGGAAACTGCATGATGGATGTTTCCAAATTTGGCAAGGTAGCTGTATTGATGGGAGGCTGTTCATCTGAGCGAGATATCTCCTTGGCTAGTGGGTCTGCAGTATTGAATGCCTTAACGGAAATGCACGTCAACGCTTCGGGCATAGATGTGTCGGTCGATGTATTCGAAAGGCTGCGTGCTGAAAATTTTGAAAGAGCATTTGTCGCGCTGCATGGATATCTTGGTGAGGATGGGTGCATACAGGGTGGCTTGGATGTGATTGGCATGCCTTACAGCGGTTGTGGTGTTCTAGCATCCAGCATCTGCATGAACAAGTGGATGACAAAGATGATCTGGTCTGGGCAGGGAATACCCACCCCCAGTTTCCGGGTTTTGGGTGATTCTATCGATGCAGATTCTTTAGTGGCTGAACTTGGATTGCCAATGATCCTTAAACCGGCATCGCAGGGGTCAAGCATAGGTATTACAAAGGTAAATTCCAAGGAAGAAATCATGGTTGCATGGCAGTGTGCTCATGATCTTGAAAGCACTGTAATCGCAGAGAAATGGATAGATGGTCAGGAATATACGGCAGCAATACTTGCCGGTCATGTTTTACCACTGATTCGACTTGAGACGCCCAGAGTGTTTTATGATTTTGATGCGAAATACCATTCCGATGACACTCTGTACCACTGCCCTTGCGGACTTCCTGAAGCACAAGAAATGAATATCAAGGAGCAATCCTTGCTGGCATTTGAAGTCACATCGGCTACAGGCTGGGGAAGAGTTGACTTGATTTTAGATGGTGAGGGTCAGCCTTGGTTTCTGGAAATCAATACTGTTCCCGGCATGACGGATCATAGTTTAGTCCCTATGGCTGCAAAGGCTGAAGGTATGGGTTTCAATGAATTGGTAATCAGGATTCTGGGAACATCGCTTACCGAACATGCGTAAATCATCACGAAAAAGCCGGAAGAGTGTATCTATGAAGCGAACTGCTGTAGAGGGCTTCTCATTGCGAGGTACATGGGACACCTTGGTGGTTTTGTTGTTACTGATTGTTGTTGGGTGCCTTTCATATTACGTTCAGAAACATGCTACTGGCCTGCTCACTTGGCCACAGGTGGAGCAAGTAAGGGTAGAGGGCAATCTGCGCCCTGCTGATTATGCGGCATTCAAAAGCATAGTAGTCGCCCATGTTTCAAAAGGGTTACTCCGCATTTCCACGAGTCGGCTGGAAATGGAACTGGAGAAGCTTCCATGGGTCTACCGCGTGCAGTCGAGGAGATCATGGCCAAGCACACTGGAGGTCACAGTACAGGGGCAAGACCCAATAGCTCGATGGGGTAAATCCGGGCTCATGAATGAAAAAGGGGAGATCTTTTTCCCAGAATCCATCGATTCCTATACTGCCTTGCCTATGTTGTACGGAGACGAAGCCCGTGCCCCGTTGCTGGTGCGCGAATTTGAAAACAGCGTAAAAAGCCTGGAGCCTTTGGGTTTGCAGCTTCAGGGTTTGTTTGAGGATAAGCGCCACTCCAAACAGATGGTACTGTCCAACGGGGTCATACTGGTGGCTGGTCACGGAGACGTTCGCAAGAGGATTGCCCGCTTCATCGCTGCATACGAACAATTCCTTTCACCTCAGATCAGTCAGGTAAAAAAAGTTGATCTTCGATATACCAATGGGCTGGCAGTTGAATGGAAGGATCCGCAGCTGGCCGGCGATATAGAGTTGGACCGTGCCCTGTGAACCGCAAGACAGAAAATAACATGATAGTCGGATTGGATATTGGCACTTCCAAAGTCGCAACAGTCGTGGGTGATGTCAGCGAAGACAATCAGGTAGAAATAGTGGGTGTAGGTTCTCACCCGTCTCGTGGATTGAAAAAGGGAGTTGTTGTTAACATCGAGTCAACAGTACAGGCAATTCAGCGGTCTATCGAGGAGGCTGAACTGATGGCAGGCTGCCAAATCCATTCTGTCTACACAGGGATAGCAGGCAGTCATATCCGGGGCATGAATTCTCATGGGATTGTGGGAGTCAAGGATCGAGAAGTATCAAGCGGAGACGTTGAGCGGGTATTAGATGCTGCACGGGCTGTTGCAATTCCAGCTGACCAGAGGGTTTTTCAGGTGATGCCGCAGGAATTCGTGGTTGATCAGCAGGAAGGCATTCGTGAACCTGTAGGGATGTCGGGTGTGAGGCTTGAAGCAAAAGTCCATTTGGTGACAGGGGCAGTCAGTGCTGCACAAAATATCATCAAGTGCATACAACGTTGTGGGCTTGAAGTTGATGACATCATCTTGGAACAACTCGCGTCAAGTAGTGCGGTACTGACTGATGATGAGAAAGAACTGGGTATCTGCTTTGTAGATATAGGTGGAGGCACTACGGACGTGGCGGTTTTTACAGATGGAGCCATCAAGCATACTGCTGTGATCCCCATTGCAGGAGATCAGGTAACCAATGATATTGCGATTGCCATGAGGACACCGACACAGCATGCCGAAGAGATAAAAATCAAATATGCCTGTGCATTACGCCAACTTGCTAATCCTGATGACACAATCGAAGTCCCCAGTGCAGGTGGCCGGGATCCAAGGAGGTTATCACGTCAGACCTTGGCTGAAGTTGTCGAGCCACGCTATGAAGAGCTGCTTTCATTGGTTCTTGCTGAGTTACGCCGGAGCGGTTTCAGTGATCTCGTTGCTGCCGGAGTAGTGCTTACAGGTGGAAGCTCAAGAATGGAAGGTGTGGTGGATTTGGCGGAAGAAATTTTTCACATGCCGGTACGTCTGGGTATTCCGCAGAACGTAACCGGGCTTGCAGATGTTGTACGTAACCCCGTTTATTCAACGGGTGTTGGATTACTGTTATTTGGTCTTCAAAATCAGAATTTGAGTAAAGATTCTCCTTCAGGAGAATCGGGGATGGTGGGCATACTCAAAAAGGTAAAGAACTGGTTTCAGGGGAGTTTTTAAAAACTCATGTCTATGACATGCAACTAGAGGAGAAAGGTCATGTTTGAACTGATGGATACGTACAGTCAAAGTGCTGTAATCAAGGTGATTGGTGTTGGTGGGGGCGGGGGCAATGCTGTGCAGCATATGGCCAACACTGCCATCGATGGTGTTGATTTTATCTGTGCAAATACGGATTCGCAGGCTCTCAAGAGCACAGATGTCAAAACGGTGCTGCAGCTTGGAAATGAGATCACAAAAGGCTTGGGTGCAGGCGCCAATCCGGTAGTAGGCCGAGAAGCGGCGCTTGAAGATCAGGAACGGATTGCTGAGTCGATCACTGGCGCAGACATGCTGTTTATTACAGCCGGAATGGGGGGCGGTACTGGAACCGGTGCGGCTCCTGTAGTTGCAGAAATTGCTGAGGAACTGGGTATTCTGACTGTGGCAGTTGTCACCAAACCGTTTAAATTTGAAGGCAAGAAGCGTATGCAGATTGCCAATGTCGGCATTGATGAACTGGTAAAGCACGTTGATTCATTGATCACAATACCCAATGAAAAGCTGCTTACCGTGTTGGGTAGGGATACAGATTTGCTAAAAGCATTTGAGTCGGCCAATGATGTTCTGCTTGGTGCCGTTCAGGGAATTGCAGAACTGATTACCTGCCCTGGCCTGATCAACGTCGATTTTGCTGATGTTCGAACAGTTATGTCTGAGATGGGAATGGCAGTCATGGGTTCCGGTACGGCGTCAGGACCAGAACGTGCACATGAATCAGCAGAATCCGCCATATCCAGCCCGTTACTTGAAGATGTGGATATAGCAGGTGCCAAGGGGATTTTGGTAAATGTTACAGCCAGTGCTGGTCTCTCAATAGGTGAATTTGACGAAATAGGCAATCATATCAAAGGCTTGGCATCAGATGATGCGACGGTAGTCGTCGGGACAGTGATTGATGAAGCAATGGAAGACAGTTTGCGAGTGACGCTTGTGGCCACTGGCATTGGCTCACATGCTCAGCCACAGCCATTGCCGGAAAAACCTGCAATGAAATTAGTGGAGACGCCTGTAAAAAAGGCTGTGGGTGCAGATGAGGAGCCCCGACATGATGCCGGAATTGCCGGGACCAGTGCTCAGGCTACAGGAAAAAACCAAGACTATGACCTGGATTATCTGGATATCCCGACATTTTTACGCACGCAAGCCGACTGACGGGAACCCTTTCCGGGGTTGCTGGTCAAAACCTCTAGCGGAGATACAAAAAAATTGTGTAGTATTGACATAATACTCATTTCTTCAGCTCGCCGAGAGTAATACAAGGACGAAGAAGCAAGCCAGTCGCATATGTCCAATTAGGATATCTAAGGCCTGTGATACAGCAAAGAACATTAAAAAACATCATACGTGCCACAGGCGTGGGCTTGCATACTGGCAAGAAGATATTTCTCACGCTTCGTCCTGCGCCTGTGGATACAGGCGTCATGTTCAGGCGAGTCGACCTGGATCCACCCCTGGAAATAAAAGCTAGCCCTGAGAATGTAGGTGATACCAGCCTGTCTACGACCCTTGTATCAGAGGGTGTTCGTATTTCGACTGTGGAACACTTGCTCTCAGCAATGGCTGGGTTGGGCATAGATAATGCTTATGTGGATGTCAGTGCGCCTGAGGTGCCAATTATGGACGGCAGTGCAGGCCCGTTTGTGTTTTTGCTGCAGTCAGCAGGGATTGTCGAGCAAAATGCGGCCAAGAGGTTTATCAGGATCAACAAGTCAGTTGAAATAAAAGAAAGTGACAAGTGGGCCAGGTTTGACCCATTTGACGGCTTTAAAGTCGGGTTTGTGATCGATTTTGATCATCCGGTTTTTAAAGCAGGGCCACAAAAGGCCGAACTGGACTTCTCCACAACTTCTTTCGTTAAGGAGGTTTCCCGTTCAAGAACGTTTGGATTCATGCGTGATTTTGAGGCATTGCGCTCTCGCAATCTGGCCTTGGGGGGCAGTCTGGATAATTCAATTGCAGTAGATGATCACCGCATCCTAAATGAAGATGGCCTGCGGTATGAAGACGAGTTTGTCAAGCACAAAATATTGGATGCAATTGGCGATTTGTACCTGCTTGGGCATGGACTGATTGGTGCCTTCAGCGGCTATAAATCCGGGCATGCATTAAACAACAAACTGCTGAGAAAGCTGGTTAAGGAAGTCGATGCGTGGGAAGAGGTGACATTTGAGGATGGAGAGGATACCGTCCCGATTTTCTATAGTTCGCCAATGAGTGCGAACGTGTAACTTCGTCAGAGATCGCAAGCTTCAAGCACCTTTTTTTCGCTTGGAAAGGCTTATCAAGGCCTCTTTCAGTGCATGGTCTGCCACTTGGTCCGCACATGCCTTGATATGGCGGGCACCATATTCAGACAATGATTGCTTTGTAAGCTTGGGTTTGGGGTTATCAGTAGTTTTTCTGATTTTAATCTTCAACTGATTTAGGTATTCTTTCAGTGAGAGGCCGAGTTCCTGGTTCAGTTGTTTTAGGATTTCCTGTTGCTGAAACCGGATCAGGCTTGCTTGGCTAGGATTGTCGGTGACAATTGTCAGGGTCCGATTTTCGATGTTTGCCACCCAACAATGACTGGCAAGGTTTGCAGGCAACTGCATTCTTAAACTAAAGGTGAGCCGGTGCAGGAGCTTCGTTTTTTTCTGGATGTCTGTGCCCAGATAAGACGTTAGCTTTTGCATTGGTACGGCTTCATGTACATTACTTGATCACAGAAGTAGGCGGCATTGATGAACATTATCATTTTCCCTCGATCTCGCACACGCTTTATTTGCGTGAACCACCTTCGAGGTTTAAACAGAGGCGGATTGATCGTGGTGGCCTTCATAATGTCACTACTGTTACTGGGCGGTGGTTATGCAGCAGGAATTGTCTTTGGAAATCAGGTAATTTTAAGCGAGTGGCAAAGAGATATTCTTGAGCAAGAAGCACGTCTGGAGCTTTCCAAGCAGGAAGTTCAGGCTCAGGTTGATGCGCTCACTACACAGGCCGGACAGTTGCAGGCACACATTAACCGTATCGATGCGTTAGGAAGTGTGCTGGTGGAAGCTGCAGGGTTTGAACCTGATGAGTTTAACTTTGATCCCCCTTCTGCCATTGGCGGGCCTGAAATTTCTGTGAATGAAACCCAGATCACGGACAAGCAAATTGATGCTGTATTCGAAGAAATCCAGACTAGTCTTGATGCTCGTGAGCGCCAGTTGAATACTCTCAGCATTGCGTTTTATAACAAGGAGTTCGAAAAGGATACCGTTCCTCAAGGCCGGCCTGTCGTTCATAGCTGGATCTCATCACGATTCGGGAAACGAAGAAGTCCATTTACGGGGAAACCTGAGACGCACAAGGGCATGGATTTTGGAGGAAGAGTCGGAAGCAGCGTAGTGGCAGTAGGAGGCGGAATTATCACCTTTGCTGGAAATAATGGCAGTTATGGGAAAATTGTCGAAGTGGATCATGGCAACGGCTACAAGACTCGCTATGCGCACAACAAGGAACTGTTGGTACAAAAAGGTGAGGTAATCAAGCGCGGCCATGTGATTGCCAAGCTGGGTGATACTGGTCGTTCAACCGGCCCGCATGTGCATTTTGAGGTTCTAAAAGACGGTATTCAAGTAGACCCGATGAAGTATATTCGCTAATTAATCAGTACCTCTCCTGGAATCGGTTGATATTCATTTTGCCCTGTCTTGCCAAAACTGATCCGTGTTGATCAGTTTGTGATGCATGTTGAAACTTGGTACTCGATTCATTGTAAACAGGATTTGCCATTTAATTTTCAACATCTGTTGAAACCATCGCATGTTTGAAAAATTCACCAATAAAGTTTTTGGCAGCCGAAACCAGAGGATGCTGGGTCGCTATTACAAGGCAGTCCAGAAAATTAATGATCTCGAGGAGGCCTGCAAAATGCTTGATGATCAGGCCTTGCGTGGAAAGACCCAGGAATTCCGACAACGACTCGAGAATGGGGAAAACCTGAATAATATTTTGCCTGAAGCTTTCGCTGTTGTACGAGAAGCTGCAAGACGCACACTTGAAATGCGCCACTTCGATGTCCAGTTAGTCGGAGGCATGGTGCTGAACGACGGCAATATTGCTGAAATGCGGACTGGAGAAGGTAAGACACTAGCCGCAACTCTGCCGGTTTATCTGAATACTCTGAGTGGCAGAGGAGCCCATGTTGTAACTGTCAATGACTATCTGGCCAACCGTGATGCAGACTGGATGGGCGTAGTTTATCGCATGCTTGGGCTTGACGTGGGTGTAGTGACTGGAGGGATGGAGCACCAGGAGCGGAAAAAGGCCTATGCGGCGGATATTACATATGGGACCAATAACGAATTCGGATTTGACTATTTGCGTGACAACATGGAGTTTTCCCTAGAAGAGTGTGTGCAGCGTGACCTCAACTTTGCCGTTGTGGACGAAGTAGACTCAATTCTGATCGATGAGGCCCGCACACCTCTCATAATATCTGGCTCTACCGGTGAAAATCTGGACATGTACAAGGCGATGAACGTGCTGGTTTACAGTCTTACCGGACAGCAGGAGGAAGAAGGTCCAGGCGACTACAGTGTTGATGAAAAAAGCAAGCAGATACATTTGACTGAGGATGGTCACCAACATATAGAGGACTTGTTGCTCAAGGAGAACCTGCTGGCAGCAGACGAGACGTTGTACGATCCCAAGAACATAAACTTGCTGCACCATGTAAATGCAGCCTTGCGTGCCAATGTGCTGTTTCAGAAGAACGTGGACTACATAGTTCGGAACGGTCAGGTCATCATCGTAGATGAGTTTACGGGCCGGACAATGCCTGGCAGGCGCTGGTCAGATGGCTTGCACCAGGCGATAGAAGCCAAGGAAGGTGTCAGGATCCAAAACGAGAACCAGACGCTGGCATCCATCACGTTTCAAAACTATTTTCGCCTGTATGAAAAATTATCCGGGATGACCGGAACAGCAGATACAGAGGCATATGAGTTCCAGTCGATATACGGTCTGGAAGTAGTGGTTATCCCAACTCACCAACCAATGATCCGCAGTGACATGGGTGACCTTGTATACCTGACCATGCAGGAAAAATATGATGCCATCATTAGTGATATTAAAAATTGTGTGGATAACAACCAGCCGGCACTGGTTGGAACGACATCAATTGAATCTTCGGAGCTCATTTCTGGTATTTTGCAAAGTACTGGAATAGCACACCAAGTGTTGAATGCGAAACAGCACGAGAAGGAGTCCCACATAATTGCTCAGGCGGGTCGTCCGGGCACTGTAACCATTGCTACAAACATGGCAGGTCGAGGTACAGATATTGTACTTGGAGGCAATCTTGATGCCGAGCTTCAGCAACTCCCGCCTGAAGCCACTGAGATCGATCGTGAGCATGTGTTGGCTGATTGGAAGCAAAGACATGATGCAGTAATTCAGGCTGGCGGATTGCATATCATTGGAACAGAGAGGCATGAGTCGAGGCGCATAGACAACCAGCTACGTGGGCGTGCCGGGCGTCAAGGTGATGTGGGATCAAGCAGGTTTTACCTTTCGATGGAAGATAATCTGATGCGAATATTTGCGTCTGAGAAAGTAAAGGGTTTGATGCAGAAGCTTGGCATGGAAGAAGGAGAATCGATCGAACATCCATGGGTATCAAGAGCCATTGAAAATGCACAGCGCAAAGTGGAGGCTCACAACTTCGATATTCGCAAGCATTTACTTGAGTATGATGATGTTGCCAGTGATCAGCGCAAAGTGGTGTATGAGCAACGCAGGGAGCTGATGCAATCAAATGACATATCCGAAAACCTTGTCGCTATTCGTGAAGATGTAATTGAGAATACGATCCATGAGTTCATCCCTGACGGGAGTATGGAAGAGCAATGGGATGTGGATGGACTTTGCAAAGCATTTGAAAGCAGGTTCGGAATTTTTCTGTCGATCAGTCAATTGAAAGCTGAAGATGCATTTCTAGGAAGAGAAGAAATTGGTGAGAAACTTCATCAGAGCGCAGCTGACCAGTTCAAGGGAAAAGAAGATCGGGTTGGAGCGGAAATCATGCGTCGTCTTGAAAAAGATATTATGTTGAAAGTACTGGATAACCGCTGGAAAGAGCACCTTGCAGCTATGGATTACTTACGCCAGGGTATTGGCCTGCGAAGTTATGCACAGAAAAATCCCAAGCAGGAATACAAGAGGGAAGCCTTCAGCATGTTCCAGCAAATGCTGGAGCAGATCAAGCATGAAACAATTTCCTTAATTTCAAAAGTCGAACTGCCGACGCTGGAAGAAGTTCAGGCAATGGAAGCGGCACAGCAGGTGCCTGAAGATATTCAATATCAGCATGCACAAGCCAACAGTTTGCTCAGCCCTCAGCAACAGGCCCCTTTGGACAGGGAGCCTCAGAAGCAACAATCATTTGAGCCGCTGCAGCAGCAGAAAACTTTGGCAAAAGAAGCTCGAAAGCAGCAGCCGTTTAAAAGAACGCAGAAAAAACTGGGTCGAAATGAGCCCTGTTACTGTGGGTCAGGCAAAAAATTCAAGCACTGTCACGGCAAGCTTAGCTAATTGCCCGTACACGCATAACGTTTAGCATGGCAGTTTCCGTGAAATCTCTCGAGTCATTGATACCGGTTAAGGGCATACGCCTTTCTACGGCAGCTACAGGCATGCGTTATTTGCAAAGGGATGACCTGTTGCTTGTAGAAGTTTGCGGAGATGCACGAACGGCTGCCGTGTTTACCACTAACCAGTTTTGTGCGGCACCCGTTACTGTTTGCAGGAAACACTTGGAAATTTCTCAGCCAAAATTCCTTTTGGTGAATGCCGGAATTGCTAATGCTGGATTGGGTGAGCAAGGGATAGCGGATGTTTATGCATCGTGCACAGCGCTAGCAAGGGATGGCGGATGTAAAGTAGATGAAGTTCTACCTTTCTCGACTGGTGTAATCGGCGAACGGCTGTCAGTGGAAAAGATGACCTTATACTTTCGACAGCTGCTTGACACGCTTGAGGAGGATAGATGGCTATCTGCAGCACGTGCAATCATGACCACGGATACCGTTTGTAAGGGACAATCCAGGCAAATGGTACTAGATGGACATACAGTGGTTATTACTGGCATTGCAAAGGGGGCAGGTATGATCTGTCCAAGCATGGCAACAATGCTGGCATTTGTTGCTACTGATTTGGGTTTCGCTTCAGAGAGTATAGGAAATATTTTAAAGGATGCCGTGAAGGAGTCTTTCCACTGCATTACTGTTGATGGTGATACCTCCACCAACGATGCTTGTGTATTCATGACGACAGGGCAGGCGGGTGTTGAATTTGGCCAGTTATCGGAGCCTGCGAGGAAAGAATTTTTGCATACCCTTCATTCAGTATTCCTTGACTTGGCTCAATCCATCGTTAGAGATGCAGAAGGAGCTACGAAATTCATAAGTATCAGGGTTGATCAGGCTGCAAGTGAGCATGTTGCTCGAAATATTGCATTGACCATAGCACATTCACCGCTAGTCAAAACCATGGCATTTGCCTGTGATCCGAATTGGGGTCGAATACTGGCAGCCGTTGGCCGTGCGAATGTTGATGCTCTTGAAATGAGCACTGTCACGCTTTATATCAATGGATTGCAGGTTGTCACGAATGGAAGGCTTTCCTCGGATTATGACGAACTTGCGGGGATCAAAGCCATGCAGCAGGATGAAATAGAATTCCGGCTAGAACTTGGCATGGGCGCCTGCTCAGCAAGAATTTGGACGACGGACCTTTCGTACGAGTACGTGAAGATTAATGCCGACTACAGGTCCTGATGATTTTCTTGAGAGTGCACGTATAGCTCATAGAGGGATCAGAGTTGCCTTGGGGATTGTCAAAGATCGTCAGGGCAAAATTCTTGTAACCAGACGAAATCCAAGTTCCCATCTGGGAGGACGGTTCGAATTTCCTGGAGGCAAACTTGAAGTAGGTGAGTCACCGAAAGCAGCATTAAAGCGAGAGCTGAAAGAAGAATTGAATCTGGAACTGCGAGAGTGCCAGCCTCTGATTCAAATTCCGTACTCGTATCCTGACATGGATGTATTTCTGGACGTATTCCTGGTAACCGAATTCACTGGCAATCCATGTGGAAATGAAATGCAGACAATATACTGGAAGGAAATTTCAGAACTGGAGAACCTGGACTTTCCAGATGCAAATCACGGGATTATCCGTGCATTGCAGCTGCCTCGCTTAATTTCAGTTACTCCCAGCGTAAATCAAAACCCTGCATTTCTGCAGCATTTCGAGAGAACAGTAAAACAGGAAAGGATTTCCGTCATTCATCTTCGTTCACATGAGCTCGATACCCTGCAATATTTACGATTGGCGGAAACCTGCCTGGAGATATGTCAACGGCATTTGACGCAGCTTGTATTAAATTCAAAACCCGAGTTTCTTGAAAAAATAGATGCGGCAGGACTGCATTTGACCAGTAGCAGACTATTGGCAACTCATGAACGACCACTTGGAAAGGATTACCTCGTCAGTGCTTCCTGTCACGATTTGAATGAAGTGAGGCATGCATCAGAAATCGGTCTGGACTATATTTTTTTGGGTCCCGTATTAGAGAAGGCCATCATCGCAGGTGCAAGCCCACTGGGGTGGAGAAATTTTTTTGAACTTGCTCAACGCAGTTCGATTCCGGTCTACGCGATAGGGGGGCTTGGAGCCTTGAATATTGATAGTTCGATTGGGCTTGGAGGGCAAGGGGTTGCTGCTATCCGCGATGTATGGAAATAGTTTGCTGTGAAGAAAGTTAAAAGCCGCAACAGGTTAACTTGAATTCTACATCTGAATTCGTCTGCTTTGGGTTTTGTCCAAGTTTTGCTTGTTCAAAGAAGCGAAGTGAAAATCTCTGTTTTCCTGCACTGCATTCCGGGTAATACGCGTTTTCCACATTTATTCGGATGAGCTGATATGGCCTGTCCGAATTGAGGGTCTGGCTGTAGAAACCTTTTGGTGCAGAAATCTTTAGGACTTGTCCACTTTGTCTGATCAATTGTAAAGATTGTGAAATTCCTTTCTGAAATATTTCGAATGGCTCGATCCAGTTGTTCAGCGTAGCATTACGTTCTACCGATGGCTGTCCGAGCCAATGATGGTATTCGGGCAAGTCAAACCCACAAGTGCCTCCAGGAATCGAAGCGCGCTGATGGATACTGTTGATAAAAACATCATTTTTAAGATGTTCATTGAGCTGACCTTCAAAGGCATGCAGTTGTTCAAATATTGAATTATGCTGTGAAAGGACTTTGTTCAGTTTGACTGAATTGATTTTTGGTCTGTGTGAAAGTTGTTCCAAAGTATTAATTTGTCGCTTGATCTCCTTTAGCAACCCCTGCTTGAGATCACCACGAGAAACAAGATTCAAAATTTCAATCAACGTCAGCAGTGCACTGTGTGTGTCAAATGGTCTTTGCTGCTTAGCAAAGAACTCGAATCGACTTGTCAGTTGTTCATAGCGTAAGAAAGTACGTATCCTCTCGTTCAGCGGATGTTCATAATCTATTGTCAGACGTCTAGAGTTTTCGTTCACGGTTCAGAGAGTTTAGCTATGGTGGTATAAAACGTGTGCAGTATAGCAACCTTTTTTTGCAAACATTTCAGGCTTTTTCGATTTTCGATAATATCATTGGCCAGCTTTAATCGCTCATTACGTTTAATTTGGGCAGAAATAACAGCTCTCACATGTAATTCACTGCACTTGTCCCTCTGTGTGACCCGCTGTATCTGCTGTTCAATTGTGCTATCTACAACCAGTATGCGGTCTATAATGTCTGTACGCCGTGTTTCCAATAGTAACGGTATCACGACTATGCAGTAACCATCATCAAGATGGCTTAGTCTTCGTCTGATTTCCTTGAATACCAATGGATGCAATATAGCTTCCAGTGTGTCACGAATTTCGGAATCAGAAAATACTGCTTCCCGAAGTTTGCGGCGTAGTAAATTCGAATGACCATCAAAATATTTGGCACCCAGTTTTTCGTACAACAGTTTCGAGACTTCGCTCGTGCCCGTCAGATTTCGAGCTATGGCATCTGCATCAATTACTGGAATGTTGAAGTCCTTTTCAAAGATGTCGGATACAGCTGTTTTCCCACAACCGATGCCACCTGTGAGGCCTACTACTAACACCGCAAAAGATACCTGAGTATAATGGGAAAATACGCCTTATCTCTCATAATATGAATATACATGAATATCAGGCCAAGGCTATTTTTTCACGCTTTGGGATCCCTGTATTAGGTTCGCATCTCATCAAGCACGGTGACAATGTTGAGTCATTTTGTGAGTCTTTGGACCATAGGGTCTGGACGGTAAAAGCACAGGTGCATGCAGGTGGGCGTGGCAAGGGCGGTGGCATAGTGCAGGTTAAGGACAGAAATGATCTTGAATCAGCCATTTCAGATTTGCTGGGTGCCAGGCTGGTTACAAATCAGACCGATGACGAAGGGCTACCTGTTTCAGCAGTTCTTGTTGAGGAGACTGCCCAGATCAGCAGGGAACTGTATGTTGCGATGCTGGTTGACAGGGAGCAGGATCAGGTAGCAATAATCGCCTCTGCTGAAGGCGGGATGGATATAGAGCAGGTGGCTCTGCAAACACCGGAAAAGATCATTACACAGTACATACATCCCGCAACAGGGTTGCAGTCAAACCAGATCAGAGAAATTGCATATGGTTTAGGATTGGGAAAGAAAAGCCAGTTTCAACAACTACAAGATATCCTGTTAAAGTTGTTTGAAGTTTTTGTGTCATGTGACTGTAGCCTGCTCGAAATCAATCCTCTTATTGTTGATAGAGATGAAAATCTCCTGGCGCTGGATGCAAAAATTAACTTTGACGATAACGCACTCTTTCGCCAGCGAGAAATTGTAGGGCTTCGTGACTTCACGCAGGAAAACAGTCACGAGCAGAGCGCGAGGGAACTGAATCTGAATTACGTGAAACTGGATGGCAACATTGGCTGTATTGTCAATGGTGCAGGGCTGGCAATGGCTACCATGGACCTGATAAAACATCATGGAGGAGAACCTGCAAATTTCTTGGATATTGGTGGTGATACCACACAGGACAAAGTAGAGAAAGCATTCAAATTTATTTTGAGTGACAGGAATGTGAAATCAGTGTTCATCAATATATTTGGCGGGATTGTGCGCTGTGACCTCACTGCACAGGGAATTGTGGATGCCCTGCAGAAAGTACCATTGCTGGTTCCCGTGATAATCCTGCTTCAGGGAACCAATGCAGCAGAAGGCAGGAGGTTGCTTGAGAATCACCATAAGGACATTTTTCTTGTCACATCTCTTGTAGAGGGAGCGCAACAAGTTGTGGCTCTGGCCAATTCCTGATTGACACAATAGTCCATGCAAAAATGGGTGTGCTAATCGATAAATCTACTAGAGTTCTGTGTCAGGGAATCACCGGCACGCAAGGCACATTTCACACGCGTCAGGCTATTGCCTATGGAACGAAGGTTATTGCGGGAGTTACACCTGGAAAGGGTGGTACAACTCATCTGGAACTACCTGTATATGACACAGTTCACCAGGCGCTGAGACATCATGAAATTGATGCAAGTGTGATTTATGTACCGGCAGCGTTTGCGGCAGACGCCATTCTCGAATCCATTAATGCCGGGATAAGACTGGTAGTCTGTATCACGGAAGGCATACCTATTCTCGACATGGTTAAAGTAAAGTCTGTGTTGAGCAGTTCAGAAACTCTTTTGTTGGGCCCAAATTGCCCGGGTGCTATTACTCCGGGTGAATGCAAAATCGGAATCATGCCAGGGGATATCCATCGTTCGGGCAAGGTTGGGATTGTTTCCCGTTCAGGTACACTCACCTATGTGGCGGTTAACCAGACGATGGAATACGGCTTGGGTCAGTCTACCTGTATAGGCATAGGGGGTGACCCGCTTCATGGCTTGGGATTTATAGAGTGTCTGGAAATGTTTGAACATGACAAGGCCACGGAAGGCATAATCATGGTCGGGGAGATTGGTGGAACTGCAGAGGAGGAAGCAGCCGAGTATATTCAGGGAAATGTGTCCAAACCAGTAGTGGCCTATATTGCGGGAGTTACCGCGCCTTCAGGTAAACGTATGGGTCATGCAGGTGCAGTAATCAGTGGGGGCAAAGGAACGGCCAAGCAAAAGTATCAGGCGCTAGAACAAGCGGGGGTAGCAACTTCACGAAATCCGGCCGGAATCGGGGCGCAGATGCGCGAGTTTCTTGGTGATTGATGAATCAGGAGTATCTTTGATCTGATGAAGGACACGCTGGATATCTCCCTCGCGCAATGCAATTTTCTGGTTGGAGACATTGAAGGTAATACGCGAAAGATTATCGAAACTGCAAAATATGCTCGAGATCACCTTCATGCAGATTTGGTGGTATTTTCCGAATTATCCCTTACAGGATATCCGCTTGAGGACCTTTTGTTTCACCCGGCAATCCTGCCAGCTATCAGCCACTCTCTGGAGAAAATTAAGAGCGAGATAAACGGCATCTATATTCTGCTTGGAGCACCTACTAAAGAAGGCGAGCACCTTTTCAATTCAGCATTTGTGATACGTGACGCGAAGATTCTCGCAATTTACCACAAGCGTATATTGCCCAATTACGAGGTATTTGATGAAGTGCGCTATTTCCAGGCCGGCGCTGCCACGTGTGTAGTAGACATACGCGGCGTGAAGGCAGGAATCACGATTTGTGAGGATATCTGGTCTGACTTACCTATCAGGGAAACTGTAGAGGCAGGCGCGGAGCTGATAATCAACATCAATGCAAGTCCGTATCAGATAGGCAAGACTGCGGAAAGAATTCGTGTACTTAAGACCCGAATTGATGAGCAGAATGTTCCCATCGTATATGTGAATCAGGTTGGCGGCCAGGATGAACTGGTTTTTGATGGTGAGTCAATTTGTTTGGACAGGCAGGGTGACCTATGCATGTTGGCACCGGCTTTTGTGACAGGTGCCTTTACTGTTCAATATTCGAGAGCCCAGGCAGACTTGCTGGAAAGCAGATGCCTGCACTCGCCTCTACCAGAACTTGCATCCATCTATCAAGCAATTTTGTTGGGCGTTAGGGATTATGTGCAGAAGAATCACTTTGAGGGGGTGGTGCTGGGCTTGTCCGGGGGAATCGATTCGGCATTGACACTTGTCCTTGCAGTCGATGCACTCGGAGCAGACCGTGTGCAGGCGGTAATGATGCCTTTTCGTTATACATCGGATATGAGCGTTGAAGATGCCACAAGGTTGGCAAATCAACTCGATGTCAAACTCGATGTCATACCGATAGACAATATCTATACGACGGTCGCTGGCAGTCTTCAGCCTGTTTTGCCTGATTCCGGGGATGGGGTTACCGAAGAAAATATTCAATCCCGTATTCGTGGTCTGTTACTGATGGCCTTGTCCAACAAAACCGGCAAGATGTTGTTGACTACAGGAAACAAAAGTGAAATGTCTGTTGGATATGCAACCTTGTATGGTGACATGGCGGGTGGCTTCGCGCCGTTGAAGGATGTGTCAAAGTTATTGGTGTATCAGCTTGCACGGTATAGAAACCAACTGGGTACAGTAATCCCTGAGCGTGTGCTGACTCGCGCGCCCAGTGCAGAACTCGCTCCTGGCCAGATCGATCAGGATAGCCTTCCATCGTACGACCTGCTGGACTCAGTTCTGCAGAAATTTGTTGAGCAGGATTTGACTGTCGACCAGATCGTTGCTGATGGGTACAAGAGAGATTTGGTGGAGCGTATTGCAGAGATGGTTATGCGCAATGAATACAAAAGGCGTCAGGCGCCGCCAGGCGTTAAGATTACCCGTCGTGCTTTTGGGAAAGACCGCCGTTTCCCAATCACCAGCGGGTATTCCATGAGAGGGAATACATCGCGGGATCAGTTACAGTAGTACGTTCTCAAGCGCAATTTCTCTAGTGCCCTGCTCCATTTACCTTTTGCGCAGCTGCGGTTTTCACGTGTAAACCTTTCATTAATCTTTCCATCTTTGCCAGTCTGGAAGTTTTGTGCATAAACCCTGTAGGTGTCTTCCGCTAGGTCATCTATACCCAGTTGCACATATGCCTGCTCAAGCATAAATATTGCTTCAGGCATGATTTCAGCACCCTGGTAGTTTTCCAGTATATATTTGGAGCGGTTAGCAGCTGCCACATAGGCTCCACGGCGCATGTAAAATTCAGCAACTTTCAACTCGTATTCAGCCAGTTCATTGCGCAAATAGATCATGCGCAATTTGGCATCATCAGCATATTTGCTATCCGGATATTCTTCCACGAGATGACTAAAAATTTTAAACGCATCGAGTAAGGATGTAGGGTCATTATTTGATGGGTCGCGTGGCAGCACGTAATGAATTAGATTTTTCCCACTATCAAAGGTGATAAGTCCTTTTATGTAATAAGCATAGTCAATGCTCGGATGTTGTGGATTAAGTTTTATGAACCTGTTAACTGTATTCAACGCCTGCTCAACTTCATTCTGTTTGTAGTACGCATAGCTAAGTTCGAGCTGTGCTTGTTGAGCGTATTTCCCGAAGGGGTAGCGGGCTTCAAGTAGTTCAAACTTTTCAATTGCGGTTGTGAAGTCCTGTTTGGAGAACAGGGAGGCATGAGCTTCCTTGTATAGCTTTTCTGCTGTTTCGGTTTCAACGGTATCCTGACTGTCACTGTCATCATCGCCGTCCAGCACATTGAGCAAGGCACATCCGGAAAAATTCAGGCATGCGACAAGTCCCAGCAGGCGTAGAATAGTGGCCAAAGAGTTTGATGTACGATATTTCATCTTTACAGAGTATAGCTACTTTCAGGTCAGATCCGTACCGGCAATGAAAAATTTTGAATTCTCCGTCATCATTCCAGCCTCTTTCAGAGGTTTGCGTCTGGATAATGCTTTGTCAAACATGTTTCCAGAATACTCACGTACTCGATTGCAAAAATGGATACGCAACGGAAGTGTTACGGTTGACCGCAAGTCATTTCGAACTCGGGATATCGTGTTCGGTGGCGAGCTCGTACAGCTAAGAATTGAAATGACAGATGAATGTCAGCTTAAGGCCGAGGCAATAGAGCTAGACATAATATTTGAGGATCGAGCAATTCTGGTCGTTAACAAGCCTGCTGGCCTTGTGGTACATCCCGGGGCAGGGAACCCTTCAGGCACCTTGGCAAATGCCTTGCTATATCATGACCCTGAACTAGCTACCATACCGAGAGCTGGGATCGTGCATAGACTTGACAAGGATACAAGTGGACTACTCGTTGTGGCAAAGCATCTGCAAAGTCACTCCAGCCTGGTAGAGCAATTACAGCAGCGTATCATGCGTAGAAACTACGTAGCGCTGGTATATGGAAAGGTAGTTTCGGGCGGGACTGTTAACGAGCCAATTGGCAGGCACCCTGTGGATAGAAAAAAAATGGCTGTAATTGCTTCCGGCAAGAAGGCAGTGACACATTTTCGTATTCGCAAACGTTACGGCTTATGTACATTGCTGGATGTTCAACTTGAAACGGGCAGAACCCATCAAATACGTGTACACATGGCACATTCAAAACATCCAGTTGTAGGCGATCAGGTATACGGCAAAAGATTGAAACCGACTGAACGAGCTGGTTATGAGCTCATTACAAGCTTCCCAAGGCAGGCTTTGCATGCTTCATGTCTTGAAATCTTGCACCCTGATAAAGCAAAAAAATATCAGTGGTCTGCCCCATTACCACTGGATTTTCAGCAGCTTCTGGACTCTTTGGACCACCATGACCATGCTGATGGATGACTGGATAAAACCTGACTGGGTAGTGCCTGAACACGTAGCATGTGTTTCAACCACTCGTTGTGGCGGTTTCAGTCAGGGAAGCTTTTCCGGGTTCAATTTGGCAGCACATGTTGGTGACAAGATTCAGGATGTTGTTAGGAACCGAGAAATATTAAGCAAATTTTTGAGCCTTCCTGATGAACCGTGCTGGCTGGATCAGCAACATTCTGCTCGGGTAATCAAGCTTCCAAAAGGCGATGAGCATGGCATGCGAGCAGATGCCGTCTATACGACAACTCCCGGGGTGGTGTGTGGTGTGCTTACAGCCGATTGTCTGCCAGTTCTGTTTTCTGACTTGGAAGGGAGCTGTGTAGCAGTTGCACATGCAGGATGGCGTGGATTGCTGAGTGGCGTTCTTGAAAATACACTGGATGCGTTGCCTGTACCCTCGTCCAGGCTATTTTGCTGGCTTGGGCCTGCAATCGGGCCGGGTAAGTTTAAAGTGGGAGAAGACCTTAGGGAGCGGTTCATAATGAAAAGCTGTGAGCATGCTGTTGCTTTTCACATGATCTTGCCTGGCCAATTTCTGGTTGATATCTACCAGATTGCAAACAATATTTTGACCTCAAAAGGTGTTCGGTTTATTTCTGGAGGGGGGTATTGCACCTACACGCAAAGGCAGAAATTTTTTTCGTATCGTCGTGATGGCAAGACTGGTCGCATGGCAACCTTGATTTGGATCAAGCCCAAGTAATTTCATGTAAACGGCTTGAATCGCTGGACACTGGCCCCCATTTACAGGACAGGTCAATTCATCTTTTGGAGTCATGTTATGCGGATGGAGAAACTAACTGCTAAATTCCAGCTTGCCCTGCAGGAGGCGCAATCGATAGCAGCAGGTCGTGAACACCAGTTCATCGAACCGGTACATCTGATGTATGCAATGCTGAATCAGGAAAACAGTTCTGTTGCAGCCTTGCTGCAGCGTGCAGGTGCTGATGCAAATCAAGTCAGTCAGCATTGTGACAAAGCCATACAAAGGTTGCCTGCCGTATCCGGCACAGCTGGTGAAATTCATGTTTCAAATGCTTTGGGAAGCTTGCTCAATGTTACGGATAGGCTGGCTCAGAAACAGGGAGATGAATACATTGCATCAGAAGTATTTGCAATGGCCGCGCTTGAGGACAAGGGTGAACTCGGCAGAATCCTGAGAGAGGCAGGTGCAGACAAGGCTGCTGTATCTTCTGCATTCGAATCAATGCGGGCAGGTCAAAATGTTACGGACCCCAACGCCGAGGACACGCGCCAGGCATTGAGCAAATATACTGTCGACCTCACAGGTCAAGCTTTGCAAGGCAAGCTAGACCCAGTAATCGGGCGAGATGACGAAATCCGTCGTGCGATACAGGTGCTGCAGCGTCGCACCAAGAACAATCCTGTACTTATCGGTGCACCAGGAGTAGGGAAAACAGCAATCGTTGAGGGGCTTGCCCAGCGTATCGTGAACGGTGAGGTACCAGAAGGCATCAAAAACAAGAAGCTATTGGCACTTGATTTGAGTGCATTGATTGCCGGTGCAAAATTCCGGGGTGAATTTGAGGAACGCCTGAAGGCGGTACTGAAGGAGCTTTCTCAGCAGGAAGGCCAGATCATCTTGTTTATAGATGAATTGCATACAATGGTTGGTGCTGGAAAGGCAGAGGGGGCGATGGATGCCGGGAATATGCTGAAACCGGCCCTGGCCCGAGGAGAGTTGCATTGCGTGGGTGCGACTACATTGAACGAATACCGCCAATATATTGAAAAAGATGCAGCCTTGGAACGTCGTTTCCAGAAAATCATAGTGGATGAGCCAGGCATTGAGGATGCCATTGCTATACTGCGAGGACTGAAAGAACGCTACGAAACGCACCATGGTGTCGATATTACCGACCCGGCCATCGTCAATGCGGTGACACTTTCCCATCGCTATATCTCTGATCGTCAACTGCCTGACAAGGCCATCGATCTCATTGATGAAGCTGCCTCGCGCATCCGTATGGAAATAGACTCGAAGCCAGAAGCCATGGACAGGCTTGACCGGAAACTGATTCAACTGAAAATTGAGAGGGAAGCCCTGAAAAAGGAATCTGATGACGCCTCCAGAAAACATCTGGCCGGACTGGAAATCGAAATAGGGAAATTGGAAAAGGAATATGCTGATCTTGAAGAAATTTGGAGGGCAGAGAAGACTACTTTACAAAGCTCCAAGGAACTTAAGGAGGCTCTTGAACAATGCAGGATAGAGGTGGACGCTGCACGTAGAGCTAGCGATCTTGCGAAAATGTCTGAGTTGCAGTACGGGCGAATTCCGGAACTGGAAAGGCAATTGTCACAAGCCAGCAAGGCTTCTGCCGAAGAAAACAGGCTATTGCGTAACAAAGTCACGGACACTGCAGTTGCTGACATTGTATCCCGCTGGACGGGTATCCCTGTTGCAAACATCTTGTCAAGTGAACGCGAAAAGCTGCTACGGATGGAAAGTGAATTACGCAAGCGTGTAGTCGGGCAGGATGAAGCAGTGGATGTAATATCGGACGCTGTTCGTAGATCCAGGGCTGGGTTGTCTGATCCCAGACGGCCCAATGGTTCATTTTTATTCCTGGGCCCTACCGGTGTCGGGAAAACGGAGTTGACCAAAGCGCTAACTGAGTTTCTGTTTGATGACGAGGATGCCCTGATTCGCCTGGACATGTCTGAGTTCATGGAAAAGCATTCTGTAGCAAGACTGATCGGAGCCCCTCCCGGATATATTGGCTATGAAGAGGGCGGGTACCTGACGGAGGCAGTGCGTCGCAAGCCTTACAGCGTGATACTGCTGGATGAAATAGAAAAGGCTCACCCGGATGTATTTAATATCCTGCTGCAAGTACTAGATGACGGCCGTCTGACGGATGGTCATGGCAACACTGTCGATTTCAAAAATACAGTTATCATCATGACATCGAACCTTGGCAGTGATGTCATTCAGAATTTTTCTGCACAAGAAAGCGCAGCACAGGACAATTACGAGAATATGAAATCTGCGGTGATGGAAATTGTAAACAACAGTCTGAGACCGGAACTCATTAACCGCATTGACGGCAGCATTGTTTTCCGCTCACTGGCTAGAGAACATATTCGCAGCATTACGGGGATACAACTGAACCATCTGCAAGATAGAGTTGCTGACAGGAATATCAAGCTCGAATTCTCAGAAGCTGCTTTGGAAAAGCTAGCTGACGTTGGGTTTGATCCCGTATACGGTGCACGTCCCTTGAAACGGGCCGTACAGGAAATGATAGGCAACCCGCTTGCTAAGGCGTTACTGGCTGGTGAAATACATGCAGGCCAAGTGGTACAGATAGGCGTGTCTGGCAATCAGTTGAGCTTTACAGGCACAGATTCGATTGCTGCCTGATGGTGGTGCTGGACTTCAGATTGGCCAGGACATAAAAAAGCCGGACTTCTAGGAGAAGCCCGGCTTTTTTTCAGTATGATCTGAATCAGACTTTACAGGTCAAAGTCGTCATCATTTTCAGTTGCAGTACAAGGCCGTGGAGTAATGGCATTGTCGGCAGCATACTTCTCTGCGCCAGCATCGATAATGGCTTGAGACAACTCGACGTCGCCTTCAATCCAGTCTGATACGATATTCCACTGCCGCTTGCCTGCATCCCATTGCTGGAACTTGGCAAGGTGACCACCTACATGGTCCAGACAAGTCAGGTTCAACTCCGGTACCAAGCCGGTAGCCCCCAGTTCTTCGATTCTTGCAGCGTCTATCTTCAGGTTTTCAAATCCCCATCGCGCTTCGGCGCTTGTCAGCGGACGATTGCCAAAACGTTCTTGGGCGATGCGCAGTGCTTCCGTGTGTACAACTCCGGCCAGTACGCCAAGATTCCAGTACACAGAACCCAGACGGCTCTTGTCCTGAAGGTCACCCTTACCTGCGCCGTAAACTGTCTTGATGATCTCTTGGACCACGTCGAAATTTGTACCGGCAGGATGTGTGGTGATCGCCTGATATCCATCTGCAGCAGAACCAGCAGGAATTACATCCTCGTCTGAATTACTCCAGATATTTCCAATCAGGCGGCTAACTGGATATCCAGTGCGAACAGCTGTCTGCATCGCAACCGGATTCATTACACCCCAGCCTCTCAGCAATACATAGTCCGGCTTGAGCTTGCGGATGTTAATCCATTGCGACTGCTGCTCATTGCCAGGATGTGGTACTTCGAGAGGGTGATGGGTACATCCATGTTTCTCGCACATGCTGTCCATGAACCCGATTGCTTCACGACCATACGGTGAACCGTGATACAGCATAGCGATTTTCTTACCTTTCAGGTTCGCACGGCCGCCTTCAAGGACATCACCGATGAAGTGCACCATGATCGAATGTTCGTCATAGGTGTTAATGCCCGGCATGAAGTAATACGGGAATATGTCGCCGCGCTGACCTGCCGTCTTGCCGTGGTTTACGGCAATAATCGGCATCTTGTCTTTGCGACCTGTCTCAATCAAGGCGGTTGAAATACCCACACTCAGAGGGTCGAAAAAGACTGCGCCTCCTTCACGGTCTTTCAGGCGCTTGTAGCATTCGACGCCTCGCTCGACCGAATATTCGGTTTCGCACTCGGACCAGATCAGCTTGATGCCATTTACACCTCCATCCCGCATGTTAAGCAGGTTGTAGTAGTCCAGAATGCCACCAAAATAACCTGTACCGCCAGCTGCGTACGGGCCAACGCGATAACTCGGTATCGGTACATACATCGTTTCTGCTGCTGAGGCAATTCCCGAGAGAAACATCGATCCCAATACCGCTGCCATCAACCATATCTTCTTCTTCATATATTTCTCCTCCTCTTAGAAAAAGAGGTCTAATAACTTATTGCGAAAATATTTAAACATGAACTTCTATGTTCACATATAACAAAACAGCCAACTTACGACTGTTTTGAAATGCATCGCATAGTTCTATGCAATTGAACACATAGAAACACGCAATACCTTATCGATAATATATCCACACTAAGTTAGATGCAAGACAAAATTGAATGAACGCTTGAAGTGCTGTGACTGCAAGTCAGTTATCAGGAGGGAGGAAGATAGGTCACGGTACGCAGCGGTAGACTGCAAACGTTTGCTGCCCGTTATCAATTTTTGACATGGGAACAACTGTGTCGCCATTCATGTGAACGGCACTGTTTCGAGCCAGAATCTGCAGCTGTTTCGCTATTCTGGCAGATTGTTTCGGAACAACGTTCAATAGTTTTTCATTTACGTTGACTGTGGCTGCTCCGTTTTTCTGGCAATTCGTTACGTCATCAAAATCCAGCACTCGCGCTTTTCTACCCTCTTCCGTTAACTGGATTGTTGTACAAGAGGCGAGAAGTAGAAGCATCGCGATGCTTAATCCCGTGTTAAATAATTTGGCAGTTTTCATCGGACCCAAGTAATTTCTGCAGTAATGCTGACTTGAAACAGTGAACTTTTCCAACCCGAACTTTACAGGAGTAGGTCACGAAAATTCAAGGCAAAAGCACAGGTTGATTCTTGCACGTGATATTGAGCCCGGGTAGTTGTTTGAGTCGGATTTTTCACACAGACTCCCGCATTCGGTCGCGAATGAACTGAAGAATGCTTTCAGCAGGAATTTGAAGAGCCTGCGGGTCATGCCTGTGCTTGTATTCTATTGAGTTTTGGCTCAAACCTCTTTCGCTGACTACAATGCGATGAGGAATGCCTATCAGTTCATGATCGGCAAATAGTAATCCTGCTCGCAGTTCGCGGTCGTCGTACAGAACTTCGAGGCCAGAGTTTTCAAGTTCCCTGTATAGCCACTCGCTGGTTTCGATAACCCGCCTGGATTTTTTTGCACTGATGGGGATAATCGAGATGTCGAAAGGTGCGATCGACTGCGGCCAGATGATGCCTTGTTTGTCAAAGTTTTGTTCGATGGCTGCCGCAACTACACGAGACACACCAATTCCATAGCAACCCATCTTTACAATCTGTTCCTCGCCATCCTTGTTCAAAACGCTGGCACCAAGCGCCGTGCTGTATTTGTCACCTAACTGGAAAATATGACCGACTTCAATTCCGCGCTTTACCTGGATCAGGCCCTTGCCATCGGGACTTGCATCACCTGACACGATCTTGCGCAGGTCCCTACTTTCATGTTGGTTGAAGCGAGCGAGATCACGAGCCCAGTTTGCCCCTCTGAAATGGAAGCCGTCTTCATTCGCCCCACAAATGAAGTTCTCCAGTGCATATGCTGCATGGTCCATTATGAGCGGACAGTCAAGCCCAAACGGGCCAAGTGATCCTGTCTTACAGCCGAGCATTGCCTGGATTTCCTGTTCGCTAGCAAATGTCAGTGGATCGGCAACGTCATCCAGCTTTTGGGCTTTTGCTGCATTCAGATCGTGGTCTCCGCGCAGTATCAGGGCGATCAAAGAACCTGATGAGCTTCTTACGATTAGTGTTTTTGCCACTTGATCCGGGGGGACATCCAGAAACGCGCATACATCTTCTATGCTGTGCTGTTCGGGTGTCGCGACTTTCTCAAGTGGCTGCAAGGAGGTACTGTGACCGGTTTGCAAGGGGGCAGTCGGGGCAAGCTCTACATTAGCCGCGTAATCACTCTCAGTTGAGAATGCGATTGCATCCTCTCCAGATTCTGCAAGCACATGGAATTCATGAGAAACATTTCCACCGATGCTGCCTGTGTCAGCCTCTACTGCTTTGAACCGTAAACCCAAGCGGCTGAAAATACGGGAATACGTCTTGTACATGACCTCATAGGTGGATTGAAGACATTCATGAGTCATGTGAAATGAATACGCGTCTTTCATGCTGAACTCGCGTGCACGCATGACACCGAAGCGCGGCCTTATCTCGTCTCGAAATTTGGTCTGAATCTGGTAAAAATTCACCGGCAATTGCCTGTAGCTGCGTAATTCGCGCCGGGCAATATCCGTGATCACCTCTTCGTGAGTGGGGCCATAACAGTAATCTCTGCCATGCCGGTCCTGGATTCGTAGCAGTTCAGGCCCAAACTGGTCCCAGCGTCCCGACTCTTCCCAGAGTTCTGAGGGCTGTATAGAAGGCATGAGCACCTCCACTGCACCTGACCTGTCCATCTCTTCACGGACAATGTTTTCCACCTTGCGCAATACCCTGAGACCTGTTGGAAGCCAGGTATACAACCCTGAAGCCAGGCGGCGAATCATTCCTGCCCGCAGCATCAGTTGATGGCTTACGAGCTCTGCATCTGCTGGAGATTCCTTGAGTGTATATAACGGGAACTTGGTGACACGCATACTCGCTTATCCTGAAAGTCGGCTACTCCATAGTAACAAGTTAGTGACACTCTTGAGTAGTGTGGCAAGGTTTGGACGACAGTGCAGGGCAGGCAAGTACAAGTAGTACGGCTGATCCATCCTGCATGTTTGCGCTTGACGCTGTCCACCTGCAAGAAGACAGGGCATGGGTGTATACTACGATAATAAATCACCTTTATATGCCCAGAAGGAATGAGATGGCAGATCGTCGCTTGCAAGTATTCTATACCGTAGCAAAATTGCTCAGCTTCACTAAAGCGGCAGAAACACTGCATATGACTCAGCCCGCGGTCACTTTTCAAGTTCGCCAGCTTGAGGAGCACTTCAACACCCGACTGTTTGACAGAACCCATAATCGTGTGACGTTGACTGAAGCCGGGCGCCGCTCATATGAATATGCCGAACAGATCTTTGAACTGTATGCAGAGATGGAAAATTCTGTCAAGGAGCTCACTGGAGATGTAAGTGGTTCACTGACACTTGGCGCGAGTACTACAATTGCCGAATATATGCTGCCCAGCCTGCTGAGCGGATTCACAAAGAAATATCCCGATATCCAGTTGCGCCTGAAAGTTTCAAATACGGAGGGTATCGTCTCCATGATCGAAAACAGCATGATTGATCTGGGTATCGTAGAAGGTCCTGTCACCAACAAGAATTTGCTTGTAGAAGTGTGTCGCATCGATCATCTGGTTGTCATCGTCTCGCCGGCACACGAACTGGCTAATCACAGCTCCATTTCCATGGAGACGCTTTTACGCTACCCGTTTATCTGTCGTGAAGAAGGTTCTGGAACCAGGGAAGTGATTATGGGCTATCTGATCAAGATGGGCCTTGACAGAAACAACCTGAACATATGCCTGGAACTGGGCAGCCCGGAGTCTATCAAGGGTGCCGTGGAAGCTGGCATGGGGGTTTCCATCGTATCCAACGCCACGATTGAGAAGGAGCTGAAACTGCAGGTACTGAAGAAGCTGGACCTTGACCCACCACTTGAAAGAGCCTTTTCCTTCGTACGCCAGCGGCAAAAGTTCCGGTTACGTGCAATGGACGAATTGCTGGAGTACGCACGTGGCTATTGCAGTCCTGAATAATCGGCTGCATGAACCCAGAAGTCATTTTCCTGTTATTTGAATGCCCCCGAAAGTTTTGGGGTACCGGGCGGTTGAGGTGCCTCAAAACAGTGTTCTGTTCTTGAAGCTGAGACTGGAAAAAGTTTTCTATACAGGATGTCGCGCTGATATATGATCGAATACATCAAAGACTGGTACTATCGAAACTTTTCAAACCCTCAGGTAGTTATCCTTGCATTGTGTCTGGTGATCGGGTTTGCCAGCATACTGCTGTTTGGCGATATCCTGACACCCTTGCTGGCCAGCATCGTCATTGCCTATATTCTGGATGGCGGAGTGACACTGTTGCAGCAAGGCAGGATTCCAAGGTTTCTTGCCCTGATACTGGTTTTCCTTGCCTTCATAGCTTTATTGCTCTTGATTCTATTTGCACTGATACCGAAGCTTTCCCAGCAGTTGACGGAATTTTTCCGCGAGTTGCCGAACATGGTTGCACACGGGCAAAACCTGTTGATGCAGTTACCAGATAAATACCCGAGTCTTGCACAGATCATTACTGAGGATCAGATAAGTGAACTGATACGGTCCATCCAGACACAATTGATTTCAGTCGGCCACAAGTTTATCAGTCAGCCCTTGGAATCTGTGCTGGGCCTGTTCACAATCATGATCTACCTGATCATCGTTCCATTGCTGGTTTTCTTTTTCCTCAAGGACAAGCGCAAGATTCTGGAATGGCTGGTGAGTTTTCTGCCTCCCGAGCGGGAACTGACAGGTGAAGTGTGGGTTGAAGTCAATAAGAAAATCGCAAGCTATATCCGTGGCAAGGTAATAGAGATACTGGTGGTCTGGTTTGCAACGTATGTGACATTTGTATTCTTTGGTCTTAAATTTGCCATGCTGCTTTCATTCTTGGTGGGTATTTCTGTAATTGTTCCTTATGTAGGCGCTGCACTAGTGACAATCCCGGTTGCATTCGTGGCATATTTTCAATGGGGCCCAAGTTCCCAGTTTATATATATCCTTGCAGCTTATGCTGCGATTCAGATTTTGGACGGAAATGTACTGGTGCCATTACTGTTTTCAGAGTTTGTCAACCTGCATCCTGTGGCGATCATTGCAGCGGTTCTCGTATTCGGCGGGATTTGGGGAGTTTGGGGAGTTTTTTTCGCAATCCCCCTGGCGACGCTAGTTCATGCTGTCATCCGGGCGTGGACTGCAACCAACAAGGAATCCAAGGATACGTCACAACCCTTGTCTGAGTGATGCCTTGTCGAAATATCATGATGAACACGGAAATTGCCAGCATGGTGGCCAATTTCTTGTAATGGCATGATTCCATCAGTACTATCCGTAACCTCCCTGGATCAGAACCTGTCTGAGGTACAAAGTGTTTAAAGGCAGTATGGTTGCAATTGCGACTCCCATGCACGAGGGTGGAGCCATTGATTACAGTGCCTTGGCTGATTATGTTGAGTTTCATGTTGGGAGTGGTAGTGATGCACTGGTGCCTGCAGGCACCACGGGAGAGTCGGCGACACTGGATCATGCTGAACATTGCGAGGTGATCCGCTTTGTGGTCGAGCAGGTCAGGGGACGGGTGCCAGTCATTGCGGGTACCGGGTCCAACTCTACACTTGAAACCATAGAATTGACCCGATGTGCTAAGGAAGCGGGTGCCGATGCCTGTTTGCTGGTTGCACCCTACTACAACAAGCCTACCCAGGAAGGACTGTTTCTGCATTATGAAACGGTAGCAAAAACCGTTGCAATTCCCCAGATTCTGTACAATGTACCGGGTCGTACAGCATGTGACATGTTGCCTGAGACGGTGATCCGTCTCTCCCGTGTCGATCATATTGTAGGCATCAAGGAGGCAACGGGGAATATAGAACGCTGCAAGAAAATCCTTGCAGAAAGTGATGGAGAATTTCTGTTGATCAGTGGCGATGACAGTACTGCTATGGAGTTCCTGTTTGCGGGCGGCTGTGGAGTGATAACGGTTACTGGAAATGTTGCTCCAAGGCAGTTTCACAGCCTTTGCGAGGCCAGCCTGGAGGGGGATTCGAGCAAAGCGCGGCAAATCAATGCTAGACTGGCGCCGCTGAACAGGGATCTGTTTGTGGAGTCAAGTCCAATTCCCGTAAAGTGGTGCTTGGCTGAAATGGGTCTGTTCCCAACAGGTATACGCCTGCCCTTGACTACCTTGTCGCATATCCATCATGAAACTTTACGAGAGGCCTTGCGAATTGCAGGCTGTTTGTAGAGATTGCCGGGCTTTAAAATGAGTCGCTGGTTCTTGCAATCTACGATATTCATTGCAGTGCTGCTGATGCTCGGTGGTTGTGCAATGCTGAAGCAGATGGGGGGTGACTACAAGGACAGTGCGACCACCAACCCGCTTGAAGCCCCCCCTGACCTGGTTACTCCGGAATGGGAGAACAGCCTGAAAATTCCAAAAACGGCTAATGACAGGGTCAGCGCGCTCGAATCTCAGGAGCCTGCGCTTGGGGCAGTGGTGTTGCCCGAGTTTCTGGAAATCAGGGTGCGACGCGAAGGACCTACCCGTTGGCTGGAAGTGGATACCGACCCGGTAACATTGTGGCCACTGTTGCGTAAATTCTGGCAGGACGAAGGTTTCAGGGTCGCCAAGGACGAACCTTCCCTGGGTTACCTTGAAACTCAGTGGACACAGAATCTGGGCCGTTTCAGGGATATGCGATCCAACCATGAAAGTTTTGATATCACGAGCGAAAAGTTTCGTGTGCGGCTTGAGCGTCAGCCCAATGCCGTGACCAACATCTTTTTGACCCAACGTGGACTGGAAGTGGCAGCTGTAAACGCTGACGATCAGATCCTGTGGAAGCCTCAGCCGCCTAACAGCGAGAGGGAAGCTGAAATGATGATCAGGTTGATGGAATTCCTGGGGACGACTAAGGAAGAGGCCGAACTGAAGTTCGCCACGTCGGACATCCAGTTTTTGTATCTGGATATCAAGGACGTGAAGGGTATCCCGGTATTGATGGTTGGAGACGTCTTCTCAAGGGTCTGGCGCAGAACCGGTGTGGCTCTGGATCGCTCCGGCCTCGTAGTCGAGGACCACAACCGTGACAAGGGAATATACTTCGTGTCCCTGGGTGCAGATCCCGTATCCACGCAGACAGGCATCGAGGAAATCGATACGGAGCAGGTGCATTACCAGATCCATCTGCTTGGCCAAGGCAAACAGACACTGATTACTGCACATGGAATGAACCAGGAAGAAGATGCGCTTGACCCTGAAATGGCCAGGAGGTTGTTGCGCAGGATTGTTTCAGCCTATCCTGGCCATTACCCCCGTGCGTGACTCATGGTGAAAGATTCTGGTTTTTGAACCGTTCCTTGGCACGCACGACTTTCTGGTCCCCGTCTATAAAATTCTGGATTGACTCCAGTATGCCCCCTGCATCCAGTCCGGCTTCGCTGAGCTGCTCTTCACGCGTGGCATGGTTCAGATACCGGTCAGGCAAGCCAAGATTCTTGATGCATACAGGAAAACTGCCGGAAGCAAGGACTTCATTGACTGCAGATCCTGCACCACCCTTAACGACATTGTCTTCTATCGTAACGATGAAATCGTGGGTTTTGGCCATGTCTGTGATGAGGGCATGATCAATCGGTTTTACAAACCGCATGTCAACCACAGTGGCACCCAGTTTTTCGCCAACTTGCAAGGCATCATGCACAGGGCTGCCAAAAGCCAGAATGGCAATGCGTTTGCCGCTGCGTACTACTTTTGCCTTGCCAACTTCTACGGCGTGCATGCCAGGCTCAACAGGTGTGCCAGGTCCAGTGCCACGCGGGTAACGCACGGCGGCAGGGCAGTCTTGCAGGTATGCGGTGTACAGCATGCGTCTCGTCTCGTTTTCATCACTGGGCGTCATGACTACCATGTTGGGTATGCATCGGAGATAAGTCAGGTCAAAACTGCCCGCGTGGGTTTGACCGTCTGCTCCAACTACGCCGGCGCGGTCAATTGCGAACATGACGGAAAGGTTTTGCACCGCCACATCATGAATCAACTGGTCGTATGCGCGCTGCAGGAATGTTGAATAGATTGCAACGACTGGTTTTATTTCTTCACAGGCCATGCCGGCGGCGACCGTGACTGAATGCTGCTCTGCAATGGCAACATCGAAGTAGCGTTCGGGAAATCTTTTGTTGAACTCAACCAGGCCGGAACCTTCGCGCATGGCAGGGGTGATAGCTACTACCCGGCTGTCCTGCTCTGCCATGTCACACAGCCAGTCACTGAACACCTTGGTATAGGTCAGTTTGGGCGGACCACCTGATTTTACAACCCCGGTACTGGTGTCAAAAGCGGGCACTGCATGATAGCCCACAGGGTCCAGTTCCGCTTTTTTGTATCCTTTCCCCTTGACCGTGCAAATGTGCAGCAGACGGGGTCCTTTAAGTTGTTTCAGGTTCTGTAGTATTTTCACCAGGCTGCTTACATCGTGGCCATTCGCTGGTCCGAAATAACTCACACCCATCTCCTCGAATAGCATGCCAGGCGGAGCCAGTATGCCTTTGACATGTTCCGTGGTGCGCCTGACAAACTCGTGCGCCGATGGAATGGGCTGTAGAAGCATTTTGCCGCTCTTGCTTAAGGTCGAGGACACCTTGCCGGACAAAATGCGGGTCAGATAATTGGTCATGGCCCCTACATTTGGGGAAATCGACATTTCATTGTCATTGAGGATGACCAGCAGGTTTGCGTCGCAACTGCCCAGATGGTTCAAGGCTTCATAGGCCATGCCGCCCGTAATTCCACCATCTCCAATTACTGCGATGACATTGCGGTTCTTGTCCTGCAGTGCGCTCGCGATGGCCATGCCCAGGGCAGCACTCACGGATGTGCTCGAATGCCCGGTACCAAAGTGGTCAAACTCACTTTCACTTCGTTTTGGAAAGGGTGCGAGTCCCCCACGGGTCCTTATGGTCGTGATGCGGTCTTTACGCCCTGTAAGGATCTTGTGCGGGTAACACTGATGCCCTACATCCCATATGATCCTGTCATTCGGGGTGTCGAACACATAGTGCAATGCAGTCGTGACCTCGATGGCTCCCAGGCCTCCTGCAAAATGTCCTCCACAACTGGAAATGGAATCCAGGAGATAGGTCCTCAACTCTTTGGCAACTGCGGGGATCTGACTTGCATCCAATGCTCGAAGATCTGCTGGGTGGTCGATACCGGAAAGGAGTGGATAGCGTGAATCTGGCATGTCTATCAGCCTTTATGGGAGCTCAGCAACTAGGATTGAGTATACAATTCAGTGACGGAGGGGACAACTTCGCAAGCAATTGCCTGGCGGGGCTGCAGAAGGGTTCCATGACAGGCATGGGACAGACACTACTGGAGAATGCAGTTGTCACTTCTTTCAGTCACATGGGTCTATGAGGCGCGGGTCACGATATACTGGCTTATGAGCTTCAGGGTGTCCCAACGGACATTCACGAATTCCATCTCCAGGCACGCCTGCTCCAATAGCTCTCTGCAGGCGCTTTCCGATTCCTCTATGCCAATGATGCTCGGGTAGGTCGGTTTTTTTTGTGCTTCGTCTGACCCTTGTGGCTTACCCAGAGTTTCCGTATTGCTCTGGATATCAAGTAAGTCATCACGTATCTGGAACATGAGTCCAATGCATTCAGCAAAACGAGCAAAATGGTTGTGGGTATCTGGATCATCAGTCCCGGAGGCGATCACGGCGAGCAGCACGCTGGCCTTGATCAATGCTCCGGTCTTGAGTCGGTGCATGTGTTCGACTTCCTGTCTGCTCAGTTGTCTGTCTACGGAGGCAAGGTCTATGGCCTGACCGCCAACCATGCCTTGTGAGCCTGTACATTCCGCCAGGAGCTGAATCATGGTATTCCTTTGTTCAGGGGAGTTGGCCTGATCATTTGCAAGCATCGAAAATGCAAGTGCCTGTACGGCATCGCCCACCAGGATGGCAGTCGCTTCATCAAAGGCCTTGTGGCAGGTAGGTCTGCCTCGACGGAGGTCGTCGTCATCCATTGCGGGCAGGTCATCATGCACGAGCGAATAGCTGTGAATGAGTTCGACAGCACAGGCCGGATTATCAAGCCTTTCCGAAGGGACGCCCAGCGCTTCTCCCGTGGCGTACAAAAGGACCGGACGGATACGTTTGCCATTACCAAGCACTGCATAGCGCATTGCCTGATGCAGAGTCTCGGGGGGACTGGATTCATCTGGCAGGCAGATTTCAAGCTGCCGGTTTACCCGCCCTGCGTACTGATCAAGGATCTCTTCAATCTTCCTCAAGCATTTCTCCGTGATCGATAGTCTTTTCTACCCAGTCACCATTTTCTTTGCTCAATACCGAGATTTTCTGTTCTGCATTTTGCAGGGCCATGCGACATTCACGAGTCAGTTTGACACCTTGTTCAAAGCATTTGAGAGATTCCTCCAGCGACAACCCTCCCTTTTCCAGCTTGATGACCAGTGCCTCAAGCTCTTTCAAGGATTTTTCAAAGTTCACGGGTTTAGCTGAATCGTTCAAGACAGTCGGGAGCGATCAGTTCACAGTTTTATCATTTGCTTATGATAGCATGGTGCAAAGCCGGACTAAGGTAAACTTGCAATCTCCGTTTGCCGGGCGCTTGGATCGGGGTTCAATGGACCTGTACCCTGATCTGGCGAACCAGGCACTCAAGTTTCCACCCGGCCTCGCGCGAATTGCGGCTTTCCTCATGCAGGTTTCATTGGCGATGTTCCCGGTTCAACCGATCGGGATGCCTAGGCAGTCAGGCCGCATCGACAACCTGGATATGAAATGAAAACGGGGTTTGTCATCTTTGCGCTTTGAAAGGGATAATGATAATCTGGCTAAGTTTTAATAGTTATTCTGGATTCCCGTAATTTTTGTAAAAAAAACCAGAAATTAAATACATGATCTTTATATCCGTGCAACAAAAATACATTATAAATTTGACACAGAAGAAAACTGATCGAGATTTAGGATTTAAGGAGACAAGTTTATGACTGAAGTGAGCAAGTGCCCTGTAAAGCTCGTCCTGGAAAACAACTCGGCCGGTGGCGGGACTACGAACCGGGATTGGTGGCCAAGCCAGTTAAACGTCAGTATTTTACACCAGCATTCTCCCCGGTCCCAACCGACTGACAAAGATTTCAACTATGCAGGTGAGTTCAAGAGCCTCGACTACAGTGCCCTGAAGAATGACCTCTATGAGTTGATGTCCACATCACAGGAATGGTGGCCGGCAGACTACGGACACTACGGACCTTTGTTTATCCGCATGGCATGGCACGGGGCTGGTACCTATCGTATCGGTGATGGGCGAGGCGGAGCTGGTACAGGAAACCAGCGTTTTGCCCCCGTCAACAGCTGGCCGGACAACGGGAACCTCGACAAAGCGCGCAGGCTGCTGTGGCCCATTAAACAGAAGTATGGCAAGAAAATCTCTTGGGCCGACCTGATGATTCTGGCCGGAAACTGTGCCCTGGAGTCAATGGGATTCAAGACGTTTGGCTTTGGTGGCGGGCGCGAAGACGTGTGGCAATCAGAAGATGACATCTACTGGGGCACAGAAAACGAGTGGCTGGGTGACAAGCGCTACTCTGGTGAGCGTGATTTAGAAAATCCACTAGCTGCTGTGCAAATGGGTTTGATCTATGTCAATCCTGAAGGCCCGGATGGCAATCCCGACCCCGTGGCTTCGGGAGTTGATGTCCGCGAGACCTTTGCACGCATGGCAATGAACGATGAAGAAACGGTAGCGCTCACTGCCGGCGGACACACGTTTGGCAAATGCCATGGTGCAGGTGATGCAGAACTTGTCGGCCCTGAACCGGAAGGTGCAAGTATCGAAGAGCAAGGTCTTGGCTGGAAGAGCAGTCACGGGTCTGGAATAGCAGCGGATGCAATTACGAGCGGACTTGAAGGTGCGTGGACATCCAATCCGACCAAATGGGATATGGGCTATTTTGAGAACCTGTTCGGTTATGACTGGGAAGTGACAAAAAGCCCTGCCGGCGCCTACCAGTGGGTGCCGAAAGACGGAGCTGCTTCGGACTCGGTGCCTGATGCGCACGATCCATCAAAACGCCATGCCCCGATCATGACGACAGCGGACATGGCCATGAGGATGGACCCGGTCTATGAGCCGATTTCGAGACGATTTCATGAGAACCCTGAAGAGTTTGCAGACGCATTTGCCCGTGCGTGGTTCAAGTTGACTCACCGCGACATGGGACCAAAAGCCCGCTATCTCGGGCCGGAGGTTCCGGAAGAAGATCTCATATGGCAAGATCCGATTCCTGCAGTGACTCACAATCTGATCGATGAACAGGACATAGCAGACCTTAAAGGCAAGATAGTGGATTCAGGCCTGTCGGTTTCCGAATTGGTTTCTGCTGCTTGGGCCTCCGCTTCAACTTATCGCGGTTCCGATATGCGCGGGGGTGCAAATGGAGCACGAATCCGCCTTGCGCCCCAGAAAGACTGGGAAGTAAACCAACCGGACCAGCTTGCCGGTGTACTGCAGGCCCTGGAGGGTATTCAGCAGGAGTTCAACAGCCAGGCATCGGACGGAAAGGCGGTATCGCTGGCGGACCTGATCGTTCTGGCAGGCTGTGCAGGTGTTGAGACGGCAGCGAAGAAAGCAGGGCACGACGTGACGGTTCCGTTCACACCCGGTCGTGCAGATGCCCTGCAGGAGCAGACCGATGTCGAGTCCTTTGCCGTACTCGAACCGACTGCTGACGGGTTCCGGAACTACCTCAGGGCGGAGCATACCGTGACGGCTGAGCAGTTATTGATTGATCGGGCGCAACTGATGAATCTCTCGGCACCTGAGATGACGGTTCTCATTGGCGGAATGCGTGTCTTGAATACGAACTTCGGACAAGCTCAACATGGAGTTTTTACCGAGCAGCCCGGTACGCTAACCAATGACTTCTTTGTCAATCTGCTTGATATGGGGACATCTTGGATGCCGACGACGGAGGAATGCCAGCTATTTGAAGGACGTGACCATGCAACGGGTGAACTGAAATGGACTGGCACACGCGTTGACCTCATTTTCGGCTCGAATTCGCAACTTCGAGCCCTTGCAGAATTCTACGCGTGTGGGGACTCCGAGCAGCAGTTCGTGGAAGACTTTGTTGCGGCATGGGACAAGGTGATGAATCTTGATAGATTCGACCTTGCCTGATCCTGGGAATTAGGAAGGTGCTTCATAATATTTCCTGATTTTTATTGAAGCGCCTTCCTTATCCGAAATTCCCTGATCGTGCCAGGATCACATGCCTGAGTACAATTCTGGCCGGGGTGCGGGCTGACAGGTCATTGCCACGCTCAAACCAGGCACTTATTTCGGTCCAGGCAACAGCCATTGGCAGCATGCTCGCACAGCGCTGCGGCCACCTTCAATTTGCAATTCACCAGGCATTGATCTGAATCCGTCACAAAATCCTGGCGCACAGGTGGTACGTGGGGGATTTCACAATTCCCATTGACTGTCTCGTGTCGGCTGAAGATTCATTTCCAGGCGCTCTGCCTGTCCGGACTGGTTTACATAGTGAAAGCCAGTAAGATATTCTGGGCAGAGTGTTATGTTATAGTGTTTGCAATGTTATACAGTACTATCATCAGGGTCCCGCGATTACTGCAATGTACTGGACAAGGCAGGGACCATGTCTGACAGGAGAAGACCGGATTTTCCGTACCGTCAGCATGACCATCAGGTCTGCATCGAGGAGTGCATCAAGCGTGCCGAAGCGGCATGCATGGATCATAATGAACACTTTACCGAAAACCGGCGTGCGGTACTGGAGCTCCTGCTGGCCGGTCATCGTCCACTGGGTGCATATGAAATCGTAGAACAGTTTGACTGGAAGGACCGGCGACCGGCACCCGCGCAAATTTACCGGGCGCTTGCATTTCTGGAATCGCTGGGTCTCATTCACCGAATCGCCAGCCGGAATGCCTATCTTGCATGCAGCAGGCCCGGACATCAAAAGGGAGCAATATTTCTGGTATGCGAGCAGTGTGAATTGGTGGCTGAAATCGAGGGCACCCAGATGCTGGCCGCTATCGATAACCTGTCAGCAAGTTCCGGTTTCGAGGCTCATACCCACTTGATTGAAGTCAGCGGGCTGTGCCCAGCATGCTCTGATACCCAAGATTTTGAAAGGGCGGAAACTTGACCGCAGACAGGGCCACGCTGGTTGAGGCCCGTGGAGTAAGCTTTCGCAGAAACGGCCGCGAGATTCTTGACCAGGTGGATATCAGGGTCGGTCTGGGAGAAGTGGTGACCCTGATCGGGCCGAATGGAGCAGGCAAGACCACGCTTGTTCGGATGCTCCTCGGATTACTGCAGCCTGATTCTGGTTCTGTTCATCTGCCTTCATCGGTATGTGTAGGGTATGTCCCCCAGCACGTGCACTTTGGCCCTGTCATGCCAATGTCTGTAGCCCGCATGATGGCACTGACCCGAAGTCCGGCCAGGGCTGAAATTGAAGCTGCGCTTGAAGAAACCGGGTCTGGACATTTGCTCGATGCTGATGCGGCGGATCTTTCAGGTGGCGAGTTGCGCAGGGTGCTACTGGCCCGTGCGTTGTTGCGCTGTCCAGACCTTCTTGTGCTGGATGAACCTGTTCAGGGCGTGGATTATCTTGGAGAAGCAGACATGTATGCGCTCATTGCCAATATCGTTGCTCGGCGCGGGTGCGGGGTGCTGATGGTGAGTCACGATCTCCATATTGTGATGGCGGCAACTGACCGGGTAGTCTGCATCAATCATCACATTTGCTGTTCGGGAGTACCGCAAGAGGTAGTCAAGGACGGAAATTTCTTGCACCTGTTTGGCAGCAGAGCGGGCGTTGTGACGGCAGTTTACCAGCATGACCATGATCATGAGCATGGCCTTTCCGGGGAAGTGTCTGCGACCGCTCGCAATTCCCGCAGTCATGCCGGAGCCATGGGGGAGCAAAATGGCTCTGGATGACTTTTTTATTCGTTCACTGCTTGTGTCGGCAGGCATAGGCTGTGTTGCTGGCCCACTGGGCTGCTTCCTCCTGTGGCGCAGGATGGCTTATTTCGGGGATACCATGGCCCATTCAGCATTACTGGGAATCGCGGTCGGCACCCTGCTGGGCATCAAACCTCTTGCAGGCGTGTTTGCCATAGCGTTTGCGACCGCGTTGTTACTGTTATCCCTGCAAAAAGCTGTTCGGCTGTCGAGCGATACCCTGCTGGGGCTGCTCTCCCATTCCACCCTTGCACTCGGACTCGTTGTCCTTGCAATGTCCGGCCATGCATATGGGCATGACCTGCTGAGTTATCTGTTCGGTGATGTACTGGCTGTGACATGGAGCGATCTTGTCCTCGTCTGGGCGGGAGGCTTCGTCTGCCTGATCATTTTGATGCGGGTGTGGCACCCGCTGGTGGCAATTACCGTGCACGAGGATCTTGCACGTGCGGAAGGAGCCCCTGTTGTTCGCTGCCAGGTTATCTACATGATCCTGGTAGCTGGCGCTGTTGCGGCCGGCATGAAAGTGGTTGGTATGCTGCTGGTAGTTGCCCTGCTGATCATTCCGGCGGCGGCGGCCAGGTCATTTTCACGTACCCCTGAACAGATGGCCATGATGGCGGCCGTGATCGGAATTATTTCCAGTAGCAGCGGGTTGTTAGGCTCGCTTGCGTTCGACACTCCTTCAGGCCCATCCATTGTTGTAGCGGCAATGCTTGTCTTTCTTGCCAGCCTGGCGGTCCGGCCCATGATGCGGGCATTCGGCTCGCGTCAGGTACGCTCGTCCTGAATTGGGGATGGATGGCATGACAGGGTTCGGAGTTTTGGCACCGGACAATGCTCAGGATGCAGGCGGGTGCTTTGGCTTTGCATCGAATTCAATCTGATCTGAGCCCTGGTACACTAGAAATGCACGGCCCTTGGCCCGTGCAATCATTACAATTCCCAGGTCCCTTGCGAGTTCCAGGCCCATATGTGTCACGCCGGAGCGGGAAAGTAGAACCGGAATTCCCATATGGGCAGACTTCATGACCATTTCTGAGGTCAGGCGGCCGGTAGTGTAGAAAATCTTGTCATGGCCCGGGACGTGTTCAAGCCACATCCAGCCTGATATGGCATCGGCTGCGTTGTGTCGGCCCACATCCTCGATGAATTTGAGGATTGCAGTGCCACTGCACAGTGCACATCCATGCACTGCGCCCGCACGTTTGTAGATTTCGTTGAAGCGTGTGATCTCGGCCAGCAAATCATAGATTGTGGACTGTTTCAGCGAGACCTGCGGAAGCCTTGCGTCATAGAGCTTGTCCAGGGTGCAACTGAACACGGTTCCCTGTCCACAGCCAGACGTGACCGTGCGCCTGCCCAGCTTTTTCTCCCAGTCCGTAATTTCCCTGCCTGGAAGGGTTACGACCTCAACAGTCTCCCTGTCCCAGTCGACATTCACGGATTTTATATCTGAAAGGTCTTCCAGCAGACGCTGGTTGCGCAGATATCCCAGGGCCAGTTCTTCAGGGTGAGTACCCAGCGTCATCAAGGTCACAAGTTCACGGTCGTTTACCTTCAGCGTCAGTGGAGACTCGCCGGCAACGTGGACTACCCGCTGTTCATGAAACTGGTTGACAACTTTGACAGCATGCGTGGGTGCAAGTCCCTGCTGTGACATCTGTGGCCGATACGGTGAGCGCACTGTACTACGTTTTTCTGTATGAATCCGGGCAGTTCAGTCCCGGAGTCTAGACAGTTTCTTCACGTCTGGGCAAGCGGGGGCTGATTCTTGCGGTACGTACTGCATTTTTGTGAATTTGAACGACTTCAATGGGGTAGCCGTCGATGAGTACGCTGGTCCCAGGCTGCGGAATCGATTCCATCTGCTCAAGGATCAGGCCGTTGACTGTTTTGGGTCCGTCATCATGCAACTCGAGGTTCAACGCCTTGTTGATATCACGCACATGTGTCCCGCCATCCACCACATATGTACCATCCTGCTGGGGATGTATTTCCACATCATAGGTAGCCGGGTCGTTGGTGATTTCACCGACAATTTCCTCCAGCAAATCCTCCAGGGTTACCAGGCCTTGAATATCCCCGAACTCATCAACAACCAGGCTGAACCTGCGTTTCTTATCCTGTAGTTCAAACAGCAGCTTCTTCAAGTTCGTACCTTCGGGAATAAAGTACGGCTCACGCAGCGACTGTTCCAGATCTTCGCGCTCGATGTCCTTGTGGATGAAGCTGAGCAGCAGCTTTCTCAGATGGAGAAAACCAATTACGTTGTCAATGTTACCACGGCAGACAGGGATTCTCGTGTAGGAGATGTTTTCTAGCTGGTTAAGAATTTCTTCCCAGTTGTCTTCAAGATCTATGGCAACAATTTCATTTTTCGGGATCATGATATCGTCGACTGTGATTTTTTCGAGGTCCAGTACACCCAGTAACATCTGCTGGTGTTCACTGGATATGGCAGTGCTTTCATCATTCACAACAGTGCGTAGTTCCTCATGGCTCAGCGAGGTAAGCGGACTCTCTTTCACATCGACGCCGATCAGATGCAACAAGGAATTGGCACACAGGTTGACCACCCACACAAATGGGTACGTGACTGCAAGCAAGGGTGCGTAAATGATGGCTGCCGGGAGCGCCAGCTTTTCCGCGTGCAATGCAGCAAGTGTCTTCGGAGTCAATTCTGCAAAGATCAGGATCGCGAAAATCAGGATGAAAGTGGCGACCGCGATACCAATATCACCGTGGATGCGGTAACCGATGTAGGCAGACAGCTGTGCAATCAGGATATTGACCACATTGTTGCCCAGCAAAATCAGCCCAATGAGCCGGTCGGGCGTCTCCAGCAGTTTCAGTGCCTGCTTCGCACCACGTCTTCCTGTGGACACCATATGGCGCAGGCGATACCGGTCCAGTGCCATCAGTGCCGTTTCCGAGCCAGAGAAAAATGCTGAAAGGAAAAATAGAACAAGCAGCACCAAAAGCAGGGTGCCTATCGAATAATCATCCAAGGTCTGCACGACCCTCCGGTAACCAAGATACCTACATTAACGGCCGTGTTGCGTGAATTGTCAAGTCACTGGGATGGTAATGACCCTGTGCAGGATCAATTCCAGGACAAACTTGCTGCCCAAGTAGGCAAAAGTGAGGAATCCGAAGCCAGCCAGTGTCCATCGCATGGCAATGGTTCCTCGCCAGCCGAACTGCCAGCGGCCCCAAAGTAGCAGCGCAAATACCACCCATGCGAGGATTGACAGTATGGTCTTGTGGGCGACATGCTGCTCGAACATGTTTTCCAGAAACAGGAAGCCTGTGATGAGCGCGATACCGAGCAGGATGAATCCTACCGCAATCGTCTGGAACAGGAATTTTTCTGTATCGTGCAAGGGAGGCAGTGCTCGAGTCATTCCGCCAAGCTGGTGCCTGCGAAGATGGCGGTCCTGGGTAAACAGCAAAATGGACTGCAGGGCCGAGATCGCCAGTACACTGAAGGCAAACAGCGAGACCACGATATGAAGTTGCAGGCCATGGAGGTTGAGTGAGGATGCCGCCACTTCCGGTTTCAGGACTGTCAGAACAATGCTGGCCACGGCGATGGGTAGCACGAGTATGCCCAGGAAATCTGTTCTTCTGGTGGTGGATACGCACAGGACCAGTATTGCCACCATGAAGCATACGATCGACACACTGTTGTAAAAAGTCAGGTTCAGGCCTTGCGCGGTGAAGGTTTGTGGATAGAGGTAGGCGGCATGTAGAAGGCATCCAACGGTCCAGGCAGATATCATCATCCTCCGTTTTTGAGTCTGTTCATTACTGTTCGGCCCATATGTGCGCCACAGAATCACGGCGAAGGCCGCCGCATACAGGACAATCGCGGCATACTTCAGGATGCTAGACATGACAGGGTGATGAAAAGAAGGGTGAGTAGGCAGCTGTCATGGACGGTACCGTGATCGTGTTGTGATATACATCATTGCCATCTAAGTATACAAATTGCAGCGGTGCGGTTCAGATCATTATATGGTACTGGTACAAAATCCCGTGTGGAAGCTTTTGCTTGGCTTTCGCGGGAGTACGTGAACGGCATGGGGGCATGACGGATTGAGTTATACTCCCAGTGTGCCAACTTGCCTGCAGGAGCCGCAGGCCGAAGTGCGAGGAACCGTTGATGTTTGAAAACCTATCCAGCCGGCTGACCGGAACCGTAAAGAAACTTCGCGGTCAGGCGCGCCTTACCGAAGAGAATATCCAGGGCACGCTGCGTGAAGTGCGGATGGCGCTGCTCGAGGCTGATGTGGCCTTGCCAGTGGTGCGGGAGTTTATTGAAAGCGTGCGGCTCGAAGCGCTTGGAAAGGAAGTGCTGGAAAGTCTTTCCCCGGGTCAGTCCTTCATCAAAGTGGTACATGACCAACTGGTACATCTTATGGGGGACGCGAATGAGACGCTCAACCTTGCAGCATCCCCTCCGGTAGTCATTCTGGTCGCGGGCTTGCAGGGCTCTGGCAAGACCACCAGCATTGCGAAGCTTTCTCTTTGGCTAGGTGAGCAGCATAAAAAGAGTGTTGCAGTGGTCAGTGGTGACGTATACCGGCCTGCTGCAATTGAACAGTTGCAGACACTTGCCATGCAGGTTGGTGCGGAGTTCATTCCGAGCCAGCCCTCGGAGTCTCCGGTCGCCATTGCCAAGCGCGCTGTGGAGCATTCCAGGAGGCAGTTCAAGGATGTACTGCTGATCGACACGGCGGGCCGTCTGCATGTCGATGAGGACATGATGCAAGAAATCACGGCATTGCACGAGGCAGTGCAGCCCCTTGAAACCCTGTTCGTGGTGGACAGTATGAGTGGTCAGGATGCCGCGGTTTCTGCGCAGGCCTTCAATGACGCCCTGCTTCTTACTGGTGTAATTCTCACCAAAGCGGACGGCGATGCCCGCGGGGGTGCAGCCTTGTCTGTGCGAAGGATTACGGGCAAGCCGATCAAGTTCCTGGGCACGGGCGAAAAGATCGCGGCGCTTGAGCCGTTTCATCCGGACCGGATCGCCTCCCGAATCCTGGGCATGGGCGATATTGTAAGCCTGGTCGAGAAAGTCGAGCAGGAAGTCGATCGCAAGCAAGCACGGAAACTGGCCAAAAAGGTCAGGAAAGGCAAGGGGTTTGACCTGGCGGATTTGAAGGACCAGCTTGAGCAGATGATGAACATGGGAGGTCTGGCTGGCCTGGTGGACAAGATTCCTGGCAATGTCGGCTTGCAGAAAGGCAGCAAGGCCTTGGCAGATGACAGGATGCTGCCTCGCATGATTGCTATCATAAGTTCGATGACACCCCATGAAAGGCGGTTCCCTGATATAATAAAAAGCACACGCAAACGCAGGATCGCAGCCGGTTCCGGCACCCAGGTTCAGGATGTGAACCGCCTGCTCAAACAGCACTTGCAGATGAAGAAAATGATGAGGAAGGTTTCCAAGAAAGGCGGCATGCAAAGGATGCTGCAGACCATGCAGGGGAGGGTGCCACCTCCGCAGTAGGGATGGGTCCGGAACTGCCAGTGCAAAATATTCCCACCTGCCCTTGCCGATTCACCTGGACCATGCGTGCGGTGCCGATTTTCAGTTGCCGGCTTTCTTTTCGCGGCCAAATGCGTACAATGTGCGACTCGATTTGATCATGCTTGATCAAGATACAAGCTGAACTAGGTTATGGTAACAATTCGATTGTCTCGGGGCGGAGCAAAAAAGCGCCCCTTTTACAGCATTGTAGTGACTGACTCCCGCAAGCGCAGGGATAGCGGGTACATTGAACGCATCGGCTATTTCAATCCCGTCGCCAAGGCGCAGGAAACCGGCTTCTTTATCGAAACGGAACGGTATGAGCATTGGCTGGGCCATGGAGCCCAACCATCCGAGCGGGTTGCAAACCTCGTGAATCAGCACTCCAGACAGGCAGAATAGCCTGTTCTGGGAGATCCATCCGAAAATTTGGATCAGGCTGAAGGCATTCTGGTCGGGCACATTCAGGGAGCCTTTGGCATACAAGGCTGGCTGAAAATCACTTCTTATTGCCGCCCGAAAGAACAGATTCTCAAGTACACGTCATGGCATTTGTACTTGAACAATGATTCAAAGGTTTACCGCCTGGATAAGGGCAGGCCGCATGGCAGCGGTATCGTCGCCCATCTGTCTGCAGTGGACACGCGTTCCGCTGCAGAGGCGCTCAGGCATGCGCGGATATGGGTACCCGAAGCAAGCTTGCCTGAGTTGCCTGCAGGGGAGTATTACTGGTATCAGCTGGTCGGTCTTGACGTGGTCACGGTTGCCGGACAGAAACTGGGCAAGGTGATGAACCTGATGGAAACCGGTGCGCATGACGTGCTTGTGGTGGGGGACAAGCCAGGAAATGGCGAGATACTGATTCCATATGTCCGGGGCAAAGTGGTAAAGGGGGTGGATCTTGACCTGCAGCAGATGGTGGTTGCCTGGGAGGTGGGTTTCGACTAGGAATTCTGTGTCATGCGTATCCAGATCATAACGTTGTTTCCCGAGATGGTGCAGGTGCTGGCCAGATTCGGTGTGATTGGCCGGGCCCTGGAAAGCAATCTCGTGGAAATGTGCGTGCTGAACCCGAGTGATTTCTCTACAGATCTTCACGGTCGCGTGGATGACCGTCCTTACGGGGGCGGGCCGGGAATGGTAATGAAGTTTGAACCGCTGCAAAAGGCAATCCGGCAGGCGATTAAGGGTGAAAAAAACAGTCACGTAGTGTGCCTGTCTGCACAGGGCAAGCTGTTCGGGCAGGAAGATGTGTCGAGACTGGTACACTGCCCCAATCTGGTGCTGGTGGCAGGGCGCTACGAGGGCATCGACGAGAGACTTATTGAAGCAGAGACTGACGAAGAACTTTCAGTAGGAAATTTCGTCGTCAGCGGAGGGGAATTGCCGGCCATGCTGCTGATCGACGCACTGGTCAGGCATCTTCCCGGGGTACTGGGACATGCAGAATCCGCCAAACAGGATTCCTTTGTTGACGGACTGCTCGATTGCCCGCATTATACGCGACCGGGAAGAGTTGCTGGCCGCACTGTGCCGGAAGTACTGCTCAAGGGCAACCATCAGGCTATCGAGCGCTGGAGAAGAAAACAGTCATTGGGCCGAACCTATCTGCGCAGGCCAGACCTGTTTGCCAGGCTGAGTCTGACCGATGAGCAACTCGCCATGCTGGATGAATACCTGCAGGAGTTGGGTGTCAGCAGAAAACAGGGTGAAGGAGAGTCATGACCAATATTATTGAAGAGTTAAACCGGCGACAACTTAAACGGGATATCCCGAATTTCGGTCCGGGAGATACTGTGGTAGTGCAGGTCAAGGTAAGGGAAGGAAACAGGGAACGGCTGCAGGCTTTTGAGGGAGTCGTGATTGCAAAGCGTAACCGCGGACTGAACTCGGCCTTCACGGTAAGAAAGCTCTCTCACGGAGAAGGCGTGGAAAGGACCTTCCAGACCCACAGCCCCCTGATTTCGGATATCAAGGTGAAGCGCAGGGGCAAGGTCAGGCGAGCTAAGCTGTATTACCTGCGTGGCAGGACGGGCAAGGCAGCCCGGATCAAGGAAAAAATCTAGGTCCGGTGCAGCTACATCTCATCCACCGGGTCACTGTTGCGGGAGGATGCTGAGAGCATGGGCTGCGTGCACAGGCATGCCTTGCCAGTGCCGTTCCTTCTGCGGGCCATGACCCTGAAGAAAGGTCCGGACCATGAAGACCCAGGTTCGAGCTTGCGCTCCGCATGAGTATCTTGGTCACCCAAACCCCCATCGGGAATCTGGCGGTCGAAATTGAAGGGGAGTTCGTCACGGCAGTATATTCGACTCCCGCACCCGCCTCGAAGGCCAAGGAACCTTTTGCCAGGGAAGTGCAGGCACAGCTTCAGGCCTGGTTTTCAGGCAGCTTGATGCGTCTTGAAATTCCATACCTGTATCCTGATGCAACAGATTTTCAAATACGCGTCTGGGAACAGATCAGCAAAATCGAGTTTGGTGCAACCCGGACATATGGTGAACTTGCAAGGAAAATCAGGTCCGGGCCGAGAGCCGTGGGCAATGCATGCCGGCGTAATCGCCTGTTGCTCATTGTTCCTTGCCACCGGGTTGTGGCCGTTACGGGATTGGGGGGATTCATGGGAGATATCGATGGAAGCTTGGTCAGGCGCAAGGAATGGTTGCTGGAGCATGAACGAAAGTACCGGTCCTGCACAGGGTAAATTCACCGGCCAGGCCTTGTTAGCGTGATACGCATTCATTACCTGAAGCATGTATCGTTTGAGGGCCTGGGAAGCATGGAAAACTATTTTGTTTCCAAGGGCTACAAGATCTCAAACACAAGTCTCTACCTGAATCAGTCCTTGCCGCCTGTAGACGAGCTTGATGTGCTGGTAGTTATGGGCGGGCCGATGGGTGTGAATGAGGAAGCAAGGTATCCCTGGTTAAGGCGGGAAAAGGATTTTATTCACAGCGCGCTCAAACGCGAAGTGCCTGTTCTTGGCGTCTGCTTGGGTGCCCAGCTGATTGCAGCCGTGCTGGGCGCATCGGTAGTGAAAAATGCCTACGAAGAAATTGGCTGGTACCCGGTCCGGCTTACCAGGGGGATTGTTGCGGATGCACAGGTTCGACACCTGCCAGACAGTTTTGATGCGTTACACTGGCATGGCGATACATTTTCGATTCCATCTGGTGCACGCAATTTCATTTCCAGCGAAGGCTGTGCCAATCAGGCCTTTGTGTATGGCGATAACGTTCTGGGTCTGCAGTTCCACCTTGAAATGCTGCCCAGCCACGTTGAGACCATCTACCGCGAATGCGGCAAGCCAGCACTTACCGGACCCTATGTACAGGGCAAGGATGAAATGCTGGCTCCGGTCGAAAAGTTTCGCAATGCCCGGAACATACTTGAGAAATTCCTCAGGACCTTTATTTTTCAGAATTTGCCCATATAAACAGGTAGTGGTTGTATAACCCGGAGGAGTAATGATGGAAGACAACAGCAGGAAAGACATACGGGCGCTGCTCAAGACATTCGGAGTCCAGGCCGATGAGGCCATCGTGCAGCATCTGGCCAGGAACCCGGCTACTCGCAGGCTCAAGCTCAAGATTAGTTTGCAGGACCAGACTGATTACGGCGGCTCGCAGCCGGACAGTGTACTGACACTGGAAGTCCAGGGAGAAATCAACCGATAAATTCATCACCAATAACTTCTGCGGAAGAAGCCATGAGTACGAAAACCGGAAAAGAGACCCTGCAATTTGAAACGGAAGTCGCGCAGTTGCTGCGCTTGATGGTCCATTCACTCTACTCCAACAAGGAGATTTTCCTGCGTGAACTGGTTTCCAATGCGTCGGATGCATGTGACAAGCTGCGCTTCGAAGCCCTGTCGGACAGTTCCCTGCTGCGCAAGAATTCCGGGCTCAAGATCCAGGTGGAATTTGACAAGGATAGCCGTACCGTGACGGTCAGGGATAACGGCATAGGCATGGACCGCGAGGAAGTGATCCAGAATATAGGCACGATCGCCCGGTCAGGCACCCGGGAGTTTCTGGATCAGCTTACGGGCGATCAAAGCAGGGACTCGCACCTCATAGGTCAATTCGGGGTCGGGTTTTACTCCGCATTTATTGTTGCCGATAAAGTCACTCTCACCACGCTCAAGGCCGGCATGGAACCGGATCAGGCGGTACGCTGGGAATCCGAGGGGACGGGGTCCTATACGCTCGAGAATGTGAAGAGGGCCCGGTACGGTACGGAAGTCGTCCTGCATCTCAAGGAGGAAGAAGACGAACTGCTCAATCCCTGGCGATTGCGCGCCATCATTACCAAGTATTCAGACCATGTACCGCTACCGATTGAGATGCGCGAACTGAATGACAAGGGCGAGCCAACGGGAAGCTGGGAAACGGTAAACAAGGCATCGGCGCTCTGGGCACGGGCCAAAACGGAAATCAGTGACGAGGAATACACGGAATTCTACAAGCACGTGAGTCATGATTTTTCAGAGCCCCTGGCCTGGGTGCATAACCGTGTTGAAGGCAAGACGGAGTACATCTCGCTGCTGTACATCCCTAAAAATGCTCCTTTTGACCTGTTCGATCCAAATCCCGCTCATGGCGTGAAACTCTATGTGCAGAGAGTATTTATCATGGATGATGCTGAAAAGCTCTTGCCAAGGTACTTGCGCTTTGTACGAGGCGTGATTGATTCCAATGATTTGCCGCTCAATATCTCACGCGAAATCCTGCAGGACAACAAGATCATCGACAGCATACGTTCCGGCTCGGTGAAAAAGATTCTGGGACTGCTCGAGAGCATGGCCAAGAACGAGACAGAAAAATACCGGGATTTCTGGTCTGCATTCGGCAAGGTACTCAAGGAAGGTCCCGGAGAAGACATTGCAAACAGGGAAAAAATTTCAGGGCTATTGAGATTTGCCTCGACGCATGGTGAGGACGAGGCCCAGGAAGTTTCACTGGAAGACTACCTGGCCCGCATGAAACCGGGGCAGGACAAGATCTATTACATCACTGCGGACAGTTATGCTGCCGCAAAGAACAGCCCCCACCTCGAGATATTCCGTGACAAGGAGATCGAGGTACTGCTGCTGACAGACCGTGTGGATGAGTGGTTGATGAGCCATTTGAGCGAATACCAGGAGAAACACTTTGCATCCATTGCCAAGGGTGACTTGGATTTGGGCGAGATCAGTAGCAAGGAGGACAAAAGGGAGCAGGAAAAGAAGGAAGAAGAAGCGAAAAAACTGGTCCAGCAAATTGAAGAAGTCCTGCAGGACAAAGTCGAGGCAGTGCGGGTATCGCAACGTCTCACCACTTCTCCCGCATGCATTGTCCTGAATGAGCACGACATGGCACTTTACATGCAGCACCTGATGAAACAGGCTGGGCATGAATTGCCTTCAAGCAAGCCAGTTCTGGAGATCAATCCCGGGCATGCCCTGGTCAAGCGCATGAAAGAGGAGCAGGCAGAAGAACGGTTCACGGATTGGGCAAAAATCCTCCTAGACCAGGCGATCCTGGCAGAAGGCGGACAACTCGAAGACCCGGCCGGGTTTGTCAGCAGGCTCAACCGGCTGATCAGTGAAATAGCAGCCTGAGATTTGAACGATTACCGATTATTCTGCATGGAGCAGGCGAACCCCTATAATACGCTTCCGAGGTATCCGTTCTGTGCCTTGATCTTGTTCGTGTAATGCAGGTCAAATTCGTCAATGATTGATTTTTGCACGGCTTCAAGGCCGAGCAGGTCTTTCCTCCATCTTTCCAGCTTGGGAAACCGGTTCCAGTTCAGCAGGTCAATGTTCTGTCGCATGAATTCCAGGCGGATCAGCAAAGGCGCGTAGGCTGCATCGATCAGGGCCAGCTTTTCACCATTGAAAAAGGTGGAATGGCCGAGCACGTTTTCCACTCGCTCAAGCCGTTCAATGCATTCATTCATTCTCCGGCGCATATCCTCTTCCGTCTTGCCATCCGCAATCATGTACAGGTCTCCCAGGCATGTGCTGCCGTATTCAATCCATGCCCGGTTTTTTGCAAGGGTGAGCAAGTCTGACGGTTTCAATGTGCCGGGTGTTACATCATCAATGAATTCATTGATGACAGCAGACTCAAACAGCACTTCCGTCTCATTGATCCTGAGCACGGGTACTCTCCCCAGCGGTGAAATCTCCAGGAACCACTCCGGTGGATCGTTCAAATCGATGAAGGTAATCTTGTAGTCACAGTTTTTGTAATTCAGGGTAATGACGCTACGCTGTACAAACGGGCATACATTAAAGCTGACAAGTTCCAGGTTCATGATGATCAGGTATGAGGTTCAGAAAGCTACTCATTATACGAACTGCTTGTCAAAAGGAAATGATGACTTTACAAAAAGTTCGAATTGACAAGTGGCTTTGGGCAGCCCGTTTTTTCAGGGGACGCACCCTGGCCGCCGAGGCTGTGAAAGGTGGCAAGGTACATGTGAACGGCCAACGTGTGAAGCCTGCCCGCGCAGTGCAAATTGGAGACGTGGTTGAGGTCACAAGAAGACAGCACCAGGTCACAGTCAAGGTTTGCCGGGTGAGTATCAAAAGGGGTCCGGCAAAAGTGGCTCAGACGCTGTATGAGGAGACGCAGGCAAGTGTCGAGCGCCGCGAAGTCAGTATCCAGCAGAGAAGGCTGCTGAGCGCTGGCTTACCTCGGTCCAGCGGGAGACCTGACAAGCGTCAGCGCCGCCAGCTGCGAAAGGCGAGCGGAAAGTCATGAGTCGAATTGCACGCCCGGGAAAGCCACAAAAGTGGCTCCGGGACAGTTATCAGAATGCACGTTCAGGTTGTTTTTGCATGCAACAAGGTTATGATTCACTGGAATACCGATGAACCGGGCTGATTCCATTCGACGATTCCAGACATGAGACGCGCTACACCTGATCCAAGCAAGCACAGTCCAGCCCCGAGCATGCCGGTCGAGATCGACTCGTCCTGTATCAATCGGAATGCACTGCGGGTCATTTCAAAGTTACATGATGCCGGGTATGAAGCCTATCTTGTGGGTGGAGGCGTACGTGACCTTCTGCTTGGGCATTCCCCAAAGGACTTTGACATTGCCACGAATGCCCACCCGGAGGAAGTACGAAGGCTGTTCGACAACAGCAGGATAATCGGGCGGCGTTTCCGGATCGTGCATGTGTATGGCTCGAAGGGACTCGTGGAAGTTGCTACGTTTCGTGCGGCAGGGCGCGCTCACGTGAACCAGAAAGGCCGAATCATTGCAGACAACACGTACGGCAGCATTGACGAAGACGCTTTCCGCCGGGACTTTACCGCCAATGCACTGTACTACGACCCCGATGAAGCCAGGTTACTGGACCTGGTAGGTGGTCTGCAGGATCTGGATGCCAGGATGTTGCGTGTCATTGGTGAGCCGGATTTGCGGTTCAGGGAAGATCCGGCACGCATGCTCCGTGCGGTCCGGTTGTCGGTCAAGCTGGATTTCCAGATGGAGAAACAGGCTGAAGAATCTGTTTATCGCCTGGGTCATTTGCTGTCTGAGGTCCACCCGGCACGCCTGTTCGACGAGATAGTCAAATTATTTTACGCAGGCTTCGCAGTGCGCACTTTCGATGCCTTGCGCGAATACGGGCTGTTCCAGCATCTGTTTCCAATGACGGAAAAGGAGTTGTGCGGTAGCTCCAGCAAGACGTTTTCTGCATTGGTCTACACTGCCCTGCAGAGAACGGATGAGCGAATCCGTACCGGCAAGCACGTGACCCCTTCGTTCCTGTATGCGGTATTTCTGTGGGGGCCTCTTCGGACACTGGTTCGTCAGCTTGAACTGGATGGACTGTCTCACAAGCTCGCTCATGCAGCCGCTGTGGAAAACACCGTGATATCGCAAATGCGATTCACCTCGATACCTAAACGGCTGCAGCATCCCATGCGCGAAATTTGGGACCTGCAGTTCCGGTTCTACCGTAAATACGGGAACCCGGTCTTTCGCCTGTATAGGCATCCCCGGTTCCGTGCAGCATATGATTTTCTGTGCCTGCGTGCTGCTGCGGGTGAGTCGGTTGGCCGGCTGTGCGAGTGGTGGACAACCTTTCAGGAAGCAGATTTGCAAACGAAAAGAAAAATGACAGGCGTTCGTCGCGGCAGGCAGAAATCCCAGCGCAGCTCAGCAAAGAGGACCTATCACTAGCCATGCAGGCTGTACGCCTAACGGGACAGGGCATGGCCGAAAAGGCATACATCGGTCTTGGCAGCAACCTCCAGGATCCTGAAAGTCAGATTCGCCGCGCCCTGCTTACCTTGCAGGGGCTTCCCGGTGTAGAGTTGCTGAAAAGTTCAAGCTTGTATCAGAGCCAGCCCATGGGTCCTCCTGACCAGCCAGATTTTGTGAATGCAGTGGCCAAGGTCTCGACAGTGCTAGACCCTGCGGGGTTGCTGGCTGCGCTGCAGCGTATCGAGCACTCACACCAGCGTGTACGTAAGCCCCAGCGCTGGGGACCAAGGACCCTGGACCTTGATATCTTGCTGTACGGGGACCTGGAAATTGACACGAAGAGACTCCGGATACCCCATCCTGGCATGAGTGAGCGGGAATTCGTATTAATCCCTTTACAGGAGATAGAAAAGGACCTCATTATTCCGGGACAGGGCAGCTTGAGCGAAATGATAGGGAAGCTTCCCTGCTGCCGCCTGAAGAAGATAGCGACGCCGCATGTTGGACCATAATCTCAATTACATTGTCGTGGAAGGCTCGATTGGCGTGGGAAAAACCAGCCTCGCACAGCGCCTTGGTGACGAGTTCGGCTCATACCTGCTGCTGGAGAATGTCGAGGACAACCCATTTCTTGAGCGGTTTTACCAGAATCCCAGGGAGGCTGCCCTGTCTACACAGCTGTATTTTCTCCTGCGACGTACAAAGCAACTGCAGGAGTTCAGGCAGGCTGACATATTTTCTCCCGTAAGGGTGTCTGATTTTCTGATCGATAAAGACCGCCTGTTTGCCCAGGTCACCCTGAATGCCAGTGAGTACGACCTGTACGAGCAGGTGTATTCCTATCTGACAATTGATGCGCCAAAGCCCGATCTGGTAGTGTATCTTCAGGCGCCTGTGGAGGTATTGCTGCAGCGGATACGCAAACGGGGACGCGGCTATGAGCGCCTGATCGAATCAGCCTATCTGGAACAGCTCAATGCCGCATATGCCAAGTTTTTCTACAACTATGAAGATGCGCCGTGCCTGATTGTGAATGCGGGTGAAATCGATTTCATCAATAACGACCGGGATTACGAACAGCTGCTTCAGAAAATTTTGAACACCAAGGCTGGCAAACGCTATTTCAACCCCCTCCCATTTGCTAGTTGAGTAGACGAGGGAACGACGATCCTGTTAAGTGGTGCCAAGCGAATGGAAAATGTGACACTCAAACGGCTGGATAAAATGAAGTCAGGTAGCGTGAAAATTGCCTGTCTGACCGCATATGATGCAAGCTTTGCAGCCCTGCTGGACCAGGCAGGAGTGGACGTGATTCTCGTGGGGGATTCACTGGGTATGGTTGTCCAGGGTCATTCCAGTACAGTTTCTGTGACCATGGAGGACATGATCTATCACACACGCTGTGTGAGCATGGCGGTACAGCGCAGCTTTGTGATCTCGGACATGCCTTTCATGTCGTATACAAACGTGGAACAGGCACTTCGCAACGCGACTGACCTGATTCAGATTGGTGGCGCACAAATGGTCAAGCTGGAAGCGTCAGCCCGCCAGGTAAGTGTCGTGCGAGAACTCAGTGAATGCGGGGTGCCTGTTTGTGCCCACCTGGGCTTGCGCCCACAGTACGTGCACAAGCTCGGGGGGTACTCGATGCAGGGTGAGAGCGATGAAAGTGCGGAAGAACTGCTCAGCAATGCCAAAAGCCTGGAGGCCGCAGGGGCAGACATGCTGTTGCTGGAATGCGTTCCCGGAGGTCTTGCAGGCAGAATCACGCGTGAGTGCTCCATACCTGTTATCGGTATCGGTGCAGGGCCGGAGTGTGACGGGCAAATACTGGTTTTGCATGATGTTCTTGGGATCACGCAGGGTATTACACCGAGATTTGCAAGAAATTTCATGCCCGGTGCAGCGGATATCCAGGCCGCAATAGCCGCCTATGTGGAAGCTGTGAAAAACTCCGGTTTTCCTGCCTGAACATTTACGAAACCCAATGCAAACAGTCACCACGGTAGCTGCGCTTCGCAGGCAGGTTTCCTTATGGCAGGCCAGTAAAGAGCGGATCGTACTGGTTCCCACCATGGGGAACCTGCATGCAGGGCATCTTGCCCTGGTCAGTCGTGCTCGCACTTGTGGCACCAAAGTGGTTTGCAGCATTTTCGTCAACTCCCTCCAGTTTGACCGCGAGGAAGACCTGGCGACATACCCGAGAACCCCTCATGAGGACCTGGATGCCCTGCAGCATGCCTGTACAGACCTGGTGTTCATGCCGGAACACGATGAGGTGTATTCAGAGCAGTATCAGGTGGACAGGAATATCCCTGAAAATCCTTTGTGCAGGGAACTGTGCGGCAGTTACCGGCCGGGATTTTTCGAAGGGGTGGTTGAGGTAGTCACGCGACTCTTCCATATGGTAAGGCCGGATGTGGCGGTTTTCGGCGAGAAGGACTATCAGCAGCTGTTGATCATCAAGCAGCTGGTGAGGGATCTCGGCCTGGACATGCATATTGAACAGGTTCCTACCCAGCGAGAAGAAGATGGCTTGGCATGCAGTTCGCGCAATGCCTATCTGGACCCGGAACAGCGTGCCCTGGCGCCCCGGCTGTATGCTGAACTGGTCAGCATTGGACAGCAAATCAGGAGTGGGGTCCATACGTACACGCTCCTCGAGGCACAAGCTGCACATCGCCTCGACCAGGCAGGGTTTCGCCCGGAATACGTATCGATACGTGATGGCAACACGCTGGAAGTGGCCCAACAGGAAAGTGGTTTCATAGCCGTGCTGGCTGCCGCCTGGCTGGGCAAGGCACGCCTTATCGACAATTTGCTGGTACGATTCGGATAAACAGGTATACTTCCGGTGTCAGTTTTAATTTGATCAGGAGAAAACTATGTGGATCGTGGTCGTTGCCTTGGTTGCCGTAGTGTTTGTAATTGCGGTGTGGGCACAGCTGGACCTGTTCAACATGAAGGTGACCCAGCTGGTCCAGTTCAAGCGCATCAGCAGAGAGAATTCCTAGCGGGTCTGCCTGCCAAAGCTGGGCTGTAATCCGGCGTACACCTCTGCAATCCTGCGGCAGATACGTTGCGCAAGCCGCTTTCACAACTTGCCTCCTACCAGGCACTCCGGGCGCATGCGCGGGAAATCAGCGCCCATACCCTCCGTGAATGGTTCGCCCGGGATCCCGGGAGATTCGATCGATTTTCTCTTGAGCACGAGGATTTCCTGTTTGACTACTCCAGGAACCGGGTTTCAAGCAAAACTCTAGACAAGCTTCTGGCCCTGTTTTTCGAATGCGAGGTTGAAGCCTGGCGCGGCAGGCTGTTTGCAGGGTCCCGCATCAACCTGACCGAGAGAAGGGCAGTACAGCACACCAGGCTTCGTGACCTGGGTGACGTTTCTTCAGAGCCTGCAAAGCAGCGTGACGAGGTATTGTCGCGCATGATCCATCTTGCCGAGCATGTCAGTCAAGCAGGTTTCAAGGACGTGGTCAGCCTTGGTTCAGGTGGATCGCGCCTTGGTCCGGAACTGGTCTGTGATGCGTTCAGCCATGCAGCCAACAAGGATCTGGACATCCATTTCGCCGGTAACGCTGATGCCAGCGAGATCAATCGCGTGCTTGAGAAGCTGTTGCCTGAAAAGACATTTTTCATAGTCACCTCGAAAAGTTTCACTACCCCGGAGACCCTGGCCAACGCCGGGACAGCCAGAAGCTGGCTGGCTTCACATCCGCGGCTGGGGAAGCGCCTTGAAAGGCATTTCTGCGCGGTAACTGCTGAAGTTGAAAAAGCCGTATCCTGGGGAATCCTGCCCCAACTCGTGTTTCCGTTGACGGGCGCGGTCGGCGGACGGTTTTCTGTCTGGTCCGCAGCGGGGCTGGGCATCGTGCTTCATCTCGGCATGCCTGCTTTCATGGAATTTCTGCAAGGGGCCTGGGAGATGGATAAACACTTCAAAACTGCCGCTCCCCGGGAAAACGTACCGATTCTGCTTGCGCTGCTGGGTATCTGGAACCGGCACTTTCTGGGCACCTCTGCGCACGCAGTCTTGCCCTATGATACCCGGTTGCGCCTCCTGCCAGCCTACCTTCAGCAACTGGAGATGGAGAGCAACGGAAAGTGCGTGGACCGTGAGGGCAGGGAGCTGGATGTGCCAAGTTCTCCGGTGGTTTTCGGTGATGTCGGGACAAACGCCCAGCACGGGTTTTTCCAGTTTCTGCATCAGGGCACCAGCACAGTGAGTTGCGACTTCATCGGGGTAGTAAGGCCCGGGCATTCAAACAGGCTGCAGCACGACATGCTTCTGGCCAACATGGTGGCGCAGGCCGAGGCCCTGATGGTTGGCCGGCTGGCTGAAGAGTTACACGACAATGTTGGCAATCAGCAGATCGGACACATGCTGTTTCCGGGTAACCGCACAAGCAGCATGATTTTACTGAAGGAACTGGTGCCGCGTACCCTGGGGCAGTTGCTGGCACTGTATGAGCATAAAGTGTTTGTGGAAGGAGTCATACTGAACATTAACTCCTTTGACCAGCCCGGAGTTGAGCTGGGCAAAATCCTTGCAAAGCGCGTGTTTGAGAGGCTGCAAGAGGGCAGAACGCCTGACTCTCAAGAGGATTCCGCAACACGCGCGGTGCTGGACTACTACCGCAAACACTCCTGAATTGCGCGACTCGGCAAACCCTGGACTTTTCGATTGGCAGGGTATGCCTACCGGGCACCGTGTTGATCCAGGGCCCAGGCGACATGTTCGCGCACCAGTTCGCTCGGGTGCTGTTGCCTGTCTTTCAGCGCCTGGACCACTTCCGCAGTGGGTGCTGAATTGCCCAGCGCCACTGCGAGATTCCTGAGCCAGCAAGTGTAGCCAACGCGGCGGATCGCGGATCCTTCGGTGCGGGCTAGAAATTCTGAACGGGTCCAGCTGAACAACTCGACGAGTTGTGGTGCATCCAGTTGATGGCGCACGGCAAAGTCCGCCAGAGGACTTTTTTCTCCGAACCGGTTCCACGGGCAGTACAACTGGCAGTCATCGCAGCCGAAAATCCGGTTGCCCATCGCTTTCCGGAATTCAACGGGAATCGATGTTTTCAGTTCGATCGTGTGGTACGAGATGCATCGCCTCGCATCGAGTTGATACGGGGCAATGATAGCCCGGGTAGGGCATACGTCCATGCAGGTGCGGCAGATGCCGCAGTGATTTTCTGCTGGCGGGTCTACGGGGAGAGGCAGGTTCGTGTACAGTTCGCCCAAAAAAAACCAGGATCCCGATTCCCGGCTGATCAGGTTCGTGTGCTTGCCGATCCATCCCAGCCCGGCTTTTTCAGCAAGCGCCTTTTCCAGTACCGGGGCACTGTCAGTAAAAGCCCGATACCCGAAGGGCCCAGTCTTTTCTGCAATTCGGTCCGCCAGTTTCTGCAGGCGCTTGCGAACCACCCTGTGATAATCGCGGCCCAGTGCATATCTGGAGATGTAGGCCAGGCTCCGGTTTCCCAGCACCTCTCTCTCATCCGCCGTGTCAGGTGCCCTGTAGTTCATGCGGGCTGAAATGATGCGCACGGTGCCGGGAGCGAGCTCTTCCGGCCGGGAACGCCGGTTTCCGTGTTGGCCCATATAGTGCATTTCTCCATGATATCCGGCAGCGAGCCAGTTCATCAGGCGAGTCTCGTGCCTGTCCAGGCGGGTGTCAGTGATTCCCAGTGCATCGAACCCGAGCTCGATGCCCCAGGTTTTGATTTCCCGGGCCAGGCTGGCAAAATCTGTAATGGAGGCATTCACAGGCTGGGTTCGACTTTTCGAAATAGCACAGGCTCTAATTGAGTATAATTCATCAATGGAGTTGATTCCTGAAAGTGTCTATCTTGCCGGACAGGTTCGCGAGATGGACCGGATTGCGATCGAGAAATTCAGGATACCGGGTTACACGCTGATGCAGCGTGCCGGTGAGGCCGCATTTGACCTGATTCGTGAGCATTGGCAGGATGCCGGGCGCATCGTGTTGCTCGTGGGTCCAGGCAATAATGGTGGAGACGGGTACGTCATCGCCCGCATGGCCCGGACTGCCGGGATGCAGGTACGGATTTTTCAGGCAGGCGATCACTCCTCGCTAAAAGGGGACGCCAGAAGTGCCCATGATGCATACATGGAGTGTGGTGGGACCTGTGATGTATTTTCCGGAGAGTTGCCTGGCTGTGATCTCATCGTGGATGCCCTGCTGGGGTCTGGCCTGACACGCCCGGTCAAGGGTGAATTTGCCGCGGCAATCCGGTGCATGAATATGCACCGTGCACCGGTGTTGAGCGTGGACGTTCCGTCCGGGCTCGATGCAGACCGGGGTGTACCTCTGGGAGACGCGGTGACCGCCCGGGCAACCATTACATTTGTAGGAATGAAGCTGGGCTTGATCACCGGGGCTGGCAGGCGACACTCGGGCAAGATCTACTTCAGTGACCTGCAAATTCCGGATGCGGTGCGGCAATCAGTTCAGGCTGCCTGCCAGGCAGTTGACCCGGGAAAGCTGAGGGCACGGATGGCGGAGCGCCACGCAGATGCGCATAAAGGGGAATACGGACATGTGCTGCTGATAGGAGGCAACTCGGGCATGGCGGGTTCTGTAATGCTCGCTGCCGAGGCAGCGGCCAGGACAGGCTGTGGACTGGTCTCTGTGGCGACCGTCTCACGGCATGCCCCCATGCTGAGTGCGGCATGCCGCGAAGTGATGGTTCACGGCGTGGAGAGCGTGGCGAACCTCGACGGACTGGTCCGGCGTGCATCGGTCGTGGCAATCGGACCAGGATTAGGGCAGGACGACTGGGCCAAAATCATGCTTGCCAGGGTACTCGAACTGGACCTGCCAACGGTAATGGATGCCGATGCGCTGAACTTGCTTGCCCGGGATCCCTTGAAAAAACAGAACTGGATACTTACCCCCCATCCCGGGGAAGCTGCCAGGTTAGCCGGGGCCACGTCGCAGGAGGTCCAGCAGCAGCGTCTCGTGCGGGTGCAGGCCTTGCAACAGAAATTCGGAGGGGTGTGTGTTCTGAAAGGCTCAGGCACGCTCATCGCTTGCGAAAACGGGGTTTCGGTATGTACAGCCGGCAATCCCGGGATGGCTTCGGGTGGAATGGGTGATGTTCTGACCGGAATCATTTCAGGCTTGCTGGCACAGGGACTGGGACTGAACGATGCAGCTTGCCTGGGTGTGCAACTGCACGCCCAAAGCGCGGACATCGCCGCACGCGAAGGCATGCGTGGACTGCTGGCAAGTGACCTGTTTGGCCCGCTGCGCAAGCTGGTAAATGATGCGGACAGTGAAGACCTTGTATCTGGAAAGCGATGAGGCTACCCGGGAACTGGGAGCAAGGGTAGCGCGTTGCTGCATTCCACCTCTGGTCATTTTTCTGAAAGGAGATCTGGGGAGCGGGAAGACTACCTTTGCAAGGGGTTTTGTGCGTGAGCTTGGTTATCCGGGAAGAGTCAAAAGCCCGACATTTTCACTCGAGGAGTCCTATGTTTTCGAAAACATGAGCCTGTTCCATTTTGACCTGTACCGCATTCGCAGTCCGCATGAAGTCGAATTCATAGGGATTCGGGACGTCATGGCCCGTGAAGACGCAGTTTGCCTGATCGAGTGGCCGGAACGCGCAGAAGGGGCGGTGCAGGGAGCCGATTTGGAGTTTGCCTTTGCCCATGAGGGGAATGGCCGGAGTGTTTTTTGGCAGGCCAGGTCAATTCGAGGCAGGTCAATTATCGGCATGTTATGAGACTAGACTCTAACTATGGTACATAGCCTTATAATTTCATTATGAAAAGTCCTTGAGACTGTTTAAGAAGTCTGTCACAATCCGCCTACGGCTGCGTAACCGGGACAGTTAATTTTCAGGGTGGGGGAGATTGGCATGAAGTTGCGGGCATTTTCATCTGATGGAAATCGGCTCCGTCCGGGCATGAGCATGCTCCTGGTTCTGCTGGTCCTGCTTGTATATCCCTGCCTGTCAAGTGCCTCCGGAAGCAAAATTCAGGGTGTTCGCGTTGCAGACCGCGGGGAGAGCACACGCGTAGTATTTGACCTGTCGGCCCCGGTTCGGCACAAGGTATTTGTTCTGGATCATCCGCCGCGTGTCGTCCTGGATATCAAACGGTGTAATGCAAATGGGAGGCTCGGTTCCTTTCTGGGCTCGAGTACCCTGCTGAAAAGCGTGCGTCATGCGCGTAAGGCCCCGGACGATTTGCGCGTGGTATTCGATCTGCATGCTGCTGTGTCACCGAAAAGCTGGCTGCTGGGCCCGGCAGACGGGAAAGGCCACCGCCTTGTACTGGACCTGGTCTCGGTTGCAGCCCGATCCCGGTCTAAGCCTGTGCTGGCCATGCCGGATGTTTCCTCGAGGCACCGGGATGTCATCGTGGCCATTGATGCCGGACACGGTGGCAAGGACCCGGGTGCAATCGGGCGCAGGGGTACCCATGAAAAGGTAGTCGTCCTTTCGATTGCCAAGAGGCTCAAGAAGCTTGTTGACAAGGAACCTGGCATGCGTGGTGTGATGATCCGAAGTCGTGACGTATATATCCCGCTTCGTACCCGCATCCGCAAGGCAAACCGGATGAAGGCCGACATCTTCATTTCCATACATGCCGATGCGGCGGTAAACCGAAACGCGAGGGGTTCATCGGTATACGTATTGTCCAGGCGCGGTGCAAGCAGTGAGGCGGCGCGGATTCTGGCGCAACGTGAAAATTCAGTCGACAGGATTGGTGGCGTGAGCCTGGAGGACAAGGACAAGACACTCAAGTCGGTACTGGTTGATCTGTCCCAGACGGCAACCATAGACGCCAGTATTGACCTGGCGGAAGACATTCTGGGTGAACTCAGGCTGATTGGAAATGTGCTGCGCAATCGAGTGGAACAGGCCGGATTTGCAGTATTGAAATCCCCGGATATCCCTTCAGTGCTGGTCGAGACCGCCTTCATTTCCAACCCGCACGAGGAGCGTCGGCTACTCAACAGCTCGCATCAGTACAAGCTGGCACTGGCCATCCTGAAAGGCTTGCGCCGCTACCTGAAGGATCATGCGCATAATGGAATGCTCATAGCAGGCAACGGCAGCAGGCATGTCATCCAGCGTGGAGAAACCCTGTCTATCATTGCGGGCTATTACCAGGTGAGTATCGGCGATATCCGCCGGGTGAATGCACTCACATCCGATGTCATACACGTGGGGCAGGTACTGGTGATTCCGGATTCCACTGGAACATAGGGACACCACGGGTTGACGGCTCCGGGCACGAGACAGGCATCAGGGGACGTCACTGAAGGTCGCTGAATTCAGGCAGGTTGTCCCCCTTGTCCAAAAGCAGCAAGCTGAGCCTCAGCCAGACGACTTCTCTCTGGTGCCGGCAGCCCCGACAGGAATGCGTTTTTGGGGGTTTACCCGAAAAGCCTTGAATTCCGATCCTGCTGCCACCAGCTGAAAAACAGCCTTTCCGTGCAGGCCTGGACGGTCGCTGCAATCCGTTCGCTGATCGTTCGTGACACCGTACAGGTGACCTCGTAGATATCCGCGTCATCACTTGCCTGCATGAGGTAGTCATCGCTGGTCATCAGCGTATCCACCAGGTTGAGCCCGAGTGCACGGCTGGCCAGCCAGTGCTCGCCGGTCGCCACTTTTTCGATATCAAGTCCAGGGCGGTTGTTTTTCACGAACTCCTTGAACAGGGAATGCGTGTCTTCCAGTTGCTCACTCATGTGCTCGCGGTCTTCTTCCGTGTTTTTGCCAAACATGGTCATCGTGCGCTTGAGATCGCCGGCTTTCATGAGTTCGAAGTCAACCCCGTGTTTGTCCAGCATGCGGTTGAAGTTTGGCAGCTGCGCCAGGACGCCAATCGAGCCGATAACTGCGAAGGGTGCTGCGATGATCTTGTCCGCCACACAGGCCATCATGTAGCCTCCGCTTGCGGCCACCTTGTCCACTGCGACGGTGAGCGGGATACCTTGCTGCTTGATTCGCTGCAACTGCGATGCGGCGAAGCCGTGTTCGTGTACCAGGCCACCCGTGCTTTCCAGGCATACCACCACCTCGTCCCTGCTGGATGCCACGGACAGAATGGCCGTAATTTCCTTGCGCAGGTGTCGTACCGCCGTGGCACGGATATTCCCCAGAAAATTCAGGACGAATATTCGCTTCCTGGTTTCACTGGAGGCATTTTTCTTTTTTCTCCGGTCTTCCTTTTTGGCCTGCTTCATGGATTTCTTGAACTCCTTTTTGGGCAGGAGGGAAGCGAACAGCGTGTTTTCTATGGATTTGTACTTACTGTTCAGGTGCGTGATTTCAAAGTGGTCAGCACTCCGCGCTTTCTTCGAGAAGGAAAATACGAGGCTGACAATTATCCAGATAAACACCAGCACGGTCAGTGTCTTGGCTAAAAATTGTCCGTATTCTGAAATGAACTCAAGCATGTCGGGTGCCCCTTGATTGGTTATTCGTCATAGGTACATTCGAAACTCGTGAAGAACTGTCCGAAGCCGTTATCCGAGGACTTATCCAGCAACAGGGAGTTCAGGCGAAGTCTGCAGGGCTTCAATGGTTCTCCGTCCAGCATGGTTTTGAAATCCATGCCACCAAGCATCTGGTGCGAGACACTGATATACAGTTTGTCCAGTTGTCGGTCCCGGATCATAGTATGGAGCATTTTCGGTCCGGCAACGAGGTAAATGTTCCGGTAACCGCGCCGGGCGAGTTCAGCGACCAGAGGTCCACCTTCCACGGCAAAAGACGATCCTGCCTGCAGTACTTCCAGCCCCCGCCGATGCCATGGGTCATGCAGGGCCTGGTCAGTGGCTTTTCCGGTTGCAACATAGAATTTTTGTTCGTTACTTCCCTTTTTTATCGATGGGGGCAATGGGAAAACCATGCTCGAGCTTGCGATCACGATGTCCGGGCACGGTGCCAGCCCTCGTTCCCTGCGCCACGCGTAGAGGTCCGAAAACTCGGGTTCGTCTGGCAGCCGGAGGATGTTTCCGAGTTTTCCCTCCTCCAGCTTTCGCAGGTATTCCCCATGCGTGATGAGGCAGTCTGCCTGGGCATGAAGTTCCAGGAACAGCCTGAAATCCTCCCTGCTGGTCAGGGACTCCGGGAGGCCCATGTCTGGTTCAGTCGGACTGGCCATGGCAATCCTGCCATCCAGGCTGGTCACGAAATTGGCAGCTACAACCGGCTTGTCCGGGTCAGACCGGTACCAGCCAAACTCTTCAAGGTAGATATTGTTCAGCCCGGTTTCTGCACAGGGCAGTGGGAAAAGCCGCAGCAGCCGTTTTGCGCTCATGTGCCTTACATATGGTCAAATGCTTGGGCATGCGTAAGATATAGTATTATCCTAGCATGTAATCTCCTGGACCCATGCAAAAACCCAACATTTCCAGCGCGATCCCGAAACAGCGGTACCGGCTTGGCGCCTACACGATCGTCGTGCTGGGAGAGATTGAATCCGAAGACCAGGTGGAGTACGAGTGCATGCTCGCAGCCGTGCAGAACGGGCACAGCGAGCCGGAAATCTACATCACCTGTGAAAGGTCCATGGACCGCCAGGAGGGAGTCCAGCATGCCGTCAGGGTTTTTGCCACACAACTCGGGCCGGAAGAGTCAGGAAAAATCATCGACCAGTCCAGCAAATGGGCCAGCCAGGATGCATTTGTAGCTTTTGCCCTGCTGGGGTTTCAGCAGATGCTGCAGCTGCATGACGAGCAGCCAGTTCCCGTGACGTGAACCTGCTGGCCGTGAAACCGATCAGACTGCTGCCTTCCCAGCTCGTCAACCAGATTGCGGCAGGGGAAGTCATCGAACGCCCGGCCTCGGTTTTGAAGGAGCTGCTTGAGAATGCCCTGGATGCAGGGGCGACAAAAATTTCTGTCGAACTGGAAAGCGGCGGCACAAAGACCATACGGGTCACCGATGATGGTCACGGTATTCCCAGGGACCAGGTCATGCAGGCCCTGCAGCGCCACGCAACGAGCAAGATTTCTGTCCTGGAGGACCTTGAACGTATTGCAACCCTCGGTTTTCGCGGGGAAGCCCTGCCGAGCATTGCATCGGTTTCCAGATTCAGCCTGGCCACCAACCCGCTGGAGACCACGAATGAAGGCTGGAAGGTGGAGGGGGAAGGTGGTGAACTGGATGGCGAGGGCATGCCCGTGCGCCAGGTGAAGGGTACGACGGTTGAAGTCAACGACCTGTTTTTCAATGTGCCCGCACGCAGGAAATTCCTGCGAACCGAACAGACCGAATTCCAGCATTGCCAGTCCATGCTGATCAAGACTGCATTGAGCCGCTTCGATGTGGGCCTGTCCGCCGTGCACAATGGACGCAGTTGCCTGGAACTGGGTGCGGCGAATGGCCGGCAAGACGAGGAAAATCGCCTCGGGCGTGCATGCGGGAAAAAGTTTGTCGAGCAAAGTATACGCATCGGGCATACGGCACAGGACATACGGGTGAACGGGTGGATCAGCTTGCCTACATTTTCCCGCAGCCAGCCGGACCTGCAGTACCTGTACGTAAACGGGCGTGCAATCCGAGACAAGGTCATTTCCCATGCAGTCAGACAGGCCTACCAGGATGTCCTGTATCACGGACGGTTTCCTGCCTTCGTGCTGTTCCTGGAAGTCGACCCGGCGCAGGTGGATGTCAATGCCCACCCCATGAAGCAGGAAGTTCGTTTTCGCCAGTCCAGGCTCGTGCATGATTTTGTGCGTTACACGGTCGGCAAGGCCATCGCGGAAACGATGCCTGAAGCCGAGCAGCAGGATGCCGGAAAATACCGTGAAATCGTCGATGACTCTGTCCGTCCCCAGGCCGGTTCCCCCGAAAACCCCGGGCCGGCACACGGCGCATGGCCCGGGGGCCGATTTGCAGGCAGCCCGTTCCCTGTACAGGCTGCGGTCGAGCTGTACGCGGCGAATGCATCATCCCGGGACTTTGCAATGGCACACCGGACTGATGGTCCCGATCCAGAAGCCACCCCCCAGATGCCCGCGTTGGGCTATGCAGTGGGCCAGTTGCACGGGATTTATGTCCTTGCGCAGAATGACAGGGGTCTGGTCATCGTTGACATGCATGCTGCCCATGAACGTATCGTCTATGAGCAGCTGAAGATCCAGTACCAGTCGGGTATTCCCACGCAGTCCCTGCTGGTGCCGCTTGCTATCGATGTCGGCCAGCAGGAAGCAGCCATTGCAGCACAGCACGAGGACCTGTTTCTGGAATACGGCTTCAGGGTCGAAAGATTCGGCGATACGAGCGTCGTGGTTCGCGAGGTCCCGGCATTGCTGCAGCGGGCGGATACGGACTTGGAACGCCTGGTTCGGGATGTACTGTCCGATCTCGTTGCCTACGAATCTTCCGGCAAGCTTGAACAGGCGGGCCATGAACTGCTTTCGACCATGGCCTGTCATGGTTCCGTGCGTGCAAACCGAATGCTCACCATAACCGAAATGAATGCCCTGCTGCGTGACATTGAAGCCACGGAGCGCAGTGCACAATGCAACCACGGGCGCCCGACCTGGGTGCAACTGAGTGTGGACCAGCTTGACAAGCTGTTCAAGCGTGGCCAGTGACAAGTGGCGGGCGGTGCCGGACGACCGGACTGGCCCGGTCGCGTGTCATTGGAAATGATTCCGGCAGTGTTCCTGATGGGCCCCACGGCCAGTGGGAAGACTGATCTTGCGCTGAAAATTGCAGCGGAATTCCCTTGCGAGATCATCAGTGTGGACTCGGTCATGATTTACCGTGACATGGATATCGGTTCTGCCAAGCCAGGCAAGGAGGTGCTGCGGGCTTGCCCGCATCACCTGATCGATATCCTGGATCCGGCGGAAGTCTACTCGGCGGCAAATTTCAGGGCCGATGCACTGCGCCTGATCAGGGAAATCCACGGGCGGGGGAATGTTCCGCTGTTGACAGGTGGCACGATGCTCTATTTCAGCACCTTGCAGCGCGGCCTGTCTGCCATGCCTGGTGCGAATGCCCGTATCCGGCAACGAATCAACCGGTTGGCTGCTCAGCATGGCTGGGAGGTCATGCATGCAAGGCTCGGGGAAGTCGACCCGCAGGCTGCGACAAACATTCATCCCAATGATCCGCAGCGGATACAGCGTGCCCTCGAAGTCTACGAGGCAAGCGGGATTCCCATCAGCACTTGGCGCGCAAGGTCCACATCTCCGGCACCGGAGTTCCGTCCCCTGAAGCTGGCCTTGATTCCCGAGGACCGCAGCCTTCTGCACCAGTGGATCCGGCATCGCTTCGAGGCCATGCTGGAGAATGGATTCCTGGACGAGGTGGAAGCATTACGGCAGCGAAAGGAACTGCATTCGGACCTGCCTTCCATACGATCGGTCGGTTACCGTCAGGCCTGGCAGCATCTGGCCGGAAAATGCAGCTATGAGGCCATGCGCGAGACGGCGATCATTGCAACGAGACAGCTTGCGAAAAGACAGCTCACCTGGTTGCGGAGCGAGTCAGGACTTACCCGGATTCCTGCGGGGCAGGAAGCTGCCGACCATATTTTTGGTACAATCCACTCCCATTTGGAAGCATTGACCTGTTACACTACCGATGCATAAAGTCGGCGCAAGGCTGGGCTGGTTAAGAATGAATAAAAAAAACTAGAGGTACTACTGTGATGTCAAAAGGCCAAACTCTGCAGGAGCCTTTCCTGAATGCGTTGCGCAGGGAGAAGGTTCCGGTTTCAGTCTATCTCGTTAACGGTATCAAGCTGCAAGGCCAAATTGACTCTTTCGATCAGTTTGTAGTGCTGTTGAAAAACAGCGTGAGCCAGATGGTGTACAAGCATGCAATTTCAACGATTGTCCCGTCCCGTATGGTGAAGATTCCTTCGAGTGATGACTGGCGGGAGTAGTTGACATTTGATGAACGGTGTCAGCCGGGAGCGATTGCTTGTTTGAACGTCCGGAAATAGGTGAGCGCGTCATCCTCGTGCATCCGGTCTTCCGGAGTGCGAAAGGCAATCAGGATCTGAACGAATTCAGGGATCTGGTACGTTCAGTCGGTGCTGAAATTGCAACCGTGACTACCGTGCGCCGTGACACCCGGGATGCAAAGCTCCTGATCGGAACCGGCAAAGCCGAAGAGCTGGGCAAGCTGGCCGGGTTGCTGGATGCCGATGTGCTGATATTCAATTATTCCCTGACTCCTAGCCAGGAGCGAAACCTGGAAAAAATCTGCAGGAGGCGGGTACTGGACCGCACAGGGCTGATCCTCGACATCTTTTCCCAGCGTGCACGTTCCTATGAAGGCAAGCTGCAGGTTGAGCTTGCACAGCTGAAGTACCTCTCAACCCGGCTGGTACGCGGATGGAGTCATCTGGAGCGTCAGAAAGGTGGTATTGGGCTGCGGGGTCCGGGTGAGAAGCAGCTGGAATCGGACCGGCGGCAGCTCAGGTTGAGAATCAAGCAGATCTCTGGCCGCCTGGAAAAACTTCGCATCCAGCGCAACCAGGGCCGTGCTGCACGACGCAAGACCACCACTCCGACAGTGGCACTGGTTGGCTATACCAACGCGGGTAAATCCACCCTGTTCAATCGGCTGACCGATGCGAACGTGTATTCTGCAGACAAGCTTTTTGCCACGCTGGATCCCACCTTGCGTCGCATGCCGCTCTCCAGCAGGCAACATGTGGTGCTGGCTGACACGGTCGGCTTCATACAGGATCTCCCGCATGACCTGATCGAAGCGTTTCACGCGACCCTGCAGGAAACCATGGAGGCGGACCTGTTGCTGCATATCGTGGATGCGGCCGATGAGAACCGGTCCAGCCACATCCTGGAAGTAGAATCCGTGCTGCGCCAGATTGGCGCTTTGGATATCCCGCAGATTATGGTTTACAATAAGACGGATCGGCTCAATATGCTGCCCAATATACAACTGAACCAGCACGGCCGCATCCAGCAGGTCTGGGTCTCTGCCAAGCAGGATCAGGGGCTGGATTTGCTGGCTCAGGCACTGCGACAGTATTTCGATATCAAGAGTGAGTGTATCTGGCTGCGTTTGCCCCCTTCCGCGGGGAACATTCGCAGTGAGTTGTATGCCGAGGACCGTGTCATGCAGGAATTTGTTGATGACGACGGGTACTGGCAGATTGAGGCCGAGGTGCCTGTGCAGAGAGTCGGGCATTTTGCGCAATACCGGATCACCATGCAGTCCGAACAGCTGGCGGGTTGAGGTGGATGCGCTCCTGCACCGTCATGATGACGGGCTCTCGGATTTCAGAATAGATGCGATAACCATTTTCGGAGAAAGACATGCCTTGGAACAGTCCTAAAGGCGGAAGAGACGATGACCCCTGGGGTCAGCAACCCAATCAGCAGGGGCCGCCGGACCTGGATGAAGTGTTTCGCAACCTGGGTAAAAGGTTCGGCGGGATCTTCGGCTCGGGAGCCTCGCGCGGTTCTGGGGGACGCAAGAAAAGGCCCTATGGCTGGATTGTGCTGATCGCAGCCATCGCGGTCTGGGGAGTCTACGACAAATTCGGCTTTTACACCGTGCAGCAGGCCGAAAGAGGCGTGGAACTGCGCTTCGGGAAATATGTCCAGACTACCACTGCGGGGCTGAACTGGCACATTCCGTTTCCGATCGAGACAGTCGAGATCGTGAACATCGATGAAGTGCGAGAGGTCACGAACAAGACTTCAATGCTGACACAGGACGAGAACATCGTCGAAGTTGCCCTGGAGGCACAATACAAGATAAAGAGCGCAGAAGACTACCTGTTTAATTTGCGTGATCCTGACCTTACCGTGAAAGACGCGATGGAAAGTGCCGTGCGGGAAATTGTAGGAAAAAGCACGATTGATTTTGTACTTTTCGAAGGGCGGGGCCAGATTTCGAGTGCTACTCGTGAACTGCTGCAGGCGATCATGGATGAATACAAGGCCGGTATCTACATCCAGAAAGTCAACCTGGAAAAATCCCTGCCTCCGGACCAGGTCAAGGCAGCCTTTTCGGATGCGATCAAGTCCAGGGAAGACTATGACCGCTACATCAAGGAGGCCGAGGCCTATGCAAACAGCATAGTTCCCCTGGCGCGTGGAGAAGCCGCGAGACTGCTCCAGGAGGCCAATGCTTACCGGGACCGCGTGACGGCCAATTCGGAGGGTGAGGCCAAACGGTTCCTGAAGCTGCTGGGTGAATACGAGAAAGCACCGGATGTGACGCGTGAAAGGTTATACCTGGAGGCCGTGGAGTCAGTGTATGCAAACAGCAACAAGCTGTTGATGGACGTTGAAGGGGGGAACAACCTGATTTACCTGCCGCTGGACCAGTTAATCAGGCAGCGTGACATGACAGACAGCACAACGGTACAGGACCGGTTCTCTTCAGACGAACTGAGTCAGCAAAGTGGTATAACACGGCCAGGAAGAGGCAGGGGGGAGCGCTGACATGAATTTCAAGATCATTCTGGGAGTCCTTGCACTTGCAGTGATAGCGGTCTGGGCATTTGCCTTTCAGGTGGACCAGCGGCAGAAAGTCATCAAGGTGCAGTTCGGTGAAATCAAGGATGCGACCCTGGAGCCTGGGCTGCATTTCAGAATTCCGGTCGTGCACAAGGTCAGGCGCAATGATGGCCGTATCCTGACCCTGGATGTACCGCCGACCGAGTTTCCCACCAGCGAGAAAAAATACGTCAAGGTGGATTTCTATGCGAAATGGCGCATTGAGGATGTGGAAAAGTATTTCATCGCAACGGGTGGACAGGAGCTCAGGGCCAACCAGCGCCTGGAATTGATTCTTGTGGACGGCCTCAAGAACGAATTTGGCAAACGCACGATCCAGGAAGTGGTATCCGGAGAGCGCAGTGAAATCATGGATGTAATCCAGGTCCAGTCGAATGAGGATGCCAAGAATTTTGGTATCCGGGTCGTGGACGTGCGGGTCAGCAAGATTGACCTGCCTGACGATGTAAGCGACTCGGTGTTCAATCGCATGCGTGCTGAAAGGGATCGTGTGGCCAAGGATTTCAGGGCACGAGGCAAGGAACAGGCGGAAGTGCTCCGTGCCACGGCAGACAAGGAACGCACCGTAATCCTGGCGAATGCCTACAAGGAGGCAGAAAAGATCCGGGGGGAAGGGGATGCCAAGTCTGCTGAGATCTATGCGGATGCCTACCTGCTTAATGAAGAGTTCTACAGCTTTACTAGGAGTTTGAAGGCATACATCAATACCTTTAGCGGAAACAACGATTTCCTGATCATGCAGCCGGATTCTGATTTCTTTCGCTACTTCAAGAAATCTGAACAAGACTAGGCAGGTAACCCGCCGCCTGTGTTTACATGTGGGACGATTTGTTTTCCGCAATCGCACTGGTGCTCGTACTTGAAGGCATAATTCCTTTTCTGGCACCGGAAAAATTCAGGCAGACATTGTCCCTGATCGGCCAGTTGTCCAGCCGGTCCCTCCGAGTGGCAGGGTTGGTGAGCATGGCAATCGGGATTGTCGTTTTGTATCTTGTCAGACTGGGCAATTAAATACTCATGAACGATCAAAATCGCTGGCTGCTGCCAGACGGCATAGAGGAGTCCCTGCCGGATGAAGCGGCCTGGCTCGAGGTGCACCGGCGTGAACTGCTGGACATGTTTGCATCGTGGGGCTATGAACTGGTAATCCCGCCGCTGATCGAATACCTGGAGTCATTACTGGTGGGTCCAAGCGATGACCTAGATCTTCAGACGTTCAAGCTTACTGATCAGTTGACCGGGCGCATGATGGGGGTGCGTGCGGACATGACCCCCCAGGTTGCGCGCATCGATGCACACATGCTCAAGCGGGATGCCCCGGCACGATTATGCTATCTGGGCACGGTTCTGCGCACCCGCCCGGGAGGGCGGGACCTGACGCGCAGCCCCTTGCAGCTGGGTGCAGAGCTGTATGGTCATGCCGGGGCGGACAGTGATGTGGAAGTGATATGCCTGATGCTGGAGGCACTGAAACTGGTCGGGATTGAGGATATCTGCCTGGATCTGGGGCATGCCGGAATCTTTGATGAAATCGTTGAGCAGGCAGGCTTTCGGCAGGACCAGCAAAGGACACTGCAGGCGCTGCTCCAGCAAAGGGCTCTCCCGGAATACGAGCAGTTTCTGTCAGGCTGCGCGTTGACAGAAGAGAGCCAGGAAATCATGCTGGCGCTCTCAGACCTGAGTGGTGATGAGCGTGTAATTGCGTATGCGCGGGAGGTGCTCGGAAATTTGGAAGGCAGCGCGAAGAGTCATATCGATTACGTCGAGACGCTTGCCAAGCGGGTCAGTCAACGTGTATCAGGTATTCGCATGCATTTTGATTTCGCTGCCCTGGGTGGATTCCGCTATCAGAACGGTGCAGTCTTTGCCGCATACATATCTGGCCAGGGCGAGCAAATTGCCCGTGGAGGCCGCTATGACATGATTGGCAAGGTGTTCGGCCGTTCCCGCCCTGCCACCGGGTTCAGCCTGGACCTGAGGGCGATAGCCAAACTGTCATCCCGTGTACAGCATGCCTGGACAGGCATATATGCTCCTTGTGAGGAAGACCCTGAACTCCTTGCAGCGATTGGTCGATTAAGGAGTCAGGGTGAGCGGGTGATTTGCGAGTTGAAAGGACAGCATGGGAGTGCACAGGACATGCAGTGCGACCGCATCCTGCAGAAGGAAGGCGGGATATGGCAGGTCGTGCCACTGTGCTGAATTCGGTATGAGCAGAAGCGTAGTCATCCTCGGAATCCAGTGGGGCGACGAGGGAAAGGGAAAGGTCGTGGACATGCTTACGGAGCATGCAGATGCCGTGGTCCGCTTTCAGGGCGGACACAATGCAGGCCACACGATTGTTGTCGAGGGCCAGCAGACGATCCTTCACCTGGTTCCTTCCGGTATCCTGCATGATGGCGTCGAGTGTCTGGTCGGGAATGGCGTGGTGCTGGCACCGGATGCCTTGCAGGAAGAAATCACCATGCTGGATGGCAAGGGTGTGCAGGTTACCGGACGGTTGCGTGTCTCTCCCGCTTGTCCGGTGATCATGCCGTACCACGTGCTGCTGGACCTGGCCAAGGAAAGGAAGCAGGGCAAGGCTGCAATTGGCACTACCGGGCGCGGAATCGGCCCTGCATACGAAGACAAGGTGTCAAGACGGGGTATGAGAGTCGCTGACCTGTTTGACGAATCGTATTGCAACCAGCGTCTTGAGGAAGTCGTGGATTTTCACAACTTCGTACTCAGGGAATATTTCGGGTCGGATACGGTGGACTTGCAGGAGATGAAGGATCTGTGCAGGCGCTATGCCGAGGTACTTGCGCCGCTGCAGGGCGATGTCTCGGCCCGAATTCATGTGCTGAGGGAAGCCCGGAAGAACATTCTTTTCGAGGGTGCCCAGGGTACACTGCTGGATATTGATCATGGCACCTATCCATTCGTGACATCCTCCAACACCTCGGCCGGAGGTGCCTGTGCAGGCAGCGGGTCAGGTCCAGATGTGATTGATCATGTACTCGGTGTGGTAAAAGCCTACACAACCCGTGTGGGTGGAGGGCCATTTCCTACAGAGCTGTTTGACGATGTAGGCAGGCATCTTGCCGAACGTGGCAAGGAGTTTGGTGCCACGACCGGTCGTGCCAGACGCTGTGGCTGGCTCGATGCTTCGGCATTACGTCACGCTGTGAGGATCAATGGTGTGCAAGGACTGTGTGTGACCAAGCTTGATGTACTGGACGGGCTGGATACGATCAAGATCTGTACGGGCTATACGCATGAAGGACATCCATTCGACCCCATGGTCATGGACGGTCGGGCATTCAGCCAGTGCCAGCCGGTTTATCTGGAACTGGAGGGTTGGCACCGCTCTACGTCCGGAGCCACCAAAATGAGCGATTTGCCGAAGCAGGCCAGGGCCTATCTGGACAAGATTCATGAACTGTCTGGCGTACAGTTGGATTTGATTTCGACAGGGCCAGACCGGCGCCACAGCATCGTGTGCAATGAAGTGTATTGATTGCTGCGGTGAGCACAACGTCTGGGGCTGTTTCCAGCCGTTTCCGGCACCAATGGAACCGCCTGCGACCGTCATCGAATTTGCAGGGGAACAGCGGCTTTCTGAATGAAGCTTGGACCGGTAAACTTCCTGGCGGGACAGGGAGGGTTCCTGATCACTGTTGTGTACAATCCCCGGCTCCAGGGCACGTGTGCCTTTGGCTCTTTTCGTTTCTTGCAAGGAGACAAGTCAAAATGCAGTACAGGGAAAAGATTGGTGGTGACACATGGCATTGATGTATGAGCTGTACGGTCCAAACCAGGTTGCAAGCGACGATCCACCCGTCCAAGCTTTGGCTTGGGTAACCATTGTCGAGCCATTCATGTAAAGTAAGGCTGCGGAGTGGAATCTACAGGACTTTGCGTCCTGTTAGCCAAAGGTGTTCGGCAATTTTTCTGTATTGGCTCCGGCTTTTGTCATCCATCCGGGAACGAAATAGCCGGAAAGGAGTCAGATTGTGACAGGTTCGTCAGAGAGATTTCAGGTTGCTCCAGACAATGATCACTCCAACTACAGCCATGATCAGGAAGATGATTTCGTACATATTTGCTCCGGGCATTGATTCTTGTATTGCAGACCGGCATATTCTACGTGCTGGCAAGGGGAATGTGCAATTATATTCTGCGACGCCCCACTGCAGCCTGAGGCAGGGCATGGCATCTACAGGCACGATCAGACTTCGTCCTGTATTCCCGGAATGCCTTTCTTTACTGCAGGCTGAAAGAGATTTTATTGGTAAGGAGCGATGATGGGTTACTTGCGGTTTCTGACAGTTTTCGTACTTTCACTGGGTGTCGTGGCCCATTCGGGAGAAGCTGAACATGCTGCCGGCCAGGCAGGCAAGCCGGGGATGGAGGTATTCAAGAGCCCGACGTGCGGATGCTGCACAAAGTGGGTGGAGCATGCTCAATCGGCAGGGTTCGAAGTCGCTGTAAATCATCCGGCCGACCTGGACCGAATCAAGGCTGATCATGGCATCGCATCCCATTACCAGTCCTGCCACACCGCTGTCACCAAGGAGGGGTTCGTGTTTGAGGGCCATATACCGGCCAGGTACATCCAGGAATTTTTGAGCAATCTTCCAGAAAATGCGCGGGGCCTGGCAGTGCCCGGGATGCCGGCTGGCAGTCCCGGCATGGAAATGGGAAGGAGGTTTTCTCCTTACCGAATTTTCGTGCTCAAAACGGACGGCAGCCGGGAGGTTTTCAGGGAAGTTTCCAGTGCAGGGGAACAGTACCGGTAAGGACCGGGAACTGCATTCATGGAAGCTGGATCGTTTTGACATCGACATAATTCTTGCCGTTCTGTGGCAGCCGAATAGCATTCACTGCCACCTATGACATTTCTCCGCTCCGCCAATTGGGGGATTCGATCAAGGTTACTGAAAGTGACTGGTCAAAAGTCAGGTTGCCTGTAGCTTTTCCGGCTTCAAACCGCACACGAGGCGTTGACCAATCAGAGTGGCACCAGCGCCTTGAAGCCGAAGCCCATGTCCGTTGGGTCGCCTGGTTCATCACCCGTTGGTGCAATGGCTGTTTTTCACAGGTACCTTGCAGACTGACGACTACACTTGCTAATCTGTGTTCCTGACTTCAAAGCGATAAGTGTGGCGTCTGTATTTCGGGAATTTGGGTCCGAACTTCGCGAGGATATCCTGTCCGAGAAGACGATTCCCGCGCTGTCGGCTGGTTTCACAACCGGGCTCGGGCTGCTCGTCGCCCAGGTGGCTTTCGGAAGCTTTATCTTCTCCGGTGCGTTAACACCCTATACTTCCCAGGGCGTAGGCCTGATTCTGTTTGGGAACTTTGTAGCTTGCCTGCTCGTGGCGCTGGCAAGCGGTTATCGCGGAGCGATTGCGGGGCTGTCTCCTGCACTGGTGGTCATCATGGCCACGATCGCAGCCACGATGGAGGCGCATGGGGAGGCGCTCTTCGTTACCACTGCGAGCGCGCTGATTATCAGCGCGCTCGCCACCGGGGTGTGTTGTCTCCTGATAGGGCGTTTTCACCTCGCCAATCTGGTGCGTTTCATTCCTTACCCGGTTGCCGCGGGATTCGTAGCTGGAATCGGGGGCACTGTGTGCCTGGCGGCAATGTCGCTCATGGGAGTGAACCTCGGGGGGCATGAGGCTGCCTCGTTTCTGGAGCCTGCCGTACTGTGGACATGGCTTCCGGGTGCTGCGTACGGGATCGCGCTGTACATCGCGGTCAAACGCTGGGGGAATGTGCTGATTCTGCCGTTAAGCGTCATCGTCGCAATAGGCGGCTACCACCTAACCCTCGGTGCGCTGGACATCTCCGGTGAAAAGGCGAGATTGATGGGTCTGCTGCTTGCAAGCACGGCAGACGGAGACCTGTGGCCTGTGCTGTTCCCGGCCGATCTGGTACACGTGAACTGGGCCGCGATAGCCGGCCAGATACCCAACATGCTGACGTTGATGCTCATTGCTTTCATCTGTGTGACCATGAATGTTGCCGGGTTGGAAGTCGCGGCAAATCATGAGCTTGAGTGGAACCGAGAGTTCAGGGCGAGCGGATTTGCCACCATTGTTGCAGGGCTGGGCGGGGGAACAGTGGCCACGCTGATTGTCCCTTCCTCGCTTCGCAGCAAGCATTTCAGGGCCACCACCCGGCTGACTGGAGTGGTGGCAGCTTTCGTCATCGGCATAGCCCTGTTTTTTGGCGACGGGATGCTGGAGTTTGTTCCCACGGCGCTCATCGGCGGCATCCTGGTCTTTGCCGGGATCGGCATGCTGGACGAAGGGCTCTTGCGGAGTTACAGGCGCCTTCCCTGGGTGGAGCTAAGCATCATCCTGGTCATCTTCATCATCATTATCTTCTTCGGCCTGATCGAGGGAGTGGGTGCCGGAATGCTGGCTACCCTCATTTTTTTCGTCGTGCGCCTCAGTCGAGTAGACCCGATCAAGACCCGGTTCACTTGCCGTGAACATCACAGCAGCAAAGCCCGTCCTATACCCGATCGTGTGATCCTTCTGGAAGAAGGCTGGCGTGTGCTGGTTTACCAGCTGCGTGGTTACATCTTCTTTGGCAGTGCTGCCCCCCTGACCGATCATCTCAGAAGCTCCCTGGAGGGCCCTTCGCGCCCCACCTGCCTGATGCTGGACTTTGCCTCCGTCTCCGGCTTTGACTTCTCGGCGGTGAGTGTGCTGTCTCGATTCTTGCAGGCGGCGAACAAGGCTGGGGTGAAGGTTGTGCTGAGCGCGGTGCCAGAACAGTTCCGATCAGACCTGGAGCTCAACCTTCCTGCCCCGGTATTTGCCGATTTGGTTGTAGAGTCGAATGAGGATCGTGCCCTTGAGTACTGCGAAGAAATCGTCATTGCCAAGTGGAGGAAGGACTCGACCATGGCTGACAACCAGCGTGCGGCCTTGCTGGAACATGTTGCCGACGACCTCGAACGCCATCTGCAGCGGCAAATACATTTCGAGGACCTGATGGAGGAACTTCACAAATGGCTCACACCACGCAACTACACCGCCGATGAAGTGCTGGTGGGACCTGATTTGCCGCTTCAGGGAATTCAGTTGATGATTTCTGGTCGAGCTTCCGCCTATGATTGTGCGGGCGCGCGTCTCTACCAGTTCAGCCCCGGTGACGCGATCTGGCTGGCCCACACACAAGGTGAGCAGGCGACGTCGGTGGTTGCGGACGAGGCATGCTACACCATGGTGCTGACACCGGACGCCCAGTACCGTTTGGAAAAAAAAGAGGAACGGCTTGCCCTCAAGCTTTATCGATACCTGCTCGCCGGGCACTTACAGGTCACGCCGGCCATCGGTCTGGAGGAGCCTAAGTGAATTTTCGAGAAGGGGTATACTCGGCCGATGAAGATGGCCAAGGCGTTATGCGCAAACGATTCAATGAATCGGAGATTATCAGTTTACCGCGATCCGTTGAAGTGAAATTCAGTGAGGTATGGCTTCGGTAGAAGTGGCGGTTTCGACAGCGGAGTTTCATTCCTGAGCTGCATTCCATTCATCCAGGAGGAAGGAAACACTAGCTACCGGAAGCTGCAGACTAGAGGTAATTCTGAATCTTGTGCACAAGAAGCTCTGGATCTGGGCAGCCGTGTTTCAATTTATTTACCATTCTCAAGGCTACAGAGTATTTTTCTGTCCAGTCTGTTTCGGGTAAGCGGTTATTCAGGTCAGTATTTTCCACTTCATAATCTTCCAGTAATATTTTCCGAACCAGGGAGATCCGAGCATGCACTGCCAACGCTTGTGCTGCAATTTCTTCATCAGTCATATTGATTTTCCTTAGTAGATATTTGGCTACTGGTTGGTGATACCCTGATGACACGTCTTTTGTATTGGTTTATAGAGGGTTTATAAGTATCAGATGTGCAAGATGTCAAGCCCTTGATGATGTGCCAGTGATTGATGAGGCAGGATTTGGCTGTATCGACAGGTCCAGTGTGCAATCACAGCCTGTGCCTCGGCTGATGGGTAAAGGAGCTGCGTATTCAGCACTTCATGCAGCAATTTGCCATTGAAATACCCTTGACATCCCCCTTCAAGGAAACCTTCGCACCAAGGTGTTATGCCGCCTTTATCGCCCTAGGATACTCATCGGTACCGTTCTCCTTGAGCGGAACGGCGGGCAGGCTTGTCTCAAGGAAGTGCGTGAGGCTGGACACCACCGCTGCCGTTAGCGACAATCGAGCGACAAGCTGCTCGCCGTGGCAACCTGAGCATTCCGGCTCCAAAGCCGCGGGAAACCGTGCAAGACGCCAGGACCCAACACCATCACACAGGGCATGATCGACTCGTGAATGCCTGGGACGCGACGGACCTGCAGTGTTGTCAGGTTTACACATGGAAAGGAGGAGTTCGAAATGGCCGTAAGAGTGATTCTGGAAGCCCAGGCGAAGCCCGGTACCGGGGACGAGGTGGTTGCGTTATTCAGATCGATCCTGGTGGAGACGCGCGCTTATGAGGGCTGTAAAAGCATCGACACACTGCAGAACAGCGACGACACCGACAATGTGGTGCTTGTGGAAGTGTGGGATTCCCGCAAGCAATACGAAAAGTATCTGGCCTGGCAGCGGGAGCGAGGCACTATCGACCGGCTTGTTGCGGCTCTCGCAAAGCTGCCGAGCATCCGCTATTTTGACTTGACTGACGCCTGAGACGTGGCCGGGGCGGATACGCCCTGATAAGGGACTTGCTAGACCACCGGCTGGTGGTCGCAGTTTGGTGTCTGGTCTTTCACAGTACCTAGTACGTACCTAGGGGCCTTACAATTTCGTTGATTGAATGTCGTGTAGAGCGTGGGGAATTTAATAAATATAAAAATCAAATCTTGTTTTTTCGCAGCCTGATGAATTTTTACAGTTCTCCAAATTTGGCGCTCTAAACCGGCTCAAGTCTAAGGGCACGACACTGTCATAGTTCATTTCCCCGCGAGATTTCATACGTTATACCTGGGAATTCAGGGAAATCGAACGGAACAGAAGATTCAGGATTCCAAATGCAATACAAGCACTTGTCTGAATACACGGGAAGAATGCGGAGCGCATGAGAAACAGCGCTGATGCCGAGGAGAGGACTCGAGAAAAATTATAACTTTTTGATTATACAAGTAATAAATCGGTTTTTAGATTTTGGTACCACATTTAATACCACGTGCAAATCTTTGACAAAGTGTACGCAGGCATGATATCTGCTCATACCTGAGATATATCGCCCAGCGGACGAAATATCATCTTGCTTAAGGGAGGCTTGTCCGCCGCCAACGGAAAAACTTCAATCCAACTCATCAAGCCATTTTTTCCAGGCAGCTTGCTCGGCTGACACGTTCTAGTCAAATTCCTTGAGGCATTTTTCGCAAATCGTTAAGAGCCGATCAGGATTAAAGAACTCATAATTGATACACGTAAACTCACCCATGAGTGGCTCAGTATTTTCATATTTTTCAGGTCATATCTTTAGTTTATTTAGGCATATGGGCAGATTTGGCAGGTACTAATGGGAGTTTTGGGAGGCATAAGAAGGCTGTTGGCAAATCAAAATAGGTTGCGAATTCAGGTCTACATTACGTGAAACCATGTACATACAGGTCCTATTGACTATTGATCAGGGTGGTGGTTCTGAGAGTTACAATTATGGCGATGTGATCACCCTTGCTGGTGATAATAACCAGTACATTGTGGCTGAGGATTCAGGCGACTATGCAACGGCTTTGAAAATCAATAAGCCGGGCTTGCGTGAAGTGATTGCAAATGCTGCTGCCATCACCATTAAGCCTGCTTACACTTCAAATGTGTGTTTGAGTTCAGATGCAATCGTGTTGGCAATTCAACCACCAGCAACTTCAAGTTCACAACTTAGTGATGCTGCTATAGAGCGTGCAATAGTCATGGATGAGAAATCTTCATTGATGTTCGAACTGAGCGTCTTTAAGCAGTATCGACAGTGCTCGATGGAAGTCGCTGCTTGCTGGGGCGTTAAGACCATCAAGAGCCAGCACATGGCATTGCTGTTGTCATGACCATTCAACTAGACCAGCCTGCAACATGGCTGGATGCAGACTTGCAGAACTGTATGCGTTTGTTGAAAGCACCGAAGCAGCCCTGATCAAACAACACGCTCAAGCAGACCAACTGGCACGAATAGGTGCCAGCAAGGTTGCACAACGGGTGCGGGATGGTACAGTCAATGGCAATGCATTTGATGCAGAAGGATTTGCAGACATGCAAAGGTTGGTGGACTACCGCATTAAACAAGACAAGCCGCCACTGGATGTTTTTTTCGGCAAGCCTCCTGAACCTGCTCTACTGCACGATGAAGAGGGTCAGGCCAAAGTGCATCAGCGCATCGAGTTTGCAGTCAGGTTCGGCTATGGAAATGACGTGATCTTTGAGGAACAGAAACGACTGTCAAGTCTGGATGAGTGACTCTCAATGTGCAATGCGATTGGGGTCTGGTTTGGTGCTTAATTCCTGATTTCGTTTGCGACATTTGGATAGGTTAAACATGTCACGCAACTCTTGTTGCAGGGCGGATGTGTCAAGTTGCGGTGAGCATAAAGCCAAGGTCTCGATCTCTCGTTGATTAAATACAGCTAGTGATGCTTCAATCAACTGCTGGACAGGACAGCCGTATTGCTCTGCCTTCACTTGTAAGAATTGATGGGCTTCCAATGACAACGGAATCTCAATTTTGATGATGTCACGCATGGTTTAAAATACGCCTTTGCCAGTGCGCTTGTCTCTAATTGAGTCCTGCCATACATTTCATTTCATGGGTACCACGCCATCTGCTCCTGCACTGAGCAAAGAGGAATGGATGTTGCTGTGCAGTCGGGCTGCTGTCTTGTTCATTGTGAGATTGGATGCTGTTCGCGGTGAAAAAAATTTTAAGTTTTGATTCCAGTCATGCCATTAATCTGTTCATCAAGTCCCAAAGCATTGCATTGAAAGCTGCTCAGGGTGATGAACTAGCACTAGAGTTGTAGCGGATGCATCACGACTGTATGAATTGATGAGACAAGAATCTCACCCACAAAAGCATTGAAGTAGCAAACCGGACAGACGATTCTCAAATCATCAATCACACCCGCCTGATCCGCTCATTCAGCAGGCGTTTCAGAAACTGGTTGCGGGTGGCGTGTCAGTCAATGAAGCATTGGTTACATCTGGATTGCTTGCTAACAAAGATTGAGCCGCTTGCATTTACAAGCTCTAATTCATGCCAAAGGTCTTGACAAGTGGTAATAGCCTCATTCACTCTTTGTACTAGTCTTGGAAATTCTAGCATAGTGATATTCTATGTTTTTTAAACTAGACTAAAGAAAATTTTAAGAGGTAGATTGATACGCCATGTCTATAGCTACAAAAATAAAGGATCCATCAACTGGTGAATTAGTTGATGGCAAAGTTGTCAAGGTAGTTAAAGCTGAAGAACCGTTTTCCTACATAACTCTGGAGGATGGATCTGAGATAATGATTAGAGTTAGTGTCTTAAAGGTAATTCGCCAGATAGGTGCATGGGACGATAATGGGAACCCAAAATATACAATTGACGTCAATAACTCAATATCGATAACCTCGCCCGAAAAATTAAGAAAGAAGAAGTAAAGCAATGGAAAAAAGACAGTTACCCTCCCATGAAAACCATCTCCCGGCCATACACAGTGGTTTCACTGTTGAAAGAGAATTTACCTTTGGAAGTGATAATTCTGACTATGTAGTTGTAAAAGGATTTGGAAATAATTTAGTAATGGGCGGTTATTGGATGGGCTCTCTTCCGAGAATTCAAACAAGAAATAACTTTACTGCTTCAACTGAACATTATTTTGTACTTAGGGAATCTGTTGAACGTCTGTTCAAGCTAACACTTGAGGAACAAAAAATATCTCTTGAGGAGCAACAAAAATGCGAATCAACTATTCGAAAGCTTCTCGAAACTGCAAGTGAAAAAAACTGGAATGGGGAAGATTCTGATCCTGTCAGCCAAAATTCTGTGAATGCTGCATTAAATATTGTCCCATTGTTACCAGCCAGTGTAGAGTCCCCAGAGATATCTGCTGATCCACTTGGAAATGTAGAGTTTGATTGGTATTTAGATAATGGAACAATGTTCACCATTAGCGTAGGGCATTCAGGAAGTATCGCAATTTCAGGTCTTAATCCAGAAAAAGCAAGATTAAGAGGATTGGAAGAAGATTTTGAAGGTGATCCAGTACGTCTTCTGAATTGTGGTCTGCAATGGCTAATTGAGATGCATGGAAAATGACAGCTAAAAATGGGAACTTATTTGCAAGATACGCACTTGAAAAAAACAAAATAACTAAAAGTAAAAGAGTCAAGCCTAAGCTGTTTGAACCTAAAAAGGATGGCACTCTCTCTGTACAGAAGATAGACAGCTTAAATAAACATGATATACAAGCGACTGGAAATGAGGTAGCCAAAGAACGCAACAAGTCTCTTTATGGGTGGGCGAAGATTACTAGAAGTGTTTTCGAAGGGCTTGAGCTAATGGTTTGTATAGACAACAACCCTCGTCCAGGTCATACAACAATTTCAGGCTGGCCAAAAGAGCGTGAAGTTATCTTAGATATCCAAAAGCTTTTAGCTAGTGCATCTAAAGGTGTACTCATTTAGAAAGCTAATTTAGTTTGTCAAGCCCTTCACTCGATAGCTTGAAAACTTTGTAATATGAATATGTTTGACTAATTTTGGGCTCTGTGAGTCGATGCTTTTCAAAATGACTTTGGTCAATTTTTTAGAGGGTACTTTTGAGTGATCTAAGCGAAAGCTTTTAGGTTCCTAATACCTGCCAGTTATCACCCAATATCGCATCCTTAAGTATTTCCAATTTGTTACATTTTCTTTCCTGATCTTCGTCATCATCACATTCTGTATTTCTGTAAACAGTAACAACAGACTTAGGAAGTTTATGTTCCATAGCGCCAGCGACAACGAGTGCCAGATACCAGTCATAAGGTTTTAAGTGGGTGTGCTCGGGATCATTGGTTGCAATATAGGTCATTGTAGATATGTAAGCACCGCTATCTACCATAGTTACATTGAATTTTTTATCTTTGTCATATCCTGTGCCAAGACCTTCTGCATCGTCCAAACTATCGCGATCGCATTCCTCAATCGTAAATACAACGCCGTACTGACGTTGGCCTGGCGACTCGACAATTGTGGCTTTTCCTGATCCGTCTGTGCTTTTCTTCGAAAATTCCAGAGCATAATCATCAACAAATGCTACCCCAACAGCCTTTGTTGATGGACATCTCTGAATCAGTCGTTCTGTCAACATATTTGATCCATATGCGAAATAATAAAAATAGTTGTCCATAGAGTTACTCCCTGTTAGTTTTACCAGTAATACATAAAAGACTGTAAGCCACCAGTACTTGATCAGTTAGGATGGCGCTTTATGTAGCTAGACCCCATGGGCTTGGAGAATTTCATAAGGGTCAAACTTGAAAAGTCCTCTTGGGTATTTCGGGCATACAGTCAGTTCATTGATCAAATCCCGAAACTGATCATACTTCTCAAATTCCGGGTGAATCACGCAGAACTTTATCAGCCGATACCTAAATGTAATCCATACATCTACTACAGTTCCATCACAAACCAGATATTCTGGTTCTACAGGTACCATCTTGAGATCTTTGACATTTTGTTCGAAGTTGGACCAATCCTTATTAGAAGGTTTCACTGTGGCTTCCACTTCATCAAAGTCGTGAATGATACACGGCGATTGTCGAAGCTCTAACCGATCATTTTTCCATTCGATGCTGTATGCATGACCATGGGACGATGATTCACTGTAATAGAACTTTCTTGGTTTCATAACCTTGTTCTACAAGCTTCTACCAGTAAAGTAAATAATTTGAAAACTGTGGGTTTTCCCAAGCGGTACAGCATATCCAACCACAAGCCCGTGAATATCGGGTCTAGGGAAAGGGTTTAATGTTCTTGTCTACAGCGCATTTCTTCCTTGTGATGCTATTCACAAGGAAGAGCCACTGTTGGCAAACTGGGTGCCTTAGACTTGTAGCTGGAGCACATAGGCATGCCCCGGTGGCACCGGATATATTGCTAGTAAGCCCGCAATCTGCTTTAGCTAAGGCAGTTTCGTATTTCGGAGTAAAGGTAGTTCTCCAAAAGAGTTTTCACCCAACGCACTCGTGCTTCATTTGGAGGCCATGAAATTTGTTACGAACCAGCGTAGAAATATGCAGAAAGTTATCAAGGTAATGTGGGATTAAGTAGCCCACACCTAATCCACTTCTATGCTAATTCTTTTGCTAACCTTATTCAGTAAGGTTTGTAGAAGTTGATTACCCCCAATTCACTGTGTCCTGCCCCCCTAAACTTGATCCAGATTTAGGTGTGAAACTCTCATAATGGGTGGATATCAAGGGGATCATCATGCGCAAGCGACTCAAGGAATCGGAGATCATCAATTTACTGCGGGCCATCGAGGTCAAGATCAGCGGGGGCATGGGTACGGAGGAGGCCTGTCGCAGCCTGAGGGTCAGTGACAAGAGCATTCTGAAGGAGGTCCTGGATTTTTTAGGGCACAGGGGCTATGCCCGGAGCAGGTACGCAACACAGTCATCCACGTACGTCAGCGCTTAGGCAGCAGTGAGCGGCGCACCTGCCAGGTACTGGATCAGCCCCGCAGTACCCAGCGCTATGCATCCCGGCGAACGGCCGATGACGAGGATGCCTTGCGGCTTGCCCTCATTCGCCTGGCCAAGCAGTATGGTCGCTATGGATATCGTAAGATCACTGCACTCCTGCGCATCGAGGGCTGGGCTGTCAATCACAAGAAAGTAGAGCGCCTGTGGCGCGAAGAAGACCTGCAGGTCCCAAGACGCCACAAGCCCTGCAAACGATTAAATGATCACTAGCATTCCATCATTCGCATGCGTCCCTTGTATCCGAACCACATCTGGAGCGTTGACTTCGTCCAGGACCGGCTGTCCCGGGGTCGTCGTTACAAGATGCTCACGATCATCGATGAATATACACGCCAGTGTATGACGGTCCATACACAGTTCCAGCTGAGTTCACAGGAAGTACTGGAAACATTAAGTGAGTGCTTCATGCGATATGGGAAACCGAAGTACCTCCGCAGTGACAATGGGAGAGAGTTCAAGGCCGGTGTACTGCAGGAATGGTTACGAACAATTCATGTTAAACCCATCTACATCTATCCGGGTAGCCCTTGGGAGAATGGATATAACGAACGCTTCAACGGCACGCTGCGGCATGAAGTGCTGGATACGGAGGTCTTTTACTCACTGAATGAAGCACAGTGTGTGATCACACAATGGGTGCATCGATACAACCACGTCCGACCCCATCAATCCCTGGATCAACGACCACCTGTACCGGAAACTATCGCCCCAGCTCTCTCACAAACACTGGTACATACTCAGGGGGCTTGACACTTGCCCCCTGTTTTTGACTGGTATCACAATCGGTACCACGTTCTATCTGGGAACATAACGGACTAGAACGGAACAGTCAACATAAAATATATAGTAGGAACATGTACATATACGTACTTTGGAATTCTAGGGAACATACGGAAAAGAGTACATGGTGCCGAGGAGAGGACTCGAACCTCCATGGGATTGCTCCCACTAGCACCTGAAGCTAGCGCGTCTACCAATTTCGCCACCTCGGCATATCCGGATCAACCCGACAGCTCGGGTGGTGGAGCACTCTACGAAGCACTCGGGCACTTGTCAACTCGGCTGGCGAACATTTCTATCGCACTGCCCGGAAGAACAAAATTTTCAGTTTTGTCCTGAACACGGTACAGTGCATGCCTTATGGCTCGTAGCAGGAAAATTTCCAGGGATCCCTTTGCCATACGCGAGGGTGCAAAATACAAGCATCCGATTGCCAGCAGGGAGTTTATTCTTGAAACCCTGGAAGGCAGTGAGGGCCCCCTTTCCCTTCCCGACTTGCACCAGGCATTGGGTATGCAGCCCAGTCAGGCTGTGGAGGCGTTAAAGCGCCGACTCAGGGCCATGGAACGCGATGGCCAGATCATCAGAAACCGTCAAAATCACTACCTGCCAGTTGACAGGGTGAACCTGGTGCGAGGCAGGGTGATCGGCCACGCTAAAGGTTTCGGGTTTCTGGTTCCTGACGATGGAGGGGAGGATATTTACTTGCCGCCGTACGAGATGCGTACCTTGATGCACGGGGATCGTGTGGTTGTGCGGCCTGAAAGGGATTTCAAGCGGAATCGCCTTCAAGGCAAGCTGGTGGAAATCACCCAGCGCCACAACAAGCAGGTGGTAGGCAGGTATTACAGGGAATCCGGAATCAGTTTCGTGGTACCTGATGACAAGCGGATGGGCCAAGACATCATGATCCCCCCGGATTCCGCCAATGGCGCCACGAACGGACAGTTCGTCGTCGTTTCCATCATCGAGCATCCAAACAGGTCCAGGCAGGCGATCGGGAAAATCGTTGAGATCCTGGGAGACCATCTTGCTCCAGGCATGGAGATCGACGTTGCAATTCGCAGCTATGATATTCCCCATCAATGGCCGGAAGAAGCCTTGCGCGAAGCCGGGCAATTCAGCGAAAGCTCGATCAGCAGTCAGGTCAAATGCCGACGTGACTTGCGTGCACTCAGGTTCGTCACCATTGATGGCTGTGATGCCAGGGACTTCGATGATGCCGTGTATTGCGAACCGCGTGAAACCGGTTGGCGCTTGTGGGTGGCGATTGCAGATGTCTCGCATTACGTGCTGCCGGATTCGGCACTGGATGTCGAGGCCCGCAAGCGAGGGACCTCCGTGTATTTTCCGGAGCATGTGGTTCCGATGCTTCCCGAACAGCTTTCCAATGAACTTTGCTCGCTGACACCTGACTCGGATCGCCTTTGCATGGTATGCGAAATGTTTGTTTCAACAGAGGGCGCGCTGAGGAACTACCGGTTCTACGAAGCGGTCATGCGCTCACGGGCCAGGCTCACCTATGACGAGGTGCAGCAAATTCTCTATAAAAAGGGCAGGAAGGTGGGCAGAAAGCATGCCCAGGTAAGATCGGACCTGAAACATGTTCAGGACGTCTATCGAGCCCTGCAAAAACAGCGCAAAAGAAGAGGCGCGATAGATTTTGATACCCGGGAAACGTTTTTCGAATTTGACAGGAAAAAAAAGATCAAGGCTATCATTCCACGTGAGCGCTTGCAGTCCCACAGGATCATTGAAGAATGCATGATTTGTGCAAACCTGGCGGCAGGCCGGTTCATCGCCAGGCGAAAGCTGCTTACCCTGTATCGGGTGCATGACAAACCTACAGATGAAAAAACGGGTGAACTGAGAGAATTCCTGCATTCCCTGGGAATCGGCTTTACGCGTTCCAGCAGGCCGAGACCCGAAGACTATCTGTCAACGCTCAAAAGGATTTCACACCGCAAGGACAGGCACATTATCGAGCTCATGCTGCTTCGTTCCATGGCACAGGCGGTTTACAGCCCGGACAACATTGGCCATTTCGGGCTGGCTTTGCCACGCTATGCCCATTTCACATCACCAATCCGCAGGTATCCGGACCTGATCGTGCATCGGACCATACGTCATGTACTGGCTGGAAACGGTGCGGATTCGTTCCCGCTTTCTGACAACGACCTGAAGTTGCTCGGCGAGGAATGCTCGATGTGTGAACGCAGGGCGGACGAGGCCACGCGCGACGTGGAAGCGTGGCTCAAGTGTGAGTTTATGCTGGACAAGCTGGGCAAGCAGTTTTCCGGGGTTATCCAGTCTGTCAGGGCATTCGGTTTTTTCGTGATGCTGGACGACATACTGGTAGATGGACTGGTACATGTCACGACACTGAGTAATGATTACTATCATTTTGACGAAGCATCCCAATGCCTGTTTGGGGAGAAAAGCAAGAAACGGTACAGGCTTGGCGACCCGGTAAACGTGATCGTTTCAAGGGTAAGCCTCGATGAGCGGAAAATCGACCTGGTTCTGTCAGGCTTTCGGGACAGCTCGGGGCATAAGAAGAGAAGGCAGTCTAGGCGCAGGAAGTAACCGCAAGCAGATTGTCATTCCGGATTCATTTCCAGCACGTCGGACAAACGGTTCCCCGCAAGCGCATGCCCGGCCATGTCATCGGGGTATGGGTCTTGCCCGAAGAAGACATATCCCGTAGACTTCGCGACCCTGAAGGCATCGTTAATTCCTTGTTTCACTGAGCGTCAACCATAACCGCCAGGAGACATGAATCCATAAGGAGAACCGAATGCGTCATTATGAAATTGTGTTCCTCGTTCACCCGGACCAGAGTGGCCAGGTACCTGCCATGATCGAGCGCTACCGCTCGATGATCGAAAAGGAGAAGCGTGGCAAGATTCACAGGCTTGAAGACTGGGGCCGTTTGCAGCTCTCGTATCCGATACAGAAAGTCCACAAGGCCCACTACGTGCTGATGAATATTGAATGTGGTCTGGATGTGCTGGATGAAATGAATAATGCATTTCGCTTTAACGACGCCGTGATTCGCAACATGGTGATTTCCAGGAAGAGGGCCGTCACCAAACCTTCACCAATGATGGAACTTATCGAAAGCGAGAAGGCTGAAACCAGGAGTCGGGAACCCGATAACGAGCCCGGCGGTGCTGACAAGCGGGAGCAAGAGTCAAAAGACGAAGCGGAGCAAGAGTCAAAAGCCGAAGCGGAGCAAGAGTCAAAAGCCGAAACGGAGCAAGAGTCAAAAGCCGAAACGGAGCAAGAGTCAAAAGCCGAAACGGAGCAGGAGAACACTGATGAAGATTCATGATAGCCTGTGGAAACCTGTGACGGGGTCATCTTGCGGAATAAAGGGGGATTGACATGGCACACAATTTCAGAAAAAGAAGATATTGCCGCTTTACCGAAGAAGGCGTGGAAGAAATAGACTACAAGGACGTCAAGTTGCTCAAGGATTTTATTACCGAGTCGGGGAAGATTGTTCCAAGCAGAATCACGGGTACGAAAGCCAGGTACCAGCGGCAGTTGTCGACGGCGATCAAGCGTGCCAGGTATCTTGCACTGCTGCCGTACAGCGACCAGCATTGAGCTTCAGTGCGGGCACAGCCGCAGTAATTGACCGGTAGCCAGTCATGCGCACGCTAGGGAAATTTGTCCTTACCGGGCCATTACAGGCGGTTGCGGTGGTATCCGGTTTTGCCTTGCTCTCGTTTTTTTTTCCCTTTCTGATCATCCTGAGTGGCGGCGCACTGGCCCTGATTGCACTTGAAATTGGCCTCAGGGAGGCCATCAGGGTGTTGGTCATATGCGTTCTGGTCGTGGGAGCAATCGCTTATTTACTGTTAGGCGGTATCACTACCGGTACACTTGTGGTCTGGGTGTCGGTGCTTGCTGCAGCCTATCTGTACAGGAATTTCCGGTCACTGAGTGTTGTATTGCAGGCTTTGACAGTATTTGGCGTAGTGGTAACCGTGCTGGCAGCATTGCTGTTTCCGGACCTGCAGCTAACCTGGCAGAGCTATCTCAGGAACATGCTGGAAGCAGTCGGGAAAACCCCTTCTTTGCAGCTCATGCTGCCGAACCCGGGCATAGACCTGGACAGGGTGCAGGAGCATCTGCCCCGGGTGGCATCCGTGATGACAGGCGTGGTGGTTGCCGTTTATTTGCTGACGGTGAGCTTTACCCTGTTCCTTGGAGGCTGGTGGCATGGCCTGATGGCCAACATGAACACGTTTCGCAAGGAGTTTGCCAGCCTTGACCTGGGCCTGGTCCTGGCAGCGGTCACTGCGGCACTTGGCGTTGCGGCATGGTTCATGAAGGCACCCTTACTGTGGCAGTTGACGGTCGTGTGTCTAAGCATGTTTTTCCTGCACGGTCTTGGTCTTGCGCATGCGCTGATCGGAAAACTTCGAAGACCGGCCATGGGGTTCATACTGGTATACGGCCTGATGTTTTTTGCAGCGCCTCAGGTGGTTTTGATGCTTGCATCGGCCGGCGTGCTGGACGGCCTGGTAAATTTCCGCAAACGGTTTGCGAAATCCGGGTTGTGAGAGACATGCAAGCAACACTTATAATGGTACATTACAGACAAAAAGTGAGATCGAGATGGAAGTAATTTTGTTGACCAAGGTGGATAACCTTGGAGACCTGGGTGACAAGGTGAGGGTCAAGCCTGGCTATGCACGCAACTTTCTTGTTCCTAGCGGAAAAGCGAAATATGCGACGGCAGAGAATATTGCCGAGTTTGAAGCCTTGCGGGCAGAACTGGAGCAGAAGGCGGCCGAACAGCTGAAGAGTGCTGCGGTGCGCAAGGAAGAACTGGACGGTTTTAAAATCACCGTAGCTGCCAAGACTTCCGGGGAAGATGGCAAGCTGTTTGGTTCGGTAGGCACTGCAGAAATCGCTCATGCGCTGAACGAGGCGGGAAAAACAGTGGAAAAAAGGGAAATCCGTTTACCCTCGGGCGCATTCAAGCAGACCGGCGAGTACCAAGTGGATATACATTTGCATACTGACGTGAATGTAACAATCAACCTGGAGATAACGGGTGAGGATTAGCAGATTCACGACGTTGGCGCAGGCTGCGAGATGAGCGTGCGGGGGATGTCCTGTGGCTGAACCGGGTAAAACCGGTACCGATTACGGCGTCACCACGGCAGACAGCCTGCGTACGCCTCCTTTTTCGCTGGAAGCCGAGCAGGCCGTACTGGGAGGGCTGATACTGGACAACTCAACCTGGGATCAGGTTGCAGATCGTATCAACGAAGAGGATTTCCATCTATTCGATCACAGGCTCATCTTTCGCGCGATCCTTGAGCTAGTTGACAAGCACCAGGTGTTTGACGTGCTTACCCTGTCCGATTTCCTGCGTGAGAAAAGCGAGATCGAGGACACCAACGTACTGGCCTACCTGGGGACCCTGGCCCATGAAATACCCAGCGCCTCGAATATCCAGGCCTATGCGGACATCGTGCGTGAAAAATCCGTGTTCCGGCAACTGATCCGGGTAGGCAATGACATATCCGCCAGCGGATATGCGCCTGACGGAAGGAATATTCACCAGTTGCTGGACGATGCGGAGCAGAAAATATTCCAGATCACGGACCGCAGCGCCCAGACCGGCCCAGGTTTTGTCAACATCAAGTCGTTGATGACGACCACAGTCGAGCAGATAGACGAGCTGTTTGAACGTGCAGACCACATCACGGGAATTCCGAGCGGTTTTGAAGAATTTGACCAGAATACAGCTGGCCTGCAGGATGGTGAACTCATCATCATTGCCGGCCGCCCCTCGATGGGCAAGACCAGTTTCGCCATGAACATCGTCGAAAACGCAGCCCTGCACATGAAGTCCTGTGTAGCCGTATTCAGCATGGAAATGCCCGGTCGCTCCCTGGCCATGCGCATGATTTCTTCATTGGGCAGGATTGACCAGCAGCGTGTTCGTACTGGCAGGCTGAATGATGATGACTGGCCGCGCCTCACCAGTGCTGTGGCCATGCTTTCCGAGGCGAAGCTGTTCATTGATGATTCGGCGGTGCTGTCTCCGACCGAGTTGCGTGCCCGCGCGCGTCGACTGAAGCGTGAGCATGACCTGTCTTTGATCGTCGTGGATTACCTGCAGCTCATGTCAATCAGTGGAACTGCCGAGAATCGTGCCACGGAAATTTCAGAGATCTGCCGCTCATTGAAAGCGCTTGCCAAGGAACTGAACGTGCCGGTTGTTGTGCTCTCCCAGCTCAACCGGGGCCTGGAGCAGCGCTCGGACAAGCGGCCCGTCATGTCGGATTTGCGCGAGTCCGGTGCCATTGAGCAGGATGCGGATCTGATAGTCTTCATTTACCGTGATGAAGTCTACGATGAAGACTCCCAGGATCGGGGTACTGCGGAAATCATCATCGGCAAGCAGCGCAACGGCCCCCGGTTCAAGACCAAGCTGACTTTCCTCGGCCAGTACACACGGTTTGAAAATTTCATTCCCGAGATCCATGACGGGGAACGGTTCGCCTGAGCAGATGGCATGGAGAAAGTCTGGCTGAAAAGCTACCCGACCGGGATTCCCGAATTCGTCGAACTGGAAAGGTATGCTTCCCTGGCGCACATGTTTGATGACTGTGCCGAGCGGTACCGGCATCTGCCCGCCTTCGCGAACATGGGCACAAGCCTGAGTTTTTCTGAGCTCAATATCGAAAGCTACAATTTTGCTGCATACCTGCAGGCAGAACTGGGGCTGCGGAAAGGCGAGTACGTGGCAGTCATGCTGCCCAACATCCTGCAGTTCCCGATCGCGGTCTACGGCATCCTGCGGGCCGGTCTGGCGGCGGTCAACATCAATCCGCAGTATACCTCGAGAGAACTTGGCGAAGCCCTGAATGGCTCTGCAGCCAAGGTGATCGTGATCCTTGAAAATTTTGCCGACGTGCTTGCCGAGGTTGTCATGGACACGCATGTCGAGCAGGTAATCATCGCAAGGGTAGGGGACATGCTGGATTTCCCGAAATCTGCAGTTGTGAATTTTGTCCTGAAGCATGTTCACCGCAGGATCCCGGAGTACACGCTGGACCGAACCGTAACGTTCAGGCAGGCCCTGGCCACGGGCCAGCAGAGGCAGTTGGTCAAGCCTGAACTGAACCGGGAAGATACCGCCTTCCTGCAGCTTACCGGAGGTACAACGGGCCTGGCAAAGATGGCTGTTCTGAGTCATGGCAATGTGCTGTCTAACCTGGCCCAGGTGGAAGCCTGGTTCAGGCTGGTACTGGAAGATGGAAAGGAGACCGTGATTACGGCGTTGCCGCTTTACCATATCTTCTCTCTCATGGCGAACTGTTTCCTGTTTACGTGCCTGGGAGGCCTGAATTACCTGATTACCAATCCCCGTGACATGAAGGGCTTTGTGAAGGAACTGCGCAGGGTAAGGTTCTCTGTCATCACGGGCGTCAACACCCTGTTCAACGGGTTGCTGAATGCGGAAGGCTTTGCTGCCCTGGATTTCTCAAACCTCAAGATTTCACTGGGGGGAGGCATGGCCGTGCAGGAATCCGTGGCTGAAAAATGGTGCCAGGTGACGGGGTGCGTGCTGACTGAAGCCTACGGTCTTACGGAAACCTCACCTGCGGTTACCATCAATCCCTTTCACCTGGAAAAACACAACGGTTCCATCGGGCTGCCGATTCCAAATACCGAAATCTCCATACAGGACAATGATGGCCGGCACCTCGAATTGGGGGAAGTGGGAGAGCTTTGTGTGCGGGGACCGCAGGTCATGCAGGGGTACCTGAATGATCCTGTTGAAACCAGGAAGGTTTTGAGCGAAGACGGCTGGTTCCATACCGGCGATATCGCTGTGGTGGATGATAAGGGCTACGTGCGCATCGTGGACCGGAAAAAGGACATGATCCTGGTTTCAGGGTTTAACGTCTACCCTAACGAGATTGAAAATGTTGTGGCAGATCATGACGGAGTACTGGAGGTGGCAGCGATCGGGGTCGACGATGAAGAGTCGGGGGAAGTGGTGAAGCTGTGTATCGTGAAAAAAGATCCCGCGTTGACCGCAGCGGAAGTACTGGAATTCTGCAAGGACCGCCTGACCCGCTACAAGTGGCCCAAGCACATTGAATTTTATTCCGAGTTGCCCAAGTCAAATGTGGGAAAAATCCTGCACCGGGTACTGCGCGAGGAGACATCGCCCGCATCACAGCCTCCCAGTCATTAAATTGCACGCCTGGCCCGGCCATGGCCCTGTGCCGGCTGCAGTGATGGCTCAGTTCGGCCGGTTTTCAGACCGGGTTGGACGGCTGTACCGGTTGTGAATGTATTCGTCCACGATGTTCTGGAAGTCCATGGCAATGTTTTCTCCCCGCAGGGTGGTGAACTTGCTTCCGTCCACATGCACGACTGCGACGGGGGCCTCACCGGTGCCTGGCAGGCTGATACCAATGTCCGCATGCTTGCTTTCTCCCGGGCCATTCACCACACAGCCCATGACTGCGACCTTCATGGCTTCGACTCCCGGGTATCGCTGCTTCCACTTGGGCATATTCATCTGCAGATACCCCTGGATGTCCGCCGCCAGGTGCTGGAAGAATTCGCTGGTAGTACGGCCGCATCCGGGGCAGGCTGTAACGGCTGGCGTGAATGAACGCAGTTCCAGGGACTGCAGGACCTGTTGTGCCACGCGTACTTCCTGGGTGCGGTCCCCCCCTGGCTCGGGTGTCAATGAGATTCGGATCGTGTCGCCGATTCCTTCCAGCAGCAATATAGACAACGCAGCGGAGGACACCACCACGCCTTTGGTTCCCATACCAGCCTCGGTCAGGCCCAGGTGCAGCGCATAGTCACAGCGTGCAGCAAGGTCTCTGTACACGCTGACCAGCGCCCGGACCTGGCTTAACTTGCAGGACAGGATGATCCTGTCATGGGCCAGCCCGATCTGTTCAGCCAGTGCGGCACTTTCCATAGCCGATGCGATAAGTGCCTCATGCATGACTTCAGGGAGAGATCTGGGTTCGGGCAATTTCGAGTTGTCATCCAGTTTTCTCGCAAGCAGGTCCTGGTCCAGGCTTCCCCAGTTGACGCCTATGCGTACAGGCTTGTCGTTTCGGCACGCGATTTCCACGATTTCACAGAACTGTTTGTCATGCAGGTTGCCACGGCCGACATTGCCGGGATTGATACGGTACTTGTCCAGGGCCTGGGCACACTCGGAGTATTTTTTCAGCAGGCGGTTGCCGTTGAAATGGAAGTCCCCTACCAGGGGAACCTTGATCCCTCTGGCCATGAGACGGTTCCTGATTTCCGGTACTGCCCGGGCAGCTTCCTTGTCGTTGACCGTAATCCTGACAATTTCAGACCCGGCCTCTGCAAGGGCTGCAACCTGTTCAGTCGTTTTGTCGATGTCTGCCGTGTGGGTATTGGTCATGGACTGTACAACGATGGGAGACTGGCCCCCTACCGAGACGTCGCCCACCTGCACGGCTGTGCTTTTGCGTCGGGTAATCACTTTTGTTGTCCGGGTATCATTTCCACTGTGCGTCCTGGTGAGGCGTGTGTCCAATTGTATCCGAACTGGACCTGACTGCAATCTGGAATGCAAACCCCGTTCTCAGTACGGTGAACGTCTTGCCTTCCCGGATTTCAGTTAGAATCTGTGCACATGCAATCAGACACAGGAGCCTTGGCTGAGCGAGCCGGTCAAAGTACCTTTGGGTTCAGTAAACGGGGTGTATCATGGATGCACGCTAAATGATGTTGAAAAGTATTAATGTATCAGGCAGTTACCCGGTTACCGGGACAATGACACGGGAGTATAAGCGATGAAAAAAGAACTAGGTCTTGAGGAGCGTGTACAGAAGCTGGAACGTACACTGCGGACGGTCAGGATAGCCATTATCATCTTTGTAGGATTCCTGATCTACGATGTGATTTCCCGGGATTCGGGTTCAAGCATCATCTTTGCTGACAAGATCAAGTCCAGGGAGTTTGTGCTGCTGGGTCCAGGTGATCAGCCTGTGGGTCACTGGGACTACAAGCATACTAACGGGTTCAAGATGTATTCGAAAGAAGGTGATCATATCGTGCTGACTCCGGAGGCCGTCACGTTTTACCAGGATCGGCTCAATCCGGTTGTTCGTACAAAATTTGAGTAACCTGCTGTCTGAGAATTTCGGGGAGAAATGATCCGCCTGTAGTGAACACCGGATCAATCACCTGGCGGGAACTGTTTACTGTACCGCATGCCCGAAAGTGGAACTTTTTGCACCAAAATGTTACTTTATAATATTACATTGCCTGCGAACAAGCGTGTTCCGCTTCGCACACGGATCTTTTTGAGAGAGAACCAATGAAACTCAAGTTTAGGCTGAATCGTGCATACTGGATGCTGATTTTCATTGTAGCGATACCCTTCATTCTTGTGCCTGAGTCATTCGCTTCATCTGAGGAAGAGTATCGTGAGCACACGCCTCATGAGCATGGGCACGGTGCCATTGATATCGTAGTGGAAGCTGAAGAGGTGGTGATAGAAATCAGGATCCCGGCGGTGAACGTGGTGGGGTTTGAGCATGCCCCGCGAGACGACGAGGAACATGAGGCGATTCGCCGGGCACTCGTACCGTTTGAAGACGCTTCATCTGCACTCGTGTTGCCCGGCGAAGCTGGATGTGAGGTCGAGAATGTCAGGGCAAGTATCGCCGGCATGACACACGAGAGCGAAAGGCACCAGGATGAAGCAGGCAATGGCCATGAGCAGCATGGTCATGATACGCACGGGCATAAGGAACATGATTATGAGGAACATGAGGAGCAGGCCGACGAGGAAGATCATTCGGAACTGCATGCGACATATCATCTTCACTGTCATGCACCGGGGCAACTCCGGCAGGTTGATATGCGTGTGCTGAAGCATCTGCACGACATTGAAGTGATCGATGTGCGCCTGGTCACACCAGATGCACAAAGGGCGTTGACGCTGCACGCGGGAAAGACTGTCATCGAGTTGGCACCGTGACCTGTAACCGATTGGAAGTCGGGGTTGGCCCACTCCTGCAAGCTGTAGCAATACCGGGTGATCGGTTCACGCCCGCACGTTGACTGGCGGGATCGAGGGGGTACTGCCCGGTTTCCTGCATGACTGATATCATTGGGTGCTTGTCAAGGAATCCAGGGGCAGTAAGCGAATTGTGGGTATTTCGAGTCAGTTCTTGCTGGCATGGGTGAGGGTGCAGGCCGCTGCCGTCAGCGGTGGCGGGATTGTGCACCTGGCATGAGAACAGGGTGAAGACGATGACCGTAGAGGTCGATGGCATCCGGTTTGCCTGGAAACCCGGTCAACGCGATGTTGTCGACATTGAATGTTTCCAGGTTTCAGCAGGGGAGCGGGTATTCATTGAAGGGCCTAGTGGCAGCGGCAAGAGCACGCTGTTCAGTTTGCTCGGGGGAGTCGTGAGTCCCCGGGAAGGAACAGTCCGGATTCTCCAGACCAATCTGTCGGGTATGCCCGCACACCGTCGTGATCTGTTCCGTGCGGATCACATCGGGTTCGTGTTCCAGATGTTCAATCTGGTGCCATACCTTTCGATGCTTGATAATGTAACGCTGCCATGCCGCTTTTCACTTATGCGCCGAAAGCGCGTGAGGTCACGAGCGGAATCCCCCGAAGCTGAAGCCCGTCGCCTGCTCGACCGTCTCGGCCTCGACCAGCACGAGTTGCATGAACGGCCGGTAACGGACCTCAGCATCGGCCAGCAGCAGCGAGTCGCCATTGCCCGGGCTCTCATTGGAGCGCCCGAGCTGATCATGGCCGATGAACCAACATCTTCTCTTGATGAAGGCACACGCGAGCGTTTCCTGGAGGTATTGACGGCTCAGTGTGACGAGATGGGCGCATCCCTTCTGTTCGCGAGCCATGACATGCGGCTCAGCAGCATGTTCGATCGCAGGGTGTCTCTCCTCGAATTAAACCGGGCTGATTTTGTACGGGTGAGGGATGAACAGGATGTGTGACGATTCAGGCGGTCTGTGGAAACGTCATGGCGTTTTGCCATTCTGCCCGGACCAGGGTCTTCGAAGGATGAGCCACGGCAAACCCGTGAATGTTCTTCTGCAAGCGGACGGTCCATGGCGATCATTCGCCTAGCATTACTGAGCATGCTAAACCGCCGTGTCACGGCGGGGCTGACACTTCTCGCGATTGCGCTCAGCATCGCGATGCTGCTCGGTGTGGAGAAAGTGCGCCGCGATGCGCGCGGTGCGTTTGCCAACACCATATCGGGCACGGACCTGATTGTCGGTGCGCCCAGTGGCGCTGTTCAGCTCTTGCTCTACTCGATTTTCCGGATCGGGAATGCCACCAGCAACATTTCCTGGGAGAGTTACGAAGACGTCGCCGGCTTTCCCCGGGTCCGGTGGACGGTGCCGATGGCACTGGGTGACTCACATCGAGGTTTCCGGGTGATGGGGACTTCACGTGCCTACTTCGAGCACTACCGGTATGCCCGTACCGAATCACTGGCATTTTCAGAGGGTGCCCCGTTTGACGATGTTTTCGATGCTGTACTCGGAGCGCAGGTTGCACAACGGCTTGGTTATGTTCTCGGTGACAAGCTCATTGTTTCCCACGGCGCCGGTGAAGTAAGCTTCCTGGACCACGACGACAAACCTTTCCGGGTGGCCGGGATTCTGGCGCCTACGGGCACTCCGGTCGACCGCACCGTGCATGTCAGTATTGAAGGCTTTACCGCGATGCATATTGATTGGAGAGCCGGCGCACGGATACCCGGATTGACCATCTCCGCTGACGAGGCGCGTGCCATGGATCTCACTCCCAAGACCATCACTGCATTTCTTGTCGGACTGGACAGGAAAATTTCCATTTTTTCCGTACAGCGCAAGATCAATGAATATCGTGAAGAGCCGCTCCTCGCGATCATTCCTGGCGTAGCGCTGCAGGAGCTTTGGGATTTGATGAGTGTTGCGGAAAACGTGCTCCGGGTCGTGTCTTCCATGGTTGTCGTAACCGGCCTGCTCGGAATGCTGACCGTGATCCTGTCAAGTCTTGAGTCGAGGCGGCGTGAAATGGCAGTACTGCGGTCCGTTGGGGCTCGACCCCTGCATGTCTTTACACTGTTCATGAGCGAGGCGATAATGTTTTCACTGCTCGGAGCGGCTGCCGGAATCGCCTTGCTTTACGTGGCTGTACTGGTTGGCCAGCCAATCATGTCGCGAGAGTTCGGTCTGCATATTCCGGTTGAACTGCCTGCACTGGAAGACTTGTGGATTATCGGTGCTGTAGTGTTGGCTGGTGGTGTGGCGGGTAGCATTCCTGCCATGCGCGCCTACCGCCTGTCGCTCGCGGACGGTCTTTCAATCAGGAATTGAACATGCTTACTCGATCTCTACAGGCATTTGCGGCTACTGCGGCAGTAATTGTCATGATTGCACTGCCTTTCACGTCCACCATCACGCAGGCAACAGCCCAGGGCGAGGCGCGGAATCTCGAATGGGAGGATCTCATGCCCAAGGACTGGGATCCCATGTCCGAGCTTGATCAACTGTTGGGGGATTTCGAACAGGACCTCCCTGACGACGATGCTCGAGCCGAGGAGTTGTACGAAGCCTATCTGGATGCGGCCCGGCAGGCGCCCGTGGTCAGTGAGCTTGACGGGCAAAGGGTGCGGCTTCCGGGGTTCGTCATACCACTCGACTTCGAAGGTACGGATACCTCTGAGTTCCTGCTCGTCCCCTACTTTGGGGCCTGTATCCATGTGCCTCCACCACCCGCAAACCAGATCATCTATGTGAAGACGACTGTGAGTTATCCGCTGGATGAGCTGTTTGACCCGGTGTGGGTGACAGGAGTGATCAGCACCCTGGCGCACCTGAACGATATCGGTGACGCCGGATACACCATGCAGGCTACACAGATTGAGCCGTACTCGTGGGAATATTGAGTACGCTGAGGACACCGGTCAAGTCGCGCACGTGCCAGCCGTGTAACCCGTACCGGTTTCTGTCAAAAAACTGACTGGCCGCCGGTCATGGGGAGAAGACCCTGTACCGGGCCTGGCGCATGAGTGGCTTTATCCTCTCCTGTTTGAATATCCCCTGATCGCCAGAATTATTACGCCACCCGTCCATATGATGGCACCGCCCAGTACGCCGAGCAGCAAGATCGCCTGGATCCCGTCAGACAAGGAAGATATCCCCATGGATGGCAATCGAGTCAGCAGGACTGCCATCGCGCCCAGTGAAGCGATAAACGCGCTGCCAACCAGGAACATGTAGAGCCAAAATTTCAATTCAAGGGCCTCGTACTGATCGGGAGCAAAAAGGAATTCATAGCCGGCAGCAAAAATTTGAAAATCCTGCAGTCAGTATCACACTGGAAATCATTATACGCAAAGAGCGTTTAATTCCGCTAAACAAGTAGCTGTTCTCTCTCGATCGGCCTGCAAGCAATATTGCAAATAATAATAATAATCATTTATACTATGAGTCTATTTGTTAACTGCATTATTTTAGGAAATTCTCGATGATGAAATCCAAAACCCTTCTGGCGCTTATTTTGACGACCCTGGTTTTCCCCGCTTACGCAGAAAAAATAATGGTGGACCGAGAAGAATACGAAAGCCTCAAGCAGGCGGTAGAACATCTGATGACCCAGCAAAAGGAAATGATGGAAAAGGCTGCACGTTCTGAAGAAATGGCGAATGAAGCTACCGAACTTGCTACGGCTGCCGTAGAGGCGGTTGAAGATGAGTCCGGAGGACTCCTGGAAGGTATCACTATCGGTGGATACGGTGAAGTGCATTATAACAATCACGAAGCAGACGACAGCAGCCGGGACAAGGATGATGCAGACATCCACCGTTACGTGATATTCCTGAACAAGGACTTCAATGACGATTTGCGATTTGTATCCGAGTTTGAAATCGAGCACGGTGGGGTGGAACCCGATGGGGACCCGCTGGGCGGCGAGGTTGAGATGGAACAGGCATATATTGAACATGACTTGAACAACGACCAGACACAGGTTCGTGGAGGTGTCTTTCTCGTTCCAGTCGGAATATTGAACGAAACACATGAACCGCCAACATTTTACGGGGTTGAACGAAATGGTGTAGAAGCCGTCATCATCCCGTCCACTTGGTGGGAAATCGGCTTGGGTGCCACACATCGCTGGGACAATGGATTCAGTGCAGACCTTGCCTTGCATACCGGGCTGAAGATTCCTGACAGCGGACGGATCCGCAGTGGTCGGCAAAAGGCATCCAATGTAGACGCCAACGATTTGGCCACGACCGCGCGGTTGCGCTACACGGGTATTCAGGGTCTGGAGCTCGGCGCATCGATTCAGTACCAAAAAGACGCCAACCAGGAAGGAGGCAGTTTGATAGATGATGCGATGCTGTACGCAATTCATGGGATTTACAATCGCGGCCCGTTCGGCCTGCGTGCGCTGTACGCTGAATGGGATATTGATGGCGACATCAAAGACGAGCCCGGGGATCTGGACTATCAATTCGGCTGGTATATCGAACCCAGCTACAAACCCCTGGATTCGTTCGGCGTGTATGCGCGGTATCAGGAAGTGGAAGGTGCACGTGTGCAGGACCAGTTCAGTCAGTGGGAACTCGGATTCAACTGGTGGGTGCATCCTAATGCAGTTGTCAAAGCCAATTACCTGGACCGGACTCACGATCCTGAAGCTGAAGCCCAAGGTCGGGACTTCGACGGCTTTGATCTCGGCATAGGCTACATGTTCTAATTCAGGAACTCTTTTGCTGACCGGGCAAACATCCCGGTACAGGAGAAGGCTTTATTCACTACTAAGCACGAAACTCCAGACATGATCATGAAAGGGATTTTGTGCGGTGTCATGCTTTTGCACGCCGCCGGCACATTGCTGGCGGCGGATCAGGTTTACCAGACACCCGAAGAATTTCTGTCCCTCACGTTTGGCGATATCCCTGATAGACAACATCTCATACTGAAGGGCGATCTTGCGAAACAGGTGCGTAGCATTCTTGAACATCGTTACAAGAAAATACGTGTGCCTTACTGGCAGGAAGGCTGTCGTACCGCCTGGATTCTGGAAGAAATTGGAAAGGAGCGTCCCATCACTACGGGTTTTGTCGTAAACTCTCAAGGCTTGGAAAAAGTCAAGGTTCTCATATTCCGTGAAAGCCGTGGCTGGGAAGTAAAGCACGATTATTTTGGCCGACAATTTGTTCACGCCAAACTCAAGGGCCAGAAACTGGACCGGCGAATTGACAATATCTCGGGAGCCACACTATCTGTACGGGCCGTGACCAATATTTCCAGGATGGCTCTGTTGCTGCACGATCATGTAACTGGGAATATTTGCTGAATCATTGCCTAGCAGCATTTGCGCCATGCCAACGAAGCTCTTTATCTGGCACCGCAGGATTGGACTATGCGCTGTACTTTTTTTGGTGTTCCTGGTAGTCACGGGGATTGTACTGCAGCACAGTGATGGCCTCAGCCTGCCTTCGAAGTTTCTGACCAACACCTGGCTGCTGAGGTACTACGGTATCAAGCCGAACCGTCTCACAACATACCAGCTTATGAATCATACTGTCTCCCATGCAGGAGAAACCATTTACCTGTCAGGAAAACCGATCGACTTCCCGGTTGATGTACTCCATGGTGCGGTAACCCTCAATGATCAAATCGTGATAGCTACCTCGGATTCCATCGTTGTTTGTGATCGTGACGGTGAACTTATTGATGAAATCACCATGCTCGACGGCTTGAGTGATGCACCTCTTGCTATCGCATTGACTGAAGACCGGAGTCTGGCGATTCGCGGTACAACAGGGTACTGGAAAGCGGATTCCAGCTTCATGAAATGGCATGCGTTTGATGGATCACAGCTCACTTGGGCCATACCGTCATCCACGTTGCCTGCATTGAGAAAAATAATTGAATCCCAGGATATGGGAAGGCAGATAAATCTGGAAAGGTTTTTACTGGACATGCACAGCGGACGTTTTTTTGGCAGGTATGGGGTGTATGTGGTAGATGCAGCAGGGATATTTCTGCTCATTCTCGCTGCCACCGGAATTGGGTTATGGATATCCCGCCGTTAACATGCTGACAGTTGCCTGTCGCTTCCTGAACACGGTGATACTTGCAGGTTCACTGTGCCTGGCTGAACTCGCCTGGAGTGCATGGCAGACCGAGGATGCCATCCTCATGGGGACCTCCATTCGCATCGAAGTCTGGCATCATGATGCAGGAATACGTCAACAGGGAATTGCCAAGGCACTCGAAGCCATGGAGAAGGTAAATCACCAGATGAGTCCTTATGTACAGGATAGCCAACTGTCAAAAATCAACCGACTTGCCCACGAAAGGCCTGTTGCAGTGGATCATGACCTGTTTAGTCTTATCCAGAAATCAATTGAAGTATCCAAACTTACCAGAGGTGCGTTCGACATTACCTACGCCAGTGTCGGGCACCTGTTTAATTATCACAAACAGACCCGGCCAAATGATGAAACCATTGAGCGTGTAAAAAATTTTATCGACTACAGGTATCTGGTTTTGGATGAGGAAAGGAACACGGTTTTTTTCGCGAAACAAGGGGTAAAGATTGATCTCGGCGGGATAGCCAAAGGGCATGCTGTGGACCAGGCTACCCGGCATTTGCATGGACTGGGCATCAACCATGCCCTGGTTTCTGCCGGGGGTGATACACGGGTGTCGGGTGACCGCCTGGGTCGTCCCTGGCAGATAGGAATTCGTGACCCACGTAAAACGGAAGAAATTATCATCACATTGCCTTCTCAGGACACAGCCCTGTCCACTTCTGGTGACTACGAAAAATACTTTGTTGAGGAAGGCATCACCTACCACCATATCCTGCACCCTGAAACTGGAAAATCGGCACGCGAGATCCGTAGCGCCTCGGTTCTGGGGAAGGATGCGACGACCACAGATGCTCTCTCGACAAGTGTGTTTGTTCTCGGTATAGGGGAGGGCCTGCAACTATTGAATAGCCTGGCGGGCTTTGAAGGAATCTTGATTGATCACGATGGAAATCTTCATTACTCCGAAGGACTGAAACAAGGTAATCCAGGGGTAGGACAGGGTCAGTGAACCGTGATACAGCACGGGCTTTGAAGTCGCCTTGGCTTTCTCCATGCTGATTTACCCTTTCAAACTGAGCCACCACCGAAGAATATGGAAGGCATAGAAAACTAAGATTGGCTTGTCAGACCATCTGAATGGCCCGAGCAGGATTCGAATAGCGATTTTAAGTTATTGTCAGCTAAAACATTTTAACAATTCTATTCTCAATGGTGCCGTCAAAAGTACCGTCAAAATCAAATTTGTCCATTTGTTGCATTTGCAATTTGTAGTTCAAAACAGTAAATGCAAAAATTTTTTGGTCCTGCCCTTCAACTACACACGAAGCCACCCTAGATGTGTAAATATCATCATTTTCTTAAGGAAGTTCACGATCGGCTTTATCCATGAATTGTTGCCTTGCGCGCACTGTATTTTTGTATTGCATTGGTTTGATTTCCTGTAGAGGCTCTCATGGAGAACCACGACTTTTTGCTTTCCGAGTCGTCTAGTGACTACTCGTCGGACTGTAGCATAGATTCTGTTAAATGCATTGCGTGAGTGAAATGAAAAACAGTTAATAGTACCCTCAAAGCAAAACTGGCATAGCGAAGAGCTGTCAAGCACATATTGGCTAAATCACAGGTGTAAAGATAAATTTGACTCAGGCTCACGTTTGGGATTAGTAAGGTACTGTGGACGCAAACATAAACATTCCCGCCTTAGAGAAACTTTTAGATTATGCTGCTAGCGGTATTGGCAGTATCGCAGGGCCATTGTTGGCTACGTGGAAAGCTAAACAGAATGCTCAGGCGATACTAGTCGAAGCGGAGGCAAAAGCAGATTCTCTAAAGATATTAGCCAAGGCCAATACAGAGGCACGCGAGATTTTAACATCACAAGACTTATCCCTAACATCGCAACTGGATATTACAAATACTGTTAAGCAGAGAATTCAATTTCAGGAACAAAAAAGGCAGGCTAATATCGAAGCAGTCGTGCGAAAAGCAGCAAATCACCTTGGAGACACAACAGTTAAAAATTGTGAGCCAGATCATGACTGGACAGCTCGCTTCTTCAATGATGTACAGGACATATCATCGGAGGAAATGCAATCACTATGGTCGAAAGTTTTAGCAGGTGAGGTATGCCATGCTGGCAGCACATCAATTCATACTCTGAGTATTTTAAAGGACCTTGATCAAAACACAGCCCGCTTGCTCCAAATATTTTGTTCAGCATGCATGTACACAGAGTCCGGGTATATAGATGCCAGAGTACCCTCTTTAGGTGGCTATGCATCGCAGAATTTTTTACAGCCGTATGGACTGCCCTTTGATTCTCTGAATCAACTGAATGAGCATGGCTTGATTATATCTGATTACCATTCATCTTTTGATTATCGTCAAAGCATTGGGGTACTTTCACCTGACAAAACACACATGATTCGTGCACCTTTCCGGTTTCAAAATCGGTTTTGGCTTTTAACTTTAATAAATCAAGGTCTCCCATTCAGTGAGGAAATCAAGATTTCAGGCCCTGCCTTGAGCCAATCAGGCAAAGAATTGTCAAGAGTCGTTGAAATTGAAATGATGGAAAGTTTTTCTAAGGAACTAGAGAAATATTTTGAAAATAAAAACTTGCATATGAAAGAGGTTGCAAGTAATCGCCCTGAAATTACTCAAATTTCGAAAACATAGCCCTGAACTGGTTCTCAGTTCATGTCTTTCTTGACTGCTACCAATGACCATTCAGGGCCACTTCTTAGTTATCCAAAATGTTTTCCGACTTACTATCAATACTAAATAATGTTCAAACGATCATGGAGGATCTGTGCTGGTTGATGGGCTGACATACTAAGAAAAATATCTGGGAAGGAGAAATAAACTATGAAGAAATTTTTTAAGCCTCTTCTAAATGAGAACGAGAAAGAATGGTTGGAAGGGGATGCAAAACTAGCCACAGACAGGAACAGTCTAACGGAAGAAGATATTGAAAGTCTTGAACGCCATGAAAAGCTTATCGGGTTAGGGTTTGTGGAATATAGAGATTTTGCTTGTAAACCTGATAAAGATGGGCATGTGCAAAAAATAACTTGCCTGACTAAAGAGGGAATGGACTATCGCATACTAGGAGAATTTTGGTACAGACTAAAAAGATTTGCAGCCCTATTTTCGCTTCTTTCGATCCCAATATCACTCGTCGCGTTAATAATTTCGGTGATTTGAAATGAACAAACACCCTGAACCGAGCGCCATCCGGACGGTCATGGACAGACTGGAGGATCTCGCTAAAACCTGTCGCGGGACGGTATACATGGAGGAGGCTGCCATCGAGAAAAACGCTTGCGGACGACCGCCTGCCATGCCGGCTGGAAAAAAGAAAGTGATTAACGTTGAGTTATGTATATAAGCCCCTTATTTAAATGTATCGACACTAGTACCGACAAAATTAATTTGTTCATCTGCAGCGTTCTCTGTACTTGAATTACCGATACTCGCATTGGTAGATCTTAAAGATAAGCGCTGGCGGTAAGTAAGTCCAAACCGCTTGTCGCTCTCAGTTATTAAGCGCGGGTCGACATGACCATACAATTTGGGTTCTGTTCACCTATAAACACAGTTCATTCACATTTACCTCTAGGCCAAATCTGGCGTCCAATACTTTTAAATTTAGCCACCGACAGCGCGCCTCGCACGTTACGTGCGCGGCTTCCAGGTGCTTTCAATGCTGATTCGATCATTGACCGGTCCGCTTCGAACATCCAGCGAAGCACAAAGAACTCATCCATGACGACCAGCAGGACCACGTCCCATTCGTGATCCAAGCGGATGGAACCTACCGTCTGCCCCGCGATATTTTTCTTACGAGGAATACTACGTGTCTTAATCTGAATGCGGCGACCCTCTAGGTCAGTTGCATCATATCCAGCCGTCCGTGCAACAGAGAGATCCAACCCAAGTCTTTCAGCAGCAATATACTCTCCGTATTCACCTGTGATTCCTAGCGGCTTACCAGTTAGCTGGTAGTAGTCAATCGCCGCAGCACGTGCTTTTTCCAAAATCAGCCCAATATCGTGAATGCTAACTGGACTTCCATTAGTGCCCATCAGCCTCCCCATGGAAATCGAGGCAGGCAATCAAATGAGCTCATATGCTTTCAGGATACGATAGGTCGCTTGGCCATCAATCAAGCAATACTTGCGTCGGGAGTTTCCGGGGCGGATTGCCTCATTCCGGAGTGTTCGCCTAACAACAGCACCGATGAGATGTGCGTGCTGGACCACAGATATATCAGCATCGGAATCCACCATCCGATGTATCTGATCCGACCGTGTTCCACACATATCCAAGGTCATTTCACGAAACTGGGTGGGTCCCTTCAGGAGAAAGGCAGCAGTTCTACGCCGTCCCTGCACTAGTACGTTTGCCGAAAAGTGATCGTCGGATTCGCCGCCCCAGTCCTTCTTCGTGGGTTCGGAAAACAGGCTGGCGATAGCTTCCTTGACCTCCGCCTCCGGTAGCGCCCTCATCGCGTCCATCCATTCATCTGCATTTTCGACCTCCACATCGCGCATTTTTGAAAACTGGTCTATGTCTTCCGGAAAGATCTCGCCGAAGTCGTGTCCAAGAAACATCAACCGGTCACTGTCCTCTCCATTGCGAGGATGATCAAACCAAGGCGGTCCAATAACCATTGGCTCGATTTCAAATCGGTTCGGCTTGTCGTGCAGCAAACCGATTATCGAGTTCACATCACCGTCCTGTGATCCCCTGTGGAGAACCATTTTACAAGTGTCGCTGACAATGTGGCTCGTATGATAGGAGATGACTACGGGTTTACCGAAATCGAGGTCGAGTTCCACTGCGTGGCAGACGCGGTCCGCATCGTAGATTTCGGAGCACGGAGCCAAGCGCTCCGTACTCCGAAACAAGTGGCGGGGTTCGCCGAGTGTCAGAGCCTTAAGCAAAGTCGGTGCATCACGGGCTTCGCAACAATCCAAGACCAGAGTCACGAGAAGGTGATTGTTGCTGTATTTTGCTAAATGATCGGTTTCCGGCTTCTGATTCTCGAAGAAATACTGTCGAGCACCTGGAGACAAGGAAGTTATGCATAAGCGGCGGTTCAGGAAACCCATATCAATATGGTGAAATTTGTCCTCCAAACGCAATTGATCGGGAATATCGAGAACAGACATTCGGTTTAACCTCCGAAGATGTGTTTTTGAACAAAAGTTGCCACGTTAAGTCGTATCACTGCAGTCTGAAGTTGTACACTGAACAGTTTATCTCGCACTAATAAGTTTCTGCACTGGAGTGGTTAGCGCACTTGCATCTGATTTGATTCAACATAGAATATTGCATTTTGCATAAGAATTTACAAAAATTTTACGAATTACACTATAATTCTACTGTTAGAACGATCTAAATAGGTAAAAAATGTTATTACGGTTTAGTGTCGCAAATCACCTATCTATTTGTGAGACTCAAGAGTTGTCTTTCGCTGCATCTTCGTTGAGAGATCAACGCGAAGGGCTAATTGGGTGTAAATCAGTGTCGAGTGGGTTTGTTTTGCCTGCGATAGTGATCTATGGCCCCAATGCGTCAGGCAAAACTAATTTCGTAGATGCGATAGCAACCATGAAACAAATGGTGTTGTGGTCGCATGCCAAGGGTGAACCTGGAGGTGATATTCAACGCCATGCATTTAGGCTTGATCCTGCTTGTTCGCATACTCCATCCAAGTTCGACATCGATTTCGTCATTGATGAAGTTAGGTACCACTATGGTTTTGAGGCGACAGATGAAGTTTTTGTCGCTGAGTGGCTATACGCATTCCCCGAATCGCATCGCAGAAGAATGTTTGAGCGTGAAAATAGCAAATTTAAATTTGGACGCTGGTTGAAAGGGCAGAATAGTAATATTGCCAGATTGACTAGACCCAATAGCCTATTTTTGTCAGCGGCCGCACAGAATGGCCATGAGTTGTTATCAAAAATATACGCGTATTTTAGATCAATCAAGTTTACAAAACCGAATTATGCACCGGGTAGAGAGGCTACTGCACAATTTATTGGAGATGTAGATTCGCGGGTAATCAAGTTTTTAGAATCGATCAATACTGGGGTAATTGATTACCAAAAAAGAGAGACTGAAGTTACGGAGGAGAGTCTAGTAATACGTCGGGAAGTACAAGTTATGCTTGAAAAGCTCTTCGGAAGTCACGCAGTAGATGAACTTGATATGGATAAGAAGCTTGTAATTGAGCTAGCCCATCGTGGCCGGAGGGGAGAAGCAGTTTATTTTGACTTGGATTCAGAAAGTGCTGGTACGCGACAATTGTTGATGGTGCTGAGCCTAGTATTCCAAGCACTGGATAAGGGTATTCCACTATGCGTAGACGAGGTGGATGCTAGTCTTCATACCTATGCAAGCGAAGCGATACTGAAGTTGTTTTGCCTGCCAGAGATAAACCAAAATGGTGCGCAGCTTATTGCGACAACCCACGATACAAACTTGATGAAGTCATCCTTACTGAGACGTGATCAACTCTGGTTTACTGAAAAGACCTCAGAGGGAGCTACGGAGCTTTATCCATTGACGGATATTCGAACGCGCAAGGGTGATAATATCGAACTAGGGTATTTGCAAGGCCGATATGGGGCATTGCCAAATCGAGATACAACATTGCCGTTCTGTGAAACGAATTAAATGGCGAGATACAAGATACGGCCAATCCGACGACGGCAGCCCAGAATAGAACCAAAACGACGTTTCATCCTATTTTGCGAAGGCATGAAAACGGAACCGACGTATTTCTCTGCACTCCAACGGACCTGGACCGGGGCACTGATTGCTGTTGAAACTAGGCCTGGAGTTGGGGTTCCTATGACCATAGCTACGGAGGCAGTTAACTTTGCAAAATCTGAAGGATTGACTAGAAAAAGTCGACGTAAAAAGAATTCATTTGAAGAAAAAGACGAGGTGTGGGCAGTATTTGACCGTGATGAACACCCAAATTTCAATCAAGCAGTCAGTCTATGCCAAGCTAATAACGTTGGAGTTGCATACTCTAACCCTTGCTTTGAACTCTGGCTAATCTTGCATGAAAGGGATTACGACCAGCCCAACCACCGTCATGCTGTGCAAATTAAGCTGGAGAACCTGAGGCCGGAGTACGACAAGCGCCGCAGAAAAGTCCCAGACTGCGATAATTTGGTGACCCGTGTCAAATCAGCAGAAAGGCGTGGAGAAGTCTTGATAGACCGTCGGGAGCAGGAAGGGGATCCTCACGGTAACCCTTCGACAACTGTTGGCATATTGACTAGAACGATTCGGATAGCTAATGAATCGGCCCGGAGATAATCGCTAATGCTGGAGTTTCTATATGTGTGATTACTCTGATAGCCTGTATTTAGTCACCAATTTCTTGGCGGGTTAAGCTTTTTTTCTTGTCTTTCCTTAGCTTTCAATCGAATTGGTACCCTGTTCATCCTTTTCGCCTTGATAAAATATGAGTTCATCCATAGAACTTCAGTGCGCGCAAAATCTTTTCCTGTAGTGTCTCTAGTGTGTGTTTCTATATTCTGACTAACCCAGCCATTGTTTGTTGTCAATAAAGAGTCATATAGGTCGTTTTTATACCCACTAAGTAGGATCATGCAACGGGCTTGCATGCAAATTTCTAAGAGCTTTGAGTGAAACTCTAAGTTATTTACATCGATCGTGTACTCATATTTCCGTTTTATAAAATATGGTGGATCTAGGTACATTAAGGTTGCAGGGCGGTTATGAAATAGCCTCACTATCTCACACGCATCCCTGTTTTCAATACGTACCCCACGCAGACGTTCTACAACTTTTTCTAGTCTTTCGGGCAATTTGTACCAGCGATTGACCCGTGCTTCTTTATTTCCCCTTGTATATGATGACGAATACGAAAATCCGGAGTGTGAGGATCCGTTGACTGCGTTGACAGTCATCATTGTCGCGACTAGAAACCGTCTTGCCCGCTCTAATGGACTCAGACCTTTTTCTTTTCTGTGGGCTATTTCATATTCAGCGCGAGAATATGGGGTTAGTGCAACTGCCTTATAAAGCTTTTTCGGATGGTTTCTCAATTGTTTAAATAAATTTACTATCTCATCATCTGCATCGTTTATTACCTCGATGGGTACAGGAGACTTAGCTAATGTAATTGCAGCTGAACCACAAAATCCTTCTACCCAAGCATTATGAGGCGGTAGCTTTTCGATTATCTGCCGCGCAATTCTCAGTTTCGCACCATAATAGCCAAATGGTGCTTTTACTGGTTTAGATTTCAAGGAATCTTCTGTGTGAGTTGGGGCTGAGTAACTTTCTAACATCTTTAAAGTACTTAATCAGTCAATTAGATGCATCCGATTTTAAATAGCAAATTAGTGCATCAGACTCGATTACCCAACTTGAACTACCTTGCAATACGTTATCACAAGGGTTGGAAATCATCATTAGCTTCTCTATTTCAAATTGCCTATTCTGACTAACAGGCAAGAGGTATAAAAAATATGAGTCTTGAAATGTGCGAGCTATAGCGACTTCATTTTTGCTCCAAAAAAACTGAAATGTTCTTGAAGAGACTGCCTTGACTTCAATAAACCTGGGAATGATCTTGGAATCTTTTTCAATAGAACAGCTAAGGATATCGTACCCTGCGGCACAGTTACGCTTAGAGACATGGTCCACTTTATTTGCATACGCCGGCCCAACCCTAACACGTTCATGTTCAACTACTATTTCTTCTGCCATGCGCCCAATTTCATTGCGGGCTTCCACTTGGTTTTCTAGAAGTGCTGGAGGAGTAAAGTTTGCATTGTTTCTAGCGCTTACAAAGAGGCTTATATACTCTGGTAATAAAGCGTACTTTTCTGCGTCCTGAACATACCTAACAGCGCCAATATCGATTAGAAAATTTCGGACATCGCTATCAGTAGAGCGTCTCTGATCTGGAGGCATGTAAGTGATCTTTCTTTGATCTAATGAAAATTGATTGATAAATCTGAATATTTCATTCCTATATCGATTTCTCTTACCAAGAATTCTTCGCATAATTTCGGCGCGTAGAAAATTCTTATCTTTTCTTGGCAGGTCGACATTTAGACGTATACTGGAACCATCAACCACAAGAATGTTTAACGCGCTCAAAAATGAAACTACTTCATCAAATCCTCGGGAGTTTTCATCAAATCGTCTTTTGATATGGGGTAGGTGGCTCAGTCGCACACTGACTAGTATGTCGAGCAACGCACACACGTAAATATAGTGTAGGTTACTGAATGCTTTGCGGCTCATTTGCAAATAATTTCAAGTAGGCATCATCCTCATCATCTGTCTCAAACATATCGAGAGAATAAATTGGGTAGTCTTGGTTGATTATTGAATTCATCCTCTCTGCTTTGTTATTAAGGTTTGACAAAATATCTTGATCAAGCGAATCCTCGTACTGTAAAAAATGGTAGTAGGATGGCTTTTCTTCTGAACCACCGACACGATGAATTCGATCGAGGGATTGTAGGTATTGAGCACAGTTGTAAGAGAGATCGTAATACACTGCATTAGAACAAGTTTTGTGCAGAGAAATTGATTCAGCACATGCCGCTGGGTTGGCTACTAAAATATCTATTCCGCTTTCGTCACTGATGAACTGCTTGATGATGCGCTCCCGGGTCAAGTCTTCTGCAGTATCTTTAGCTTGTTCTAATGGAGTAGCTCCGTAGATTAGGTGTGTGGGATATCCAAGCTCCACGAACGTGCATTGAATCAATTCTAAAGCTTTCACAAAATTTGACCAGATAACTACTTTTTCACCTTGGTTTCGTAATTTCTTCACTATATCAATTAGCTTTGTTAGCTTGGCAGGTTTTTCCAGTTCATCATAATTTTGAATTATCCCTATAATAGACTCATCACCTCCTATCAAATCTTCCTCATAACCGTCCAGAGCAGTCGCTAATAGCTTTGTATATGACAAACATTGTCTCAGTCTGATCATTCTTCCGCGTCGTAGTCGCATAACTAAATTTAAGTTTTGCAGATAATCTTGTTGAGATGCAATTTGTACTTTGTCCAAAATTGAATCGTAAATTAATCTTTCGTACTGATTCATTGGAATTAGAACCGGGTTATGGAATACCTGATCAGCAAGACCCAAATCAGATTTCCTAACACGATAAAATAAGGGTCCTATTAAGCTATTTAAGAGCTTAGATGCTTGCTCGAACTCTTTTCGTTGGACAAATATAGAAACTCTTGTTTTGTCAGTTTTTGAGATTGGTGGTGATTCGGGCCACAAAAAATCGAATAAGTTAAATGCATCAGTATAGCTTTTAGGAAATGGTGTTCCTGTAAGAATGCAACGTCGTTTTGCACAACTGGCGACTCGTAGTGCAGCAGTAGCCCAAGATCCATCAATTTGCTTGATGTAGTGTGCCTCATCCACAACAAGGTAAAATCGAATCCCTTGGTGCCTGAAAAATGTTTTTACTCTATCCCAATCTCTAAGTAACGTTTGAAAAGAGGTTAAGTAGAGGTCGCAAACGGAATTGACATTAGTTATGTATTTGCCATGACGTTCATCAATATTTCCCCCAGCCAGAGTGACACTCTTAGGGTGCCTTCCTAGCACTTCCTTGTATTCATCTCGCCATGGCCCAAAGCATGCAGGAGGACCTATGATGAACAACGAGTCAACGATGCCTTTTTTGCGTAGCATTTCGAACACCGCTAATACGACAGTGGTCTTCCCGCTGCCTGGCACAGAAAAGTTTGCCCCATTTTCTACTGCAAGCAAGTGCAAAGCAGATTTTAGTTGGTGATCTTTCAGCCTTCTTGAGATATTTCTATTTAGAAAATTTAAAAACTCGGCGGGTCCAGCCTCAGGCAATATACCTTCTTTCAGAAGGCTTCCCTGATTTTTCGATTCCAATAGGATTGTTGCATTTTTTTGAGATAGTTCTAGCTTATTAACAATTGAAGAGTTGATCTTGAGTTCTATGTCATATCTTTTGAAATAGTCACAGACTTTTCCAGCTAGTTCAGCCAAATTATCAGGTTCAGCTATAAAGCGATTTCCGCTATCTTCTAGTGAGAACCCCCAAAAAGACAATTGACTCTCATGTTTTGGAGCCATATCTCCTATCTCTGAGTCTATGATCAGGACATTTCCGTTTTCTGAAATTCGAATCACACTATCAATTTTTAACTAGGCGTTTTAACTTCTTTTGCATACCATAAATTTCTTTCTCTAGTGCTTTTGCCTCATCCTGAATATCTTTTGTAAGCTTTCTAGCCTTTTTATGGTCTTTTGTTGCAATCAACGTTAAATCCATGTTGTCGTGTTTAAGCTTTTTTAGCGCAGTTTCTAGAAGATCAATGGCTGTCTCCTTTTCTTTTTGAGAGGCCCAGTTCTTTTGTGCTCTTTTCAAATGAAATGTGATTGGTTCGATATTTTTTGCTGCCCATTTGGCGTCGACATCCTCTCTGGATAATGGTTTTCGTTTGTTGGTATCTTCAAACTGCTCCTCAATCGGAAGTGTGGGCGAGACTTTCTTAGGGATATTGAGTAGCTCCTTCTTGCAATCACGATTGCTACAGTATTTGGGCAGTTCCCGCATTATTTGGTGAACTTTTTGCATATCCGGCACATTGCGAAGTCTAATGATATCGAATGCGGCTTCTTCAATTTCACCAATTTCTTCCTCTTCAATATTGTTTGCTAGTCGATAGCGTTCATTCAAGAATTTTGTGCTATAGGTGTTGCTGTAGTCTACAAATGCTTGCCAACGACCTTCTCGATCGCCGATACCGGAAGACACAGTGTGATATTGTTTATCCCTTTTGAATTGTTTCAAATATCGGTCTATGCACCTAAGAGGGTCTAAGTAATTCTTGTGTATATCTTTTATTGCTTTTTCAATTTCAGCTTTTGTAGCATTTGCATATTGAGGGTCATCACTGATCTGATCTTTAAGCTCTAAACCAATATCAATTTTTCTCCTAATAGAAAGTGCTCTATCAAAACCGTAATACTCCGACTTTCCTTCACTCTGCAGCTGATAGCGATTTTCAAGCTTTTCGATTTCTAAGAGAGTAGGAGGCCCCCCTTCATCTTCATTGCCAGGTAATATAACGACATTCATAAACCGGAATTTTTCATCATCTTGATACTCATCTATCAAGTGTTCTAAAACCATTTTTCTTCGGTTACCATCAATTAAGAAACCATCGCAAGTGATAATCGCAGGTTGTCTTTGGCCCGAGTGCAGGATGTTCTTGATGAGGGTATCTGTTTTTTCCGGATCTTTCTTTTCTAGAAACCCTCTCAGCAAAATCTGAGTATCCTCGTCACTCTCATTAAGAGATCCATTTGTATTTTCATAGTCAAGAACATCGGAAGCAATTCGACCATTGTCTTTTCTGAAACGTAAAAGATCTATCGGAACTTTCACTATGTCTCGTTCATGTTTGTCAACAAACTCAGTCCTGAAGTTGATTACAGTTTTTGACGGCTTGGTTGACGAGGTCTTTCTTTGTTCGATCTCTCTGGCAAAGTCGTCAATTATTTTCCGTGTTTCTGAAACTGTTATGGCTGACATACAACCTCCGAATAAATAATTTACTAATTGTAGATAGAGTCTTGACTGGAAAAATTTTGCAGCAGGACTAGGTCAATTGATTTCTAGTGGACTATACGCAAAATTTCGAGTTCAGCAAAATCGGAGGTTGCATGGACTACCAGTTAATACTGAGGTTTTTCATTTAAATCTTAATCAAGCTTAAAAGGCACAATACTGAGAACCTAGTTATCCGGTAAATTGATGATCTCCGACTCACTGAACCGCTTGCCCATAAGAACCCTCTTAATCCAAACTCCTTATGAGAGTCTGGCACTATAATCTGGATCAAATATAGGGGGCAGAACATAGGATAGTCCCGATCAATGTTATGCTTGCTGCCTGGATTTGATCCACTGGATCGACGAGCAACTGCCTCAAAGTCAGCCACCTGCATAGCCAGCTTTTCCTCCTTGCGTACCTCACTAGGATCCAGGTTATTGTCAAGGTGAAGCTTGGACTGCCGACGTTTTTCCCTGGCATCCTTGAGACTGATTTGCGGATAAACCCCAGGGCCAAGGTCTTGCACTTGCCGCGAAACCGGTAGTCCAGCCGCCAGTACTTGTGTCCATTCTTTTTGACGAGCAGATACATGCCGCCACCGTCGGCCATCTTGTAGTTGCCGGAACGGGATTTTGCTGCCTTGATGCATGTGTTGGTTAGTGTCATTTTGACGGTACTTTTTTAAATTGAACCAGAGATACCGTCAAAAGCACCGTCATTTTTTCTGGATGTCAACAAACCTCATGAGACACTAAAAGACGATTAAACTCATGTAAAATATTATTTTTAAAGTATATTATGGATATCTCTGGATTTTCTTGGACATTATCGGACGGTTCAATTGGCGCCCCGAGCAGGATTCGAACCTGCGGCCTTCCCCTTAGGAGGGGGACGCTCTATCCAGCTGAGCTATCGGGGCAGTGACCTGAATTCATTATGATGTGAACCATTTCAGGTTTCACGTGGCATGTTACCTTGCTTCCCTGTGATGCGAAGATATCCAGCCTGAACTGCAGTAGACCACAGCTGAATTGTTGGTGCCGGGAGAGAGACTCGAACTCTCACTCTGTTGCCAGAACCGGATTTTGAGTCCGGCGCGTCTACCAATTCCGCCATCCCGGCGCTTTCTCAGGGAGTTTAGGGTACATTAGCGAGTAAGCAACGAGTCAGGTTGCTGATGTGCCGTTAATATCAAAAATATATCATACGTTTTGGATTTAGTTCAGTTTGACTACAGGCTTCCCGAATCCCTGATTGCCCAATATCCGCTGTCGGAGCGCACTGCAAGCAGACTGCTTCATTTTGTGAACAATGGCAACAGGTTTGAGGATCTGGTTTTCACGGACCTGAAGAAATTGTTGAGAAAGGGAGACCTGCTGGTATTGAATGACACCCGGGTCATTCCTGCCCGCCTGCACGGCAAAAAAGCCACGGGAGGGAAGGTAGAGCTGTTGCTTGAACGGATGCTGGATGGAGGCAGGGCGGTGGTACAACTCAAATCCAGTAAGTCTCCTCCAAGAGGATGCCGCCTGATCTTTGCTGGTCAGGCAACCGCTACAGTGGAAGGCAGGCAGGGAGAATTTTTTGTTCTTCAATTCAAGAGTCGCGCCCAACTGGAAGAGTTATTGGAGCAGTCCGGCCAGATTCCATTGCCTCCCTATATCAGGAGAAATCCTGAAGAGGGGGATGCCGAGCGCTACCAGACGGTCTATGCACGCCATGAAGGCGCCGTTGCCGCGCCAACCGCGGGCCTGCATTTTGATGATCCCCTGCTCAAGCAGCTGAAGAGACTGGGCGTGGACTCGGTCTGCATTACTCTGCACGTGGGGGCCGGCACGTTCCAGCCCGTGCGCCAGCAGGATATCGAAGCGCATGTACTCCATGCCGAACAGGTTGAGGTGACCCAACGGGTCTGCCGGAAGATTGATGAGTGCAAGCGACAGGGCGGGAGAATCATTGCCGTGGGTACGACAGTGGTTCGTGCACTGGAGTCTGCATCCCTGGGTGAGGGTCTGCATCCTTACAAGGGTGAAACCAGGCTGTTTATTTATCCGGGATTTCAATTTAAGGTTGTGGATGGCCTGGTTACCAACTTTCATCTGCCGAGATCAACGCTTCTGATGCTGGTGTGTGCCTTTGCCGGCCATGAGAGCACCATGGCTGCCTATCGGCATGCGGTAGCTGGGGGTTACCGGTTTTACAGTTACGGAGATGCGATGTTCGTCTTGCGCACAGGACAGAAGGCATAGAGGCATTCATGCGCTTCAGCGTACATGCGAGGGATGGAAGTGCCCGTTGCGGGAGGCTGGAATTTGTCCGCGGCAAGGTGGACACGCCTGCCTTCATGCCGGTGGGTACCCACGGGACGGTAAAGGCGATGACCCCGGAAGAACTGGTTACGTCCGGGACGCAGATCATTCTTGGCAATACCTTCCACCTGATGCTACGACCCGGGGTGGAAATCATCCGACTGCACGGGGGCCTGCACAATTTCATGCAATGGCAGGGACCGATCCTGACGGACTCCGGTGGATACCAGACCTTCAGCCTGGCCCCGATGAGCAAGATCAGTGAGCAGGGCGTTGTGTTCAAGTCACCCGTGGACGGTGCACAGGTGTCTCTCAGCCCCGAGCTTGCCGTCGAGATCCAGCAGCAACTGGATGCGGATGTGATCATGGTGCTCGACGAATGCACGGCCCACACGGCAAGCCGGACCGAGGCGCTGGAGTCGATGCAGCTGTCCCTGAAGTGGGCAGGGCGTTGCAAGGCTGCACACAGTGGGCATGACAGCGCCTTGTTCGGAATTGTGCAGGGAGGCAGGTATGCTGACCTGCGCAGGCAGTGTGCCGCAGAACTGGTGGATACGGGGTTCAGCGGCTATGCGCTGGGCGGCCTGTGTGTGGGGGAAGAATTCTCCGAGCGAGAGGCGTTGATCGATGCCATGGTGGAGGAGTTGCCCCAAGACAAGCCCCGCTACATGATGGGAGCTGGCAAGCCACATGACATTCTGCGAGCGGTCCACTCCGGTGTGGACATGTTCGACTGCGTGCTGCCAACCCGCAATGCCCGTACCGGTTTCCTGTATACCCGTTCCGGACTGCTGCGTATCCGCAACAGCCGGTATCGAAACGATACGCGCCCAGTAGATGAAAGCTGTACCTGCTATACCTGCCGGAATTTTTCACGCGCCTACCTGCGTCATCTTGACAAATGCGGAGAAATCCTCGGTGCACGCCTGAATACCATCCATAACCTGCATTACTTTCAGGATTTAATGCGCGATATCCGCCAAGCCATCACAGATGGTCAATTTGCACGATTTTCCAGAGACTTTTGTCGCATGCAACCCCTGGATACCGAGTCTGTGGCATAATACGACGCTTCAATTTTGCGGGTGCCGTACTGAAAGAAGGGTGAAATGTTTTTGATTTCTGACGCAATGGCTGAAAATGGTGCAGGGCCTCTGGGAGGCGGGATTGAAATCTTCATCATGATCGGGATCTTTTTCGCGATCATGTACTTCATGATCATCCGTCCCCAGCAAAAGCGCAGCAAGAATCATCAAAAGCTCATCAGTTCACTTTCGAAGGGTGACGAGATTGTCACCACGGGTGGAATGATGGGCAAAATCCAGAATATCGGGGACAACTCCGTAACGCTGGAGATATCAGAGGGGGTTGCCGTCAAGCTGCAGAAAAGCTCGATTTCCTCGGTGCTGCCGAAAGGCACCCTGAGGAATGAGTGATGGCGCCTTGCCAGTTCCCCGCATACCCGCTCGGAAGCTTCACCAAGGGCTAGATGCATGGCTGTAGCTCCCCTGAACCGGTACCCGTTGTGGAAGTACCTGCTCATCCTGGCGGTGATTGCGGTAATAGGGCTGTATACCCTGCCTAACCTGTATCCCGACATTCCCGCCATCCAGGTGTCGCACTCATCCGGGACGCTCGATGCTTCAACGTTGCCGACCCTGCAGAGGGCCTTGCAGAAGCAGGGTATCAGGGTTCAGGGTGAGGATCAGGAAAACAACAGGATACTGCTGCGATTTGCAAATACAGAACAGCAACTCCAGGCGTTTGAGGTCAGCAAGGAGGCACTGGACGGGCGTCATATCGTGGCACTGAATCTGGCGACATCGGTTCCAGGCTGGTTGAGGGCCATCGGTGCGACGCCCATGAACCTTGGTCTTGACCTGCGGGGAGGCGTGCATTTTCTGCTGCAGGTGGACATGAAGGCGGCCGGTGCGAAAGCGATCAACAATTATGCATCCTCGTTCCGTGTGAACCTGAGGGAAGCCAAGATCCGGAGATTTGCAACGACGCATGCCGGAAACGAGGCCAGGGTCAGGTTCAGGGATGCCACAAGCAGGGATGCCGGACTCGATGTGCTCAGGGAGGAATACGGAAATGAACTGGATTTTTCCGAGGAGGAAAGCCGGGACGGGTTCTATCTTGTTGCGAAAATCAACGAGGAGACATTGCGGGAAATCCAGAGCCTGGCCATCCAGCAGAATATACAGACACTCCGCAACCGGGTGAATGAGCTCGGTGTGGCCGAGCCGGTGATTCAGCAGCAGGGAGCCGAACGGATTGTGGTGCAGCTTCCCGGTGTACAGGATACGGCCCAGGCCAAGGAAATCCTGGGGGCTACGGCAACGGTGGAATTTCGCATGGTGAATGAGCAGTCCGACCCCTTTGAAGCGGACGAGACGGGACGCATTCCGCCCGGTTCGGTTCTTTATTACGAACGCGACAACAAAAACCCGATCCTGCTGAAGCGGGAAGTGATGCTGACGGGTGACTCGATCATCAATGCCAATTCCGGTTTTGATGAAAACGGACTGCCTGCCGTGATTATCACTCTGGATGGCAAGGGTGCGTCGCGTTTCAGCAAGGTGACTGCAGAAAACATCAAGAAGCTGATGGCAGTCGTGTTCATTGACAACAAGACGGTGCTGATCAACAGGGACGGCAAGCAGATCCGGAAAACCGTCAAGAGCGAAGAAGTGGTCAGCGTTGCACGCATACAGGAACAACTGGGCAAGCGGTTCCAGATTGAGGGCCTGGATTCCACCCACGAGGCACTCAAGCTCGCACTGCTGCTGCGTGCCGGTGCGCTGGCAGCACCGGTGGAGATTGTAGAGGAACGCACGGTGGGCCCCAGTCTAGGCCAGCAGAATATCGACCTGGGCAGGAAGTCGATCATCATCGGGTTCCTGCTCGTGATGGTATTCATGGTCGTGTATTACCGCATGTTCGGCATCGCTGCAGACCTGGCCCTGGCCGCAAACCTGGTCCTGATTATCGGTATCATGTCACTCATCCCGGGAGCCACCCTGACCCTCCCCGGCATAGCGGGAATCGTCCTTACGGTGGGAATGGCCGTGGATGCCAACGTTCTGATCTTCGAACGTGTCAGGGAGGAACTGCGCAACGGAAATTCTCCCCAGGCCAGCATCCAGGCCGGGTACAGCAAGGCACTTTCCACGATCGCCGATGCCAATGTGACCACCCTGATCGCTGCGGTGGTCCTGTTCATTTTTGGCACGGGCCCGATCAAGGGGTTTGCCGTGACCCTGTCCATAGGGATCGTATGTTCCATGTTCACCGCCATCATGGGTACAAGGGCACTGGTCAATCTGTATTACGGAAGCAGGAAGTCTCCGAAACTCGCGGTGTAAACCATGCAAATTCTGAAAGACAAGCTGCGCATCGATTTCATGGGAAAGCGAAAGCTGGCCCTGATCATCTCGTGCATACTCATTGTGATCTCGCTCATTTCAGTGGTTGCACGCGGACTGAACCTGGGGATTGACTTCACTGGCGGTACACTGGTCGAGGTCGGTTATTCTGAATCGAAGGAACTGGAAAAGGTCCGCCAGGCTCTGGCAGCAAGCGGGCTTGATGACGCGATCGTGCAGCACTTCGGCACGACACGCGACGTGCTGATCCGTCTTCCTGTCCTGGATACCGATCGAGACAAGTCCATGCTCAGCAACCGGATCATTCGTGCGCTGGAACCTACGGGCTCTCCCGAGGTGAAACGTGTGGAGTTTGTAGGTCCACAGGTCGGGGGCGAGTTGCGGGACAAGGGTGGCCTGGCCATGCTGTATGCCCTGGTCGGCATCCTGATCTATGTTGCGTTGCGGTTTGAATGGCGTTTCTCCCTTGGTTCCGTCGCCGCTCTGGTACACGACGTCATACTGGTAGTGGGTTTTTTCTCGCTCACCCAGGTCGAATTCGACCTGACCGTGCTGGCGGCACTGTTGGCGGTGATCGGCTACTCGCTTAACGACACAATCGTGGTGTTTGACAGGATACGCGAGAATTTCAGGCGTACCCGAAAGGATATTCCCGTGCAGGTGATCAATGAATCGATAAACCAGACCATCTCGAGAACCTTGATCACCTCTATCACCACGCTTCTGGTGCTGGTCGCGTTATTCCTGTTCGGTGGAGAGGTGATCCACGCATTTTCCATAGCACTGATCGTCGGGGTGATTGTCGGAACGTATTCGTCCATTTATGTCGCGAGTACTTCACTGCTGGCGCTCAAGGTCAGCAAGGAACATCTGATGCCTGTTGCCAGGGAGGCCGGCAGCGACGATGGCAGCCAGGTATGATCAGCGGTCTTTTACAGCCTGGTGAATCGTATTCAGCATCTGCCTGAACAGCTTTGCATTGGCCGCCACGATGTCCCCCGAGTCCAGGTGGGTATGGCCGCCGGCCGGATCCCCGACCAGGCCGCCTGCCTCCTGGATGATCAAACAGCCGGCTGCGATGTCCCATATGTTCAGGCCGAATTCCCAGAACCCGTCCAGGCGTCCTGCCGCGACATAGGCCAGGTCAAGCGCTGCGGACCCGGCACGCCGTATGCCCGAGGTGCGCAGCATGAACGCTTCCAGGGTTGCCAGGTAGGTACCGGTATCCTGGTTTTCCCGGAACGGAAACCCGGTGCCAAGCAGTGATCCTTCCAGCGCCGGCAATTGGGCCACCCGGATTTTCCTGTCATTCAGGGTTGCACCGTGGCCCCGGCTGGCACAGAATAGTTCGCCCCTGAACGGATCGTATATGACCCCTGTCTCCAGGGTATTCCGGTAGCGCAGGGCGATCGAAACGGAATAATGCGGAAAACCATGCAGGTAATTCGTTGTCCCGTCGAGCGGGTCGATAATCCACTGGTATTCACTGGCCTCATCCCTGGCCGTGTCGCTCCCGCTTTCTTCGGCAAGGATTCGATGATCCGGATACACGCGGCGGATCATTCCTATGATCTCGCGCTCGGCCTGAAGGTCGATCTCGGTGACGAAATCGTTCCGCTGCTTTGCATGCCTGGACAGGGAATCCACCCTGGCCAGGTTCCTGGATACAATGTTGCCTGCCTTGCGGGCGGCGTTGACTGCAGTATGTAAGGTGGGTTGCATGAGGTTGAGCAGGTCCGTGCCGGGAAAGCATATCAAAAAGTGTCCGGATTTTTGGAACAAGTTTCGAAGCAAGGGTGTCCTGTGAATCTCGTGGGTGAAATCAGCATCGTGCTCGTGGAACCGTCCCATCCCGGCAACATTGGTGCAGTGGCAAGGGCAGCCAAGACCATGGGGATTGAAAACCTGGTCCTGGTCAACCCGAAACAGTTTCCGGACCGCCAGGCGACGGTGCGTGCCGCAGATGCCGCCGATGTGCTGGACCGCGCCCTGGTATGCACATCATTGGGTGATGCCGTCAGACAGTGTACCTTCGTTGCGGGCACCAGTGCCCGTACACGTGGTCTGCCCTGTCTTCAGATTGCGCCTCGCGAACTCGGCAGGCAAGTTTGGCATGAGTTGGAGCGTGGTCCGGTGGCGATTGTATTCGGGCGCGAGAGCAGCGGCCTGTCCAATGAGGAAATGGACCTGTGTCATTATGCAGCCACTATCCCTTCGGTAAGTTCATTGAACCTGGCAGCGGCCGTACAGGTGATCTGCTATGAAATCTTCATGGCAGCACCGCAAGGGGGCTCGTTCCCTGAAAGTACGGGCTCCGGGGATGTCCTGGCGGCCTCAGGTGAACTGGAACTGCTTTTCGAGCATCTCCAGGCCGCGCTGCTGGAAATCGAGTTTCTTGATCCAAAGCAGCCCAGACAACTCATGCGGCGACTCAGACGCCTGTATCACCGCGCACGACTGACCCAGGTAGAAGTCAACATCCTGCGCGGAATCCTGAGCGCGACCCGCAAAGCGGCATCACGCTGAACAGGCGGGATGCGCCTGATGGCCTTCAGGGGGATGCGGGGTTCTCCTACCAAAGGGGATAGAGTGCACCTATCCCTTAGTATACCTGACTAAATTACTGGGTTATTTGTTATACTTGAGCAGGCAAGGGTCGGAACGCTTGAACAGAGAGGGCATGGTATCGTGAAACTCAGTACCCGGGGTCGTTATGCGGTGACAGCGATGTTCGATATTGCGCTGCATCACGACAAGGGACCGGTATCGCTGGCAGAAATTGCACAGAGACAGGGCATATCCCTGTCCTACCTGGAGCAGCTGTTTGCATCGTTGCGTGACCAGGGACTGGTAAAAAGCACACGCGGTCCCGGGGGCGGCTATTCGCTGGCGGTGGATTCGGCCAAGATCGCCATCGCTGATGTCATTGATGCCGTGGACGAAAGCCTGGATACCACCCGATGTGGGGGCAGCGGAGACTGCCAGGGTCACCAGCGTTGTCTGACGCATGACCTGTGGGAAAACCTGAGCAACCAGATTCGAAGTTACCTTTCAGGTATCAGTCTGGCACAGGCGGTCAGCGATGTGCATGTGCTGGAGGTATCCAACCGGCAGGACAGCCGGATTGACAGGATGGAAATCGTATAGGAAACATGATGAATACATTTGCAGGAACCACACCATGACAGGCATTAAATTACCCATATATCTCGATTACAGTGCGACGACACCCGTTGATGCACGGGTTGCAGAATCAATGATGGAATGTTTGACACTGGATGGAAATTACGGAAACCCGGCTTCGCGCAGTCACAGCTTTGGCTGGGATGCGGAAAAGGCAGTGGAGACTGCCAGGGCAAATGTGGCCGCACTCATCAACGCGGACCCGAAGGAGATTGTCTGGACCAGTGGAGCTACTGAATCGGACAATCTGGCTATAAAAGGCGCTGCACACTTTTACCAGAAAAAAGGCAAGCACATCATCACCTGCAAGACCGAGCACAAGGCTGTGCTGGATACCTGCCGGCAGCTGGAGCGCGAGGGCTTCGAGGTGACCTACCTTGCACCGCGCGATACTGGCCTGCTGGATCTCGATGATCTTAGGGCTGCAATCCGGGACGACACGATCCTGTTTTCGATCATGCATGTGAACAATGAGATCGGTGTCATACAGGATATCGAGGCAATTGGCAAAATTGCCCGGGAGCACAAGATCATATTCCATGTGGATGCCGCACAAAGTCCGGGCAAGGTGGCGATCGACGTGGAAGCCATGAAGGTTGACCTCCTGAGCCTGTCGGCCCACAAGGCGTACGGCCCCAAGGGTATCGGGGCCCTGTATGTGCGCAGAAAGCCGCGTGTCAGGATTGAGGCCCAGATGCACGGTGGCGGCCATGAGCGGGGCATGCGCTCCGGCACCCTGCCGACACACCAGATCGTGGGCATGGGCGAGGCATTCCGGATCGCCAGGGAAGAGATGGCTGCGGATAACGAGCGCATTTTCATGCTGCGAAACAGGTTGCTGAATGGTCTGAGGGAGATGGATGAAATCTACATCAACGGAGACCTCGAGCAGCGGATCCCGGGCAATCTCAATGTCAGTTTTAACTTTATTGAAGGCGAAAGCCTGATCATGGCCCTCAAGGATATCGCGGTGTCATCGGGTTCGGCATGCACCAGCGCATCGCTTGAACCAAGCTACGTGCTGCGCGCCCTGGGCCGTGACGATGAACTTGCACACAGCTCGATCCGGTTTACAATCGGCCGGTTTACCACTGCGGAGGAAATCGACTACGCGATTCAACTGATCAAGGACTCAGTGGTCAAGTTGCGCGACCTTTCTCCCTTGTGGGAAATGCACAAGGAAGGCATCGACCTCAAGACCGTCGAGTGGGCCGCCCATTGAGGGATTCTGGCGGCCAGCAGAAATAGTAGAGTATTAATTCACACGGATAGACACCAGGAGACGTTAACATGGCATACAGTGACAAAGTGTTGGACCACTATGAAAATCCGCGCAACGTAGGGTCGTTTGACAAGGACGACCAAACCGTCGGTACAGGCATGGTAGGCGCACCGGCATGCGGCGATGTGATGAAACTGCAAATCAAGATCAGCGATGACGGTGTAATTGAGGATGCTAAGTTCAAGACTTACGGTTGTGGCTCTGCCATAGCTTCATCCAGCCTGCTGACCGAGTGGGTCAAGGGCAAGACCCTCGACGAGGCTTCTGAAATCAAGAACACGGACATTGCAGAAGAGCTGGCCTTGCCCCCTGTGAAGATCCACTGTTCAGTGCTTGCAGAAGATGCGATCCGGGCAGCCATCGATGACTTCAAGTCCAAGTCTGCAGACGTCGTTCGAGAGAAAGTTGTGTAAGGCAGTTAAAACACGTGCCTATTTCCCTGACAGACAGTGCTGCCAAGCACGTAAAGACCTACCTTGAACGGCGTGGCAAGGGGATCGGGGTACGCCTGGGCGTGAAAGCTACAGGTTGCTCCGGGATGGCGTATACCATCGAGTATGCCGATCAGGTAGACGAAGGAGACCATGTGTTCGAAGACAAGGGTGTCAGGGTGGTAATCAATCCTAAAAGCATGGTGTACCTCGAAGGGACCGAGCTGGATTTCGCACGCGAGGGATTGTCTGAAGGCTTCCAGTTCAGGAACCCGAACGAAAAAGACCGTTGCGGGTGCGGGGAGAGCTTCAACGTCTGACCCGGGTCCTGTTCTTTCCCCAGTTATTTCATCTACCGCTTCGATCAGTCATGGACATTGATCTCACTCGAAACTATTTCGAGTTGTTCGGGTTTCCCGAAGGCTTTGCCATGGACCAGAAGGAACTGGTAACGAGGTACAGGGCATTCCAGAGCGTCTTGCACCCGGACCGCTATTCAGGGAAAAGCGGACAGGAACAGCGGATTGCCTTGCAGCAGACAGCATTTGTGAATGAAGCGTACAGCGTACTGAAAAGTGACTTGAAGCGTGCGCTGTATCTCCTGAAGCTGCGGGATGTGGATTTTGATCCCGATACGGAGACTTCCAGGGATACCGGGTTCCTGATGCAGCAGATGGAACTGCACGAGCAGGTGGCAGCCGTCGATGAGGCCGAGGACCCGGCAGCGGCCCTTGATGAGCTGGCCGTAGAGTTCAGGCAGCAGCAGCAGGGTCTGATCTCCAGGTTCTCCGAAGAGTTTGTTCAAGGGAACATGGAAGCTGCAAAGGATCTGGCATTGAAGCTGCAGTTCTACGAGCGCCTTACCGGTCAACTCAAGGAAAAGCAAGAGAAACTCGAAGATCAGCTTTTGTAGTGAAACATGGCACTTTTACAGATTTCAGAGCCGGGTCAGTCCACTTCTCCCCATGAACACCGCCTGGCGGCAGGCATCGACCTGGGAACGACGAATTCACTGGTGGCAAGTGTACGCAGCGGCATTGCGGATACCCTTGATGATGCAGAGGGCATGGACATACTTCCTTCTGTCGTACGCTATACCGACCACGGGGAAGTCATGGTGGGGGCCAAGGCACTGGGGTATGCCACACAGGACCCACTGAACACGCTGGCTTCTGTCAAGCGCATGATGGGTCGTTCGGCAAGTGATCTTGCCACCCTGGAGGGCCACCTTCCATACCGGTTTGCGGACCGGGATAGCGGGGTGCCGCAAATCCTGACTGCAGCCGGTCCGGTCACCTCCATGGAAGTTTCGGCAGAGATCCTGAAAACACTGCGAACACGCGCCGAGGGCTGTCTGGGGGGAGAGCTTGCCGGTGCGGTCATTACCGTACCTGCGTATTTCGATGACGCACAACGCCAGGCAACGAAGGACGCCGCCAGGCTGGCTGGCCTGAACGTGTTCAGGCTGCTTAACGAGCCGACGGCTGCAGCCGTGGCATACGGGCTGGACCGCCAGGCTCAGGGCGTGACGGTGGTATATGACCTGGGGGGTGGAACGTTTGATGTTTCTGTCCTCGCACTGACCCGGGGTGTATTCGAAGTATTGGCAACGGGAGGGGACACGGCACTTGGCGGTGACGATTTCGATCGCCAGATTGCTGCATGGGTGCTCGAGCAGACAGGCCTGGATATACAGGATGACCCGCAGCTCCTTCGAAAGGTTCTGGCCGAGGCCCGCAAGGCCAAGGAGGTTTTGTCACTGGAAAGTGAAGCGGTGATCCGTCTGGAGCACGGCACCGAAATCCGGGAGGAAATCAGGTTGACGCGTGAAGGCTTTGAACACCTGATCGGACCCTATGTCAGGAAGACCATTGCATGGTGCCGGAAAACCCTGCGAGAGGCGGAAGTTGAACCCTCGAAGGTTGAGCACATCATCCTGGTTGGTGGCTCGACCCGGATTCCGCATGTTCGCAGGGAAGTGCAGGAATTTTTTGGCAGACCTCCCTTGTCGGGAATCGACCCGGACAAGGTAGTGGCCATCGGGGCGGCTCAACAGGCCGATGTCCTGGCGGGTAACGCCTCAGGCGAGAGCGTGCTTCTGCTCGATGTGCTGCCCTTGTCCCTGGGAGTCGAAACGATGGGTAACCTGGTTTCGAGAATCATTGAAAGGAATACCCCCCTTCCTGTCTCTCGTGCACAGGAGTTTACAACGTTCAAGGACGGCCAGACGGCAATGCGTATTCATGTCCTGCAGGGTGAGCGTGAGAAAGTGGAGGATTGTCGTTCACTGGCCACGTTTGACCTGACGGGAATTCCCCCCATGGTGGCAGGTGCGGCACACATCAAGGTTACCTTCCAGGTGGATGCGGACGGGTTGCTGAGCGTACGCGCGCAGGAGAAAACCAGCGGTGTATCGGCCAGCGTCGAGGTCAAGCCATCGTACGGGCTCACGGACACGGAAATTGAAACGATGCTCCGGGATTCTTTCGAACACGCAGAACAGGACATGCATGCAAAGAACCTGGCAGAAAGGCAGGTCGAGGCGAAGCGGGTACTTGAGGCATTGTGCGCGGCACTGGAGAAAGATGGCCAGGAATTGCTGAGCGGTGATGAGAGGGCAAATATCATGCGTGCCCAGTCCGAGCTGGAAGCTGTCAGTGAAGCGGATGACCCGGAACGCATCAAGCAGGCCATGGACGACCTGGAGCGGGCCAGTGAGACATTCGTGGCCCGCCGCATGAATCAAAGCGTACGCCGGGTGATGCGCGGCCACCGTGTAGAGGAGTTTGAGTGAGGGAGAGCGAAGATGCCAAAAATTACATTTCTTCCACATGATGAAATCTGTCCGGACGGCATGACCATCGAAGCCGAGCCCGGAGTCAGCATCTGCAATACGGCATTGGCTCACGGCATTGAAATCGAGCATGCCTGTGAGAAATCCTGTGCATGCACCACATGCCATGTGTACGTGCGAGAAGGCCTGGATTCACTCAATGAAGCCGAAGAGAACGAGGAAGACTATCTGGACAAGGCATGGGGTCTGGAGCCGGATTCCCGCCTCAGCTGCCAGGCCGTAATTGGCGACGAAGACCTTGTGATTGAAATCCCGAAATACACGATCAACATGGTCTCGGAGAGACACTGATCCGGCGTCAGAAAATACCCTTTGAATGCACGTCAAATACCGTGTACATTCCACTTTTTCAAATGGCTGCGGGTCAGGTTGGTTGTCGAAAGAACCATGCTGTCCTTCTTCGAAATCTGTTTGAGTTGCGGTAGGTCATCATGAGCCTGAAGTGGATCGATTCTCTTGAAATTGCCATTGCGCTGGATGAAGCTCATCCGGACGTGGACCCTCAATATATTCGCTTTACAGACCTGCATGAATGGATCTGTGAACTGGATGAATTTGATGACGATCCTGAAAGGTCCAATGAACGTATCCTTGAGGCGATCCAGATGGCCTGGCTCGATGAGCGCGACTGACTGCCCACACCTTCTGATCCTGCTTGTCTGAAATCCTTTCATAGTCGAACTCGGGAGAATGCGCAATGGCAATGGAACGCACTTTGTCCATCATTAAACCTGATGCAGTTGAGAATAACCTGATAGGAATCATCAATACCCAGATAGAAGAGGCAGGTTTATTGATTGTTGCGGCAAAAATGTTGAGAATGAGCCGTGTACAGGCACGTGCTTTTTATGTGATTCACCAAGGCAAGCCCTTCTACCATGACTTGGTGGCCTTTATGACGTCTGGTCCGGTACTTGTGCAGGTCCTGGAAGCTGAAGATGCCATAAATCGTTACCGTGAAGTGATGGGAGCAACGATGTTTGGTAATGCTGAACCCGGGACCATACGTGCAAAATTTGCAACTTCAACAAAGAACAATGCAGTGCATGGTTCAGACTCCTTGAAAAATGCCAAACGCGAAATCAAATTCTTCTTTGCGCAACACGAAATCTATTCGCGCACCTGAATCCCAAGGTCCTTCCGCTGATGATGCACAGGAAGGCAGTTCCCGTACTGGCACAGAACAGGATCCTAGAAATCAAAAGACCAGTGTCGGCGGCCTGTTGGCTGAGGCACGTGAACGTGCCGGGCTCAGTCAGTCTGAAGTCGCAGCACAGATGAATGTCCTGGTCGGAACGATCCAGGCATTGGAAAACGATGATCTTCGCAGCCTGCCGGAGCCTCCCCATATACATGATCACCTGCGCATGTATGCCAGGATTGTAAAGATCTCGCCCAAGAACGTGAGCCGCATGTTTGACAGGCAGTATAGCAACGAGTTCGGGTATTACTCCCGATCGCGCAGGAGGACTGGTTTCAGGTCACGTGTGCTATGGAAAATTGCGATATTGCTTGTACTTCTGGTAGGACTGTATGCCGCCTGGCAAGGCTACAAGAAACTGCAGGAAGTGTACCTTGCCGAAAATGAGGTTCCCGAGGCAGAATCGGAATTGCCTGCTGACATTTCTGAACATTTTGGCGATCCTGCTCCAGCAGCAGTCCACGCCGGAGTGCCGGATTCCCAGGTCATGCCAAGTCCGGTAGCAGACGACATTCCATCGCATGGAAGTGAACACGTTGACCAGGCAGATCCTGCAGCGGGTTTGGCAGAAGTATCTCATGGTGAAGCGGAAAACGAAGGTGAAACGGATCACGCCGAGGCGCAAGGTATTGTGCAGGACGAAGAAGGGGGAATGGCAGAGGATGCGACCCCGTCGTCCCTGGAGCCATCCTATCCGGAGGAAGACGTGGGTAACGCAGCGGCAGGAAGGCATGATGAATATCCAGCGAATGAGTTGACGACGGAGACATTGGCCAGTGGCAGCGAGGCTGCCCTGCAGTCAGGGCAGGAGTCTTTTTCGCTTACCTTTTTGGAAGAATGCTGGGTTGAAGTGAAGGATGCAGACCTCAGGCTGCTTGTGCAGGACCTGTTTCGGGAAGGGGGTACCTTGAAAGTGCAGGGAAAGGCTCCGTTTCAAATAATTTTGGGTAACTCTCCTGGTGTATTGCTTGAAGTGAATGGGAAGCAGTTTGACCATTCCCGGTTCGTAAGGAGAAAACAAGTGGCAATATTCAGGCTTTCGGACAGCCTGTTCGAATAAGTTCCGGTTTTCTGGAAACGGGAAAGACGATGTCCGATCGGATTCAATCCATTCGAGGAATGCATGACGTGCTGCCGCCATCGAGCCGCATGCTGCGGGACCTTGAGCATTCGCTGCAGGATGTGTTACGGCAATACGGTTACCTGGAAGTGAGGCTGCCTGTCCTGGAGCAGACCGAGCTGTTCAGGAGGTCACTGGGCGAGGTGACCGATGTTGTAGAAAAGGAAATGTATACCTTTGAGGATCGCAACGGGGACAGCCTGACACTGCGGCCCGAGGGTACGGCTGGCTGCGTGCGGGCCGGGCTTCAGCAAGGAATTCTGCATGGTCAGCCTGTAAGGCTCTGGTACGGTGGTCCGTTCTTTCGTCATGAACGCCCGCAAAAAGGACGCTATCGCCAGTTTCACCAGATCGGAGCGGAAACATTTGGACTGGCCGGGCCGGATATCGATGCGGAACTCATGGTCATGTGTCAGCAAATGTGGCAAAGAATCGGCTTGCCGACCGGACCCGTGCTGGAGATCAACAGCCTCGGTACCCTGCAGGCCCGGCAGAGTTACCGGGCAACCCTGACCGAGTACCTGGAGCAGCATGAAAGCAGGCTGGGTGCACAGGAACAGCAGCGTCTTCACACCAATCCCATGCGTATACTGGACAGCAAGAACCCGGATATCCAGGATGTAATTCGCAACGCCCCCAGCTTGTCAGAGCATCTGGACCCGGAGTCACTCGAACATTTTGAGGGTCTGAAGGCACTGCTTCATACTGCAGGCATCCAGTATCACGTTAACCCGCAACTGGTTCGCGGGCTGGATTACTACAGCAAGACAGTTTTTGAGTGGGTGGTACCTGAACTGGGTGCCCAGGCGACGATCTGCGCCGGGGGCAGGTATGATGGACTGGTCGACCAGCTTGGGGGCAAGCCGTATCCTGCTGCAGGTTTCGCGATCGGCCTGGAAAGGCTCATGTCCCTGCTGGAGGCATCATGGACTGACGATACCGGAATTGATGCCTACATGGTACTGGCCGGTGACCAGGCAAGCCATGAAGGGATGAGAATCGCGGGCAGGTTGCGGGAGCAGTTGCCTTCATTGTCTTTAATCGTAAACTGTGGCGGTGGCAGTATGAAAGCACAGATGAAACGGGCAGACAGGTCCATGGCAAGACTTGCCCTCATCCTGGCCGAGGACGAACTCGATCGCGGTACGATAAGCGTGAAGTTTCTGAGGGAACAGCGTGACCAGGAGACGGTGTCCCAGGAAAATCTGGTGTCTTATCTGGACAAACAACTCAGCACAGAAGGGCCAAAATCATGACTCGATTTGAAACGGAAGAACAGCAGGTCGAAGCCCTCAAAAGATGGTGGAAAGAGAATGGCACAGCGGTAATCATCGGCGTAGTGCTGGCAGCTGGCGCACTGGGAGGGTGGCGAGGCTGGAGCTGGTACCAGGCATCACGGGCTTTTGATGCCTCCGACGCCTATGCTGTGGTTCATGGACTGCTGCAGCAGGGAGATACCCGGTCTTTCGAGATGCAGGCCGAGGCGTTGCGGGACAGGTTTGCCTCTTCTCCCTATGCCGTGCTGACCGCCCTGCAGGAAGCCAAGATGCATGCCGCCAAGGGAGACTTGCCGGCATCCGCCGAAAGTCTGGACTGGGTCATCAGGCATAGTGACCAGAAGCCTGTCAGGGATATCGCAAGACTCAGGCTGGCGCGCGTACTGCTGGCGGATGACAGGCCGGATGATGCCTATGCAGTGATTGACCGGGAATTTCCCGGGACATTTGTCTCGCTTGCACATGAAATTCGCGGGGACATACTGGTTGCCAAAGGCGAACTCAAGCAGGCCCGCCACGAGTACGACGAGGCCATGAAGTCTGGACAGGCGGCGGGTGTTGAATTCCTGCAGATGAAGCGCAATGACCTTGGAAACTGAATGCAGGGAACCGGCCAGGCCTGCAGGGTCCGGACATGTTTTGCGAATTCTGGCCCTGGTATGGGTTGTGGGCTGCAGCTTGCAGCTGGCTGCCTGCAGCAGTGTGCTCGACAAGCCGAAGCAGTGGCTGGGCCGGGAAAAAGAGCCCAGAGCGCCAGCCGACCTGATCGATCTTGGCCCGGAGTCCCTGAAGGTGAAATCGGTCTGGAGCAACTCAATCGGCAGTCCTGAAAACATCTACCACAGCTTACAGCCATTCATATCGGGAGACCGGGTGTATGTCGCGGGCGCGGAAAACCGCATCGAGGCCTGGGATCTGTCCAACGGAAAACGCATTTGGTCGGTGGCCATACAGGAACAGATTTCAGGAGGCGTCAATGGAGGTGACGAAATCGTGGTGGTCGGAACCGAGAGCGGATCGGTCATAGCACTGAACAGTCTCGATGGCGAGGAGGTCTGGCGTGCCTCGCTGAGCAGCGAAGTGCTGAAATTTTCAAGTGTCAAACATGGCGTCATCATTGCCCGCACCAACGACAGCGTTGTATTTGCTCTCGATGTAGGCAACGGGGATGTGGCCTGGAAAGCGAGCCGCAGCCCACCTTTGCTTACGCTGCGCGGCGCAAGCCAGCCGAAGATTGCCGGCAGTGCCGTGCTGGTGGGCTATGACGATGGCAAACTGGTGGCACTTAGCCTGCTGGACGGTGAAGAAGTGTGGAGAAACACGGTATCCATGCCTACCGGAAGATCTGAACTGGACCGTATTGCAGACATCGACGGTGAAATTGTCTATCTGGATGACGTGGCCTATGCCGTAAATTTCAATGGTCGCGCAGTAGCAATCGACATGGTGACCGGCAGGATGAAGTGGGCTCGGGATATGTCATCCCATGCCGGCCTGGGAGTGGATGAATCCCGTGTGTACGTGGTGGACGAGGAGAGCAGTATCTGGGCGCTTGACAGGACATCAGGGGCTACCCTGTGGCGGCAGGACAAGCTCCTGTACCGGTCCCTGACGGCTCCGGTGGCCATGGGTGACCATATCGTTGTTGGGGACTTCAAGGGTTACGTGCACTGGCTGTCCAAGAAAGACGGGCAAGTGGCCGGGCGTTACAAGGTATCCGGAGACGCGATAGAATGTACCCCTGTCATTGCAGGACAATACGCGTACGTGTTTGCTCAGGACGGATCGTTTGAAGTACTCCAGTACCCCTGACCAGCCGCATTTCGTGCAAGCCGAACTGCACCGAAAGTCTTGAAGCCTGTCCCGGGATCCAGGAATGGCGGGGGTTTCACCTTGTCGTGAGACTGCAGGATGCAAAGTGCAAATCGCTTCCGATACAATAGGGGCCCGTCAGCTGTGACCGTTCGTAACGACCCGTGAAACCCGTACTTGCCCTTGTCGGGCGTTCCAATGTAGGCAAGTCGACATTGTTCAACTTCCTCACCCTCACAAAGGATGCGCTGGTCGCGGACCGGCCCGGACTTACTCGCGACCGTATCCACGGCACTACAAGAAGGTTCGATAACCGCTACATCGTGATTGATACGGGAGGGATCGAGCCCGCAGGCGCACAGCACGAAGACGGGCTTCGACATTCCATCGCCTCGCAGGCCTGGCAGGCCGTGGAAGAATCGGACCTGGTATTTTTTCTGGTAGACGGCCTTCAGGGGCTGGTGCCGCAGGATCAGGAGATCTACACCGAGCTGCGGCGTTCTGGCCACAAGGTATTCGTGATCGTCAACAAGGCTGACTCGGGATTGGCAAACCTCCTGGCAAGCGAATTTTCAGCCCTGGGGGCCAAGGATGTCTTCGAGGTTTCCGCAAAAACAGGCAAGGGCGTGCAGGAGGCTCTTGATGCAGCGGGCAAGCTTTTGCCCGAGCCGCCGTCCAGGCAGGACGAGGACGATGAAGGCGTGATCCGGGTAGCCATTGCAGGAAGGCCCAATGTAGGCAAGTCGACACTTGCAAACGCCCTGCTGCATGAAGAGCGCTTCATCACGTCTGACGTGCCCGGCACGACCCGGGACAGCATTGCCGTGCGCGTGGAAAGATCAGGCACGACATTTGAACTCATCGATACGGCCGGCGTGCGACGGCGCAGCCGCGTACGGGACATGATTGAAAAGTTCAGTGTAGTGAAGACGCTACAGGCGATCGAAGCGGCTCATGTTGTGATTCTCATGCTGGACGGCACACAGGATTTTGCAGAGCAGGATGCCCGGCTGGCCAGCACAGTACTGGACAGTGGCCGGGCACTGGTTGTGGCGATCAACAAAACGGATGCCTGTTCGAAGGAAGATCACGAGGGAATCCGGAAGGGGCTGGATCTCAAGCTGAATTTTCTCGATTTTGCAGAGCAGCTGCTGATCTCTGCGAAGAGCGGCGAAGGGATCTCAAAGCTGATGCGGGCAGTGACTCGTGCGCATGCGGCGTCCAGCATCCGTATCAGCACACCGGACATGACACGCCTGTTGCAGGAAGCCCTGGAGGCTTTTCAGCCGCCACTCGTCCGGGGGAAAAGGATCAGGCTCAAGTATGCCACGCAAACGGGGATCAGGCCTCCCACGTTTGCCATTTACGGTAACCAGGTCGGCAGGATTCCGGGTTCCTACAGGCGTTACCTGGAAAACTATTTCCGCAGGGTGCTCCAGTTGACCGGGACCCCCGTCAAGCTGGATTTCCGGCAGCCAGACAATCCATATTCCGGCAGGAGAAACACCCTGACACCCAGGCAGCAACGGACCCGGAAGCGCAAGATGAAGAATTCATGAACCCGCTGCAGTACAGCCTTGTCCGGGAGGCTAGGTTTCTCCGGGAAGGACCACCGGCCCGGCACATTGCCAGCCCTCCTTCCGGTATTCCACTGCTACCTGCGTGCAGATTCCCCCCCGTATATTGAAATCCGCAGTGACACGTAAAAACCGGGGCTTTAGCAATGCCGCAAAATCGCTTAGAATCTGGTTTGTTATTGCTTCATGGAACAGGCCTTCATCTCGAAAAGAACTCATGTACAGTTTGAGAGATTTCAGTTCCACACATAGCCTGTCTGGTACATACTCGATCAGGAACCGGGCGAAGTCCGGCTGGCCTGTCAGTGGGCACAGGCAGGTAAATTCCTGTATTTGCAGGCGGACCGTGTAGTCATGGCCGGGTTGCGGGTTTTCAAATGTATCTAGATAATGGGAGTGGTCAGGCATTTGTGATCGGATCCGGTACACTCAGGTTGCCCATTATAGGCGATGCGGCGTAGATGCGACTTAATTCAGTAAAAATCTCCGGATTCAAGTCTTTCGTAGACCCTACTACATTTTTCTTTCCGACTTCCATGGTGGGTATCGTGGGTCCCAATGGATGCGGCAAATCCAACATCATTGACGCCGTACGCTGGGTGATGGGTGAAAGCAGCCGCCATCTGCGCGGAATTACCATGGAAGACGTGATTTTCAACGGCTCTTCTGCACGCAGCCCTTCGGGGCAGGCGTCGGTTGAACTGGTATTCGACAACAGGGAGGGAAAGCTTGGCGGACAGTATTCTTCCTACAATGAGATATCGGTACGCAGGCAGGTGGTCCGTGACGGACAGTCCAAATATTTTCTGAACGGCACCAGGTGCCGGCGCAGGGACGTCGTTGACCTGTTTCTGGGTACCGGCCTTGGCCCGAACAGCTATGCCATTATCGAGCAGGGGATGATATCGAGGCTCATCGATACCAAGCCGGACGAGTTGCGGGTCTATCTCGAAGAGGCGGCGGGAATTTCCAAGTACAAGGAACGGCGTCGGGAAACCGAGAACCGTATCCGGCATACCTGCGAAAACCTGGAACGTCTAAACGATGTCATGGAAGAGATCAGCAAGCGGATTGGACACCTGAAACGCCAGGCGAGGGCTGCCGAGCATTACAAGATGCTGAGGGAGAATGAGCGCCAGGCCGGAAATGAACTCCTGGCATTGCGTTGGCAGGCGCAGCAGGAACGGGTTGAAACCCTCAGGCAGTCCGTAGCGCATAAAAAGACGGAAATTGAAAAAGCGGTGGCGGAGATTCGTGCCATAGAGGCCGAGATGGACGCGCTTCGTTTGCGCCGCGGCGAGGAAGAAGAAAGAATTTCCAGCACACAGGGAGAGTTTTACAGGCTGGGCGGCGAGATCTCTCGCATTGAGCAGGCCATTCGCCATGCCAGGGAGATGAGTGATCGTTATGGAGAGGAACTTGGCCAGGTTCACGAGTCACAGGCACGGGTTGAGAGTGCATTCAGGGAAGACCAGGCCAAGGTAGGCAGGCTGCAGGCCAGGATTGACGAAATGGAACCGCAACTGGAAGCTGCCCGTGAAATGCTGGACACGCATTCGGAGGACCTGGATGAAGCCGAGTCAAAAATGGCCTCGTGGCAGCAGGCCTGGGAAGCACTGATGGCGAAAATGGCCGGTCCCGGCCAGGCGCAGGAAATCGAGGCTTCACGCATCCTTTACCTGGAATCCCAGCTTGAACAACTCACGGGACGCAGGGCACGGCTGGCCTCTGACCTGTATGTAAGCCGTCTGCAGCCTGATGAAACCACTGCGGAGTCAGGTGTCAGTGAGACCAGTGCGGCGTGCCAGGAGTTGTCTGCGCTGCTGGACAAGCTGACAGGCAGGATCAGTGAGGGTCGTACTGCAAGCCAAAGGCTCGTGGACCAGGTTCAGGAAGCCCGCGGGAATCTGCAGGATTTGCAGGTTCGGCATGCTTCCCTGCTGGCCATGCAGAAAGTCGTGTCCGGCGAGGAACAGGCCGTGAGTCACTGGCTCGAAAGCCAGGGCCTGGTCGATGCGCCGCGCCTGATGCAGACGATCAGAACCGAACCGGGCTGGGAGCGCGCAGTAGAGACCGTGCTCAGTGAATGCCTGCAGGCCGTTTGCGTGGAGGATATCGAGCAGGTGGCTGCCTCATGCAGCCGGATCGAGACCGGACACCTGTTCATGCTGGAGTCTGGCAGTGCCGCTGCTTCTGTCATAGCAAGCGATACCCTGGTTTCCAAGGTTCAGGCGCCGGTAGACCTGGCGGAGTTTCTGGAAAACATCCATATTGCCGAAGATCTGCAAGGTGCGCTGGCCAGACGCAAGCGGCTGGGTCCGGGTCAGTCCGTAATCACCAGGGAAGGAATCTGGATGGGAGGCAACTGGATACGTATCGCACGGGTGGCTGCGGACCAGGGGAATGTGCTGCAGCGCAAGCGGGACATCGAGCTCCTGGAGGGAAAAATTTCATCCCAGGATGGCCTTGTCACCGATTTGACATCCGAACTGGAAGCCTGCAGGGAGAAGCTGGGTGAGGATGAGCGGAAAAGGGATGACGTCCAGGCTAGGCTGGATGCTGCAAGGGAAGCACATGCAGGGGCCAAGGCGAAACTGGCGTCACTGCAACAGGAGCGCGAGCATGCACGACAGCTGCAGGATTATTCAGAAGAGGTAGATCAGCAGCTATCCCGGGTACAGGAAGAACTTGACCGGTCGAAGGCTTCCAGAATACAGGCCGAGAGCGCCCTCGGAGAGCTGGAAGGCGAACGCGACAGCCTGCGATTGCAGCGGGATGCCATCGCATCCAGCCTGGACAGTGCACGCAGTACGCAGGCTGCGAGTCGGGAATCGGCCCATCAGCTGGCGCTGGAACTGCAGTCCAGCAGAAGTTCCCTGCAGGCTACGCGCGAGGCGCTGGCAAGAATGCAGGAGCAGACCGTGCAGTTGCAGGAACGCACGGCTTCCCTGATCGCCGCTACAGAGGAGAGTGATGCTCCGCTCGGGGAGATGGAGTCACAGCTCAAGGAATATGTTGAACAGCGTACCGAGGTGAATCACAGCCTGGCAGAAGCACGTAACGTACTCCACGCAACGGACGAGACGATTCGTGGCAGGCAGGAAAGCCTTATGGTCATCCAGGGCAGGCAGGAAAGCCTGAAGGAGGAACTGGGAAATGCGCAGCTTGCCTGGCAGGAAGCAAATGTCCGCAGCAAAACCATCGAGGAGCAGCTGGAGGATCACGAGACATCCATAGAATCGATCGTTCAGGCGTTGCCTGCAGATGCCGAGGTGCCGGAATGGGAAGAAAAAGTTCAGTCCATAGCCCAAAAGATTGCACGTTTAGGTCCCATCAATCTTGCAGCGATCAGTGAATTCGAGGAGCACAGTGAACGCAAGGAGTATCTAGACAGTCAGCAGGATGACCTGAAGAAGGCCCTGGAGACACTCGAGCGCGCGATCCGCAAGATCGACAAGGAAACCCAGGACCGTTTCAAGGATATTTTTGATCGGGTCAACCAGCACCTGCAGGGCATGTATCCGCGTCTTTTTGGAGGCGGGAAAGCATTCCTGGAAATGACCGGGGATGACCTGCTCACCACCGGAATTTCCGTCATGGCACGTCCTCCCGGCAAACGTCTTACTTCCATACACCTCTTGTCAGGTGGCGAAAAGGCACTGACTGCCGTGGCCTTGATCTTTTCCCTGTTTGAACTGAATCCTGCCCCGTTCTGCCTGCTGGACGAGGTGGATGCCCCCTTGGACGAGGCGAATGTCACCCGCTACTGTGAATTGCTGAAAGACATGAGTGAGCAGGTACAGTTCATTTCCATCACTCACAACAAGAGCACCATGGAGTATGCAAGCCAGTTGCTGGGTATCACCATGAATGAGCCAGGGGTTTCAAGAGTCGTATCGGTGGATATTGACGAAGCGGCTGAAATGCATGCCGTCTCGTGACTGTCATCCGCTGTTCAAAAATTTTACCTGACAGGACATATGGAAACTGAACTGCGAATAGCCTTACTGGTGGCTGGGCTGGCGTTGCTGGTTGCTGTATACCTGTGGGGATGGTCCAAAAGCCGCAAGTCGCGCAAGCGCAAATTCGAGAACTTTGATTTTGATACGGATCCCCTGCCCACACCGCCGGATTCCGGACCTGTTCCTGCCGTGGATCCCCTGGAAGTCGGGCTGCTGGACGAGGAGGATGTTCCCGAACCGGAAGTGGAGGAAGTGCATGAGGAAGAAACAGGTCCCGGCTACCAGCCGAGCCTGCTGGGGCAGGAGGCCGAAAAACAACCCGAGGTAAGCAAGCTGGTTATCCTGCATGTCATGGCAAAACGCCCGCGCATGTTCAACGGTTCCGATATCGTCGGCATTGCCAGGGAGTTCGGGCTTGAGTATGACCAGATGAACGTATTTCACAAGAAGGTCAAGCGACGCGGCGGCAAGAGAGCCATGTACAGCATCGTCAATGCCGTCAAGCCGGGCACCTTCGACATGGACAGGATGGACAAGTTTGAAACACCGGGAATCAGTTTCGTGATGAGTCTTCCTGGCCCGGAAAAAGGCCTGAAGGCTTTCAACATCATGATGGAGGCTGCGAAGAAGACGGCCGAGCGACTGCGAGGGGACTTGCTGGATGAATCACGCAACCGCCTCAACCCGCAGGCAATAACGCGGATGAAGGAAGACGTGCAGCTTTTCATATTGAAACATCCCAACCACACCCAGTAATCCCAGGCATTGTATACCGCAGGAAAATATTTTCCGGACACCGCTCCAGGTCCTGCAAGGTTGCAAGCATTGAATGACCCGGCTTTCACATGCCGCAGGCCCGGTAGAGGAATGTTGTCATGACCCGCTCGGTCGAGCACCGGATCAACAAGCTTCGTGAGGACCTGGAGCGATACAGTTATGCGTATCACGTACTGGATGATCCGGTCATACCGGATGCCGAGTACGATGCGTTGTTTCGGACACTCCAGAAACTTGAGGAAGACCACCCTCAACTGGTCGCGCCGGATTCGCCGACTCAGCGGGTCGGTGAAAAGCCGCTTGATGCATTTGCTCCGGCAGAACACCAGGTGCCGATGCTCTCGCTGGGCAATGTCTTTGATGCTGACGAACTGGAGGCCTTCGAAACACGCATCAGGGATCGCCTGGGAGAGAGCCGCGAGATCGAGTATACCGCCGAGCCCAAGATCGACGGCCTGGCAGTGAGCCTCTTGTATGAAAGGGGCTCACTGGTGCGCGGTGCTACACGGGGGGACGGGTTTACGGGTGAAGACATCACGGAAAACATCCGCACGATCCGTTCTGTTCCGCTGCGCCTGCAAAGCATCGAGGCCAGGCCGGAAAGACTGGAGGTGCGCGGGGAAGTCTTCATGTCCAGGTCCGGGTTCGAAAGGTACAATGCCCAGGCCAGGCACGAGGGCAGGAAAACCCTGGTGAATCCCCGGAATGCCGCGGCGGGAGCCCTTCGCCGGCTTGATCCTGGCGAGACCTCGAGATACCCGCTCGATGTCTTTTTCTACAGTGCCAGCCATATTGAACGACTCACTCCCGTACGGACCCAGTATGAGGCGTTGCAGTACCTGAAGGATCTGGGTCTGAAAGTGTGTGACGAGGTTCGGCAGTTATCAGGCTTCAGGGAATGCCTGGAGTATTACGAGGAGATTCTTGGCAGGAAATCATCGCTGGACTACGAGATGGACGGAGTCGTGTACAAGGTCAATGACCTGAACTTGCAGGAAGCGCTGGGCATGGTCTCGAGGGCACCCCGCTGGGCAGTCGCTCACAAGTTTCCTGCCCAGGAAGCCATGACCCGCGTCACCGGTATCCGGTTCCAGGTCGGTCGCACGGGTGCACTGACGCCGGTTGCCAGCCTGGACCCTGTCTTCGTAGGCGGGGCGACCGTGAGCAACGCCACCCTGCACAACATGAATGAAGTGAGGCGCAAGGATGTCAGGGTGGGAGACGATGTCATCATCCGCAGGGCAGGGGACGTGATACCGGAAGTCGTGAAGACCGTCTTGAAACCGGATGCCGTACGGGGTGGAGCCATCGAGATGCCCGCTGCTTGTCCGGAATGCGGTGCGGAGGTCGTACAGGTTGAAGGTGAGGCGGTCATCCGCTGCAGCGGGGGCCTGTTTTGCCCGGCCCAGCGCAAGGGCGCAATAAAGCATTTCGCATCAAGGACGGCAATGGACATCGAAGGCCTCGGGAACAAGCTGGTTGACCAGTTGGTGGAGGAGGAGCTGATCTCCAGTGTCAAGGACATATATCACCTCACGAATGAACAGGTTGCCGGCATGGAGCGAATGGGTGAGCTGTCCGCGGCAAACCTGCTGGAGGCAATAGGGAAAAGCAGGCGTACCACGCTCGCCCGTTTCATATATGCCCTGGGAATTCGCGGTGTGGGGGAGGCCACGGCTGCCACGCTGGCCGATCATTTCGGGGACCTGGACCCCCTGGTGCAGGCCGATCCTGAACGGTTGCAGGGCATCCCCGATGTGGGTCCCGTGATCGCACAAAACATCCACGTGTTTTTCAGGCAGCCGCATAACCAGGAAGTGATTGCCGGGCTGAGAGAAGCCGGAATCGAATGGGAGGTCATGACCGGTTCCCGGACAGCCCGTTCGTCCCTCGCCGGAAAGACCTACGTCCTCACGGGCCGCCTGGAACAGTTCACCCGAACTCAGGCTGCCGCGCAGTTGAAGGCGCTGGGTGCGAAAGTAACCGGCAGCGTGTCCGGGGAAACCCATGCGGTGATTGCGGGGGAGAATCCGGGTTCCAAGGTCGACAAGGCCCGTTCGCTGGGTGTTCGGGTACTGACTGAGCAGGACTTGCTTGAGATATTGCAGGATGAATGAACCGGCTTCTGCCGGTTTGCAGGACGCGCAGGCGCTTGCCTGCCTGGCAATTTAGACGCGGCGGCAGGACAGGATTCTGCTAAAATGGGACAGGATTCAGCCGGGTGTCCGATACACGGTTGCCCGATTGCCGTTTTTCGGGTTTACAGGACCAGATTAGCAACAGATTCAGTTTTCAGGCTTGCCTAACATACATCCTACTGCCGTGATTTCACCAGGTGCCCAGATTGCCCCTGATGTGACCATCGGCCCGTACAGCGTAGTCGAAGATTCGGTAGTCATCGGGCCGGGTACGCAAATCGGTCCGCATTGCGTGATTCACCCGTTCGTCAGGCTGGGCTCCGGCAACCGCCTGCACGCGCAGGTGGTTCTCGGGGGACTGCCCCAGGACACGTCTTTTGCAGGAGGTGAAACCTGGATCGAGATCGGTGATGAAAATATTTTCCGTGAAAACTGCACCGTACACCGCTCAACCAATCCGGACGCCCCCACCCGTATCGGGCACAGGTGTTACCTGATGTGCTATTCGCATGTGGCGCACGACTGCCAGCTCGGGGATGACGTGATGCTCACGGCGTACGTGGGCCTGAGCGGGCATATCGAAATTGGCGACGGAGCCAACCTGGGGGGGCATGTCGGCACGCATCAGCATATACGCATTGGAAGCCTGTCCATGGTGGCGGGCTACACACCGGTACGCAAGGACGTGATACCGTACTGCCTGCTTGGCGGGGAGCCGGTCCGGCATTACCGCCTGAACTCTATTGGCCTGCGCCGTGCAGGCATCAGGGGTGAACGCTATGCCCGCCTGGAACAGGCCTATCGGCAACTCAAGGCAGGTGAGCCTGCTGAAAACCTGCAAGGTACACCGGAAGTTGAATTGCTTCGTGCCTGGATGCTGGCACCGTCCAAGCGTGGTATATACGGGTTTCTGTGAGCCATGTCTGATCCGGGCATCTGCTGTTCTCGTGGCGTCTGACTCATGACGGGAAGCGTGAAGACAATCTGCAACATCTGCCTGCTGCGGGAGGGTCCGGAGATGTTGCCGCATTCGCACATGCTGCTGGGTACGCTGCTTGTCGTCAGTTTCGCAGTCTCCATACTGATCGGCTCAATGGTCTACACTGCGAAGGCGGCCGTGCTGTCCAGCATAGCCGGCCTGTTCCTGTCTTTCGCCTTTGCAAGAATCCTGCTGCTTAAAAAACCGGAGCGGTTCCTTCAGACCTTCTGTGCCATGCTGGGAACCGTAACCTTGATCAATATCGTGTCCATTCCCAGCAGCTATTCGATCAGGTACATGGAGCTTGGGGGAACGGCGGAACTGTTTTTCGGTGTGACAGGACTGGCCCTTTTCGTATGGGTGGTGATCGTGTACGGATTCATATTCAGCAAGGCGCTGTCCTCCGCGATGAGTTACGGCATCGCCCTCAGCGTGGGCTATGCCCTGCTGCAGATCGTGGTGCTCGAGCTGTTCATTGCCGGGAAAATGCCGGGTTGATGCACATCCATATCCTGGGCATTTGCGGTACCTTCATGGGCAGCCTGGCAATCATTGCCCGGCAGCTCGGGCACGAGGTTTCAGGTTCGGATACCAATGTCTACCCGCCCATGAGCACGCAGCTGGACATGGCAGGCATCGAGATCAAGGAGGGCTATTCAGCAGAACACCTGGTGCCGGTGCCCGATCAGGTCATCGTGGGCAATGTCATGACCCGCGGCAATGAGGTGCTTGAATACCTGCTTGATAGGCGCCTGCCTTTCACGTCCGGGCCCGCCTGGCTGCACGAACATGTCCTGCGGAGCCGCCAGGTGCTGGCCGTAGCGGGCACACACGGCAAGACCACTGTGACCAGCATGCTGGCCTGGATACTTGAATCTGCCGGGCTGGAGCCGGGTTTTCTGATTGGTGGGGTGCCTGAAAATTTCGGGTATCCGTCCAGGTTTTCGGAGTCACGGCACTTCGTGATCGAGGCCGATGAATACGATACCGCTTTTTTTGACAAACGCTCGAAGTTTCTCCATTACTGCCCGCACACCCTGGTCCTCAACAACCTGGAATTCGACCATGCGGATATTTTTGACGGAATCGAGGATATCAAGCGGCAGTTTCACCACCTGGTGCGGATCGTGCCGGGTGGGGGGAGGATCATCTTCAATCATGATGACCGCAATATCCGGGATGTCCTGGAAATGGGGTGCTGGACCGGAGTGGAGTCCTTTTCAGCGGTGGATGCTTCTGCGACCTGGTTTGCGGACCCGGCGGAGGGTGCATCGCGGTTTTCCCTGCAAAGGCGCGGGCAGCCATGCGGTACCTGTGCGCCAGGGGTGTTCGGACGGCATAACATCGCGAATGCAGCCGCTGCAGTCGCTGCGGCAGTACATGCCGGGGTGAGAGTGGAAGACGCATGCCGCGCCCTGGAATCCTTTTCAGGGGTCAAGCGGCGACTGGAGCACAAGGGAACGTTTGGCGGAATCAGGGTCTACGATGACTTTGCACATCATCCCACCGAGATCACCGCGACGCTCTCGGCCTTCAGGGCACAGCAGCCGCAAGCCAGGATCGTGGCTGTCTTTGAGCCCCGATCCAATACCATGCGGCTCGGGGTCCACGCCGACACGCTCGTCCACGCGTTTGGCGAAGCAGACAGGGTGATGATGCTGGAACCGGGCGGTCTCCAGTGGTCGATTCGTGACCTCGCAGAGCGCATGATTCCTGAAGCCCACGTGTACACTTCGGTGGATGCAATCCTGGACATTCTGATGCATGAGGCCCATGAGGGGGACAGCATCCTGGTTCTCAGCAATGGAAGTTTTGAAGGCCTGTCCGACCGGCTGGTATCCATGCTTGCACAGCGTGCAGACCCGGCTGTCCAGGAACCGGGTTTCCGGACAGGTTGACCCGGGTTGGTGCCGGGACGTATGATCCGCCGTCAGTTATAATTCCGCAACTTGCATGAAGTGTATACCCGGTACCGGGGCATAGCGCAGTCTGGTAGCGCATCTGCTTTGGGAGCAGAGGGTCGGGGGTTCAAATCCCTCTGCCCCGACCATTGACGTCAGGGTCCGTATCGGGGACATGTCCTGCATGGATGGACCGAGCCGCATGCGCTGGACGTTTCGCTAACAAGTGGCTGGTTTCACTGGCTTGCCTGACGAGAACACGGGCAGCGTCCTTTGTTTTCAGTTCATCTTGTGCAAATAGCGGTGCGGCTTTTCCAATGCATCGTCCTTGCCTCCTGCACGTCCTCTGCCGGGCCTGCATTCTCACCTGCCGTGAACCATTTGCGCGAATCCTGCACCGATGGGCCGTGATTTCGCGGGAATGAAGGGGTTTGCGTTCCGATCCTTGTATTATATCGATATATCTAGGATTATTAGTATATGAACCAGTCAACCGCACTTGATGCATTGTCCGCGCTTTCCCAGGAGACCCGGCTGGATGTATTCCGGCTGCTGGTGCAGGAGGGTCCCACTGGACTGGCGGCAGGCGAGATCGCCAAGAGGCTTGGCGTGTTGCAAAACACCATGTCTGCACATCTCGGAATCCTTGCGCGCGCCGGCCTGGTTCGGGGTGTTCGGGACGGGCGCATGATCCGTTATTGTGCGGACTATGACGTGATGCGGTCCCTGATTCATTACCTGCTGGAAGACTGTTGTGCAGGAGATCAGGTCATTTGTTACCCCTTCATCCAGAAACCCGCAGACCAATGCAGAACAAAATGACATGAAGATCCAGCGAGGTAGAACAACATGAGCGAGCATGCCTATAACGTACTTTTCCTGTGCACCGGGAATTCTGCACGCAGTATCATGGCCGAGGCGCTGCTGAACCGGCTTGGCCAGAAGCGCTTTCGCGCCTTCAGTGCCGGCAGCGTGCCGAAAGGCGAAATTCACCCCATGGCACTGCACGTGCTGAGAAGGCAGAACTATCTCGTGGATAACCTGCGTTCCAAGAGCTGGGATGAGTTTGCCCGGCCTGATTCCCCGGAACTCAATTTCGTGTTCACGCTGTGTGACAGGGCTTGGGAGGAAAATTGTCCGGTCTGGCCCGGTCAGCCGATGACCGCGCACTGGGGCATGGCGGATCCGGCAGCCTTCGAGGGAACGGAAACCGAAAGGATCGTTGCATTCAACGACACGATGAAGATGCTGACCAACCGGATCAGTATTTTTACCTGCCTGCCCATCCATTCCCTTGACCGGCTGAGCCTGCAGGAGCGGCTGGAGGAGATTGGAAAGACCGGTATGCCCGAAGAGGAACCCGAAGCGAAAACCGCCTAGCCAGGATCCCGTTCCATGTCGATCTTTGAGCGTTACCTGACCGTCTGGGTCGCGTTGTGCATCATTCTCGGGACGTGGCTGGGACACGCTTTCCCCGCACAGTTCCATGCCCTGGCGGACCTGGAGCTGGCCCGTGTCAACCTGCCGGTCGCAGTGCTGGTCTGGCTGATGATCATCCCGATGCTCACCAGGATCGATTTCGGTGCATTGCACCAGGTACGTGAGCACTGGCGCGGGGTAGGGGTGACCCTGTTCGTAAACTGGGCGGTCAAGCCTTTCACGATGGCCGCTCTGGGGTGGCTGTTCATCGGCTACTGGTTCCGGCCGTACCTGCCCGAAGACCAGATTCATTCCTACATTGCTGGCCTGATCATCCTGGCTGCAGCCCCGTGCACGGCCATGGTATTTGTCTGGAGCTACCTGACCCGTGGCGAGCCTCACTTCACGCTGACCCAGGTTGCCCTGAATGACACGATCATGATCTTCGCCTTCGCCCCGATCGTCGGGGTGCTGCTGGGGATTTCCTCGATCACGGTGCCATGGAGCACGCTGCTGCTGTCCGTAGTGCTCTATATCCTGGTCCCCGTATTTCTTGCCCAGGCCCTGCGCCGCTTGCTGCTGAGGCTTGGCGGGGAGACGCGGCTGCATGCCGTGCTGGAGGCACTTGGACCGGTTTCGATCGTGGCCCTGCTGGCTACCATTGTCCTTCTGTTCGGGTACCAGGGCGAGCAGATCGTCCGCCAGCCTCTTGTCATCGTGCTGCTGGCGATACCGATTGTCATCCAGGTCTACTTCAATTCAGGCCTGGCGTACTACCTGAGCCGGCGATTCGGGGTAGTGCATTGTGTTGCCGCTCCCTCGGCGCTGATCGGTGCGAGCAACTTTTTTGAACTGGCAGTAGCTACTGCCATCAGCCTGTTCGGCATAAAATCCGGTGCGGCGCTGGCTACCGTGGTCGGGGTGCTGATCGAGGTGCCGGTGATGCTGACCGTCGTCAGCATCGTCAACCGTACGAAGCCCTGGTACGAGAAAGGCACCGCCGTCCAGGCCGCATGCAGCAAGGGCTGAGCGGCCTGCCAGGCAAAGGCCTTGGCCTGGGCAGGAGCGTTCAGGCTGGCCCCTGGTCGCAATTCCGGTTTTTCCAAACGGTGCGCAATCCTTCATAATCACGGTGTATGGATACCGCAAGGCCATTGACACCGGGATGACACCAAGACGTTTTCAGACCCTCACGCAAGCACTGGAGCAGCATCGTAGCGAGGAGCGCTTTGTCAGTTTCATTGAGGGGCAGGATGAGGGGAAGCGTATCAGTTTCGAGCAGTTGTACCGGCGGGCCCTGGTCCTGCTGCATGGGTTGCAGGACCGTGGCATGCAAAAGGGTGATCACCTGATCCTGTTCCTGAGCAACAATGAACAGTTCGTGGATGTGTTCTGGGCCTGTCTGCTCGGAGGCATCATACCAGTGCCCCTGGCAGTCGGCATCAGCGAGCAGCACCGGCAGAAAGTCTTCAATGTTGCAGAAAGGCTGGGCAATGCCTGCCTGTACACCGACCGGAAGAACCTGGCACGTCTGCAGTCGAGTGCGGCAGCACTCCCTGCTGCAAGGGCCTTTCTCGGTTCACGGGACAGGGTGCTGCTCAGTGAACAGGTACCCGCCGGTCCCGAAGGTGTGCCGGCAGATATCGCACCCGAGGACGTTGCCTTTATCCAGTTTTCTTCCGGGTCCACCGGCAATCCCAAGGGGATCGTTCTCAGGCACCGGAACCTGATCGCCAACATCGAGGGGATCCGGGATGGTGCGGACTTCACGCCCGAAGACCTGAGCCTCAGCTGGATGCCGCTCACTCATGACATGGGACTGATCGGATTTCATCTGAATCCCGTCGCATGCAACTACAGTCATATCATCATGCGTACGGACCTGTTCGTGCGCAGGCCCCTGTACTGGATGACCGCGGCAGGGGAAAACCGGGCGACCGTGCTGGGTTCTCCCAATTTTGGTTACCAGCACTTCCTGAAAGCGTTCCGGCGCAAGGGGCTGCCCGATACGGACCTGTCACGGGTGCGGCTGGTTTTCAACGGTGCGGAACCGATCTCGGCGGCACTCTGCAGGGAGTTCATGGATGAGATGGAGAAGTTCGGCCTTCCCGGATGCAGCATGTTTCCGGCGTACGGACTGGCCGAGGCGAGCCTGGCCGTGAGCTTCACGGCGGTCGGAGCCGACCTGCAGGTGGTGCATGTCCGGCGAGATTCGCTTTCGGTCGGTGCCGATGCAGTCCTGGGCATGGAACGGGAAGACTCAATGGTATCGCTGGTGTGCGTGGGCATGCCGGTCAGGCATTGCGAGGTCAGAATAGGCGACCTGGAGGGCCAGGTCCTGCCGGACGGCCGGGTCGGACATGTACTGATTCGCGGTACAAACGTGACCGAGCGGGTGATCGGGGACGACGGATCGGTGTTCCTGGACGGGGGCTGGGTGAACACGGGAGACCTCGGCTTTTCCTACAGGCAAGGGCTGTACATCACCGGGCGGTACAAGGAAATCCTGTTCGTCCATGGCCAGAATTTCTATCCCCATGACCTAGAGGATGTTCTGGCCGGCTTGCCGGAACTGGAGCCTGGCAAGACCGCGGTGGCGGGGGTTTCGTCCGGCAGTACGGGACTGGAAGAAGTGCTGGTGTTCGTGATGTACAAGGGTGGCCTGGAGGAATTCCTGCCTGTGCGGGCAAGGGTCAGGGCCTGCGTGAACGAGAACTTCGGAATCGAGGTGCAGCATGTCATACCGGTCGACAGGATCCCGAAGACCACGAGCGGGAAGATCCAGCGCACCTGGCTGGCCGGCTCGTACCTGGAGGGGGAATTCGACGAGGTCCTGCGGCAATTGTCCGAACGGCTTGACCGGGGCAGCGGGTCTATGCAGGAGGACGCAGGCGATGAAATCCTGGATGCGATTCTCAGGATCTGTCGCGAAGCCCTCCCGGGCAAGAAGTTCTCAACGCAGGACGACCTGCTGGAGATCGGTGCCAGTTCACTGGCCCTGGTCGAGATCTACACGGCCCTGGACGAGATGTTTCCCGGGAGGATAGAGGTTACGGACCTCGTCGAGCACCCGAGCATCGCATCGCTGGCCAGGTTGCTGCAGGACAGGTGTTCAGTCGTATAACGATTTTTTCTTTTTCCACCGCCGGTGCGTCCACAGCCAGTCCTGCGGGGCTTCCAGGACCTGCCTTTCGACGGCCCGGGCATAGTGTTCGGAGATCAGGTGTGAATCCTTTTCGTAAGGCGGTGAGGCGAGTTCCAGGAAGCTTGCCTCATACCGGCCCCGTTTCGTGCGTTTCAGTGCCATGAAATAAACCGGGTACTTGAACATCTTGGCGATCATTTCAAGACCCAGGTAGAAGGGGGTGTCCTGGTGCAGGAAATTCGTCCAGTAGGCCTTGTCCCGGCCTCTTGGGGCCTGGTCGGCCACGATGGCAATGACCCGCGGGTCGGTTGCCCGCCGGATCAGCTGTGCGGTACAGGTTCTGGCCGGCAGGGGCGTGATGTTGAAACGCGACAGTGACTCCAGGGTCAGTTCGTTCAGCCAGTCCACGTGCAGGGGCTGATAGATGCCCTCGACGGGCTTGTCCAGGTGCTGGCCCAGTGCCAGGATCGCCCACACCGGGTTGCAGTGGTGGGCCATGGCCAGCAGGACAGGCTGGTTGTTTCGCAGGGGTTCACGAATGACTTTCAGGTTGGTAAAGCTCACGCGCCGCTCCAGTTCGGCAGGGGGCATGGCAAGGCTTCTCGCAATTTCGAGCGTGACATGGCAAAGATTCCTGTAGTGTTTTTTCAGTACTCTCGACTGCCATGTCTTGCCCATATCCTTGAACGATCGCCGGATATTGTCTCTCGCGATTTTTTTCCTGAAACGCAAAATGTAAAACAGCAGCAGGTAGAATGGTCCGGACAGGCGATAGAGCAAGGACATGGGCAGTACCGAGACCGTTTTGAGCAGGGACTTAGACATGGGATCTCTCAGGAAGCAAGCTGAGCGGGGATTTCCTTCGTATCAATGGACGGCTGTAATTCAGAGTGGATGAAATTATGAAACTTACTATATATGAAATCGGGCTGGTGAACCTGGCCATTGCCATGCTACCCATTGTCGTGGTAGTCGTCATACTTGCAGTCTGGTCGTTGAAGAGCAAGACCGCCGTCTATGCGTCGGTACGGATGGTAATCCAGTTGACCGCAATCGGGTACGTGCTGACTTTCATCTTTGCACAGGACAGCCCCGGTATCGTGTTGCTGGTACTGGGCCTGATGCTTCTCGTGGCCAGCTGGATTGCATTGCGTCCGCTCAGGCAGAAGAGCGCTAACCTGTTTGCCAATGCGCTGTTCGCAATATCTGTCGGCAGCATCACGATACTGGTCCTGACGATCTTTGTCGTGATCCGGATTGATTACTGGTACCAGCCGGAATACGTCATCCCGCTGGCAGGGATGATCTTTTCCAATGCCATGAACACGGTGAGCCTGGGGGCGGAACGTTTCGAGGCCGACATGGCGGCCTCTCCGGATTACATTCGTGCCCGCAACAGTGCCTTCACGGCCTCGCTGATCCCGTCAATCAACACGTTCTTTGCAGTGGGACTGGTAGCTCTTCCCGGCATGATGACCGGGCAAATCCTGTCCGGGGTATCGCCGCTGATTGCAGTCAAGTACCAGATAGTCATAATGAGCGTCCTGTTCGGATCCTCCGGGATTTCATCGGCCATTTACCTGTACCTTCAGAGGGGGGCCGTGGCCCAGGCAAAGGCTTAGCCCCCGGATGAAAACAGGTGCTACACTAGGGCGCACCGTGCACAGGGCGCCCGTAGCTCAACCGGATAGAGCATCGGCCTTCTAAGCCGAGGGTTGCAGGTTCGAGTCCTGCCGGGCGCGCCATGCACCATCTCGGCCCCCACTTATGTGCAGGACATGCGTGGATGGTTGGCACAGGTTGCGGGAGAACGGATCAGATGGCGTACGGAAATTTTGAAGGGAGCGCAATGGTAAAAGTCCCGTTGCTGATGGGAATGCTGATGCTGGGGAGCGTGCTGGTGCTCGGTTTGCCTGCTTCACCGGTGCATGCATCAGACAGGGTTTCAGGTCCCGAGCTGACCTGGGATGTATCGTTGTGGGGCAAGAGGCGGGCCATGACTGAAGGTGTGGAAAGGCTGTCCGCACTGGTACATGAGAAAACAGGTGGCAACTGGCAGGTCAGGCTGCATTACGGGGAGGCCCTGTCCAAGGCCCGCGAGAATCTGGATGGCCTGGCTGTCGGGGCATTCGAGGCAGCCATGTTCTGCAATTTCTACCACCCCAAGAAGAACCCTGCCCTGATGGTGCTGACGATGCCGTTCCTGCCCATGAGTGACTGGGCCGACAACCGCAAGGTTCGCGAAGCGGTCTACAGTGATCCCGCAGTCGCGAGGGAACTGGCACGATGGAATGCCATGCTCTACGTCTCCTCGTACCTGCCCCAGTACGAGTTCATCGGCAAGGGGCGGCTGCCGCTGGAGCTTGCAGACTGGAAGGGCCTTACCGTGCGGGCAGGAGGAGGGATCGGCCAGGCGATGAAAGTACTGGGTGCGACACCGACGAGTTCGGCGGCCAGCGAGGTCTATATCGGGGTGCAGCAGGGTACGATGAATGCCGCGGCAATACCTTACACCTACAGCCATGTGGCCTACCGGATCCATGAGGTATCGGAATGGTTTACCTCGAATCTCTCTCCCGGGACTTCCGACTGCCCGCTGGCCCTTTCGATTCACGCTTACGAGAAACTGCCACCACAGTACAAGCAGCTGCTGGATGACATCAAGGAACCTGTCATCCAGACCCAGATCCAGGCATACATCGACATGGACCGGGTGAACCTTCCGTTGCTGAAGGCGAGCCTCACGGAAATCCGTTATACACAGGAACAGCTGGACGCATTCCAGTCCAAGGCAGGCAGGCCCGTGATCGAGGCATGGATCCGGGACAATCAGGGCAGGTTTGATGCGCGCGGGCTGGTAGAGACTGTCTTTGAATCCGTTGGACAGGTGTACAGGTAGGCGCCTCCAGCCGTCACGAACTCCCGGCGGGAGCATGGACATGACAGATTCAACGCCCACTCCAGGAAGCCTTCTTCCGTGACCGATCCGTTCGGAAACAGGCTGTCCTGGATCGACCGCGTACTGGGGAGGGTGGAAGGCGGCCTGAACCTGCTGGCAGGCATCCTGGTATTTGCCCTGATGTTTCTGGGTGTAGCCCAGATTATCCTGCGCACGGTTTTCCGGGCACCGATATTCGGCTACATCGACCTGGTCGAGGTCTCGATGGTCGGGTTTGCCGTGCTATCGATCGCGTTCGTCCAGCGCATGGGTGGACACGTGCGCATGGAGGTGCTGGTCGCGAAATTGAGAGGCCGGTGGCTGTGGCTTGCCGAAGCATTCAATACCTTGCTGGCAGTATTCATCGTGGCTGTGCTGATCCCGTATTCCTGGAATCATTTCATGCGTGCCTTTGAATTCGGGGACAGCACCATCGATATCGAGATCGTGACCTGGCCCGCGAAACTCATCGTGCCGCTGGCGCTTGGCCTGTTGCTGGTTCGGCTTCTCGTGCAGCTCGCCGGCTACTGGCGCCTGTTTCTGCATCCCGGGCTCGTCCCGGTTGCGGTCCCGGTAATCAGGAGTATCGAGTTACAGGCTGACGAGGAGATCGGGCGAAGCAGTGAAGGGGCTGTCCGTGAAAACCCGGGCAGGGGAGTGCGCAGGTGATTGCCGGGCTCGACAGCTTTTCGATTGGCATCATTGGCGTATGCCTGCTTGTTGTGATGGTCGTGCTCGGCGTGCGCGTGTACATCGCTGCGGCCCTTACGGGTTTTCTCGGCCTGGTGGCGCTGAAGGGGTGGGATGTTGGGGCGGCGATAGCTGGCACCATTCCGCATTCCAAGTCCGTGACGTACCCCCTGTCCGTGCTGCCATTGTTTATCCTGATCGGGTTTCTCGCGTTTCATGCCGGGCTGACCTCGCGCCTGTTCGAGGCCGCACGCCGCTGGGTGGGATGGGTGCCTGGCGGTCTTGCCGTGGCCACGGTATTTGCAAGTGCCGGGTTTGCCGCGGTCTCCGGTGCATCTACGGCAACGGCTGCGGTGTTTTCCCGAATGGCCATCCCCGACATGGTGAGATACCGCTACGACCGGAATTTGACGGCCGGTGTCATTGCGGCAGGGGGTACGCTCGCATCGCTTATTCCTCCTTCTGCCATTCTGGTCATCTACGCCATACTCGTCGAGCAGTCCGTAGGCAAGCTTTTGCTGGCGGGTTTTCTCCCGGGCCTGGTGTCCGTGTTCATCTATGCGTCGCTGATCGTGCTGATGTGCGTGATGCGCCCCGAACGGGGGCGTTCCATCCAGGGGTTCACCTGGCGACAGAGGTTTGAAAGCCTGCCGGGTACGCTTCCGGTACTGCTGGTCGTGGTGGTCATTTTCGGTGCGCTGTACACGGGTTCGGCTACGCCTACCGAGGCAGGCGCCCTGGGTGCCATGATCGTGTTCGCGATCTATGCCTTCAATGCGTACCGCCAGAAATCCTTCAGGAAGATGGGCGGTAGGCTTCACGAGGCGCTGATGGAGACCGCCAGGCTTACGGTAATGATCTTCTCGCTGATCTGGGGCATTTTCCTGTTCGTGCGGTTTCTGGGTTATGCAGGGCTTCCGGATGCCTTTGCGGACTGGATCGTCACGCTGGACCTGCCGCCGCTTATGATTGTCATCTGTATCCTGCTGGCATACGTGGTGCTTGGCATGTTCATGGATGCGATCGGCATGCTGGTGCTGACGCTGCCCGTGGTCTATCCGGCGGTCATTGCCCTGGGTTACGACCCGATCTGGTTCGGAATCATCGTTGTCAAGATGGCCGAAATCTGCCTGATCACGCCTCCCATCGGACTCAACTGCTTTGTTGTGTCGGGAGTTTCACGGGAGCTGGCAGATGAACAGGGCCAGTCTCTGGAGATTCCCCTCCAGGGCGTCTTTCGCGGGGTGTGGCCGTTCTTCATTGCAGATATCCTGACCGTCGCGGTACTGGTGGCCGTGCCGGGTATCGTGCTGTGGCTGCCGCGCACGATGGGATAGCGTGTCGAGGCGGGGACGGTCGGGCAGGCAGCCAGGAGTCAGGGACGGCTGGCCAGGCGGTCGCGCAACCTGCCAGGAATCGTGAAAAACAGCCAGGCCAGTGCAGGGGACAGCAGTACCGCTCCGGCCATGTTGGCAATGCCGTGAAACCATTCATGGAACATTGATACAGGTAGATAAAATCTGAGAAAGTTAAATTAATATATTCATATGTTTATAACTATTATTAAGAATATTTCTTAATATTGTTATGTCAAACCCCTTGTGTATGTATCAATGTTTGCGAGGGAGTTGGACCGATTGCCCTTCTCCAAGTACTGAGGTGATGCGGTTTTTTAAAGCTACATAAAGTTCCTCAGGTTTAGTCCACAAGATATGAGGGTATTGGCGCGTGTCAAAATGAAGTTTTTCAAGTAAATCTTCCCGACATGTAAATATAACCGGGATATCAAGACCGTGGGCAAATCCTGCCTCATAGTAGACACCACCACGAGCTCCGTCACTACCTTGTGTGAAATCAGCTACAACAAAACGAGCCTTGCGTATCTCAGCAATAATCTCATCATCGATTTTATTTACATGTTCCTGCTTATCGATTCGCACTGGCTCATATCCTGCTTCACGAATCGCTGGTTTAAATCCATTTTCCCAAACCTCAGTCATAGAATCATCAAACCACATTGCCACAAAAGCTCTTGAAGACACTACATGGGTTTTTTCTAGCTCTGCCAGTCTCGCGTAACCCTGCACAGTTAAGATACAAGCCTGCCTTATCATGTTGACACCGATGTGTTCGATCATCTCAATATCATTTAGATACTTTAATAGAAAAACTAAGTCATCCTCACTGAGACATTCGGAATAAGCAAGAAATTCAAGATAAGTTTTATCGAGATCATTTAGTTGTACAGTTTGGGACAAATTGTGTTTGATGCGATAACGTACCTGTGTCCCAGGCACGTCTGATTTTTCTGCTAGAAATTTGAGGATATTATCGGAGCGTTCGGATACACTCGTATTTCCCATCTGTTTTAAGTCTTTTACTGTCAATGGGTAAATTTCAGGGCACGAGTTTCCAAGTTTTCGCTGTTTAACTAACCAAGTTGTAAGATGTGCTTTTGAACGCTCATCGTATTTTTTTAGCTCTATAACTGCACGCCTAGAAATAAAGTACTTGCCTCCTGCCCGTGGTGAGTCCCTATATTCTCCGCCCCTAGTCTTGGGCATTTTTCTTGCAGGTGTTCCCCAAATCACACATGTTGAATTTGTCTTCATGTCCGATTCTTGCTAGCGACGGTTGTGCAGAACTCTACAGTGAACTTTTCAACACCAATTACATTTATTCCTAGAAAAGCCGAACGCAATTTCAGAAAAGTGGACTGTCTACCTGCCATTGAGACACTGATTATGTATGGCTCTTACAACAGAGTACTAACTATCTCACTTACACCTAAAATTCCAAGTATAAAAAATACGACTGCGATGCCAGTGGTGCCAGCCCATAGGTAGTGCAACATTCGGGATCTCTTTTCCCACTTATTTGACTTGTCGGTTTTATGTACATAGGGAAAATTATAATCCCTACGACATTCAACTGCTGAATGTGCTGCACAATAGCTCGTGGCATAAGAAAATACCATTGCAACAATTGTTGCTGCTACACCCCAAGCAAACCATATTAAAGATTCAGTTAGTAGACTACCGATAACTGAAATATTTTCTGTGTCATTTGGTGATGTTGGCAAAAGCTTTCCTATGAATGCAAGCAAAGCTATACATGCACCACCATTTATAATTAATAGTGCGCGTAAAACAATATTACTGTCAGTATTAGTAGCTTCAATAAGTCGGAATGCGTAGTCCATTTGAGTACTGTGAGCAAGCTCTGCTTCCTTAATTGTTTGTTCTATCTTTTCTTTTTCGTACATAGTGATGGTTCAAGTATGAAGAAAGAAATCTTTAACAATCGCATACACAAGTCCGCCAACAATACCAAGACCAGAGATGAGTAAACCAAAACTTAATCCTCTGGTATGAAAACTGTGGCCAGCATGATAAATGACAATCCAGGTTTGTAACGTATTTTCTTTCTTTTGAGTGGTTTATGAGTGGGTCGCCTCTATCCATCAAGCCATTTTCAGCAAAAGCAAAAAATAATACAAATCACTTAACACGGCTATATAAGCGGCTTGGCACCGTGTAGAACAGCCAGGCCAGTGCAGGGGACAGCAGTACCGCTCCGGCCATGTTGGCCAGGAACATGAATGCCAGCAGAAGGCCCATGTCGGCCTGGAACTTGAGGGATGAAAACACCCAGGTGATCACGCCCAGCGCCAGGGTCATCCCGGTGACCAGCACCGCGTTGCCGGTCACCGCAAGGGTTCCGCGGAACGCATCGACCAGGTCTGCGCCGCCATCCAGCCTGCGTTTCACGTCACTGAAGATATAGATTCCGTAGTCGACTCCTATCCCGACGCCAAGCGCCGCCACCGGAAGGGTGGACACCTTAAGCCCGATTTCCAGCAGGGCCATCAGGGCGAAGGTAAGGGTGGACACCAGGGCAAGCGGGAGTACGACGCACAGCGTGCCCCGGATCGAGCGAAAGGCAAGCAGGCACAGTGCAATCACGGCGCAGTAGATCCAGACCAGCATTTCGAACTCGGAATCCCGGACCAGATCGTTGGTGGCGGCCATCACGCCGAGATTGCCGGTCGCAAGGCGAAAGCGCAGCCCGTCGCTGTCGTGGACTTCAGCATAGGCCGATACGGCCGACAGCACGCGGTCGATGGTTTCGGCCCGGTGATCGGTGGTAAAGATCATGACTGGCATGACAGAGCAGTCCGCATTCAGCAGCCCGGAGCCGGACTCGATCGGGCTCACCGATTGCACCAGTGTCGAGGTGGTTCGCGGCAGCATCTGCCACTTCGGGTGCCCCTCGTTGTATCCGGCGTTGATTTTGCGCACGACACCGGGCAGGGACAGCGTGGACTGTACCCCGGGGACCTGGGCCATCTGCGCTGCGAAATCATCGATCCGGTCCATGACATCAAAGTCTACACAGGTGTCCGGGCGGGTCTCGGCAATCACTGTTAGGATGTCTGCGCCCACTTCGAAAAGCCGCGTGATCTCGGCACTGTCACGGTTGTACCGGGAGTCGGCACGCAGCTCGGGGACGCCTTCGTGGACATCGCCAATCGCGTAATGCTGCGCGGTCTGGAAGCCGGCGCCGAAGATCGCAAGTGCCGCCACCAGCATGATTCCCGACGCGGGCCACGATGCCAGGCGGGAAAGACGCTCCCATACCGCAGCCCTGGCCCGGTTGACCGCCTGCAGGCGCAGGCGGTATTTGTCGTCGTGACGGGCATAGGAGATCAGGACCGGCAGGAGCATGAGGTTGGTGAACAGGATGACGGTTACACCGATGCTCATGGTGATGGCCAGGTCGCGGATGATCTGGACATCTATGATCAGCATGGTCAGGAATCCGGCGCAGTCGCTGGCCAGGGCCAGGGCTCCCGGGACGATGAGCCTGCGAAAGGCAGTGCGGGCCGCATCCGTTGCACCGGCACCGTTGCGCACGGCCGTACCTGCCGCCCCGGTGACCTGGACCCCGTGCGAGATACCGATGGCCAGGACCAGAAACGGGACCAGGATAGACATCGGGTCGATGCCGGAACCAAGCAGGGACAGCAGGCCCAGGGTCCAGGTCACGGCCACGACCGAACACAGCATCAGCAGCGCCGTATAGCGCACCGAGCGAATGAAGAGGTACACCGGTACCAGCGACAGCACAAGTGCGAGAGCGAAAAACATCAGTGCATTGCCAGCATGGTCTGCAATTTCGCCGACCATCTTGGCGAATCCGATGATGTGAATATCCGTATGCGGGTCTGAATAGTGGTCACGCAGCTGCTCCTCCAGCATACGCGCCACCCTGATGTAGTCGAGCCGCTCCCCGGTGAGCGGGTCAGTTTCGACCAGTTCCGCCGTGACCATTGCGGCAGAGAGATCATTCGCCACGAGCCGCCCGACAATGCCCGCCTTGAACACGTTGATGCGTACCTGGCGTACATCCTCGTCGGTACCGCTGTAGTCAGCAGGGACCACGTTGCCGCCTGTGAAACCGCCCCGCACCACTTCGATGAACCGGACGTTGGGAGTGAACAGCGAGCGGACGGAAGCCTTGTTGATGCCGGGCAGGAAGAACACGGCATCCGTGACGTCCCTGAGGGTTTCAAGGAAGGGAGCGGAATAAATGTCACCTGAACGTGCCCGTACTGCAACCAGCAACCGGTTGGCACCGCCGAACTCGTCCTGGTACTCGGTGAAGACCTGCATGAAAGGATGGTTGCTGGGCAGGTGTTTCTCGAATCCGGCGTCGATCTCGAGCCGGGTGGCGGACAGTGCCAGGGCAAGGCTCACCAGGGCGAACGCGAGAAGCACCAGCGCCCGGTTCCGGAACAGCGCATCTTCGAGCGTATGGACCCACCGCCTTGCAAAGGCTGACCGGTTCACGGCTGCGTTACCGCTCATTGTCCAGCCCTGCAGGCCGGTTGGGCTGCAGGGCCTGCCGGTGCACGCCCCCTTCACCAAACAGCAGTACCGAGTCCGGGCCTGTAACGACGATGGCCGTGATCGCACCGCGGTGCGCGCGCGCGATGCGTTCGAACCTGCCCGGTGCCGACTCTGCCAGTACCGTGCCGTCGGCCCCGGCAATCACGGCACGGTCATCGGGCAGAAAGGCGATATCGTACAGGGATGTGGAAACACCGCTGTCCAGAGACCGCCAGGCCTGGCCCCCGTCCCGGCTTTCGAGGACTGCACCTTCGAGCCCGCACAGCAGGATGCGGCCCGCACGACTGATCCCGAGGCCGAAAAAGGTCCCGTCCCAGCCTGTATCCAGCCGGACCCAGCTTGCCCCCCGGTCGCGGGAGCGGAATACCGTGCCGAATTCCCCGGCGATGAACAGTACCCCGTCCGGGGTTTCGCGGATGGAGTAGAAATGGGATTCCCGGGGGTCAACCTGCTGTCGGGACCAGCTGAGGCCATGGTCCTTCGTGGCCAGTACCAGGCCGTAGGCACCCACCGCAAACCCGCTTCCGTCTTCTGCCATCCATACATCGAGCAACGGCATGTCCTGCCGGGGATTCACCTGGAGGACGGTCCAGTTTGCCCTGGACCCGGTATTCGTGAGTACCGTGGCATCATGGCCGACTGCGACGAGGTGTCCTGCACCCGTGCGGGTCACCGCCGTGAGCATACGCCGGACCGGTACCGGAACCTGGTTCCAGTCACCGTTCGGTGCGCGGTAGGCAATCAGGCCGCGCTCGCCTACCGCGACCATGCCTTGCGGTACGGCAATGGCGTCTGTGATGAGGCTGCATTCCGGGCAGGCCAGAACGGGCGCCGTTTCGTCCAGTGGCCCGGCGAACAGGGGATAGGCTGCTGCCGCAAGGGCCAGGAACAGCGTCAGTGCCGGAAGGGATGGCGGCCGACCCGGCCGCGCACCTTTGCAGAACTTAGCGGCGGCCGAGAGCGCGCAATGCTTCGGGTGTGAATTCCCGGCGGTCCAGCGGCACGTCAAAGCTTGGCAGATCGTATTCGTTGTTGAGCCCCATGGCGAGATAGCGACCGTTTTGCAGGTCATATATCGTCAATGCTGTGGTCCAGGTGAGCGGGACCTCGTAGTAATTAATCGTGTGTGCTTCGGTGACTCTCCAGATCTCCCCGCGCCCGTCATAGTGGTCCGCAATGGCGATTTGCCAGGAATCCTCGTCAAGATAGAACGTGCGCCGGGCATAGATATGACGGGTGCCCTGTTTGATCCGTGCATCGACTACCCAGACCCTGTGCAGCTCGTAGCGTGTCAGCTCGGGATTGATGTGGCCCGGTTTCAGGATGTCATCGAAATTGTTCTGGTCACTGTGCAGCCTGTAGCTGTTATAGGGGATGTAGAGTTCCTTCTTGCCCACCAGCGTCCACTCGTAGCGGTCCGGTGCACCGTTGAAGGTATCGGATTGGTCGTTGGTCCGCTGGCCATCTGCTGCGGTGCCCGGGTTGTCGTAGGCGACATTGGGTGCGCGCCGTACCCGGCGAAGGCCAGGGCTGTACACCCACGCCTTGCGCAGTTCAGCCGCCTGGTTGAGCGTTTCATGGACCAGCAGGATCTGTCCGGCGAGCCTGGGCGGGGCCATCACTTCCTGGCGGAAATAGGCAAGCTTGTTTTCGATGGTCGAGGTCGTGGCCCCCGGCTGGTGATAGGCCCAGAGGATTTCCTCCTTGAGGCGTACCATCACGTAGTTGCCGTCAGCCGTGAGGACGGCCTGGCCGTAGTTCGTAACAAGGGTCTGGCCGCGATAGCGCAGGAGGTGGTTCCAGACCGCTTCGAGGCCATTCTCCGGAATCGGGAACGGGATGCCCTCGGCGGCATCCAGGACCCCGTTGCCATGTTCGGTCAGCCTTGCAGTCGTGGCATTGGCAATCGTTCGGTCGTACATCCGCTGTGGCAGGGAGGCGCTGCGCCGGGTGGGATAGACCGGCATTCGGAAGGTTTCCGGGTAGCGCTGAAACAGTGCCACCTGGCCAGGTGAGAGATGGGCTTCATGCTCCGGGTAGTTGTCTGCGGTAATGGTAAACAGGGGCCTGTCTTCCGGAAAAGGATCTGGATGATGCATGCCCGGCTCATAGCCATCGGGTGCGCGGGTAATACCGCCTTCCCAGGGCGGAATGGTGCCGGCTTCGTTGCCGGCTGCCGTGGCGCCCAGCGGTGTCAGTTCAGCGCCCAGCCTGGCCGCTTCCTCGTCCGTTACCCCGGCTGGAACCGGGGTGGCCAGGATGGCCAGTGCCATGAGTGCCGCAGTGGGAATGGCCCATTGCCGGTTGATGATTTTCATATCCCGTTCTCCGTACCGCTGCTCAGAATGAATAGTTCGCTGTGAGTGCCAGGAAGTCACGGTCGCCCAGCAGGTTGGCGGAACCGCCGCCGAAATAGTTGGTGTAGGACAGGCTGGCCTGCCAGGAATTCAGGTAACTTGCCTTGAGTGACAGGGTGACCGTTTTGCGGTCCTCCACGTAATTTGCGATGGGAGTCGGTGCTGTTCCGTTCACATCGTGCGAGAAGGCAAGCTGCGGCGACAGGTTCACAGGACCGATGGCGTTATTGTAGGAGGCCCGGGCAAGCAGGCGGTACCCCCATGAGAAGGCATCGGCATAGCCGCCTTCCTGGGTGGCCGGCTGGAGTCCTGCGGCAGTAAATACCGGGTTCGCACTGGTCCATGTGCCGGGTGCCTCGTAACGAAGTTTCGACCGCTTTTCCATGCTTTGGACCCGTGTGAAGCCGGCCTCGGCGAGGAACACCGTCTGGTCAGCTCCGGGCAAGGCGGATGGGCCCAGTACCTTGGAGATGGCAAGCGAACCCTGGAGTACGTTCTTGCGCCGAAATCCCGCCAGTTCCTCGCCCTGGTCCAGCGGTCCGGTCTGGCTCGTGCTGAGCAGTGCACCTGCCTGCATGAGCTGCGTAAAGGCCGCCGCTGCAGCCGGTGGCAGGCCCGGGTGAACCTGCATCAGGCGAAGGGGAGACAGCGAGGAGAAAAAAAGCTCGGTACTGTCTATCTGGAGTGGCTGGTCCCTGCGGTAGGACAGCTCCCCCTGGATGGCGAAACCGCTCGTGCCGAGCTCCGTGTTGAAACTGGCGCCCAGCAGGTCGATGTCTTCGGGGAATTCCCGGAAATAGCGCATGGAGCCCGCGTAGCCCTGCTCGGTGTGCACCGCGCTCAACATGCCCGAGCGGACCGAAACCAGCGGCAGGCGGCTGTGGATGCGTGCATAGTAGAAGCCCAGTTCCGCATCGTTCAGCATGGGTGCGAAATAACGCAGTGCTAGGCCGAACTGCCCTTCATCGTCTGCATCCCGGTCGCGTGCGCGCGGTACACGGGAGCAGGTAACAGGGCAGGCAGGGTCCGCTGCACCCACGTTGTCGTCCGACCTGCCTGGAACTCCGAACCCGATATGGGCAATACCGGCACCGGGGCTTGCAGAGTCGCTGGTAGAGAAGAACGTCCCCGCCGGTTCAAGCTCGGTATGAACCCAGCGAAGCTGGTAGAAACTTTCCAGGGACAGGTTGTCCGTGAGTCCAAGCCTGATGTTGGCTGCCGTGACAGGCTCCAGCACATCCCGTACCTCCGCACCCGCTACGCGGACCTTGGAACTGTCCACCGGGTTGATCGAGTTCAGTCCGTTGCGAATGAATATGCTTTCTCCCCAGTTGATCACCTGGTCGCCGACGCGTACCGATAGCGGGATCCCGCCAACGTCGAAATTGCCCGTCACGTAGGCATCAAGCAGGTTGAGGTCGTACCCGGCCCGTTTCTTGGCGCTTTGGGACAGGGGAGTGCGCTCGGGGCGGTCGTCCGCAATGGCAGAATCGTAGAAATAGGACGCACGCAGGAACAGCCCGAGATTCTGACGGTTGAGTTCAAGTTCATGCGTGACTTTCACGTTGGCAGAGACCAGATCACCCGGGTCATAGTTGAGATTGCCATCGTCCTCGTTGTTCGACCATGCAGCACCTCCGTTGGAGACGGCGAACAGCCTGCTTTTTCGTCCCTGGGTACGTTTTGCAGCACCGATCGAGACCGTGGTATCGAAATATCCAGTGAAACCACTGTCACTGGCTGGCAGCTCAAGCGCATTGGAAGGCCGGGGCTGCAGGCTGAACAGCATGAGCAGCGCTGCCATCGCTGCAGGAATGCCAACGTGCCTGCCGGACCTGAAAAAGTTCAGTTCACGACGGTTTTTTTGTATGTCGGTATTGAGCATTGGCCAGGAATCCAGGCTGACATGGGGACAGATTTGGGGTCTTGTGTTCATCCATTCATGAAACTTCTTGTTGTTTTTTGATGATTCTATCCTGAATTTGCCTGACCGTTCCACCAGGGTTTCACAGGCTTTGAAGGTGACGTTCACTCCCGGCTTTTGAGGACTAGTGCTGCAATCCAGACGGGCAGGCTCGAAATGCCTGCATAGAGTGCAATCGCGATCGGTCCAAGCAGTCCTGCAAACAGGGAGGCCCAGATGGTTACAGGCGCCAGCACCCCCATGGCGGTCCAGGCTGCACGCGTGTATCCCTTGCGAGACAGCTGCCTGCAGGCCAGGGCCAGAGGCAGGCCACATGGTGCAATGACCGCCAACTGCAGGATCATCATGGGAACCATCATCGGCCATGGTTCGTATATCTCGTGGACACCGGGATTCCGGACAAGGCCTGCAAGCATGATTCCTGCAGGAAGCCATGACAGTGAACCTGAAAGGAATGCGATGCGCGAATGAAGGAATTTCAGGCAGGGCATAGGGAATGCGTGTCAGCTGTCCCGCATGTAGTGAGCCGGCTTCACGCCCGTGATCAGCGCATTGCAGATCAGGCCAATGCCCAGCAATGCCGCCATGAGGTACATGGTGCTGTTGTAGAGATAGGGTGTCGGGTCGACAGTGCCGGCCGGTGCGATTTCAACCAGCTTTGCCAGGGTGACCGTGTGGTTGGAAACAAGCTGATCCAGGTGTTCGGTACCGGCCCCGAATGTCCGGGCAAACAGGTCCGGGTCAATCGCCGAGGCCAGCTTGTCCATGGATTGGTTTTCGGCATGTTCGCGCAGTGATGTCATGGCGAAAGGTCCAAGGATACTGGAGGCGCTCCAGGCGGTCAGCAACCGGCCATGAATTCCTGCCAGGTGGCGGGTACCGAACAGGTCGGCGATATAGGCCGGAAGGGCTGCAAACACTCCGCCGAACAAGCTGAAGATGAGCATCGTGGCCGCGTAGAAGCATACCAGCCAGACCACGGAGGGGTTCACGCTCGCCGCATGGGCAAAGTACGGAATCGAACCGTACAGGAATATTCCCAGGACAAAGTAAATCCAGTAGGTCGTCTTGCGCCCAAGGTAATCCGAACAGGAGGACCAGAAGAACCTGCCGAGCGTGTTGAAGACGCTGATCATGACCACGTACGTACCGGCAAAGCCAGCATCGACTATGCCGGGCAGGGTGTTGCCGAAGATGTCCTGGATCATGGTACTGGCCATGCCCAGTATTCCGACACCGCCTGTGATGCCCAGACAGAAGACAACCCAAAGCAGGTAGAACTGGCGGGTTTTCAGGGCCTGGTCGACATCGACATGGTGTCGCGTGACCAGCGGGTCTTTTCCGCTACCGGGTTCCACCTGCACGCCCGGTGACCAGCCGGGTGCAGGGATGCGAAGTGAAAGGACTGCAGTGACCATGACGACGAGATAGATTATCCCCGTGATGAAAAATGTCTGGGCCACGCCAACCGAGCCGGACCCCAGGACGTATGCACCTTCGGGCCCCGGCAGGATCATGTGTGCCGCCTCGAGCGTGTTGACTACGACCACCTCGATTTTCTGACCGGCGATCATGGCGTAGCGCCGGCCGGATTCGGTGATCAGGTCCAGTTGATCCATCGTGCCCAGGTATTCCGGTGCCCGGTAGAACATGCGGATCAGGGAATCCTTCAGCGGGACACCGATCATGGCTCCACCCCCGAAGCCCATGATGGCCATGCCCGCGGCTAGGCCCCTGCGGTCCGGGAACCACTTGAGCAGTGTGCCGATAGGGGAAACGTAACCCAGGCCCAGCCCCGTCCCGCCAATCACCCCATAGCCGAGGTACAACAGCCCCAGCTGGTGAGTGAGAATTCCTGCACCCCCCACCAGGTACCCGCCTCCCCAGCAGGTTGCGGCGATCAGGCCGATCTTTCGAGGCCCAAGTACCTCTATCCATCGCCCGGTCATGGCGGCTGCAATCCCGGCGGTGATGATTGCAGCGGTGAAGACCCATACGACCTGGCGCAGTGTCCAGTCATCGGGTGCGCTGGTTACGACCCCCAGGGTTCGGATCAGGGCCGGGTTGTAGATGCTCCAGGCATAGATCGAGCCGATGCAGAGGTGAATTACTATGGCTGCCGGAAGGATTCGCCAGCGGTCGAATTTCGGCGGGGCTGTAATTCTTTCAATAGACAGGAAACCTGGCAAGTTAAAACTCCTTTTCAGTAGCGTACCATGATAGCCGGCATGCAATGGTCAAGGATTGGCAGGTAAAAAACCTTATTTTAACCAGCAGAATAGGGCATGATATTTCCGTCATCACATACAAATTTCCCATGTCTTTTTCGGTGGTATTCATGGGGTAACAGAATTCTGGGTTTAAAAATCAGTCATGCCTGATATCGAACACACTTTTGTGAAGCCGCATGTTAGCCGGGCACTTGCCGCAGTGCAGGGCATAGTCATTGCCATCTTCTGTCTGGCCGCCTCAATTGATGCTGCCGAACGGCTTGAAACGTACGATTCGACAAGGCATCGGTTCCAGCTGGTCAAGGTGACGGACGGGCTTGAACATCCCTGGGGTCTGGCTTTTTTGCCGGATGGTTCCATGCTTGTGACCGAACGGCCGGGGCGACTGCGAACAATCACGGATGGCCGTCTCGACCCGGAGCCGGTCGCAGGGATTCCGCCACTGTATGCCAAGGGGCAGGGTGGCCTGCTGGATGTCGCCTTGCATCCCCGTTTCATGGAGAACAGGCTGGTATACCTGTCCTATGCGAGTCCAGGTAAAGGCGGTGCCACGACGGCCGTGGCACGCGGCAGGCTCGTCGGTAATCGCCTCGAGGATGTCGAGGAACTCTACGTCGCGTTGCCGCGATCAGGGGGGAATCGCCATTTTGGTTCGCGCCTGCTGTTTGCGGACGGCTATTTATTTGTCACAACAGGTGAACGGGGGAACAAGGACCGTGCGCAAAAACTGGATGATCCGGCAGGCTCGATTCTTCGGCTGCATGACGACGGGCGCATTCCACGGGACAATCCTTTTGTTGCACAGCCCGGTGCGAGACCCGAGATCTACACGTACGGCAATCGCAACCCGCAGGGCATGACGCTTGAACCTGCCACCGGGCGGATCTATGCAGTCGAGCATGGACCGAAGGGAGGAGATGAACTGAACCGGATCGAGCCCGGAGTGAATTACGGGTGGCCGGTCATCACCTATGGGCTGAGCTATACAGGGTTCAAGATCGGTGAGGGGACGCACAAGGTGGGCATGGCTCAACCCGTACGCTACTGGGTTCCCTCCATTTCACCTTCCGGGCTGATGATCTATGGCGGTGACCGGTTTCCTGACTGGCATGGCAGTTTTTTCATCGGAGCACTGTCCGGTCAGTTGCTGGCACGTCTTGAGGTCGAGCAGGGCAAGGTGGTCTTGGAGGAACATCTGCTGGCAGACTGGGGCAAGCGCATACGTGATGTCCGCCAAGGGCCAGACGGTCTGATCTACCTGCTCACGGATCACTCCAATGGCATGCTGCTGCGCATTGAGCCGGCCGACTAGATTCCCCAGCCACTGGTTTTTGCAGGTAGATGTGATGACAACGATGAAATTCACAAGCAGGTGCAGGGCTTTTCTGTTGATGATGAAAATCGGCTGCGTCATGGCTTTTTCATGTGTCAGCGTGTTCGGGACGGTTATCGTGCTTGCGGAGGACACTCCAGTCGGCAGTCATCAACTCCTGCATGAAAACACTGCATCGACCGATGCGGTCGTATTGTCAAACCGAATCGCTAGCAGGGAAAGTTTGGGCCTGGTACTGGATGCTGCGTACAGGGACCGGCTCACTCATGAAATAGGTGAAGTCTTGATGCGCATCCGCTCTGCGTACCCTGACATCAAGGAAATTTCCGCACGCCCGTCGCCTGTGCCCGGAATGCTTCATCTCGGCCTGGAAGCAGACCTGCTGATGGCTGTTTCGGACCTGGTGCAGGACGGGAAAAGTGATATGTCCTCCAAGACCGGGATTGAGGCGTTCGATGAATTGAACATGGCGCTCGGCCTGACTGGCATCAGGTTCTTCCGTCATATAGGGATTGCAGTGATGCAGTATGGCGCGCTGGTCAACATTGAGGCTGCATGCCGGGCATACCGTGAGATACCCGGTGTGCGTTATGCCCAACCGGAAGTCCTCCTTGGAGACGGCTCTGACATTGAAATGGTGAAAGACCAGGGAATCTGGTATGTCATTGTGCGAAAGGCCTGGGGGGACTGCCCGTCCGGATGCATTCACGAGCAGTTTCATTTCTTTGCCGTGGAAAATGGCGAGGTCGACAGGATCGAGACCGCTCAGGCAGTCCACAAGCCCGATTTTGCAGCGCTCATGGAGGCCAGGGGATGGCACTGAATGGCATGGGTCCCCTGCACTAAAACTGCAGCGGCCGGATGTGCTCTCCCTTGCTAGGTGGAGCTATGTCATAATCTTGCGTTAATATCCGTCTCCCTGTGGTGAGCGTAGCTCAGTTGGTAGAGCGCAGGATTGTGGTTCCTGTGGTCGTGGGTTCGATCCCCATCGCTCACCCCATATATTTCATATAGTTATAATTTTACTGTTTTCAATCCCTGTGTCATTCGGTACATTTCTGCTGGAATTGATCTATAACCACTATCACAAAGATCTCTCGAACACTTGAAGGAGCGAGGTGACCACCGGATGAAATTAGGATGGAAGAGGCAAGTGAGCACTCGAGTCGTGCTGGCGATATGTATGATCCTGGCAGTGCCGTATCCCGGCATGGCCGGTGAGTCCGGGGCTTCCGGCTGGTACGTTGGTGGCGGGGCCGGTGCGAACTGGATATCAGACATGAAACAGGCAGGCTGGAACAAGGAGCCAACCTGTTATCCGGTGAATGAGTGTGGAGAGCAAGGCGTGCCAGGCTATAGCTGGTTCTATGATCTGGATACGAATACTGGGAGCTTGCTGGAAATTGCTGTGGGCCGCAATTTCGGAAACCTGCGACTGGAGTTATCGGCCAATCTGCGCGAGAACGATATCGATCAGGAACTTGAGAGGATCGCTTATCTGGACGGATCGCCCATCCTCCCCAAGGCAATGAGTAACTATTCCGTTGAGGCACGGGCTACTATGGATGATCTGGATACGCGGTCATTGCTGCTGAATGCGTATTACGATTTTCCGCTTGAACACAGTCGGCTCACTCCCTATCTGGGGGTAGGTGTGGGGCTTTCCTATACCAAGCTTTCTGGGCTTCTCTTTGAGGCCAGATACACCTGTTCAAGTGGATGCGATAACAATTCTGCTGAGCATTACAATGTCTTGCAGGAAGAGGAATTGACGGATACCGTTTTTTCCAAGCATTTGTACGCCGGTGCTGACTACAGTCTGGATGACAGGTTTTTATTGGGGTTGAAGCTGTCCTACAGTATGGTGGACGACATGCGGGATACAGGGCGTTACATCGACCATCCGGTACCTGACCTGCTGAACCACACGAAGATTCGGAACATGGACCACTGGTCGCTTTCGCTTGGTATGAAGTATTTCTGGCAGAAATAGAGCTGGATATCCGGACTGTTGGTTGCTATCAGCTAGTTTCAGGCTGGGGAAATAATGAAAAAAAATCACGGTGGTCGCTTGTATTGAACTGTTATCTGGCTGTATGAGTGGTGGCAGAGCACCTCCTTTACCGCAGCACATCGAGTTCACCGAGCAACTCACAGCCTTTAATGGCACTACTTGGGGCCTGCGCGTACCCTCCAGGGAAGACGGGATCGAGTACACGATTAATACGGCCAAGGACGGTGTAGCGCAGCGGGAGTTCGAGTCTCTCCGTGCGCCCCATATTTCAATGACTTACGTTCGTTTGGAATAAATGATTGGCTGATAGAATCCTGAACCTCTGTTGAAGACATGAAGTCGGATGTGGAACGCATAGCCGAGATCACGAAGAGAAATACAGATTGACAACTAGCCAGTTGTGCGCTGACTTACAGACATACTGGCTGAAGATCGACTACCCTTCTGAATAAGCCCCAACAACACATTTCGGTACATTTGCAGTACTGTGTTCCGTTTTCGTTATATGGCTAAAATAAGATAACCTTTTGAATTAAGTAGATTTGGAATAACTGTACCAAGTATCCCTTGGCTTCGTACAATCAACAGGTTATGCGTTATTCAGGCATTGTGGTTCCTGTGGTTGTGGGTTCGATTCCCATCGCTCACCCCATCCATTCCTCATCGGGCCGCAGATCGTGCGGCCGCTTCAGGGACGTTCGGTTCGTGACCGCTGGCTGATTTTCATATAGACCAGGATCGCCGCGAGCAGGCATGCCGCGGCCAGGTAACCGGTGACGTGGTCGTAGGTCCCTGTCAGGAATGTGAACGGCGAGGCATCGTTGGAGTTGGTCAGCCGTTTGAAGACCTTGATGGTAAACACCCAGCCCGTGTGGATTCCGATACAGAGGGCCAGGCTGCCGGTACGGATCCTGATGAGGGCAAGCAGTATGCCTGCCAAGAACAGCGCGATGAATGTGTCCAGGTACAGCAGCGGCTTCAGCAGGGTCACGACGGCATCGAGCAGCAGCACGAAGCCGCTGGCCCAGTCCAGGCTGCGGGGATCCAGTTCCTGCTCGGGCTGCAGGAAATGAATCAGTGAATAGAAGAGACTCGTCGAGACCACAGCCAGCAGCACGGAGCTCCTGCGAAGGACTGCGGTGAGCAGGGCACCGCGAAACAGGGTCTCCTCGATCAGGGCTACGATGCCGCCCGCGACCAGGGCGCTTGCGAGCAGGACAGCCAGGCTGCCCGTCGACCAGTTCCAGTTCAGGTCCGGTACACGGTTTTGCACCAGCAGCAATCCGGCAACGACCGGTGCCATGATCAGGATGCCGGCGGCAAACCCGCGTGCCGTATCTCCCCAGAACTGCCTGGGCCCAGGACCGAACCCGATGTCGCGCCATGAGCTGAATCCGGCCTTGCGAAAGACTGCCAGGAATACCAGAATGCCGAGCCCGAGAACGGTGCGGCTGATGACACTTTCGAATTCAGGTTCGAACCAGAGGGTGAGCAAAGTTTGCAGGGGCCAGGCGAGTCCGGCGGACGCAATCAGCACCGAGACGAGGAGCAGGACGAATACGAGCAGTGCATACATGGATCCAGACCGGTTTCAAGCCGTATGTTCCGGTTTACTGTAGTGTGCAGGGATCGGGCTATAATACAGGGGAATGCTTGTGAATGAACAGGGTATGGACGCATGCGAAAGTGGCGGAATTGGTAGACGCGCTGGCTTTAGGTGCCAGTGGGGCAACCCGTGAGAGTTCGAGTCTCTCCTTTCGCACCAGCTCCCGGTCCTGTGGGCAAATCCTTGCCCCGGTGTGCCGGGATGCACTATATTCCCGCATCCGGCCTGTCTTTGCCGACTGGAAGTCCATGCAGACCGTGAAGGCGCGACTTCGGATATCCATGACCCGGACCGGGGCATGCAGAGTGTTGAATAAGAGGAAGTGTTAGAACAGCAGGACTGGCCGATGCAGGTATCTTTGGAGACAACCGGGAAATTCGGGCGCAGGATGACGGTAGAGGTCCCGGGCGACCAGGTCGTGTCTGCCGTCGAGAAGAAGCTGCAGGGAATGGCGCGCCAGGTCAAGATTCCCGGGTTTCGGCCAGGCAAGGTACCGCTCAAGGTGGTACGCCAGCGGTTTGGCCAGCAAGCAAGACAGGAGGTGCTGGCCGATACCATGAATTCGAGCTACCGCGAGGCCATCGAACAGGAAAAGCTTCGCCCGACCGGCCCCCCGAACATCGAGCCGCTGAATCTGGAAGCCGGTGAAGACCTGAAGTTTGTTGCAACGTTCGAGGTTTTTCCGGAAATCGAACTTGCGGATACCGGGACCTACAAGATCTCGGTGGCGCAGGCCGAGGTCACGGACCAGGACGTTGACGAAATGCTCGAGAAGCTGCGCAGGCAGAAGATGCAGTGGGAAGAGGTGGACCGGGCCGCCGCCCAGGAAGACCGGGTGACCCTGGATTTCAAGGGCACACTGGAGGGTGAGCCTTTCCCCGGCGGCAGCCAGGAGGGCTACGTCGCCGTGCTCGGGCACAGCGGCCTGTTGCCGGAATTCGAGCGGCACCTGGAAGGCATGCGCAAGGGTGATTCCAAGTCTTTCCCGCTTACCTTTCCGAAGGAATACCGGGAGCCGGAACTGGCGGAAAAGACCGCCAGCTTCGAAGTGGACGTGAAGATGGTGGAGGGGGGCGTGCTGCCCGAGGCAGACGAGGCATTCGCCCGTGAACTCGGGATCGGGGATGGAAGCCTGGAGTCCCTCAGGGAACAGCTGGCAAGCAACTTGGAATCCGAGCTGGAACAGCGCGTGGGGGCCTACAACAAGCACCAGGTGATGGAGTGCCTGTTCAATTCCAACGAGTTCGAGCTGCCGCAGAGCCTGTTGGAGCAGGAAAGGCAGACCGTGCGTGAACGGTTCATGCAGAACATGCAGATCCAGGATGAATCAAAGCTTCCACAGGACTTGCTGGACAAGGAGGCGCAGCGCAGAACCGCCCTGGGACTGATTATCGGGGAGATCATCCGTCAGAACGAGATCCAGCTTGACCGTGACCAGGTCAGCCGTCGGCTGAGGACGATCGCTGCGAGCTATTCGAATCCCGAGGAAGTCATTGAATACTATCAGGGAAACATGCAGGCCATGGCGAGCATCGAATCACAGGTCATGGAGGACCAGGTGGTCAAATGGGTGCTCGAGCGGGCGGAAAAGGTGCCCAAGGCCTTCACGTTCGACGAAATGGTCAACAACCAGTTGTAAACTTTTGCAGGGGATACCACGATGAAGGAGAGCAATTCTGAAGCCGGGGCAGTGAATACAAAGGCCCTGAATCTCGTGCCCATGGTGGTCGAGCAGTCAGCACGTGGCGAGCGGGCCTACGACATCTATTCGCGCCTGCTGAAGGAACGGGTCGTGTTTGTCGTTGGACCCATCGAGGATCACATGGCCAACCTGGTGGTTGCCCAGCTGCTGTTCCTGGAGTCCGAAAACCCGGACAAGGATATTTCGATCTACATCAATTCACCGGGCGGCTCGGTGAGCGCCGGCATGGCGATCTACGACACCATGCAGTTCACCAGCCCCGATATCAGCACGCTGTGTGTGGGCCAGGCCGCCAGCATGGGGGCCCTGCTGCTTGCAGGCGGTGCAAAGAGCAAGCGCTACGCACTGCGGCATTCGCGCATCATGATCCATCAGCCGCTCGGAGGATTCCAGGGACAGGCCACGGACATCGATATCCATGCCAAGGAGATCCTGAAGGTCCGCGAGCAGCTCAACCGGGTCCTCGCGGAACATACCGGCCAGCCCATCGAACGCATCGCACAGGATACGGAACGGGATCATTTTCTGGACAGTGTCGAGGCCAGGGAGTACGGCCTGGTGGATGAAGTGCTCGACAAGCGCAAGCAAAATCTCTCGGATACCGAGCCGGAATAGCCGCTGAAATGGCGGTCTGGCAGGGCAAAGCGGGGCGATCACGCCGGTTGCAGGCGCTTCATTATCCCTCAAAAAGGCGTATAGTGGCCTGGCAGGCGGGGTGGATTCCGGTGAATTTCGGTCTTGATTCACCTGCGGCTTCAAGCGCATACTGTGCTTTCTGCATCCTGCAGCAATCCGATAAGTACGATGAGTGACAGCAATACAACCAAGGATCGGGACGGCGGCAAGCTTCTGTATTGTTCCTTTTGCGGCAAAAGCCAGCATGAAGTCCGCAAGCTCATTGCGGGCCCCTCCGTATTCATCTGTGACGAGTGCGTCGAACTGTGCAACGACATCATTCGCGAGGAAATGCTGGAGCATTCCTCCGAGGACAGCCCGAGGCTCCCGAAGCCCGCGGAGATCAACTCCATCCTGGAGGAATATGTAATCGGGCAGGAGCGTGCCAAGAAAATCCTGTCGGTTGCGGTGTACAACCATTACAAGCGCCTCGATACGCGCACTGCCGGCAAGAACACGGTGGAACTGGCGAAAAGCAACATACTGCTCGTGGGTCCGACGGGCTCGGGCAAGACCCTGCTTGCAGAAACCCTGGCCCGCCTGCTGAATGTTCCGTTTACCATCGCAGATGCCACGACGCTGACCGAGGCAGGTTATGTGGGGGAGGATGTAGAGAACATCATCCAGAAACTGCTGCAGAAGTGCGACTACGATGTGGAGAAGGCACAGACCGGGATCGTGTACATTGACGAGATCGACAAGATCTCGCGCAAGTCAGACAATCCGTCCATTACACGCGATGTGTCCGGCGAGGGCGTGCAGCAGGCCCTGCTGAAACTGATCGAGGGCACCATCGCATCGGTTCCGCCCCAGGGTGGGCGCAAGCATCCCCAGCAGGAATTCCTGCAGGTAGACACCGGCAACATCCTGTTCATTTGCGGCGGTGCATTCGCCGGGCTGGACAAGGTGATCCTGGACCGCACGGAAAAAAGCGGGATCGGGTTCTCTGCCGATGTACGCAGCAAGGACAACGCGGTCAAGATCGGCGAGGTGCTGCACAGCGTGGAGCCCGAGGATCTGATCAAGTACGGACTGATTCCTGAATTCGTCGGAAGGCTGCCGGTGGTGGCTACCCTGGATGAACTGGACGAGGAGGCGCTGGTTCGCATCCTCACAGAACCGAAAAATGCCATCACCAAGCAGTATCACCGCCTGTTCGAGATGGAAGGCGTGGAGATCGAGTTTCGTGAGAACGCACTGTATGCCACGGCCCGCAAGGCGATGGACCGCAAGACCGGGGCCAGGGGACTGCGCACCATACTGGAGAATGCCTTGCTGGATACGATGTATGACCTGCCGTCGCAGGACAGCATCAGCAAGGTGGTCGTCGACGAGTCCGTGATCAATGGTGAAAAGCCATACCTGATCTATGAAAGTTCCGAGTACGAGAAAGTTGCCTCGGACGAATAGAAGGGCCCTGCGGTCCGCCAGGCATTGAAATTTTGCCTGCATACCCCATATCTAGGATAATCAAGGCGGGTACGACCCGGGATTTTCCGGTACGGGGCCTTTATGGATTCAGAAGCCTTTCCAGGGATATATCGAGATGAGTGAAGAACAGCTACCAGATGTACAGCTAGACGGCACGGTCGTGCCGGTATTGCCGCTGCGTGATGTAGTGGTGTATCCCAGCATGGTGATTCCGCTGTTCGTAGGCCGGGAGAAGTCGATCAAGGCGCTGGATGCTGCCATGTCCGACAACAAGAAAATCCTGCTGGTGGCACAGAAAAACGCGGAAGTGGATGATCCGGGCATCGACGATATTTACAGTATCGGCACGGTTTCAACCATCCTTCAGCTGCTGAAGCTGCCGGATGGCACGATCAAGGTACTGGTAGAGGGCATCGAGCGTTCACAGGTGGTGAAATACCATCAGGAAGGGGAATTTGTCAGGGCGCAGATCTCCCTGATGACGGTGGCCACCGAGCCTGCCGACGAACGTGAGCTTGAAGTACTGGCACGTTCGCTGAACGGCATGTTCGAACAGTACGTGAAACTGAACAAGAAGATTCCCCCGGAGGTGCTGACCTCGCTGGCAGGCATAGACGATCCGACCCGCCTGGTGGATACGATCGCTGCACACATGTCGCTGAAACTGGACGAGAAGCAGTTCGTGCTCGAGATCGGTGATGTACGAACACGGCTTGAGCACCTGATCAAGCTGATTGAAGGCGAGCTGGATGTGCTGCAGATTGAAAAACGGCTGCGCGGTCGCGTCAAGCAGCAAATGGAAAAGTCGCAGCGCGAGTACTACCTGAATGAGCAGATGAAAGCCATCCAGAGAGAGCTCGGGGAACTCGAGGAAGCGCCGAACGAGGTCGAGGAGCTGGCAGACAAGATCGAGAAGGTCGGGATGTCCAAGGAAGCCAAGAAGAAGGCCAGCACGGAACTGAACAAGCTGAAGATGATGTCCCCGATGTCAGCGGAAGCCACGGTGGTACGCAATTACATAGACTGGCTGGTTGGGGTGCCCTGGAAAAAGAAATCCAAGGTGCGCAAGGACCTGGCTGCCGCAGAACGCATCCTGGAAGAGGACCACTACGGCCTGGACAAAGTCAAGGAACGCATCATCGAATACCTGGCCGTGCAGCAACGCGTGCAGAAGCACAAGGGACCGATCCTGTGCCTGGTCGGCCCGCCTGGCGTGGGCAAGACCTCGATCGGCAAGTCCATAGCGCGGGCCACGCGCCGGAAGTTTACCCGGATGTCCCTGGGCGGTGTGCATGACGAAGCCGAGATCCGGGGTCACAGGCGAACCTATATCGGCTCGCTGCCTGGCAAGATCGTGCAGAACCTGTCGAAGATCGGGGTTCGCAATCCGCTGTTCCTGCTGGACGAGATTGACAAGATGTCCATGGATTTCCGGGGCGATCCGGCTTCCGCCATGCTGGAAGTGCTGGATCCCGAACAGAATCACACCTTCAACGACCATTACCTGGAAGTCGACTTTGACCTTTCAGATGTCATGTTCGTTGCCACAGCCAACACGCTGAACATCCCCAGCCCCCTGCTGGACCGCATGGAAGTGATACGCCTGCCGGGCTATACCGAGGATGAAAAGAAGAATATTGCCATGCGTTACCTGGTACCCAAGCAGGTCAAGGCGAACGGCCTGAAGGATAACGAAATCCAGTTCAGTGACTCGGCCATACGCGACATGATCCGCTATTACACCCGGGAAGCCGGGGTGCGCAACCTTGAGCGGGAAATCTCCAAGATTTGCCGCAAGGTCGTCAAGTCCATGGTACTGGGCAGCGATAAGAAAAGGGTCTCCATTACGCCGCGCAGCCTGTCCCAGTATCTCGGCGTCAAGCGGTTCCGGTACGGTCTGGCCGAAGACAACGACCAGATCGGGCAGGTGACGGGCTTGGCCTGGACGGAAACCGGGGGGGAGCTGCTCACCATCGAGGCGGTTGTCATACCCGGCAAGGGGAAGACGAGCCGTACCGGGCAGCTGGAGGACGTCATGCAGGAATCCATACAGGTGGCACACAGCGTAGTGCGCAGCCGTGCAGACGTACTCGGGATCAAACAGGATTTCTACGAGAACACAGACATCCACATTCACGTCCCCGAGGGGTCAGTGAAAAAGGACGGCCCCAGTGCCGGGACTGCCATGACGACCGCGATCGTATCCGCCCTGACAAAGATTCCGGTGCGTGCCGACGTGGCCATGACGGGTGAAATGACCCTGCGGGGCGAAGTTCTGCCCATTGGTGGGCTGAAAGAGAAGCTGCTTGCGGCGCATCGGGGCGGAATCAAGACGGTACTCATACCAAAGGAGAACGAGAAGGATTTGAGTGAGATTCCTAAGAACATCAAGCAAAAGCTTGAAATCATTCCGGTACAGTGGATAGATGAAGTACTTCAAGTGTCCCTTGTGAAGATGCCGGAGCCACAGAGAGAATCCCAGGTTGTGAGTAGCGTCGAGGCTGAACACGAACCGGCTGTTTCCAAGACCGGTCCGGTTCAGGCGCATTGAACGGTGTCTTCGGTTGACTTGCTTCCGGGTCACTTGGTATAAAACGGGCATTCGGTGATCTTTGTACAAGCCACATGGAGCCTAAATTTAAAGGGCGTGCCGATCGCAGCCAAAGCCTTTAAGCCCGTATCCACGGCAAACAAAGGCCATCCTGCATTCGGTCCCCACAGGAACTTTTATGCAGTTGCCAGGCTGCATGCCAACAATCAGGGGAGTCAAAAAGAATGAATAAAAGCGAACTTGTTGAAGTCGTCTCGGATGCTGCGAGCCTTTCCAAGGCAGACGGTGCACGTGCAGTCGATGCTGTCTTGAGCTCAATCGCGGCTGCATTGAACCGTGGGGAAAGCGTGACGCTGGTCGGATTCGGTACCTTCCAGGTCAAACAGCGCAATGCCCGCACCGGCCACAATCCCCGAACAGGAGAAACCATACAGATTGCCGCCAGCAAGGTTCCCACCTTCAAGGCTGGCAAAGCGCTCAGGGATGCTGTAAGCTAGCGCGCCTTTTTGGGTGCTTAGCTCAGCTGGTAGAGCGTCGCCCTTACAAGGCGGATGTCGGGGGTTCGAATCCCTCAGCACCCACCAAGGGTCTAACTGTCAGGAGTGGTAGTTCAGCTGGTTAGAATACCGGCCTGTCACGCCGGGGGTCGCGGGTTCGAGTCCCGTCCACTCCGCCACCTTGGGGGTGCCATTCCCGGGACATCGCTTACTGCCTGACGGGCCAGGATGGCCTGTCTTGTCCACGATGACAGGAAACCGCGGTTCACGCTTCCATGCCTGCTCTTGTGAAAACCTGCCGTGAAAGGACGGGAGTCTGGGGTGCCCTTGCAATTTCCTCGACTTCGCAAACGCCCGGGGCTGGGTGTACCGGCTGGAAGGTTTACGGCGTAGATTCCATGGCATGGATGCCTGGCCAGGTCCGAATTTGGACAAAACTTCCCGAACAGGGTGCGGACTGGCTGCAAGCACTTTACAATGCCTACGCGAACCGCATCGTTTTACGAATCTGAATACACTGCCGCAGGGAAGAAAATATGCTGATCGAAATTCGGGACAGGGCCAGCAGCCTCGCTGCCTACGTGATCATAGGCCTGCTCATCCTTTCTTTTGCATTGTGGGGAATCCAGGAGTACTTCGGTGGAGGCGGCGCTCCGGTCGTAGCCAAGGTCAATGACGTGGAAATCACGGCGCCTGATTACGGTAACCAGCTTCAGCAGTACCGGCAAAGGCTGCAGTCGGTTCTCGGTGCCGATTACGCGCAAAGCTATCCGGACGAGAATGTCATCAAAAAGCAGGTGGTGAACGACATGATCAATGCGGAAATCCTGCGCCAGGAGGTCACGAATGCAGGGTTTCGGGTCAGTGATGCCAGGCTGGTCGAGAGAATCCGCCAGATACCGCAGTTCCAGAAGGAGGGCAAGTTTGATCCTGAACTGTACACGAGGCTGTTGCAGGTACAGCGCTACGACAAGGCCCGGTTCGAGGGCGAGTTGCGCGAGCAGGAAAAGCTTCAGCAGTTCGAGAACGCACTCGTATCCACTTCATTCATGACACCTGCAGACCTGCGCCGCTTCCGGAGACTACTCGAGCAGACCCGGGATTTCAGTTATGCGCTGATCCGCATTCCTCCCGATCGGGTAACCATTACCCAGGGACAGATTGACGAGTATTACCAGGAGAACCGCCAATGGCTGCAAACACCCGAACAGGCTCGCCTCGCCTACGTGGAACTGAAGGAACAGGACCTGTATGACCAGGTCCGTGTCAGCACGGAGGAGGCGCGCATCCTCTACGACGAGCAGCCCGAACGGTTCATGACGGACGAGTTGCGCCGTGTCCACCATATCCTGATCAAGCCGGAGGACCCTGATACTGCAGGTGCCGAGGAGTGGAGCAGGGCTCTGGAGGAGGCGGATAAGCTGGTACGCGAACTGGATGCGGGGGCTGCTTTTGACGAGCTTGCCCGGGAGCGTTCACAGGATACGCTGTCTGCCGGCAAGGGTGGCGACATCGGCTGGATCGCGAGAGGGGATCTGGCCGGTGCCGAGCTTGAAAACGCGCTGTTTTCCCTGGATGCGGGCCACCACAGCCATCCTGTTCGCACCGTACAAGGAGTCCAGATTGTGCAGCCTGTAGAAATCCGGCCGTCCGAACAGAAGCCCTTTTCAGAAGTGCGCCAGAAAATCATGGACGAACGCAAGGCGCAGCTGGCACAGGAACGGTTTCTGGAAATTGCAGACGAGCTGGCAAACCTGGTGGTGGAACTTCCGGACGACCTGACCGAGGCGGCCGAGGCCTCCGGGCTGACGATCCGGGAGACTGGCTGGCTTGCACCCTCGAGTGATTCGGAACTCTTTGCCTACCCGGATATCCGTTCGCTTGCCTTCATGCCCGAGATCCTGGAAGAGGGTCTGAACAGTGAACTCGTGGAGGTCGCAGACGGGCACATGATCGCCTTTCGGATGCTGGAATATCGTGAACCGAAGGCACGGGCCCTGGACGAAGTCGCAGGGGAAATACAGGGTTTCATACGCATGCGCAAGGCTGCAGAGCTCGCCTCGGGCAAGGGTGAGAAACTGCTGGAACAGATGCAAGGCGGCGTGAGCCTGGAAAAGGTTTCCCGGGAGAATGCACTGGAGCGGATTCGCCATGGCGCCCTGGCCCGGGACGACGACCGTGTTCCGGCAAGAATCATGAGCCGGGTCTTCATGCTTCCTCACCCTGATTCAGGCCACTCCCCGGTTGCCGGCCTGCCTATGGGGGATGGCAGTTACGTACTGCTTGAGCTGCACGCGGTGACCGATGGCCCGGATGAAGTGAACGATGCCCTGGCATCCGAGCTTTCACAGCGGGTCCATTATGGCCGCCGGGAGTTCGGCGCATTGCTGGACGCTGTCAGGGAAGAATCCGACGTGCAGGTTTTTGAAGAAAACCTCTGACCCGGCTGTTGCCTGAAATACCGGGATTTGCAGGGCATGCTTCACGCGTGCGGCTTGCACTGCACTGCTGCTGACAACCCTGGCTGTGGGTCGCGGTGCTAGCTGTAACCGGACATGCCGACGATACTGAATCCCGCATCGACGTAGGTGATCTCGCCGGTGATCCCGCTTGCCAGGTCCGAGCAAAGGAAGGCGGCGGCATTTCCCACTTCCTCGATGGTGACGTTCTTGCGCAACGGTGCATTCTGCTCGACATGGTCAAGCATCTTGCGGAAGTCCGCGATGCCCGCAGCGGCGAGGGTGCGGATCGGGCCTGCAGAGATTCCGTTCACACGAATGCCGTCCGGTCCCAGGGTATAGGCCATATAGCGTATGTTGGCTTCCAGGCTGGCCTTGGCGAGGCCCATGACGTTGTAGTTCGGCATGGCGCGTACCGAACCCATGTAGGACAGGGAAAGGATGGCGCCGTTGCGGTCCCGCATCATGCGGCGGGCTGCCCGCCCGAGTGCAGTCAGGCTGTAGCTGCTGACGTCGTGTGCGATTCTTGAGCCTTCCCGGGTAGTCACCTCGACAAAATCCCCGGACAGTTCCTCCCTGGGTGCGAAGGCGGCCGAATGTACCAGGATGTCCAGCCCGTCCCAGGTCGTGGCGAGCTTGTCGAACAGCTGCGCAATGTCCGCATCGTGTTCCAGGTCGCAGGGCAGGCAGAGGTTCGAGCCACAGTCCCCGGCAAGTTTTTCGACCCGGGTTTTGAGTTTTTCATTCTGGAAGGTGAAAGCCAGTTGCGCGCCTTCGCGATGCATGGCTGCGGCGATTCCCCAGGCGATGGACCGGTTGCTTGCCACGCCGATCACCAGTGCACGTTTTCCCGCTAAAAATCCCATCTTCCGTTCCTCTTCTGGTTAATGCCGGCGTATTCCGTGAATCCTGGTTGAAACATTTTCCCGGACAGGCATTCTATAATGGTCATTCAGGGAAGAAATATCCATAATAGCGCCCGAGTATAATACACCCCACGCACGTGAACGACCGCACTCTCCTCTTTTTGCAGTTCATCCTGGTTTGCCTGCTCACCGCATGCGACTCCGAACCCTGGAACAATCCGCATGCGGGCGGGGAGGAATCCCTGAATATCGTGTATTCATCGTTCAGCGAGCGGCCCAAGCACCTGGACCCGGTCAGGTCCTACAGCTCGAACGAGTACCAGTTCCTCGCACAGATCTACGAACCTCCCCTGCAATACCATTACCTGAAGCGGCCCTATACCCTGGTCCCGCTCACTGCCGAGCACCTGCCCAGGGTACGGTATCTGGACGCTGCGGGCGAACCGGTTCCCTCCTGGAGGACGGGTGAAATTGCCTATTCCGAGTATATCGTGACGATCAAGCCGGGCATCCACTACCAGCCTCACCCTGCCTTTGCAAAGGATGAGCAGGGGCGTGCGCGCTACCTGGAACTGCAGCGCGAGGACCTGAAGGACGTGCATGTCCTGGCGGATTTCGTGCACACCGGGACCCGTGAGCTGGTTGCAGAAGACTACGTCTATCAGATCAAGCGTATTGCCAGTCCGTTCCTTCACTCTCCCATAGCAGGGGTGATGCGTGAGTACATCGTGGGGTTCGATGCGTTTCGCAACCAGGCAGGCGAGAGGTACCGGGACCAGCCGGATGCCTGGCATGACCTGAGGGAGCTCGTGTTTGCCGGGCTGTATGTGGACGACCGCTACACGTACCGCATCCGGATCGAGGGGAAGTATCCACAGCTGGTGTTCTGGCTGGCCATGCCGTTTTTCTCCCCGATGCCCTGGGAGGCAGAAAAGTTTTACAGCCAGCCGGGGATGGACGAGCGGAACATCTCGCTGAACTGGTACCCGGTGGGCACGGGGCCCTTCATGCTGGCTGAAAACAACCCAAACCTGCGCATGGTGATGGAAAAAAATCCCAACTTTCACGGGGAACGCTACCCGTCAGAAGGGGAGCCGCAGGATCGGGGTAACGGGCTGCTGGCGGATGCCGGAAAGGAATTGCCCCTGGTGCACAAGGCGGTATACAGTCTGGAAAAGGAAAACATTCCCTACTGGAACAAGTTTCTGCAGGGGTACTATGACGCCTCGGGAGTCAGCTCGGACAGCTTCGACCAGGCCATACAGTTCGGCTCACAGGGAGACATTCAGTTGACGGACCGGATGCGGGAGAAAGACATCCAGCTGGAGACTTCCGTCACCACCTCGATCCTGTACATGGGCTTCAACATGCTGGACCCGGTGGTAGGCGGGGATTCCGAGCGGGCGCGCCTGCTGCGCCGTGCGATCTCGATTGCCGTGGACTACGAGGAGTACATTTCCATTTTTGCCAACGGGCGCGGAATACCCGCCCAGAGCCCCTTGCCACCGGGGATATTTGGCCATGTCGAGGGCGAGGCCGGCGTCAATCCGTATGTCTATGACTGGGTGGACGGCGAGCTGAAGAGAAAGGGCATTCGTTATGCCCGGCAGTTGATGGCCGAGGCCGGTTACGAAGACGGATTTGATCGCGCATCCGGCAAGCAGCTGGTCCTGTATTTCGACACACCCGGTGCAGGGCCGGGTGCCAAGGCGCATTTCAGCTGGTTGCGCAAGCAGTACCAGAAACTCGGCATACAGCTGGTGATCCGTGCCACCGATTACAACCGGTTCCAGGAAAAGATGCGCAAGGGTACCGGCCAGATCTTCCAGTGGGGCTGGAATGCAGACTATCCTGATCCGGAGAATTTCTTTTTCCTCCTGTACGGGCCAAACTCGAAAGTACAGCACAGCGGCGAGAACGCCACCAACTACCAGAACCCCGAGTTCGACCGGTTGTTCGAGCAGATGAAGAATATCGGCAACGGCCCGCACCGCATGCAGGTCATCCAGGAGATGACCCGCATCCTGCAGCGGGACGCTCCGTGGCTCTGGGGATTTCACCCCAAGGCATTTTCCCTGTTTCACAGCTGGTACAGGAACGTCAAGCCCAACCTGATGGCCAACAACGTGCTCAAGTACAAGCGGGTGGACGGCCAACTGAGGGAGGCGAGGCGCGCCGAATGGAACCGGCCCAGGTACTGGCCGCTCATCATCCTGTCCGGGGTGCTGCTGGTCTCGTTCGTGCCCGCGGTCATCGGGTTTTACCGGCGGGAGCGGGGTACGCTCAGATGATCGCCTACATCATTCGGCGGGTGCTGTACGCAATTCCGATCCTGGTGGGTGTCAATGTCATCACGTTCCTGCTGTTTTTCGTGGTCAACACGCCGGATGACATGGCACGCATGTTCCTGGGGCAGAAACATGTCACGCAGGAGCAGGTCGAGGACTGGAAAACAGAGCGGGGCTATCACTACCCGCTGTTCTACAACATGCAGGAAGAAGGCGCCGACACGATCCGCAAGACCATCTTCTATAACAAGTCCCTGCGCCTCTTCATCTTTGATTTTGGCCGCTCGGACAGTGGGCGCGACATCGGGTTCGACATCACCCAGCGCATGTGGCCGAGCCTGGCCATTGCCGTACCGCAACTCCTCATCGGACTGCTGGTGGCGATCACCTTTGCCCTGCTCATCGCCTTTTTCCGGGCTACCTATATCGATTACTGGGCAGTCGTCATTTGCGTGGCGCTGATGTCCATATCCAGCCTGTTTTACATCATCGGAGGTCAGTACATCATGGGCAAGATCCTGCGGGTCGTGCCCATTTCCGGCTTCGAGACCGGTATTTTCGGCATCAAGTTCCTGATCCTGCCGGTGCTGATCGGTATCGTGGGCGGAATCGGTTCCAGCACGCGCTGGTACCGGACCATATTCCTCGAGGAGATGAACAGGGATTACGTGCGCACGGCGCGCGCCAAGGGCATCGCGGAACAGGTGGTGCTGTTCCGGCATGTCCTGCGCAATGCGCTGATTCCGATCCTGACCGGGGTGGTGGTGATCCTGCCGCTGCTGTTCATGGGCAGCCTGATTACCGAGTCCTTCTTCGGGATCCCCGGCCTGGGCAGCTATACCATCGATGCGATCAACCGCCAGGATTTTGCCATCGTGCGCTCCATGGTGTTCCTGGGGGCCTTCCTGTATATCGTGGGCCTGTTGCTGACCGACATCTCGTACACGGTCGTTGATCCGAGAGTGAGGCTGCGCTGACCATGTTTCCGGGCAAGCCAGTCTTCCTGCTGACGGATATCCTGGTGTTCGGCCTCGTGCTGTGCATTGTCATGTTTTTCCTGTATGCGATGCGCAAGCCCCATTTGCGCCAGCCCTGGCAGCAGGTCGTGCGCAGCAGGGCGGGGGTGATCTCGATGATCGTCCTGTCGGTGTACGTGGGCATTGCCCTGCTGGATTCGGTGCATTTCCATCCCGTGCTGGAGAACCAGTCTGCCGCATCCGGCCAGGTGCAGCACAGCGGCGAGGTGATCAGCCTTTTTGACCGGATGGTATCCGGCCTCCGGGAAAGCGGTGAAAAGACGTATTCCGCGCCGTTTGCGGCCTACCTGTACGCAAAGGAGACCGTGCAGCAGGATGACGGCACCAAGCAGCGCGTTTACCCGCGCCTGGCCTGGGGGGCATCGCACCTTGAGCATCCTGAAACGCAAAAGGCCGGTGACGTGCTCAGGCTCGGCCTGATGGGAGCCCTCAAGGCGGCAGTGCTCTGGGGGGCGCTGGTCCTGCTGCTGGGCTGGGTGCTGTCCTTGCGGGCGGGCAGGTCGTTCAGGGTGACGCTGGGGATCCTGTTCTCCGGGCGTTCCCGCATACCCTGGCGGACCGTGGTCGCCACGCTGGGCGTTGTCCTGCTGGTGCTCATGACGGGGGCAGAGTGGGCAACCAAGTATCACGTGCTGGGTACGGACAAGGTGGGCGAGGATGTACTGTACCAGGCGCTCAAGAGCATCCGGACGGGCGTGGTCATCGGCACGCTGACGACCCTGCTCATGCTGCCCTTTGCGGTCCTGTTCGGGATCATGGCCGGTTATTTTCGCGGCTGGGTGGACGATGTCATCCAGTATCTCTACACCACGCTCAACTCGATTCCCGGAGTGCTGTTGATCGCGGCGGCGGTCCTGATGCTCAACGTCTACATGAGCAAGCACGCGGAACAGTTTGCAAGCCTGACCCAGCGGGCCGACTTGCGCCTGCTGTTCCTGTGCCTCATTCTGGGCCTTACCAGCTGGACCGGCCTGTGCCGGCTGCTGAGGGCGGAAACCCTGAAGCTGAGAGAAGTCGATTTCATCCAGGCTGCCACGGCGTTCGGCGTTGGACGCGTGCAGACCATATTCAGGCATATCCTCCCGAACGTGATGCATATCGTCCTGATCACGCTTGTGCTGGACTTCAGCGGCCTGGTGCTGGCCGAGGCCGTACTGTCCTACATCAATATCGGCGTCGACCCCACCATGAACAGCTGGGGCAACATGATCAACAGTGCAAGGCTGGAGATGGCGCGCGAGCCGGTGGTGTGGTGGTCCCTGGCCGCGTCCCTGTTTTTCATGTTCACGCTGGTGCTGTTTGCCAACCTGTTTGCCGACGTGGTCCGAGACGCGCTTGACCCCAGGCTCTCAAAGTGAGTGACATGCCAGAGCCGCTGTTGCGGGTGCGGGACCTGACGACGGTATTCAGTACCAGCCGCCGCACCATCACGGCTGTAGACCAGGTCAGCTTCGAGATCAGGACCGGGCAGACGTTTGCCCTGGTGGGAGAGTCGGGCAGCGGCAAGTCGGTGACCGCGTTGTCCGTCATCAGGCTTCTTCCCGAAGCGGCAAAACTGACCTCCGGAAGCGTGCATTTTGAAGGCAGGGATTTGCTGAGGCTGCCGGAGCGTGAGATGCGGGACATCCGGGGCAGCGGCATCTCGATGATCTTCCAGGAGCCGATGACTTCGCTGAACCCGGTTGTCAGGGTTGGCAAGCAGATTTCCGAAGTGCTGATCCGGCACAGGGGCATGACGCGGGCACAGGCCAGGAAGCACGTCCTTGACCTGCTGGAGGCGGTTCGTATACCGAGGCCGTCGCATACCATAGACATGTACGCGCACGAACTGTCCGGCGGAATGAAGCAGCGCGTGATGGTCGCGATCGCGCTGGCATGCGAGCCCAGGCTGCTGATCGCGGACGAGCCCACGACGGCCCTGGACGTGACGATACAGGCCCAGGTGCTCGAACTGATCAACGACCTGCAGCGGCAGTTCGGCATGGCGATCCTGTTCATCACCCACGATCTCGCCGTGGTGAAGCAGGTGGCGGACCACGTGGCGGTGATGAAGGACGGTGTGATCGTGGAGCAGTCCAGCAACGAGGTATTTTTCTCATCACCGCAGCATGCCTACAGCTGGGACCTGTTCGCGGCGTTGCCCGCGATGGAAAAACGTGGCAAGCCGTTGCTCGAACGCAATGGGCAGGCGTTGCAAAAGCCCGCTGTCGAAGACGTGGCAGGAAGCAGTGTGCTGCGGGTGCGGGACCTGGCAGTGTATTTTCCGATCCGGAAGGGGCTGTTCAAGCGCACGGTCGGCCATGTCAAGGCCGTGGACGGCGTATCCCTGGACATCCCTCCCGGTCAGACCGTGGCCCTGGTGGGAGAATCGGGCAGCGGCAAGACGACCGTCGGCAAGGGAATCCTGAGGCTGGTACAGCCAACCCTGGGAGAGGTGACGTATCTCGGCATGCCGATCCTCGAGCTGGATCGCAGCCGGTTGATGGAACAGCGGGCCAACCTGCAGATCGTGTTTCAGGACCCGTATTCGTCGCTGAACCCGCGCATGCTGGTGGGAAGTATCATCGAGGAGGGCATCAAGGCGCTGAATGTGATTGCGGATGCCCAGGCGCGCAGGCAGCGCGTGCTGGAGCTGCTCGAGCAGGTAGGCCTGGACCGGGATGCCCATCTTCGCTACCCGCATGAATTTTCAGGTGGCCAGCGCCAGCGCATCTGCATCGCCCGTGCACTGGCCGTGAACCCGAAAATCATTGTCTGCGATGAGCCGACCAGTGCGCTGGACGTGTCCGTGCAGGCGCAGATTCTGGACCTGCTGAATCACCTGCAGGAACAGTACGCGATCAGCTACCTGTTTATCACGCACAACATGTCGGTGGTCGCCTATTTTGCGGACCGCGTGGCGGTCATGTACCAGGGCAGGATTGTCGAGCAGGGCGAGGTTGAGCAGGTGCTCACGGATCCCCGGCACGAGTACACGAAACGGCTGCTGGGCGCGGTGCCCAAACTGGTACCGCCACTGCGGTCATCCTGAATGGCTTGGAATACCTTGCTTTCTCGCAGATGCTTCATTACCCTTTCGTGGTCTGAAAAAAAACGGGTGCGAACCGTAACACTGCAATCAGAACAGGTGGGCGTGACAGGATGAAACTGAAATTATTTGGTGCCGGCCTCCCCGTGCTGGGGTGCCTGCTCATGGTGGCCGTGCCCGGTTCAGGCATGGCGGCAGAGCCACGGGATTCCGGCTGGTATGTAGGCGCCGGTGCGGGGGTGAACTGGATATCCGACATGAAACAGGCGGGCTGGAACCGGGATACGGTCTGTTACCCCGAAGATGACTGCGACGACCGGGATGTCGGGGGCTATCGCTGGTTCTATGATCTGGACGCAGATACGGGGAGCGTTTTGGAAATCGCTGTCGGTCGCAGCTTCGGCAACCTGCGACTGGAGCTGTCGGCCAGTCTGCGTGAGAACGACATCGACCAGGAGTTTACCGGGATCACTTACCTGGACGGATCCACTCGAGTCGCCAAGGCGACGAGCAACTACTCCAGCAGGACCCGGACATCCGTGGATGACCTGGAAACCCGGACATTGTCGCTGAACGCGTATTACGACTTCCCGCTCGAGGGCAGCCGGATCACTCCCTACCTGGGAGCCGGAGTGGGAGTCTCCCACGTCAAGGTGACCGGGCTTGTTTTCGAGTCCGAATATGCCTGTTCCGCAGGATGCGACTACCATCCCGCGGAATACTACAATTCCTTCCAGGACGAGTCCCTGTCCGATACCGTATTTTCGAAGCATCTGCATGTCGGCGCTGACTACGACCTGGGCGACGGATTCCTGCTGGGGATGAAGCTGTCCTACAGCGTGGTGGACGACATGCGGGACAAGGGGTATTACGTGGATCACCCGATTCCTGACCTGCCCAACCATACGAAGATTCGGGACATGGACCACTGGTCGCTCTCGCTGGGCCTGAAGTACCTGTTCGGCCGCTGAGGGCACGCCCGGCATTCATTTTTTCCTTTTCGTGCAGGCTGCACGCGGGATGCGGCTTGTCCGGCTATGCCGGCCACGCGCACACGGTCCGGTGGACTGACGCTCAGAAAGGTATGGTGAGGGTGCTTCCTGTGTGGATGAGGGTGCTTTTCAGCCGGTTGACCTTTTTCAGCGCGGACACGGAGGTCCCGTAGCGCTGGGCGATGATACTGAGCGATTCCCCGCGTGCAACGGTATGCTGGTACTGTTGCGCAGGAGATTCATCCGGGGATGGGCTGCGGGTTTCGGCCCTGCCCGGGATCGTGAGCGTTTTGCCTGCCTGGATGGTGTTGCCGTTCAGCCGGTTGGCCTTTTTCAGCGCGGGCACGGAGGTCCCGTAGCGCCGGGCGATGACGCTGAGCGATTCCCCGTGGGCGATGACGTGCCTGTGAGGTCGTGCGGGTATGCGGGTATTGGCCGGAATCAGCAGGATCTTTCCTGCCCGTATGGTGTTGCCGTTCAGCCGGTTGGCCTTTTTCAGCGCGGGCACGGAGGTCCCGTAGCGCCGGGCGATGACGCTGAGCGATTCCCCGGGTGCAATCTCATGCCGGTGGCGAACGAGCACGTTTTCAGCCGGGGACGGGGCGCGGTACCCGGTGCTGTACGGAATCAGGAGGGTCTTGCCCGCCTGGATGGTGGTGCCTTGGAGCCTGTTCGTCCTGCGCAGCGCGGACACGGAGGTCCCGTAGCGCCGGGCGATGATGCTGAGCGATTCCCCGTAGGCGATCGTGTGCCGGTGGGGCCTGGCCGGGAAACGTGCGTTGGCAGGGATCATCAGCTTCTTTCCGGCCCGTATGGTGGTGCCGGTTAACCGGTTGACCTTTTTCAGGGTGGACACGGAGGTCCCGTAGCGCCGGGCGATGACGCTGAGCGATTCCCCGTAGCGGATGGTATGAGTGTACAGGTTCGGGGCTTCCTCTGCCGGAAGCTGCTCGATGACGGAAATGATCTGTTCGGCCCGGTTTGACGGCACGAGCAGCCGGTGGTCAGCGGGCAGCGGATAATCCAGATGCCTTACGGCAGGGTTAAGGGCCTGGATTTCGCTGCGCACGATCCCTTCGGAGTTGAACAGTTTGGCGGGTGAGATTCGCTTGTCGATCTCCAGGATCTCCACGTGCTGGGAATTGGCCACCGGGTGCAGCAGCGTCGTTCTGAGCTCGGGATCATGCACGATCGAGCTCAGTGCCAGCAGCCTGGGGACGTATTCACGGGTCTCGCGCGGCAGCCGCAGGTTCCAGTAACGGCTCGGGCTGCCTTTTCCCGCATCCCGTTTCAGTGCCCCTCTCACGCGGTTGACACCGGCGTTGTAGGCCATCAGGGCCAGTATCCAGTCACCCTCGAATTCTTCATGCAGGTCGGCAAGATGGTCAAGCGCGGCCATGGTCGAGGCGTGCACGTCGTACCGTGCGTCATAACAGCAGGTTCGTACCAGGTCGTACTCCCGTGCGGTGCGGGGGATGAATTGCCACAGGCCCGCGGCCCTGGCGCGCGATAGTGCCTTGGGGTGATAGCCGCTTTCTACCATGGGGAGGATGGCCAGTTCCCCCGGCATGTTGCGCCGCTCGATTTCCGTCACGATGAAGTGTATGAATGGTTCGGAACGGCGGGACATGATATCCAGCATCTTTTGCCTTTTCAGGTAGTTTTGTCTGTAGCGGACTACCTTTGGGTGGCTGTAGAGTTGCGAGAACGAGGCATTCTCTGCAATGCGCTCCCAGATCAGTCGTGGCGCCTCTTCTGCAGGCACCGCCTGAAAAATATCGTCTCCTGCACTCTCTGCACGTGTATTTCCCGCGGAAGCCCCGGGTTTTTCAGTGCCGGAGGTCGCTGTCGGTTCTGCAGGGTCCGTGGCTTTGGAGGTGCCGGTTGCTTCGGTGGGGAGGGCGGGCTGCGGAAGGCTTAGCCATGTATCTTCCGGGGATTCTGCCGGTTCGATGGTTTCGACCATGACTCCTTCAGCAGGCGCGTCCGGAGGCAAGTTTGCGTTGTAGCAGGCCGTGACGGAGAAAGCCAGTCCAGCCAGCACCAGGCAGGCATTGCACTTCATGGAGTGATAATCATATGTTAGTCAGAACAGGATTCCAATACATAGATTCCATTTCAGTCAGGATAGTATATGAGTTCCGTACCGCCTGTACACCCTCAACTCTCATCACCCTGTTTGGAATTAGGCTAGAATACGGGGCATGCGGGAATCTGAACTGTTCAGGCTGGCCGGGCTGTTCCGGGATCTCCAGGGCTGGTATGACAGCCCTGCGGGGCAGGTCTTGTTTGCGGAATTGCAGAGTGCGCTGGCCAAGCTGCTGTCCGGACTTTTCGGGTACTATGCGATTCAGGTCGGTTCCCTCAGCACCCGGGTCGACCTGCTGCAGAACAGCCCTGTCGGACAGAAGTTTCATATGTCGCTGGACCCGGAGCAAGGCTCGCTCGCAGCCAGCCCCCTTGCCCTGCCTTTCCAGCACGATAGCCTGGACCTGGTTGTACTGCTGCATACCCTGGATTTTTCCCACGACCCGCACCAGGTCCTTCGGGAGGCGCACAGGGTGCTGATATCCGAGGGTCACCTGGTCATGGTCGGGTTCAATCCGTTCAGTGTCATGGGACTAGGCAGGCTGGCCCTGTGGCATACCAGGCGCGTGCCCTGGATGGGCCATTACTATACCTCGAGACGCCTGAGGGACTGGTTCTCCCTGCTCGACTTCACCGTGGTGCAGACGGAATACGTCGGGCTGCGCCCTCCCGTACAGAACCTTCGCATTCAGCAGCGCCTGAAGTTCCTCAACCAGGTCGGCCGTTACGGACTGGCCTGCCTGGGTGGCGTGCGGATATTTGTGGCCAAGAAACGCGTGCTCACGCTCACCCCCCGCCTGTCACCCTGGCGTCCGCGCCAGCGGGTTCTGCCGGTCAATGTAGCCGAGCCCTCGGCACGGGAAGCAAGCCATGCCCGAGCGGGTCGACATCTTTACTGACGGCGCCTGCCGGGGCAATCCCGGGCCCGGAGGATGGGCTGCGCTGCTGCGCTATGGTGATGCGGAAACCACCATCCACGGGGCGGTCATGCAGACCACCAACAACCGTATGGAACTCCAGGCGGCATTGTCTGCCCTGCAGAAGCTCAAGCGTCCCTGCAGTGTCCGCATCACCACTGACTCGGAGTATCTGATGAAAGGAATCCTGGAATGGATGCCGAACTGGAAACTCAAGGGCTGGAAGACTTCCTCAAGGAAACCCGTCAAGAACCAGGACTTGTGGCAGGAGCTGGACCGGCAGGTTGAGATGCATGACGTGACATGGAACTGGGTCAAGGGTCATGCCGGGCACGTGGAAAATGAGCGGGTCGATCGCCTGGCCAACGAGGCGATCGACAGGCTGCTGCAGTAGACCGCAACCGAACCGAGGAGAGACCGGCACGATGCGCCATGTCATTCTGGATACCGAGACGACGGGTCTCGATGCCTCGCAGGGCCACCGCATCATCGAGATCGGGTGCGTGGAGATGCTGCATCGGCGTGTGACCGAGCGCGCGTTTCACCAGTACCTGAATCCCGGGCGCGAGATCGACGAGGCGGCACTGGAAGTCCACGGGATCACCCTGGAATTCCTCGAGGACAAGCCCGTGTTTTCCAGGATTGCAGACGAGTTTCTCGCGTTCATCGAGGGCGCGGAACTGGTCATACACAATGCCGCGTTCGACGTCGAGTTTATCAACACCGAACTGTCCATTGCCGGGCACCAGGTGGCCGACATCCAGGCCTGCTGCACGGTTACGGATACTCTCGAGCTGGCGAGAAAGATGCATCCGGGGCAGAAAAACAGCCTGGACGCCCTGTGCAGGCGGTACGAGATCAGCAATCCGGTGCGCGAACTGCACGGCGCCCTGCTGGATGCCCAGATCCTGGCCGAAGTGTACCTGGCAATGACAGGTGGGCAGTCTGTCCTCAGCCTGGATACGGATGAAGCCGAGCGCGAGTCCCGTCAGCGGCTGGCCTCGCAGCAGGCGATGAAATCCCGGCCCGCCTTCCGGGTCATCGAGGCCGGCGAAGACGAGCTGGCGGCTCATGAAGCATTCCTGGACATGATCCAGCAGGAGAGCGAATCAGGCTGTGTCTGGAGAAAGGAGACCGACAGCTAGGCACGGCACAGCCGGCCGGCAGGGGAATTTGCAGGCAGGGTGAAGGGGAGGGAGCGCGTGCCGCTCATGAGACGGTTGCCGTGCCAGTCGAATTTCGCTACATTGAAGCCGCAACTACTGGTCAGCTTCGGGGACATTTATCATGAGACAAAAGTTATTGGCATGCGCGGTACTGATCTTTTCTGTGGTGATTGCCGGGTGCGGCAAGGATGAAGCGGATTCGGACACGGACACGGGCACCACCTGGGTTGGTGAAGTGTATGCCGAGGCAGGCTCCGGCTCGGCGACGGTTCTGGGAGAATTCGGTTCGTACGACGAATGTGTCGAGAAGGCACTCAAGGAATCGGGATCCGGCGTGTTCAACTGCGGGGTCAAGCTGCCCTGACCCGTACACTGGCCGGCAGCGGGCCGCATCCTGGGTCACTTTGCCTTTTTCAGGATTCGCTGCCTGTCGCGCTCCCAGTCCCGTTCGCGGATACTTGCACGCCGATCGTGTTTCTGCTTGCCTTTCGCAATGGCAATTTCCAGCTTGGCCTTGCCCCGCTTCCAGTACATGGAAAGTGGAACGATGGTGTACCCCTTGCGGTCAACGGCTCCGACCAGCTTTGCAATTTCGCCCCTGTGAAGCAGGAGCCTGCGGGTGCGCGTGGGATCGGCGTGTACGTGGCTTGATGCCGTGGGCAGCGGGTTGATGTGTGCCCCGAGCAGCCAGGCTTGCATGTTCTTGATCAGGACATAGCTTTCCTTGAGCTGGAGATGTTTTGCCCTGAGGCTCTTGACCTCCCAGCCTTCAAGGACCAGACCCGCCTCCAGGTGTTCGATGATGAAATAGTCGTGCCGGGCTTTCTTGTTGACTGCGATCTGGTTATCCTGTTTGGGTTTGGCAGGGGTCATGCCGGGTATTGTAATGAATTCGTACCAATCCTGCGTTTAATTGGCCCCGACACGGGACAGTATGAAGGAAAGCGCAGGCATCGGCTTGTCGGCAGGGATAAAACGGATCAGTCATGTCCAACTCTAGGGTTTCCATACACGGGTACTGGTCGTCCCGTTTCATGTTCATCCTGGCCGCTGCCGGTTCGGCAGTCGGCCTGGGGAATGTCTGGAAGTTCCCGTACATGGCGGGTGACAGCGGCGGCGGCGCGTTCGTGCTGGTGTACCTGGTCTGCATTGCCCTGCTTGGCCTGCCGGTCATGATGTCGGAGGTCCTGCTCGGGCGCAGGGGGCGCAGCAGCCCGGTCAATACCATGCGCGCGCTGGCTGAGGAGGAAAATCGCAGCGCCTCGTGGAGCCTGCTTGGTTTCATGGGCATCCTGGCAGGCTTCATGATTCTTTCCTACTACAGTGTCATTGCAGGCTGGACACTGGCCTACGTGCTGGAGGCGGCACAGGGCAGCTTTACCGGCTTGACCGGCGAGAAGTCCGGCGAGGTGTTCAGCCGGCTGGTGTCGAATCCGTGGAGGTTGCTGTTTTGGCATACCGTGTTCATGGTCCTGACGATTGCCGTGGTGGCACGGGGGGTCCGCAAGGGGCTCGAGAATGCCGTGCGGTTCCTGATGCCGGCCCTGCTCGTCCTGATCCTGGTGATGGTGGCGTATGCCCTCGTGCAAGGAGATTTTCTTGCGGGACTGAAATTCCTCTTCAATCCTGATTTTTCCAGGATCACGCCCGAAGTGGCGCTGAAGGCCCTGGGCCACGCCTTTTTCACCCTGAGCCTGGGTATGGGTGCCCTCATGATGTACGGTTCCTATTTGCCCCGTGATGCATCGATTGGCAGCACAAGCGTCCAGGTCGCCCTGGCGGATACCGGGATCGCAATCCTGGCCGGGCTGGCCATTTTCCCGATCGTGTTTGCCAACGGCCTGGAATCCGGCCAGGGCCCGGGACTGATATTCAATACCCTGCCGCTGGCCTTCGGAAACATGCCGGGCGGCATGTTTTTCGGCCTGCTGTTTTTCACGCTGCTGTTTTTTGCTGCGTGGACTTCTGCGATTTCCCTGATCGAACCGGCGGTCGCCTGGCTGGTTGAGCGGTTCGCGATCTCCAGGGTCTCGTCCGCATTGGCTTGCGGGCTGGTGACCTGGACCGTCGGGCTGGGCACGGTGTTTTCCTTCAACCACTGGACCCGGATCGGATGGCTTGACGGGACCCCGTTCGAAGGCAAGTCTTTTTTCGATCTGCTGGATCATCTTGCCGTGAACATCATGCTGCCGCTGGGCGGAATCCTGATCTGCCTGTTTGCCGGGTGGGTCATGAGCGAGAGCTCCAGCCGTGACGAGCTGGGCATGAGGCATCCCTTCGTGTACGGGTTGTGGCGCATGCTGGCCAGGTATGTTGCACCGGCCGGCATGATCCTCGTATTCCTGCACGTGCTGGGTGTCTTTTAGGGCCTGCCCATGGTTCACGTACAACGCAGCGCGATGCTCCCCTATACCACGGCGCAGATGTATCGGCTGGTCAATGATGTCGAGTCTTATTCAGAGTTCGTTCCCTGGTGCACCCGCAGCGAGATCCACCTCAAGACCGAACAGGTGATCGAAGCCACGCTGCATTTCTCCAAGGGTGCCCTGGGGGCAGAGATGACCACGCGCAACGAACTGGTCGAGGACTGCCGTGTCACCATGAACCTGGTGAAAGGTCCGTTCAGGCACCTGAAAGGTGTCTGGCAGTTTTGCGAACTCGATGGAAATCACTGCAGGGTGGAACTGGAGATCATGTTTGCATTTTCAAGCCGGGTGTACGAGTTTACGCTGGGACCGATCTTCCATTCCCTGGCCAACAGGATGATTACCGTCTTTCGGCAACGGGCCGAGGACACCTATGGAAAGCGATAGGTGGATTTCCGTTACGGTGTGCTATGCGCTGCCCGATCACCAGGAGGTGGTTTCCTTGACCGTCATGCCGCATACCACGGTGCTGCAGGCCATCGAGCAGTCGGGGATCCTGGAAAAGTATCCTGGAATCGAGGTGCGCGAAGGCAGCATTGGGATATTCGGTCATCCCGTCAGGCTGGACCGGCGGCTGAGGCCGCATGACCGGGTGGAGATCTACCGTCCCCTGCATGAAAACCCGGTGGATGCGCGCAGGAAGCGTGCCAGGCAGGGCTGATGCGTGCCCCCGGGAATTCCGGTCCCTGAAGGCTCGTGCCCGGTACAGGCCCGGGCTTACCGGTCCGCATCCTTTTCGTTCTCGGCCTCGTCCTGCTCCGCAGGAGCCGTCTCGGCGGTCTGGATATTGTGCTTGATGATCTCGATGACCTCGTTGCGATCGAAGATGAGTGTCAGCTGGCTGCGCCGGGATTGCGCATGGCCCGGTTTCAGCATGTACAGGTAGTCCCAGCGATCGGGATGGAAGCTGTCGACGATCAGCGGTGTGCCCAGCAGGAAATGCACCTGCTCCTTGGTCATGCCCAGCCTGACCTGTTCGACGGCCTGTGCTTCCAGTACGTTACCCTGCTGGATGTCGATCTTGTAGACTTTCAGTTTCAGCAGCTCGTTCCCGCACCCGCCCAGGGAAGCCACGAACAGCAGCATGCAAAGCAGGGTAAAGGAGCGGTGCTTCATGCCGGATGGCTGAGGGTTTGCTGCAGCATCTCCCTGGCATGCTCCTGCGTGTTGCGGGTCATTTCAACGCCGCCGAGCATGCGCGCCAGTTCCTCGATACGGGCCTCTTCGGCAAGATGCGAGATTTCAGCCCGCACGGTTGCGCCGTGCTCGGTCTTGTTCACCCTGTAGTGATGGTGCGCCTGCGCTGCCACCTGTGCAAGGTGTGTGACACAGAAGACCTGCGCGTTGCGGCTCAGTTCGCGAAGGTGCCTGCCGACAATTTCAGCGGTGGCTCCGCCGACGCCGGTATCGACCTCATCGAAGATCAGGGTCGGGATGTCTAGGTGGTTGGTGGTGGCGATCTGTATTGCCAGGCTGAGCCGGGACAGCTCACCGCCGGAGACGACCTTGTTCAGGGGCCGCAGCGCCTGGCCCGGGTTGGTGCTGACCTGAAACTGCAGGTCGTCCAGGCCGTTCGGACCCGGCCCGGAGTTTTCCAGGGGCCGGATATCAATGCGGAAGCATCCTCCCTGCATGCCCAGGCCCTGCATGGAGCCGGTGATCTGTTCATCCAGCGTGTCGGCAGCAGCCTGCCTCGACGCACTGATTTTACCGGCCAGGCTCATGTAATCTGACTCGGTTTCAAGGATGGACCTGCGGATGGCTTCAGGGTCTTCCCGGGCGTCTTCAAGTTCTTCCACCCGGGTGGCGATGGACGCCTGCAAGGCCGTCAGTTCTGCCGGCCTGGTATCGTGCTTGCGGGAGATGTCTTCAATCCGGGAGATGCGTGCCTCGAGCTCCTGCAGCTCCTGCGGGCTTGCGCAGACCTGCTCGGAATAGTCTCGCAGGCTGTGCGCGGCATCCCCGAGCTGTATCTGGGCAACGTGCAGGGCCTCGAGCGATGTCTCCAGCGCCTTGTCGTGCACGCTCAGTTTTTCGAGCTCGGCCAGCAGCAGGCCGAGTGTGTCGCAGACCGTACCGTCGGTGTCTCCAGCAAGCTGGCTGGAGATCCGCATGCTGCCTTCGTTCAGCTCTTTCGCATGGCTCAGCTGCACGTGCCGTTCCACGAGGGCTTCGTATTCGCCTTCGGCCAGTTGCAGCTGCTCCAGTTCCTGGTGCTGGTAACGCAGCAACTCCAGCTGGGAGCGTACGTTTTCCCGGTTTTCCTCGGCGCTTTCCAGCTGCCGGCTGAGGGTTTTCCAGCGGTGGTACAGCCCAGCCAGGGTTTCGGTGTCATTTCCGGCATAGGCGTCCAGCAGTTCGCGCTGCCTGTCCCTGCGCATCAGGGACTGGGATTCGTGCTGGCCGCAGACCTCCACCAGCCGTTGACCGATGTTTCGCAACTGCATGACGGGACAGGGCGAACCGTTGATCCAGGCCCTGGATTTCCCGTCCTGCGAGATCACCCGGCGCAGCACGCAGTCCCCGCCGGGCACGTCCAGGCTGTGCTGGTCGAGCCACTGCAGGGCGGCACCGGAACCGCTTGCATCCAGGCTGGCAATGATTTCGATCCTGTCCCCGGGGTTGCGTGCCATGGAAACGTCTGCACGGCTGCCGAGTGCCAGGTTCAGCGCGTCGATCATGATCGATTTCCCGGTTCCGGTCTCACCGGTCAGCACGTTCATGCCGGGATGGAAATCCAGCTCCAGCTGTTCGATGATGGCGAAGTTACGGATAAAGATTGATTTCAGCATGAACCTGCCGGTGTAGCCCTGCTATTTCTTGCGCCGGGGCTTCTTGCCCCGGGGCGCGGCGTTCCAGCGCAGCTTCTTCTGCAGCACGTCGAAGTAATCATACTGCCGGGGCTGGATCAGCCGTAATGCGCGCTTGCCCTTCTTGATATGGAGGAGGTCGCCGGGCTTGAAGTGCATGTTGATCTGGCCGTCCACGGAGGCCAGGGCGTTATGGCGCAAATCCTGCCCGGTCAGTGACAGCTCGATCCGGCTGCCTGCATCCACGACGATGGGCCGGTTGCTCAGGGTGTGCGGGCAGATAGGCACCAGCACAATGGCGCCAAGGCCGGGGTGCAGAATCGGTCCTCCACCCGACAGGGCGTAGGCAGTCGAGCCGGTCGGTGTGGAGACAATATAGCCGTCCGCGCGCAAGGTATCCAGGTGCTGTCCGTCGACCCGGGTCTCGATTTCGATCATGCGCACCATGCGCAGGGCGTGCACGACGACGTCATTCACGGCAAGGGCACGGGCATGGGTCTTGCCGTCACGGACCAGCGTGGTCTTCAGAACAAAACGTTCTTCCTCGATGTAGTCTCCCGCCAGGATATGGTCGAGTTCCGCTTGCATTTCGTCCGGGCTGATCTCGGCAAGAAATCCGAGTCGCCCCAGGTTGACACCCAGCAACGGGATTTCATTGTCGATCATGGTATGGGCGGCGTGCAGGAGGGTGCCGTCACCCCCCACCACGATCACCAGGTCGGCGTGCATCGCCATCTGTTTCAGGCTGCTGGCCTGGACGGACTTCTGGTCGAGCAGCGATGCCGTCACGTCATCCACCCAGATTTGCAGGGACCTCCTTGAGAGGTATTTGTACAGGGTCCGAACGGGTCCTGGGATCTGCGTGTCGTCGGGCTTGGATATGATCCCGATCTTGGTAAACATACTCATGGTCTGAGGCCTTGTCTGGATGTATCGAACGCTACCACGGATTCCGTGGCAGCACTAGCCAAACATCTTCTTGACAACGTTTGCATAGTATTGCAATGATGTTTCAGGCGCTTACCGGCATGGTGTGCTGAATTCCTAGCATAGAACGCATTGGGCCATGGCTGCAATCGAAGAGAAAAACTATTCATTCAACGAGCGTACCCAGCTTCTGCTCAGGGTTCTGATTGAAAGCTATATTTCCGAGGGCCACCCCCTGGGTTCGCGCACCCTGGCAAAGCGGTCCGAACTGGAAATCAGCCCGGCTACGGTGCGCAATGTCATGGCTGACCTGGAGGACCTGGGATTCGTCAGCTCACCCCACACCTCTGCCGGGCGCATTCCCACCACCAAGGCATACCGCCTGTTCGTGGATACCATGCTCAAGGTCCGTCCCCTGACGACGGACGTCGTCTCGCAGATCAGGCAGGATCTCGATCCTTCCCAGGACGTGGGCGGGCTGGTGGAAAGCGCATCCACGCTGCTCTCGGGCCTGACGGGCCTGGCGGGCCTGGTGACCCTGCCCAAGATCGAACGCGCGGAGTTTCGCCATATCGAGTTCCTGTCCCTGTCGGACCGCCGCGTGCTGGCCATCATGGTCATGAACCAGCAGGAGGTGCAGAACCGTATCCTGCATGTCGACCGGGAATACACCGAATCCGAGCTGCAGCAGGCAGCGAACTACATCAACGAGCTGTGCGCGGGCCAGGACCTGGTCGCTGCACGGCGCAAGATCCTGGAGGAACTGGACTGCCTGCGCGAAGACATGAACGATCTCATGCGCACGGCCGTGGCCATGGGCGAGCAGCTCTTTTCCGAATCGGGTGCCAAGTCGGATTATGTCGTGGTGGGCCAGACCAATCTCATGGTGTACGAGGACCTGTCCGATCTCGACAAGCTCAGGAGCCTGTTCGAGGCCTTCAGCCAGAAACAGGAATTTCTCCGCCTGCTGGACCGCTGTATCTGTGCACAGGGCGTGCAGATCTTCATTGGCCAGGAATCCGGGTACGAGGTCCTGGATGACTGCAGCGTCATCTCCTCGCCCTATACGGTGGATGACGAGGTCATGGGCGTGCTGGCCGTAGTCGGACCTACCCGCATATCCTATGACAAGGTGATCCCGATCGTCGACCTGACCGCAAGGTTGCTCGGCGAAGCCTTGAATACCCAGAATTAGCCCTTATTATTCTGTTTCCGGATTCCGCTGTGACACATGGCATGTTGAACTATGAGTAAAACCGAAAAGAAACCGAAGCCGAAGAACGTGCAGGCTGACGAGGAAGCACTGGAAAATCGTGATGTGGACGGTGAGGAATCACCGGATGAGCCCGATGGGGACGCACTGCTTGAGGAGCTGGAAGAGGCAAAGCGCATGGCGGGCGAATGCCAGGAAAGGATGCTTCGCATGCAGGCGGAAATGGAAAACCTGAGAAAGCGGGCCCAGCGTGACCTGTCCAGTGCGCACAAGTTCGCGATCGAGAAGTTCGCCGGTGAACTGCTGCAGGTCAAGGACAGCCTGGAACTGGGCCTGGGGGCGGGGGATGTGAAGGCGGAAAAGCTGCGTGAAGGCACGGAATTGACCCTGAAGATGCTGGTCAGCACCATGCAGAAGTTCTCCATCGAGGAAATCGACCCGGCCGGTGAGGCGTTCGATCCCAATCTTCACCAGGCCATGACCACGCAGGAGAGCCACGAGCACGAACCGAACACGGTCATCCAGGTCATGCAAAAGGGCTACACGCTGCACGAAAGGCTGCTGCGCCCGGCAATGGTCATCGTCTCGAAAGAACCGGATGCTGCCGGGGACTGATGGGCTCACCGGCGGGTTGCAGCACATGAAGGGTGCCTTGAATCCGGGAAAACTGCCCCAATATTCATGAACCATAGAAGAATTTTTACACCGGACCCGCCTAGCAGGGGCCGGACAATCTTGGAGACATACGATGGGAAAGATCATTGGTATTGATTTAGGCACCACCAATTCGTGCGTGGCCGTCATGGAAGGCAGCACGCCAAAGGTGATCGAAAACAGCGAAGGGGATCGAACCACGCCTTCCGTCATTGCCTTCACGGAGGACAACGAGGCCCTGGTGGGGCAGTCGGCCAAGCGCCAGTCCGTCACCAATCCTGCCAACACCCTGTTTGCCATCAAGCGCCTGATCGGCCGGCGTTTCGAAGAGGACGCCGTGCAGAAGGACATCAAGCTGGTGCCCTACAAGATCATCAGGGCGGACAACGGCGATGCCTGGGTCGAGACCAGCCATGGCAAGATGGCGCCGCCTGAAATTTCGGCCAGGATCCTGATGAAGATGAAAAAGACGGCGGAGGAATACCTGGGCGAGGATGTCACCGAGGCGGTCATTACCGTGCCGGCATACTTCAACGATTCCCAGCGCCAGGCGACCAAGGATGGCGGCAAGATCGCGGGACTGGACGTGAAGCGGATCATCAACGAGCCCACGGCCGCGGCACTCGCCTACGGCATGGACAAGAAACGCGGTGACAGCAAGATCGCCGTGTACGACCTGGGTGGCGGGACCTTCGATATCTCCATCATTGAAATCGCGGAAATCGACGGTGAGCACCAGTTCGAGGTGCTGTCCACGAACGGAGATACCTTCCTCGGAGGGGAAGACTTCGACATGCGCCTGATCGACTACCTCGCGGACGAGTTCAAGAAAGACCAGGGTTTCGACCTGCATAACGATCCGCTGGCCCTGCAGCGCCTGAAAGAGGCGGCGGAGAAGGCCAAGATCGAACTGTCTTCCGGCCAGCAGACCGAGGTGAACCTTCCGTATATAACGGCTGACCAGAGCGGGCCGAAGCACCTCAACATCAAGGTGACCCGTGCCAAGCTGGAAGCCCTGGTGGAAGGCCTGGTGCAGCGCACGATCGCGCCCTGCAGGCAGGCCCTGCAGGATGCGAACCTGAACGCCTCGGACATCAACGACGTGATTCTGGTCGGCGGCCAGACCCGCATGCCCAAGGTGCAGCAGGTCGTGCAGGACTTTTTCGGCAAGGAGCCCCGCAAGGACGTCAATCCGGACGAGGCCGTTGCTGTCGGTGCGGCCATCCAGGCGGGCGTGCTCGGGGGGGATGTCAAGGACGTCCTGCTGCTGGACGTCACGCCGCTGTCACTGGGCATTGAAACCCTTGGTGGTGTCATGACGAAGCTGATCGAGAAGAACACCACCATACCGACCAACGCGCAGCAGGTGTTCTCGACCGCGGAAAACAACCAGACCGCCGTCACGGTGCACGTGCTGCAGGGCGAGCGCGACCAGGCCGCGGCGAACAAGTCGCTGGGCCGGTTTGACCTGTCGGATATCCCGCCTGCGCCGCGCGGCGTACCCCAGATCGAGGTCACGTTCGACATCGACGCGAACGGCATCCTCAACGTGTCCGCCAAGGACAAGGCGACCGGCAAGGAGCAGTCCATCGTGATCAAGGCCTCAAGCGGCCTGTCCGATGGTGAAATTGACAGAATGGTCCAGGATGCCGAGGCGCATGCGGAAGAGGACAAGAAATTCGCCGAGCTGGTCAGCGTGCGCAACCAGGCCGACCAGATGATCCATGCGACCGAAAAGTCGCTCTCGGAAATGGGAGACAAGGTCGGCCAGGAAGAGCGAATGCAGATCGAGAATGCGGTCAAGGACCTGAAGGCCGTGCTGGACAAGGACGACAAGGACGTGATTCAAACCAAGACCCAGGCCCTGGCCGAGGTTTCAGGAAAGCTGGCGGAGCGCATGTACGCCCAGGCAGGCGGTGATGTGCAACAGGAGGCTCCAGGGGATGCGCAGGGACAGGCAGCCGACGAGGAAGTCGTGGACGCAGAGTTCGAGGAAGTGGATAACGAGGAAAAGAAATCGTAAACGCTTCCAGTGGACAGCCACCGGCCTGGAGATGCCGGGGGCCGGGCCACGAATGACATGATTTGATACGGAGTGATAACCAGGGACGTGTAACCGGTCCGGACTCACCGTCGTGAGCCCGGACCGGTGCGTGCGCAAACGATAAATGGCCAAAAGAGATTACTACGAAGTCCTCGGGGCTGACCGGTCGATCAGTGCAGGGGAACTGAAAAAGGCATACCGCAGGCTTGCCATGAAATATCACCCGGACCGTAACCCGGGTGACCGGGAAGCTGAAAGGAAGTTCAAGGAGGCGAAAGAAGCTTACGAGATCCTGGGTGATCCGCAAAAGCGCCAGGCCTACGACCAGTTCGGCCATGCCGGCGTGCAGGGCGGCGCGGCCGGAAGCACGGCGGATTTCAGCGATATATTCGGCGATATATTCGGCGATATCTTTGGCAGCGGGCGCGGCGCCTCGCAACGCGTGTACCGGGGTGCGGATCTCCAGCTTGAAGTGGAGATCAGCCTGGAAGAGGCCGTGTTTGGAACCGAATCCACCCTGCAGGTGCCCAGGAAGGCGACCTGTGAAAAATGCGACGGATCGGGCGCTGCACCGGGCACTTCGGTCGAGAACTGCTCCACCTGCGGAGGGGCAGGACAGGTTCGCATGCAGCAGGGCTTTTTCTCGATCCAGCAGACCTGTCCGCGATGTCGCGGGAAGGGCAAGACAATCCGGGTGCCCTGTGACTACTGCCGGGGAACCGGGCTCAGGCGCGTGTCGAAGAAACTGTCGGTGAAGATCCCGGCAGGCGTGGACAGCGGCGACCGGATCCGGCTGACGGGTGAAGGGGAGGCAGGACCCGACCACGGGCCGCCGGGAGACCTTTATGTACAGGTTCTCGTGCGGGAACATGAGCTGTTCACGCGCCAGGCCAGCGACTTGTGCTGCGAGGTCCCGGTCAGTTTCAGCATGGCAGCCCTGGGGGGTGAGGTTGAAGTCCCCACTTTGAAGGGGAGGCTGAAGCTGAAAATCCCAGCCGGCACCCAGACCGGGCGGGTGTTCCGCCTGCGGGGTGAAGGGGTGAAGCCCGTACGGGGCACTTCGGTGGGTGACATGCTGTGCAGCATCGTGGTCGAGACACCGGTCAATCTGAACAGGAAGCAGCAGGAATTGCTGAGGCAGTTCGCAAGCACCCTCGAGGAGGGCGGCAGCCATCACAGTCCCCGCTCGCATACCTGGACTGGCAGCGTCAAGAGCTTTTTCGAAAACCTCAGGTTCTGGTCGGACTGAAATCCGCCTACCACGGGTGCGGCAGGCGTAATGCAGCCTGCCTCGCCTGCAAATACGGCCTCCGCCCCGGTGTGAGAATGTATAATTGCCGGAGTGACAGATCAGCAAGGAGACCGGGATGCTAACGCTGGGAATCAACGGTGCGGGAGGCCGGATGGGTCAGACGCTCGTTCGGGCTTGCGTGGAAGATGAGAAAATGCGCCTGGGTGCCGCATTCGAGGCCGAATCGTCCGAAGCACTCGGTGCCGATGCGGGAGAGCTTGCCGGTGCGGGCCGCACCGGCGTGATCGTCCATCACGACCCTCGGCAGTACCGGGAGAAATTCGAGGTATTGGTCGATTTCACGGTCCCCGAATGCACGATGCACTCGCTCAGGGTATGCCGGGAATTCGGAAAATCCATGGTGATCGGTACGACGGGGCTGGATTTCGGGCAGAAAAAGACACTGCTGGAAGCGGGCAGTGAGATTTCCATCGTGTTTGCCCCGAACATGAGTACCGGCGTGAACCTGTGCCTGAAACTGCTGCAGCTCGCAGCACCGGCACTGGGGGACGATTACGACATCGAGATCATCGAGGCGCATCACCGGCACAAGGTGGATGCCCCGTCCGGCACGGCGCTGCGCATGGGAGAGGTGGTGGCCGATAGCCTTGGACGGAATTTGGATGACTGTGCCGTCTACGGAAGGCAGGGGCATACCGGGCCCAGGGATTCCAGGACCATCGGTTTCGAGACGATCCGGGCCGGCGACATCGTCGGTGAGCATACCGTCATGTTTTCGGGTGCAGGCGAGCGGGTCGAGATCACGCATCGTGCCTCCAGCCGCATGAGCTTTGCCAAGGGGGCACTGCGAGCCGCGGCATGGGTGGCGGGCCAGGGTCCCGGGCTTTTCGACATGCAGGACGTGCTCGGGATCTAGACCGGTCCACTGCCACCCGGTGCGGGGGAAGCACGGGCATGCCGGGAAAGCCTGCAATCCTGCAGCTGCCGTCATCACTGAAACAGCCGTTAATGTCGGGAGGGGAACATGGCATTGAACTACGCAATTTTCATACTGGCCGGGGTTCTTGTGGGCATGGGCGCTTCGTTTACCGGGCTGGGCGGCGGCTTTCTGGTCGTGCCGTTGCTGGTCGCACTGGGCTATACCGCGCAGAAGGCGGTCGGAACTTCATTTCTGGTGATCCTGATCATTTCGCTGTCCGCGCTGGTGGCGCATGGCCGGCTGGCGAACGTCGATTACCGGATCGCCCTCGCCCTGGGTGCGGGCGGGATCATCGGCGCGCAGATTGGACCGCACCTGCTGGAGCATGTCTCAACCGCGAATTTCAAAAAGATTTTTGCCGTGCTCCTGCTGGGCCTGGCTGCCTACCTGTTCTTCCGGAAATGAATGCGGACCGCATGCTGCGCGCTCCGCGTGACCCGGTGCCCGGCAGATAAACCCAAAATTTCCCGGCAACCGGAAAATTACGGTTTCGCAACCGGCTCGAGTTGAGTACAATCTTCCCGGTCACCCCAAAGCGCTATTGATTTCATCACGGGACGGCCTGTTCGGACGTCCCGTTTTTGTGTACACGGAGGAAAGTGATTGAGTCTGCGACCCGCCTTGCTTGCCCTGGAAGACGGGAATCTTTTTTGGGGGAGGTCCATTGGCGCGGAGGGGCTGGCCGCAGGAGAGGTGGTCTTCAACACCTCCATGACGGGTTACCAGGAAATTCTTACCGATCCGTCCTATGCCCGGCAGATCATCACGCTCACCTACCCGCACATCGGCAATGTGGGCACCAATGCTGAGGACGAGGAATCTGCCGATATTTTTGCCAGTGGCCTGGTGATACGGGATCTTTCGTGCCGGGCAAGCAGCTGGCGGTCACGGTTCGACCTGTCCGCGTACCTCGCCGCGCACAACATCACGGGCATTGCGGACATCGATACCCGCAGGCTGACACGGATCCTGCGCGAAAAAGGTGCGCAGAATGGCGCCATTGTTGCGGGGGAGGTGGACCAGGAACGTGCGCTGGTGGCGGCCCGGGGTTTTCCCGGCCTGAAAGGCATGGACCTGGCCCGGGAAGTCACGACCGGGTGTGCCTATCCTTGGGACGAGGGTTGCTGGCAGGCCAACGGGGAGCATCCTGACCGCGACGCGAAGACGCGGTATTCCGTGATTGCGTATGACTTCGGTGTCAAGCGTAACATCCTGCGCATCCTGCACGATTTCGGATGCGACCTGCGGGTCGTTCCTGCCACCACGCCTGCCCGCGAGGTGCTTGCGCTGCAACCGGACGGAGTGTTCCTGTCCAATGGCCCGGGGGACCCGGAACCCTGCGACTATGCCATACGGGCCATACGGGAAATCATGGACCGCAAGGTGCCGGTGTTCGGCATCTGCCTGGGTCACCAGTTGCTCGGGCTGGCGTGTGGGGCACGCACGGTAAAGATGAAATTCGGCCATCACGGTGCCAACCACCCGGTGCAGGACCTGGAGACGGGGTCCGTGATGATCAGCAGCCAGAATCACGGGTTTGCGGTGGACGAGGACACCCTGCCGGATTGCCTGCGCGCCACGCACCGGTCCCTGTTCGATCACTCGCTGCAGGGAATCCGGCATGCGGACAAGCCCGCCTACGGTTTTCAGGGCCACCCGGAAGCCAGCCCGGGCCCCCAGGATGTGCGCCCCCTGTTTGAGCCCTTCATTGGCATGATGCGGGACAGCAAGGCGTCCGGCTGATCGCATGCCCCGGCGGACCGACATCGAAAGCATCCTGATCATCGGGGCCGGGCCGATCGTCATTGGCCAGGCCTGCGAGTTCGATTATTCCGGGGTACAGGCCTGCAAGGCCCTGAAGGAAGAGGGGTATCGCGTCATCCTGGTCAACTCCAATCCCGCCACGATCATGACCGATCCGGAAATGGCCGATGCCATCTATATCGAACCCATTCTCTGGCAGACTGTCGCGGGCGTGATCGAGAGGGAACGCCCGGATGCGCTGCTGCCCACGATGGGTGGACAGACCGCCCTGAACTGCGCCCTTGACCTGGAACGGGAAGGGGTGCTCGGGCAGCATTCCGTCACCATGATCGGGGCGGACAGCCGGGCCATCGACCTCGCGGAAGACCGTGAGCTGTTTCGCAATGCCATGGATGAAATAGGTTTGCAGTCTGCACGTTCGTCGCTCGCACACAGTCTTGAGGACGCCCTCGAGCAGCAGCCCGTGCTCGGCTTCCCGGTCGTGGTACGGCCCTCGTTTACGCTTGGGGGCAGTGGCGGCGGGATCGCCCGCAATCTCGAGGAATTCAGGACCATCGTGGCGCACGGCCTGGATTTGTCGCCGACGACGGAAGTGCTGCTCGAGGAGTCCCTGCTGGGCTGGAAAGAATTTGAAATGGAAGTGGTGCGGGACAGGAATGACAACTGCATCATCGTGTGTTCCATCGAGAACCTGGACCCCATGGGCGTGCATACCGGGGATTCCATCACGGTAGCTCCTGCACAGACACTCACGGACAAGGAATACCAGCGCATGCGAAACGCATCCATCGCGGTGCTGCGCAAGGTGGGAGTCGATACCGGCGGTTCGAACGTGCAGTTTGCCGTGCATCCGGGGGACGGACGCCTGGTGGTGATCGAAATGAACCCGAGGGTTTCCCGGTCGTCGGCCCTGGCATCCAAGGCGACCGGGTTTCCGATTGCGAAGGTGGCGGCAAAGCTTGCCGTGGGCTACACGCTGGATGAGCTCCGCAACGAGATTACGGGCGGGGCGACCCCGGCATCCTTCGAGCCGACCATCGATTACGTGGTCACCAAGGTTCCCCGCTTTACCTTCGAGAAGTTTCCAAACACGCAACCGAAACTGGCGACCCAGATGAAATCGGTGGGAGAGGTCATGGCCATCGGCCGGACCTTCCAGGAATCCTTCCAGAAGGCCCTGCGGGGCCTGGAAACCGGTACGGACGGCCTCAATCCCATGCACGAAACGTACGAAGGGGAGCGCAGGGCGCAGCTCGAGTCCGAATTGCGCGAGCCCGGCCCGTACCGGATCTGGTTTATCGCGGATGCCTTCCGCACCGGCTACAGCCTCGAGGAGGTTCACAACCTGTCAGCGATCGATCCCTGGTTCCTGTCACAGATCCTGCAGCTGGTGGAGATGGAGGCGGATCTGGTACGCCTGGGGCCGGACGCCCTGGATGCGGTGTCCATGCGCGAGTTCAAGCGCAAGGGCTTCTCGGACCGGAGACTGGCCAGCCTGCTGGGCTGTGCAGAGAAAGCCGTGCGCGATTCCCGGCGCGCACTGGAGGTTCACCCGGTATTCAAGCGCGTGGACACCTGTGCTGCGGAATTCGCAACCAGTACGGCCTACATGTACTCAAGCTATGACGAGGAATGCGAAGCCGCACCATCCGAAAACAGGAAGATCATCGTGCTGGGGGGAGGTCCCAACCGGATCGGACAGGGAATCGAGTTTGACTACTGCTGTGTGCATGCCGCGATGGCCCTGCGCGAAGACGGCTATGAAACGATTATGGTCAACTGCAACCCCGAGACGGTTTCGACCGACTATGACACTTCGGACCGGCTGTATTTCGAGCCGCTGACCCTTGAGGACGTGCTGGAAATCGTGCGCGTGGAGCGACCCCTGGGGGTGATCGTGCAGTTTGGCGGCCAGACACCGCTGAAGCTTGCACGTGCCCTGGAAGAAGAGGGTGTGCCGATCCTCGGCACCACGCCCGATTCCATCGACCTGGCGGAGGATCGCGAACGGTTTCTGGGGCTGGTGAAGGAGCTGGACCTCCTGCAGCCTGCAAACGCCACCGCGACCAGCCCGGAACAGGCCATTGAAGCGGCAGCACGGATCGGGTACCCGGTGGTGGTGCGTCCTTCCTACGTGCTGGGCGGGAGGGCCATGGAAATCGTGTATCACGAGGACGACCTGAGGCGGTACATGCGCGAGGCAGTCAAGGTTTCCAACAACGCGCCCGTGCTGGTGGATCACTTCCTGGCCGATGCCGTGGAGGTAGACCTGGATGCCATCTGTGACGGGCAGGCTGTACTGATCGGCGGCATCATGCAGCATATCGAGCAGGCCGGGATCCATTCGGGAGACAGCGCCTGTTCGCTGCCCCCCTACAACCTCAGTGTCGCGGTGCAGGACAGGATGCGGGAGCAGGCGAGGAAACTGGCCCGGGCCCTGAACGTGGTGGGACTGATGAACGTGCAGTTCGCGGTCAGGGAGGAAAAGGTATACCTGATCGAGGTCAATCCCCGCGCTTCGCGCACGGTGCCGTTCGTTTCGAAGGCGATCGGGATGCCACTCGCCAAGATCGCGGCCCGCTGCATGGCGGGTACGTCCCTGGAGCGCCAGGATGCGCTGCGCGAATGTACCCCGGAGTTCTCTTCCGTGAAGGAAGCGGTTTTCCCGTTTATCAAGTTCAGCGGGGTCGACCCGATCCTGGGTCCCGAGATGAAATCGACCGGCGAGGTGATGGGGATCGGAACGACGTTCGCCGAGGCATACGGGAAGTCCCAGCTTGCGGCCGGTTCACAGCTGCCGGACCGCGGTTGCGCGTTGCTGAGCGTGCGTGACGAGGACAAGCAACAGACCGTCCGGGTAGCCAGGGACCTGCTGGCTCTGGGGTTCACCCTGGTGGCCACAAGGGGAACTGCCCGCTACCTGGAAGACCATGGTTTGAGCTGCCTTCCCGTGAACAAGGTCCGGCAGGGTCACCCGCACATCGTGGACATGATCACGGCCGATGAGATCGACCTGATCGTGAATACGACCGAGGGCAAACAGGCGATCGCGGATTCCTTCACCATCCGCAGGGAGGCCCTGCAGCACAAGGTGTGCTATACCACCACGATCGAGGGTGCATGGGCATTGAAGGAAGCCATACGGCGCCGTGGTCGGTATAATGTGTATTGCCTGCAGGATTTGCATGCGGGCAGGCTGCATCGGTCCAGCACCTTCAGGGTGTAGGGATTCGTAATTTGATACCGGTATGAACAGAGTTCCACTTACAGTACGTGGCGCAGAGCAGTTGCGAAAGGAATTGCACGAACTGAAGTCCGTGAAGCGCCCGCAGGTGATCGAGGCGATCGCCACCGCGCGCGCGCATGGAGACCTCAGGGAAAATGCCGAATACCATGCGGCTCGTGAGCAGCAGTCATTCATCGAAGGCAGGATCCGGGAAATCGAGGGCAAGCTGTCGAATGCCGAGATTGTCGATGTTTCCAGGCTCGATGCGGGAGGCCGTGTGACATTCGGTGCCACCGTGGTGCTTGCGGACGAGAATACGGGTGAGGAATTTATCTATACCATAGTCGGGGAAGACGAAGCGGACATCAAACAGCGCCTGGTTTCCGTATCCTCGCCCATTGCCCGTGCGATGATCGGCAAGGAAGAGGGCGAGATCATCACGGTGGAGGCCCCGGCAGGACACAGGGAATACGAGATCGTGGAAGTCAGCTACGGAGCCGGCAAGACGTAGCTGCCTGCCGAACAGGCCAGTGTCCGGTCCTGGCGCAGTGGTTGCCCGGGTTCGGCCCGGGGTTTTGCAGGAAAGATCAGAACTTGTTTTATATCCCGGAGTCCCAATATTACGGACAGGGGGTCTAGTGTGCACCGTACGGGTTGCCCGGGTCTCATGGCCGGGCATGAACGGTACGGGGTGGGCCTTGTAAGGTGTTCATTCATAAGGGATGATTTTTCAAGTTACGTGTATCGGGTGTATTGGCGGGAGGAAAAGCGGTATAGTTAGGGTCAAAGGGTATGCGTACCCTGAACCTGAGGTGGCTCTTGAACGATATGGTTAAAAATTTATTGCTTTGGGCGGTGATTGCGGTTGTGTTGATGACCGTTTTCAACAATTTTGCACCTCGACCGGAGTCGCCGGCCGAGCTTGCGTATTCCAAGTTCATCGAGCAGGTGCGTTCCAACAACGTGAGGTCGGTCCTGATCAGTCCGGACGGGCGCCACATCAAGGGGGTGTACGAGAGCGGTGAGTCCTTCGAGACCTTCAGTCCGGGAGACCCGGAACTGGTCAATGACCTGCTGGATCATAACGTGGAAATCGAGGCTGGTGAAGCCAAGCCCCGCTCGCTGCTGCTCGATATCCTGATCAGCTGGTTCCCCATGCTGTTGCTGATCGGCGTATGGATATTTTTCATGCGCCAGATGCAGGGCGGCGGTGCGGGACGTGGTGCCATGTCGTTTGGAAAAAGCAAGGCCCGCCTGATGAGCGAAGACCAGATCAAGATCACCTTCAACGACGTGGCGGGCATAGAAGAGGCCAAGGAAGAGGTGTCGGAACTGGTCGAGTTCCTGCGTGATCCCGGCAAGTTCCAGAAACTTGGCGGCAAGATCCCGCGCGGAGTGCTGATGATCGGATCGCCCGGTACGGGCAAGACACTGCTTGCCAAGGCAATTGCCGGCGAAGCCAAGGTGCCGTTCTTTACCATTTCAGGTTCCGATTTTGTGGAGATGTTCGTGGGGGTCGGCGCATCCCGGGTACGTGACATGTTCAACCAGGCCAAGAAACATTCGCCCTGTATCATTTTCATCGACGAGATCGATGCGGTGGGACGCCATCGTGGTGCCGGGCTGGGCGGAGGCCATGACGAGCGCGAACAGACGCTGAACCAGTTGCTGGTTGAAATGGACGGTTTTGACGGCAACGTGGGCGTGATCGTGATCGCCGCGACCAACCGTCCCGACGTGCTGGACCCGGCCCTGCTGCGTCCCGGCCGGTTCGACCGCCAGGTCACCGTGCCATTGCCGGATATCAGGGGACGTGAGCAGATCCTGAAAGTACACATGCGCAAGGTGCCGGTCGGCAAGGACGTGCGTGCGGATCTCATTGCACGGGGTACACCCGGGTTCTCGGGAGCCGATCTGGCCAACCTGGTCAACGAGGCCGCGCTGTTCGCGGCACGCGCCAACAGGCGTACCGTGAACATGGAAGAGTTCGAGCGTGCCAAGGACAAGGTCCTGATGGGCACCGAGCGAAAGTCCATGGTGATGAGTGATGACGAGAAGAAGCTGACTGCATACCACGAGTCAGGACATGCGATCGTGGGACGCCTGGTACCCGAGCACGATCCGGTCTACAAGGTCACGATCATTCCCAGGGGGCGTGCGCTGGGCGTAACCATGTTCCTGCCCGAAGAAGACCGCTACAGTCACAGCAAGCAGCGCCTGGAAAGCCAGATCTCCAGCCTGTTCGGAGGACGCGTTGCCGAGGAGCTGATCTTTGGCCATGACGCGGTGACCACGGGTGCATCCAACGACATCGAGCGCGCCACCGAGATTGCCCGCGCGATGGTCACCAAGTGGGGGCTTTCGGAAAAAATGGGGCCGCTGTCGTACGGCGACGAGGACGGCGAGGTATTCCTGGGTCATTCCGTGACGCAGCACAAGACTGTCTCGGACGACACCGCCAATTCGATCGACCAGGAAGTGCGCAGGATCATCGACAGCAATTACGAGCGCGCGCTGACAATCATCACTGAAAATATGGACAAGCTCCATGTCATGGCCAAGGCGCTGATGAAATACGAAACGCTGGATACGGAGCAGATCGATGACATCATGGCGGGGGGTGAGCCGCGCCCGCCCGAGAACTGGATGGATTCGGATGACGGTACGGACCCGGGCAAGACAGCCAAGCCTTCCGACGACGACGGGGCTTCCAAGGATTCGGACCCGATCGGCGGTCCTGCAAGCGAACACTGAGCCGGTCAGCCAGGCAGGCCCGGGGTTCCCTGGACTGCAAGAAGGTACGTAAGCAAAGGGGTCTTCGTACAGACAGGCACCACTTTGCCACTCTCGGGGTTCGGTCAACATTCTGGGGAGCGCATGGGGCGAAAATATTTTGGTACGGACGGCATACGCGGTCGCGTAGGCGATGGCGTGATGACGCCCGATTTTGTTCTGAAGCTGGGATGGGCCGCAGGGCGTGTCCTGTGTTCGGATGACCGGAACCTAGTCCTTATCGGCAAGGACACGCGCATCTCCGGCTACATGTTCGAGTCCGTTCTCGAAGCCGGCCTGTCTGCAGCCGGTGTCAGCAGCCGGTTGCTGGGCCCCATGCCCACCCCGGCCGTTGCATACCTCACGCGTACCCTGCGTGCCGCGGCCGGCATCGTCATCAGCGCATCCCACAACCGGTACCATGATAACGGGGTGAAGTTTTTTTCCGCGGAAGGGAAAAAACTGCCCGATGAGGCCGAAATTGAAATCGAGGAACAGATCGGGCGCGAACTGGCCGTGGTCAGTTCGAACAGGCTGGGCAAGGTGGAGCGGGTCAATGATGCCGCGGGCCGCTATATCGAGTTCTGCAAGAGTACCGTGCCGGCGAGAACCTGGCTGGCCGGCCTGAAGATCGTGGTCGACTGTGCGCACGGCGCCACCTACCATATTGCCCCCAGCGTGTTCTCGGAGCTGGGCGCCGAGGTGATCTCCACCGCATCCCAGCCAAACGGCTTTAATATCAACGAAGGATGCGGGTCCACGGACCCGGGTGTGCTCTGTTCGGCGGTGCTGGACCATCAGGCTGATCTTGGCATAGCGATAGACGGTGACGGTGACCGGGTAATCATGGCGGACGCCACCGGGGCGACGGTCGACGGGGATGAGTTGCTGTTCCTGATCGCACAGGCACGAAAGTCTGAAAATACCCTGCAGGGAGGGGTAGTGGGCACCCAGATGAGCAACCTGGGCCTGGAGCACGCCCTGAGGGATGCGGGCATCGGGTTCAAGCGTGCCGCAGTGGGGGACCGCCACGTGGTAGAGATGCTGCATGCACATTCCTGGATACTCGGCGGGGAGCCGACGGGACATATCATCTGCCTGGACCGCATGACGACCTGTGATGCGATCGTCTCTGCATTGCAGGTTTTGCAAATACTGGTCACTACCGGACGCAGCCTCCACGAAGCCAAGTCGGGAATGTACAAGTATCCGCAGACCCTGATCAATATTCCCGTGAACTCCAGGGTGGACATCGAAAGTGTCCCCGAGATCCAGCAGGTAATCCGGCATGCCGAATCGGATCTTGGTGACTCGGGCAGGGTGTTGCTGCGGCCTTCCGGCACGGAACCCCTGGTCAGGGTAATGGTGGAGGGGGCAGACGCCCTGAAAGTGGAGCAACTTGCCCAGCAGATTGCAGAACGCGTCTCGACCTGCTGCTAGCCGGTACCCTGGCAGCCAAAAGGAATACGATGACCTGTTTCCCGGGTTTGCTTAATTAGCCGGTGATAGGTAAGCTGCGCTCTTTTGATTTTGAGCGGATCGGATTTCATGCGTAAGCCTCTTGTGGCCGGAAACTGGAAATTGAACGGTTCCACGGAGATGGTTTCTGCATTGCTGTCCGGCATCTCGCAACGGCTTTCCACCTCCAGGAATACCGAGGTAGCCGTATGCCCGCCTTTCATTTACCTGGAGCAGGCCAGGCAGCAACTGGAAGGTGGGGAAATCTCCCTGGGAGCCCAGGATTGCTCTGACCAGCAGGCGGGTGCCTATACGGGAGAAGTTTCAGCCGAAATGATCCGGGAGTTGGGTTGCAGGTATATAATTGTCGGGCACTCGGAGCGTCGGCACATCTATACGGAAAGTGATGCCATGGTCGCGACAAAATTTGACCGGGTCAGGGAAAGCCACATGACGCCCATATTATGCGTGGGAGAGACCCTGGAGGAGCGTGAGGAAGGCAGGACACAAGCCGTGATTACCAGGCAGCTTGATGCGGTGCTGGATCGTTCCGGAACGGCAGGACTCAGGGACGCGGTGATCGCATACGAGCCGGTCTGGGCAATCGGTACCGGAAAGACCGCAACGCCCGACCAGGCCCAGCAGGTACACGCTTTCATTCGCGGCAAACTGGCAGGACTGGATGAAGAAATTGCAGCCCGTATACGAATTCTTTATGGTGGCAGCGTGAAGCCGGAGAATGCCCGGTCACTGCTGCAGGAAAACGACATCGACGGGGGCCTGATTGGTGGTGCAGCACTCGAGGCTGAAGACTTTGCGGCGATCGTCGCGGCAGGAGGATGATTCCCTGATGACCGGTGGATACAAGTAACTGTCATGTGGCTATACAGCATACTGGTGGCCATTGACGTCCTGCTTGCCGGTGCCATCATCGGGCTTGTACTGATGCAGCAAGGCAAGGGTGCCGATGTGGGTGCGGCGTTCGGCAGTGGCGCTTCCGGTACGGTCTTCGGGGCCAGGGGTTCGGCTTCGTTCCTGTCCCGGGCTACCGCGGTACTGGCTGTTCTGTTTTTTGCCAACAGCCTCTTGCTTGCGTACCTTGCAAGCAACCGGCCTGTCACGGAAAGTGTCATCAGCCAGGATGTGGTTATCGAGGACATGATCGATGTGCCTTCTGCCTCTGCAAGGGATGAGGGCCTGTCCGAACCGTTATTGCCCGGCGAGGAAGCCGACCTGCCCGTATCGTCATTGCCCGGCGAGGAATCTGACTTGCCGGAACTGCCGGACACCTATGATTCAGGTGCAGTGGACTCTGACTTGCCTGAAACGGACTTTCCGGGCAACTAGCGCAAAATCCCGGGTTGATGGTTTCGATGGCGGGTATCGATATCATCAGGCCACGCCCCTGAGTACCTGTTCTTCCCATGAACCCAGGTGAGCGTAGATGAGCAAGCCCAGGTCATATGCATGGTATGAGAAGCATGCCAGGGAGACCGCGGCCCTCTACGAGTCAGTGAGCGCGCAGGACATGCTGGGCTGGCTTCAGAATTTCATGCCAGCCGAAGGTGCCCGTATCCTGGATGTTGGGGCAGGGAGTGGCAGGGATGCGGCCTGGCTGGCCAGACAGGGATACCAGGTAGTGGCGGTCGAGCCCTCTCCTGCAATGCGAGTGGAAGCCGGGAAACACCATGAAGGGCTGAACATACAGTGGGAGGCAGAACAGCTTCCCGATCTGCCCAGGGCATCAGGCAAGGGTCCCTACGACCTGATCCTGCTGAGTGCGGTTTGGATGCACGTGGCCCAGGCAAAACGAAAGAGAGCATTCAGGAAGCTTGTCAACCTGCTCGGGCCGGGCGGGACCCTTGCAATCACCCTGCGCCAGGGTCCGGAAATTCCCGAACGCGGCATCCATGAGGTAACTTCGGCAGAACTGGAAAACCTGGCGCATGATCACGGGGCGCTCGTGGTGTATTGCGACGAAAGCGTGGATCAGCTGGGAAGGGAGGATGTTTGCTGGACACGAATCGCGATACAGTTTCCAGATGATGGCGCCGGGACTTTGCCACTCCTGCGCCATATCATTCTCAAGCAAAACAAAAGCGCTACCTACAAGCTGGCTCTCCTACGGACGCTATGTCGTATCGCGGAAGGCTCCGCAGGCATCGGGCGAATTAACGAGGATGGAACAGTAAGCATCCCGATGGGCCTGGTGGCCCTGACCTGGCTTCGTCTGTTCATGCCCTTGCTGGCGAGGCATTACCCGCAGCATCCGACGAATGTTGGAACCAGGGGTCTTGGATTCGTAAAGCAGGCCTTCATGAAGCTGCAGGGACTTTCACACCTTGACCTGAGGATGGGCATGCGGTTTCAGGGAGCACAGGGCGCTGCATTGCACCAGGCGTTGAAGGATGCGGCGGCTAACATCAGGGCGATGCCGGTAAAATACATGACTTACCCCAATGGGGGGCCGATCCTGGAAGTAATGAAGACGGGCAGGCAGTCTCGGCCGGGTACGATTCTGCTGAGCGAGGAGTACCTGTCTGGATTTGGTGAGATGCGGATTCCGCTGGACCTGTGGCAAACCCTGAGAAAGCACACGATATGGGTAGAGCCCGTAGTCGTGTCTGAGTGGGGTGAGATGATTCGAGGATATGCGAAGGGCCAGGAGAGGGAACTGGAGGAATCCCAGATCAGGCAAGCTATGGTATGGACGGAACCGGACCGTGATGTACACGTCCCCAAGCGGCAGGCGATAAAACTGCTGGAGAAAAGGCAGCTGTTTTGCGTGTGGACCGGGAAGCACCTGGGCAAGACATCCCTGGACATGGACCACTGCCTGCCATGGTCAGTGTGGTCATGTGGAGATCTCTGGAACCTGATGCCGGCTCAACGCTCGGTGAACCAGAACAAGAAAAGAGACCTTTTGCCGAGTGATGCCGTGATGGACAATGCCGAGGAGAGGATTCTGGACTGGTGGGACAGGGCGTACTATCGCGCGTCCTGGTTGCAGGAGCAGTTTCTCCTGGAGGCTTGTTCAAGCCTGCCGGGCATACGGCCGGACGATTGTGCGCCGGAGTCGGTATTCGAATCTGTCTGCCTGCAGCGTGCCAAGCTCAGACGGGATCAGCAGGCGCCTGAATGGGACGGGTGAAACGGTGTAAGTCGCTAGGCTCCTTTCCTAGCCGACCACGAATGCCATGATGATGGCATACAACACGATCACTACACCAACAACCAGTGCAACCATGTCGTATCTCTTATAGTCATTGTCTTCAGGCATGACTTGTACTCCTCGATCAAACAGTAATAACCATGGGTAGAAACTTCTGATGCGGCTAATAATCCCATGAACGGTGTGGCTTGTCCACACAGTGATTCCAGAAACAACCCGTTGCCTGATGCAGGAATGCCAGTCTTCACAGGTATTTTGTGAACGGATTTCTTCTGATATTTACACCATTGACCACTTCCGTCCTGCGTATGTCCAAGGCAGGGTTCTGCCAGTTCAGGGTACCAGCATGCCGGACAGCAGGCTCGCGATTCCCAGGAAAAAGAAAAATCCGCTGATATCCGTCACGGTTGTCAGGATGATTGAGGATGCGGCCGCAGGATCCTGTCCAAGTTTCTCCAGCGTGATTGGAACAAGTGCCCCGGCCAGTCCTGCCATGACCATGGCAAGCACCATCGAAGTCGCGATGACAATGACGAGACCCATCTGTCCGCTCCACAGGTATACGCCAACTGCGCAAGGTACGGCTACTGACAAGCCGTTCAGTATCCCTACACTGGCTTCCTTGCCTGTCACTCTCAGCCACCCGGCCACCCTGATTTCACGCAGTGCAAGACTGCGCATGGTCACAGCAAGAGCCTGTGCGCCGGCATTACCTGACTGGCCGGCAACAACCGGCAACAATACGGCCAGGGCAGTAAACTGTGCGATCGTGTTTTCGAACAGGCCTACCACGGCGGCCGCCATGAATGCTGTGATCAGGTTGACCTGTAACCAAGGCATTCTCTTTTTGAATGCAAACCCGATGCTTGATGTCGCACGTTCATCCTTGCTCGCACCCACCATCGTCTGGATATCCAGGGATGCCGACTCCTTTACAGCCTCGATGAGTTCAGAATGACGAATCACACCAAGCAGGACTCCCTCGCGATCAATGACAGGCATTTCTTCCAGCTTGTAACGGTCCAGCCGATCGACAACTTCTTCTACCGGGTCCATCGGAAATACGGCAGTTGCTGCGTTGCGCGCGAGGCTTGCAAGTGTCTTGTCCGGTTCTGCAAGGATGAGATCCTTGATTTCTATGATGGAGACCAGCTTGTTGTCCTCGTCTGTGACGTTAAGTTCGGCCACGTCCAGGTTTCGTGCCCTTCGCCTGAGCACCTCGACTGCCTCTGACACGGTCTGTCCGCTTCGCATGGCCACGATGCGTGTATCCATGATGTGGCCTGCCGTGTCGGGCGGATAGCTGAGAAGGCGCCTGAGTTCGGAGGCACTTGCGGTGTCAAGGCCTGCGAGAACTTCTTCACGGTCCTCTTCTCTCATGCGGCTGAGGGTTACTGCAAATCCCTGGATATTTACCTGTTGTGCAAGTTGCGCACGGTGATCGACCGGGAAGTGAAGCAGAATCTCGCAACCTGCATTCGGTTCCAGTGCCTCCCAGACTGCATTGCGACTCGGGAGCGGCAATTCTGCCAGCAGGCAGGCTGCGTCTTCAGCCTCGAACTGCTCGAGCATTACCGCAGCTTCTTCCGGGTGGCTTTCAAAAAATTGCCTGACCAGGGCATCTACTGCCGGTGAGGCTTGCTCCTGTGTCTGCATGTTACCGGCTCCCTTTTTCAGTCATGGGGTTCTTGACGGACAGTGAGGTACTCAGGATGTTGGCGAGCCCGAGGTAGCATGTTTCGGCAATGTCCAGCAGGGTTTCGGAAGAACTCTGTTCCGCACGTTTGGCACGCGGTCCTGCCAGCACGGACAGCAGGGTGGCATGTCTCAGTACACCAAGAAATCGTTCCTGCCGGTCGATCACCGGCAGGTAGTCATGGTTCTGCCAGCCTGGGTTATTTACCGCCATCTCGAGTGTTGCACCGGCTTTGAGTATGTGGCTTACAGGCTTGAGGATGCGGTCCAGCAGGATGTCTTCATCAGTAGCCTGGATCAGTGAGATCAGGGGAATGGTGCCCTTGAGATGGTGGACCTCGTTTACTACGTAAATCCGGTCGCAATCGGGATATCCCTCATCGCTCAGTCTTTCACGTGCCTTGCCGATCGTGCCGCCAAGCGGCAGGGTCAGCACAGTCGGCTCAATCCAGGCCCCTACCGTGGCTTGCGAGTAATTCAGGATCAGCGACACCCTGGCAGCGATGCGCCAGGGAAGCCTGCCAAGGATCTGCTCACGCTTTTCCTTCGCCACATGGTGAAGAATCCTTGTGATGGCCCTGAGTTCCAGCTCCGAAAGGTACCTGACGGCAACGTTTTCAGGGAGCTGGGCCATGCATTTGGCAGCAGGGTACGGGAGCATTGAAGCAAGCAGCCGTGCGCCATGTTGATGAGGTATGGCCTGGATAAATTCCATGGAGACTTCCGGCGGCACTTCTTCAAGTACGCGCGCGGAGGTTTGCGGATGGCATTTTGCGAAGTGCTCGGCCAGTTCAAATTTATACGACATCGTCTGTCTCCTGTTGCACCAGAAGGCTTGATCTTTCGCTGAAAGTCTTGGCCGGGATGGTCATGCGACCTTCGCTGGTTTCCAGGATCACGGCAACGGGCGAGAGTTCAATGATGGTTCCTTCCGTGTCCCCGATACGAATCGTCTCGCCCACGCGGTAATCCTTGTTGAGATAGCGTGCACCGATCAGGTTGCTTACCAGGTTTTTCGAGCCAAGCCCAAACGCGATTGCAACACCACCCAGCAGGGTACCGATTACGATTGAAATGACTGTCAGCAGTACGGCGATGTTGATTCCGATCTGGTCCACTCCGATTACGATCATTGTCACCATGGCGAAGGTCTGGGCTCCACGTGCCAGCAGTGCCCGCTGTCTTCGTGGCATGGCCTGGGCCGCTGTTCGGGTGGCATCGCGTGCCAGGTTTCCAACTACGATTCCTGCAACGATAATCAGGACACCCGACAGGATATTGGGTAGATGCCCGATGACTTGGTCCAGCCAGCCAGTGAACATGGTCAATCCCATGAGATGTGTCGCGGAGGTCAGGAAAAACAGGATGACCAGCCAGAAGGCAACATTGCTGATGAAAATCAGTACGGAGTTGTTGACCTGCCTTCTGCGTACGATCCCTCCCAAACCGATCAGCTTGGGTACTCGGTCGAAGCTCCGCCCCATGCGTATGGTCAGGATTTTGACACCCTTTGCGATCAGCCATCCCAGGATAAGCACGGCAATCGCACCGATTAACTGTGGCAGGTAATCCAGGAAACTCTGGAGCATTTTCGAAGATGCGACGATGAGGGGCGCACTCCAATCGAATACTTTGTCCATCACTATTCTCCCGTCTTTGGGTTCAGGTTCATCACTTCAATGAAGCAGAGTCAAAAGTGTGCAAGCCGTAAATGCCATGGCCAAAAATCGATGACTGGTTCGGCCATGTAAGTTTCAGTCTGTAGTATATGTCGCGATCCAATCCGGATTGGAAATTATATGCTTGAAGAGTAGAGGGTTAAACACGAGCCCGTTTAATCTTGCTGTAGATGCACGGCATACCTGCTGGCCTTTTTCGTCAAGTTCAGATGCCAGCCGATAGAGTCTTGTCTGCTGTATCAAGACATTTCCTGTGTTGCGGGTCATTCGAGGCTGTGTCAACTTTGACCCCGAGGGATTACACTTCGCAAGCAATGAATTGGCTGTTATAGCAAGAGAGAAATTCTGAGCTTCAAGGGATTATGGCCAAGAAGTGCCTGGTATTACACCAGGCAGGTATTGTTAATTACAGATGGCGATGGAATGGATGAACGATTGGTGTCAATTTCGAATTATTTGCAGGAATTGGGTTCAGCAAATTTCATCTTGCGTTAATATGTGGGCCCAGCACAATCATGGCCGATGTGGCGGAATTGGTAGACGCGCTAGCTTGAGGGGCTAGTGGGGGAAACCTCGTGCCGGTTCGAGTCCGGCCATCGGCACCAGCTGCTGTTGTGCTGCTCCCCTAAACTTGATCTGGATTTAGGTGCAAAACTCTCATAAGGGTTTGGATCAAGGGGGATCATCATGCGTAAGCAATTCAGTGAATCGGAGATTATCAAATCTATTACGGGCTATTGAAGCTGTAAAGCATTGATACCGTCGGTCCTCGAGGGTTCAACTCAACCCCCGGCCCTCAAGCATCAAGGGGTGGGAGGCATCCATCCCATTCCTCCTTACGCTTTTCATGCATCGCGGTCATGCGATGATCCCATTGTCAGCGAGGAAACCATCGAACGTAGCGAAGCACCGTTCTGGCTCCTCGAGCTGCAGGAGATGGCTGGTATCGGAGACGAAGGCATAGTCGATGCCAAATGTTTCGCAAAACAACTTGCAACAGGGCGCGCTCTTCGACGCGTCCTGGGACTCCGGGTCGGAGCTGACGATCAGGAGTGGACGGGCCGGCGGGCCTGCCTTCCTCCAGATAGGCAGCTCAGTGACCTCGGTATAGAGACCGGCTTCGACCGGCCCCGGGCAGCAGAGCAGCCATTCTCCACACACGGGATCGAAGCGCAGCGTCGAGCGTGCGTTAAGTTCCGCCACCCCCTTCCGCAGGCGCCGGAACCGGTGCAGGTAATGGAACACATCGGCCAGCTCACTGGGGTCCGGGAATCGATTCTTGCGGATCAGGGCAGCGTCGCGCAGCGCCTCACCCTCGGTCACCAGAGGGCCGCGCTGCGGATTGCCTTTCGGCGGGACCACTGGCGGGTCAAACAGCACCAACGCATCCCAGTGCCATACGCCTTCTATGATCGAGAGCAGCGCCGTGATCGCCGACATAGAATGGAAGACGCCGATAGTAGCCTTCTCTCCCCATTCCCCGGCAATTGCACCATGCACCGCCGCGTTGTCGCGCGCGAAGCGAGGATAGTGGTGTGTCTCGGCCGCATGGAACGGGTTGCGCCCGCAGTTGCGAATATCGAACAGGGCGAGGTCGAACCGTTCCAGCATCAGCCGCCAGAACGGGAAGTAGGAATCGCTCGCAAAGCCGTTTCCGTGGCTCAGCACGACGCGCGGGCCGAACAGGTTGCCGTGGCGCACTACGCGTATCGGCGCGCCGTCGTCCATCGCTAGGTCAAGGATTGCGGCGGGCTCGGGCAGGACGAACCTGGTCTCGTCTTGTTGGCGTTTCACCACATCGTATGCAGCAATGTCGCGTTGCTGCGACAACGTCTCGTCATTGATGTACTCCGGAGCATGTTCACGGAATCGGCACCAGCCGATGTCGTCGAAGAAGGTAGGCATCGATGGGACGCCTCGATCACAGAAGCCAGAACCCCAACCGGACCTGGAGCTCTCGTAGTTCCTGGATGTTAGAGAAAGTCTAATCCATTGTAACCATCCGGTAAAGACCGCGGGACGTGAGCCCCGAGTGCGCGGACCCGGCGGAGTCGGAGAAGCGGCATACGGTGAGCACTGGCCTATGAGTGTAACTGATCAAGGCCTATCTGCAATTTACAACTGGTGTGTCTGTTGCTGCGTCCAGGCCTTATCCATACTGGAATACGTTTTAGATCATCTGGCCATTGAAATTGCCTGCAAAAATTGAGTATGTAAAGGATTTGGATGAATACAGAAAAAGGAAGTTTCCTGGTACGAGCGTATCTAGCTTTTAACTGGTAGCCCGCTAACTGTACTTTGTCGACCGGTTCGGCTTGTGATACTCACGACTCTGTCTCCGCACCCAAAAGTGAATATCAGGAACCCGCAAGAAAGGAACTGAGGCAGAAGCAGAAGTTGGTCAGGAAATATTTACTGCCGCAGATTTTGCTACATAATTCCCTAAGCTAGGATAGAAACTCAAGAGGTTGTCAAACCGAAGCCGGAGTTTTTCGAGGCTCTTTTCGGTACTTTTGTTGGTATCAGGATAAATTGAATATATAAATACTCATGTGTAGCAGTGACATACTCCGAAATTTCAAGTCCGGCCATCGTACCAACTTAAGGGGAAGAGCGTCCCCCAGTGGAAACCTCAATCATCAATCGGCAATGATCACTGGAGCCCCAATCATCTGCACTGTTCAGGGCACGCACGCTGATTTGCCTGTGAAAACCGCGCGAGGCAAATACATAATCCAGTTGACGATTGGCCTGTTGCGGGGATTGCTTGCGTGTATGGAAGGTTGGTGTGTTTCGGGTACCAGTCGGTGTATCCGGCTGTGGCGATACCACTGTCTGTCCTTCAGGGACTTGCGGGCCCAAAAACTCGAGTCCCAGACTCTCAAATCGCACCCAGGCCGATTGCTCACGTTCAGGTAAAGAGTACTGATTACCCGTTGCCCCATAGATCATGTTCAGATCGCCTGCGGCCAGGACGCGATGCCTGGAAGGGTCGCAGTCTCCAATAAATGCCGAGAGGTCCGACAGGATTCGGTGTACCGAGACGTCGGAAGCACCGACTTGCCATTTACTTTCAGTCCATGGGTGAGGTTTCATCCACCGTGCGTACATGGATATTGCGACAAACGCATCCTGTGGACGACCACGAGGTGCAATTTTAGCAGCTGCTATAGTACCTATGCCGCTTACACCAATCTCGCGTTCACCGAGTTCACTTATCGGTGGAACCTGTCTGAAGGAATCCACCTCGACACGATCTGACAACGGCACCACCATCGGCCAGCGGTCATACAGGTTCCGGTTCCAGAACACATCGTCTTCATACTGGATTATACCTACCAGGTCTTTCGGAGGACTCCCAGCTTCCTGTAACAGCGCGACATCTGCTGCCCCCTGATGTGCCATTTCTGCCAGTTCGTACCATGGGTGCGAGCGTTTGGCAATGTTCCAACTTACGATTTTGATCATCGATCTGGTTCCTTTATCCCGTATTCAGGATTATGTTGGAGCGTCGTCAAGAAACTTCTTATCAACTTTTCTTGTTTTCCATGATACCTTCGACCACCCTTCCGGATGAATCACGTTGCGTCTTGACCCACCGAACTTTGGTCATTGCTTGACAAATCTGCAGGGGTAGCGATCGCTTAATCAGAAGTTTTTTATTATCTGAAAAGGTTCATTGGCACCCTGGCAAAATATCGGAACTTTATACCTTAATCGCAACCTTGGAACATCGAAATGTCTGTCATGTGCTAGATCATCCGATACAGGATATCGTGCCGATCCATCCAGCGATGCTTGATAACAGCAGCAACATGCACCAAGGCCACACTGAGCATGGTATAGGCCAGCCACCGGTGCAGAGTTTCAGTCAGCCCCTCCCATGCTTCCATGGTTGGAAAGACCTTGGCTATGGGGATACCGAACCATTGAACCTGGTGCCCGCCTACATCGACTTCCGCCCATCCGAAGCCGATCACTACCGCAGGGAGTAAATAAAGTGCAACATGTCCCGCATGCGCTCCGATCCGTTCGATTCTCGGGATTGTGTCAGGTAATGGCGGGGGTGCATATGCCAGTCTGACAGCGATACGCAAGGCCTGCAGGAGCAACAAGGTCACCCCGACCGAGATATGCAAATCAAACAAAGTTTCTTCCAGCGCAGAATCTTCTTCCACCCAAGTAGTCATGGTGTAGCCACACCCCCACATGAAAACAAAACCTGTGGCCATGACCCAGTGAATCAGACGTGCAGGCAGGCAGTAGATCTCAGTGTTTCGAATACCTACCTTATCTTTATCTTTTAAGTTCAAAACTATTTGCGTTTATTGATGATATGCACGGCTTCACCATGTTCGCCCACAAACCAGCCGTAATCAGTTTCTTGCCATAATCGTTGTACCGGATGTGATGATTGTAGATATCCCTGCGCCAAACCTTGGAATCCATGTCATGGATTTTTCTGGCACGGTGCCAAGCTGATTTTTCTTCTGGAGGTAAAGGCACAACTATTCCACCGTAACAACCGCAGACCCACATTGCCTTGGGGTATTCAAGGTATTGAAGGTCCCAAGCCGGCTGTACATGGCAAGTACCGTGTATAGTTTCCCTTTTTAAACTCCGTGATGCCACGTATCCACAAGCAGACTACGACAAACAGGCAGTGATCGTCGTTGACTTTAGCAAAATATCTATGAATTTAGTGTGATATGCATGGGTAATACCATGATTATTACATGAATATATTCGATAATAGCGCTGTCATCAGTTCCTGATCAAATAGGGGGTAGCAGTGGAAAATCTTGATGAACTGAAGCAAGAGGTCAAGGTACTGCGTCAGAGCATATCCGGGCTAAGTTCAGCCATACTGCGCATCAGTGCGAGCCTTGAAGAGACCACTGTTCTGCACGAGGTGGCCGACAGTGCCCGCATGCTTACCAATGCCCGTTACGGCATGATCACGACCATCAATGAAGATGGACAGGTTCAGGACTTCATCACCTCCGGCCTCACACCGGAAGAACACCAGCAGTTTGTCAATTGGCAGGACGGGCCGAGACTATTCGAGCACTTCCGCGATCTTGCGTCACCTCTGAGGGTGTCTGATATGCCCGCCTTCATCCGTTCACTCGGCTATTCCTTTGACCACCTAGTGTGCCCTCGGACGTTTCAGGGCATGCCGATGTGCCATCAGGGCGATCATGTCGGAAACTTTTATCTTGGTGATAAGGAGAGTGGACAGGAGTTCACCGACGAAGATGAAGAGATTCTCGTACTGTTTGCCTCGCAGGCGGCAACGGCTATTGCTAATGCACGAATACACCGGAAGGAGCAGCAAATGCGTGCGAACCTCGAGACCCTGATCGAAACATCCCCGGTCGGAGTCGTGGTCTTCGATGTCCGAACTTTAAGGCCCATGTCTTTCAATCAGGAGGCAAGACGGATTGTTGAAGGCCTTCGCATTCCGGGTCGCCCTGTAGAACAGTTGCAGGAAATAATCACCGTCACACGTGCCGACGGGCGCGAGATTGCTCTCAACGAGTTTGTGCTTGCACGGGAACTGAACACCGGTGAGATGGTGCGCGCCGAGGAGGTCGTGTTTTCCATCCCGGATGGGCGAAGTGTCAAAACGCTGATCAATGCCACACCGATCCATGGCGAGGATGGTACGACCGCATCGGTGATCATCACCATGCAGGATCTGGCACCACTGGATGAGCTTGAACGCCAGCGAGCCGAGTTCTTGAGCATGGTGAGCCATGAGTTACGGACACCGCTCACTTCCATCAAGGGCTCAACGGCCTCCGTACTCGGTGCAGGATCGCCACTTCCTCAGGCCGAGATGCGGCAATTCTTCCACATCATCGACCGTCAGGCCGACCATATGCGGGGTCTCATCAGTGACCTGCTGGATGCAGGCAGTATCCAGGCCGGTACGCTGATGGTTGAACCCGAGCCTTCAGAAGTTGCCGACCTGGTGGACCAGGCCCGAAACACATTCATAAGCAGCGGTGGCAGACACACCCTTCACATAGATCTCCCGCCAGACCTGCCTCGTGTAATGGCTGATCGGCAACGCATTGTCCAGGTCCTGAACAATCTTTTTTCCAATGCCGCCAAGCACTCTCCCGAGTCGTCACCTGTCCTGGTCAGTGCGGTGCTCGATGGCGTGCACGTTGTGGTTTCTGTTTCGGATGAAGGCCGAGGCATCCCGTCTGATCAGTTACCTTATCTGTTCAGCAAGCATGCAGATGCGGCAGGTCGCGATGGCAAGCTAAGGGGTAGGGGTACTGGCCTGGGTCTGGCGATCTGCAAAGGACTAGTCGAGGCACACGGGGGGCGTATCCGGGCAGAGAGCGGAGGGACGGGCCAAGGTGCACTGTTCAGTTTTACCATTCCAATAGTAGGGGAGGCCAGCAAGGGTGTATCGGCCGTCATACGCCAGACAGGGACGCGCCTGCAGGGAGAAGATGAGACGCCCCAGCGTATCTTGGCAGTGGACGACGACCCGCAGATACTGCGCTACGTGCGAGATGCCCTCTCTGCGGCGGGCTACGCCCCGCTTGTGACTGGCGATTCAGCAGATCTTTCCCACCTCATAAAAACAGAAAAGCCCCAACTGGTCCTGCTGGACCTGCTGCTGCCCGAACGGGACGGCATCGAGTTGATGGAAACTGTTCCCGAACTTGGCAACATACCGGTTATTTTCATCTCCGGGTACGGCCGGGACGAGACGATCGCGAAGGCCCTGGAGGCTGGCGCTGTCGACTACATCGTCAAGCCTTTCTCGCCAACAGAACTCACGGCGAGGGTCTCGGCAGTCTTGCGCAGGCAGCACAAGCCCGAGCCCTTCCAACTGGGGGATTTAGTCATCCACTATGAGCAACGCCTAGCGATCGTGGCAGGTAGCCCACTGGAGTTGACGGCCACTGAGTTCAATCTGCTCAGCATACTTTCCCTTAATGCAGGACATGTCATGAGTTACGAATCCTTGCTGCATCAGGTGTGGCGCGGGCGCAAGACAAGTGACCCAGAGGTAGTGCGTGCTTTTGTGAAAAAACTGCGTCGCAAACTGGGCGATGATGCATCCAGTCCAACCTATATCGCCACAGTACGCGGGATCGGCTACCGCATGGTCCTGCCGGTTGAGGAGTAAAGACCCTCTCCTGTTCGGGCAAGGAGGGATTGTCTGATTGAGCCACTGTGCAATCATGATGTCTGCATGTCAGTGAGCTAAAGGCATCCGTGTCCAGCGCACCATCCGAAGAGCGCCATTCCTGAATTCCTACATTGCCCAATCTCACTGGGGTCAGGGGCTGGTTACAACCCCTTTTCACGTAGGTTCATACAATAATCACGGTATTTCCCATATATGTCACAACAAGTTCATAAAAATTTTGCTAAAGTCGACGATGATCACTGCCTGTTTGCCGTGGCTTGTTCACAGGCATGCCACGTTAAGAAGGTTAAAAAGGTTCAGCAACGGGATGCACCTGGTGTGAGCTAGTTGTTGCTCCGCAAACTCTGTGGCTGTCGAGCATCCGTGCCGAGAGGCAGCTTTTGCTCTTGTCCACGAGTCGAGTGGAGCAAGTGCCACGTGAAATCCGGGAAACCGCTATGAATCCAGACCTGCGTGTTTGCCATAGCACTGATCTTGACAGGTGTGCATGTGCTGCCCAAAGCGCTCTTGCCAGCGGAAGGTGGCTGCGAATATCAAGTTGATTGCCTGGGAAACGACTGGTCAATCAACACAGCGAAGCACTGTAGTCGGCATAAACCTCAGGCAGATGTAGATGCCAAGTCTGGGCCCCTGCCTGGATTCAGCGGGGTACTCCCGGGTTCGGTCAGATGGCTTGAAAGCGGCCTTCGTGGCAAAAGGGGAATGATCCTGACGAAACTGAAGCTGAAGGCATGGAAAGCCGCCCCGAAAATCCCGGAGTATTCACCCAGGGTATGGCGCAGGGACGCTGCGGGTAACTACATGCGCTTTTCCGACTTTGGGCTGGATACTCATTACGGCTGGTTCGTGGATGAGTGTGGCTGTGCGCTACACATCACCATGCATCCGGACTACCCCAGCTTCCGGGAAAGTGAAGAATAGGGTTTGTGTGCCGGTGACACCTGGTGTTCTCCGAATGCCGCTTCTCAACGGGTGAAGCTGGCGCACGCTTGTTTCAGATGGCCATCAAGTTCAAGTTCACCAAGCGGGGACGGTATATCTGGGACCATATAGACCTGGACGAACGCAACCAGCCAATCCTGTTCAAGCGTCAGGTCAAGAGCCTGAGGCGCAGGGTGTGGGACTATATCTGGCAGACCTTGGCAGCGCTCATCATATTCTGCATAGTTGGTGGCATCGTGTGGCTGGTCGTGACACTGCTGAACAACTCTGTGGACCGGGGTATATGATTCCCGCATTCAATGAACCGATACATGCATGGCCCGTGGGCTTCCCAGGACGTGAGAAGTCCGGGGCCACCCCGTTGGCATAGATCCACAAGTCCAACTCTTTCACAAACTCGGGATCCTTGTCTGTTCCCGGATCGTGCGCGGGGTCGCGTACTCCTGCGACCGCCCGGTTCACAATCCCGGCCCAAGGAGTACTCCCGTAAGCTATTGCTTCCCGGTCTTCGAACTCAATGACGGGAAGCCTGAAAACAGCCGCAAGATCACGGAATACAGCGAAAGATTGCAAAAACCTGCTGTCCGTTCTCCACGCTTGTGATAGGTACAACCGTGTCTCCACCCATGTGAATGGCACTGTTTCGCGCCAGTATCTGAAGTTGTTTTGCAACACTGGATGACTGTTTCGGGACAACGTTCAGAATTTTCTGGTTGACGCGGACTGTTGTGGTTCCACTTTTCTGACAGCTATTTACTTCGTCCAAATTCAGGACGCGAGCTTTTGCCCCGTCCCCGGACAATTTGATCGACGCACACGAGGTTATGAGGAGCAATACTGCAATTGCCAGACCTGCACTGAGAAGTTTAGTGGTCACGGATGGAACTGATGTAGGAGCCGGAATGCGTTTCTAAACCCATGATGCTAGTGCAGCATACACTACAGAGCGAATCTAGGAAATACAGCGTGAAAGATTTTGAATCTATACATCTGTCCATAGGATAGGGTATTCAACTCTGCGGTCGCATCAACTTATGCTGTATTCGAAATTCAGCGGATCATTGAAGGCAAATTTTCCAGCAAGAGGCGTCTTACGTTATCTCCCATCACTTTTCTTATTTGTGACTCTGTGAACCCTGCATCCAGCAAGGCCTGGGTCAAATCAATCATGTTCGCCACATCAAAAGGGGTTTGGACATTGCCGTCGAAATCTGAGCCTAGGGCCACATGATCCTCGCCGACCAGGTCAATGACGTGCCGGACGGTGTCGATGATGCCCGTGACGTCTGAGGTACAGACTGCATCTGTCCAAAACCCGACTCCAACGACCCCTTTGCTTTCAGCAATCTGTTTGACTTGCACGTCGGCGAGGTTTCTCGGTGAGTCATCGCAGATGGCTGCAACGCCCGTATGAGTGGCTATGACAGGGCGGGTAGAGTGTTTGAATATGTCATCGATCAATGCAGGGGATGCATGGGAGATATCGACGAGAATGTTCAGTCGTTCCATTTCCTTCAATACCTCGAGTCCGAACGCTGTGATTCCTCCCTTTTCCAGGCCATGGGCAGAACCGCCCAAGTGGTTGTCGAACAGATGGGCGAAGCCAATGACCCTGATTCCTGCATCAAACAGCCTTTCAACGTTCTCCAGGTCACCTTCCAGGGCATGCCCGCCTTCCAGGCTCAGGATTCCGGCAGCAAGCTTGTCTCGTGACTGCCTGTCTTCAATGAACTGCTGCAAATCCTCTTGGTACCTGATGATGCGAAAGGAAGGCACGGCAGCCTCTAAATCATGGAGTTTTTGCGATTGGTGTATTGCGCGTTCGTACAGGCTGTTCCATGTGTTTACAGGCCAGCGCTGGGCAATGGACAGCAGCCTGATGTTGTCCGTGCGATCGTCATTCCTGAACAAGTTCAGGTTTTTGGGCACCTTGGTGACAATGGAGAAAAGCTGCAGGCCAAGATTTCCTTCCAGCATGCGGGGAATATCGACATGTCCATAGCTGTGCCTGTTTCTCAAATCACGGGCCCAGAGCAGGGAGTCTGCATGCAGGTCCGCAATAAACAGGGAGTTGTGAAATTTTTGTGTGTGCGGGTCGATTGCAACGGGAGTAAAGTGGACCGAGTTGCGTTTAGCATCCTGGTTTTTTGGTATGTAGAAAAAGAAAGAGTAGGTAAAGAGTGCCGCTGCCATGAGGGCACTTAACAAGACAACCTGCCAAAGTCTGCTTTGAATCGTAATACCGGCTTACCAAAACTTGAACTGGACGACCTATAGTACGTTTTTGCTCTGTTTCTGTCTGTCTTCGTCTGCAATGGAACGATATGGCCTGTCGTGTGTTGTCAAAGTCCCCGGGGTATGTACCCGTGTTTGTGAGAGAGCTGGAGCGATAGTTTCCGGCACAGGCGGTCGTTGATCCAGGGAGTGAGCGAGGTTGAATGCGGTTATATTGACAGGCCCGTAGCTGATGCGATAAGCCACCTTGGTTTACAATTGGAATCACCTGACTGCTGCATTTCCATTTTGGGAGTCCAACCATAGTTAAAATTTCAAGCACACAGGGTATATGCCAAGCCCTGACAAATCCGGGAGCATCACATCATGAAGATCATTTCACTGGTCATAATCTTTGCCGCTAGCGCTGTATTTACCTTGGCCGGGTTGGAGGCGGGTGCCGCTTCAGAAACGGTTGGTGGTGAAACCATCGCATGCTACGACAGGACCGTGCAGCCTAACACGGCAGTCGTAGATGCCCACTTGCACTTCCGTCCGTTTGGAGGCCGGGCACTGCCCTTCGAGGAGGTCGTCCAATATCTTGAAAAAGCCGGCGTGCAGTACGCAACGGTGTATGGCATCGGCCAGATGCTGCCAATTTCATCATCATGTACATACTATCTTGACTGTCCCGGAACGCCGGTAATGCCTACGTTGAAGAATGACTTCTTCAACGCCGTGAATTACATAACCAAGGGTTCGGGAAAGGTCCACATGACACTGTCCATGAGCTTTCCAAACCTCGGTCAGCCGGATACCGTGCTCGATGGCATGCGGCTGCTGGACAGGGAATTTCCTGGGCTGTTCAAATGGATGGGTGAAGTCAACATGGTGAAGCAGGCGCTGTTTGGCAACCACCGTCTTGCCATTCCCATATCCAGGATCGCGAAATGGGAGCCGTTCATGGCCGAGCTGCGCAAGCGCGACATGCCCATCGCCATCCACTCGGATCTTGGAAGCAACGAGGAACCCACCCGTTACCTGCCCTGGATCGAAGAGGCGTTGCGCCTGTACCCGGACAACAAAATCATCTGGATGCACCTTGGCCTGTCTCTCGAGCTGACCACAATCGAAGCGGACCGGCATATCGCGATCCTGCAGTCCCTGCTTGACCGCTATCCGAAACTGATGCTTGACATCGCCTGGCGGGTAATAGATGACCACTACTTCTCGGACCCCGGGTTGCGTGCGAAGTACATTCCCTTTTTGAACGCTTATTCGGACCGCATTCTGCCCGGGTCGGACTTTGTGGCGTCCAGCAGCAAGAGTTTTAAGGTGTACCGGGCAGAACTCGAAGTGACCAGCCGGATCATCCGTCATCTTGACGACGATGCATTCAGGAATATCGCTCTTGGCGAGAATTACTTCAGGCTGCTTGATCTGGACAGGCGTGCACCTGAAATATGCTCTTGAACTGTCTTCACGGGTGACCGAACCGGTAGGTGATTGCCAGGCGGATTACCCCGAGCGCATTGTCGATCTTGTAGGGACAGGGCTTTTGCAGGCCGCCGGGTCCGCAGCGGTTGTTGCCGGAATGGTTCACGAAGTGGGTGCTGCGCCCAAAATCCATGTACAGGCCCTCCAGGCGCACGTCCCAGGCCCTGGCCAAGTGGGTTTCCAGTCCTGCCCCGGCCACCCAGCCCACCTCGGTTGTGTGATCGCTGAAGGAATCGTCCGGGTCGACATGGGGTGCAATATCAAGTCCTGAATCGATGTCGGTGACCGAGCGGTCGACCCTGGACAGTGCCATCCCGGCAGTGGCAAACAGCAACACCGGCCCTATCGCATGTTCCACGCCTACCCGCGCACTGGCCATCCAGCGAAATTCCGTCTCAACCGTTTCGTCCAAGCCCTCGGGGTCCACCCGGTTCGAGCGCGCAGTCATGTCCCCGAGCATGCCATCAACCTCTAGGCGCAACGGTATGCCTGCGAGCTCAAGCTTTCGTCCGGCCAGCACGCCGAACACCAGCCCTGAGTCATGGTAGTCGAGCGACCAGCCAAGCACACCCCAGTTGGCAAAGCCCGCTACATCCTCGATCCGGTTGTCCATCCAGGCTGATCCGGTGAACAGGCCGGCATACATTGCCCCTGGATTGCGGGCAGGCTGTGCGTGAGCCATGCCTGTAAAGACCGCCAGCATCACCCCGGTGGCGAGCACGAGGCTGGCTGCGTGACTGTGGCGCGATGTGCAAAAGGTATTCATGGAAATAGCTCGTGTTTCAGTAGGTGCCTGCAGGCAGGAAATTTGCCACCTGCTTGTACGCAAAGCAGGTCGTTGAGTCCAGGGGCTGCTCGGCCTTGCCCGGTCCTCGGCGTTGCAGGTCGACTCCGAAGCCGTGTCTCAGGAAACACTACATCCCTTTGAACTCCATGTAAATGGAGCCGAAATAGCCGTATGCATCCGAGTATTCAATGCGTGCAGGCGAATGGGGGTCTCCGGGGCCGAAGCGCTCCCCCAGTTCTGCATAACGCATTTTCGGGACATCCGACAGGTATTCCATGCCTGCGCCAACATGAAAGGTCACGTTTCTGGAATACGAGAAAACCAATGAGGTCTGCAGGCTGAGGGTAACGGCCCATCGGGTATCATCGGTGTGGTGATCCGTGACTTCATCCATCGCAAACGTACCCGACGATATGAACGTGCGCTGGGCGCCTTTGTAGTCCGCATCCAGGTAGTAGACCCCCAGTGTGCCATCCAGGGCGAGGTTCCAGTCTGGGCGAAGCGGAAGGTCCATCTTGGTGCCGATTGCACCGCCGTAGTAGTCGGCGTCCAGATCTTCGCTGAGTGTGAGATTGTTGATTGCGGCAGGGCGGTTGGATTCATAGGCGAACGTCTTGATGTCCTGGCGCAGTCTCTTGTAGCTGGGTCCAAGGTGCATCGCGGCACTGGACCTGGCTGCCGGTTCAGGCTGCTTTCCAGTGACCAGGTCCAGCCCAAAAAAATCCACCTCCCTTTTCGTGCGGATGCGGACGGGATCGCCCCAGGCAAAGATGGCCGAGCCGAACGGCATGGCTCCGCCATCGATCCTTCCGATCCAACCGACCGCCCGGACGTGCGGATCATCATGGATCAAATCAAGCAAGTGTCTCTGGGTATGCGGGGTGATGCACTCCCCGATCGCCGCACCCGGCGGACAGTGCCGGTCTTGGAACCGGGTGCGAACCTCCGCCCATGGAGCGGGATCTTCGCGGTACTCACGGTTATACCTGGAAGTATAAGAGGTCCGAAACCCGCGCAGCTCGGTGAACCGGTGGCCATGTGCCTTGCCGAGGGTAAGGGCAGCCAGTGCCCCGTCATCCCTGCCATCATAGTGATCCAGGAAACCAAGGGCCTCTTCCCGGCCGTTGGTTCGGATGAACGGGCTGGACTCCGGCAGGTCCAGCGAGTGGATGCCTGTGCCTGCCTTGATATAAAAATCTTCAGCTGCAGTGTCCGGGGAAGCGGCGTTCACTTGCAGGCAAAGCAGGAGGAAGATGGGCGGCAGGAGTGAAATCCTCATAGAATTCCTGTTTTTCATTGCCGCTGAAATGACCAAATATCGATCCTGCATATGAGGACTTGCAAATAGCTAGTGGCCTTGGCCCGATACACAGACACACTCTGGTCTCGGCTTTTCAAGCTTCATCAGGCACCCCTTGCAATTCCGGTCGATCCCTGGATAGCCGGCTGTTTCTACGAGAAACTACCGCTTCGGCTCTCTCGACCCCTGGGACATGCCCGGAGGGTTTGGCATAGCGGGCTTCAAGACAGAGCGGGAAGAAACCTTATTGTATAGAGACAAGTGAGAGTGCCTGGCTAGTGTGACATCAGTACAGGAATCTCAGCCATTTGTGATACAAGATTGGTCACTCCACTCAAAATGGCTTCACTGAGCCGTGAGTGTCCGTAAGCACCCATGACTATCAAGTCTCTGTTCTCTTGTTTTGCCAGTGCAAGGAGCCTGCGGCCGATCGATTTTTCAACATCGCGCAATAGGCTGGGTTCTGTGTACGGGTCTTCAACTGTATGCTGTTCTATTTTCGCATCGATACCGTGTGCACCCAGGTATGAGGTCAGTGATTGTTTTTCGTGATCGCTTAGCTCTCCAAGTGCTGCAATCACGATATCATTCGCCTGGTGCAAGAGCGGGAGCGTGTCATGCAAGGCTCGTGCTGCTTCTCGAGTGCTTTTCCATGCAACCAATATGCGATCAAAACTTATGCTTGGAAGTTCTGCAGGGGGTAGCAGCAATGCCGGGCAACTGGCTGTCAGCAGAACCTTGTCTACCACCTTGTGATTGTGTTTGTTTCGACGAAGTAGAACTATATCTGCATAGAGGCTTTGTTGAGCGACTTCAGCCACTACATCCCCGCCTTCCGTATAATGCCAGCTCCCTTTGACATTTGCGGCTTTCAGGGCTGACTCAAAGTGCTCATGAACTTCATTAGCCCTGTTTCGAAAAGACTCTACGTTTACGACATCCGGCATACTGAACATTGTTGAGGTCAGTGGCACTACGTAAACTGCTGAAATGTGACCATCGCCAACCTGGGCCACGTTTGTTGCAGTTCTGATCAAGCTGGCATGATCTGCCTTGTCTTCTAATAAAACAACGATACTTCTGTACACGGTAGTATCCTCTTGTCAGGTAAAGATTCTTCTGTCTGTATTATCCTATTATACAAGCATATTAGTGACCATACTTATTTAGATTGTTATGAATTTTTCTGGTTTCAGCTTAAATGTGAAGGCTACCAAGCGTGATAATGAGATTGCGTTTCATAAGCAGGACAAATCGATGTCCTGCCTCTCGGAACTGGATTCGGGCTGGAACACGAAATTCTCATATCTCATATCGCTGCAACTCTCCCAAACCTGGAATATGACCGGGTGGCTTGCCCGCCCAGCACCAATCAGCGAGGCACTATGGCCAGGAGGTTTGACATTACCTTATGCAAGGTGCAGCCTAGTCCTGTTGGCTGATACATTCATTTGAGAATCAAAGCAAAGGAGAATCTCGTGAAAAAGGTAATTCCCGGTTTACTTGTTGCCACGGTACTTGCCGCAGGATCGGTCTCT